>CAVSCG010000001.1:0-5784 GCA_963726395.1 uncultured delta proteobacterium
GTCTGAGAAAAGGACGGTTATATATTTACGTTCGCTGTCAGATTGGGAAATGGGTGTTCTTTGTTTCAGGGGGACTTTTGATCTGGTGACTTATCGGGAACAGCAGAGGGAACAGTCCTAAGGTCATAACGACAGGCAGTGACAAAATTTATCTGAAGGAAGAATTTCGGATGAACACTTGGGACAGACTAAGATTTAAATCAGAACCACACTCACGGCAGAATTTCTTGTCTGGCAGGGTTTTCTCTGCTCCCACATTTCGGGCAAATCATGGTTCACATCTCCTAGGTGTCAATGTTGGAGGAAAACCATTCAGCTTGTGGCAATTAGGCTAAGTCCTGATGAGTGTTGTTAAGCGCTTCAGGGGGAGGTAAATGTTGTATCTGGTTAGATGATACGGAAATTTGGCGAGAATTGTCAAGGAACTATATGGACAACTGAAATATATAAACAATAAGATCTATATTACCAATTGAAAGGGAGTATGTTATCAAAATTGCGGCATGCTTGACTACAGGAAGAAGTGCTTGCTGAGTTCACCTACCAATCCTCATTCTCAGCTAAGGGATCAAAGTGAGGGCTACTATTTGAACTGCTTTTGAGGTTATGACTCGGAACTAACCCTGTCTTTGCCATTCTTCTTTGCCTGGTACATGAGCTGGTCAACCCGAGCTACAAAGGTTTTCATATCTTCCTGGGATTGGTACTGCCCCATCCCGATGCTCACCGTCATATGCACGTCTTTACCAGTAATCGGCGAAAAATTCTCTTCCTTGAAATCTGTCCGGATTCTTTCCGCCGCAACGGCGGCGTCCTTGCTGGTGGTCATGGGCAGCAGGATAATGAACTCTTCACCGCCGTAACGATAGGCGGAGTCTGACTGGCGCAATTGTTTTTTGAGTACCTGACCGAGTCGTGATAAGACCTGATCTCCCTCGAGATGGCCGTATGCGTCGTTGAATAATTTAAAATTGTCGATATCAAGAAGGAGCAGGGTTAACGGCTGGTGATAGCGGCTTGCCCGATCGATCTCCATCCTCAACTGATTGTAAAAGTGCCGGGAATTGTAAAGCTGGGTGAGGTCATCGAGAATGCTGAGCTCGCGGTATCTGTTCTCGCTTTCCCTGAGGGCTTCCTCTGCCCGCTTGCGCTCAGTGATGTCGCGGGCGACTGACTGAAAAGCCACCGCCTTGCCGTCTTGAAAGATCAACTGGGTGTTTTGCCCGAACCAGATCTCACGGCCGTCTTTCACGATTATGGGATATTCGGAGTAGGTATTGGAAATCTTCTTCACAAACTGACGGCCGAAGAACTTCATGGCTTCGTCACGCATATCCGGGCGGATTAATGTTGGGTAATGCCTTCCGATAAGTTCTTTCTCTTGGTATCCCGTAATGAGGAGTGCCGCCGCATTAACAAACGTGAAGTGTCCGGTGTTGTCCGTTCTGTAGACGATGTCGCTCGCATTTTCCACCAAGATTCGATAGCGATCCTCGCTTTCCTTCAGCGCCTCCTCTGCTCGCTTGCGCTCGGTGATATCGTGGTAAAGCACCTGAAAGTGTCCGGCGCCGTCCCAAATGATTTCTTTACGGAAGACTTCGACATGCCGAACCTTCCCGTCTTTCGTTTCAATGCTGATTTCATAATTGAACGGTCCACTCTCGCCTCGTTTTCTTTGTTCCATTCTGAGATGGTTCTCAGCCAGACTCTCCGGGGTATAGTGATTCGTTACAGGGGTTGCTTTCAGTTCATCCAAACTGGAGAATCCGAAGAGATCCAGCGTCGCCTGGTTGGCATAGAGAGTCACTCCGTCAGCAGACACAATCCGCACGCCCAAGATGGAGCCATCCAAAGAATTGTGATAATTCTTTTCCGCCTGATTCAGTGCCTCTTCCGCCTTTTTGCGTTCTGTAATGTCCCTGATGTTGACCATATAGCAATCAGAGCCCTGGAAATGGACTTTCGTTCCCCTGGCTTCCACCCATTTTTCCTGACTTTCTGCCGTGATGACCTTGCCTTCTTTTCTCACGACTTTATGGCCTGCCTTAGCCATGGTCAATGCGTCCATCATCACGGGCAGAGTGTCCGAATCCATGAATTCAACGATATTTCTGCCAAGAACTTCTGTATGGGAATCAACCTCCACCAGTGTCAAGGCAGTCTCATTGGCAAAGCGGATTGTTCCATCCCAGTCGATAATGATCATACTGTCTGTCATCTGATCCACCAGTAAATGAAAGATCTCCTCACTTTCCCGATGTGTCGCATTACTCTGTTTAAGACTTGCTTCTGTTTTTTCCAGTTGGATTACTCGCTGGCGCACCTCTGCTAGCTCTTTTATGAGTTGTTGTTGTGTCTTGCCGTCATCATTCATTTTGAATACCTTGGTAAATATTGATTATTAATTGAAGAGTACACTATTTTTAAAATAATTGTTTCTAAAAATTACAGGAAGAACATCACGGGAAAAATCCATCATCGATGTTTTAATTTTCGGAAATGGTCACTTCTTGCATCATCCACTTACATGCCCGCAACTTTGGATTGAGAATTAATGTAAGTATTACCATCTGAAAGTCAGCATCGTAACCCTTATCAGAATAAAATGCACTTTATTGCCATCTCCAAGTTTTGGGTAGAGGTATAGTAACCTTGCATAGATTGGTTACTAATTGATTTTAAAACCCTTCTCCTTGAAAAGGCGCAGGCAGGCATCCGCTGCTAAAAGATCATAGAGAACACCTTTGTTTTTCTCAATCTCCTCCAAGGCTTTTTCAATCCCCAATGCAGGACGATATGGACGGTAGGACGCCATGGCTTCCACAACGTCCGCCACGGCCAGGATGCGTGCCTCGATTAGAATCTCCTCGCCTTGTAACCCCCGGGGATAACCAGAGCCATTCATTCTCTCGTGGTGCTGATGGACGATTTCCGCCAGAGGCCAGGGGGATTCCACGTCCTTCAGGATTTCATAGCCCTGACGGGCATGTTCCTTGATCAGTGAATACTCGGCTGCGGCAAGTTTCGACGGTTTGCTGAGGATTTCTGCTGGAACGGAGAGCTTCCCAATATCATGGATCGCCCCGGCCACCCGGATGCCCTCGATCTGATCCGACGAGAGATGCATCTCCGTGGCTATGGCCCGGGCCAGATTGGTGGTCCGCTTCTGGTGCCCTGAGGTGTAAGGGTCTTTCGTCTCCACGATCTGCGATAGCGCCTGGATCGTCGCCTGCATGGCCCGTCGCAATTGTTCAAGGGATTTCTTGAGATCCTCCTCAGCACGCTTGTGGTTGGTGACATCTTCGATAATTGCTACGCCCCCAAGAATGCCTTTATCGCCAATTTTGATCGGTGCAAAAAAAGCCCTTACCGGTGTCGCTTTTCCCGCGGTTGTGGAATGGTAAACGTCTTCATAAAATGCGGTATCCCCATTCAGTGCTTTCTGAATAGATTCAACAAGTTTTTTATCAGGTAATTGGAGCATATTGATGCCAACAATCGCTTCTTTTGAAGATCCGATAAGCTTGACGAAATTATCATTACACGCAACAATGATACCTTTTTCATCAAAGTAAAAATGGCCCAGGGGTGAGTACTCGAAAATCAGGCGATACTTCTCTTCGCTCTCCCGCAGGGCCTCCTCTGCATGTTTGCGCTCGGTTATGTCGCGGGCAACAGAAATCGTACCCGCAACTTGTCCATCACGCATTAAGGGGGATCCATGAATTTCTGCATGCTTTAAGGTTCCATCCTTGGCGACAAAGTCATAATTTGCTGCCGGAATATTTTTACCTTTTAGCATCATGCTTACATTGGATATCGCTCGCTTAAACGATTGCGGAGTCAAGATATGACTTAAATCGGAAACAGGTTGGCCGATGAAATCTTCAGCCTTGTAGCCCAGTAATTTCTCCACGCTAGGAGATATGCTAAGTATATTTAAATCGGTGCCAATCATAAAAACAACATCCAATATGTTTTCAAATTGCAATCGATACTCTTCAACCAATAGCCGCAACTGCTGATTGGCTGTTTCCTTATCCAGCATTTTCTTTTCCAGTTGGTTGAAAAGGTTTATCTGTAAGTGGTCATCCGGTTGCTCAGGCGGATAGCATTCGCCGCTGCCGTGGTGGAAAATAGGTGTAACGGGTATGGAGCGGAGTTGTGCAGCCTCGCTGAATGATTCACCTTCAGCAGCCCTATTGTTTGTCTCAACTATGGGGGCTGCCTTACTGTTCTCGCACCCCTTCAGCTTCGCATCGTACAATGCAGCGTCCGCCTGTCGCAGGATATCATCGAGGTTATTTTCCCCCTTCGATACCATGGCCATACCGAAACTGACGCCGGTCTGCAATCCACTATTCCGGGCCCAGTTTCCGAACTCATTCTGAATCTCTGTACCGCCAACTCGCATCCCCAAGAGAAGCGTTCGTGAGAATCATCACAAACTCATCACCGCCATATCTCGCAATGATATCGGACTGCCTGAAGATCGATCGCGCCATTTCGGAAAAACGCTTGAGAACTTTGTCACCCATTTCATGTCCAAACTGATCGTTGACGGTCTTGAAATTATCAAGATCGGCGAATACAAATACGAGAGGAATGGTTGACCGCCCACTGAGAGACAACAAATATTCCGCAGCATTCAAAAACGCCCGCCTATTCCGTATCCCTGTGAGACTGTCATAATCACTGATTTTTATTGCTTCCATCTTCATCAGCTCAATACGCCGCACAAGAAGATATGAATAGTACACACCGACAACAATAAGGAATACGTAAAAGTACATATTATAGGGAGGCCACTTCCCGAGAAGACTGCAATGTATGACTAGCACAGCTAACCCGAGGATGAGTGCCCCGATCATCGATTCGGCGATGACATAAAGCCCATGCTGGATGCCATTGCCGAGGGCAGCAACCAGGAGTAGCAATATCATGGGGGGCATGGTAAATGGATCGCAGAGAATAGCGACGACTGCTGCCAAGATGTCTATCCATGAACCCAGGCGAAGCATGATAATTTTTGTGCCATACCTCTTATAATACCACCACCAGAAGACATGAAACGCATAATAGGAAACAATAATGAGATTAATCTGGGTTACAGTGAAAATAAGCGGTGGAATTGGAATAAAATTAAAGTATGTTAACGCCATAGTTCCCAGAAGCATGCGGATGAAGAACTGAAGGCGCGGCATGTATATTTCAGGAACGAATGCCTCAACGGCTGTGGAAATCTGATTTTCTTTTTTCTCCTGCATGGTGATAGTCTCCAAAAACACTTCAGGAGGGCTTAAATAAAAAAGCTGCTGCTTCCATCCCTCCTTTGTCGAGTCGTCGAAAATAAAATATTATATTTTTAATCGTTTTATTTGCGAAGCACAACTTTCCCTGCGTGGCAACATTTAGCAAGTAGTATGCCCGACACGAATCCATAATAAGTTTCAGATCCAATTCGATCGCTTTGTCTTTAATTATTAAACATTTAACCTTTTAGGGACGCAGATCAGGTGATGCCTCTCCCTCTTCTCATTGTCCGTGATTTTCACCATCCACCCATAAATTAAACCATTTGGCTTTCTACATGAACCGGATAAACCAGTACGTTATAATTTCCCTCTTTAATCACGTAGATTCTGTCAACACAGGTAGGAGTCGAATTTAAATCAATAAGGATTACTGCTTGAAAGGGAGTATGCTCGTCAAAATTATTGGATGCTTTGTTTCAGGAAGAAAACAATAACTTTCAGTAAAATCCGATGTGGGCACTAAAGTCGG
>CAVSCG010000002.1:0-135238 GCA_963726395.1 uncultured delta proteobacterium
ATTCATCTGCAGGTCTTTCATGTAAAGCTCGCCGAGGACATCCTGGCTGCCGGAAAAATCCTTCTTGTCGCCGACGACCACGGTCGTATCCAGGGATGCAATACCGACTTCCAGGGGAGCCGGATTACGCAGATGATCGTAACCAATGTCCATGCGGATGAATTTGGTCAGGGCAAGTTCGCCTTTGTCGTCCGTCCGGACTTCCATGCTCACGGGACCGGTTACGGTGATGCCGCTGATGTCCGTGTTTTTCAAGCCCACAAAGCCGGCTTTGGTGTTGTCGCCGATACCATCGGCATCGCCCCAGGACAGGGTGTTGAGTCTAATTTTGTCAAGCTCTACATCGACGTTGACGCCAAGGCCCATCTGACCTTCTTGCTTGTACAGGGTAACATAGCTGCTCCCGTTAGACTTGACACTCAGGCCGCCCACATAGAGGGAGCCGAGAATCTGAGCCCGGCCGGCGGCTTTCTCAGCCTCGGAGCCCAGGGTCACGTTGATGTCCATCGCATCCAATCCGGCTTCCTGCGATCCCAGGCCGATCCGGATATAGGTTGAGCCGTCAGGGGCATAGTAGAGCCCGTAGCTGTTTGTTCCCGCTTCAACCGAAATCGGGGAAAATTTCTTATAAACGGGATAGTACCCGTCCATGAAATCCTGCGTTTCTTTCAGCCAATCACTTTCGTTTTGATCGTTGGGTGGGGAAAGGCTGCTCTCGTTCGAGACGGGCTCCCCTTCGGTCAGCATGGCTGTGCATGCGTCAAAGGCATTCTCCGGCCTGCACTCGGAATCCTCCTCCCAGGAAGCGTTAGCAACACACTGGGTTGAGACCAGTTGGCCCGTCACGGAGGCGTTCGTCCGGGCCAGTTCGCACTCGTTGACTTTTTTAAATTCAGAAAAAGCAGGGGAAATAAATAGGAAGCAAAGGATGGCGGCGGCCAACAGGAAACAGGGTACGAGGTGTTGTTTTTTCCGCATCTTCATTTTCCTGTCCGCACGGAACCCTTTTCCGCGGCGGCGCCTGGGGTTGAGACCGGCCTTTCATTTAAGAATACGTTAGTCCGGTCATGTTCGTCGTTATCGACCCTCTTAAGTCCCGCAAATAAAGCCTCCCTGCCCTCCTGCTATTGGCCTTAGTAGATTTGGAGGGACAGACGGTGAACCCGCATGCCGTCGATGGCAATGGGCCCGAAATTGTTTCCACCAAAGGTGACGTTTTCCACCCGCAGGCTTCCCTGCATGGGCAGGTTGAGAAACAGCGAGGTGATCCCCTGTTGTTGTGTCCGTGCCGACGTCGATCTTGGCGGGATTATTCCCCGCGTCGATGTCGCCGCCTGTCGTTGTGCCCCAGGTGGAAGCCCCCGAGTTGGTGCTGCCGATGCGAAAAACATTGTCGGTTCCCGTAAAGTCCCAGTGTGGCCGGATTGGAGGGATCGTCGGCCTATTCCATCGCTTCCCAATCACGTCTGCAGCCTGGACAAGATGGATGCCCTGTCAGGGTAAAGGGTGTCTGTATGAATTATAGGTGTAGCGGAAGGCCTGGGCGTAGGCCTTTGTCCGGAAATCAAAATCAACGCCGGATGTGCCGTCCGCGTGGGCGCCGTAACGGCTCAATGAAGGTCCCATACTCAAGGCGTCCAGATGAAGGCTGCCCAGGGACTGGTCGCAGAAGACGAAATCCCCGACACTGTACCACCGGGGCGATACCTGTGTGGAATCCTGGGTGACAACGAGGGTCTGCCCGTCGGCGTTTGTCACGACATCGAGCGTTACGGGGTCGAAGATAATCGGATTAGCAGGATCAATCTCATGATTGATGATCGATAGTATATCGATGGGTGTGGCCCAGCTGAAATACCCGCCGTTGCCGTCGTCCACGACAAAATTGCGAAATTCCAGCCAATGAACGGGTGAGCTGTCCGAATCGGAGAATTTAATGAAATCCGCGGTGAGGCGGGCTGAACCGTCTGTCCAGATGGTGATTCCGGACTGCCCGGTAACACCGGACAGTTCCGCATCCGTCAGATGAACCGGTCCCGCCGCGCACAAAGGCCCGGCGGCCAACCAAACAACGAAAATAAAGAAAAGGGCTGCAACAAATGCGTTGCGGCCGTTGTGGCTTCGTGTGTCCCTTTTGTCTGACATAAAAAAAGCTCCGCGATGATGTCTCTTAATGCGTTTCAAGCCTGATGATGCCGCCTGAAGTGTTCGTATGGTAAGGGCCGAATTCAAACTTAAACGTTCCCTCGCCTTTGATGTTCAAGTTCAAGCCCAACCCATCCTTGACATTGCTTGCGGCCGGTGCAAAAGCGGCGGCCCCTTTGTTCAAGGCCGGATCAGTCTGGTCCGTTTCCGGGAGGATCACGCCTGGGTTCGCGGCTTGGTCCTGGACGGGCGCGCCGGTCACGGAAGCATTCGTCAGGGCCAGTTCTTTTTCGTCCGCCATCTTCAATTCCGCAAAGGCGGCGGAAACGAGAATCAAAGCAAACATCATGGCACATAAAAGGTATCGCAGGATGTTTTTTTTCATTTTCGGTTCCTCCGGTTTGCGGCATTTTAAGGTTTGTCCGCCGCTTTGTTAAAAAAGGTGAATCCACCGGGCAGGCATGTTGCCCGCCCGGTGGATCTCCCTGCTGCGATTTTATCAGCAGTCTAAATCATCATACAACCATCTCCATCTTAGTGTGCGCTGATAGAGACCCAGCTCTGCGTGTGACCAGCAGTATGCATGACGCATCACCCAGGATTTCAACGTCGAGGCCGCCGATATAAAGGTTACCCAGGATACCCGCTATGTAGCACCAGCAGCAGTCCCATGTACGTTCCAACCAGAGCTGCATTGTTAGCAAGAAGACCTGGGTTGCCATTGTGGGAAATGCTTAACGTACCGCTGAGAGCAATGTCAACGGAGGTTCTGCTGATGGTGCCAGCATTCATGCAGGATGTAAGCCAAGTCATCTTTCAATCCTGGGATCATTCGCGGCCAACCTGCTAATAAAGTCGTCTTTGAAAATCAGCAAAGCTAGCCAGGGCAGTTATCCATGACAACTGCAGTCAGACCAGAGCAGGAATACCATAACCTGTGGCCGTTCCGACGTTGATATTCATGAACATATCCATTGCAATAGCAAGATCCATACCTGTAATACCAACGAAACCGGCACCGTACACCTGGTTACTAGGTAAGGCCAGCTGAGAAAGCAGCAAGACCATCAAGATCGCCCCAGGACAGAGCAGTGAACGATTGCACTAGTTGCAGTCAGGATTGCTTCGACCAGCAGAGCCGTTATTGCCGACGTGAATGAGAACACCGGAAGCGGTGTCGTTCTGGGAGATGTCAACAAAGTTGTTCTTTTCGAGCAGAACATGCAAGCCACCAATATAGACCTGGCCCAGGGACTGATAGTTGCTACATCCGGGGTGTTGGTCGCGTCGTATTAGTCCACAGACCCGCATTTAATGTCAAGTCGCCCATGGTGATTTCAAACGTGGGAAGGCCGATCCGGACGTACGTTTTGCCGTCGTAACCAGCGTTTGCACTATCGGTGTAAATATCAATCGTCAGTAACTGTTCAGTCGCCAGGACACTTAATAAAGCAGCCTTCTGCGCCTGGACGATCGCCATCAGTAGTAGCAAGAATGCCTCATACATGCTGCAGATCAGCCCATGTCCCAAATGCTCATGCAGTACCCAGTGCATATGCGACTGCCGGATCAACCATACCATTATCTGTTCGCATATGGATGCGTAAATTCTGAATGTCAAGATCTGCGATACCTACCCAACCACCATTAATGGAGCCAGTGTCATGACCCGCAGCACTGTAATGCAGCCAGACCATCGATATCGCCCCAGGCGACTGTGCCGAGGGAGAGGTTCATCGTAATGTCGGCGCCGATGGACACACCGGCCTGACCGGTTACTGTTGAAAGTTCGTCTTCTGTAATGCTCGTCATGGCCATGACGGACATCGGCAGAACGACAAATGCAAAGAGCACGATAGCTGTCAATATCTTTTTCATTTGTTCTCCTTATTTTTTAACCTATGTAAAATGGTTAAAGGCTTCAATACCGCCTTGCTACTCGCGTCGCCGTGTGCCGACGCCCCACCTGAGGGAAAATTCCTCATGTCTTCCCTCGCCTTTATTCCCCTCCATTCACCTCCTTCTGCTTCCTTTCCGCGTCTGCCGAAAGGAACCATTTATTTTATGGTGTTTGGTTGCACTTACCCAGTGGAACGAATAGCCGCTGTTGCGATTCAGTTCCAGATAAAAACCGGTCCCGGCGGCGGCGGTAATCGTCGACGCCCCGAAGGTTTGTCCGAATGTAGTTGGTGACGCCGTTGTCCAGCGTGCCGCTGAAACTGTTGAAGTTGGCGCTGACGTCCCGGTCAGACTGGTCGTCCCGATGCGGACGTATTCCAGCTGGCGGGTGGCCGGATCGGTCATGTTCGAAAATTTCGCCTCGATGAAAAGCCCCTGGGCGACGAGATCACGTGCTGGACGTTCCCAGGGAGACGTTTGTCCAGTCGTTGTCCCAGGCCAGTCGTCCTGATCTTGTTGTAGTAGCCCATTTTCATCGAGTCAATTTCCGTCCAGGTGCTCAGGGTGATGTTGTTGAAATCAACCCGGGCGGTATCGCCCGTCAGAGAGAATGTGGAGAAGCCGGTGGCGTAAACCGCCGCCATCTGCCCGTCGGAGAGCTCATGCATGCCGGCGCTGCAGGGAGATGCGGGCCCGAAAGCCGCCCAGGCCAGGAGGATGAAACCTGCCAGGAAAATGCTGATCTTTTTTGAAGCTGCCTTATACATCCTTAAAGTAACCTCCGCTCGTTTAAGATCATTCATTGTTGGCTGCATTACTATCGGGAAACGGCGGGCCTGTAAATACTCCGAAGAGAGTAATTTCAGCTTTGGGGGGGACTATCCGGAGAAATACGCCTTTAGGATGAGTGTGGGCGTACTGATTGCGTTGATTCCCGCCGTGAACCCAACAGGATTGTTCCTGCCCCGTTGGCCATCCCGGCCATTTTTTCTGCCCAATGCGCGATGCTTCGTGTCGCCTTGTATCAGGAGACTAAAAATGGCCTTGCAATTTGACAGGGGGAACGTTATAAATCGCGCAATTTTCGTATGGGTGCTCCACAAGCGGAAACGCATGGAAAAAGAAGGGCACTCTGCGCCATTAATTTTTTACGGAGGATGGAGATGGAGATGAGAAAAAGCGTTACAGTGAAAAGGATCATCGGCATGGTTGCCTGTGTGGCGGCCGGCCTGATGTTTTTAACGGCGCCCGTTGTTGCTGATGCGCCGGCGTTCAAGGAGTCGCTCAAACCGTTCCCTCCGCCAGAGAAAGGGTGGATGTCTTTGGGCAAATCGATCAAATTCAGTTTGGATCTGACGCATATGGCCTTCGTCGCCAGCCGCGACAAGAAGTTCGCCGTCGTTTTTGACGGCAAGCTCGGACCTTCTTTCGACGCTATCGGACAGGAAACGCCTATTTTCAGTCCGGACGGCAAACACATAGCCTACAAGGCGAAAAAAGGCAATACGTGGCGCATGGTTGTTGGACAACAAGGAACAAGCGGCCTATCAGAACGTGTCACGTCCCCTGTTCAGTCCCGATTCCGCCCGCGTGCTTTACATCGGCCAAAAGAAGGATGAAAAACAATGCCTGGTCATCGACGGCCGGGAAGCCGGATGCTTTGATGGCGTTTTGCCTGAGTTCCTGAGATTCAGCGCGGATTCAACGCGTTGGACCGCCATTGCCATCAACAAGAAGAAAGAAATGGCCGTGGTTGTGGACGGCCAGGTTGGGTCGGCCTATGAAAATATTACCGTTCCTATTTTCAGCCCCGATTCCCGCCGGGTCGCCTATACGGCCCAAAAAGACAAAAAATGGCGAATCGTTGTGGACGGCAAGGAAGGTGCTCCCTGCGACAAAATCGGGTTCCTTACCTTCAGCCCCGATTCCCGCCATGTTTATTATTCAAGCCAGAAGGGCGAAAAGTGGCGGATGGTGACGGATGACAAGGAAGGTCCGGCCTCAGACGGATTCGGCGCTCCTCTTTTCAGCCCCGACGGGAAGCATATGAGCCAGGTTGTGCTCCGGGACAAGAAACTTGCCATGATCATTGACGGTCGGGAAGAAAAGCCGTATGACACGATTGAATTCATGAAGTACAGTCCGAATTCAAAAAAGGTTGCCTACAATGCCCGCAAAGGAAAAGAGTGGGTCATGGTGGTTGACGGCAAAGAGGGAAAGGCCTACGACCTCGTACTGGACCCCGTTTTCAGTTCCGATTCCAATCGTCTGGGTTTTGCAGCAAAGCGGGGCGGCAAGTGGTTTATCGTGATGGACGGCCTCGAAGGGACGCCGTATAAGAAAGTCTCCGCACCGCTCTTCAGTCCCGACGGCAAGCATTTCTGCTATCTTGCCCAGAAAGAAGGCGTCTTCGTTGTTGTGACGGATGGAAAGGAAGGGCCGGCCTTCGCGTCGATCGTGAACATTCACTGGAGTTCTGATTCGCGGCATCTGGCGTACATGGTCGAATCGGTGAATCGCTGGTATGTCTGCGTGGATGGACAGATGGCCAAAAACGCCTTTGAGGGGTTCCTCGTTGGAACAGACCTTATTTTTGTCACGCCGGAGCGGCTGCGCGCCCTGGCCTTGAAAACGGGAAAAGCGGGACCGGAGTTTATTCGGTACGAAATCGAAATACAAAGTAAAATCTAATTCTGGGGGACATAACACTTAATTCAATTGCTAGTCAATTTGGATTATGTCCCCCGAATTACCACCTATACGTCCAGGTAATCTCTCAATTTACGAAGGGCTTGCTGATGCTTTGCCGGAGCCATTCGACCGATATTCAAGAGCTTCCATTGGACGGCGGGCAGGTTCTGAACCCCTTCCAGGCCGATCAGGTCCCATTGCGGCATCCCCTCTTTGACCGAAACGATGAATTGTCTTTCCTGAATGGTCAGTTCTCTCGCAATCATGGAAACCAGTTGTTCTCTGGTCTTCTCCAGGTCCTCGCAGGTCACCTCTTCCAAAGCCATGTCTCGAAATTCGGCTTCGAAGACGGGTCGGATATCGGCGAATCCCGGATCGAGAACCTCCACCATCGGCCGGTCATGGCTGATCAGGTAAACGATAAACGCCTTTCGCATGGCGTCGTTGAAGGTCCCCTCTCTGAGAAGCATCAGGACATCGAAGAGATCCCGCGGGTGCTGGCGATCCAGGGCGGCGCAGATCTTCCCCGCGTACAGCTCATTTTCCGAAAGCGTTCGACACTCCACGGAAAGTTCAAATAAACTCCGGGCCTTCGGGGACAGGGTCCTGCGTTCCGGGGGAAAGAGCGAGCCGCGCATGACCAGATTCGGCTCGATCTTGATCGTCGCATCCTCTCGTTGAACCGAACATCCGCTCCAAAGATCGGATCCTTTGATCTTCTTGGGAACAATCTTCGTCCCCGGAATCCGACTCTCGACATCCCGGCAGATCCGGACCAGGGCGGCGCTGATTTCGCGAAGCGACAAATCGCGCTCGCCGATGGGAAGATAGACAAGGTCGATATCGACGGAGACGCGCGGAAGATCCCTGACGAAGAAATTGATGGCCGTCCCGCCCTTCAGGGCAAAGACGGCCTCCCGATCGACCAACGGCAGAACCCGCAGGAGCAGTTCGGCTTGTCTGAAGTAGACGGTATCGATCATGCGGTCATTCCTTCTCGATCAACGGGGACGGTGATCCGATATTTCGGGTCATACCGGCCATTCGAGACGATCATCCGTTTTCCCTTTCCGAGATCGACTTTCGACAAATCCACCTTCGAGAGCCAGGCGTGTTCCTGGCTTTCGGCCATGTAAAGAAAGAGCCTTTTCACCTTGACCGAGCGGCATGCCTCCAGCAATCCCTGAACGACTTCCGGCCTCAGCGTGACGAGGTTTCCCATGACCAACCGGGCCTCGTCGAACCCGACTTTCCGGGGCACCAAGTGAAGCATCTCCAGCATCGCCCGTTCCGGCGCCGATATCCGTACGGAAAAGTCCTTCTCCCTGAATTCGGAAAATCCCTCCCGGCTTTCCGCGCGGAAAGAGATTCGTTCGCGTCACGACAAATTCGACGCCGAAACGATCCCCCTTGAACCAAGCCGGCAGGGCGAGGCCCCGCGGACCATACAGAAAGACCCTCTTTTGCCTCGCCGGCAGGTAGTGGGCATAGCCTTTCCGCTCAAGGGCCGTTTTTCCCCCTGCATGAACAGGAAGGCCCAATTGCGTCTGAAGCGTAAAAAGAGCACCCGGCCAGTCCACCTTGTCCCCGGAGCGTATGTAGGCACCCCGGCCAAACGGCTCCAACCAGCCGCTGTTCTTGTATTTTACGAGCAGATCCCGACTGAAGCCGGAAGCAACCAGGTAGGAAGTGGCGCTGGGGGCGCCGGTCGTCCACTGGTTTATGAGGCGGTTTATTTTTGTCTTATTTTCAGTACCCATGGTCGTCAAAAAGCCATATTTTTAAACCATTGTCAAGGGGAAGTTTGAATATGTCAGGTTTTATTAACCTCAGGTTGTCAAATGCTAATGTTAATAAACCGGCGCGGGGCACTAATTCGAATTCAAATATTCACTTGCAACAGACCTATTAATGATCTATATATTAGTCAATAAGGGAGGTTTAACATGAGACCATCAGAAGATATAAAACCGATCAGTTACTTTAAAGCACATGCTTCGGAAGTCATCAAAGATGTTTCGGATAATCACAAGACCCTGATCATAACGCAAAATGGCGAGGCGAAGGTTGTCGTTCAGGATATTCGAACCTTTGAACAATCTCAAGAAAGCCTGGCTTTGTTGAAAATACTTGCCATCAGCGCGAATCATCTTAAAGAAGGCCGCGTGAAGCCGATAAAAAATGCTTTTGACGATTTGCAAAAACGTATCCGGGAAATAAAATGAAACACGCCGTTTATCTGATTTCTGATGCCGAAGAAGATATCTTCGAGATTTATCATTATATTTTACGCCATGATTCACCCGAAAAGGCTGATGATATTTTTAACAAATTACAAGAGGCGTGTTATAGCCTTGAAACCATGGCGATGCGCGGCCATGTTCCCCCTGAGCTGGATAGAATAAGCGTTCATGAGTATAGAGAGATTCATTTTAAACCGTATCGAATTATTTATTCAATATTTGCAAATCAGGTTTTTATCCACTGTGTTCTGGACGGGCGCAGAGATCTGGACGATTTACTTCAACGCCGATTGCTTCGCTCTTAATAAAACAAGCGACTTTCTGCGCTAATGACACTCCTCAATCCGTTGAATAGGTTTCCATAGAACAGACGGCTTTTGCCTTGACCACGGGGGATGATTTTTAATTGCAGAAACAAAAGAAGACTGGTAAAAGCTCTGCACATTGTTCGTCACCTTCAAAGGCTATCCGTTGGCTTAGCGATAGCGTAGCGCTGCCGCGACATGTTGCAAAACCAGACATGACACCTTGATCTTTTGAGGGGTGAGGTTTATATTGAAGACGATTGATTTAACTTCTGGGGACATAACACTTAATTCACTTACTTAATGCACAAAAGATTCTTAATGAAGTTTCATGAAGATATCTCGTGCCGGAAAGAGATAATTAAGTGTTATGTCCCCCGAATTACGAATTCGAATTAAAAAAAATGATATTACAGGATCATAGGAGGAATTGGTTATGAGTAAAGCGAGAAAGACGGGCCGGTTTTGCCGGCATTTCAATATGGGTTTGCTGTTTGCGGGTCTGTTTCTGTTTGCCGGGAGTTTGTCCGGCCTTGCCCCGGGATGGGGGCCAACACCTGCCCTGGCTGCCGAAAAGGCCGATGCGGCCGTCACGGCGTCTATCCCCGATCTGGTGGAAAGACTCAGCCCGACGGTTGTCAATATTTCGACAACCAAGGTGACCAAAAACCGCCTGGGGCGTGAATTTAAACAGAAGGGCATGGGGTCCGGCATCATCATTTCCGAGGACGGCTATATCTTCACCAACAATCACGTCGTGGATAAGGCCGACAAGATCAAGGTGAAACTGGCGGACGGGAAGGAATACGACGCCGAGGTCAAGGGCAAGGACGCCACAACGGATCTGGCCCTTATCAAGATTACCCCGCCTATTAAACTGCCGTATGCCCGTCTGGGCGATTCCGATCGATCCCGGATCGGCGAAGGGGTGTTCGCCATCGGGAATCCTCTCGGCCTCGACCACACGGTCACGGCCGGGATCATCAGCGCCAAGGGCCGGGTGATCGGCGCCGGTCCCTATGACAATTTCATCCAGACGGACGCCTCGATCAATCCCGGAAACAGCGGCGGACCTCTGTTCAACCTGGCCGGGGAGGTGGTGGGAATCAACACGGCCATCGTCCCGGGGGCGCAGGGCATCGGCTTTGCCATCCCCATCAATATGGCCAAGTCCATTCTCGGTGATCTGAAAACCAGCGGAAAAACAACCCGGGGCTGGATAGGGGTGACCGCTCAGGACATCACGGAGGACATACGGCAGAACCTCAAGCTCAAGGATCGGACGGGCGTCCTGGTCGGCAATGTTTTGCCCGGCGATGCGGCGGATAAGGCGGGAATCAAGACCGGCGACGTCATCCTGGGGATTGCCGGTAAACCGGTCAAAGACAACCGTGAACTCTTGCAGATCGTGGCGACCCTGCACGTCGGCAGCAAAGAAAACATCAAGATCTTCCGCGACGGCAAGGAGATGACTCTCCCCATCGTCATTGCGGAAGGAAAGACAAGCAGGAGCAGGCCTCGGGCAGCGGCACGTCAGAGCAGTATGGCATGACGGCCCAGGAAGTGACGCCGGAGATTGCCAAGTATTTCGGTCTGCCGGAAAAAACCGGCGTCATCTCACGGAAGTCAAGGTGGGGGGACCGGCCGACGAAGTCGGCTTGCAACCCCGGGACATTATCCTGAAAATCAATAATATTGAAATTTCCGGTTTGAAGGAATATTCGGAAGCCCTGGCCGCAGGCGACAAGGGCGAAGCCCTGCTGGTTCTGGTTCGCCGCGGCAAAGCCAATTTCTTCGTCACTCTGAAAAAAGGGAAGGAAGAGAAGAAATAGAAGGATAATAGTGGATGGTGGATGGCTCATAGCTGGTAGCTGGTAGCTCATAGCTAAAGGGACAAGGAAAGAATCCACCCCCGGCGTTTCACGCCACCCCCGCCGGCGGGGGACAAAGCAGGGCAAGATTTCTTCGAAGGTCATGCTTCCACTGATCCGATCTGTATCGCAATAGAATAAGAAATGTCGATTTATGTCCTCCGCTCGTGTGACCTCGCGTGCTCTTTTAGGGTATTAGGTTAGGCGGAGGTGGCACGCAGTGATGGTGGTGGACAAAGAACTAGTCATGCTTTAACTTCCGGCTGCATAGCTGACAGCTTCATCAAGGGCAAAGAATTCCACCCCCGGCATGTTCGAGGGCACATGTGACGTGGAATCAATGCGCATATCCGATTTTCAATTCTCTGCAGCGGGGGACACTACGGAAATCTGATGCTTAGAAGAAGAAGGTCATGTGAAGGCCTATGATGTAAGCCGTTACTTCATTTCATATTCCAGACCCGCAAAGGGGTTGTAGATCACGTCCGTAAAGGTCGTGGAGTTGAAGATCTTGCTTTGATTGAAGTTGACCTTGTGCTCGGACGTCATATATGTGAATCCAAGTTCAAGCTTGTCGGGCTGGAGCATCTGATGCAGAAGGCCGGAAAAAACCCATGGAAATTCCGGTCGGGCTATGCTTCATTGCAAGTCCGATACCGGCGGAATAGATCTTCAGGTCCCACAGGGGAACCAGACCGAAATAGGATGGCTGAACGGAGGTTGGCCGGTCCTCGTAACCCAGGCGAATGGTTAGAAAGTCTAAAGGCCAAGCTCCAGGCCATAGCTGAGATGCATTTGTTCTTGAAGTGGTTTTCAATGACCAGCTTCCTGTCGCCGCCTGTATAGCCCATGAGCTTGGCCAGTTGCAGGAGTGTCATGTCCCGGTCAAAGACGATTGTCTGTGTTTCCCAGGCCTCCCAATCGGCCCAGTTGGCGTCCACAAGAAATTTGATGCGGGGGTGGGGCTGGAGCTTGATGCCAAATTGGACACGGGCGGGAAAGACGACATCGATCGACATGTTTCCCTCCACCTCTGGCCGGACAGTAGGTCGGCAGGCCGAGCATGGCGGCGATAATGATCGTCGTCGGCGACGAACCTAACCAGTTGATCGTTTTCTGCATGCGATGGCTGTAACTCGAACGTGTACTTCCCCTTTCATGTCGGCTTCGGCCTCGCTCTGATAGACGCCGCCGAAGGACAACCAATCGTAGGGATCCCAAAGAAATCCGACATTGTAGGAGGGGTTCAGAAGGTCTTGGGCGAAGAATTTCAGGCCGCCTATGTCCTCATAGGGGCTGAGGCCGCCGCCGAACCAGGGTGCGGGCAAAGTCAGCTCCGAAATGATCGGTATCTCCAGGCCGACAGTGGCTTCGCCGAGGGCGCCCGTCAGGGCCACCAGGTCGTTCGGGGAGCGCATCCGCGTTTCAAATCCCATGAAGGATAGCCCCAGTCCAAAGGACGCGCCGACGGAAAGGTTTTTGTTTACCCGGTAGGAGATGCCGGGCGCCAACACCAGGCGGATAAGGGACATCTTCTTGCCGAGGAAGCGGTATGGGTCGTTCGTCATCCGGTGTGCTCCATGCCACCCGCGTAGGGCGCATACGATGGCAAAGCCGTAGGCAAAGGGCGAATCCTTGTCGTGATGGACGATCCCGCTGTATCGGCGCTGCCATAAAGGGGAGTTTGTCCACGAAGGGTAGCTTCACGTCAGTGGCTCGGTGTTACTGGTCATGGCCCGCCTCGGGATCAATGCCGTTATTGAACCAGCCGCCGAAGGGCGCCCACAGTTTACCCGTGGCAGGGTCCGTTCCCTGGTGTGAATTTCCCCTTGATTTCGAAGATGGGGATGTAGAAAAGACCCAATGGTGACTTCCGTCCCGCTGGTGCGATCCAACCCGGCGGGGTTGAAATGGACGGAGAAGGGCCCCTTAGGGTCTGCGGTGATGGCGTTGCCCAGCGAGACTGCCCGCGTATCGATGGCCAGCTGCTCAAAAATGCCTGCGGCTCCGTTGCCGGGAAGGCACAGGAGAATCAAAAGGAGAATGAATAAATCCGTATCGTTTTCGTTTCATAAGTAGTCCGATCATCAAGGTTTTGCTCAAAAACTAAAAGGCACACGGAACGTAGAAGCCAAAAGTCCGGATCATTGTTCGTCAATCCGATAGACAAGCCCAACGACAGCGTCGTTAGCGGCGAAATGCGCCAGCCAATACCGATATCCCAGAGATCCTGTGCTGTAGGACGGCGTTGTCGAATCCGCAGCGTTAGTGAAATCATATTCCGTGCTCATGTTGTATCCGTAATTGAACGAAACGTTCATCGATAGAGCGTAGGAGATGGCGTAGGCCAGGCCGATTGCGGCATTGTAACTCATGCCCGGCTCAACCGAATCCAACATGGCGCCGTTCATATTTTGGTCGATATCGTTACGGTTGAGAGCATAGCCACAGCCGATGCTGCCAAAGACCATGGCCGGGTCGATGGATTTGCTCATGTTCACGCCCAGAGAAACGCTGTACAGGCCGCTACCCGTTGACAGATCCGTGTCGCGGTTGATCTTGTAGGGGCTCCGGCCCGTGGGGAGGATGGCTGCCCATTGACATCGTCGTCGTGGGCCAATCGCCGCCGCTTTTAAAAGGCTGGTAGGACAATTCAAGGATATATCGCCCATGTCGCTGGTTGTCTTTTTCTGAGGCGCTTCCCGACTTGTCATAGACATAGACGTAAGGAACGTGAATGCCGACTGTAACGTTGTTTAGCAGACCATACTGAACGTCAATGGCGTTAGTTATCGTATGGTTGGCACGGGGCACGACGCTCGTTGCGTCGAGAGAATCTCGCTGGAGGAAATATACGCGTAGCGCAGGCCATACTGCAGTTCGATTTTCCCCTTCTGCATCATGGTGTATTCCCGTCCTACCGCCGTCAACACTGCCTTTTCCTGCTCAGCCTTTTCTTCGTCCGTACCGATGGTGATCTTCTCGCGGGCGCGGCCCAGATCTTTCAGTACGTCCACCTGCTTCTGGAGATCCTGAATCTTCTGGAGAATATCCTTCGGCTTATCCGTTGTCTGTTTTCCCGTGGCCGTTGCCGGGGTTTTATCGGGTGCCGCAACAGACTCCGGCGCGGCCGTCTGGGTCTGTGTTTGGGCCAGGGCCGGTGCAATCATCAGCCAGGGGATGATCAAAAGGGTCATCAGGATCAAGCTTCTTTTCATGAAAAGTTCTCCTTTGTGTACAGGTTCACAATTTAATCTTTGTTTGGACTTACAAACTCTCTTTTGTTACCTTCCCGAATTTTCATTGTCAACCACAAGTTTTTTAAAGGAACCTTAAGTTCCGGAAATCCTCATCGCACCGTTGGCCGTGTGCTTAAGGCATTGTCAATCCGCATATTGTCCATCATGACGGAAGGCGGCTGAAACATGTCAAGGGCGCGGCGCGTGGCGTCCAGATCGATGAAACGCAGGTCCTCTTCCCTGAGCATAAGGCGCTGTGAATGATATCACCGTCGGTGACGACGAAAGCGACATTGCGCTGCCACATCTTCGGAACTGCTCCAGGGTGAAACTGACATTCCCCAGGTAAGGATCGGCCAGAAAGACGTGATCCTGGACGATTCCCCGGAAGACGACAGAAATGCTGGTAGCCGAAAATTTCTATCGGCACGATGCAGGGCTTGCCCAGGGTCCTGAGATCCGCAATGTCCGCCTTGTAGCCCGCGCCCTTATAGCCCAGCTTTTCCACAAAGCGCTTCATATCCAAAAGCGAGAAGGCCCGCAGCCTCTCGATCTGCTTCTTGTCGCCGTACTCGACAAGGCCCGCGATAATCTGCTTTTCCGTTAAATTTTCCCCAAGATAATAGTTGAGCAGAGTGGCCAGGGCGGCGGAGCCGCAGGAATAATCGAATTGTTGTTTGACGATGTGGGCGTCGGTGAATTCGGCGCGGGTTTTGATATCCTGATGGAGAGCGACAGGCATGGTCTGCGTTCCCGCGGCGACGCGCACCTCGGTTGGCGGCGTATCCTGCAGCGGATAAAACGGACTCAGCATAGCAATGGCAATGAGAAAAGTGAACAAAATAGTCAAAAATAACTCCTTCGGTCACCCGCTGTCACAGGACGGAATGGCGGTGACTTCTTATAAGGGAAAGGAATTAAACGTTTTTAAATTACAAATCATTATCCGGTTGCAGGTGTACCGAATAACGGCGGGCAAGTAAATACGCCTAAAGGTGTATTTTCCGCTCTTAGGGGATCATCGGAGAAGTGCGCTGTTAAGATTAATATTGGAGCATTAATACGATTCTATCGTGAATAGCCATCTGCACACTCTTTGGCAATAATGGAAACCTGTAATCCCTTTTGCTTTTCAACTACTGTTAAATAACCAGGCAGGACCCTTTCCGATCCTGCCTGTTTCATAACAAATTTAATTATAAACAGAGCTATTTCTTTTTTGGATCTGCCGGCGGCGGTACCGCGTTCGTATTCTGAGACTCAGCCTGCTTGATCATCGTTTCCAGTTTTGAACCCGGTGAGACGGGCTCCATGAAGGCAATTGAGCTGGCGTTGATGTACATCATATCGGGGGCATGGGGTTCCATGTTGCGTTTGATCAGTGATGCCTTCACTTGCTTCGTTTCCGGATCCATCTGCTGGCGGATGTAAATAACATTCTTAAGCACAGGATACGCTGATCCCGCTTTCTCCATTTTTCCCAAAAGGAACTGGCCATTGTTCAGAAGAACAGCCTGATATTCCGTAGTGAAAGTGAGACTTTCCTTCGTACCGCCCTGCTTGTCACATCCCTGGAAAAGCATCATTGCACCCAGAACCATAAGTGCAACCAAAACCAACCCTGCACGCTTTCTTTTGTTTCCCATTTTCATCTCCTTTAGTCATTTTTTATTCAGAACAGTAAGATGCCCCCTTGCTGAGCTCACCGCTTCATCAATGAACGTGATGTTCAATATATGAAAGCACAGGGTCTGTCAAACGAGATTGTCAGGGGCGTTATCATTTTTATTGATCAGTTGTTTTTACACATCAGCCTGTTCCAACGACTTCACCAGTTTCTTCAATTCTCCACGATCCAGGTTCAAAGCAACCTTGCCGCCACCGGGATGGGCAAATGTGAGGGTTGCACCGGTTTCCGTTTTCTTCAACCTCCCACCGCGTCTCCGGGGGAAATTTCACCTTCTCGGACAGCCAGTCCGCGGCCTCGAATTCCGCGATTTGAATCAGGACGCCGAAGGCATGACGGGGATGGATGAAGATTTCCTTCCATACGCCTCCGGGATACTCGTTGTAGCCAAAGAAGGGAATGCCTTGCGCCTCAAGATGGGCCATGGCCTTTTGGAGATCGGGTGTCTGCAGCGTGATATGGTGGACACCGCCCTCCCTCTCCGCCAGAAAACCATCCAGAAAACTTCCCTCCCCTGTGGGCGATATAATCTCCAGGCGGGACAGATCGCCCAGGGAAAAGAGCTGCCAGAAAAACTTGGTTGCGGGATCGCCTGCCCCGGCGCCGGCAATGGCCCCCAGGATGTCACGAAAAAAATGCTCGGCCTTTTCCTGATCTTTGACCGCTATGGATACATGGTCGATTCGCAAAATCATAGTTTCCCCTTTATTAACAAGTACTTACTTGTGTTTTGCTAGTTCTAAAACTTATTTAAATTTTCTCGAAATTTCCAAACAAAGCCATTTAACAAAATTATTTCGTTATTGTGGAATGTTCCTTATTTCCATTTTATGTGGATAATAACATAATACGTAATCATACAGAGCTTCATTCCTATCCCTTTGCCTTATTTAAACAAGTTGATGAATCCGGTATAACAGATAAAAAGGAACGGAAAAAAGCGTAAATATCTTTTTATTCATCGTTGATATTTTTTCGGTTTTCATTTTTCCGGAGTATATCCTGATGGCAAAATTACTCTGGCTTTCATCGATAAAATTATGCAGTGACCGCAATGTTCCCGTCTTGCCGGATTTGACCTCCACCGGCACAAGCCGGTCATTGAGACCGT
This sequence comes from uncultured delta proteobacterium, assembly GCA_963726395.1. Lineage (GTDB taxonomy): Bacteria > Desulfobacterota > Syntrophia > Syntrophales > Smithellaceae > UBA8904. The sequence goes on from CAVSCG010000002.1 coordinate 17,192, forward strand.
CAGATAATCCACTTCTGAAGTCGCACCTTTCTGCTCGCGGTACCAGTAATGTAGATTTGCATTTCTGTTGGTGTTCATAGCCAGCAATGTCTGCCCGACGATTTGCTCTCCCAACTGGCCATGATATACGGCATTAATGTCTTTATCTGGCAATTTCGGATCGCATTCCGATCTGGTAGTTGACCAACCCGATATCGAGATGCAGGATCTTAGGGAAGTTTTTTAAGATTACTCATCAGGGGCATCCGTGTTGATGCTGATGCAAAGACCCGACTGATGAGCATTGCTTTTTCCAACACATCAAAGGCTTCACTCATCTCCCGGCTGCGGAAATTCGATTCCCCGAACTTTTCGTATTTGATCTGAAGGCCGACATATTTTGAGGCATGTTCGATGATGTGCTGGATATATTTTGTCTTCGCAGCACTTGCATACTTGGAGACATCATCCCGCAAGCCGGTGATGATCGATTCATACACCGGATCAACATCAATGAATGATTGCGTTTCGGCATAACGCGCTACCACTTCGGGCATGCCGCCAACAAGGAGATAGGTGTGAAACTTTTTCATCATCATCGAGTGTATTTCTTCGGGAATAACAGTGTCCGGCTTAACAGATGTAATGAAGTTAAGTGCTTGAATTTCACCCAGCGCGGCAAGAAACTCATCAAATGTCACCGGATGAAGATAGCAATATTCTACCCGTCCCAACAGGAAACGTGAACCCCTCCGACTTCATCTTAACTTCCAGCAGCGAACCCGCCGCAACCACATGAAGGTCAGGCATCTCTTCATAGAAATAGCGAAGTTGATTCATGGCAATGTCTGAATTTTGCACCTCATCAATGAAAATAAGCGTGGAACCGGGTGTAATCTTTTTATTGAATTTTAGTTGAATGAGCTGGAGCAACTCCCGGACTGGCTGCATACGGGCAAACAGTGCGGCATTATCTTCGAGTTCCAGGTTAATGTAAATATACGTCTCAAACGCCGTGCTGCCAAATTGATGAACAGCAGCAAGTCTTGCCGACCTGGCGAGCGCCTCTGATAACAAGGGGTTTTCTTCCCTTCTTATTTTTCCATTCGATCAACAATTTTCGATGTTTCGGCTAAACATGTCATAAATCCTAACCATTTATGAGGTATTTTTGTAATATAATATAACCAATTTTTTGATATTTTTGTAATATTTACTAGGTAAAATATAACATTTTTATATTAAATGCAAATATTTTAATGGGTTATCAATTATACAATTTTTTAAGAACAACTGGCAATAAAAAAATCCCCTTTCACTAGACAAGCCTGGTATTTTCACGAGACGCATCCAGGAAAATGTCAGGGATGTAATCCATTACTTTTTTTCGCATTCCCACCATGCGGCGGCGGAATCCGCACGATTCTTTCTTCGCCTTTCACCATGGATATCGCGTTTTGCGGGCAGAAATGCGCGCACACCCCGCAGCCGATGCAGCGTTCTTCTCTTCTGCGGGCTTTTTTATCGTCGTTTAAATAAGCCGCGTAGGTGTGGCATACCTGCTCGCACTTCCCGCACCCGATGCAGAGATCATCGTTGACCACGGATAGAAAATTGGTCACGTTCGCGATGGGCGCGATCATATGATCGACGCCGTTGGCGCAGCAGCACCGGCAGCAGTTGCAAATGCTTGTTTCATCCTTGCTGGTATCGAAATTGGGATGATAGGCCTTATGGACAAGCCCCGCTTCCTCCGCCTGCTTTAAAATCTTCAGCGCTTCGTCTTTACCAATCATTCTCGAAAAACCCTGCTCCGAGGTAAATCTTGCCGATTTTCCAAATGTGAAGCAGGTCTCCCTTTCATCCGTCTGCTTGCACGGCAATCCTTCTAAATCCTGATGATGACGGCAGAAGCAATGGCCCAGCGCAATCTCGTCAAACTTTTGAATGAGTTCTTCAACTCTTTTAAAAGGGACAATTCTATCTATCGCTGATTCCAGTTCTTGATTGATGATAATTTTAACCGGTTCATTCTTCGGCTTGTTTTCAAAAACCGGCACGGTTCTGTCAACGGGCGGGGCGGTCATGAGCATGGGAATAATCGCATCATAATTTTCTTGAACCAGGCTGGTCAATTCCGCGAACAGTTTAGTGAATAAAGAAGAGATTTCCTTGCTTCTGTCGATTTTTCTCTAACTTGCCCATGAAATTGTATTCGAAAGTTCCGACGTTAAACAGCGGCAGTAATCTGAAAACCATCAGCCCCTTGCTGTTGGGCTGATTGAAGATAACGCCCCTGCCCGCCAGAGCCTTCACTTTTTTATGAATTTCTTCTTCCGATAATCCGCTCGATAGCTTGAGCTGTTCCATGGTCTGGGATTTTTTATCCTTGAAAGCAGCAATAAAATCGACCTCGTCTTCCAGAATAAAAAATTTCAAAAGTTTAATCAGGGTGTCATTAACCGGAAGCGGCGTTCCTCCGGCTGTGCTGATGACTTCGCCGGCTTTTCTGTATTTTTCATCAATGTTCATATTTATCCATCCTTAAAATGTGGTGTTATTTTTTAATCATTTATTGGCGAGGGCGTCCAGAAATTTACGCGGATTTTCCGAAAAGACGGCAAAATTTTCCGGTGTGATAATAACAGGACGCGCTTCAGGAAACTTCTCCATAAAAGTATTTAATCCCCGGGATAATTTGCGACGGCCGGATTTGACCTCCACGGCATAAAGCAGTCCCTGATACTTATAAACAAAATCAACCTCTTTTTGCTTCTCTCGCCAATAATACAGATTGCCCGGCAATTGCAAAAGCCGGGCGCCTACCGCAGCCTCAAAAATCCGTCCCCGTTTTTCCGGGTCGGCAAGAACTTGCGGGCCTTCATGCATCGTATATAAAGCAGGGCAGGAAATCAGCATCTTGGGACTTGAACCCCGCGTCAGATAACTTTTCGCCGAATATTTTTCCAGGGGATGAATAAGAAATGCCCCGGAATAAAGCTCGATATAATATTTGACCAGATCGGTATTCCCCTTATCCTGAAGTTGCCCCAGCAGTTTGCTGTAACTGATTTCCTGCGCCGGGTAACGGCACAATATCTCAAAAGCCTGGCGAAACAGAGCGGGTTTCCCACCTTGTGATTGAGCAGAATATCCTTACCGACAACCGCCTCAATGATAGAATCTTTCAGATAGGCATACCAGCGGTCGAAACTCATTTTCATACGCAACGGCTCCCGGATAGCCGCCATAAGTCAGATAGCGGTCAAGGTCATATTTAAAAGCGCTCTTCAACTCTTCATACGTCCATTGATGGGTTTTGTATTAACTCGAAACGTCCGGCAAGACTTTCCGTAAGGCCTTTCTGCAACTGCAACGAACTTGAACCCAAAAGAATCACCCGCAACGCTTTGGGCGCCTTATCCCATAAGGATTTAACTGTCTCCGACCAGTTGGGAACCTTCTGAATTTCGTCAATCACCAGGAGTGTCTTTTTGCCCCAGAAAGTAACGCTTTTTGCCACTGCTCCATAAGCCATGTGCGATCCGTGGTCAAAATATCATCGGCATTGGCATAATGGGCGGCGTGAGGATACCGGGCCAAAAGTTGGTTTACGCCGGTTGTTTTTCCAACCTGACGCGGGCCCACCAGCACCTGAATCAGGGGCTTACCCGTCAAAATTCGCTGCTCCAGTTGCGCTACAAATGATCGTTCATATACTTTAGCCATGGTTGCATTATACATTTTTTACTAGACAAGTCTAGTATTTTTACTAGACGCATCTAGTAAAATGTCAGGGTCGCGATCCATCCCTTTCTTGCCGTCCCTAAATAAAAATGATATGAAAACGCATCGGTTGCCCTAAGAGAGCGTATCGAGAATTCACAGTGGCGTTATAAATCAAATTGGAGAGAGACTATGCCTGACTACAGGGTCAAAATTAGCGAGACGCAAGATGAGGATCTGGAATATCACCATTATTTAGTAACGGCAAAAAACGAAAAAGAGGCAAAAGAGTTTGCCATGAAGTTTATGCAGCATTTCATTGATGATGATAATGATCCTGAAATAATCGAAGATGGATATACCTTTTACAACAAGGCCGTGATTGTCCGCCTCGATTCCATCAAAGAGACGACGAAGGAGCAATTCAAGGAATTTCTCCTGAAGATCCATACCATCAACATGTCCTGAGCTCCTTGGGGGGAATTTTACATACGGGCGCTCCCTGGTCCACTTCCGTCACTGCGTGACACCTCCGCCTAACCTAATACCCTGAAAGGGCGCGCGAGGTCACAAGTGCGCAGGACAGGACAGCGGCCGTAATTAAGAAAAAATTCTTTCTTCCTGCTATCAAATTGTCGGCTCTGCTGAGGATGCAGGCCAAATAAAAAAAGGCCGATTATTAATCGGCCTAATGATTTAATCTGTGACAATCTATAGAAAGATTCTATAATCGACATTAAGAACATCGGCAATTTTTTTTGCCATAGCCTTACCTATAGAACGCTTTCCCCTTTCCATCTCGGATAGATGGCCTTGCGTTATTCTGAGATTCTCAGCAAGTTTCTTTTGAGTCAACCCTTCTTTTATTCTAGCACCAGACAATGCTACTCCAGGTAACTCCTCATCAGAATACTCAGAGAACGCTTCTCTCCAATGAATAGAGTCTTTTGTTTTATAACCAAGATTTTTGGCTGCTTTTAATAAAGATGATTCATTTTGTTTAGGACCATAAAGCAGAATCTTTACGGCCACTGACTCAAATCTATTATCAATAAGGCGCCTTTTCGTGTGTTCCTGCATAAATCACCTCTACAATTTTAACTTTATTACTATTAATTTCCCATACTGCTACATACGTAGGCCGTCCAGTCTTTAAATGACAATGATGTTTTGTGTCACTTAATTTTCCATAGTTTTTCCAATTCCCCCTAACTGGACCATTATTTTCGATCTCTTTAATAAGCGCAATTAAACTTTTTTTGACTCCACTAGGAAGTTGTTTTTATTGCTTTAGTCACTTTGTGACTAATAAAGACTTCCCACTTACAAAGATCATTTTTTGTCTCTTCAAGTACGGCCATTAAATATACCTATTTTGGGTATATGTCAACAATTTTTATTGAACACAATTTTAATTGATAAGAATGTTGATTGTTTATACCCACAAAAGGTATATGTCAACTTGTTGTAAGTTTTAATGGGTTAGGATAATTTATTTTCCCCCAAACTGACCCACCACGACCGATGAGAAATATTGACATCTCATATTTTGCGGTCTATAATTTCAACAACATACGAGACAGATGGCTTTCATTTTATAAATGTCTAAAGTGTCTGATCCAATGTATTCCTGCATCAATTGCAAAGGGAGCTGGCAATGAAAAAAATATATATGTTACTGGCGGCTGTGTTGCTTATGGTCATGATAGGCTGTGGCGGCGGTGATGATTCTTCATCGACACCATCGTCGGCAAAAGCAATAACGGCATTTTATCTGTACGGAGTTGTCGGGACGATCGATGAAACAGCAAAAACTATAGCGGTAACGATGCCCTATGGAACAGATGTGACGTCTCTGGTGGCGATGTTCAGGACAACCGGAGCCAGTGTCACAGTGGATACAACTGTTCAGACGAGCGAGACGACAGCCAATAACTTTACCAGTCCCGTGGATATATACGGTGACTGCGGCTGATGGTTCATCGGTAACCTATACGGTAACGGTAACTAGAGACTGACAGCAAAGCCAAGAGCCATTACGGCATTTTCTCTCGACACGGAGTTGTCGGAACGATCAACGAAACGGAAAAAAAGATATCGGTAAGGATGCCCTCCGGTACAGATGTAACAGCGCTGGTAGCGACATTTACCACAGCGGCCGGCGCCACCGTCACAGTGGGTTCAACCCATCAAGAAAGCGGGGTGACACCCAACGACTTTACCAAACCGGTGGTTTATACGGTAACAGCGGCAGGTTCCTCAACGACTTACACAGTTAAGATTAACGATTATGTTTTGACAAAAAGGGAATATGATTCTGATAAGAACGGCACTATAGAAACGGTGCTACTACTACTCATACTATACAGACGGCCGCAGGGCGAAAGATCAAATTGATTCGGATAATAACGGCACGATCGACTCTGCTGTCATATACGGATACGATGCCAACTACAACAATACAAAAGTTGAATATGATACGAATAATAACGGCATCGATCGACTATGTTTACTACTATACATACGACGCAAACGACAAAGTGACAAAAACGGAATTTGATCTTTATAATGACGGCACGATCGACTCTGTCATCAACTACACATACGATGCAGAGCGGCAACAAGTTGACAGAAGAACATGATAATAATTTTGATGGTACATTTACGCCAGACACAGTTTACTACTACACATACGATGCAGGCGGCAACTTGACTCAAGTTGCATATGACAGTGATCATAACGGATTTTATGACTATATTGAGAAGTACACATTACGATGCAAACGGCAAAAAGACGAAAACGGAAATTGATTCTAACAATGACGGTGATGATAGACTCTGTGTATTACTACACATACGACCCAACAAGCGGCAACCTGACGAAAGAGGAATATGATTACGATAATGACGGAACTATTGATGATACTATCACATACGATTACGATGCAAACGGTAATATGACGAGAAAGGAATATAGTTATTGGGTTAATCTGTACTACTGGGCGTTAATCTGAACGTTTGAATTGCATAGCGATTCTTTCGCACCAGTGAAAGCAAGAAGACGGTTCAAGTCTCTTCTTGGCTTTTACCTGGGCGGCAAGGTAACCACATCTATAGTGGTCTTGATGTTGCCGCTGCCCTTGGTATCCAGTCTGACGAAAAGATTGTGGCAGGGGAATATTCCATGATGATTTTTCCCTTGTAAGATATTGGCCATAATCAGCACCATAGAAAATTTCCAGTAAGCAATAGTTGAATTTATTTAGAACAGCAGCGGTTCACTTCATTAAAAGGAGGTATCGGATGCGAGATGTATTTATCGTCAGTGCCGTCAGAACGCCGGTTGGCAAGCAAAGAGGGTATTACCGCGAATATATCGCCCCGGAACTGCTCGCCCTTGTACTCAACGAGGTTGTCGAACGCGTCCATCTGGACGCAAACCTGGTGGACGATGTGATCACCGGATGCGTGTACCAGATTGGCGAACAGGGATTCAATCTGGCACGGATGGGTGTGCTGTCATCCCGGCTTCCGGTGACGCTGGGAGGTATCAGCGTGAACCGCCAGTGCGGGAGCAGCCTTTCCGCGATACAGCTTGGCGCGGGAATGATCGCCGCGGGAACGATGGACACGGTCATTGCCAGCGGCTGCGAGCTCATGTCCAAGTATGGCATTGCCTCCGACATGAACTGCACGCTATCCAACGGACAGAATGCGGGACATCCCATTACGCAATCGTACATGGAGCGCTACGGCATCCCGGACCAGATGACTGCCGCCCAGGCCATAGCCAACCAGTGGAAAATAACAAAAGAAGAGTGTCAGGATTTTGCCGTCGCGAGCCACGCAAAGGCCTTAAAGGCCACGAAAGAAGGCTATTTCAAGAAAGAGATTCTGCCGGTGCAGGGCCTGGACAAGGACGGCAATAAAATCCTTTGCGATACCGATGAGCCGATGCGCGCCGGCGTTACGCGGGAAGTCCTGGACAGCCTCAAGGTGCTGCCCGGCACCGACTGGATGACAGCCGGCCTTTCCAGCACGGTGACAGACGGCGCGTCTGCGGTGTTGCTCATGAGCGGGGAAAAAGTGAAGGAACTGGGGCTGACGCCGCTGGCTCGCGTCGTGGCCAATGCTGTGGTGGGCTCCGACCCCAAGCTCATGCTCACCGGCCCGATGACCGCGACGCCGAAAGTGCTCAAGATGGCGGGCCTTAAAATGGACGACATCGATCTCTTCGAGGTGAACGAGGCCTTTGCGCCGATCCCGCTGGCCTGGGCGAAAGAGGTCAAGGCCGACATGGCGAAACTCAATGTCAACGGCGGCGCCATGGCGCTGGGACACCCGGTGGGCAACAGCGGATGCCGTCTCAGTGTCACGGCGATCCATGAGCTGCAGCGGCGGAAGGCAAAATACGCACTGGTGACCCTCTGCACTGGCGGCGGCCAGGCTCCGGCGACCATATTCGAGAGGGTTTAGTTTTGACGTTTGCTTATGCATGGTAAACCTGCAACGAAGGAGTGACGCTATGACCGAAGAGACCCGCGCATACGGCAGCTGTCTTGTCACCAGGAAAGACAATTACGCCATCGTAACTTTCAACCGCCCGGACAAGCTGAACGCGTTCAGCCCCGACCTGTTCGAGGGACTGCAGGAGGGCTTTGCCGCCCTCCAGAGCGATAAGACGATTCGCGCCATCATCTTTACCGGCGCCGGAGATCATTTCTCCGCCGGAGGCGACGTGGCGCTGGATATTGACCCGCTGAAGAATATGTCCCTCAAGGAGTTCAAGGAATACTTCGATCCCCTCGTCGATCTTTATATGGACCTGTACAACAGTGACAAGGTCACGATCGCCGCCATCAACGGTTTCGCGCTGGGCGCGGGGTTCGAGATGACCCTGCTGTGCGATTTCCGCATCGCCGCCGAAACGGCGCAGCTGGGCGAATTTTTCGTCAAGATGGGGCTCGTTCCCGAAATCGGCATGTGCCTTCTCCCCAGGATCGTGGGCCCGGGCAGGGCACGGTATATGTGCTACACCGGCGATCTGATCGATGCGAAGGAAGCGCTCCGGATCGGCCTCGTGGAGAAAGTGGTCCCCGTGGATCAACTGCTTCCCGAATCGGAAAAATTGGCGCGGCGGCTCGCGCGCGGCCCGGCGGCCGTGGGAATTATCAAGAAGGCCATGAACCAGATCGGCGGCCAGCCGCTGGAACTCAGCACCGATGTGGGCGTTCATTATCAATTCGCCGCGTCCAGGACGAAGGATCACGCGGAAGCCGTAAAGTCTTTCCTGGAAAAAAGGAAACCGTCCTTTACCGGTGACTAGGACCGCCCGCAAGGTTGCGTGCCCACATAAGAATATCAACAATTCCAAGAAGGGATAGCCTATTGATGAAATCTGTCCTCACACGCGTTATCTTCATTTCTTTTTTACTTTTCTTCTTGATTCCACCTATGCGCATCCGCCGAAACGAAAACATTCGTCAAGGAAGATGCCTATACTGCAGGTGAAGATTACGAAGCAGCCATTCGTGATTATGGTAAGGCCATCAAACTCCATCCAAAAAATCACCTGGCTTATTACAATCGCGGGGTTGCTTACAGTAAACTTAAAAAATATAATGAAGCTGTTGCTGATTTCAACAAAGCCATTCGACTGAATCCCAAAAATGAATCCGCTTATATCAGCCGTGGATTGGCTTATATTGTTCTTAAAAAATATAATGAGGCTATGGTTGATTTCAATAAAGCACTTAAACTAAACCCCAAAAATGACGTCGCGTATTACAGCCGCGGGCTTTATTATAATAATCTTGGAAAATATAATGAAGCATTTGCCGATTTCAATCAAGCCATCGAACTGAACCCGAATAATGATTTGGCTTATTACGACCGGGGAAATGCTTATAATGATCTCGGAAAATATCCTGAAGCGATTGCTGATTTCAATCAAGCCATTCAACTGAATCCAAAAAATGGCCTGGCTCATATCGCTCGCGGCAATGCTTACGGCAATCTCGGAAAATATCCTGAAGTTATTTTTGATATGAACAAGGCCCTGCAATTAAATCCAAATGAAGATAAAGCTTATTACAACCGGGGTCGTGCTTATATCTATCTGGGAAGATATAACGAAGCGATTGCTGATTTCAATAAAGCCATTGAACTGAATCCAAAAAATGACCAGGCTTATACCAGCCGTGGGCTTATTTATAATAATCTTGAAAAATATAATGACGCTGTTGCTGATTTCACTAACGCCATTGAACTCAATCCCAGAAATGATCTGGCGTATTACAGCCGCGGACTTGCTTACGGCTTTCTTGGAAAATATCAAGACGCTGTTGCTGATTTCAACAAGGCCGTTGAACTCAATGCAAAAAATCACCTGGCGTATTACAGCCGCGGGTTTTTTTACAGTATGCTTGGAGAATATAATGAAGCGATTGCTGATTTCAATCAAGCCATCGAGCTCAATCCAAAAAATCAGTTAGCGTATTATAACCGCGGCCGTGCTTATGGTTTTCTTGGAAAAGATACGGAAGCGATTAGTGATTTCAATGAAGCCATTGAACTCAATCCCAATGATGCTTCAGCCTATTACAGCCGTGGATTTTCTTATCATTACCTGGAAAGATATCATGACGCGATTTCTGATTTCAACAAAGCTATTGAACTGAATCCAAAAAATGACTCGGCTTACTACAGCCGGGGCCGCTCGTATGGCCTTCTTGGACAATATCAGGAAGCCATCCTTGATTTCAATAAAGCCATTGAACTCAAGCCAAAGGATGCCGGCGCTTATGCCAACCGCGGGGCTGCTTACATCTTTCTGGGAAAATATCCGGAAGCGATTGTTGATTTGAATAAAGCCATCGAACTCAATCCCAATGATGCTTCAGCTTATTATAATCGGGCTTGCTCGTATGCCATGCTCAGAAATATAAAAAATGCCGTTGAAGATTTAGATAAAGCGATTTCCATGAAACCTGCCCTTAGAAATGATGCAATGACTGAAAAAGACTTTGATCCTATAAGGGATCATGCTGATTTCAAAAAATTGATCGAACAAGGAGGATGAGACCATGGGGAAAAAATTTGATGCCATCATTATCGGGTGCGGCCCTTCGGGAATGGTTGCCGGTGCTTTGCTCTCGAGTGCGGGGAAGCGAGTGCTCATGCTCGATAAAATGGATCGTCTGGGTGGCAGGGCCTGCGGGTTTCAGTACCGCGGCATCACATTTGATTATGGGATGCACCTCATGATCACCTCCGACGACGGCGTGCTGGGTCAGACTTTAAAAAAACTGGGGATCCCTGTCAGCTGGAAACAAATACCCGGACTTCGGGTGTTCACGGATGGCGCATGGAAGGACATGATGGAGCTCGCGCCGCTTGCCGACCCGGAATTTGGCTACTATAGCCGCCGAGATGATGGCCATGTCCGAAGATGAACTGGTGCAGTGTGATGATCTGTCGATCGAGGATTGGCTGAGAACGCGCACATCAAAAGATAATGTCCTTGATTTCATGCGCGGCATGGCCATGGTCATCACAACCCTTCCCGATGCCAACGACATGGCGGCCTCAGAGGTGATCTTCTCCACTGGACGCGTATTGAAGACGGGAAAGTTTGCGGGAGTCCCCGAGGGCGGTTATACCAAGATGTGGGAGGCGGCCGCTGACTATATTCGTTCAAAAGGGGGCGATATCAGGCTGAATGCGAACGTAGGACGGATTGCCATCCATGACGGGAAAACAGCGGGCGTCATGCTGGATATCAAAAAAGACTCCTGAATTTTTCATGGCTGATTTTATGCTTGCCGAGCAGGAACTGATTGAAGCACCCGTCGTCATTTATACAGGAATGATCTGGGATCTGTTTAAAATCGCTTCCACTGAACATTTTCCTGATTTCTTTGTGAAGATGGTCAAAGGATTCACCGGAAATACGACATCGGCCGTCGGCTGGGCAATCCTGGCCATGGACAAGCCGGCAACAGACAGCCTCTGCCACCACGCTGTGTACAAGCTTAAGCGCATGGGCCTGCCGCTGCAATATCTCCCGATCACGAATATCGATCCGTCTATTGCGCCTCCCGGTACCCATCTGTTTATCGGGGGGTGTCCCTGTGAACTGGACACAAAGGACCGTGAACTGATGGAAGAGAAGGCCGCCTTGCACAAAGAAGATCTGGAAGAGCTTTTCCCCGGCATCTGGAAAAGTGTGCAATGGGGCATTAAAGGGACTTTTACGGGAATAGACGGGATAGCCAGACGTCCCCGCTGCGTGGGTATTTTCCGGCCGGATTACAAGGCGCCGGGAATCGACGGTCTGTATTTTGCCGGCGATACCGTGCGCGGCAGAGGGGTGGGGATGGATTTTGCCTCACGTTCCGGCCTGCGGTGCGTGGAGAAAATCCTGAACCAAAAATTTGATATCGAATAACCAACAAATGATTATGGACATCTTCGCCGGGATCAGGATTATTGATGTCACGCAGTTCATCTCGGGCTCGCGCTGCACGCAGATTCTGGCGGACATGGGGGCCGAGGTCGTGAAGATCGAACCGCCTCAGGGTGATGTCCTGCGCCTGATCTTCAGCCTGATACCGGGGGCGGAGCGCAACTACTCGGTCCTGAACCGCAACAAGTATGGCATGGCTCTGGACTGGAAGCAGCCGCAGGGCCAGGAGATCATGCGGCGCCTGGCGGCGACCGCGGATATCTTTGTGCATAACCTCATACCCGGCGCCCTGGAAGACAGCCACCTCGGGTATGAGGACCTCAAGCGGGTCAAACCGGATATCATCTATGTGGCCATCTCCGGCTTCGGAGCGACGGGTGTGAATCCGGAACGGGCCGCATTTGATATCATTGCCCAGGCCACTGCCGGCCAGCTCTGGAACGATCTCGAAAACCTCATGCCGCCCGCCAACTACTGGGGCGACTTTGTCAGCGGCTCTTACGCCGCCATGGCGGCCTGCATGGCGCTCATCCATCGCCTGCGCACCGGCGAGGGGCAATATGTCGATATCTCCATGCAGGATGTGCTGTATTTCAATAATTATCGGGCCATGATGGACAAGGCCATGGCGCCCATCATGGAGGACGCCACCCGGACCCTGGGCCGCCGTCCGTCCGAGGTTCTCAATTCAAAAGACCGCATGCCCTTCTACGGTTTTTTCAAGACCACCGACGGCAAGGTGGCCATCGTGGCCATTACCCCCCGCCAATGGCGCGACCTCGCCGAGGTTCCGCCCATCCCGAGCTGGTGAACGATCCGCGCTTCTCCAACCTGATCACCCAGATCAATCATCATGCCGCGGCGGTCGAGCTCATAGAAGAGTGGACGAGCCGACATACATCGGCCGAGATCGTCCGAATACTGGAGGCACGCAAGATTCCCTGTGGGATTGCCTATTCCGTTGATCAGGTCAATGCGGACGACAATCTCCGGGAGCGGGGTATGTTCCAGACGGTTGACCACGCTCAATTCGGCAGCATCGACGTGCCGGGCATCCCGTATCACTTTTCGAGCACGCCAGGCAAGATCAGGCGCCCTGCACCCGGTTTAGGTGAACACAATCGAGTCCTGCTTACGGATTGGCTTGGCTACACGGCAGATGAGATCACCCGGCTTCAATCCGCAAAAGTTATTCTGTAATGCACGTCAACCCCGTCCACAAGATATTATCCCTGCATAAGTGTTGCCGCTTTCAACCGGCCATTGTGACATATCTGTTGACATATAATAAGGAGTAATATTTATATGTCATTGTAATCACATCATTAAATTGTGACATATTTATTGACAAAATACGTCGGGATAGATATATGTATTTTGCTGATGGATTCAGAGCTAATGGCTAATAGTCGTGACAAAAAGTATTGTAAAATAAGTCTAAGTGCTCGTAGTCTCATGTTATAAGGGTGACAATATTATGGACCATAATGCCGTAAAAAAAGTTATGACGTTCAAATCCGGAAATTTCATATTTAGCGCAAAATATAATGTTTCCGAACTCAACAATCTTCTTTTGATGGCAAGGGCATTATATTCAGCAATAGCGGGGGTGCCTCTCCTTCCAGAATGGTCAACTTATTTGGAAGAGGAACTCATTCGTCGGTCAATTTTTAGTACTGCCGCCATAGAAGGAAATCCCCTGAAAGAGGAAGATGTAGGTAAAATAATTAAACAGACGGATGAAGGACAAAAAAATAACGAAGCGACGCAAGCCATTGTAAACCTGAAAGCGGTCTATCAATATATTAAAACCATTGAACCAATGAAAGACGCCACTAAACTTAGCGAAGATCTTATCAGGAAGTCTCATCGTATTATTACAACCGGACTTCATGATGCCGATAATCTGCCCGGCAAATACAGGAATCACATCGTAAAAGTTGGCGACAATGCGCATGGTGGCACATACACCCCTCCTAAATGTCTGCCCGACATCGAGAATTTAATGAAAGAGTTTGTGAAATGGATAAATTGCAAAGAGGTGATGGAATTAGATAGTTTCATTCGAGCCGCATTGGCACATTATCACTTGGGATTGATTCATCCTTTTGGTAACGGTAATGGACGAACCATCAGGATAGTTGAAGCCATGTTATTGAGAACGTCGGACATTAAATATGTGCCCACAATGTTATCAAATTATTATTACAGGAAAATTGATGATTATTACTTTGCCTTTTCACATACGCTAAAAAATCCGGATCATGATGTAACGCCATTTCTCAAATTCATGCTGGAAGGTGTAATTGAATCACTACATGAAATTAAGGGTAATATATATCTTAGAATCCGATTGTTATTGCTTCGTGATTATTGCGCTTCTTTAAAAAAGCAAGGAAACATAACGCAACGGCAATACGATCTTTCAAATATGCTATTAGAAATACTCAAACCCTTCACTTTAAAAGATCTGTTCTATACTCCTCCTTATAATACCTTATATAGGAACGTAGGTGAAAGAACGGCTAGAAGGGATATCGCTAAATTACTAGAGCTGAAAATTTTGCTTCGAAAAGAAAATGGTGAATACGACTTGAACACCAATGTGCTCGGTTAAAAATAAGTCATCAAAAACAACTAATTCGATATTTGGGTATGACGTGTGTAAATAAGCGCAGCCTCGACCCGATTCCGCATCCCGCTCTTCGAGAAAATGTTGCGCAGATGGGTCTTGACGGTCTTGGGGCTTAAGAAAAGCTTCTCGGCGATCTCTTCATTGGTCATGCTTTCGCTGATCAGCGCCAGAACCTCTATCTCCCGCGGGGAAAGCATTGCCATTTTTTCCGTACTCAGTCGGGAGAGAGGTTTAAGACGATCTCTTTTATTCTTGAACTCTTTGATGACTTCCTCAAAAACCCGTTTGGTCAGCTCAGCGTCGAGCCAGAACTCTCCCCGGGCCACTACGCGAATGCATTTAATAAGGTGCTCGTCATCCAGCGCGATTCGGAAAAACCCCTGCACACCCCCCTGCATCATCGCCATAACGTTTTCCTCGTTGTAGCGCTCACCGACGATGATGGTCTTCACGGCAGGCAGTTTATGCCTGTAGCCGAGGATTCTTTCAAAGTCCAAGGCCGCCACATCTCGCAAAATGATCTGATCCAGGAGGAGAATATCCGGCTGCTGCTCGATCATTTTATTCACGAAGACCATGGCCTGTCTCACCTCGCCCTTGAGATTTTTGATGATGAGGGCGCTGACAAGGCTGATATCTTTCTCTCCGCCCAGGCAATTCGTAAGTCGCTGCAAAAACTTTTCATCATGAGTGACTACGGTCAGCTTGCTCTTCTTCATCTTCGACCTCCCAGTGACATCCAAATTGCCGGCGTTTCGTCGGCCAAGCTCGATCCACAGAAAACGTCATCGCTTAAACAAGATCGTTAGGACTACGCATAAAGTAGTATTTGCAGAATGTCAACCAAAAATTTCCTGACGCTTCGCTTGGAAATCCATGATGGGCAAATAAGCCTCTTGAGGAATATGGGAATGATAACGTATTGATTTACATTGTTTTTCATTGTCAAAAAAATATCCTGTTGTCATGGGTATGTCAGTTTATCATTGACATACAGCGGAGTTTTGCCTAAATGTCTTTCCATGAAAAACAACTTGTTATCAAATAAAATTAAACAACGTCAAAGGAAGGTGAAAGATGGACGAACTGCTGGTTGAACGCGATGGCAATGTAGAGATCATAACACTGAACCGCCCGGAGATGCTGAACGCGCTTACTTCCGGCATGGTAAAAGGTTTGGGCGATCTATTTGAAGAAGCGCAGGCCGATGACAGTATCCGTGCGGTTCTCCTGACGGGCGCCGGCAAAGCTTTTTCCACGGGTGCCGATCTTACCGGTAAGGGCAGTGCCAGGAATGATGCCCATACGGCGCTTGGCATGCGCATCTCAACGTTCGGTTACTCGCGGATGGTTAGCTCGATTTGGGCTCTCGAGAAGCCGGTTGTGTGTGCAGTAAACGGCACAGCAGCAGGTGCCAGTTGCAACCTTGCTTTGTCCTGCGACATGGTGTTAGCCGCCGACTCAGCAAAGTTTATCCAGGTGTTTGTGCGACGCGGGCTGATACCCGATGGCGGCGGTACCTACTTCCTGCCCCGCCTGGTGGGGCTTCCCAAGGCGAAAGAACTCATGTTTCTAGGCGAGGATCTGCGTGCCGAGAAGGCGCTCGAGTGGGGCCTTATTTACAAGGTCGTGCCCGCGGAGAAGCTTATGGAAAAGGCGATGGAGCTGGCCCAACGGCTGGCCGGCGGACCTACCCGCGCCATCGGAATGATAAAGAGTATGCTCAACAAGTCATTTGATTCCGACATCATGACAGCCCTGGAACGCGAGGCCTCTCTGCAGGGGATCGCTGCCAGCACCAGTGATTTCGTCGAGGGTGTCACGTCTTTTCTTCAGAAGCGGCCGCCCGAGTTCAAAGGCAAGTAACAGAAGACAACGATAGCTGAACGTGCGGTAAATATTACTTGGGAATCGGAATGCTGGATACGAAAGTTCATCCGCCAGCATCACTGGAACCGAATATCGGGCAAAAGCCAGTGACTGTTGCCCCGGCACCACACCATAACGGACTATAAAAGAAGTGCAGTAAGGCATCGCCCGTCCGCGACTCGCTGCACCTATTTTATGGCCTTTGCCTCGTTATCAATCGCCAGCTGCACTTGCTTGTAGAAAGCAAGGCGCTTCGCTTCCTGATCGCCACCCTGATCATCAGTGGCCTTCGGCCAGTTGCTATTTGAAGCGATGATCAGTTTCCGCTTGGGGTCGATGAAGATGCCCTGACCGAAAATCCCCCTCGCTGTATAGCTGCCATCATCCATGGTCCACCATTGATAGCCATAGCCATATCCGGGCCTATCGGTATCGGCCTGCTTCGTCGTTGCCGCAGCGATCCAGCCGTCGGGTAGCACCGGCTTACCTTCTGCCATACCGCCGCCTAGCATGAACTGACCAAAGCGGGCAAAGTCGCGGGTTGATGCCTGCACGCAGCAGCCGCTGATTTCATGGCCGGTGGATCCCAGTATCCAACTTGCATCCTGCTCCATGCCAAAAGTTCGCCAGATCTTCTCCGACAGATAGTCGGTCAAGTTCTTCTTGGTCGCCGAACTGACCAGCACCCCAACCAAATTGGTCTCGCCGGTCTTGTAAACCCATTTTGTGCCCGGAGGCTTCGCGCTTCAATTTGCGCATATAGCTGACCGTCACATCAACGCCCGGCTCGGCCTTGTGCCGAACAAAGCGACATCGATTTGGGATCGCATAATCCTCATTCCACTTCACGCCCGATGTCATGGTCAGCAGCTGCTTGATCGTGACATCATCATAGACCGACCCTTTGAGGTCGGGAATGTAGTCCGACACCTTGTCGTCGATGCTCTTGATATAGCCGTCCTTGATGGCCGCACCCACCAATGTGGAAGTGACTGATTTCGCAACCGAGAAGCTGGTCCAGCGACCATTGCCACTGAAGCCAAGTCCATATTTTTCAAGACGGATTTTGCCGTCTTGAATGATCACCAGTCCGGCGGTGCGCTGGTCCTTCATATAGGCATCGACATCGATACCAACATCAAGTGGCGCTCCCTTCGGCAAGGGATAAACGTCTTTAGCAGCAGAAATGATCCGGGATTTGGCAAGGAAAGGAATCCGGTCCATTGCGCGAAAAGTAGCATCGCGCTGCAGGATTGACCAGAAAAGGACATCCTTGTCGGTCGGCATGTTAAGATCAGCCTGCGCATATCTTTGTCAGCCGTCGCCCAGAATATGCCGCCTGCAGCCGCCAGCACTAACAATATCCCAATGATCCATTTCCGCATGACGTCCTCCCTTAGTATTCTGTAATGAAACACCTTATAATACTTTTTATGAAGAAAGATTTTTAACGATTACTGATTGCTAAACTAGCATAAAATAATGACAGGAAGGATAAATCCAGCCTGCACGAATGCCGCCTAACCGAGCTTTCTTGCTTTTAGTAATAATTACGTTAGGATTCAAAAAACAAATCCTAATTCCAGAAACGGCCCCCCGAGGGTGATATCTGCCTTCACATCACTATGATCAAACTTTAACCCCTCGTATCTGTAACCGCCGGCAAGGAAGACCGGGCCAAAGGGCTGAACCTTCAGCCTGCCGATCAGATCATAACAATGATCTGAATTATAAACGATCCCCCGCGCCTCTACCTCAACGCTCAAGTATTTTACGGGTTTCAGTTGCGCGCCAAGATAAAGCATAGGAACTGGCAGAATGAGGCTTTCCGATTCACTTATTCCTGTGCTTGGCTGGTCTATTTCCGCCTTCAAGTCGACGATCCTCATATTCAATCCAGCCTCTAGATTGAACTTCCCAAGGGTAACGGTCTTAAGAAAAGGAATACCATAATACAGGGCAACATCATAATGATCCAGCTTCAATTTCGAAGAGAATGGCATATTGCCCTCGAATGTCTTGTCGCCGAATTTAAAACTTGTATTTTTGCTTCCATCTTCTTCAAATTTAACCGGGGTTGCCATGAGATAGATATTGGGTATAAACAGGGGCATATCTATCTTGACCCGGCCAAATACCTTGGCCTCTTTATCATAATTCAGTTCGTCCTTTACACTCAACGATTCCCCCTTGTAACCTAAGTCACCGGATGGATCCTGCATCCATATTCCCACGGCTGCCTCAACTCCCACAGCAAAGGCGTTCAGAGGAGCAAATAATATTAAGACTAAAATAAAAATTCCCCCCAAATAGTAAAATTTTCTCATAATTCCTCCTTCACTATTCAAAACATTGATGAATGAAATTTAAATTACTTATTCTTTTTAGATGGTTTCTCCTGAACTACACAAAGTATTTTTCGTAAACTGTCAGGTCCAGTCAGGACTAGAATATTTTCCCATTCTTCATTTTTACATGATATAATTGTCTAACACATTTCCCTTATCGTCATAATGGATCACCTCTTTCACTCTAGACCGTCTATTCTTGCAGTCAATGTTCCACAAAACAACTTCCTGGTGATAGTTTTGGTATTTTATAGATTTCTCTAAATCATATTTCTTTACTTCTTCAATCGTCTGTTTCCTAAAATTATCCGTTATAATTTTATTAGTTGAGACTGATACAATATTGGATGATTTAGTGATATTTGTTTTATTGTAATAGTTATCACCACTTTTTGTTTTTCCAAAATGTTCCCACACATTACTATCTGGTATTCTAGGTGTTACCATACGTGTTTTGAAAATGGTTGCTTCTGAAGTGGGGGTTTTTACATTTGGTGGTTCAACAATGGGTGGTTTTACATTCGGTTCGTCTTTTACCGAAACGGATGGACTCTTCACACACCCTGCGAGTAGAAGTATGATCACAAATGATAAAAAAATAACCGAACTAATTTTTTTCATATCTATTCCTTTCATTTTGTTAGTGGTTTTTCACAGACTTCTTTTCGTAAAGAGACAAAAAGCAACTGATATGCCAAATTAAATATATGCGGTGCTATATTGAGACAAACAATAAATTCATTCGTAAATTCAATAACAAATATTTTTTCTTATTGTAAAAAAATATAAAAATAAGCGCTGAAGAAAGCAATAATCTGGTGATTTTCGCCAATAAAAGTGGCCTGCCCCCGATACTTGTACCGCATGTTAAGTTGGAGTTCATCTAGTATTTCGATTAGTCGAGGGTCAAGCATGTTTCAAGACAATACTTCCCACTATGTTGGATACACTTTCACAAACATCAATAGCTTTTTCCAGCCGCTCAAAAATTTCTTTCCATTTAAGCAGTTCAATAGCATCTTTTTCTTTGAGAAAAAGATCGGTGATGATGGTTCTTAAAACGACATCGCCGGCATTTTCCAGTGTGTTGATTTCCACGCAGCCGTCCAGAATTATCTTGGAGTTTTTCAGATCACGTAGGCCATGAATGACGTTTTTGATTTTTTGGATTGCTTGAAAAAGAATTTCCGCTTGTTTGATGATTTCATCATTCGGCTTTTCAACCTTATACATGTGGAGTCGTATGGCGGTCGCAAAGATATTATCCAGAATGTCGTCCATCTTATTGACTAAAGCGTAAATATCTTCACGGTCGATGGGAGTCAGGAAGGTTTTGTGCATTCTCTTGTATGTTTTATGCGCAATGACATCCGCTTCATGCTCAATTTCCTTGAGCCGGGAAACTCTAGCTTCAGTATAATTATGGTTTTGGGTCATTTCTAAGAAGAATTTACCGCCTTCTTCAATCTTGTCGGCCAATTCTTCAAAATAATCATAAAAATTTTCTTCTTTAGGAAAAAGGCGCATCAGAAATACCTCCCTTTCATTTTCCCAAGGGTGACCTTCTTTGGGTAAATTCTAGCACATATTAATTTTCAGAGTCATCAGCTTCTATCATTGCTTTGAGTAAAAACAGCATGAAGTCTTCAAAACTTGTTCACTTGCTATTATCTTTATCGAGCATTTTGTCACGGTATAACCTAGCCCGGATGTGACCTTTTTTAGCGGCTTTGTGAAACCAGATTGCCGCCTCTGCATGGTCTTCTTTCACTCCCAAACCATTATAGTACATATAGCCGACGATAAATTGGGCCTGGCAATTACCCTGTTCAGCGGCTTTGCGAAACCATATTATCGCCTCTGAATGGTCTTCTTTCACTCCCAAGCCATTATAGTACATTTCGCCGATGATGTATTGAGCATTGTAATCTTCCTCTTCTTTACAGAAACGGTATGCATTAGTGTAGTCTTTATCTTCAAAATATTTCACACACCGCTCATAATTGGTCAACCCCCATGCATTTGTAAACAGCGTGCAAATAAGAAATACTTGGGAAAAAATGGTAAGATTTCTTTTCATGGTTACTTCCACTGACCTCCCCAAAATATTTGTACCACATGTTAAGTCAGGATTCAGCCATTTTTAAACTATTTCTGATTGAAAGGTTGTATGAATTGGGAAAATTCAATTTTAATAAGGAAGTAAACTTGCACCGGAGTTATCTGGATAGCGGCCCAAAAATGCCCGGAAACGGGCCATCGCTCGACATAACCTAGGGGAAAATGAACTTAATTTTAGTAGAGGCATAGAAGGTATGGGTAAGAAAGCTGGTATGGCAAAACTGGACAACGACATAGGAGGTAATAATGCCCTATGCAGTTTTTCACCTATAAATCCTTGTCCCCTGTCCTAAGAACTCAGACCATCTGTTATCGTGCATCAGTGCGAGCCCTAAAGCACCGCCTGATACGACACCACAGGTCGAACCACTAGCCACTATAACACCTTCCAGTCCTGCGGAAGCTTGCAGCAACCGGTCTTCTCGCCTGCCTATCATATCCTGGACAACTTCCAGTGAAGCCGATGCTCAATTAAAATTCTGGAAGAGACGCAAGGGGCCCCTTCTTCCCCAATATCCTTTTTTCTTATTTTTCATTAATTTTGACCCTTTAAAAAATCCTGATACGCTACAGCTGTTTCTGCAGGTTTTTCTATCATGGGGGCATGACCACATTCTTTAATAATCACTGTTTTGTAATTCTTGATATTTTTCTCAAAAATCGGAACAGAGGAAATATGAACAAGTTTGTCCGAATCTCCCCATACAATTAATGTGGGGGCCGTAATTTTGTTCAACTTGCTTTCCAGAATGTACATATCACTCCACATGTCTTTGTATATTTTTTTGTCAAGAGGCCCGGTCGCCACTGCTTGTTTCGCTAAATATTGCTTCATAAAGGAAGGTAGTTTAGGTGGTTTCACAAAAACAAATTCCAAGAATTTATCATATTCATTTACATCTTTAATAAGCTCAGGATTTATGCCTTTTTCCAAAAGCAGGATTAATTCGCTTTTTACTGGCGCATTGACACCGGAGGCATCGAATAGCGCGAGCGTCTTAACCATGTCCGGGTAATCCGCTGCGTAATTACCGGCGATATTGCCACCCATGGAATTTCCTACCAGATGAAATTTCGTCAGTTTTAATTCTTTTACGAACAAGTGTAATCTTTCCACCTGTGACGCGTGGCTATAATTCGCGTTTTGGGGTTTGGAACTGTCACCGTGACCAGATAGGTCAGGAATAATTACCCGATAATTGGGCGTAAAGTATTTCGCCAGATATAACCAGACATCTTTACTTCCACCAGATCCGTGAAGCATGATGATTGTATCACCGGTTCCGCCCTCTACGTAAACAATCTTAAAATCAGGAACGTCAACGGATTTAATCGTCAGATTGGCAGCTTTGCGCTCGCCTTCAATGTATTTATTGAATAAATAGGGAGCGCAAGAGAGCATTGTGACAATTGCTATTGAAACAACTACGATGGTCAAAATATTTGCTGTCTTCGGAAGCTTTTTCACAATCTTCCTCCTTAAAATCAGACTTTGCTTTAATGGGGAGTTAAATACCTATTGAAGCAAAATATTTACAATTCCTTATCATGGCTCAAATTATTTTTTCAATGCTTACAATGTGCTAACATAGTCATTTCCAATAAAAAAGGTTTGGGACCGTGAAAGCCGCAAACCTTTGACTTTATTGGTGCCTGGGGCGGGAATTGAACCCGCACAGCCTCAAGGACCGAGGGATTTTAAGTCCCTTGCGTCTACCAGTTCCGCCACCCAGGCCCAATGTTCAACCTTTGAAGAAACCGTGCGGTTTATATTATTTTTAGTTTGGCGTGTCAAGGATTTGATGTCCATCAATCGTCAGGATCCAAGAAAAGAATTCCTTTTTGTTTCTTGAAGCATGTCAGGGTTTTATGATAAGCATCAGCAGCTTTACGGGAAGGATAAACACGTGCAAGAAATTGACCTCATCATTTGCGGCGGGAAAGCTCTGCTGATGGATGATCATAATACCTGCCTGGAAAAGGCGGCCATCGCCATCCACGCATCTTCTATCCTGAACATTGGCAAAGCAGAAGACATCCTCGCAAAATATATCGCGAAAAAAACAATTAACGCTGAGGGCTCTGTGATCCTGCCGGGCTTTGTCAACTGCCATACGCACGCAGCGATGACCTGTTTTCGTGGAATAGCGGATGATCTGGAACTGATGGATTGGCTCAATCGTTATATTTTTCCGGCCGAAGCTAAAAACGTCGATCCTCACCTTGCCTACTGGGGATCTCTGCTTGCCACCGCAGAAATGATCAAATCCGGCACGACAACCTTCTGCGATATGTATATCTTCGAGGATGAAACAGCCCGTGCGGCAAAAGCCACGGGTATGCGTTGCCTTCTTGGCGAAGTCCTTTTCGATTTTCCTTCTCCCAGCTGTAAAACCCCGGAAGAAGGCTTGGCTTATACGCGCATGCTTGCTGAAAAATGGCAAAATGACCCTCTGATCAATATCATGGTGGAACCACATGCTCTTTATACCTGCTCACCCGCCCTGCTTCGGGACGCTCAGAAAATCGCCGACAATTATCAAATGATGCTGGGAGTTCACCTTTTGGAAAATCAATCGGAATGCCGTGTGCTTCAGGAAAAATTCGGGAAAAGCGCGGTGGCCTTTCTGGAAGACATCGGCTATCTCAATGAAAGACTTCTCGCTTTCCACTGCGTTTATTTCTCTGCAGAGGACATGAATCTTTTCGCAAAATACGGTTGCAAGGTTTCGCACAATCCCGCCAGTAATATGAAGCTGGCCAGCGGAGTTGCCCCTGTGCCGGATATGCTCAAAGCCGGCATCACCGTGGGCCTGGGCACGGACGGCTGCGCCAGCAACAACACGCTCGACATGATCAGGGAAATGTCCACGGCGGCCAAACTTCATAAAGTCACCCGTCTTGATCCGACGGTCATGGACGCACAAACGGTTGTGCGCATGGCAACCATTAACGGTGCGAAGGCTCTGAATATGGATCATCTCATCGGCTCGCTGGAAGTCGGTAAAAAGGCGGACATCATTATTCTGGGCATGAATAAGCCTCACCTAACGCCGATCTATAGCGAATCCTCTCACCTGGTTTACGCGGCAAACGGTGCGGATGTCGATACGGTTATTATTAACGGCAAGGTTGTTATGGAAAACCGCCAACTGCTTACGATCCATGAATTGGATGTAATGAATGAGGTTCGACAAATTGCCGTCAAAATCAAAAAGAGCATGAACATGTAAAGAGAGGACTAAAATATGTTCCTGAACAAACAGAAGCGTTCATTCGCGATGGTATTGCCGGTCATTTTCATTGGTTTGTTGATTCTGACCAGCGTGTCTTGGGCCACGGTAAAAGAGGTAACCCTTTTCCCTCATTCAGCCAAAGTTGAGGAAACGATAAAGATCCATCCACCATCTGCAAGCATAAACAAAAATCAGGTGATGATTGTTTTACCCCCTCAGGCCGACCCGGAATCCCTGGTTGTTGCCCCACCTTCAGGAAACCGGATAAGAATAGATGACGTCCAGATAAAACCCTTAACACGTGTTGATGAAAACAGAATCGCCCAACTGCGCGCCCAATTGAAAAAATCCCTGAACGAAAAAAGGGAAATGCAGGCCAGAATGAAGGCATTGGATGTTCAGATTCAGTTCTGGCAGGCTCAGACCAAAGCAAAAACTAAAACTATCGCAGAAGCGGACAATCTGTCTTCGGCCATCGGCAGAAACAGCCGTAAAATCTATTCTGAAAAAGATGCCATTGAAACAGAGCTGGAAAAAGTCGACAAAGAAATTAAAGAGCTTCAGGATAACTTAAACCAGGCTGCCGGAAAAAGTGAAAAAGCGTGGGAGGTCACGGTTACCCTATCCGGTCTGATACAGAATGATCCCATCCTGAACTACAGCTACACGGTGGGCGGTTGCGGCTGGCAACCTCTTTACCGTCTGGAAGCCCTGCCTTCCTCAAACAGTATTATTTTTTCCTGGGACGCGGAAATCTGGCAATCCACGGGAGAAGACTGGAAACTGGCCCTGATCAATTTGGCGACGTTGCAGCCGGTCAAAACCGTCGCACCTCCGGAACTATCGCAGTGGATCATCAAGCCGAAAACGGCCGTGATCTACAAATCATCACGCAAGACAAAGTCCGCGATCGCTGCGCTCGAAACAGCGGAAGCTGACGAGACGGGAGTGGAAGCAACTCCAGTGGAAACAACCCACACCACCTACTCGGTCTGGTCGGTGGGAAAAAAGACTATAACGGCGGGCAGCCGACAGCGTTTGAAAATTAAAGAGGAAACCTGGCCTGCCCAATTCCTTTTTCTGGCCCGTCCCAGCCTTTCACCGCAAGCCTTTCTTCAGGCGCAGATTAAACTGATTAAGCCCGTTGAAATACCCTCCGGACAGGCGACTTTCGTCATTGACGGCGCGATGATCGGCAAGCGGCAATTCGCCCTGGCCGGTACGGAAGCGGATATTTATTTCGGCAACAGTCCTTTCATTACCGTCAGCTCTCTAACCATAGCCGACAAATCCGGTGCTGCAAGAATTTTTCAGAATAAACAGACGCGTCAATGGCAATGGCTGATTGAAGCCAAAAACGCGGGCAACACACCCGTCAGGTTACGCATCGAGGAACCTGTTCCCGAACCCCGTGACGAAAGAATAAAACTGACCTTCAAACACAATCCGGAACCGTCGGAAAAAGATACCACGAAATTTGTCTGGCTTGTGGATTTACCCGCACTGCAAAAGAAAAGCATTGAAACCAGCGTCGAGCTGGAGGCGCCGAAAGACATGCCGATTGATTTCGGCTGGAGACGTTAGTGAGATAACCGTTGTCCCCAAACCATCCTTATAGCCGACTGGGCCGGCAAATTAAACATCATGCAGAGGAGATCATGATCGCTGATTATGACTATCTTCTGCAGGCGCTCAAAGCCGCAGACAGCCGGAGCCTCCAGCGACCGGACTTGGTACATCATCATTTATTGAATCTGCAAAAAAGATTTGATGTGTCGCGCCGGCGCGTGCAGAATCGTAAGCGGAGCGTTCCCGCTTTCGGATTGCCTCCCGAACTGCCCATCACAGCCAAACGGCAGCTTATTATCGACACCATCAGGAAAGATCAGGTTGTCGTCATTACCGGCGAAACCGGTTCGGGCAAGACGACGCAAATCCCCAAGATGTGTCTGGCGGCGGGTCTTGGCCTGCACGGAATCATCGGACTGACTCAGCCCCGGCGAATTGCCGCCGTCAGCATCGCCTCGCGTATCGCTTCGGAACTGGGCCAGCTCTGCGGGGAATCCGTTGCGTACAAAATCCGCTTTGAAGAAAAAACATCGGCTGAACCACTCATCAAAGTCATGACCGACGGCATGCTACTTGCCGAAACGGTCCAGGACCGGGATTTGCTGGCCTATGATACGATCATTGTGGATGAAGCTCACGAGCGCAGCCTCAACATTGATTTTATTTTAGGTTATCTGCGGACGCTGCTTTTGAAAAGAAAAGACCTGAAGCTGATTATCACCTCCGCCACCATTGACACGGCCAAATTTTCCCAGGCGTTTGATAGCGCCCCGGTAATCGAAGTTTCCGGGAGGATGTATCCGGTTGAGGTGCGCTATCGGCCCATCGATCCGGTTCGGGAAGAAAAAGGGGAAACGACTTACGTTGATGAAGCCGTGGCCTGCGTGGAACAATTACAGCAGGAAAGACGTTTTGAAGATATTCTAATCTTTTTGCCCACCGAGCAGGATATTCGTGAAACGTGCGAGCGCCTGGCAAAGCGTTGTTCCGGTCTGGTATTGCCCTTATTTGCCAGACTGTCCGCAGGAAATCAGAGGCTTGTTTTTTCCCCCGCTTCTCAACAGAAAATCATTGTGGCAACGAATATCGCGGAAACATCCCTCACTATTCCCGGCATCAAATACGTGATTGACGCGGGGCTCGCGCGCATTCTGGAATATAATCCCCGCAGTCAAACCACCGGACTGCCGATCAAACCCGTTTCGCGCAGCAGCGCCGAGCAAAGGAAAGGACGGTGCGGCCGCGTTCAGGACGGCATCTGCATCCGCCTTTACTCCCGGGAAGACTTCGCCGACAGGCCTCTTTATACGACGCCGGAGATCCTGCGCTCCAATCTGGCCGGCGTGATCTTGCGTATGCTGGCTTTAAATCTGGGTTTGGTCACTTCCTTTCCTTTTATCGACCGGCCCCATCCTAAAAACATCCGCGACGGCATCGAAATCCTGCGCGATCTGGGCGCGCTCACCCGCGATGAGAGTGACACAGAAACGGAACATTACAAACTAACTGAAATTGGCCGGACCATGTCTCAATTTCCGCTGGACCCCCGGGTGTCGCGGATGATCATTGAAGCGAAGCAAGAAGGCTGTCTAAACGAAATAGCCGTCATTGCCGCGGCGCTGAGTATCCAGGATCCCCGTGAACGCCCCTATGATAAAATCGATCAGGCCGCAGCCGCACATGCTCAATTCCAGCATCAGGAATCGGATTTTCTTACTTACCTGCAAATATGGAACCGTTATTCCGATTCACTCGAAAAAATGCAATCGCAAGGTAAGTGGAGAAAATTCTGCCGCGATCATTTTCTTTCTTACCGGCGCATGACGGAATGGCGGGATATTTACCATCAAATTCTGGAGATTATCAGCGGCAAAAATAGTGCACAAAAACACAGGAAACCCGCAAAAATAGAAATTGATCAGACGATCTCCGATAAGATTCACCGCTGTATTCTCAGCGGCTATCTTTCCAACATCGCCCAGAAAAAAGAAAAAAACTTTTATACGGCCGCGAAAAGCCGCGAGGTGATGCTTTATCCGGGCTCCGGACTTTTCAACCGCGGCGGACCCTGGATCGTCGCTTCGGAAATCAGTCTGACCTCCAGGGTTTTTGCCCGCAACACAGCCAACATTAAGAGTGAATGGCTGGAAGAGCTGGGCAGGGATCATTGTCGTTACACCCATTGGGCGGCGCACTGGGAAAAAAATCGCGGCCAGGTTGTGGCCATGGAAAAAGTAATTTTATTTGGATTGACCATCGTGGAGCAAAGAACGGTTGCCTATGAACGGATTAACCCGGAGGAAGCCAAAAAGATATTCGTCCGCGAAGCGCTGGTGATGGGTGAAGTCGGGCGCAAACTTCCCTTTCTGGAACACAACCTGTCTTTGTGGGAGAAAACAAAGACGATGGAAGATAAGCTGCGTAAACGCGGCATCGCCGTTGATGAAGAAACGTTAGCACGGCTCTACGAGCAGAGATTGCCGCTGATCTCGGACATCCGGTCCTTGCAGAAACTGATCAAAGACAAAGGAAGCGATGATTTTCTGCGTTTTCAGGAAGAAGACTTCATCGCCCACGATCCCGACCCCCGGGAACTTCAGCAATTTCCCGATCAGATTAAAATCGGCAACGCAGCGCTGGCCTGCCATTATCGCTTTGAACCAGGCCTTGCGGGAGATGGCGTGACCGTCTCAGTGCCTCTAGGACTGGTTTCCAAAGCCGCCTCTGAAAATATTGAAAGACATCTGCCGTCTCTATTACAGGAGAAGGTCTTTTATATGCTGAAGTCGCTGCCCAAAAATGCCAGACAAAAGCTGCCTCCTCTGGTTCAGATTGCCAAAATATTCAGCGAACGGGCAGCGATTGAGGATAACTCTTTGCCGCTGGCTTTAAGCAAGTTTTTGTTCCATGAATATGCATTGACGGTGCCGGTCGGTTCATGGGCGCTGGATAAATTGCCGCCTTATTTGAATGTCCGCTACAGTGTGATTGATGATCAGGGCAGCGAAGTCAAGAACAGCCGGGATATCGGAGAACTGCAAAAAGAGCTGGCCGAACAGGTCCATCGGACCTCCCTTACCGCCTATCGCCGGCAATGGGAAAAGGATGACATCACCTGCTGGAATTTTGGCCGGTTGCCCGAAAATATTGAGCTCATGGGGAAACACGGTTTGACAGGCTATGCGTATCCCGCCCTGCAAGTAACGGACAGCGTCATCAATTTGCGTCTTTTCTCCAATCCGCAGGAAGCCGCCGCCAGTCACCTTCAGGGCGTTGCCGCGCTTTACGATATTTTTTTCGCAGACAAGCTCAAACAACTTAAAAAAAATATCACTCTGGGCGGCGAGTTGAAAAATTGGGCTGTGAACATCGGCAATCCCCGACAGATGGAGCAGTCCATTATGAATCGTGTTAAAAAGGATTTGTTTTACCAATCCTGGCGCAGTTCCGAAGAGTTTATCAGCCATGCCCATACCGTCAACGCAAAAATCCTGCAATACGGGCAGCAGGTTGTTGCCGCCATAACACCGGTTCTCAAGAGCTTTACGGATACTTATGATTTACTGCAAAAACTGATGCAAAAAAACCGGATGAATAATCCCGTGCTCAAATTTCTAAAAAGCACCCGGGCCGATCTGCACGATCTTGTTCCCATAAATTTCCCGGAGCTTTATGCCTTTGACCATCTGCGCGACTTACCACGCTATCTGAAAGCTCTGTCGATACGGGCCGAGCGCGGCAGTCTGAATCTGGCAGCCACGGAAACCAAATTACAGGATGTTGCGATTTATGCGAAACATCTTCAGGAAATCATGAACAACGTGGCATCCACTGCGTCAGTGGAAAAAAAGAATAAAACGGATGAACTTTACTGGATGATCGAAGAATACAAAGTTTCGCTTTTCGCCCAGGAGCTCAAAACCCCCTACCCTGTTTCACCCAAAAGGCTTCAGCAACTGATCCAGGAAATTGAAAATATCATTTATTGATTATTTACATTCTTTAATTGCTTGAGCAAATCCATCCATAGAATTGACAATAGTCGCATCATCGACGCAGAAGGCAATACGGAAATAGCCGGGGCAGCCGAAACCGCTGCCGGGAACAACCAGAATGTTTTTCTGCAAAAGCATATGGACAAACTTCACATCATCGAGAATCGGACTTTTCACGAATAAATAAAAAGCACCCTGCGGTTTTGTAAATTGATAACAGGCCCTGGCCAGTCCATTGCACAGCAGATCGCGTTTTTTCTGATAGATTTTAACATTAACGGCTACATGCTGAAGATTGGCCACGATCCGCTGCATGAGCGCCGGCGCGTTTACAAAACCCGAAATACGGGTGCATAAAATCAGCGCGCTGATCAGGTCGGCTGCTTCACTTATCTTCGGATGAACGGCAATGTAGCCGATTCTTTCTCCCGGTAGAGACAATGTCTTAGAATAGGAATAAGCAACGATACTGTTGGAGTAGGCTTTTAATATACTGGGAACCGTAACACCGTCAAAGACAATTTCCGCATACGGTTCATCCGAGATGAGATAGATGGCCCTGCGCTGCGTCCGGCTCCTTTCTCTTAATAGCCTGGCGAGATCCGCGATATTTTTTTTGCTGTAAACCCTGCCGGTCGGGTTGTTGGGCGAGTTAATGATGATGGCTTTTGTCTTCCGGGTGATGGCTTTGGAAATAGCGGCAATATCCAGAGAAAAATCAGCCCGGGTTGTTGCATATTTCACAACACCGCCATAATTTTCAATGTAAAAAGGATATTCAACAAAGAAAGGTTTGAGGATAATGACCTCATCGCCCGGATCAAGGAGCGACTTCAAAATCACATTGAGCGCACCGCCTGCCCCGCAGGACATTACCACGTGATCGGCTGTTATTTTCAACCCGGTCGTCTTACTTATTTTTTGGGCCACAGCCTGTCGTGTTTTCAGATAGCCCGCGTTTGGCGTATAACCGTGTTTGAGCGCAATTTCCTGATTGGCAATATGAATGAGTTCTTTTTTAAAGGCTTCCGGATTTTCCACATTAGGATTTCCCAGGCTGAAATCATAGACCTTATCCGCGCCGTATTTTTTTTTCAGGATCATTCCTTCATCAAACATTTTACGGATCATGGACGATTGTGAAATGGATGCTTTAATTTTTTTTGATATACTCATAACAAAATCCCTTGCCGGTAAACGAAGCGTATTGAATAATCCCCGTCCATCAAAAATTATTCTTCAGATACTCGGAAATCGCACGGAAGTCATGAAACGACTGATAAGGCGTTGTTCCTTCTTCCTCGCACTTTTTTAAAAGCACTTCTTTGGCAAAAACCAGGTCCGCGCATCTCGACGGGCAGATATCGGAATGACCATCACCAATGTAGATGATTTTTTCATACATCAGGCGATAGTCATTTAAAATTTTATTTTTACACGTTCCACAGCGGCCGCATAATTCATTGGCCTGCGGAAAATGAAACGCCAGAGAATCATTTTGGCCGAAAACGACGGTATTGGAAAAATACTCGATTTCACCCAGACGATGCTTTTCCATAATCGCGCGGATGTAAAAATCAAGTCCGTCTGAAACGATTTTCACATCCACCCCTTTTTTCTTCGCGAGACGATAAAATCTTGCAAAGAAGGGATCGATTTTCCCCAGTTTCAACACATAAGTGCTGAGACGCATCGGATTTGCCGCCATCAACGGCGCGATCCTGCTGTAGGCCTCGCGCGAACCGATACTCCCTTGGACATACTCACGATCAATCTCGTTCCAACTTTTGTTTGTAAAGTGGCTTAAGACTTTGTTGCCCACATCCACGGTACAAATGGTGCCGTCAAAATCGCTGATCACGAGCGCCTTTTTCTGTTTAAAGAACATGATGAAAATATTTTCTTATGCCGGCGATTTTGTCATTAATGTTTGCGGCGCTTCAACAAGACAAAGATACCCAGCAAGACCAGAATGACCGGTAAAATATACTGAGAATATTTGTACAGATCAAAGCCATAAAACTCAATAATCAGAAAGATGACGCCAACCGTGGCGACAAACCAGCCCTCGATGGCCCGAACTCTGTAAATCAGCGTACTGACACCGATCACAATCAGCAAAATCGGCCAGGTCTGACCAAAGCTGTAACTGCCGGTCTTGCTTATAAAGATTAAAACACCCAGAGTAATTAAAATAAGTCCGCCGGTAATAACGTTTCGCTTTTCACTTGGCATCGCTCTCTCCTTCAATAATAATTTTTTCGGCAGGAGCCAAAAACCCGCTCCTTTACTTTATTGTTTTTCCGCTAATTTCAAAAATGGTTTAAACACATCAATCGGTATCGGGAATACGATTGTCGAATTATTTTCGGCTGCAATCTGATTTAACGTCTGCAGATAGCGCAGTTGCAGAGACATCGGTTGGGTTTCCATCAAGGCGGCAGCGTCAATCAGCTTCTGCGCGGCCTGGAATTCTCCTTCCGCGTTGATAACCTTCGCTCGTCTCTCTCTTTCTGCTTCCGCCTGCTTCGCCATGGCACGCTTCATCTCTTCGGGCAAATCGATGTGCTTGACTTCCACTAAAGATACTTTGATTCCCCAGGGATCCGTGCTCCGATCAAGAATATCCTGTATCTGTAGATTAACTTTTTCGCGTTGTGAAAGGATTTCATCTAATTCCACTTGGCCGCAAACGCTCCGAAGCGTCGTCTGAGCCAGTTGCGAGGTGGCAAAAAGGTAATTCTCAACATTGACGACGGCGGCATTAGCATCCATAACCCTGAAATAAACCACCGCGTTGACTTTGATCGATACGTTGTCCTTGGTAATAACATCCTGAGCGGGAACATCCATCGTGATGGTGCGCATGTCGATTCTGACAATTTTATCAATTCCGGGAATGATAATGATCAGGCCCGGCCCTTTGATATCACGAATTCTGCCCAGACGAAAAAGAACCGCTCGCTCATATTCATTGAGCACCTTAATCGCCGAAGCCAGGAACATGACCACCAATACGACAACAACCAGCAGGGGTATCGGTAAAGATCCCAACATAATGATTCCTCCTTTATATCAATTATTTTTATTTTCTTTTATTTCTTCAACAATCAGCTTCAGGCCTTCAACCTTCTTGATCCTGACTTTTGCTCCCTGAGGAATAAACTGATCACTCTGCGCCGTCCAGTATTCACCTTGGAAAAAAACTTTCCCTTCGCCGTCGATGGCCGTTCTGGCTTCGCCCTGGCCTTCGATCATCGACTCCGTTCCCGAATAATGCTTCCTCATTTGCGCCTTAACGGCCAGCCATATAACCACAACAAAAAAACCGGAAGCGACTAATATCGCAGGAATCAAGACCTGTAAAGAAATTCGCAGCGCGGGTTCGGGTGTGTCAAACAGAATGAAGGACCCCAGCGCCAGGGATATCACCCCGCCAACCGCCAACATACCATGACTCATAATTTTTATCTCCGCGATAAATAAAATGATACTGAACAAAATCAGCAATACTCCCGTGTAGTTCACCGGCAGGGTCGAAAGACCGAAAAATGCCAACAGCAGGGATATACCGCCAATCACGCCGGGCAAGATCGCGCCCGGCGTAGAAAACTCAAAATACAGACCGGCCAGGCCGATCAGTAAAAGAAGATAAGCGATATTGGGATTAGAAATCGCCGCCAGAATCCCCTGTCGCGTGCCCATCTTTTTGGTATTCAAAATGGCATGGGCGGTGAATATCTTTCTTTTGTTACCGGCGACGATTACTTCCTTCTGATCAATTGCGGCCAATAATTTTTCAATATCCTGGGCCACAACATCAATGACTTTCAACTTCAAAGCTTCATCCGCAGTGATCGATTCGCTCTTACGCACCGCCTTTTCCACCCATTCCTCGCTGCGGCCTCTAGTCTTGGCGATGCTGCGGGCATAAGCCGCCGCGTCATTCTCTATTTTTTTGGACATGGTTTTGTCCATTTGGCCACTGCCCCCGATGCCGATCGCCACCGGATGGGCCGCACCGATGTTGGTGCCGGGCGCCATGGCGGCGACATGCGCGGCCTGCGCGATGATCACACCGGCCGACGCGGCGCGGGCGCCTGAAGGATAGACATACACAATGACCGGTATGGGCGCGTTGAGAATACTTTTGGCAATATCTCGCATGGCTGTGTCCAGGCCCCCGGGCGTGTCCAGCAAAATAATCATGCCGTCCGCACCTGCTTTTTGCGCTTCTTCCAGACTTCCAGCGACATATTTCGCCGAGGGTGCGGTAATGACACCTTCCAGATTGATCACATGAAATAAAGGTTTCTTATCCTGCGCATGGGCAACGCCAGCTGTCGCGATAAGGATCAGCAGTAATAAGAAGGATAATCTTTTTAACATGACGGTACCTCTTCTTAACCTTATGATCGTTCGCTCAGTTCAATTTCTTTCATGATCAACTGGACATCTTCCCAGACCTGTTTCTTTGCTGATGGATTCCTCAACAGATAGGCCGGATGATAGGTCGGCATTAGCTTGATCCCTTCATAAGTCTGAAAACGTCCGCGCAGTGCAGTAATCGGTGTTTCGGTTTTTAAAAGAGTCTTCGCCGCAAAGGATCCCAACGCGCAAATAATCTGAGGGGATATTCGCTGCAGCTGCTGCTTCAAAAAAGGCTCGCATAATCTAATTTCATCCGGCAACGGGTTGCGGTTTCCGGGCGGGCGGCATTTAAGGATATTACAGATGTAAACATCTTTTCGCGCAAGTCCCATGGCCTTGATAATATTTGTTAAGAGCTGTCCTGCGCGACCCACAAAGGGCAGGCCTTGCTCATCTTCATCCGCGCCCGGCGCTTCTCCGACAAAGACAATTTTCGCCGATGCGTTGCCGTCGCCGAAAACAATATTTTTTCTTGTCTTGGCTAATGAACATCTTTGGCAACCAGTAACTTCCATGAGAAGATCATTCAAGGGTTCTCCATTATGTTGCGTAACGTTTGAATCATTTTTCTTTGACGGCAAGGATTTCCCCCAATCCACTTCAACGTACAAATTTTTAGCATTCAAGACCTGCCCTTTGACGGACCTCACTAAAGACAGCAATTCGTCCTGAATCTGATCAGATGAGGATGGCGATAAAGCTTCCGTCATATTTTTTTGCGAGGGCCTTTCTTGTTTTTTAACGTCTTGATATGATCCAGTATCGAGTGCGCCGCGTCCATTTTGGTCATTTTGTCCAAGGCGACCGTTTTGCCATTTCTATCGATAATCGTTATGATATTGGTGTCCGTCTGAAAACCGGCGCCCTCTTCCCGCAAACTGTTGGCGACAATCATATCCATGTTTTTTTTGATCAGTTTCTGCCGGGCGTTGGCAAGCAGATCTTGTGTCTCCATGGCAAAACCCACCAGTATGCCTTTTTTCTTTTTGGCGCCGATTTCAGCGATAATATCCGGATTGCGTGTCAGTTCAATGCCGATCAGTCCCTTATCTTTTTTGATTTTTTCCAAAGCCTCTGATTTAGGCCGATAGTCTGCTACCGCGGCGGCTTTGATAATCACCGTCGCTTTTGAATAATGATCCATCACCGCGCGGTACATCTCCAGAGCGGTTCGCACAAAAATGATGTTTTTGACCGGTGGCGGGGATAATTTGGTCGGTCCGCTGATCAGCGTCACTTGCGCGCCGCGCTGATGCGCGGCCAGCAGCCAACGCGTAACCCATTTTCCCCGATGAAAGATTGGTGATGTAACGCACCGGATCAAGCGGTTCTTCCGTGGGCCCGGCCGTTATTAAAACTTTTTCCCCGGCAAAGTCCTTGGGGGCTAAAAGGGATTCAATGGCATCTAAAATCGCCGGAATCTCCGGCAGGCGTCCGGAGCCTGATGTTTTGCAGGCCAGTTCTCCCACGCCGCTTTCCATTACCGAATAACCGAATTGTTTCAACTTCTGAAGATTATCCTGTACGATAGGGTTGGCCAGCATTTTGTCGTTCATGGCAGGACAAATTAAGGTCGGCTTGTTTTGCGCCATAATGGTTGTGGTCAAGAGATCATCGGCAATACCGGATGCAATCTTCCCGATCACATTTCCCGTCGCCGGCGCAATCACAAACGCGTCGGCAAAATCCGCAAGCGCGATATGCGCCATATCATATTGCTCGGTAGGCAAAAACATGTCCGTATAAACCTGGCCCTGAGAAAGGGTTTGCAGGGTCAATGGTGTCATGAACTGCGTGGCGCTTGTCGTCATGATCACCCGAACCTGCGCGCCTGCTTTGATCAAAGCGCGGGTCAACTCCGCCGCTTTATACGCGGCAATTCCCCCGGTAATTCCCAGAACAATTTTTTTATTTTCCAACATGCGTGTTTATCACTTTGCTATTTTTTTAAGAATATAACAGCGTTTATCGGCAAGATCAAGGCATAAAGTCTTTTGGTTTTATGCAAGCAAAAGGATATTTCCCTTGCAAACCGCGTTAAAAGTCATTATGAAAGCCGCGGGTTCATTCATGTCATAAATCGAGGAGCAAGGTGATGAAAAGGATAGGCGCTTTTGGGGCGATTGCTGTAATTGTTTTGTGTGCGGGTGCGTTGGGCTGGCTTTATTTCGCCGATTATCTTGATCGGGGAAAACCGGTTATTAAATTGAATCAGGACATCCGAGCTATTGGCAAGAAAAAAGACATCGGCATTACTTTTTCTGATGCGCACAGCGGTTTGTCCCGTCTAAAAGTGGAAATTGTTCAGGATAATAAACCACATATTTTAGCCGAGGAGACTTTCTCCTCCAAAGACAACAAGCAGAAAAGTATCCAACTGACCATTAATACTGAAGCGCTCAAACTTAAGAACGGCCCGGCCATCATTAATATGACCGCCACAGACTGTTCCCTTTTTAAAAATGAAACCATCCTGGCTGCGCAAGTAAAGATTGATACGGTACCACCGCAAATTTCCGTGCTGAATCCTCTCCATTACGTCAACCAGGGCGGCACCGGATTCATAGCCTACACAACATCCAAGCCAGACGTATCAACCGGCGTCTATGTGGACGATCGATTCTCTCCGGGGCACGCCATTTTGATTGAATAACAGGCCAACGTCGGTTACATACTTTGCCCTTCCGATAGATGCCTCCAATGCAAAAACAAAAATTTTTATTTTCGCCCGCGACGATGCCGGGAATGAGACAAAAATTTCTCTGCCCTGCGATATCAAAGCAAAGAAATTCCGTGCCGACAAACTCAATCTGAGCGATGCCTTTCTCCAGCAGAAAATGCCTGAATTTCAAACAATGCTTCCCGAGTTGCAGGGGAAGACCGCCGTTGAAGTATTTGGTTACATCAACACTTTGATGCGTGAAGATAACACCAAAACGATTCAAAACGTCTGCAGCAAATCCATCAATAAAAAACTTTGGGAAGGAACATTTTTACGAATGCGCAACGCCTCGCCCATGGCGCTATTTGGAGATCAGCGTACCTATCTGGTGGATGGCAAACCTTACGGCAACTCGGTGCACCTTGGCGTTGATCTCGCCTCAACCGCTCACTCGCCTATTGAAGCGGCCAATAACGGAATTGTCGTCTTTGCCGGTCCCCTGGGCATTTACGGCAACGCCGTCATCCTTGACCACGGCCTGGGATTGTTCAGTTTATACGGACATCTCTCTTCTATTGAAACCACCGTTGGTAAAAATGTTAAAAAAGAGGAGAAAATCGGAATTTCCGGATTAACCGGACTTGCCGGCGGCGATCATTTGCATTTCAGCATCCTGATCGGCGGACAGTTCGTTAATCCCCAGGAATGGTGGGATCCGCATTGGATTGAAGACAATGTGATGAAAAAGATGGCGATTTGAAAAGGCTCATAGCTCGCAGCTCATAGGCGCATGCCCTGCGGGTGTGGCCATTTACCGAGCTATGAGCATCTATGATCACTATTTACCATTACTATTTACTAAACGTCAGCTTTTATTGATGTCCCGGTGAGATGTGTGAACGACATATTTCATCGTCTGAAAATGCGAACTGAACTGGTTGGCCATCACGACGGATCGATGATGGCCGCCAGTGCATCCCAAAGCAATGTTGAGACGGGCCTTTCCTTCTTTTTCGTAAAGAGGAATGAGGAAATTCATCATGTTGAATGATTTCTTCAAAAATTCTTTGCTTTCTTCATTATTTAATACGTACGTCATCACGGCCCCGTGATGACCGTTATAATCTTTTAAATCTTTAGCGTAAAAGGGATTGGGTAAGAATCGTACATCGATCACCAGGTCCGCATCGGCGGGCAACCCGTACCGGTAACCAAAGGACGTTACGTTAATGATCATTTTTTTCTGTCCGGCAATCGGCAGAAAATGCCGTTGCACGATATCTTTGAGCTGATGCGTGTTGGTCTCAGTTGTATCAATGACTTTATCCGCCATTTGTCTTAAAGGAGACAACTTCTCTATCTCCAGATTGATGCCATCCTTAATCGAACCTTGTGCGGACAGTGGATGATTTCGTCTTGTTTCACTGAAACGACGTAAAAGTGAGTCTTCACTGGCTTCCAGAAACAAAATTTCAATTTTGTATCCCTTTTCCTTCAACTGTTCAAAGATACGCTGGTATTTTTCGATAAATCTTCTTTCCCGTAAATCCATGACCATCGCCACCCGTTTAATTTCCGGTGAAGACTGGAGCGTAATGGAAAGGAATTTCGGGAGCAACACGACAGGAAGATTGTCCACACAAAAGAAATTGATGTCTTCCATGGCCCGAAGCGCGGTGCTCTTACCGGAACCCGACAATCCCGTAATAATGACAACATGGATACTTTTCAATTATCCAACCTCTTTTAATTTTTGCGTGGCCCATTTTAACAGATTTTTGTCAAAATATCCAGCACGGGGAATCCCGATTCGCAAGCACGGCAGTCTAGTTTCTAGAATATTTTTTTCAACGAACTGAGTGAAAACATCATCCGCATCGGTTCTGATCAAGTCGATGACTGCGGAGAGCGCCGTCCTGTTTTTGATTTGTGCCGCATTCAAGACATGGTCAACCGCTATGATCCCTGTCTCACCGGTATGAAAATATTTTTTAATTTTTCTATGGCCGGAAA
Organism: uncultured delta proteobacterium; assembly: GCA_963726395.1. Classification (GTDB taxonomy): domain Bacteria; phylum Desulfobacterota; class Syntrophia; order Syntrophales; family Smithellaceae; genus UBA8904. The sequence continues at coordinate 56,243 of CAVSCG010000002.1, forward strand.
TCATAAGCTGACCGCTTTGATTTTTTTTAATCACAGTCAGATCATCTGCTATCCAGGCATAACCTTCGGACATGACTTGAAGCGCTGCGGTCGTCTTGCCGATTCCGCTGGCGCCGGTAATCAGAATTCCCCGGCCCTGAATCTCCAGAGCAACACCATGAACCGTAACGCGTTTATTGATTTTTTCCTGAAGGATCGCCTTGATCCGGCTTTCCAGAAGATTTTCATGAAGGGAGGAAATCACCGCCGGCAGGTGATGATGTTTGAGTTGTTTTTTCAGGGAAGCCGGCCATGTCATGCTTTGAGCAAAAATCAGCAACGCCGTCTTGCAAAAGATAAGATTGGCGAAAAATTCCTGACTGAGCGGATCCGGAAGCGCCAAGAGCTTTTCTTTCGCCCCGCAAGAAAGAATAATGATCGCCCCTTCCTGATGATAAGCCCGTCGTATGCTCCGGCTGCATTTAATGGGAAGTCTGGATAAAGGCTTTTTCAGTCCTTGCGGCTCGACGATATGCCGGATGCCCAAGAAAGGCAAACGATCCCGGAAAATATCTTCCAGGGTGACCATCGTATTTTGCGAACTTTTATTACACAGGACAGGACTCATCTTGCTCAATGATCGCTTTGTATAAATCGCTTGTTGTTCTTGCGTCGATAAGTCTCTTACGGAAGTTGTGCGTTTTTAACATTTTGGAAATCTTAGCCAGGGCTTTTAAATGCTGCCCCGTCGAATTTTCCGGAGCCAACAGCAGAAAAAAAAGATGCACCGGTTTGCCATCAATCGCATCAAAGGCAATTCCCTTCTTGCTGCGTCCAAAGGCGACAACCAGCTTATGAAGGTCCGAGACCTTGCCGTGAGGAATGGCAAAGCCGTCCCCAATGCCTGTTGACCCCAGTTTTTCTCTTTGCCGCAACACATCGAGTGCTTTGGTTCTATCTATCTTCAGGCCGCTATGAATCAGAACATTAATCAGTTCCGCCAGCACATCTATTTTAGTGCTGGACGAGAGATTTTCATTCAGAAATTCGATTTTAAACATTTGATCCAGTCGCATCGGTGACACCTGATCTTGAAATCTGAAACGCTGTCTTTTAACACACACACCATCATCCTGCGGGAGACAGGCCTGTAATGCGACTTGTCCGAGATAAAGTTATTCCCTGGGCTAGCTGTTCGTTTCGATATGAGCAAAGTTACCGTCATCAAGACGATAAACCAAGCTGACATTTTCCGAAGCAGTGTCGCGATAGATCAGGAAACGGGCTTTATTGCCTTCCATCTCCAGAACCGCTTCTTCCAACGACATGGGTTTTAAGACGACCTTGCGGGTTTCCACCACTTTTGCTGCCGCATAATCGTCCTCTTCCAGGTCTTCCGCTGCCTTCCTGTCCGCATGCCGGATACTTCTGGCCTTGTGCTCTCGAATTTTCTCTTTTTGCTTTTTGAGTTGTTTTTCAATTTTGTCAATGCAACTGTCCACAGCCAGATGCATGTCCTTGTCTTCTTCCTTGGCGTTCACGTTCCAGCCATTGGCGCTTAAATTTATTTCAACAACATTACGAAATTTTTCCGTGGAAAGGATGATATGGGCTTCGGCAGGCGCATCGAAATATTTTTTCAGCTTCTCAATTCTTTCTTGCACATACGTTTTTTGCCAGTTTTCACCTTCACTGTTTCTGAAAGTTACTGAAATGTTCATTATTTTTCCTCCCTGATTGAATTAGGCAGCCCAATGTCCCGGAGGACACCCTCGCTACCGGCGACAAGGGTCAGTCCTATAATGACGACTAAACCAAAAGTCAACCGGAATTTTATTTCCTTACTTATTCCATCGCCATTTTAAAGCGTTGACTTTAAAAATATTTCTTCCGCTTGGAAGACGGCAATATCCCAATCATATCACGATACTTGGCAACCGTTCGCCTGGCGATATCGATACCCTTGGCTTTGAGCAAATCAACGATTTCGCAATCGCTGTAGGGTTTTTTGGGGTCTTCTTTACCGATCAGATGCTTGATCTCCTCTTTAACGCTTTTCGAAGCAATATTTTCACCCGAAGTTCTTTGAATGGAACTACCGAAAAAATATTTCATTTCAAATATGCCACGGTGAGAATGCATATATTTATTCGTTACAACACGGCTGATGGTTGATTCATGCATTTCCACGTCATCAGAGATATTTCTCAAAACCAGCGGCTTCAAATGATCTATGCCGTAATCAAAGAAATCCCTCTGATGCTTAACAATGCTTTCGGCGACTTTATAGATCGTTTTCTGCCGCTGCTGAATGCTTTTAATCAGCCAGGTGGCCGACTGAACCTTGTCGCGGATGTATTTTTTGCCGTTTTCTTCTTCCACATGATCCCGACCACCGACTCCGGCCATAATTTCACGATAGAAATTGCTGATCCGCAGGCGCGGCAAGCCATCATCGTTAAGAATAATTTTATAGTCATCTCCTGATTTCACGACATAAACATCGGGGATGATCGATTGAACTTTCTCTTCCGAATACATAGCCCCCGGTCTGGGATCCATTTTACTGATTAACAGAACGGCGATTTCCACTTCCCGAAGCGGAACCTTTAATTTTCGGGCAATATGAACATAATTTTTCAGTTCCAAATCTTTCAGGTGATCCCGGATAATGGTTCCCAGAAGACGATTTTCTTTCGATAACATTCGGGCCTGAATTAACAGGCATTCCTGGAGATTGCGGGCGGCCACGCCGGGCGGATCAAATTCCTGAACCTTTTTCAAAACATTTTCCACAATGTCTTCGCTGACATGTTCCAGCTGGGCAATCTCCGTTATAGTGGCGCACAGGTAACCATTGGGATCAAGGTTGCCGACGATTTGAGAACCGACACGCACATCCTCTTCCGTAAAAGGCGACAGTTTCATCTGCCACATCAGGTGCTCGACAAGCGACGGACTTTCCGTCAAAACATTATCCAGGGTCGGAGCATCCCCATCAGCCCTGTCATAAGAAACGCCGACCGGTCCATAATCTTCCAGATAATTATTCCAGTCAAACTCTTCGCGGCCATCTCCTTCGCCGGTCAGTTCCGTAGTGCGCTCAACCGCTTTGTTGTCTTCCTTTTCAATGGACTGAACATCGTCTTCGACATCCGCGCGCACTTCTTCTGCGCTGGTCTCGTCCGGCGTGACTTCTTCCAGCAGCGGATTTTCTTCCATTTCCTGGTTGATCGTTTCCACCAGTTCCTGACGCGACAATATCAGGAGCTTGATCGCCTGCTGGAGTTGCGGCGTCATAATCAGTTGCTGGGATAACTTTAAGTTTTGTTTTAATTCGAAAGCCATAATGGACTGTCACATATCCGTCTAGTTCTATAAACTGAAATCTTCGCCAAAATAAAATTTTTTGGCCAGTTCACTTTGCGCGATGATTGCCGGTTCTCCCTGAACAAGAATCGCTCCCTCATTAACAATATACGCCCGGTCGCAACAGGAAAGTGTTTCCCGAACATTATGATCGGAAATAATAATTCCAATCCCTTTATTTTTCAATTTTTCTATAATCTTCTGAATATCAGCCACCGCCAGCGGATCAATGCCCGCAAAAGGTTCATCCAGCAGTATATATTTCGGCGACGTCACCAAGGCCCGCGTTATCTCCACTCTTCTTCTTTCACCGCCGGACAGAGAATAAGCATGGTTTTTCGCCAGGGCGGTGAGGTCCAGTTCGCCCAGAAGTTCTTTCAGCCTCTCTCGTCTTTCATCTTCATTTATATCAAGTGTCTCCAGAATAGCCAATATATTTTCTTCGACGGTAAGCTTTCGGAAAATAGACGGTTCCTGAGGCAGATAATTCAATCCTTTTCGCGCCCGCTTATACATCGGATACCTGCTGATATCCTCACCGTCGAGAAATATTTCTCCCCCGTCCGGCTTGATCAGTCCGACAATCATATAAAAAGTGGTTGTCTTTCCGGCGCCGTTGGGTCCCAGAAGGCCGACCACTTCGCCCGGCGAAATTTCCAGATCAATCCGATTGACCACTTTTCTTTTATTATAAATTTTAATCAGTCCTTTTGCCGATAAATGACTCATATTTCATCCGATGGCTCTAAGATCTGCCCGTTTAATCTTTTATTTTTTTATCCTGCGGGTGGATGATCGCCGTGACCCTTCCTGAATTTTCTGAATCACATTTTTGCACATCGCCCCTGTTTTCATTGATATAAATAATGACTTTGCACCCTTTTATTACATTCTTGCCTTGCTGCAAAACGGGGTTCCCCGTCATAATAATTTTGGCGTCTTCCTGATAATAAACAGCTTCTTCACTCGTGGCGGACATTTCTTTTTGAGTGACATTGACATTTCCCTTTGCCTCGATTCTCTCGAGATCCCCTGCCTCCTCGATCTCCTGTTTTCCGATTTTTTCTTTCTTTTTATTTACGTTTTTATAGTAAATAGTCAGCCGATCCGTTTTCAATTTAATATCACCTTGCGTAGCAACAGTATTACCCGAAAAGACAATCATCTTTTTTTCTTGAAAAGCCTCCATTTTGTCGGAGACAATCTCAATCGGTTCGGTTTTACGCAACATGTTTTTTTTATCTAAACCGGTCTGTGCCCATGCCCAGGTATTCATTGCGAACAGGATAAGGAAAACAACAAGATATATTTTTTTTGCGCTCATGGTTGTGCCGATCAGTTGATTTTTGCTTTAACTCCGGAAGAAAGCGTCAACTCTCCTTTGTTCATGAAAATAGACAGACCAACTCCCTGTATTTTCATCCGGTTACCTTCCATCACGACGGGGGCGTCGGTATATATTTTCTTTTGGGCATCGCTGTAACGAAGGTAATCGGTCGAAAATTTATCACCCGTATCAGAGGTGATGACGACATGACCTTTGATTTCAACATCCTTTTTATCGGTCATCATCTCGCCTTTATCACCCGTCATGATAAATACTTTACCTTCCTTCGTGGTTAATTTTATCTGAACCTGATCAAATAAGGCAAGATTCTGCTTTTTTTGATATTGCGCACTTTTCGCCTTCACTTCCCAACGGATATCATCCTGACCGACTTCCGTAAAAACAAAATCCGAAATCCGGACATCCGCTTCATTAGGCAATATTTTTATGATATTCGCCTTTTTTTCGCCAATGACCCGAACGACAACAAAAATGACTGCCGCAACAAGCACCAGGATAATGAAGATTATTGTTATTACTTTATTTTTTTTGTTCAGTCTCATTTTTTCTCATGAACGGCTATGCAAATTCTCAGCCAGCGATGGTTCTTTATATCACTCGCCATCGTCTCTGTAAAGCGATTCGGACACTTCATGTCCTTCATATTGATTAAGGCAATAAGGAAAACCGGTTAGATTGAATTAAGCGGAAATTCTCAAACCGATTACACCTGTGACAATAAGTAAAAAAGATAAAATCCGCATCATGGATCCGGGATCATGAAAGACGATCAGACCGATGAGAAAAGTGCCGGCCGCGCCGATTCCCGTCCAAACCGCATAAGCTGTTCCAATCGGAATATCTCTTTGCGCCAGCCACAAAAACAATCCGCTCAGTCCCATGCAAATCACAGCCATGATGATATAGGCAACTCTATAGGGTGTGACCTGTGACAATTTAAAACCAAGAGGCCAGCCGATTTCCAGCAGTCCGGCTATTAACAGATAAGTCCATGCAAGCGTCATTATCATTTTCCAAGATGAATGGTCCGTGTTTCTTCTTCCCGATCACATGAGATCGGTAAAATCATATCGGGCTGCGACTTCAGTCCAATAGCCCTGGGATATGAGCAACATCTCGCAAATTTCCCTTACGGCACCCTGCCCGCCGCCATTAACTGTTACATAATCAACTGTTTTTTTCACCAAATCCAACGCATCCGCCACCGCCGCGGAAAAGCCAACCATTTTTAATACGGGGATATCTACAATATCGTCGCCCAGGTAAGCTATGACCTCAGGCGTGAGATTATTTTTTTCAAGAATCTGCGCGAAAACTTCCTTTTTATTCAATGCCCCCTGATAGACTTCCGTAATTTTTAAATCACGCGCCCGATGTTCAACCACGGCCGATGTTCGACCGGTGAGAATGGCAACCTGCATGCCATGACGCTGAAGCATGACCAGACCATGACCGTCACGGACATTGAAGTTTTTCATTTCACGTCCATCGCTGTCCATGATGATGCTGCCGTCAGTCATCACACCGTCCACATCCAGAATCAGCATCTTTATCTTTTTTAGTTTTTCCTGAATCTCTTTTTTCAACATCAACGTAATCCTTTCACCGTCTCATCGATCTTCTTCAGTGACGTCAGTAATGCTTCGAGCGTATTCAGATAAAGAGAATTCGCCCCATCACAGAGCGCTTTTTCGGGATCAGGATGAACTTCCATAAAGATTCCATCCACACCCGCCGCCACAGCCGCCCGCGCGAGATAGGGCACCATATCCCGCTGGCCGCTGGAGGCCGTTCCCGCGCCACCCGGCAACTGCACCGAATGCGTTGCGTCAAAGATCACCGGATAGCCCATCGCCCTCATAATCGGCAGAGCACGTACATCAAAAACAAGATTATTATAGCCAAAGGATGCCCCACGTTCCGTAATCATAATTTCTTCATTCCCGTCCGCTTTAATCTTTTCAATGATATTGGCGACATCCCATGGCGCGAGAAACTGCCCTTTTTTAACATTGACGATCTTCGCTTTTTTCGCGATCTGGACAACAAAGTCCGTCTGACGGCACAGAAAAGCCGGAACCTGCATAATATCCAGAACAGCGGCGGCGGCGTCAATTTCTTCAAAACGGTGCACGTCGGAAAGAATCGGCACACCGATTTTTTCTTTAATGTTCTTTAATATTTTCAAACCATCCTGCAGTCCCGGTCCCCGGTAAGCCTTGATCGACGTCCGGTTGGCTTTGTCGTATGAGGCTTTAAAGATGAAAGGAATATGCAACTTGGACGTCAGCTGTTTCAGATAGGATGCAATCTCCAAGGCAGCCGCTTCATTTTCAAGAACACAGGGACCGGCAATCAAAACAAATCCCGCCTGATCGCCAATTGTAAAATTATTCAGTTTCACCTGTTTCATGGTGGACTCCTGTTTTTTAATCTTTTTTCTGTAGAAGTTGAATCCGCAGCTTCGGAATTCTTCTCCCTACTTTTGTTTCGGGATTAATCTCGTACGCCTGTGTATAAGCTTTTAAGGCTTCCGGGTAAAGCCCTTTGTTTTCGAACGCGTTGCCCAGATTGGCGTATATTTCATCATCTTCGCGGTCGTATTTCAGGGCTATTAAATAATTCGCGATAGCTTTATCCCAATTATGACTCTCGGCATAGGCATCTCCCAGGCTGGAATAAGATGCGGCCTTTTTGGGTTCGAGTTTCACAATTCTCTGATAATATTTAATCGCCTGCGCAAAGTTCTTATCCTTAAGGTAATAGTCGGCAATCACACCCAAAGTTTTTTTGGTCTGAGGCGATATTTTTTCGTAATAGATCACGGCCTCTTTTTCCCTGCCCAGTTTGGTGTATGTATAGGCCAGATTAGAATAGATGGTTTGATTTTTTGTTCCCAACCTGATCGCTTTTTCGTAATTTTCAGCCGAAGGGGCGTACTGCTTTATTTCACCATAGGCAAACCCCATATTGACAAATATAGCCGCCTTTTGCGGATATTTCTTGGCCAATTTTTCATAATAAAGAACGGCCTGATCATATTTTTTGTTTTTAAATGCCAGGTCCGCCAGGCGCTCCAGGGCATCGGTATCATCAGGTTTCTTTTTCAGTACAACCAAGTATTCCTTGAAGGCTTCGTCCGTCTTTTTTCTTCTTTCATAAGCCGCCGCCAGATTAAAGTGGATGACGGGTTCATCTGGCGATAACGCCATCGCTTTCTTCAGATTTTGCATTTCTTCTTCTAATTTGCCCTGCCCGGCATAAGCCGTCGCCAGATTGGCATAAACCGCCGCCTCTTTGGGTTTGCTTTTGAGAACTTGCTTATAGCTGTCGATGGCCTGATCGTATATTTTTTTCCGGAGATAAATATCCCCAAGTGCTCGCCAGGCTTCGGCGGAATCCCCTCCATGTCCGGCAATATATTGATACTGCTCTATGGCTGATTTTGTCTGTTGCGCCTTTTCGTAAGCCTCCGCCAGCAGTAATCTCACTGAATGATTATCCGGCTCAATTTTAACCGCCTGCTGATAATGTTCAACCGCTTTACTCCATAAATTCTTCTGACCGAATGAAAGACCGAGCAGAGCATGGACTTCGGCATCCGGTGTTGGTGTTTTGGCACGGTTGGACAAAAGCTTTATTGCCTTGTCATATCGTTGACTTTTAAGATAGCAGCGCGCCAGTTCCTTCATCGTAGCGGCATCATTTGGTTGAATACGTAGAATGTCTTCGTATAGCCCCGCAGCCTCATCAATCCTGTTTTGACGCAGATAGATGCCCGCCAGAATTTTGCGCACGCCCGCATCTTCCCTGTTGTGGGCAATGGCTTTCTTGAGGTATTCAATCTGCAAATTGATATTGCTCGAGCCCTGAGTAAATCTCAGCCAATCCTGAGGTGTGATCACCACCCGAATCGGTACCACGGCCATTTGTTCTTTTTGATGATAAACGGCAACCTTATAATGATTGACCGATGGCTCGCCTTTCGCCATCGTCTTGCTCTGCATGATATTATTGACTAAATCAATGCCGCGCAACATCACCCCGATATAGTTACCGTCCTTGCCCGTCCCTTCAATGGTTGCTGTTGTATATTTCCCGCTCAAATCGTCGCTGACCACGGCTTTAATGACAAATTCATCACGATAACTTATTTCTAAAGGATCATCCACACCCACTTGAAACTCTTTGCCGTTTTTTTCCATTTGCAGGTAATAAAAACGTGGTTTGTTCTGCAAAATATAATAGGAGAAAGTATTTTTTGCTCTTTGCGCGTAAAAAATACCTGCCGAAAAGAAGCGGGGACGCCAAAAGATCAGCGACGCAAGAACGAGGATTGCAACTGCTGCGATCGCCGCGCCTGCAATGATATTTTTTTTTAATCCTTTTTTATTTCCGGTATTTTTCAGCATGCGCTTACCCTCTGGGATGATATTTTCGATGGATCTCCTTCAAACGTTCTCTGGTGACATGGGTATATATTTGCGTCGTCGAAATATCGGCGTGCCCAAGCATCACCTGTACCGCGCGCAAATCAGCCCCTCCCTCCAAAAGATGAGATGCGAAGGAATGGCGGAATGTATGCGGATGCACATTTTTTTGCAAGCCTGCTTTTTGCGCGTAATGAACAATAATTTTCCAAAGCCCCTGACGACTCAATGCTCCGCCGAAACGGTTCAGGAATAAAACTTCCGTCGTTTTGGATTTCAATAATCTCGGTCTGGCCTCATCCACATAACGCCGCACACAATCATAAGCCGTCTTGCCGATGGGAACGACCCGTTCCTTGCTCCCCTTCCCCATGACTATCAGAAAACCGACCTGCCAATTGATACTGTTCATCGTCAGAGAAATCAATTCCGAAACGCGCAGCCCCGTCGCGTAAAGAAGCTCCAGCATCGCGGTGTCGCGAAGTGCTGCGGGCGTTTGATCGCCCGGCTGGGACAAAATCAAGTTCATCTCTTCGGGGCTCACCGTGTCGGGCAGACGCATCCAGACTTTGGCCAGTTCGATATTGGCCAGCGGCGATTCCTCCACTGCTTTTTCCTGCAATAAAAATTTATAAAAACCCCTCAGAGCCGCAAGCGACCGGTTCATCGAATTGGCCGATAAACCTTCTCCCTTGATTTGCACAAGAAATTCGATCACCGTTTTGGGAATAACCGACCGAGCATCCGTTAATCCCTTCTTTTCTAGAAAGGAAACATAACGTTTCAGATCACGCCCGTAAGCCTCCAGTGTATTGTCGGCTGCTCCTTTTTCAATCAGGAGATGATCGAAGTATGAATTTAACAAGTTCCGCATGGACGTTTTTTACGCAAATATACCTCTTATGTAAAGTTTTTTTGTTGACATAACGGATAATCTTGTAGAAAGAGAGAACATCATTCTCATTCGGAGAGGAAAAATGAAAAAAATCATTATCGCCTGCGATCATGGAGCGGTTGATCTTAAAAATGAGATCGTCGCCTTTTTTAAAAAAGAAGGATTTTGAAGTCACGGATCTGGGAACCCAGGGCAGTGTCGCCGTTGATTACCCGGACATGGCGCTTGCCGCCTGCAATGAATTTAAAAAAGGCGGCTATGAACTCGGCATCCTGCTTTGCGGCACGGGCATCGGCATCACGATGGCCGCCAACAAGGTCAAAGGCATCCGCTGCGCTCTCATCTCCGATTTATTCAGCGCCGAAATGGCCAAATCCCACAACAACGCCAACTTCATCGCCTTCGGAGGCAGAATTAAATACGCCGTACCGGTTGAAAAAGATGATCAAGAAATTTCTGACCACAACCTTCTCCGGCGAACGCCATGAAAAAAGAATCGCCAAGATGATGGCCATAGAAAACGAATGCTGAAGTAAAACCGGAGAATCTGTCTCAACACTCTCAACAAGGAAGGTGTTGTTGAAAAAAGTCTTTACATCTGTTGTCAGACAAACTTCGTTCTATGGTAAATTAAGGGACAACTTTACATAGCAAAAAGAGAAGGGACGGGATAACCCCGCCCCTTCTCTTTATTTCATTTTACCTTGAACCTTGATCCTCGCGTGCCCCGCAGGGGCATGAGCCCTTTACCTTGATCCTTGAACCTACCTTTGTCCCAGCAGTTTCCTCGCTACAACAACCCGCTGGATTTCATTGGTGCCTTCGTAAATCTGGCAGATTTTTGCGTCGCGCATGTGGCGTTCCGCCGGATATTCCTTCACATAGCCGTAACCGCCGAAGATCTGTACGCATTCGATGGCCGCTTTCATCGCGACATCGGATGCATAATATTTGGACATGGCCGATTCTTTCTCAAAGTCGTGGCCGTTGTCTTCCAACCAGGCAGCACGCAATAAAAGAAGTTCTGCCGCGTCGAGTTCCGTGGCCATATCGGCCAACTTGAACTGAATGGCCTGATTGGTCGCAATGGGTTTGCCAAACTGCACACGCTCTTTTGCGTAAGCGATGGAATCTTCCAGACAGGCACGGCCGATACCGCAGGCCTGCGCGCCGATGCCGATGCGTCCGGCGTTGAGTCCCGCCATCATCTGCTGAAACCCCTGTCCCGGTTTACCCAGTAAATTAGCCGCCGGAACTTCCGCGTCCTCGAAAACCAGTTCGGATGTGCCGGAGGCGAGGATGCCGAGTTTTTCTTCGATCTTGCCCACTTTGAATCCGGGGGTTTCTTGCAGATCGACAATCAGGTTGATGACGCCCTTATAGCCCAGTGATATATCCGTTGTTGCCGCCAGTACGCAGTAACGGGCCACATTGCCGTTGGTGATAAATGCCTTGGTGCCGTTGACGATATATTTGTCGCCTTTGAGTTCCGCTTTGCAGCGCAGTGCAGCCGCATCGGAACCGGCGCCCGCTTCGGTGAGTCCGTAGCAGCCTTCCACCTTGCCGCCTGCCACGGGTGTAAGAAATTTCAGTTTCTGTTCATGGGTGCCGAAGGTCTTGACCGGGTGGCCATAGAGCGTGTTGTTGACGGATACGATAACGCCGCAACTGGCGCAGGCTTTGGAAATCTCGATCATGGCCATGACATACGTCACGTTATCCATGCCCGCGCCGCCGTATTCCGTAGGGACAGACACGCCCATGATGCCCATTTCGCCAAGCTTCCGGCAAATCTCCTGGGGGTGGCGGTGTGTATGATCGAGATCCGCCGCGACCGGTTTAATTTCGGTCTCGGCAAATTTCCGGACCATGTCTCTTACCATCAATTGTTCTTCCGTGGGTGCAAAATTCACTTTTCTTACCTCCTAAATTTTTATTTTCCTTTAAATGCCGCGGCGCGCCGTTCGATGAAAGATTGCAGACCTTCCTTCATATCCTCGCTTTTCATGACCCCTGCCACATCCTGAAAAATGACTGCCCTGGCTGCTTCTTCGCCCTGCAATGCGGCCACACGGCATGATTTTATAGCGCCACGCACACCAAGAGGCGCAGCACTCGCTACGCGTCTGGCAAATTCTAATGCTTTGTCGAACTGCTGACCGGGCTCGGTCAGATGCTGAACCAGCCCCAAACGATAAGCCTCCACCGCGTTCATCTCGTCACCGGTCAACATGTAACGCGCGGCGTTTCCCCAGCCAATTTCTTTTGGCAATCGTAGCGTGGCACCGCCGGCCGGAAAAAATCCGCGGCGCACTTCCAGCATGCCGAAACGGGTGTCGGTGGCGGCCACGCGAATATCCGTATTAAGCATCATCTCAAAACCCCAGGTGTAACAATACCCTTGCGTGGCCATAACGATGGGTTTGCTGCAGCGCGCATCGCTCATCATGTAAAACGGATCAATTTCATTTTCTTTGGTAAAAGGAAATCCCTTGCCGATATCAAACGTTCCCGCCCAATCGGTTAATTCCAGCCCCGATGTAAAATGCGGGCCGATTGCATACACGAGCCCGACTCTTAAGTCTTCATCCCGGTCTAGTTTAAAATAGGCCTGAGCCAACTGGTGATACATTTCCTGCGTCATGGCGTTGTATTTTTTGGGCCGGTCGATTTCAATAAGCAGAATATGCTCTTCGGTTTTAATATTGATGGTCATAAGATGTTCCCTATTATAAATTTTTACTGCCCGGCAGTATAAGGAAAGGACGGATGTCTGTCAATAAAATAAAGACTGGCGCAAGGTATATCGGCACTCATCGTGAGGCTATCATGCGTTCAACTAACGCAGCGGCATCACGCACGCAAGGGCAACAAATTAAATTGAAACATTCGTTGTTGATATAATATGACTGCCCATCCGGCGTGCACAAGTCACAACCGCTTAATAATTCCCGGCAAAGACAGGAGCGGTGTTTAGCGGAAAAACGATTCATGAATTCGCGGATTTTCGAATAGGTCAAATCCGTTTCGGCACGCTTATCATTTTTCCCCCTGCCGAATTTCAGGCCCAGTACCACAATCCCGCCCGATACGGCGCCACAGACCTCTCCCTGACGCCCCATGCCTGCTCCCAAACCGCACGAAAGCTTCAGCGCTGTTTCGGCATCCAATCCCACTTCTTCACAAAAGGAAAACAAAACGGACTGTGCACAATTGTAGCCTTCCCTAAATTTTGCTTCAGCCATTTCCGAATGTGTTTCCATGATTCATCCTTCCCTTCAATTTTCAGTTTTACATGGACCTTACGAGACTAGAATACCATTTTTGCTTTTATATTCAAACGATTATTAGCCATGACCCATCCCCTGTAACCCCTCGCTTACGCCACAACTCTTCTTCTTGACAAATTCAAATATAGTTGTATATTACAACCACTATGAAAAAGATCGAACCAACTCATGACGAGTTCATGGACCTGTTCATCGGGCTTTCCCAGGCAACGCGCTGTTGCCGGCAGGATACAGCCTTTTGCGAGGGCGTTACCTTTCATCAGTTTGTCATTCTGGATGCCGTGGGTAAAAACAAAGAACTGAATATTTCAGATTTACACAGGATTCTTTCCGTGGAAAAAAGCACGACCACCCGGCTGGTCAATCCTCTTATTCAAAAAGGTCTTCTAAAGCGAGAAAAATCAAACCTCGATTCCAGAGCCTTTGTGCTGACCCTGACTGAAGACGGCAGGAATATTCATCAAAAAGTTCAGCTTTGTCTTGAGGATTTTTTTAATAAAGTGTCGTCTAATCTGCCGGCCGGCAAGAGGGATAATACTTTGCAGGCTGTGCAAATTTTTATCACCGCTATAAAAAACGCGGCAGGTGTTTGCGATTGTTGTAAATAATATCGAGGGTATAAATATGGAAGGAAATAAGAAGAGCCTTGACCCAAGTGTCAAATTTGAGTTTCCGGTCATTTCGGAGCAAGCAGGTTGCGGTTGCAGCGTAAACACCTTAACGGACACAGTTAACGCAGTTCCCAGCCTGGATCAGTCTTTTGTTTCAGGATCGATTTCCACGCCCGCGGGTGATTTACCGAAAGTTTCATCCATATTGACGAGGCAAGACCAATGGGGAACGATCAAAGCCCGCATCGGCGTGGGGAGAATGGACTACACAGATTAATCCCGGTCTTTACGCATTGGGGGAACCGGATGAAAATGCGTCCGTGCTGGTTACCGCCAATTACAAAATGAGTTTTGACTATCTGCGAAAGGCGCTGGCGGGCCGTAATGCCTGGATTCTGGTTCTGGATACCAAGGGCATCAATGTCTGGTGCGCAGCAGGCAAAGGTACGTTCGGAACGCAGGAACTTTTAAAAAGGATCGAGGCAAGCGGTCTCAAAAATGTCGTCAGCCATAGAAAAATCATTCTTCCTCAGCTGGGAGCGCCCGGTGTGGCTGCGCATCAGGTCAAACAATTCTCCGGCTTCAAGGTTTATTATGGACCCGTCCGCGCTTCTGACCTGCCCGCCTATCTTGATGCTGAATTAAAGGCCACAAAAGAAATGAGGCTCATGACATTTCCGCTGAAAGACAGGGCGGTGTTGATTCCCCTTGAGCTTCTGACCACGGCTAAACCTTTTATTCTTGTGTCACTTGCTCTTTTAATTCTGTCGGGCATCCTGGGACAATCCGGATTTCAGGCAAACATTTTCCATGACGGGTTATTTGCCGTCGGAGCGCTGGCCTGCGCTGTTACGGGTGGCGTCATACTGAATCCACTTCTCCTGCCCTATCTGCCGGGACGCGCTTTCTCGATTAAGGGATTGTTCGTCGGAGCGCTGATTGCCCTCGGGCTGATTTATCTGCGTGGTATTGATTTGCAGCTCTGGGCGGGTCGCGCGGAAGCATTGGCTTGGCTGTTGATTATTCCGGCGATATCGGCCTATCTGGCCATGAATTTTACCGGCTGCTCAACCTATACATCGCTTTCCGGCGTAAAAAAAGAAATGCGGTTTGCTTTGCCTCTGGAAATGACGGCGGGAATTCTTGGTCTGGCCGTCTGGATAACATCATGTTAATCATAAAATAGGAGCAATAGTGGGAAGCATGGTTTATCTGAAAAATGTTGCAACACTGGCGATGGACACGACCAAATGCACCGGCTGTGGGATGTGCCTGGAGGTCTGCCCTCACAATGTATTTGAGATGAATGGGAAAAGCGCGCAAATTATAGATCTTGACGCCTGCATGGAGTGCGGTGCTTGCAGTAAGAACTGTCCGGCAGGCGCGGTGAATGTTCAATCCGGTGTCGGTTGCGCTGCAGCAGTCATCAACAGCATGCTGGGACGAAACGGCGGCGAATGCTGCTGCGGACCTCAAGCAGATGACGCGGGTGCGCACGGAGGCGGCGGCCGTTGCTGCTGAGCTTTTCGCTTCTTGAGGCTAACAATGTTTCGTTTTCTAAATAACCGCAATTTTATTTTTCTGCTGGCCATTGGATTCGGGCTTGCTCTACCGCAGCCGGCCGTCTGGACCAAACTGATGATGATGCCTGCGTTGGCGCTCGTCATGACGTTGGCGACCATCAATGTCTCCAACGATTACTTTCTCAAACCGCGCGCGATACTGATTCCGTCTCTGTTCGGTATCCTCATGACTTACGTTATTTTGGGCGGTGTGATTCTGGCCGCTGCGGCTTTGCTGATCAACGCTCAAAACATATGGATTGGTTTTGTACTGATTGCGGCGGTACCCCCGGCCGTGGCTGTCATTCCCTTCACCGCCATTCTGGAGGGCAATGTCTCCTATACCCTATCGGGCACGGTGGCTTCTTATCTGGCGGCTCTGGCGATCATGCCTTTGATGTTTTGGATCTTTATCGGGACGGGCTTTGCCGATCCTTATAAACTCATCCGGATCATGCTGCTGCTGATTGTTTTGCCGCTGGTGCTATCGCGGATTATTCTTTACTTGAACTGGCAAGACCGAATTGCGCCGGTTCGCGGATTGCTGACCGACTGGGGTTTTTTTATTGTCCTGTATTCCATGATCGGTGTGAACAGAGATTTAATTTTCAGTCAGCCGCTGCTGATCGTGCCGATAGCGATGGTTGTGCTTGCGGCTACATTTATCCTGGGGTTTGTCATTGAAAAAGTTGGTGTTCTTGCTAAGGTGGACAAAAAAAATATGATCAGTCTGGTGCTTCTGGGTACTTTAAAAAATCAGGGGATCGCCGGAGGTCTGGCTATTGCGTTGTTTGAGAAAGAGGCGGCGCTGCCTTCAGCTGTTTACAGTATCTTTATGATTCTTTATATTATGTGGCTCGATCTACGACGGCGGTGGCAATGAGCCACGGCGGATCAGTATCCCATACTATACCCGGGATATCTGAAAATTTATTTGTTGTAGTGTCGCAAAGCAGCTTTTAAAAGCGAAGCGCTGTGGCCCAATTGCTCATAGGCTTCTTCTTTTGTCATGCTTCTTTTTTCCGCCCGTAATTTGTAGCCCAACTTACGGCTGATATTGGCGATGCGTGCAATTTCGCGGGCCAGATCTGCTTCAAAATCGTCCCCGCTCAATTTGATGGCGTACATGCGTTGAACAATCTTCTGCGTCTGATCGAGGATGGCTTCTTCAACGACGCCGTCATTGGCCTGATGGTATTGGATATTGAAGTCGTCATAGGCAATGTTATGCAGCGGCATGGTAAGGTCGCCGATATAGTGGGCGCAGTAAACAAAATGATAAAGAGCATATTTGCCGGTACGCGAGTCTTTTTCGTAGGCGCGCAGGGAGGCGATAATCGCTCCGAGCAGGTGTCCTTCTTCATCCAAGCCCTTATTTCTTTGATTATAGCGTTCAATCTGATCCAGCACCATCTGCGGCGTGATTTCAATTTCCGCGTTATTGTTGAACCAGTGGTTGTAGGATTCGATGTTGCCTGCTTTTAGTTTCGCAATGTCCGGCCCGGCCGAGTTATACCACATGCCAAATCCTGCTGCCTTGGAGATCGCCAGGTGAGTCTTATCGTTCCAGGCCTGGCTTTGTGAGGCCATCAGCAGCAGGCCCAAAACAATGATGAATTTTAATCCAATGTTTTTCATAATATTCCTTTGTATGTTTCAATGAAATCATTTCATGCGGCTGAACAGAATGCTCCCCAAGATGAGCATGGCTGCGGCAAATAGTGTGATGATTCCCAGATCAACATAAAACGGATAGGTGTTCATGCCTAAAAGCGCACCGCGGACGCCATCCACGGTGTAACTGAGGGGGTTGAGTTTCACCAGCCCAAGAAGCCAGACGGGAAGTTTGTCGTCCACCGGAAAGAGTGCACCGGACAAGAAAAAAAGAGGGAAAATCAGAAAAGCTGAGATCACCTGAAACCCTTCCAGGCTCTCCAGCAGGGATCCCAGCGCCAGCCCCAGCGAAACCAGGGCGATCGACGTGATGAGCAAAATCAAGCAGGGCCTGCGGAATGCCCCACGGATTCACGGAAGGGAATAGAAAAGAAAAAACAAAAAGGATCACCACTTGTAAAAGGACGTCGGTGCAACCGCCAAGTACTTTCCCGAAAAAGATGCTGATGCGCGTTACCGGCGCGACCAGAACGGCCTTAAGTACATCGAGCTTGCGGTCCCAGATGATGTAAAGGCCGAAAAAGACGGAACCGAAAATGACCGACATGGTCAAAACGCCGGGATAAATGTAGTCGCGATAGTTGACGGAGCCTACGGAGAGAGAAGCGCCGATGCCGCTTCCGAATAAAAAGAGCCACATCATCGGCTGGACAACGCTGGAGACGATTCGGCTTTTTTCCCGCCAGAAGACTTTGAACTCCCGCCACCACACGGCGGAAATGCCCAGGAGTTCTCTCTGAACCCAATTGGAATTCATCGTTTCATTTTCCTCTCTGACGATAGCGGGCAACGGAGTCCACCCAGCTTTCTCCACTTTCTATTGCATCTACGCGGATATCGCGGCCGGTGAGTTTGATAAAGACATCATTGAGCGTGGGTTTTCTCATTTCCACACTGACGACACCGGGAATTAGAGGCAGGAGTTCAGCCAAATGCAGATGGGCCGATTTCATGGTGATTTCAGTCGTTTCGCCTGCGATCTTCACCGCGGACACATAGGGAAGCGAGCGGATGATGTCCAGCGGCGGTTGAGGCGCATTGATCGCGACGATGTCGCCGCCCAGCGTGTCGATCATGTTTTCAGGGGTGTCCAGAGCGATGATCCGGCCTGTGTCCATGATGCCGATGCGATTGCACATCGCTTCAGCTTCTTCCATGTAGTGCGTGGTGAGCACAACAGTGGTTTCTTCTTTTTGCGCCATTTTACGGATGTATTCCCAGGTGCGGGCGCGTGTCTGCGGGTCAAGCCCCAGCGTCGGTTCATCCAGAAACAAAACAGCAGGACGGTGCAAAAGGCCGCGCGCCAGTTCCAGCCTACGTTTCATGCCACCGGAATATGTTTTGGTCAGATCATCGGCGCGTTCCCGAAGGTCAACCAGCTCCAGCATTTCTTCAATCCAAAGACTACGCACGGATGACGGAATTCCATAGAGACGGGCGTGCAACTGAAGATTCTCGCGCCCGGTCAAAATAGTATCCAGCGTCGGATCCTGGAAAACAATGCCGACTTTGCGTCGGACCTGTGTCGGTTGCTTCGCGATATCAAAGCCTGCGATGACCCCGGTTCCGGAGGTGGGACGAACGATGGTACAGAGCATCCCGATGGTTGTGGTCTTGCCCGCGCCGTTAGGGCCCAGCAGTCCGAAGATTTCGCCTTTTTTAATGTCCAGATCAATGCCGCGTACAGCCTGGATTTTACCGAACGTTTTCGTTAGTGATCGTGTTTCAATAATGGCCATAATCAAGTCTATCCAGTCAGGTTAGTCAGCATTCATTGCGCCCGGCCAGAGATAATAAAAGCCTGACCTGATGTTAAATATTTCCGGCAGAGCAACATTGATCAAAGAGATATTTGCCGCGTCCGGGGCTGCTGCCCGATAATAATTATCTTCTGGAGCATCATTGCGCCGGTAAACCACGACACGAGCATCGTCAGCAAGCCCCGCCATGGTTTTGGTCTCTTTGATCGCGTCGCGAATGTAACCGATTTTATCGATCAGTTTCAGTCGCAACGCATCTTCGGCAACAAACACACGAGCGGTGGAAACTTCTTTCAGCGATGACTCGTCAAGTTTACGGTGCTGTTGGACTAAATTGATAAATCGATTGCCGAAGGTATCGACGGTCTTTTGCATCAGCATTTTTTCTTCGTCGTTTGATTCGCGGAAAGGCGAACCCATGTCTTTATTCGTTCCGAATTTGTTGATCTCAACGCTCAGACCAATCTTATCCAACAGTCCGACGGCTTTGGGACGCATAAAAATTACACCGACGGAACCGGTCAGCGTTGTGGGGTGCGCCGTGATCATATCGGCAGGCAAGGAAAGATAATATGCGCCGGAGGCGGCAACATCCATCATGGCCACGGAAATTTTATTGCCTGTTTTTGCTTTATAGGCTGATATTTCATGATACAAAAGGTCGCTTGCCGTAATCGTTCCTCCCGGGGAATTGACCTTCAGTAAAACGGCTTTGATTTGCGAATCACTCCGGGCTTTATTGAGCTGAACGACAACCTGCTCCACAAGACTGGGTTTGGTGCCGAAAAAATCTTGCTGCGGCGAATTTGAAATCATTCCGTTGATGGGGATGATAAGAATTTTATCTTTTCCCGTGCCCTCCAGCGTATGTTCCTGAAGAGGGTTCGGCGTTGTGTCAAAAATATTGAGCCTGGGGATTGAACAAGCAGAGAGCATCAGCATCATGCACAGAGCCGGCAGGAAGAATATTTTTTTCATGGGGATTCCTTTCCTTCAAAGTTCATTACTTCATTAATTTTAAAATATACTTCATCATTTTACCCTTGTGGGGCGCGGTGACGTCAACGATATCGACGAAGTTGTAACTGCGTAGAATGCTTTTCGTGTGCGAGAAGGTATCAAAGCTGTATTTCCCGTGATATCGGCCCAACCCGCTCGAACCCACGCCGCCGAACGGCAGGTAATGTGTGACAATATGCATGATGGTGTTATTGACCGCCCCGCCTCCGAAAGACGTCTCGCGGATTATTTTTCTGCGGATGACTTTGTCGTTCAAGAACATATATAAAGCCAGAGGTTTGGGACGTTCATTGATTTTGCAAATGATGTCGTCGAGGTCGGAATAGGGGATGATGGGCAGTATCGGGCCGAAAATCTCATCCTGCATGACCGGATCACTCCATTCCACAGGGGACAGCAGGGTGGGTTCAATGTAGCGGTCCGCCCTATTTGTTCTTCCTCCGAAAACGGTCTTTTTCCCGTCGAGAAGAGCCGTCAGGCGCTGGAAATGCCGGTCGTTGATGATCCGGCAGTAACGGGGATGCTTCGAGGCGTCCTCCCTGTAGAATGTTAAGATGACTTTAATCAGCTCATCAATGAAAGCGTCTTTGACGGATTCGTGAACGAGGACATAGTCCGGGGCGATGCAGGTTTGACCGGCGTTGAGAAACTTTCCCCAGCCGATGCGGTTGGCGGCTGTCTCCAGATGAGCGCTTTCGTGGATGATGGCGGGGCTCTTGCCGCCCAGTTCCAGCGTGAGCGGTGTGAGATTTTTCGCCGCCGCGGCCATGACGGCTTTTCCCACAGGAACGGAACCGGTGAAGAAAATGTAATCAACGGGCAATTCTAAAAGCGCCTGTGTTTCCGGGGCCGCACCCTGGACCACATGGATGTATTGCCTGGGAAACGCATTGTTGATCATTTTCTCCAGAACCGCCGCCGTATTCGATGAGATTTCCGACGGCTTGAGAATCGCCGTATTCCCCGCGGCAATCGCGCCGATAAGGGGCATCATCAAAAGCTGAAAAGGATAATTCCATGGCGCAATAATCAACGTTACGCCGTAGGGTTCCTTGTATATGTAACTTTTGGCGGGATACATGAAAATGGGCGTCAGCACTTTTTCCCGTACCGCCCAGTCACGGACATTGGCAATGGCGATTTTGATTTCGTTATACACACCGGATAGTTCCGTGGCATAAGCGTCGGTTTCTTCTTTATGCAGATCAGCATAGACGGCGGCGAGAATTTCTTTTTCATGCGCGCTGATAAGGTTTTTGAGTGTTTTCAGAGTTTCAATGCGAAAAGTGATATCGTGGGTTTTCCCCGACCGGAAAAAGGCTTTTTGTTTTTGAAATAAGTCGTTAAACGCAGACACATCCATAAAAGTCCTCCTATATTTGTTTCCTAAAAACCTGAAGCAGTCAGGTTAATTATACGAGATTACTATAAGCTCAACGTCAGATTGTGTCAAGCTCATCAGCTTGGGCATAGTGCTCGTAAAGACAGTTTAACTTTTTTAACGGACTAAAAAAGGAGCCGCGCATTGTCGCGTGGCTCCTTCAAGGAATCGCTATTATTTCAGTCTTTCTTCAGACAAGTACAGGTGGTCTGTTTCAATTTCCACTAATGCTTCAAAAAGCTGTCTGATTCTGGGGTGATCCGATTCGGCTGCTGACTTTCTGTAGAATGCAATGGCCCTTGTTTCCCTTTCGTGGGACTCTTGCAGATTCTCAACATTTTCCGTGTGGCAGGCATCGTTTCCCGGCTGAACGGATCCCAGTTTGAGTATTTTTCTCCAAATGGATGCGTGCTCCGCCTCAATCTTGCCCAGTGCCTTAAACAGAATCTTCCCTTCGGGATCATTGGTTTGATTGGCGGCACACGCATAAAATGCCGAATTGCTTAGTTCTACCTTGAGAGCGTGGTCGACATTGGCCTGATCCCGTGCGCTGAGAGGAACATCAAAGTTCACAACAACCTCTTTTGCCTCCTTGATGTAATCTATGTGTGCGCCGCAAAAGGGACAGTTTGGCGGGGCATTGGTGCCGATGTACGCATCGCCGCAAACAGTGCATCGATATAATTTAACCATTGGCTTGCCTTTCATGATCGCTCATCTTTAGGATTTCCGTTTAATTTTTTAAAGTTTCCACAGACCATGCAGATTGCAGTACTCACGCACCGTGATATTGGTTGTTTCGACGGGGAAGACCACTTCGGGCGCCTGACCCGGCGCAAGAAACTGGCGATAGTTTTTTCCGTCCGCGATAATCTCTATCCACTCGATGTAGTGTTTATCCTCCATGGGATGGGCGACACTTCCGACCTTGACCTTAATTCCGCCAGCCACTTTCCCCACGACAGGAACGTGTTTTTCCTTTGCGCCGTCCGTTGTGTTTTCCGCCATCAGTTTCATGGGCTTGCCGCAGCACACCGGCTTGCCCACACCGCCGTGAAGAACTTCCACGATATTCCCGCAAATCTCGCATTTGTATACTTCGTTTCTATTTGCCATGATCAATCTTTTTCCCTTTCAGCTAAGAATTATTAATCAACTTTTTTAAACATCTTGCCTTTAGCGCCGCATACAGGACAAGTCTCCGGCGCTTCCTTCTCTGAAGTATATCCGCATACCGGACATACATAATAGCTATAAGATTCTTTTGCACTTTCCAGATTATCAAGAACTTGCTGATAGAGACGGGCATGAATTTTCTCCACTTCGTTGGCAAAATTAAAAGATCGCTCAGCCTCTTTATTTCCTTCAGCCTTAGCCGCTTCAATCATTCCCGGATACATGCTTTTAAACTCATGAGTTTCTCCGGCTATTGCCTCCTGCAAGTTTTCCTTGGTGGATCGAATTCCTTTTAATGCCCGTAAATGGGCATGGGCATGAACTGTTTCTGCTTCAGCAGCTGCCCGAAACAATTTTGCTGCCTGCGAAAATCCTTCCTGATCGGCCTTTACCGCAAAAGCAAGATATTTTCGATTTGCTTGTGATTCTCCGGCAAAGGCTTCTTTCAATGCATCTTCTGATTTGGACATAATTTTCTCCTTTATCGCCGCTGAATCGGTGTTCGTTGACCTTCCTTTGCCACTCTGCCCGAAGCCCTCGAAGACGTTTATGTTAAAATCACGCGAGGTCGAAACGGTCAAGGTTCATGACTTTGTTCCACGCCGCTACAAAGTCGTGCAGGAACTTCTCCTGGGAGTCCTCACATCCGTAGACTTCCGCCAGGGCCCGGAGCTGGGAGTTCGAACCGAAGATCAGGTCGACACGGGTGCCGGTCCACTTGAGCTCGCCCGTCTTGCGATCGCGCCCTTCGAACACGTCCGCGTCTTTCGAGGCCGCCTTCCACTCCGTGCCCATGTCGAGCAGGTTCACGAAGAAGTCATTGGTGAGCGTCTCCGGCCGCTTGGTGAAGACGCCGTGCTGGGAGCCTCCGAAGTTGGCATTCAGGACGCGCATGCCGCCAACAAGCACCGTCATTTCGGGTGCGGTCAGGGTCAGCAATTGCGCCTTGTCAACCAGCAACTCCTCGGCCGATACGGCATAGGCGGCCTTCTGGTAGTTGCGGAAACCGTCCGCTTTCGGCTCGAGCACGGCAAAGGAGGCCGCATCGGTCTGCTTCTGCGAGGCGTCCATGCGTCCCGGCGTGAAGGGAACCGTCACTTTGTAACCGGCGTTCTTCGCCGCCTGCTCGACGCCCGCGCAACCGGCCAGAACGATCAGATCAGCCAGCGATACCTTCTTGCCGCCGGACTGGGATTTGTTGAATGCTTTCTGGATGCGCTCCAGGGTCTTAAGCACTTTCGCCAGCCGGGCAGGCTGGTTGACTTCCCAATCCTTCTGCGGCGCCAGGCGAATGCGCGCGCCGTTGGCGCCGCCGCGCTTGTCGGAGCCGCGGAAGGTGGACGCCGACGCCCAGGCGGTCGAAACCAGCTCCGACACAGACAGACCGGAAGCCAGGATCTTGCCCTTGAGGGAGGCGATGTCCTGCTTATTGATCAGTTTGTGATTGACGGCAGGGATGGGGTCCTGCCAGATGAGTTCCTCCGCCGGGACCTCCGGACCGAGATAGCGCGAGCGCGGGCCCATGTCGCGGTGGGTCAGCTTGAACCACGCCCGGGCGAAGGCGTCCGCGAATTGCTTGGGGTTCTGCCAGGTAGCGCCGCGCGATCGGCTCGTAGATCGGGTCGAAGCGAAGGGAGAGGTCCGCCGTGGTCATCATCGGGCGGCGCTTCTTCGACGGGTCGTGCGCGTCAACCACCATGTCCTCTTCGGCCACGTCCTTGGCCAGCCACTGATTCGCGCCGGCCGGGCTCTTGACCAGTTCCCACTCGTATTTGAACAGCACCTTCAGATAGCCCATGTCCCATTTGGTCGGGTTCGGCTTCCAGGCGCCCTCGATGCCGCTGCTGATCGTATCGCCGCCTTTGCCGCTGCCGAAGCTGCTCTTCCAGCCGAGGCCCTGCTCTTCGATGCCGGCGCCTTCGGGCTCAGGCCCCACATGGGACGCAGGGCCGGCGCCATGGCATTTGCCGAAGGTGTGCCCGCCGGCGACGAGCGCGACGGTCTCTTCGTCGTTCATGGCCATGCGCGCGAAGGTCTCGCGAACGTCACGGCCGGAGGCGACCGGATCCGGGTTGCCGTTGGGGCCCTCCGGGTTCACGTAGATCAGGCCCATCTGCACGGCGGCGAGCGGGTTTTCGAGATCCCGTTTGCCGGAGTAGCGGTTGTCGCCAAGCCATTTGTCCTCGCTGCCCCAGTAGATGTCCTCTTCCGGCTCCCAGACGTCCTCGCGCCCGCCGGCGAAGCCGAAGGTCTTGAACCCCATCGATTCCAAGGCGCAGTTGCCGGCAAGGATCATCAGGTCGGCCCAGGAGATTTTCTTGCCGTATTTCTGCTTGATCGGCCAGAGCAGACGGCGCGCCTTGTCGAGGTTCACGTTGTCGGGCCAGCTGTTGAGCGGCGCCAGGCGCTGGTTGCCGGAGCCCGCGCCCCCGCGGCCGTCGCCCATGCGGTAGGTGCCGGCGCTGTGCCACGCCATCCGGATGAAGAGCCCCCCGTAGTGACCCCAGTCGGCCGGCCACCAGTCCTGCGAGTCGGTCATCAGCGCATAGAGGTCCTTCTTCAGGGCCGCCAGGTCGAGTTTCTTGAATTCCTCGGCGTAGTTGAACGCCTCGCCCATCGGATTGCTCTTTTGAGAGTGCTGATGAAGAATATTGAGATTCAACTGGTTCGGCCACCAGTCCCGGTTCGACGTGCCACCGCCGGAAATGTGTTTGCCCATCCTGCCCGTTACCGGGCACTTGCTTTCTTCATTCATATATTTCCTCCTTTCATAATGAGAATTGTTGAAATGTGCCGCACAGTTCATTGAACTTCTGAGCATCCCTTGCCACAAGTTTGACGAGGCATGGGCAGCTCCCTCTTATGTTCAAGATCACTTAGCCATTTCAGACTTTCAATATTCGAGTTAATGGTTATTTTACTTTCCCTTCTCTAACCTGGAACGATTCCAGATTAAAAATAAAAGCCGCTTATCCTGCTTCTTTGACCGTCGGTTTATATGCCGCGAGGCTGCCGGATAAGAAGATTAGTCGGGGCGCTTTAGACAGTCCCGGCAATACCCGTGAAATTCCATTCGGGTATCCGTGACGACAAAACCCGATTTTCGGGCGATGTCTTTTGGTTCAAGGTTCGCAGGAAGGCGGTAGTCGATAATATTCCCGCACCGTTTGCAGATGAGATTGATATGTTCGGACAGATTGCCGTCATAGCGGTTTTCCATCCGGTCAAACTCCAGTTGCCTGATCAGTCCGCTTTCGGAAAAATCTTTGAGCGTTGCGTAAACTGTGGATAAGACTGACGCGCTTGGCTTTCTTGCGGGCCTCTTTATAGATGAGCGTGGCGCCTGGATGCGCATCGCAATTTTCCACCAGCGCATCGATAATCGCCAGGCGCTGCGGCGTGATCTTGAGGCCTTTTTCCTTCAACTGACCGATCAGGTCTTCTTCGTTAATCTTTTTCATTTCGGAATCATTCCAATTTATGGATAATAAATACTCCCTGGCGTTATATGTGTCAAGAAAATTTTAAAGATAAAATGCATTACCTTGTCTTTTTCTGTTTCAATCCGCCGTAAATATAGACAAAATAGGATTTATCATGTAAGGCAACCCAACAGGTGTTTAAGATCGGAAAGGGTAATCATGGATATAGCGCAAGCTGTGGTTTTGGGACTGGTTCAGGGGTTAGGAGAATTTCTGCCGATATCCAGTTCGGCTCATCTGGTTTTGGTGCCCTGGTTGATGAATTGGGCGTATTCCGGATTGACTTTTGATATCGCCCTGCACGTCGGCACGCTGATTGCCGTTGTGATCTATTTCTGGAAGGACTGGCTCAATCTGTTGCACAAGGGATTCACGCGGCCCAAAGAAAGGGAAGGGAAACTCTTCTGGTATCTGGTGTTGGCAACAATTCCCGGCGCTTTAATCGGCTACTTGCTCGAGGACATCGCTGAAACAGTTTTCCGCAATCCCATCCTGATTGCCTGTATGTTGATTCTGCTCGGGGTCATTCTTTACAGGGTTGACCGCAAAGGGAAGAAACTAATTGACGTTGAACATATTTCGCTAAAAACCAGTTTTCTGATCGGCCTCTCACAGGCTTTAGCCATTATACCCGGTGTTTCGCGTTCCGGCATAACCATGACGACGGCGCTCGCTCTGGGCATGACCCGCGAAGGCGCGGCTCGTTTTTCCTTTTTGCTTTCCGCGCCGATTATTCTGGGGGCGGCGCTGGTCAAAATGCCGGTAGTGATTGCCAATCCGGCTATGATTGACGCGAGTTTCCTCGCCGGCATGGCGGTGTCGTGTATTTCAGGTCTTCTCGCCATCGGCTTTTTGTTGCGCTATGTGCAGACGAAAACATTTCTGCCGTTTGTCGCTGTATCGGTTCATTGTGGGCGCGGTCGTTATTGGCGTTGCCTGGTTCAGATATGCGGCATAAACCCTGTTTCAATCCATCAGCATCAGATCATTCATTATCTTTTGCGGGCATATACCAACTATCAAAATCGAGGATATCTTCTTCATCCAAGGAATACTAAAAGACCAACTACTAAAGGAATGTAATCACCTTTCATGGCATAGCTCCTGATATGAAATTTGTCAGGAGTTATCAGCAACGAAGGCGGTTAAAGGTGAACCCCATCACCCGCACGACGAAGAAATTAATCTTGAAGGCGCTTCTGATTAATCAAAATTGAATGATTCTGTCAACAACGAATTGTGGAGCTGCGATATGGTGGCGGATAAGGAGGAAGCCTGGCGCAGTGTGATAATGAGAATGAATTGAAATGATCTTTCAATAGAAGAGCCCCTTCTGTTTAAACAGAAAGGGGCTCTTCGTTGAAAAACTTAAAAAAGGTATTTAACCGCCTTGAAACTATCTGTATTCAGACACGTGCTTTGGCCGGCTAAACAGCAAGGCGATGATAAACCCGAGAATCAGGCATCCGGCTGCGGTATAGAGTGACTGCTGTTTGTTGAATTCGGCGAAAACAAAACCACCTACAACGCCCGCAGCGCCCCATGCAGTAAGGATAAAGCCGTAAATCCTGCCGATGTTGGTTGGCCCGAAGGAATCCGCGGCAAATGCCGGCATAACCGCGAAACCGCCGCCGAGGCAGGCCAGCAGGTAGCAGGCAATGATCGTGAAGACGAGCACGCTGGTGACCTGAGGAAGAAGGACATAAAGAATCGCCTGCGTCAGAAACATAGTCATATAAGTGCCTTTTCTGCCGATCTTATCTGAAACAGCAGCCCAGAAAAGACGGCCCAGACCGTTGAAAATGGAGGCTGTGGCCAGAACACCGCCGCCCAGAACGGCCAGTTTGGCCGGATCATCAATATTTTGAGCGACTTTGATGACTTCCTGAGCCATGGGGGACAGCTTGGATAAAAGTCCCATGCCGGCGGTAACGTTCAGGAAGAGCATGCCCCAGAGCATGTACCATTGGCGAGTCTTCTTCGCTTCGGTCCAGGCAAACGAATCAGCCGCGCTGACGGTTGTGGCCGCAGGCTTAAAGCCTTTAGGAAGCCATCCGGCAGGTGGATTTTTCAGGGTAGAGGCAGCAAGTAAATTGAGGACAAGGTAAATCGCGCCCAGTATCAAGAAGGCGTTGGCCACACCGACTTTAACGATGAGACCGGGAATGATCATACCGATAAAGAAAGCGCCTAAGCCAAAACCCATGACGGCCAGCCCCGTGATAATGCCGCGTTTATCAGGAAACCAGCGAATCAGCGTAGCGATAGGAACAACATAGGCAAGACCGTTGCCCATGCCGCCGATGACGCCATAACCGAATAAAAGAAGCCAGAAACTGCCGATATGCAAAGCCACGCCACCAAGCAAAACACCAATACCGTAAAGAATGGCGCCCAAGATTGCGACAAATTTAGGACCTTTTTTATCTACCAGTATGCCGCCAAATGCCGCGGAAACGCCAATGCATCCGATGATCAGCATGAAAACTCTCGATACAACCTTTACTTCCCAGCCCTGTGCGGCTACAATGGGTTTCACAAAAACCGACCAGGCGTAAACCGTGCCCAGTATCAGCATGATGACGACACCCGCGAGGGCCAGAAACCATCGCTTACTTTCCAAATTCTCATTAACCATGTTTAATTCCTCCCTTGCCTTTTATTAAGGCTTAAAATGTATTTGGTGACACTTTAAGAAAACATCCATTTGGTGAGAAAAATTGTTTTTTTATCGTGTCGTAAAAACCTTCAAATGCTTGCGTCTTATACATAAAGAATATGCCCCTGGCAAGGGGCATATTCAGTTTTTTATCATGTTTTGTTTAGCATAGATTTTTTTAGTGGCCGTTGATGATTACGCAGCCGCCAGTTTGACAGCACAGACTTTATATTCGGGAATCTTGCCTGTCGGATCCAGTGCTGGATTGGTCAGGAGATTCACGGGCGCATTCGTAAAATGGAAGTTCATGAAAATCGATCCCGGCGCGCTTTTGGTCGTGATGTGGGCTTTCGCTTCGACATTGCCGCGTCTGGATGTGACTTTGACTAACTGCCCATCGGAAATGCCCAGTTTTTCAGCATCTGCCGGATTGATTTCGACCAGGCTTTCGGGACAGCGTTCGGAAGGACCCTGAGCGCGCGTCGTCATGGTGCCGGTGTGGTAATGATAAAGGACGCGTCCTGTGGAAAGCAGGAACGGATACTCTTTATCCGGCAGTTCATTGGGCGGTATGAATTCAATGGCCGTAAAAAGTCCCAGACCCCGCGAGAATTTGTCTTTGTGCAGGAATTTTGTGCCTTTGTGCTCGGAGGTCGGGCAGGGCCATTGCAAGCCTTCTTTTTCAAGCCGTTTGTAAGTGATACCGGCGTAACTGGGCGTAACGGTCGTGACTTCGTCAAAAATCTCTTTGGCGGATGCGTAATGCATCGGGTAACCCATTTTATTGGAGATGCCGCAGATAACCTCCCAGTCGGTTTTGGCCTCTCCCGGCGATTCAATCGCTTTGCGCACGCGCTGCACGCGTCGTTCAGTATTGGTGAAGGTGCCGTCTTTTTCGGCAAAGGCAGCCACCGGTAAGACCACATCAGCGATTTGCGCCGTTTCGGTCATGAAAATATCCTGCACGATCATCAAGTCCAGTTTCTGCAGTTCTTTTTTGACATGATGCAGATCCGGGTCGGAAAGGAGCGGATTCTCTCCCATGACATAAAGTGCTTTGATCGCGCCGCTACCGGCCCCGGCCATGATTTCCATCAGCGTCAGACCCGGCTTGCCGGAAAGATTCGCGCCCCAGGCCGCTTCAAATTTCTTACGGATATCTTCATTGGCGACCTGCTGGTAGGCCGGATAAACATTGGGCAGGGCGCCCATGTCACAGGCCCCTTGAACATTATTTTGGCCGCGCAGAGGATTGACGCCGCCTCCTTCAATGCCGACGTTGCCGCAAAGCATCGACAGGTTGGCGGTGCTTTTCACGTTGTCCGTGCCGCTGATATGCTGGGTGATGCCCATCGCGTAAATGATGCTGGCGCGGTTCGCTTTGGCATACATCCGGGCGGCTTTTTTCAAGTCTTCCGCCGGCACGCCGGAAATCTTTTCAACATAGTCCGGTGTGTATTTGGCCACAACCGCTTTGAGCGCATCGAATCCTTCCGTTCTTTCGGCAACGTATTCTTTGGCGTAGAGGCCTTCCGCGATAATCACATTGATCAGGCCGTTGAAAACCGCCACGTCCGTTCCCGGATTCTGCCTCAGCCAGATGTCGGCGTATTTGACTAAATCAATTTCCCGCGGGTCAATGACGATCAGCTTGGTGCCGTGCTGTTTGACGGCCCGCTTGACTTTCATGCCGATGACGGGATGATTTTCCGTTGTATTGGTTCCTGTTGCCAGAATCAAATCCGTGATATTCCAGTTCATCAATCGAATTGGTCATTGCTCCACTGCCGAATGTGGCGGCCAGACCGGCCACCGTTACGGAGTGTCAGAGACGGGCGCAGTGATCGACATTGTTGGTGCCGATAGCCGCCCGCAGAAATTTCTGGAATAGATAATTTTCTTCATTGGTGCAGCGCGCGGAAGACAGACCGGCGATGCTGTCCGGGCCGTTCGCTTTTTTAATAGCCGTTAATTTATCGGCGATGAAGGTATAAGCTTCGTCCCAGGTGGTTTCCTTAAAATCTTCATTTTTCTTGTAGCGTATGAGTGGTTTTTTCAGTCGGTCGGGATGCGAAACGAAATCCATGCCGAAACGTCCCTTGACGCAGAGACTGCCGTCATTGGGCGCGCCGTATTCACGGTTGCCCATAACCTTGACGATTTTGTTATCCTTTGTATAAAGATCCATCTGGCAGCCGACGCCGCAGTAAGTGCAGGTCGTGCGGACTTTATCGAGTTCCCAGGGACGGCCGCCGAATTTCGCCTGCTTGAACGTGATGGCGCCGGTGGGGCAGACCTGAAGGCATTCGCCGCAGAATACGCACGATGAATCGATATAGTCTGCATCAAAGGCGGGACCGACTTTCGCGTAGGAACCGCGCATCGCGAAATCCAGCACTTCATTGACCTGAATTTCATTGCAGGCGCGGATGCATCGTCCGCAAAGAATACACTTGTTCAGATCGCGATGAATCATCGTATTGCTGTTATCCGGCGCGTAACCGGGGGGTTCGATATTAAAACGGGGTTTATCAATTTGCAGCCAGTAAACCAGATTCTGGAGTTCACATTGTCCATTTTGTTCGCAGGTCAGGCAATTGTGATCACCAGAGGACCACATCAATTCAACAATCATTTTCTGGGCGGCACGAACAGCCGGCGTGTTGGTGCGAACGACCATACCGGGACTAATCGGTGCACAGCAGGAAGCGACCAGACTGCGGGCGTTTTCCACTTCCACGACGCAAACCCGGCATGCGCCAACATTGGTGGTGTTTTGATAGTGGCAAAGCGTGGGAATGTAAATCCCCAATCCTTTTGCCACTTCCAGGATCGTTTGTCCGGGATTTGCCGATACTTCCTGTCCGTCAATTGTAAACGTAAGCTTTTTTTCCATTTTTTTCTCCAGTCTCAAATGATCTATATCCCATGCTTTTCCTTATAAAGCATAAGAGTTTATGCTATTTTCAACGAGTGACTTATAGTCGTAACAAGCCATTTTGTCAATTATGTCAATTTTGACGCAAGTATATTCCGCTATAGGGCAATGTCATATAACTCATAAACAATATCAATAAGTTATGAGAATTACGTGTTGTCAAATGGCAAAAGAATATTATATTAATGATCTATATAATTTGAAAAAGGAGTATTTATGACAGTGGTTGCTCAAAAAGTTTATATCGGGAAAATGTTGAAAAAATAAGTCAGCTATCTTTTGCCGTTGGTGTGTATCGGCCCCCAAGTGAAGGAGGTAGTGCTTCACTTTTATTAAGGGTTACTGAAAATTGTCCCTGGAACAAATGCACATTTTGCGAAATGTATAAAGGGCACCCTTTTATTTATCGAACCGTTGCGGACATCAAAGCCGATATCGATACAGTAAAGGTTATGGTGGATGAAATCCGGGAAGTCTCCAGAAAGGCAGGTCAGAAAGGACAGATTAATCAGAGAGGTACTTCAGGCTCTTTTGAGCGTCAATCCCTATCTGAACGAAAATCATTGTTTCTCTACCGTGTTCAGCTGGCTTTATTATGGAGGGAAGACGGCATTCCTGCAGGACGCTAACAGTATGATTATGCGGCCGCATGAGTTTGTCGATGTATTGCAACATTTGAGAAGGACCTTAAACACCCTGACGAGGGTGACATCCTATACCCGTTCAAAAACTCTGGCGCAAAGAAAGCTCGAAGAGTTGATTGCCATCCGGGAAGCGGGTCTTGATCGCCTTCATGTCGGTCTGGAAACAGGCGATGATGAACTTTTAAAAATTGTCCGTAAAGGCGTGACCAGTACCGAGCAGATCGAAGGCGGCAAAAAGGCAATGGCCGCAGGATTTCAGCTTTCCGAATACTGGATGCCCGATCTGGGCGGTCGGGAGCGCTGGCTGCAGCATGCAGAAAATACGGCGCGCGTGTTAAACGAAATCAATCCGCACTACATCCGCTCGCGTCCCTTTGTGCCCAGGCAGGGAACGGAAATATTTGAAGACTACGAACAGGGACGGTTGCACATCTCTTCGCCGCATGAACGGCTGGAAGAATTGCGAGTAATGATTGAAAAGCTGAATGTAACATCGCGGGTGTGCTTTGATCACAACATGAATTCCTGGACCAATCGCCAGGGAGGACTTCTTTTCCATATGGATTATGAGGGCTACAAGTTTCCAGAGGAAAAACCGCATGTGCTGGAGCTGATCCGCGAAGGCCTGACTGTCGATGAATCCCGGCATATTGATATTAAAGAGCTCATCGCCATGGGGTCTTTATAAACTCAAAAGTTAGCCAATTCTATTTTCAATGTAGAATATCATGATCTGATTTCTTAGAACGGTTGCCGACGGAGAATCTTATGGTTCGACCAATGGACTGAAAATCTTTTTTCAGTCGGCCGATCATCTCTTCGGCCGGGCCGACATCTGTCCTCCCCGGATAAATATCATACCGGCTTTTGTAAATCTCCGGGGTGAAGTCCGGCATCACAACGTTAGCGCCGACCCGGAGGGCCTGAAGCCGCCCCTGAGGATGCAGCGTGGAAAGAGCGGTTGTCGCCGGAATATTGGTATTGCGTGTCAGCAGTCGGGCGAGCGCCAGAACTCGCAGCGTGAGATCAAGATCATCATATCCGATTCCGGCCAGCGGTGTGTCAGGATGCGCGATGAACGGGCCGATACCCAGCATATCCGCGTCAAGTAGTTTCATCACCAGCAGATCATCCGCCAGAATTTCAAAAGTCTGACCTGGCAATCCCACCATGTTTCCCGTTCCTGTTTCAAAGCCCAAGTGCTTGAGCGACCGCAAGCATTGCATCCGTTTGTCCAGTTGGCAGCCGGGACGAAGATATTGATACAGTTCTGGTGACGCAGTTTCATGCTTGAGCAGATAACGGTTGGCGCCGGCCTGTCCAAAGGCCTGAAAATCGGCAAGACGTTCCTCTCGCCGATGGATAGGGTGATGATCAAACCCGTTTCCTTTTGAATTCGTTCAATCAAGCGGCAGATTATTATCGGCGGAATAATAAATCTTCGCCGGATTGCAAAACGACTGTGGGAATGCCCGTTTCTATAATATGACCTGCTGTGGCGAGAATTTCATCGTCGGTCATCCGGTAGCGGCTGAGCTTCCATTGTTTTTGCGCAGGCCGCAGTAAAGGCAGTTGCGTTCGCAGAAATTGGAAAATTCGATAATTCCGCGCAGATAAATTTCATCGCCGACTTCGTTTTTGCGGACGCGGTCAGCGGTGGCGAAAAGATCTGCAGAATGTTCGCCGGGCATTTTCAGAAGTTCGATAATTTCATCTCGTGCTTAAAACTTTTCCTATTTCCGCCTTGAGCAAGCAGTTTTTCAATATGATTAGATATAGACATCTCTTGTGCCATCCTCGATCTGTTGCAGCCGATCGCAAACCATTCTTTTTCTTTTTGTTTTGAAAGTTTCATTCAGCATTTTCCAATCAATTTTTCTCCGGCTTCGCGGGTTGCCGGGGTTGCATAATCCAGCAGATACTCTTTAAAAGTGAAAAGGGCATTGGACTGGCAGAATTTTTGAATCAGCCCGGGTTTGGCCAGATCCATAAAGTCCTTGCCGGTTCGTCCCAGCCGGTAACAGGCGGTGCAGAAGCTGGGGATATGGCCGCGTTCGGTGATGTCCAAAATGACTTCATCGAGCGTGCGAGTATCGCCCAGATTGAACTGCGCGGCTCGGAAAGCATCGCTGCTATCTTCCTGATAGCCGCCGGGATTCGTGCGCGATCCGGCGCTGATCTGGGAGACGCCGAGTGCAAAAACTTCCGAGCGCAGGGCGGCGTTTCTCGGGTGGAGAGAATCATTCCCGTATAGGGAACAGCCATGCGCATGATGGCGACCAGTTTCTTGAAATCATGATCGCTGACCGGATGAGGGGGTTTGATCGCCGCCGGTGCGTTGAAAGCCGGTTCCAGTCTGGGAATGGAAATGGTATGCGGCCCCACGCCGCAGTCCTGCTCCAGGTGCAGAGCATGGAACAGAAGCCCTAAAACTTCAAACTTGTAATCATAAAGACCAAACAACGCGCCTAGTCCCACATCGTTAATGCCGCCTTCCTGCGCGCGATGCATCGCGGTGAGCCGTTTGGCGTAATCCCTCTTGGGACCGGACGGATGCATTATCTTGTATGTTTCATGATGGTAAGTCTCCTGAAATAAAACAGCCGTGCCGATGCCTGTCTTCTTCAACAGCGTATATTCATCCACTTCCAGTGGTGCGATTTCCACATTGATCCGCCTTATTTCTCCGCCATGTTCAGTTTTTACGGCGTAGGCTGTTTCAATGGCTTCCATAAAATATTCCAGACTGGAGCGGCTGGGATGCTCGCCACAGAGCATCAAAAGACGCTTGTGGCCTTCGCGCTGCAGTACCTGTACCTCATTTTTTATTTGCTCCATCGTCAGCGCCACTCGGTTAAGTTCCTTATTATCGCGTCGAAATCCGCAATACAGACAGTTGTTGGCGCAGAGATTGGCAATATAAAGCGGCGCGAACAAAACCAGCCGGTTGCCGTAAATATCTTCTTTGATCTTATGCGCCGCCCGAAAGATAAGTCCGATGAGTTCGTCATCTTCCGTCTGGAGCAAGACGGCAACCTCTTCCGGCGTGAGGCCATTGAGTCCACTGGCTTTGTCGATAATTTCACGAACCCGGATCGGTTCTGGATTTCTCGCCTGGTCAAGAATGCTTTCAATCCGGTTGTCGTCAATAAAATCTTTCATCATCTGTTTTCCTTCTTATCCTTTATCCTTTTGTCAGAGACACTTTAACGGAAACACCAGGCAGAGCGCCCAATTTCCCGCTCAACGCGCCGATCTCGTCAGTGGAGGCGTGAACGATGAGGGCGATGATGTGCAGATCTCCGGGCGCGTGTGGCAGTCCCATCCGCCCGTATCTTATCAAAGAAGGGTACACTGGGTGCCGACGTGTTTATGACACATTCTTTTTGCTAAAGCCTAATGGCCCTAGCTCGGAACGAGTGAACTGACGTCACCTCAAGGTGGTTAGTTTATTCTCCGGACTCGGCGCTCCAAACTCCATCTTTAGCCTTGAATCTTGCTTGAACCTAAATTTTCCTCTTATCAATAACCCTGCTGGCTTTGCCTTCGGAGCGTTGAATGGTTTTGGGTTCAACCAGTTTGACCTTGGCGGTGATGCCCAGATAATCTTTCATATCCTTGAGCAGTTGTTTCTCCAGTTTCTGCAGCACCTTGACTTCGTCGGCGCCTTCGAACTGTTTTTCCGTCACTTCGACCTGTACTTCCAGGGTATCGAGTGAGCCCACCCGATCGACGATGAGTTGGTAATGTGGTTCCAGTCCTTCGATGCCCACCAGCACGGCTTCGATCTGGGAGGGAAAGACGTTGACACCGCGGATAATAAGCATATCGTCGCTTCTGCCCATGACGCGGCCCATGCGGTGGTGCGTCCGTCCGCAACGGCAGGGAGCGGGATTCAAACGGGAAATGTCACGCGTCCGGTAACGGATCAGTGGAAAAGCCTCTTTGGTTAGCGTGGTAAAGACCAACTCCCCTTCTTCGCCGGGAGAGAGCACCTCGCCTGTTTTCGGATTAATGGTTTCCACCAGGAAATGATCTTCAAAGATGTGCATGCCGTCGCGCGCCTCGGTGCACTCCATCGCCACACCGGGACCCATGATTTCCGACAGACCGTAAATATTCATGGCCGTCAGGTTCAGTGCCTTTTCGATTTCCTGGCGCATCTGTTCGCTCCAAGGCTCCGCACCGAAAACGCCCACACGAAGCGCCAGCGCGCGCATGTCCACGCCCATCGCTTGCCCCTGTTCAGCCAGGTTCAGTGCGTATGAGGGCGTGCAGCAGATGGCCGTCGGGCCGAAATCCTGCAAAATCATGATCTGGCGCTTGGTGTTGCCGCCGGACATCGGGACTACGCTGGCGCCGATTTTTTCCGCTCCGTAATGAGCACCCAGACCCCCGGTGAACAGACCGTAACCGTAAGCGTTATGGATGATGTCATTTTTGGTGAGGCCCGCAGCCACAAAGCAGCGCCCCATGAGTTCCGCCCAGGTATCAATATCACGCTTCGTGTAGCCGACCACGGTGGATGCGCCGGTTGTGCCCGACGAGGCGTGCAGTCGCACGACATTGCTCATCGGAGTGGCGAATAATCCAAAGGGATAATTATCCCGTAAATCCTGTTTGGTGGTAAATGGGAAATGTTTAAGGTCGTCGAGCGTCTTCAGATTGTCGGGTGATACACCCGCCTTGTCGAAGGACTTTTTATAAAAACCAACGTTATGATAAACTCGCGAGGCGACCTGCTGGAGTCTTTTGAGTTGCAGCGCTTCCAGGGCTTCTCGGGGCAGGGTTTCGAATTCTTCATTGTAGATCATGGTTTACGGTTCTCCTCAGGTGAAAAATATTTGCATCTCTATAGCATAAATCCCCCTCAAAGCCAAATTAAAGAGGTGAAGAAAAGGGATTCTCCGAAGATGCCCGGCATCGGATCAAACGGGTTACGGAGATAACAGATGGGGTGGCCCATCGTCGGAAAGGGGACCGTCATATTTTAACGATGACATGTTTAAACCGTTGAAAGTGGCGGAAAATAGGAGTAACGGGATATCGCTTGATTAACGAAGGGCGTTACATTTCCACCCGCGTCACAATTCCCTGCAGGCGGCTGGGCGGCAGCTTGCTGAATTGAACAAAATTGGGAGTTAATCCGTTTAATCAGACTGAATATATGCCAGATCGGATTGCGCGTTACAATATCCTCCACGCCGTAGAAAATGACCTTCTCCGGAATGCCCTGCTCCTTGATCAGCCCTTCAATATCCAGGATTTCCCGGTAACCGGCCCGAACCTCAAAGGATTCGAGACCAGGCCCCAGATCCTTTTTCAGATGCACCTTGACGCCGAACGGTTCATCAGTCCGGTTGATGGAAATGAGGATATTCCGCTCGTAGATAATGTTGCTGCGGAAGATGCTGTGGACGATATAGGGTGAGATCATTTTGTAGCCCCGGCAGAAATACAGGGCCGTGCCGGCGATATTCCTTCCCTTGGCATATATCTGTTCGTAGCTGATCAGAAAGGTGCTAAAGTCCAGCGGACGCAGGGCGTCGTATAGACGCGCCTGCCCCTTTGTCCAGATGAGAATCGAAGCGTAAGGGGATGGCGGCCAGGATCAGCGACCAATAGGCGCCGTGGGGCAGCTTGCTCAGGGTGGCTACAAAATAGGTGAAGGCAATGCCGGTGACAATGACGGCTGATGGGAAGCTTCCATCTCATCTTCTTGATTTGTGAAAATACCAGAATCATCATCAAACCGGTGATCGTCATCGATCCGGTAACCGCCATGCCGTAGGCCGCCGCCAGGTTTTCCGATTTCTGGAAGATCAGCATCATGAAAATGACCGCGCACATCAATGCCCAGTTAACTAAAGGAATGTAAATCTGGGATTTCATCTGGCTGGAGGTGATAGGAAATCTTCATCAGCGGCATGAGCCGCATGGTAATTCCCTGGTAAACAACCGAAAAGGTTCCGCTGATGATCGACTGCGAGGCAATGATCGTAGCCAGAACAGTCAGCAGAAGAAAAGGGATGTAAAGATATGGCGCCTGGTGCTGGACCATGCCGAAAAGAAGGTACTTTACTTCCGGATGCTGAAGGGCAAAGATACCCTGACCCATGTAATTGAGAAGGACAGCGACAAATACGAAATACCAGGCATGCAGGATCGGTTTCTTGCCCAGGTGCCCCATATCGGCATACAGGGCCTCCCCGCCCGTGGCGCAAAGAATGACCTCGGAAAGAACGAAAAATCCTGCCAGCCCATTTTCCGTAAGGAAGTTGAAGGCATAGTAAGGGTTAACGGATTTAATGATCCCCGGCATGGTGGCGACAGATGCCAATCCGGTGACTGCCAGGCAAATAAACCAGACCAGCATAACCGGGCCAAAGATCCCGGCGACTTTATCCGTTCCCCGGGATTGAAAGGTGAAAAGTGCGACGGCAATCATAGCCGCAATCAGAATCAGGATTTCCAGTTGAAGGTTCTCCAGGCCGGGGACAAGCAGTTATTCCTTCCACCGCGGATAGAATGGTAATGGCAGGCGTAATGACGCCGTCACCTAATAAAAGCGAGACTCCGATGAAGGCAAGAAATCCGGCGAAGGCCAATTTGCGACCGGGTTTGAGCGTCCTCGCTAAGAATTTCCCGCAGCATTATTTCCCCGCCCTGTCCTTTATAGGCAAGGCTCATGGCCAGCCAGGCATACTCAGCAGTCACCAGGATGAGCAATGTCCAGACAACGAGGGAAAGAATACCCAGGACACTCTGCTCTGTTCTCGGGGTCAGGGCAAATACAACCGTCAAGGTATAGATGGGGCTTGTGCCGATGTCGCCGAACACAATACCCATAGAGCGGATGACACCACCCCAGAAAGAATCCTGCTTGTATATTTTTCAAAATCATCCTCTTTATGAAAATTAGTTATTAATATCACCGAAAATGATGATGGTCAAGCTTGGCAAATGACGGCCGAATGGCCTGGCCTGAAACTCTGCAGTTGATAAAAGTTAAGGAATATGTAATATTTTTATCAATAATAATTGACATTTTGTGCGCCACCGGGAACCCAGGCGGGAACTCCAACTGCACACGGAAAAAGTAAATCGCTAACTGTAGGATCCGGAGAATCCGGTTCACTCGACTTAAAATATCCAACTGCCATTCTGTTGATTGATCAAGAAGAACTGTGACTGGCCATCGTCATTGATTAGAACTAAACATTTACAATAAACCTTTTGGGGAGAATAGCCATGAGAATAGCTGTTTTAACAGGCGGCGGCGATTGTCCGGGCCTCAACGGTGCGATCAAATGGGTGACCAAAACGGCTCTTGATCCTCTTCTTGAAAAAAAACGGTCTGTCAAGTTCGACGTCATAGGTATCAAAGACGGATGGAAGGGCCTCGTGGAGGTCGATCCGGAAAGTCTGGAGAGTCTGGCCCGTCACACCATGAAACTCGATGAGGAGATTGTGCGTCCATGGGACCGCTACGGAGGAACAAACCTCGGAACGTCCCGCACCAACCCTTTCAATCCAAAGAAGGATACCTCGGCCAGGGTGATGGAGAATATCCATAAGCTCGGTATTGATGTCATTGTGGCCGTCGGCGGCGAGGATACCCTCGGCGTGGCCTCCAAGCTTGACAGGCTGGGCATCAAGACCATCGGTATTCCCAAAACCATTGACGGCGATCTTGTGGGCACGGATTATTCATTGGGCTTCGATTCGGCAGTGAATATCATCATGGAAGAGATCGATCGTCTCCGGACGACCGCCGGTTCCCATAACCGAATATTTGTGGTGGAGACCATGGGCCGGCATGCGGGTTGGCTCGCCCTGCACGGCGGCGAATGCAGCGGAGCTTACATTATTCTGATCCCCGAGCACCCTTTTGATATGGAACGGGTCTGCTCTCTTCTCGAAGAACGCCGTGGCCGGGAGGTTCAGTACAGTATTCTCGTTGTTTCCGAGGGCGCGACGATAACCGTCAATAGAGAATTCTGCAAGGACAATAAGTTGGATGAGTTTGGACACCGTTCGCTGGGGGGCATTGCCGCCTATATCGCGCAGGAAATCGAGGGGAAAACGGGATTGGAAACCCGCTATGTCATGTTGAGTCACCTGCAGCGGGGTGGATCTCCGTCGGCCCGGGACCGCCTGATGGCGCGGTGGTTCGGGATCGCGGCCGTGGATATGATTGTCAACGAGGATTTCGGCAGGATGGTAAGCTATCGCCAAGGTGAGATCACTTCGGTGCCCATGAAAGACGTCACCGATCACCTGAATCTCATCGATGTGGATAAATATTACGATACCGAACGTTATAATGGCAAACGATCCATTCTTTAAGGTGAGCCCGGTAAAAAGATGTCCTTCCGGGACATGATGGTCGCATCTGCTCTTCAACAAGGAGACAAAAATTGAATTTGATCTACAAGACAGTAGCCGATACTTTATTGTTTTTTAAAAAGCGCTTTTCGAAAAGTCGTTTCGGGAAAAAGTATACCCGTGACGAGGTCCCCCTGCGAGCGGAATTACTCAGTTCCGACCAGATGAAGCAACATGGCAAAAATCTGGCAAGCCTGCATCAATTAACCAATAAAAAAGCGACCGAGAAACTTCTAGAGCGGCTCTATGAGAATGAAGATGTTCTGATTGAAACCATCCGACAGTTGACCGCCATTGTAAAGGTGAACAGCCCTGCCGCGCCGGCGGAGGAATGGCTGCTTGATAACTTTTATTTAATTGAAGAAAATGTCCGTACAGCCAAACGTCACTTATCCCGTGGATTCAGCCGGAGCCTGCCCTGGCTCGAAAGCGGGCCGGCGGCCGGACTGCCCAGGGTTTATGATATCGCGCAGGAGATCATTTCCCACGGCGACGGCAGGGTGGATCTGGAAAATCTTGTTAGTTTTGTTACAGCCTACCAATCGGTTTCCCATCTGAAACTGGGTGAGTTGTGGGCCATTCCGATCATGTTGCGTCTGGCGCTGATTGAAAATCTCCGGCGTATTGGAAAGCGCATCATGGCCGACATTGCCGACCGGGCGCGCGCCAATTATTGGGCGGATCAGATGATTGATATCGCCAGGAGAGATCCCAAAAGTCTTGTCTTATCCATTGCGGATATGGCCCGGTCTGATCCGCCGCTTTTAAGCCCTTTTGTCGCGGAATTTGCCCAACGCTTGCAGGGCAAGAGTCCGTCATTGGCCTTGCCTCTGGGCTGGATTGAACAGAGGCTTTCCGAATCGCATTTAACCATCGAACAGATGGTTCAGTCGGGAAATCAGCAATTGGCCGCCGAGCAGGCGTCGGTCAGCAATAGTATCGGCTCTCTTCGGTTTCTGACGACGATGAACTGGCGTGAATTTGTCGAGACCATGAGTGTGGTCGAAAAAGTGCTGCGGGAAGATCCCGGTGATGTCTATGTTCGAATGGATTTTGTCACGC
This sequence comes from uncultured delta proteobacterium, assembly GCA_963726395.1. Taxonomy (GTDB): domain Bacteria; phylum Desulfobacterota; class Syntrophia; order Syntrophales; family Smithellaceae; genus UBA8904. The sequence continues at coordinate 97,911 of CAVSCG010000002.1, forward strand.
GCGACCATTATCGTCATGTTGTAGAAAAAATTGCCAAAAACAGTACGGTATTCGAAAGGGATGTCGCACAAAAAGCCATCGATTTGGCTAGGGCCGCCCTGTCCCGGAAAAGCGGCGACGAGCGGATGACCCATGTCGGTTATTATCTGATTGACAAAGGATTACCGCAACTCGAAAAAAGCGCACAGATGCGCCTTTCTTTATCCGAGTCCATAAGAAGAGTCCTGGGCCGGTTTCCCTTATTGCTCTATCTGGGTAGCATCATTGTGATCACCTTATTATTGGCGGGATACCTGCTGGTAAGGATTCATGCGGCTGGTTTATACGGTTGGATTCATGCTGCCCGCTGCGGTTATCTTGGTTCTGGGCGCAAGCTCTCTGGGTGTGGCGTTGACCAACTGGCTGGCCACGCTGCTTACGCATCCGCGTCCCTTGCCACGCATGGACTTTTCTCTGGAAATTCCACCGGAATCGAGCACGCTCGTGATCATCCCCACAATGCTCAACAATGCTCAAAACGTGGAAGATTTGATCGAAGCGCTGGAAATTCGATTTCTGACGAATAGAGAAGATAACCTCCACTTCGGTCTTCTGACCGATTTTTGTGACGCCCCTGAGAAGAACATGCCTGAAGACGACGAGCTTCTGCGTGTGGCCGAGAAGGGGATCAAGGAACTCCACGAAAAATACAGAGGTGTTAAAGGAGGAACATTTTTTCTTTTTCATCGCCCGCGCCTTTGGAATCCTGAGGAAGGAATATGGATGGGCTACGAACGTAAACGCGGCAAGTTGGCCGAGTTGAATGCCCTGCTGCGAGGCGGCGCAAAAGATTGTTTTTCAAAGATTGTCGGCGCAACGGAATTATTATCCAATGTGAAGTACATCATTACCCTGGATACGGATACGCAACTGCCTCGAGATGCCGCGGAAAAATTTATCGGAACGATGGCCCATCCGCTAAACCGTCCCCATTTTGACGATTTGAAAAAAATCATTAACGCCGGCTACAGTATCCTTCAGCCGCGCCTGACCGAAAGCTTATCCGGGGTCAGACAGACATGGTATTCACGGTTGTGGGGAGGCCAAACGGGGATCGACCCTTATACACGCATGGTTTCCGATATTTATCAGGATGTCTTCGGCGAAGGCTCCTTTGTCGGCAAGGGCATCTATGATGTCGACGCTTTTGAAAAAGCGATTGCACAACCGTCTTCCCGAAAACCGGATACTCAGTCATGATCTGATCGAGGGTTGTCATGCGCGTAGCGGTTTCATTGCCGACGTGGAGTTGTATGAAGAATATCCGGCTCAGTACCGGGTGGATGTGAGTCGCAGATACCGCTGGATTCGCGGGGACTGGCAAATCGCCGGTTGGCTTAGATCAAAGGTTCCTGTTTTGGGTGGACGATATCAAAAGAATGCCCTGTCGATTCTTTCTCAGTGGAAAATATTCGACAACCTCCGCCGCAGTCTCGTTCCCACCGCATTGACTATCATGTTGATCGCCGGTTGGGCAATGTTGCCTCAGGCGTGGCTTTGGACGCTCCTGGTGGTGGGGATTCTGCTCATTCCTTCCGCGGGCGCCGTCCTCCTGGATCTGTTTCGCAAACCCGGAGACGTGTTGTGGCGTGATCACCTGGCCTCCATGATGCGTCAGGCCAGACGGCACGGTTTTCAGATTTTATTTACGATCGTCTGCCTGCCGTACGAAGCTTTTTACAGTCTGGATGCAATTTTGCGTACAATCTGGCGGATGCTCGTGACGCACAAACGATTACTGGAGTGGAATCCCTTCCAAAGCCAGACTCATCATGCCGCAAATGATCTGACGGCATCCTGCAGATCCATGTGGATAGCTCCTATTCTGTCCACGGCGGTATTGACTTATCTGCTGATCTCAAGACCCGGCGCGCTTTACGCTGCCTTGCCTATGCTCGTCCTTTGGTTTGCGTCCCCATTTATTACCTGGTGGGTCAGCCAGCCTGTCGTAAAAGAAGGAATCACCCTGAAGGATGAACAAATCATCTTTCTCGGAAAAGCAGCCCGCAGAATCTGGTCGTTTTTTGAAACATTTGTTACAGCGGGAGATCATTGGCTTCCTCCGGATAACTATCAGGAGCAGCCTGGCGGCATGATTGCGCATCGCACGTCGCCCACCAACATGGGACTGGCGCTGCTGGCGAATTTATCCGCCTGTGATTTTGGTTATGTGACGCCGGGTGAATTTCTCAGACGCACCGCGAATACCTTTGGCACCATGGAAAAAATGGATCGTCACCGGGGCCACTTTTACAACTGGTATGATACGCAAAGCTTAAAAACGCTGCCACCGCATTACATATCGACCGTGGACAGCGGGAATCTATGTGGTTACCTGTTGACGCTGAAATGGGGGCTCCTTGAACTTCCTGACCGGAAAATATCGGGGGATCGATTGCCGGAAGGCATTGCCGACACCTATAGAGTCCTCAAAGACGTTGCCGAAAATACGTCCAAAAATGAACTGGCCGAATTTAAAAAACATCTTGGACACGCCTGTGGTTCTAGAGGGAACGACGGTCAACGAATTGTGGCGGCGTCTCAATTTGCTTACTAAATCAGCGTCGGACATTGCCTCAACCTTTGAGGCCGATGTACAAAGTCAGGCCTACGGATGGGCGCAGGCTCTTGTCCGTCAATGCCGGGATGCGGCTGACGAACTAATTGCGCTCTGCCCCTGGGTGATGCTGAATATCCCATCGGCTAGGGTTGCCCGTATTCTCGTGGAAATCGGCATCCCCACCTTGCGGGAAGTGGCAGACCTGTCCGCCAAGTGGCTTTCCGCTATAGAAGAGATGATCGGTCCGGATGCCAATACTGAGGAGCAGGCATGGTCCCGCGAGTTTCATAAAGTGGTTTTGGAAGGAAGCCTCCTGGCGCGGGAAAGACTATCCACCATCCATTGTCTGATTAAAAAAACCGAGGAACTTGCCGATATGGATTACAGCTTCCTCTATGATCAAGGGCGTCAGTTATTAACCATCGGGTATAGCGTCGGCGAGCGTCGGCGAGATGCAAGCTTCTATGATCTGCTGGCGTCTGAGGCCAGATTTTGCAGCTTTGTCGCCATTGCGCAGGGGCAACTGCCGAAGGAAAACTGGTTTGCCCTGGGACGCATGCTTACAAATCCGGGGGGTGCTCCCGTTCTCCTTTCCTGGGATGGGTCGATGTTTGAGTACCTGATGCCACTTCTGGTCATGCCGAATTACGAAAACACGCTTCTGGACCAAACCTATAAGGCGGTGGTAAAAAGACAAATAGCGTATGGGGGAAAAAGGGGAATTCCCTGGGGCATATCGGAGTCCGGTTATAGCACCATCGATGTTCATCTGAACTACCAATATCGCGCCTTCGGCGTCCCCGGGCTGGGCCTCAAGCGAGGACTTGGCGACGACCTGGTGGTGGCTCCGTATGCTTCGGCGCTGGCGCTGATGGTCGCGCCGGAGGAGGCCTGCGGAAATCTCCAGCGGCTGGCCGCCAAAGGCATGCTGGGAGCTTATGGTTTTTATGAAGCGCTTGACTACACCCCTTCGCGTTTGCCCAGCGGTCAAGAAAGCGTTGTCGTCCGATCCTTCATGGCGCATCATCAAGGGATGAGTTTGCTGGCCCTGGGCCATCTCTTACTGAATCGACCGATGCAGAAGCGCTTTGAGTCCGAGCCGATGTTTCAATCGGCAGCGCTTTTGCTTCAGGAACGTATCCCCAAAGCCGTTTCCTTCTACAGGCAGATCGCCGACAATATTAATGTCCGGAAATCGTCTGGCCCGCAGAAAATTCCATCGCGTATCATTGAAACTCCCGATACACCTGTGCCGGAGGTGCAATTGTTGTCCAACGGCAGATATCATGTCATGATTACGAATGCCGGCGGTGGATACAGCCGTTGGAGGGATATAGCGGTGACGCGCTGGCGCGAAGACGCCACCCGCGATCCCTGGGGTATGTTCTGCTACATCCGCGATGTTTCCACGGGAGAATTCTGGTCCAATGCCTATCAGCCGACACTGAAAAAGCCGGACCGATACGAGGCTATTTTCTCCGACTCAAAAGTCGAGTTTCGCCGACGCGATGATGACATCAACACGTACACCCAGATCGCCGTGTCGCCGGAAGACGATATTGAGCTGCGGCGCATCCGCCTCACCAATCGTTCCAGAAAACGCCGCGAACTGGATCTAACCAGTTACGCGGAAGTTGTGATCGCGCAGCCGGCGGCCGATGCGATCCATCCGGCATTTAGCAACCTTTTTGTTCAAACGGAAATTATCCGGGATCGCCAGGCGATTCTCTGCACGCGAAGACCGCGTTCCAAGGATGAGTCCACCTACTGGACTTTTCATTTAATGGCGTTACATGGTACAAACAGCCACGAGGTCTCTTATGAAACGGATCGTTTGAAGTTTGTCGGCCGCGGCAATACGCTATCTCGTCCTCAGGCCATGAACTGGTCGGCAGATGGGAAACAAGTCCTATCCGACTCGGAAGGTTCCGTTCTGGATCCAATTGTTTCGATCCGCCGTCCGATCAAACTCTCTGCCGGAGAATCGGTGACGATAGATATCGTCTCCGGCATCGCAGAAACCCGCGAGAAGGCGCTCAGCCTTGTTGAAAAATACCACGACAACCGCCTGGCCGACCGCGTTTTTAATCTGGCATGGACTCACAGCCAGGTGACGCTCAGGCAAATCAATGCGACCCAGGACGACGTGCAACTTTACGGCCGTCTGGCCGGTTCCGTTATTTACGCCAATTCATCTCTGCGCGCTGATCCAAAGATCATGATTAAAAACCGTCGCGGGCAATCCAGCTTATGGGGTTACGCCATTTCCGGAGATTTACCTATCGTATTGCTTCAGATTGCTGACCACACCAACATTGAAATTGTCCGCCAACTCCAGCAGGCTCATGCCTACTGGCGTTTAAAGGGTCTGGCCGTCGATCTCGTCATCTGGAACGAGGATAATGCCATCTACCGGCAAGCACTTCATGACCAGATTGTGGGATTGATTGCCACCAGTATGGAAAACAAGGCTGCCGACCGGCCAGGCGGCATCTTTGTGAGACCGGGTGATCAGATATCCAGCGAAGACCGTATTCTGCTGCAGACGGTTGCCCGCATCATCATCAAGGACGATATGGGAACGCTGGAGGAACAACTCAGTCGACACAAAGTAAAGGATATCCCCGGGCCGCGGCTGAAACCGGTCAAAAATCCCAACGCGAAAAGCAAGGATGAGGCAGTGTTTTCTTATCCCGATCTGCTTTTTACCAATGGTCTCGGGGGATTTACCCCTGACGGACGTGAATATGTGATCATCACAAAACCAGGGGAGAAAACGCCGCTACCCTGGGTGAATGTCCTGGCGAATCCCCACTTTGGGTCGATCATTTCCGAGAGTGGTTCCGCCTCAACCTGGAGTGAGAACGCCCACGAATACCGCCTCACCCCTTGGAATAACGATCCAGTAAGCGATATCAACGGCGAAGCGTTTTACATCCGCGATGAAGAGACAGGACAAGTCTGGTCTCCCGCGCCGCTTCCGTGCGGCGGCGCAACGCCTTACACCTGCCGCCACGGTTTCGGGTACAGCGTTTTCGAGCATATGGAAGACGGCATCCGGTCAGATCTATGGATTTATGTGTCCATCAACGCGCCGGTCAAGTTTATGGTTTTAAAAGTACGCAATGAATCAGAGCGCAACCGCATCCTTTCCGTTACCGGGTATCTGGAGTGGGTGTTGGGTGATTTGCGGCCGAAAACGATCATGCACATCACGACTGAAGTGGATGCGGGAAGCGGGGCTCTTTTTGCCAGAAATCAATATAACACGGACTTTGCCGATCGCGTGGCTTTCTTTGACGTGGATGATCCGACGCGGACAATCACGTCAGACCGGGATGAATTTATCGGCCGCAACGGCGAACTTTCGGCGCCGGCAGCGATGACGCGGTCACAACTCTCAAGCAAAGTCGGCGCCGGCCTGGATCCCTGCGGCGCTATCCAGGTGACCTTTGGATTGGATAAAGGACAGGAGCGTGAGACCATTTTCCGGCTGGGCGTTACCGGCAGGCGAGGCGCCGACGATGCCAGCAAAACGGTGCGCAACTTGCGGGGATCGACCGTCGCGCAAAATGAACTGGATGCGGTGCATCGCTATTGGAAGAAAACCTTGGGCGCGGTACAGATAGAAACGCCCGATCCGTCTCTCAATTTTTTGACGAACGGCTGGCTTTTATATCAGACCCTGTCTAGCCGGCTCTGGGCGCGCAACGGTTATTACCAGTCAGGCGGCGCTTTCGGCTTCCGCGACCAGTTACAGGACGTCATGGCACTTGTTTATGCGGAACCCGCCCTTGTCCGCGGGCACCTGCTTTTATGCGCAAGTCGTCAATTTACAGAGGGAGATGTCCAGCACTGGTGGCATCCACCCACCGGCCGGGGCGTGCGCACGCAATGTTCTGATGATTACCTGTGGTTACCTTTAGCCGTGAGCCGTTATATCAGATCTACGGGTGACGCAAGGATTTTGAATGAAAGCGTCAGCTTTCTTGAGGGACGTCCGGTCAGGGCGGATGAGGATTCTTATTATGATCTGCCGGGTGTCACGGATGAAAAAAGCAGTTTATATGATCATTGCGCGCGGGCCATCCAAAGAGGCCTGAGATTCGGCAGTCATGGTTTGCCCCTCATGGGTTCCGGTGACTGGAATGACGGCATGAATAAAGTCGGAGAACTGGGCAGGGGCGAAAGTGTCTGGATGGGTTTTTTCCTGTATGAGGTGCTGATCAAGTTTGCGGAAATTGCCCGACGGCAAGACGATATTCCGTTTGCCGATTTGTGCGGGAAAGAAGCGGCGCAACTTCAGCGCAACATTGAGCAAAGCGGCTGGGACGGTCAATGGTATCGCCGCGCTTACTGCGATGATGGTTCATTATTGGGATCGAGCACCAACACGGAATGCCGCATTGATTCTGTGGCCCAAAGCTGGTCTGTTCTATCCGGAGCAGGCGAGGAGGCAAGAGTCCGTCTGGCCATGGGTGCGGTAGATGAATTTCTTGTGCATCGGGATGAAAAACTGGTTCAGCTGCTGGATCCGCCATTCGATAAATCGGAGACGGAACCGGGCTATATAAAAGGTTATGTGCCGGGTGTGAGAGAAAATGGCGGACAATACACGCATGCGGCCATCTGGGCGGCCATGGCTTTTGCCGCGTTAGGCGAAAGGAAGCGAGCCTGGGATGTCATGGACATTGTCAACCCGATTAATCATGCCAGGTCTCCAGAGGAAGTGGAAATTTATAAAGTGGAACCCTATGTTGTTTCATCCGACATCTATGCTCTCGCGCCGCATATTGGACGCGGCGGATGGACATGGTTCACCGGCTCCGCCGCCTGGATGTACCAGCTGATTCTCGAGTCCTTGCTGGGTCTGTCGCTGAAAAACGGCAAGCTCAGTTTTTCCCCATGCCTGCCTGCATCCTGGAAAGAAATTAAGATCTCCTACCGTAATGGGGAAACGCTTTACCATATCGTCATCCGTCAGTCCGCCGGAGAAACGGCTGTCATGAAGCTGGACGGCCTGATTATGCCGGATGCGGAGATGTTGTTGGTTGACGACCGGCGGGAGCATACTCTCGATGTTAATATACCACTTGTGCCGGATGAGATTTAAAAATGCCGCGGTCACAAGCAAGCATCCGCATTCCGCGCAGGATGTTTATGTCTTGACCATCATCCTTCGCGCGTTTCCCCGTCCCACGCATCGTCATGAACATTAGGCGAAACCTCGCGGTCGTTGGCCAGAAGCTGTTCCTGAAGCGCGATCTGTTCGCGTGTATTGAAGAGATACGCTTCCCGATCATGACGATGCGCGGCCAATTTGCGCAGCGCCGCTTCGTCATACTTGATAAAATTCTGGCCGGCGCGCGTTGCAGTGTATTTACGGAAACCCAGCTTGATCAGCACATCAACCCCCAGGCGTACGGACGTATCAAGCGATTCGCGGTAAATATCTTCAATGCCTATATCCAGAAGGTCATAAGCGTCCAGGCGGCTTTTCGCTCGCACCATGACGTTAAGATGGGGAAATTCTTTTTTTATTGTTTCGATCAGAGCAAAGTTGATTTCGGGAGAGTCAATGGCGGCAATCATGATTTTTGCGTGATCCGCACCGGCCGATTTCAAAATATCCAGACGAGTGGCGTCGCCGTAAAAAACCTTGAACCCCATCTTTCTTAAAACATCGACCCGGTCCGAATCATTGTCCAGAATTGTCGCGGAAATGCCGTTAGCCCTGAGAAAGCGGCCAATGGTGCTGCCGAAATGGCCGAATCCCGTAATAATCACGGGATGCTCGCCGGAAATGTCATCAGCCTGTTTTTTCTCCATCGCCTCCTTTGTGCCTATCCGCCGCAGGATCAGGCGTTCACTGATGAGCAGTAACAACGGTGTAATCGTCATACTGATCGCCGTGGCGCCCATCATCATATCCGTCCATTTTGCGGAGAGAATCTGAAGCTGGGCGATAAACGCAAACAGGACAAACGCGAATTCACCAACCTGTCCCAGACCCAGCGTAAAGATCATGTTTTGATCGAAGCTTAAGCGGGCCATTTTCCCGGTTCCATACAACACGAGAGATTTTATAGCGATGACACCGCAAACCAGAGCCATGATCTGCAAAGGATTGTCAATAATCATTGTAAAGTTGATGGAGGCGCCGACCGCTATAAAAAACAATCCCAGCAGGATGCCTTTAAAAGGTTCGATGTCGCTTTCCAGTTCGTGCCGGAATTCGCTTGTGGCCAGAACCAGGCCGGCCAGAAACGTCCCCAGCGCGGGGCTTAAGCCCACCAGCATCATCAGGTAGGCCGTTCCGATCACAATCAGCAGAGCCGCAGCGGTAAAAAGTTCGCGCAGGCGAATGCGGGCGATAAAGCGCAAAAAAGGCACAAAGACAAAACGACCGATGAAAACAACCGCATTGACAGCGACTAACAAGGTTAAGGTCTGCGCCCATCCGGACAATCCCGTCATCAGGGTGGCGTGCTCGCCGGATGGCGCGTGTGCGGTGGAGATTGCCAGAAGCGGCAAAAGCGCCAGGATTGGAATCACGGAAATATCCTGGAAAAGCAACACGGCAAAGGAGCTTTCCCCCGATTCGGTTTTGGTGAGACCCTTTTCCCTGAGCGTCTGCATGACAATTGCTGTCGAAGACATGGACAAAGCCAGACCAGAGGCCAGTGCAGCCTGCCAGCTGAAACCAATCATCATCAAAGCACAGAAACACAAGAGCGTCGTTCCGCCCAGTTGCATAATCCCCGTGCCCAGGATCAGTCTGCGCATCCTCCAGAATGTGGCAGGCTCCAACTCCAGACCAATCAGAAAGAGCATCATCACCACGCCAAATTCAGCAAAGTGCAAAATGTCTTTCCCTTCCGCGCCGATAAAACCCAGAAAGAAAGGGCCGATGGTAATGCCGCCAATGAGATAGCCCAGCACGGACCCCATGCCCAGTTTTTTGGCAATCGGCACGAAAATAACCGCGGCGGCCAGATAAATTAATGCATCCTGTAAGAAAGCGCTGCTCATGTTCTCGTTTATCCTTTATCCGCTAAAAGCCAGTCATTGAGATAATCATACATGCGGATGGACTCCAGGGGAATTTCGCCCGTGGCCAGCCGCCCCAGCAGTTTATGATAAAGCGCGACGTAATGGGCACGTTGCTTATCGGTCAACAGGTGCGTGCCATGGACCGCAAAAGGCGGCAGATAAATCATCTTGCACAAAGCGGCGGTTTGTTCAAAGGGGACAAGAAACTCCCGAAGCGTAAAACGATTATGCTGATTGATTGCGTAGGATTCTCTGGCGCCACCGGCGGTCAGAGCGTTAAAGACGATTTTATCTTTCAAGGCGTTCCCCCGGGAGCCGTGCGCCCAACCGTATTCCAGGACCAGATCCATCCACTGTTTGAGCATGGCGGGAGCGCTATACATGTAGAGGGGATAATGCCAGATGATCACATCATGTCTGACCAAAAGCTCTTTCTCCCGTTCAACATCAATATTGAAATCGGGATACTGTTCGTAGAGATCATTTAACGTGACACCATCAATCTTATCTACACCAGCAAGCAGGGTGCGGTTGGTTTTAGATTTTTCAAACCGTGGATGGGCAAAAAGGATGAGAACATTGTTCATTAAAGCTCTTCTTCCCGAACTATCTCCGTCTTAATCAGCGTGATGAGTTCCTGAAACACCGGCAGAATGTCCTTGCGAAATCTGCCCGCCACACAGACGTACATGATGTCATCGCCGACTTTTAGCAGGCCTTCATTGATCCAGGCCCGAATATCCACAATGCCTTCCATGTTCCTGAACCGGTGCACGGCTTTATCCAGCATGGCCTGATCATAAGAAAGCTTCATGCCCGCGACAGATTTGCCTTGCTTGGACGTTGCTCGTACAATGCCGTTATGCACCAGAATCATCCCGAGCATGTCCGGCGGACACTCTCTTTTTATCTCCGAAATCCACTGTTCAATCATGAAAAACCTCCGGATGGATTATTGTTACCGGTCTGATCGGACGCGACGTTTTTTTCAGCGACCAGTTGAGACAGCTTCCGGGAAAGCTGCGCGGCCAATGCTTCAATCAAATCGGTCTTCATATCCGGTTCGTAGCGATTGGCGTCCGCGTCGCCGTTATTCCAGGTTCCGATAATCTGACCGTCCATCGCAAAAGGGACAACGGCAATCGACTTGACAAAATATTTCCGACTTGGCGGCAATAGCCTGTAAAAAGGCTGCAAGCCCTTGTTAGCCAAAACAGGCTTACTGCTGCCGGGTAGAATTTTTTCAAACAATTCCTGCGGGACGACAGAAAATCTACTTTTCAAAATTTCCGATGATTTTATCTCGTTGATAACCGGTGCGACTTTTTCATGATCAATGAGCGTCAGCCAGACGAAGGGCACGGAAAATTCTTTTTCAATGCCTTCCAACAGATTTTCAAAAAGTCCGGCAATGTTTTCGGCCGACACAACACCGTCTTCTATTTTTTTGAAACGCGCAGCCATGATTTCGTTGATGGACTTCAGGTCTTCTTCTTTACCCATCACACTTTCCCTTCCCACCGGGCGTAAATCACCGCGTGATCAGACGGCTTTTCAGAAAGCCTTGTCGCCAGGTCAATGGCGCATCCTACGGATTTTGCAGCCAGTGTTTTCGTTGCCAGAATGTGATCGACGCGCCAACCCAGATTGCGGCCGACGGAATCGCGAACGCGGTAATCAAAAAACGTATATTGCCCCGGTTCATCGGGATGGTGCTTACGGAATACATCCGTCAACCCCCAGGAGTGGATGTCTTCGTAGGCTTTCCACACTTCTGGATTAAAAGAAACATGCCCCAGAATCCGCTTGGGGTCATGAACATCAATGTTCTGAGGTGCGACATTAAAATCACCGCACAGAATTAATTTTTGATCCGGCTTAAAATTCTTTTGCAAATATTTTTTCAGGCGGCCAAGCCACGCGAGCTTATAGGCGAACTGGGGTTTATCAACGTCCTGCCCCTGCGGCACATAGGCATTTAAAATAATCAGATCGTCAAATTGCGCCTGAGCCAGACGGTCGGTATCGGCCGGTTCATCGGCAAGGCCAAACGACACTTTCTGCGGCCTGACGCGCGAGGCAATGGCCACGCCGTTGTATTGTTTGTTGCCGCGGAAGGTTACAACGTAGCCTAGCGCCTCAAATTCAGCGACGGGGAACTTGGCGTCCTCAACTTTTGTCTCCTGCATGCAGAAAACGTCCGGCGAATTATTTTGCAACCAGGGCAAAACAATATGCAGGCGGGAACGGATGGAGTTGACATTGTAAGTGGCAATCTTCAAATTTCAGCAAAACCTTTCGTCAGTTGCCGCCTTTATTACCATGACCCGTGATTACTCTCAAGATTTTTTGCAGCGATCCGTGAAATCGTGTATAGGCCTGTTGAAGTAGGGGACGGTCTGGTGACCTTGGACGCTCTAGAGGGCATTAAGTTATCCAAACCGTTCGCTACAAAATGGGATTGGAAAATGGAGAAAGCAGACATCACCATCATCGGAGCGGGCGTTGTCGGGCTGGCCATTGCGGCCGAACTGGCAAGACCGGATTTGAGCGTCTTCATCCTGGAGAAAAATCCGGTGCACGGCGGCGGGATCAGTTCCCGCAACAGCGAAGTTCTTCATGCGGGGATTTATTATCCGGAAGGATCGCTCAAGGCCAGGCTGTGCGTTGCCGGAAACCCAATGCTCTGCGAAATAGCCGCCCGCAACGGCATCCCTTGCAAGAAAACCGGTAAGCTGATTGTGGCGACAAATTCCGGGGAAATAGAAGATATCGAAAAGCTTTATGAAAACGGACGGGGTAACGGTGCAGAGTCTTTGGCTCTCATCAGCAAGAGACAAATTGCGCAGATGGAGCCTCATGTTCAGGCGGTGGCCGCCCTTTATTCACCTGAGACGGGCATCATCGATACGCATGCGCTGATGAATTATTTCTTAAAACAGGCGCAGGGCAACAAGGCGAACCTGGTCTGTCGCACAAAGGTGTTGCGTATCGAAGAGGAAACAAACGGCTGGCGGATCTTTGCAGAAAACGACAAAGGCGAGGACTTCGATTTTTTGTCCGGAGTGGTCATCAACGCCGCCGGGCTGTCCTCCGACATGATCGCTAACCAGGCCTGCGGCCACTATCACCTTCATTATTGTAAAGGTGATTATTGCAGGATTTCCGGCGTGAAACCGGGATTGGTCGGACGGTTGATCTATCCCGTGCCGGTAAAAAATCCCGCGGGGCTTGGCGTGCATCTGACCATCGACTTAAACGGCCGTTTAAGGCTGGGGCCGGATGCAACATACATTGACCGCGTTGAAGACTACAACGTGGCGTCGGAAAAGGCCGCCCTGTTTTATGAGCAGGCACGAATCTTTTTACCTTTTCTGAAGCCGGAAAATGTTTGCCCCGACATGGCCGGAATCCGCCCGAAGCTTCAGGGGCCGAATGATATTTTCCATGACTTCGTCATTAGAGAAGACGCCCCGGGCTTTGTCAACCTGGTCGGCATCGAATCGCCGGGCCTGACCGCCTCGCCGGCGATTGCCCGGTTTGTTCAGAAAATGATTTGACCATCTAGAGCGGGAAAGAAATTCAGATACCGTCCCTTGGCAGCACACAATTACGAATATTATTATTGACATGTCTGTAAGCTTCCCCTATAACTTGCGGGCAAAATATTGAAGCAAAACAGGAGACATTCCATGAAAAAATCAGCAGTTTTAATTATTCTTTTATTGATTCTCTCTCTGGGTATCTGCGGTTGCAGCAAAGAGGATTCTTCCCAAATCAAAATCGGCGTCATTGCCGAACTAACCGGTGATGTTCCGGCCGTGGGCGCCTCCTGCAAAAATGCTGCGGAGATGGCTGTTGCCGAAGTCAACGATGCCGGCGGCATTCAGTTGGGCGATAAGAAATATAGAATCAAATTAATCATTGAGGATAATGCGGGGAAGGCCGATCAATCGGCATCCTCCGCGCAGAAGCTTATTACGCAACAGAAGGTTACCGCGATTGTCGGCCCCAACGCCAGCCGCTATGCATTGCCGGCTGCCGAAATTGCCGAAACCAGCAAAGTGGTTTTGATTACCCCCTGGTCCACCGCGCCGAAAGCCACGCTGGATTCCAGGACGGGCGCATCCAAAAAGTATGTTTTCCGCGCCTGCTTTATTGATCCCTTCCAGGGACGCGTGCTTGCCAAATTCGCGCTGGACAATCTCAAACTGAAGAAGGCGGCTGTTCTTTACGATGTCGCTTCCGAATACAACAAGGGCATTGCCGAATTTTTCAAGGAAGTCTATGAACAAAATGGCGGTAAGGTGGTTGCGTTTGAAACCTATACCACCAATGACAAGGATTTTTCATCGCAGTTGACCAAAATCAAGCAAGCCGCGCCGGACGTCATATTCCTGCCTAATTATTACAGCGAAGTGCCTTTGCAAATTCAGCAGGCCAAGCGCCTGGGCATCACCGCCCCGTTTATCGGGTCCGATTCCTGGGGATCTGAAGAGCTAATTAAGCTCTGCGGCAAGGACTGCAACGATTATTATTTCAGCACGCATTACGCGGCCGATGCCTCGACCGACGCGACCAAGAAATTCATCGCGAGTTACAAAACGAAATATGGCACCACGCCGGACGACGTGGCCGCTTTGACCTACGATTCTTTCGGCCTGTTGTGGCAGGCGCTTAAAACCGCAGGCAAGAACGACCGACAGGCCGTACGCGACGCACTCGCCAAGATTCCGCAGTATGAAGGCGTAACCGGCAATATGCAATTCAAGGAAGGCTCCGGCGACCCAGTCAAGAGTGCGGTCATTTTAAAAATAAAGGATGGGAAGTTCACGTTGGTTTGCCAACGCCAAACCATGACCTGACTCTATGGCCTATATTTTTCAACAAGCTCTTAATGCCCTGCAACTGGGCAGCATCTATGCGCTGATTGCCCTGGGCTACACCATGGTTTACGGCATCCTGACGATGATCAACTTCGCTCACGGCGACCTGTTCATGATCGGCGCTTTTTTCTGTTTTCTCATTGCCGTTTATCTCAAACTGTCCTTTGTCCCGACACTGCTTCTATCCATGCTGGGCGTGGCCTGCCTGGGCGTCGTCATCGAACGGCTGGCCTACAAACCCCTGCGCAACGCTCCCCGCGTTTCCGCCATTATTACAGCCCTGGGCGTTGGGCTTTTTCTGGAAAACTTCACGCTGGCGCTTTCGCCCTACCCCAAACATATTCCGCCGCTTCTAGAAAACACCACCTGGACGGTGGGCTCGCTTTCCATTTCGTCCTTGCAGATGATCGTCATTGTCCTTTCGCTGGTTTTGATGCTGATCTTGGATTTTGTCGTGCAGCACACCAAAGCAGGTATGGCCATGCGCGCCATTTCCTGGGACAAGACTATTGTCCCGCTAATGGGCGTGTCGGTGAATAAAATTATTTCGCTTACGTTTGCCATTGGCACGGGCCTGGGCGGAGCGGCCGGCGTGATGTACGGCCTGGCTTATCCGGTGATCGATCCTTACATGGGCATCATGGTCGGCTGGAAAGCATTCATCTGCGCCGTGGTCGGTGGCATTGGCAATATCCGCGGCGCAATGATCGGCGGCTTCATTCTCGGTGCGGTGGAAATTATGGTAGCTGCTTTCTTCCCGTCCACCTATCGCGACTTTGTGGCCTTTACGCTGCTCTTAATCCTTTTAATCGTCCGCCCCTACGGCATTCTGGGCAAGCCCCAGCCACAAAAGGTGTAGGCATGTCTTCAGTCAAAGCTGCATCCCATACCCTGCTCAAACGTTGGCATATGCTCACCGGCTACAAGCTTTTCTGGCCGGTTTTCATACTCGCGGGTCTTGCATTTTGTATTGCCGTCGATACCTTTGACTTTGTGGATTTATATCTTCAGCTGATTTTAATTTATGTGGGCATCAACATCATCCTCACCGTCAGCCTGAATCTGATCAACGGCTACATGGGCGAATTCTCCGTGGGCCATGCCGGTTTCATGGCCGTGGGCGCTTACATTGCCTCACTCTTAACCGTCCATGTATTTCCCCCGGGCGCTCAAAATTTCCTTTTCCCTCTGGCGATACTGGCCGGCGGTATTGGCGCGGCGCTGGTCGGCTTTCTGGTGGCAATTCCTTCTTTTAAAACACGCGGCGATTATCTGGCCATTGTCACGCTGGCCTTCTGCATGATTGTCAAATCCGTTCTGGAAAACATTGACGCCGTCGGTGGGCCGCGCGGGCTTCTGGGCATGGAAAAGCTCACCACACTGCCGTGGGTTTTTTTCTGGACGGCACTTAGCGTCTGGGTAATCCGCAATCTGGTTTATTCCAATTTCGGGCGAGGCGTTTTATCCATCCGCGAAGACGAAATCGCCAGCGACCTGATGAGCGTCAACACACGCCAGGTCAAAATCATCGCCTTTGTCGTTTCGTCTTTCTTCGCGGGCATTGCCGGGGGCCTGTTCGCCCACGCGCTGCAGTTTATCAACCCGCGCATGTTCGACATTCTCAAATCCACCGACATTCTGATCATGGTGTATCTGGGCGGCATCGCCTCGATTTCCGGATCGATCATCGGCGCTGTCATTTATACGATCCTGCTGGAAATCCTCCGTCCATTGGGCATCTGGCGGATGGTGCTCATGCCACTGATGCTGGTTTTGCTGATGATCTATCGTCCGCGCGGCATCATGGGCATGAGGGAAGCCCATCTGTTTATTCCACTTCGCGATCTGGTGACGGAAAAACTCTGGCGGCAAAAGAAAAAGGAGGCGCCCGATGCCTCTGCTTGAAATATCCAAACTTACACATCGCTTCGCTGGCCTTTGCGCGGTATCCGATTTCAACTTCGCCATCGAGCCGCATGAACTGGTCGGTATCATCGGCCCCAACGGCGCGGGGAAGACCACCGTCTTCAACCTGATTACCGGCGTTTATCGAGCCTCTGAAGGCAGCATCAAACTGGGCGGCCAGGAACTGGTAGGCCTTACGCCGCATCAGATAACCGCCTTAGGCATTGCTCGCACCTTCCAGAACATCCGGCTCTTTAAGGAACTGAGTGTACTGGACAACGTCCGCATCGCGCACTACGGCCAGATTGCCTACACGCCCGCCGAGGCGCTTTTGCACATCGGCCGTTTCCGCGCTGAAGAAAAACGCATCACTACCCAGGCACTGGATTTGCTAGCCATTTTCAAGCTCGACGATGCCGCCAACGAAAAAGCTAAAAACCTGCCTTACGGTTTGCAACGTCGATTGGAGATTGCCCGGGCGCTGGCCACCGAGCCCAAGCTTTTGCTTCTGGATGAACCGGCTGCCGGAATGAACCCCAATGAAATTATTCAGCTCATGGAATTTATCAGATGGATTCGTAAAACTTTTTCGGTCACGATCATTCTGATTGAACACCAGATGCGTCTGGTCATGGGCATTTGCGAACGCCTGGTGGTGCTGGATTTCGGCGCGACCATCGCGCAAGGGCTGCCTTCTGAAATTCAAACAAACCCTAAAGTGCTGGAAGCTTACCTGGGTGTGGAGGTCGCGCAATGACCAACGCCGATCTTCTATTGTCTGTTTCCGGCTTGCGCGTCTCCTACGACAGCATCAAAGCAGTGGATGATATTTCCTTTAATGTCGTGCGCGGAGAAATCGTCACGCTGATCGGCGCCAACGGCGCGGGGAAATCATCCATCCTGCGGGCCGTCTCCGGCCTGATTCCGTATGCGGGCAGCATTACCTACGAGGGAAAAGATTTAAAAAAAATTGCTGCCGATCAGATTGTCGCCACGGGCATCGCCCACGTACCGGAAGGCCGGGGCATCTTCGGCAATCTTACCGTGCTGGAAAATCTAAAACTCGCCTGCTGGCAGCGGAAAGACAAAGCCAAGATCGCCACCGACCTGGAACACATCTTTGAACTGTTCCCGCGCCTGCAGGAACGAAGAAAGCAATTGGGGGGCATGCTCTCCGGCGGCGAGCAGCAGATGCTGGCCGTGGGCCGCGCGCTCATGACGGATGCGCAAATGCTGCTGCTCGATGAACCGTCCATGGGGCTCTCTCCCGTTTTGGTGCGTGATATTTTCAAGATCATCCAGGAAATCAATCAGGCTGGAAAAACCATTCTGCTCGTCGAACAAAATGCAAACATGTCCCTTCACATCGCTTCGCGCGGCTACGTTCTGGAAACAGGCCGCATCGTGCTTTCCGGTACAGGCAAAGAACTGACTGGGAATCCCCGTATTAAGGAAGCTTACCTTGGCGGATAAAGGTTCGAGGAAAAAGCAAGGCACTTTGCGCACTGCTTTAATTCAGATTATGCTGGAAGGGGGCGAGAGGTTATCTTGACCGCATATATAAAGAAGGTCTATGAACCTAACTTCCTCCTACCCTGCCTTCCCCTCCCATGGTAAGAACCACGGTACAAGCTTCTTGACATCACCAGACACCCTTAGTCCAAAGGGTTTTATCTGTTTGGACTTGTTTATGTATGATGATTCCCATTGTTCATCCGTTCAATGAGCCGCCTTCATCCTGGCTTGCCGCTCCTGTGCCTCTCCAATGGATGTCTTATATTGAGACGTATCCTTCTTTAATTTAACCACCAAGATTAATGCAATAACGGCGATAACGATACTGATGACGCATAACATCAAAGATTCCATAGCAGACCCTCCTCAGCTTGGTTTTCATCTGGCGAAGCCAGCATCGAGGTGCTGCTATCGCCTGGCGGCCCTTCTGCCCTATCCCTCTTCAGGACTTAGGTAAGTGGCTTTGCGTCCCACACTTTCGTATGGTTTGCCTTTTTCAGGTTTTGTTTATGGTTGCTCCCCTCTTAAGGGGGCTTCCAATCTGTCATAGAGTTCAATAGCTTCTCATCCTTTCCTACTGATTAACTTAATTTTAGAAATTTTCGTACTTTCGTTTTACGGTTCTGTCATGACTTATTATAAGCATATATCGTACCAATCGCCGCGATCTATTAACATAATGTTATCACTATAGTTTTTATATTAACCGCTTATTCTTTTCAACGATATACAAGCGCCGCCGGTGGCTTCTTTACCGAAATTAGGTCATTTTAACATCTCCGTATGCTGCATTTTTTCGCGGAAGAAGGACATTACTGATGATTTTTGATTAGATGGGAATGATAAATTAGTGTGGTTCAGAAAGAGCACACCAATGTAAGAATCGCGTTTGGGCATTTCTTCCTTAAGTTATGTCCTTGATATATTTCCATGAATATTATAAATTTCAACATGCATTTTATAGGGTTTCAAACGTATGACGCAAGCTACACTAAGCAAAAGGTCAAGAGTTGTATCCGCTTGTCAATGTAATTCGCGCTCAAAACATGCTGTCCTAATTTCTGTTCTGGAAAGTTGATGATGATCGGTCCGGCAAAGGTCTTATTTTATCTCATCGAATTAATCAATTGTTACGCCGCCATTTACTATTCCAATTTTCTCTTTTTTTACCTGCGGCGCACATTCGGTTTCGGTGAGGTGGAGAATCTGCTGACGGCGGCTCTCGGCGGCTTTGTCTATATTATCGCAGCCTGGCAGGGCGGAAAATTGGCCCAGCGCTATGGATGCATCAGGATACTTTACATGGGCTTAGGCGGCATCATTTTGTCCCTGGCCCTGGGCATGGTATTTACTACCCCAACGGCGCAGGTCATGGTGTTTTGTTTGTGGACAGTGGGGATTTGTTTTATCTGGCCGGCCCTTGAAACGATGATCAGTGACCGAGCAGGCGCGTCGCTGTCGAAAATGGTCGGAATTTATAATATCACCTGGGCTGCCGGCGGTGCGGTAGGATATTTCACGGCGGGTATCCTGATTGAGAAATTGGGCATGGCAAGCTTGTTCTGGCTTCCCCTTGGGCTTACGGTTGTCGAGCTTGCCATACTGCCATTCGCCGCAAGATGGCTGAAAAAAGAAACTGATCTTCAATGTTATGAAGAGCCCCTAACCCCGACGGTCTTTCCGGCAGACGCCAAACGGTTCTTGCGGATGGCCTGGATCGCCAACCCTTTTTCCTATGTGGCAATCAACACCGTCATTCCTTTGATTCCCTCGATTGCGGAAAAGCTTGCCCTTTCAACAGGCATGGCGGGCATTGTCTGTTCCCTCTGGATGTTTGCCAGGCTGGCTGCTTTTGCGGCCTTTTGGCGATGGACGGGTTGGCATTACCGTTTTCGGTGGCTGGCGGGATCTTTTCTGCTGATGATTATCTGCTTTTTCGGATTTCTCATGGCGCAATCGATCGAATTGCTTTTGGTCGCGCAAGTCGGCTTTGGCCTGTCGATCGGGCTCATCTATTACTCATCCCTCTATTATTCCATGAACGTGACGGAGAATCAGGGTTCAAACGCCGGCCTTCATGAGGCGATGATCGGGGCGGGCCTGTTTATCGGTCCGGCTTTCGGCGCCGCCACCCTCTATCTCGTTCCCACCGCCATCGGCATCGGCGCCTGGTCTGTGGGCGGCCTGCTTTGTGTCGGATTTTCCGGTTTACTCTTTGTCGAGATATTACCGGAAAAAGTCATAAGAAGTGGGACATAGGGAACGCTCAATAACTAATATAGTGTCATCGGAATATCCCCGTGCCCCGTTTATTGCTCCTCAATCATTCATTTGCTGATAGCATATTTCCGCAAGAGGAAAGTTTACAATATTCCGGCTGCTTCTTTGATAATTACCCACCCTGTTTATCCCCGCTATTGTAGATAACTTGTTGACAACTTTTAAAATTAGTTTATAATAAAGTTGTCAACAAACACTTTTGGCAGGTACGATGGATATAAAAAAATACATTCTGAATAGGATCAGTAAAGAAAAAGCGGGTTAGATCTGCCGATGTTGTAAACAGTACAGGTTTCTCACGCGCTTACGTGCATAGATTTTTGAAGAAACTGGCCGATGAAGGCTTGATCGTTCTGATCGGCAAGGCCAATCAAGCGCATTATGTTATTGCCTCTAATAAAGGCGAGCTCCCGACAAAACCTTCGAGAGTTAGAAAAATCATAACCAACAGGGATCTGGCTGAGGACAAAGTGCTAAGCCAGATCAAGGAAGAAAGTTCTATTTTTCAAGGGATGGCCGGCAACGTGTCTTCGATAATTGATTACGCCTTTACCGAAATGCTCAACAACGCTATTGAACATTCTTCATCTGAAAAGATTGACATGATCGTCACGAAAACATCAGTGGATATTCGTTTTACCGTCGCAGATCAGGGCGTCGGTATTTTTAACAATATTATGCAAAAGAAGCGGCTGATTTCCACGATGGATGCTATCCAGGATCTGCTTAAAGGGAAAGAAACCACAGCACCGGAGGGGCACAGTGGCGAGGGAATTTTTTTTACATCAAAAATAGCAGATCGATTGACTATCAAGAGCTTTGAGAAAAAGATCGTATTCGACAATGTCGGTCAGGATATTTACATCAAGGATATTCAATCCTCCAAGGGAACAAAGGTTGATTTTGTGCTGGGCTTAAAGTCAAAAAAGACGCTATCCGATTTGTTTAATCAATACACTGATGAGTCTTTCCAGTTTAGTAAAACCGGAGTGAAGGTAAAGTTGTATCATCAGGATATCGACTATGTATCCCGATCACAGGCCCGGAGAATTCTGGCGGGTTTGGAGAAATTCAAGACCATCGAGCTTGATTTCATAGACGTGGAAACCGCAGGCCAGGCCTTTGCTGACGAAATCTTCCGCGTCTGGCAGAACTCACACAAAGACATCAAGGTGACAGTGATAAATGCCAATAAAAACATTATGCTCATGATCAGGCGCGCTAAAATGTAGTTGACAACTTATAGACAACTTTCAACATTGAATTTCGTAAAAGTTGGCTACAACTAAATAAGCTCATCAAATACTTTATTTACAACATCAACATAATTATCCCTGTGATGTGTTTTCCATATTCTTTTTTTAATTTTTCCCCCGTTTTCAAAAAAGCCTCCCATATACGTCCAGATTTCTTTCATTTTATTCGTAATATGAGAGGGGCCAGACAAAATTTTCAAATATTCAGCAAATAATTGATCATGGAAAGCTCTGACGATTTTGATTTTTTCGTCATACGGCTTTTCAGTATGAAATTTAATTTTTTCCGCGAGGAATGGGTTTGCAAGCAGGCCCCTGCCGATCATCCACCGCTCTATCGATCCGAACCGAAGCGAGAGCATCTCCAGTTTCTCAACAGAATCGATGTCCCCGTTATAGACAATCCTGTGTTTCGATAGGACAAGACACTGCTCGAACATATCGAGGTCAACTTCACCTTCATACATTTGCATACCCGTCCTCGGATGGATGATCAGTTCCTCGAGCGGATATTGATTAAAAATCGGGATGAGCTGCAACACCTCGTCAGGATATTTTAACCCTATCCTGAGCTTGATTGATAATTTCGGTTTTATGTCGGATATGGTTTTTTCGAGAAAAGATTCGATCCTGTCCGGATAACAAAGCAACCCCGCCCCTCTACCCTTCTTCACCACCATGGGAAACGGACAGCCGATATTCCAGTTTACCGTGCCACAGCCAATATCGTATAACGCATTGGCGAGCTTTGTGAAGTCATCCGGGGCAGAACTCATGATCTGCGGTATTGTTGGAATACCCGTATTTTTATCCGGATAAAATTCGCGCAGAAGGTTATTCTCCGCTTTCATTTTCTTCGATGAGGAGATGAAAGGCGCAATAGCCATATCAACTCCCTTAAAATAAACAGGGAACAGGTTGCGATAAATCCGATCGGTTATCCCCTGGACTGGTGCAAGATATATCATGGGTAATCTCTAAATCCTTTGGCTGTTATTATCAGCATCATAGGGATTGCTTTTTTCCTGATTTTGGCGGGGTCGGTTCTCGAACTACTGACATCTCCCTCATCATAAGGATCGCGCAAAATTTTAATTAACATTTTCTGATGGCAGACGCTTTGTCAAGGTCAACTTTATAACAACATCTGCCGTACAGAATATACCAATACGGCGAGTACACTTTTGTGGCCAAGATTTTCTTGACATACAAGACCGCGTTTCCTATACTCTCCCACACAAAAAGGAAGTTCTTATCAAAAAATAAGGGGATGCATGGAATCAGATATTATCTTGGAATTCAGCGATAAAAGAAGACTAATGGCAAAACTTGCCAAGCCATTCCAGCCCAAGGATGGTGTGATTCATGTCTTTGTGCAAGCATTCGGCGAAATCCAGCAATTTCTCCTGGCGGAATTGTGTTGTGTTTTGATGAAGTACGATAAAGGAGAAGTATTTCAAAATCTTGAGAATACCGTGCAGGAGGAAGTGACAACTTTTTTCGGCAAGACTTATCATGTTTATGCTTCGGAAGAGCACTCTTTTCAAACGGGATTCTTCGGCTTGTCAATTCAAGATGATATACCGCACAGGCTCATTTTCTTTTGCAGAAATGGCGTAAAAGGGCGTTGTCAGAAACGCTTAACCGGTGAAATACTTGAGTCACAGGGAGTGATATCTTCTGATTCCGTCCAGACAGGGATAGAGGAACAGCAACGGCTCAAAAAACGCATCTTAGGCGAAACAATTGCTGATCAAGCTTACTTGCCCCGAGATGTCGTTGAAGAGGCTATCGAAAGAGCAAAACAATCAGGGGCCATACCAAAACGAGCCAGAATAGGAGAAGTTCTGGTTGCTCTTGGCTTGCTCACACAAGACCAAGTTGAAAACGTCCTCTTAATCCAGCAGAAGGACAAAAAGAAAAGGATAGGGGAGTTGCTGATTGAAAACGGATATATCACTGAAGAGCACCTCCTTGCTGCTCTCGCCCACAAGTTCCGTACTAAAATGATGGATCTCTCAAACGTTGTGCCGGACATGAAAGCGATTGGTGTTTTATCGTCTCAAATCGTTCGGCAATTTCAGGTTTTTCCGGTTATGGATAAAGGCGATCGCCTGATTGTTGCAACATCAGATCCGACGGATTACAATATGGAAGAACAGCTGCGGTTCATAACAGGTCGCAGGATCGGATTGATGGCCGCCACATCAAAGCAGATAGCCGATGCGATAGAAAAGTATTATCCCCTGAAAGGATTTATCGTGGGCGAGCTGATCGGCGAGTTGTCCGTGGATCAGGAAATTGAAGAAGATATTGAGAAATCCGGATTTAGTGAATCCGATTCACAGATAGTCAACATAGTAAATAAAATCCTTGTCGATGCTTATTCTCAAGGAGCCTCCGACATTCATTTTGAGCCTGGGATGGGTAATGCGCCCGTTCAGATAAGATATCGAATTGATGGCTTATGTCGATTAGTGCATCAGATACCCATTCTTTATAAAAAAGCCATTATTTCGCGGCTTAAAATCATGGCCAATCTTGATATCACCGAACGCCGCAAGCCCCAAAGTGGGAAGATTCTTCTAAATTTTGAAAAAGATAAAGTTGAGTATCGGGTAGAAACAACCCCTACTGCTGGAAACAATGAAGATGCTGTCCTGCGGATTCTGGCATCGTCCAAACCCTTTCTCTTGAACCAATTGAGGTTTTCGCCTCCGAACCTTAAAGTTTTTCAAGCTGCCTTGTCTCAACCTTATGGCATCATTTTATGCGTTGGACCTACAGGATCAGGGAAAACCACTACCCTTCACTCCGCCCTTGCCGAACTCAATACACCAGACAGGAAAATATGGACGGTCGAGGATCCCGTGGAAATCACCCAGGCCGGTCTGCGTCAGGTTCAAATTAAGAGCGATATCGGTCTTAACTTTGCGGAAGTGCTTCGCTCCTTCCTGCGTTCGGATCCGGATGTCATAATGATCGGTGAGATGCGAGATTCGGAAACTGCCAAAATAGCCATTGAGGCTTCACTAACAGGACATCTCGTATTAAGTACGCTTCATACGAACAATGCGCCGGAAACAATTGTACGTCTCATCGAAATAGGTATGGATCCATTTAATTTTTCTGATGCACTGATCTTAATTGTAGCTCAGCGTTTGGCGAGGAAACTCTGCGATCATTGTAAGAAACCATACAATCCCAGTGAAGAGGAATACGCGACATTAGTCCATCACTATGATGAGCTTTTTTTAAGAAACACGACATGCCGCCTTATTCCCGTGAAATGCAGCTCATGAAGAAAGAAGGCTGTGATAAATGTAGTGGAACGGGCTATCGAGGACGGATTGGCATTCATGAAATATTAGTCGGGACGCAAAACTTGAAAAAAGCTATAAAAAGAAGGGCCCCTGCTGATGAACTCAGGCTTCTTGCTATTGAAGAAGGTATGAAGCCCCTTATCATGGATGGCATACAAAAAATCTTTCAGGGTTCGACGGATTTGAGTCAGGTTTTAAGGGTCTGTTCTACGCAAGCGATTTTTGAATCATAGAGGAGACTCTGCAATCGGTAGATCATGGCTTTATCAGTTTGCCATGATGGAGCGGTTTCCAGCCAAGCCTTGATTACAGCGTATCATGCAGCGACTCCTCGGCAAAGTCTTTTTAGAGATATCACGCTCCATCCTGCCCAAAGATAATTTTCCCGTTACCCACCCTGCGATCAAATATCCTTAGCCATCTGCAACTGGGTTGTTCTGACAGCGAGGTCTTTGTCTTTGGTGAACAGCCACCATTGCGGTTTGGTGGTGTGCGGGCCAGATTCTTTTTCCCGTCCCCGGCAATGATACCAGCGCCCGTATCGTTCGACAATTGCAAACGGATGATCGCCGGTGCACAAAACACTGCACGTCCGAATTTCCTTGAAGTAAATTGTTTCATCCGGCTCTTCCTCACTGGCCATGTCTGCAGGCAAAACAATATGGGACACATCCATGCCCTGTGCTTCTTTTTTATCCAGCCACTCTGAAATGTTCATGGTTTATTTTCTCCTTTCTAGTCGATTAAGCTATCGCTGTTCGCGCGGGTCAGTCGTGATGGTGATGACCTCTTTCCTTGAGGACAAAGAGCGCACAGTCCATTTCGGAATTGTCATACACATCCACGGCAGGCATCCGGCCGGATTTGAAACCTATTGCGTGGCAGCCATAGGGGAACTTTGTCTTATGGGTAATATAGAAGTGCTCGCAGAAAAAACAATTGATGAGCGTTCCGCCCTTTTTGCTGTCTGCCATCATCTAATCCTTGCACCTTGAACCTCGCCTACCCCGAAGGGGTACGTGTGACCCGTAGGGTTATGTACCTGTTTCCTATATCTCCGATAGCTTCTCCAGATTCAGTTTAACCTTCAGAAGTTTATTGGCTTCATCGAGTTTTTCCTGCGCCGAATAAACCGCGACAGCTCCAAATTGGGCGGCTTTCTCAAAATATCCGGACAGCGTTTCCCTTACTTTTTGAGGCGTCGCAGCAAATATTTGATTCCGGAAGGACTGACGCATCTGATCTGTTGCGCCGACAAAATGGCGGATCATGGCAACGTAGCCGCGTCCCGACGGATCAAGGGGTTTATCGAGGGCGCTAAGCGTGCTGATAATAGCTTTTTCCATGTCATCGGTTTTCATATCATTGTGAGAATAGAATTTCTGCGCTTCCTGAAAGACGTTCAGCGTTTCGGCAATATGCGGATCGCGATAGGACAGAAACGCGAAAATTCCCAGCGTCGCGTCGAACGAAGACATCCCGCCGTAAGCGCCACCCTGAACACGGATATACTTGTAGAGATAGCTGTTGGAAAGCTCCCGCGAAGCCAGCATCAGAAGAGCGGAAGACGGGTCATTGTATGCGGGCGCTTTCATGGCGTGGGCGACATAAGATACTTGTGTAGGAACGGCAATCCCTGCATAAACGGGCGCAAGCGATGGTTGGCTCGTCCTTTCTGCGCGTTGACCTGCCGGTAGTTTCTCCAGTAGCCGGCCGATATGTTCTTCGACCAGTTCGACGCCATTAGCCTCGGCGGTAATATTGATCGTGAGGTTATTCTTATTAAAGATGATTGCTTTTAATTGCTCCAGTTTTTCGCGCAAGTTCTGCTTAGACGCATCGAAATCGCTCGACTGCTGCTGAACAAATCGCAATTGGGTCCGGCCATGCCATTGTTCATCACGATAAGCAGGCAGCGTAAGTGCCGCGCCTGCCGCTCGTTTGGCAAAGATATGTCCGGACGGGACAATGGAGGATTGAAGATTATTTTTTCGTTCAGCGATTAAATCCCGCATTCTTGCGTCCTGCTTTAGATCTCCGGTGCAAAGGATGTCGCAAATGGTTTTGATGGCTTCCGGAAAGTTGCGATAGAGCGCTTTAAAGGAGAAGATCATTTTCTGCCAGATGTCGGTCGCGTCCACGGAAAAACCGGCAGACAGGTCATAACCGAATCCGCCCATGTTGAGCGCGATGCGTTTGGCCATCTCATCATAAGTGAAGCCCGCCGCGCCCATACCGCTCATGATTTTTCCCAAAAGCGGCAGGTAAAGTTGAAGTTCTTCGGGGATGTGGGCAATATCAAAAGCCAGATCAACGTAGGCAATGCCGTTGGTGAACAGATCATGCTCCAAAGCGACCACCGAGGCAAAGGACTTGTGCTGTGTCGGAATGGTTTCCACCTGCTTGGGAATATCTTCCAGTCTTAATTTAGGCAACGTTGCCGCGGCCTCGGGCGAATCGGTCTCAGACTGAAATGCTTTCAGCCGAGCCGCCTGTTCGTCGATTTGCCGTAATTGTTCTTTCGTAAAACCGGCTTTCAAAGCAGCCATCTTCTCCTTCAACTTTGCTTCACTCTTCTGGCTGAAGTCGGGATCAGGCTCCATCACTGCAATCAGACGGTGTGGATTATCCACCAGCCACTTCTGGGTCAGTTTCTGGAATATTTGCGGATCGTCCGTCCAGAGCTTGCGAATATCTTCAATCACGCGCGAGAAATCAAGGCCGATGAAGGGATCACCCTCATAGAGCCAGGTTTGAAAGACGCTGCCCATCAGCACAATGCCATAGGGATAAGAGCCACGGGAGATTTCCTTGCCGTGAAATTCGACCTGATGCAGAATGCCTTCAATCAGTTCACGGTCAAATCCTTTCGCGACAATCTTATGCAACGTTTCAAAAATGAGATTTTCAATTTTCTGGACATCCGCACTTTCCACATTGCGCAGGCCGGCGCAAAACATCAATTGTTTGAGGTCGGATTCGATACCGCTGACTGGCGACATATCTTCGCCCAAGCCTGAATCAATCAGCGCCTTGCGCAAAGGGCTGGCCGCGCTTCCCACCAGAAGCCCTGAAGTAATTTCCAGCATCAGCGCCGTTTCAAAATCCTTATTTTCCACCAGCATCCAGGCGACGTTGACCATTGTTTTGCGCTCCAGCGGCTCGCCTTTCTCTACCGGATAGACATGGGAGGTGCACCTTGGTTTGGAAAAAAGCGGCTGGCTTTTTATGGATGAGTCAACTTCGACCCGTTCAAATCCGGCCAGCATTTCGGCCAGGAATTCCAGATGCTCGGCCGTTGGAATATCCCCGTAGATAAAAAAGCGCGCGTTGGTCGGCGAATAATATTTCCGGTGAAAATCTTTGAATTGTTCATACGTCAGGGTGGGGATGACCTCCGGGTCACCACCGGAATCTAAAGCATAAATGGTGTCGGGATAAAGTTTTTCCTGAATGTCTTTGTACATCAGTGAATCAGGCGATGAGTATGCGCCCTTCATTTCATTATAGACAATGCCGGAAATCATCAGATCGCTTTCCAGATCACCGGGTGTCGAAAATTCCAGATGATGGCCTTCTTGAAAAAAGGTTTCTTTGAGCATCCGGGGGTGCAAAACCAGGTCCGTGTAAACACGAGCTAAATTATAGAAATCCATTTTGATCTGACTGGCCACCGGATAAATGGTTTTGTCCGGGTAAGTAAAGGCATTGATGAACGTCTGCATTGTGGAGCGCATCAGCTCTTTGAAGGCGTCCTTGAGTGGATATTTTTCCGAACCTGCCAGAACCGAATGTTCCAGAATATGCGGCAAGCCCGTGGAATCTGCCGGTGGTGTGCGAAAGCCTATCGCGTATAAATTTTCACGGTCAAAGGCGTGCAGGTGCAGCACTTTCGCACCGGTTTTCTGATGATCGATTTCGTAAGCGGTAAGGCGAACGGCTGGAATGGCTTCTACTCGTAATACTTTAAAACCTTTGAATACATCACCGGCTTGCAGGGTCGGTTGAGGAACATTTATTTGTGGCATTCCAAAAACACTCCTTTCCATTTCTAAATCAAACGCTATCTTTGTTGGCGTCATCGTCGCGATATCATCTTTGATTTAGAAATGGGATAAAATGAAATTATTTTACTCCGGGCAGTCCTGAATCATGACACGGCGGTTTTGCGCCTGGCCTTCGGGTGTGCTATTATCAGCAATCGGACGGGAGGAACCAACGCCATCAATCATCAAGCGCTGTTCATCGATATTGTATTTTTCGACCAGATATTTTTTTACGCTTTCAGCGCGCCGTTTCGACAACTCCATATTATAGGCGTCTGAACCGACGTTGTCGGTATGGCCGGTTATTGCCAGCCTGGCTTGGGGATATTTCATCAGATATTCCAGAATGGGTTGCATTTTCCCGTCGATGCTTGAATGGACTTGCGTTGCATTTGTTTGAAATTCAACGAGGATATTCACGCAACTCGGCTTGCTGAAATCCTCTCTTTCAGCTGTCATTTCGCCTGATGTTTTGGGAAACGATTTCCGTTTGGGCATGGAGATCACAGGCTTTCTGGCGACGATTTTTTCCTTG
The DNA here is from genome assembly GCA_963726395.1 of uncultured delta proteobacterium. Classification (GTDB taxonomy): domain Bacteria; phylum Desulfobacterota; class Syntrophia; order Syntrophales; family Smithellaceae; genus UBA8904. Next base: position 127,309 of record CAVSCG010000002.1, read on the forward strand.
GCGGCTTCCGTTACCGCAACATCCCTCGTCTCGCTGCTGAAGTATATTTCAGCAATCATGCTATCGGCGGAAGTCTTCGTTCGCTGCGTATTGATGTGAACTTGCACACCGGTGGTTACTCCCAGTGGCTCACCGTCGTTAATATCGCCGAAAAGCTTTTTGTAGTCTTCGTAAATATTACGGCGTTCCGTGTACCACTGGCCTGTTTTGTCGGTTTTATTTCTCAAAACGATGTATCGCATTTTATCGCCGCCGACTTGTGTGCTGCGGCCGCTCCAACCTTTGGGCGCTTCATTATCCCAGATATAGCCGATCACAGGCGTGTTCAGGAGCGCCGGGAATCCTGTTTCTTTAAAAGCGACATAAACTTGCAGGGCCTGATCATCGGCCGTTTTCTTGCGGACATCGCCCCCGATGGGCATCTTATTGACTTTCCAGCGCCATGAAATAATCGGAAATTCTTTAACATTAACCCGCGCCGACGTGCGAACGCCAAAAGAGGAGTTGCCGTTCGACATTAAGCGCAAATAATAGTTTTCTCCATCTTTCTCCATCTTCAGCGACGGCACACCAATTTTTTTCTCTACAGCCCAGCCGGCGGGCGCTCCGCCCGGCATTTCCGCAGATTGAAATTTGGTGACGGGAATAATGGCCGCAAAAGCACCGGTGCAGACAGCAATGGAGAAGAACAGCGGCAACAACAGATAACGCAAAACGATGAATCTTTCCTTACACATGATGACTGGCCAACTTCTGCGCGCGTAACGCCATGATTTCAGTTCGGGTGAAAACAGACTGCACAAAATCAACATGCTGAAGAATATTTTCTCTGCCGCCTTCTTCGCGATCAATCAGCGTAATCACACGGTCAATGACCAGCCCGGCCTTACGGGCATGGTCGATGGCGGTAATCGTGGAACCGCCGGTGGTGATCACATCGTCAATAATCACAACTTTTTCACCCGACGTGACGTTGCCCTCAATGGCGCTTTTCGTGCCGTGATCCTTCGCGTCTTTGCGGACAATGAATGCTTTGACCGGCTTGCCCAGCTGATAGGAAATGACGGCGAGCGCATTGGCGATCGGGTCGGCGCCCAGCGTGAGGCCTCCCGCCGCGGTGACCGGCGCGTCTTTTATCATATCAAAAATAACCTCACCGATCAGATTCATCCCTTCCGGATCGAGCGTGGTGGGTTTGCAATTAAAATAAAAATTACTCTGTCGGCCCGAGGCCAGTGTGAAAGGCGGATTGTCACTGTATTTAAAGGAACGCTCCAGGATGATTTCACCGAGACGTTCCTTTACCACACTCTTATCTATCGACATCAATATTTCCTCCCATTACAATTTTCACGACTAAGAAAGACGATCGTTTAAAACAAATTTGATGGGCAATTCCGCCCACGTTTTATAAGGGATGCCCGACTTTTTAGCCGGTTCGAATTTCCAGGCCATCACCGCTTTGATCGCGGTTTGATCCAGAATGGCATAACCGGACGATTTACTGATAACGGCCTTGCCGACGCGTCCATCCGCCAGAATTTCAGCCTGAACCAGCACAATGCCCTCATAGCCCTGCTGCCGCGCCATTTCCGGGTAACCGGGCGACGGATTTTCCCTGTACAGGGGGTAGGCGTTGGAAAAGGCAGGCGCCACACCTGACGCCACCGTCTGCCCGCCTGCGTCGGAAACCGGGGAATGACTGCCTGCCGAGGCATAGGCGACTGTTTCAGCCCATGGGAAAGCTATCGTTTTGTCGTCAGCAGCCGTTTCGGACACTTGAGTAGTGCTTCCGGATTCCACACGGAAATTCTGAGTTGCCGATATTTCCGGCATTCGATTGGTCCGGGTTGCCGTTGATTGTGTTTTCTGACTGCTCTCTTCTTCGACAGGCGAAAAAGAGATTTTATCCTTGGTAGAGAGCGATACCCACACAAAATCAAGTTTACCCGGGTCTCGCGCGATCATCGCCGTAGCTGACACGCTGAAAATCAAAATGACCGCCACCACTGCGTGCAGCAGAAGCGATGCGCAAATGCCTAATAATTTGTTTTGTTTTTCAGTCATCATGGAGAAAAAATTACTTTTTTATCAATTGATCAACGACTCTAACAGCTGCCACGCCGTCTTTTGCAAAGGATGCGCCGATGGATGCAGCATAGGCTTCCGTGACCACCGCGCCGCCGACAAGGAAATCCGTTTGAATCCCTTGAGCCCGGGCCATCGCAATGATCTCTTTCATGTTGACCATCGTCGTGGTCATCAGAGCAGAAAGACCGATCACATCCGGTTTCTCTTTTTTGGCCGCCTCAATAATAACCTCGTCTCGAACATCCTTGCCCAGATCGATAACACAATATCCGTAATTTCTCAAAAGCAGCGCGACAATATTTTTCCCGATGTCATGAATGTCGCCCCGAACGGTGGCAAGCAGTACTTTGCCCTTTTCGGCGGCAGCCGCTTTTTTCAGATACGGGTCCAGGTAGGCCAGAGCTTTTTTCATCGCTTCCGCCGCGGCCATCAATTGTGGCAGAAAATAAATCTTCTTTTCGTATAAATCTCCCACGCGCACAATAGCCGGAATCAGAATTTCATCAACCAACCGGTTGGCCGGCCGGCCTGTTTTGAGAACCGCTTCGATTAAGGACGCAATATGATCCCGGTCTCCGTCCAAAATGGCCGCGGTAACTTTTTCCTCGGGCAAAACATCGGCCCCGGCGCTTTTGGGCAGTTCGGCCGCTGGCTGCTGGGAAAAATGATTAATAAAATGCAGGGCTGCCTTTTCTTTGGCAATGAGTGAATCTCCCGCTTTTTTCACATTCATGAATTCCACGCTTGCCGGATTGGCAATCGCCATCGTGAGACCGCAATACTGCGCCATGGCCAGAAATGTCGGCATTGAGCCAGGGACGCCCCGGCATACCGAAAGACACATTGGATAGTCCGAGAATGGTTTTGCTCTTGAAAGTTTTCCGGCACCAGTTCACCGTGGCCAGCGTCTCCCTGGCCGGCTTCGGCGTCGGAGGCAACCGCCATCACCAGGCCGTCAACGACAAAATCATCTTTGGTCAGACCAAACTTTTGCGCTTTCTGGAAAATCTCCTGAATGACCGCCTGGCGTTTTTTGGCCGTGTGCGGAATGTCACCGTCGGTTAACGGCAGCAGGATAAACATCGCCCCGTATTTCGCGGCAAGCGGCAAGAGCCTGGTCAGCTTTTCTTTTTCGCCGGAAATGGAATTGATCAGCATCCGGCCTGGATAAATCCGGAGCGCCGCTTCAATGGTTTCTACCCTGGATGAATCGATCACCAGCGGCAACCGGGTCGAAGTGGATAAAAGTCCAATCACTTTTTTGATTGTTTGAACTTCATCAATGCCCGGTTGGCCGACGTTGACGTCCAACAGGGAGGCTCCCTGCGCTTCCTGTTCTTGAGCCATCTGGCGGATGATGGACATTTTGCCTTCCATCAGCTCCTGCTGCAGGGCTTTTTTCCCGGTGGGATTGATCCTTTCTCCGACGACAAACAGAGGCTGATTCTCATCCAGATGCAAAAAACTCCGCGCTGAACTCAGCGCGGCAAGCGACGCACGGCGAGGTTTTAACGGTTTTCTTCGCCCGACTGCTTTGGCCAATGCGGCAATATGATCCGGCGTCGTTCCACAGCAGCCACCCAGCAGGTTGGCGCCCGCCGCCATAAGCTTGCGGGCGTAAGAGGCAAATGTTTTGGCATCCATTTCGAAAATGGTTTTTAAACCTTCGAGCCGGGGCATACCTGCATTAGGTTTGGCTAAAAGCGGGACTGTCGCATATGGCTTCATCGCAGCGAGAAATTCCACCATTTGTTCGGGACCGGCGGAGCAATTGCAGCCCACGACATCCGCACCCAGACTCTGCAAAGTAATGAGCGCAGACACAGGCGGAGTACCGCCCAGCGTGTGACCGTCTTTTTCAAACGTCATGGACACCATGGTAAAGATATCCGAAAGCTCTTTCACCGCCAGTAAGGCTGCGCGTGTTTCTTGAATATCAATCATGGTTTCGATCACGATTAGATCACAGCCGCCGTCGATCAGACCGCGGGCCTGTTCCTTGAAAGCGTCCACCGCTTCTTCAAACGCCAGCGGGCCAAAAGGCTCGATAAATAAACCGGTGGGGCCGATATCACCGGCAACCAGCACTTTTTTCCCACAAGCCTGTTTGGCCAGGCGCGCCAGTTCCAGATTCACCGAATACACATCTTTTTTAACGCCGTATTGTTTGAGCTTGAACCGATTCGCGCCGAAGGTGCAGGTATAGACAATCTGGGCGCCAGCTTTTTGATAGGACGCATGAACATCCTGAATAACCGTTGGATTTTCCAGGCACCAGATTTCCGGGCAGACACCTGCCGGCATTCCTTTGCTCTGCAGCTCGGTACCGGTTGCCCCGTCCAGAATAATGACCTGTTTATCGAGAAGACTTTGAATTTTAAAGCTTTTAGTCACAAAACGCTCCCTGAGCTGTTTTTTCGAAGTGCGATCTTATACCATCTTTGGAATCAGAAGTGGAATATTTTTTTAAACGGGATGGCCTCGAATTTCTCTTAAACATCAAGGGATTATCATTAAATCATACAATTACGGACGCCGATTGGAAATAAAACTCCCTCTAAAAATTGTGTGGCTTCCTCAGGTGGATCGGGATGTTTTAAAGGAGGATGTCCGTTTGACGCGGGACCGTTTGACGGCAGCTTTTTTTCTTTCCGTATCCTGTAATTCTGTCATTTTGCCAAAAACGGGGTGACGGTGAGCGGCCAGGCGAACAAACAGGCTTCCCATCTGCCCGTAAGAGATACCCGCAACTTCCGCGGCGCAGGCCATACTGGCATCATGGCTGATGTCCGCGTTGGGATTTACATCTAGAGCATAAAAAATGTTATCCCGCAGGCGGATGTCCAGACGGGCGTAATCCCTGCATCCCAAAGCCCGATAAGCATCACAGCATACCTTTTCCAGCGCCAGTTTCTCTTCACGGGTGAGTGGCGCGGGCAGTAGCGTTTCAATTTTTTCATAGGAGTCGGAGCCGGGAATAAATTTGGAATCATACGTGCAAAGCCGGTCTTTGATGTTTTTGAAAAAAGAGAAGTCCATTTCTGCAACGGGCAGCACGGTGAGTTTTTCGTTTCCCCAGACGGACACATGAAATTCGCGCCCGTCGATAAAGTCTTCGACCAGAGCCGGTTGATTGTACGTCTCCAGAATAAAGGGGATCCGATTTTCCAGTTCCATAGGATTGAGCACAACAGCGTCGCGGGTGATGCCTGCGGAACAATGTTCGTTCATTGGCTTGACAATAGCCGGGAAACGATTCCAGTCGCATGGCCCGGCATGATGCACTATCCGCCATGCGGGCGTCGGAACGCCGGCCTGTTCCAGCAAAACTTTGACCCGATATTTATCCTGAGCCAGGGCCAGAGTCTCTGAATCGGCGCCGGTAAAGGTAAAACCGAGCATCTCGAGCCGTTTGGCCACAAGCCACTCGCTGTGTTCCAGGCCTGGAAGGTTTTCGCACCAGTTAAAAACAATATGTTCTGAAGGATGAAAAGAATGGAGATGGTTGGCGATATCATCATCGGCGACAGGAACGAAGACAATGGGGTAACCCACCTCGATCAATGCGTGGCCGAGTTGAGTCGAAAGGTTGATGACCTCCTCTTTTTCTACCTGCGTCCAGTATGGATCAACATTATACAATAAGACGACCGGAATTTTTTCAGGCGCTACATCTACCGGCACTATGAACCTCCGAGTTTTAAAGTTTCACCCTTCCCGCTCCTGCTCATCGGGGAATGGTTTCGATCACCCCGGCCTGCCCGATTTGACCCAATTTTATGAACACCCGCCATGATCGGAACCTTTTTTTTAATATACATATTTTTTCAATAATTCCAAGGAGTGATTTGCGTATTCCTTCAAAATGGACCCGGATATAAACGATTCTCATCATTCTTCATTGCATCGAGGTAGACCTGCCGGTTGCCCGACAGCCCCCTCACAGATCCCGGCGTGCGGTTTTTCCGCACCGGGCTCTTCAGTATTGCTCGCTTCGTACAAAAGCGTTGTTTAGTTCCAATACCCTATGATCCGTGGTTTCGGAATCTTAAAGTAGTTAAGCATATCGCTGAATACCTGCCAGTTATAACTCTGGCGCTGACTCCGCCGATTCAACCATTTGAACATGATCCTACTTACTTTCGGTAGTATCGACTCAGCATCTCATGTTGCCGCTGACACCATAGTAGTTCCAGTGCCCTTGCAATTTCTGTCGCAGCTTGCCGAGGATGTCAAACGTGCCCATTTTGCATCGTTCTTCCTTGATCCAAGAAAGAATCGCGTCAGGGCCGTCTTGAATTTCTTCTTGCCGTGCGCATGTTCATCAGGGGTTTCCTTGCTCTGCTTGTCGCCCATCGGTATTCAAACCCGAGAAAGTCGAATGACTCATTGTTCTTCGTCTCAAAGCGGGTAAACTTAATCATTTGTGTTTTTTCTGCCGAGAGTTCAAGCTTGAATTTCCCTAAGCGTTAGCCTAGCCTTTATAAAACCGTTGACAATCCCCGTAACTGAAAGCAGCATACAAAATCGTCTGCATACCGCATCAGCATGACGTCTCCCTCGCATTGTGGTTTCACAACGCTCTCAAACCAAAATCGAGTGCATAGTGCAGATAGATATTGGCCAGTACGGCGGAGATGACGCCTCCTTGAGGTGTCCCGGTTATCGGATAGATGATTTGTCCATCTTCTTCAAGTATTCCGGCCTTTAGCCACTTCCGTATGAATGAAGAAACCTCTGATCATTGATCCGCTGCTCCAACATCCTCATCAGCCACTCATGGTCAATGTTGTCGAAGAATCCTTTAATGTCCGCATCCACCATCCAGCCGTAGCGGCCCCGATGGAGTCGCTTACTGAGTTCCAGTGCTGCGCGCTGCGGCCTTTTGCCTCTCCGGTAGCCATGCGTGCATTCCAGAAAGTCCTGCTCATATATCGCTGATAGTATTTGCGCTCCTGCTGTCTGTAAAACCTTGTCGCCTACAACGGGTATTCCGAGTGGTCGACGTGCCTCCGATTTTGGGAATATAGTGTCTGCGTACCAGTTTGGCTTTATACTTCCCTTTCTTTCAGCTCTTCTGCCAAATTGCTGATGTTCGCTTCCAGATTGTTTTCATAGGTTTCGTAATCTACTGCATCTACGCCGGGTGCGGCTTTCCGGTTGAGCTGTGGAAAGCACCAGCGCAGATTTGCCTCATTCAAAAGGCTGTAGAGGTTACCGAATTTGTGTTTTGAATTTTCCTTTGCTCTTTTTGCTATCCCCCTCAGTGAGGTTGGCACATGTTGTTCGAGCCTTCTTATCGGCATATGTTTCCTTTGCGGGCTACGCAATACTGTCATCCCCTTCCCCTTGTGATCGGCTTTACCGTCTCTGAGTACTATGAGATGATCTGACTCCCCTATAGCCCTTCGGATGCTCTCCTTTTGGTTGAGTCGTCCTACCTCTACTTCGAGGAGGCTGATGGGTCTCCCAAGTTCCTGATGCTTCTCTCATTACATGCCACGCTCTTGGACCCCGGCAGTCCCTCCGGAATCTCACCATCTATCTTTCGCGATTCCTTCGTTCTGGCTTCCTGGTCGTTAAACAGTCGCCAACTGCTTTGTTACTCTAACGGGGCTGAATTGCTTTAGGGAGGTACGTCTCCCCTACGGCCTGCAATGTTCCCTGTGTACGCTTCATAACTATTGTTCGCCTCCTGTCCTATCCAGTTACTCTTCAGCGCAACACTCGGTACGGGCTGCTGGTTAGGCTTTGCCCGATAAAGACTTTCACTCTATAAGAAGCACCAAGCTGCGCTTGGCGCACTAACGAAAAACTCAGCCGGAGCAGCCCAGCGGGC
>CAVSCG010000003.1:0-4609 GCA_963726395.1 uncultured delta proteobacterium
CACCCGAACTGGAAGAGCGCCTTGTGCTGCCGCGATCAGCATTGCATGCCGCCAGGCTGGTCTTTTTGCACCCACAGACCAAAAAAGAAATGGTCATCCGCGCACCGCTTCCTAAAATGTTTGCAAATTTTATACTTACAAGAAAAGCCAAAGGCTGATTCAGTTCGGCTGCTGGAATCCAAATCCATAATCCACAACCGTTCCTATCCCTATTTTTTTATGTCCGGCGTCGTGCCGCAGACGGCTGAGATTATCTTCTATTCATTATGTTTATGCACTAATAGGATCTTTAAGGGAGGCAGCGTCAAATAAACGCTGCCCCCTCGATCTTCTCGAAAACCTGGCCAACTTTCCTAACGAATCTGAATGCTCATGTGCGGAAATAAAAAGGTGAAGATCGGCACATGCGGTCGAACAACACGCACAAATGGTTCAGGCGGTCGCACAGGCACCCTGCGTTCAACAACGCGTTGTCGATAAGCCACCCGATGGTCACGATAATCACGATGGTCGTATTGATATTGGGGGCGCTCATACCTGTCACGATTTCCGTATCTGTTTCCGTTTGACCAGCCTGGATCAGCCAATGCAGAAGCCGATAGTCCTGCAACCATCAGCACTGTAACAAATATCATCGTTAATTTTTTCATCTTTATATTCTCCTTTCATGCGTGTCGCTGTTGATTGCATATATCGCATATACCGTGCCAGACAAACGATGACGTAAAATGATATTAATATTATTCGATTATTTAATAATGTTTGGATTAGACGCTTATAACCTTCCAAGCTTTTGCGGAGAATAATGGTTCAGAAATATCCGTCTTGAATATCCAACTGGATAAATAGTATCCACTTCCGATGAAAAGTATAGTTAGGTTTAACTATTTAACGGCAGGCTATTAGCTGATCACCAACTATTCCCTGTTAACAACAAGCGAACGCAAAACGTCGGATACCGCGTCCTTGTGCTCAACCAGGATGACTTTAACGCCGGCGCTGCTGCCAGTGATCAATTGTCCCAATTTTTTACTGTCAACGTCTAATTGGCAGCCCAGGATACGGAGATGGTGTTCGATGAGGGCCTGCTCGATGTGGCGATAGAGGCGCTCCGCACCGTCATTGGAAAACAAAAGCAGACGTGAGATTCGATTTTTTTGCTGCGATTTCGTCTTTTGCAGCAATTCATTGATGCCTTTTTTTTCAGCGGCAAGCTTGTCAAAAATATCATCAAACCCGAAGCGGACGCGTCTTTGCAACCTAGCCTTCTTAATTGCGCCGGTGAGCGTTTCGCTTATGTTCAGCACAGGCACTTCCATTTTACCTTCCGGCCAAAGCCTGGTTTTCCGAACTGTCAGAGCTTCACGAATTTTTCCGCACTGCCATCCACTTCCAGCTGACGGGGAAAGTTCATATTGGAATAGGTTCATAAGGTGTTCCTCTTTTTTTACGTATTCGCAAATCTGGCCGCCATTTCCTCCAACTCATCCCAGCGGTCGTAGGCTGCCGTCAACTCCACCTCTAGAACTGCCAGCTGATTGTTTACATCCAGCACACGGGCAGGATTGTTGGTTTTATATAAATCCTGAGAATTCAACAATTTCATAAACTCCGCTTTCACTTTTTCCATCTTCTCGATTCTTGGCGGCAACTCTTCGAGTTCCTGCGTTTCTTTGAAAGACAATTTACTTTTTTCTCTGAGTTGTTTTTCCTTTTTGGCCTTTGCCTTTTTGGGTGCTGCCTTGGACGAATCCGCTATTGCCGAGCGTTGCCTGAGCCAGTCATCATAACCGCCCACATATTCCTTCAGGTGCCCTTCCCCTTCCAGCACAATCGTGGAAGTGACAACGGTGAGCAGAAACGTCCGGTCGTGGCTGACAAGCAAAATCGTGCCACCGTATTCCAGAAGACGATCTTCCAGAAGTTCCAGCGTTTCCGTGTCCAGGTCATTCGTCGGTTCATCAAGCACCAGAACATTGGACGGCGTGCAAAAAAGTTTAGCCAAGAGAAGTCTGTTCCGTTCGCCGCCGGAAAGAGAAGCAACCGGCGCAAGGATCTGTTCGGGCGGAAATAGAAAATCCTGCAGGTAGCCAACGATGTCGTCTACATTGATAAAAACGGTATCATTACCGTCAGCAATGTTGTCTCTCAGGGATTTGCTCTCTTCAAACTGCGCGCGCAGTTGATCGAAATAGGCAAGCTCAATCCCTGTGCCAAGTTTGATCTTTCCGCCTGATGTGGGCAACTCTGCCAGCAAGACTTTGAGCAGTGTGGTCTTACCGGAACCGTTGGGGCCGATAATGCCGACCCGATCGCCGCGCAATATGCGTGTGGAAAACGAATCGATGATCTTTTTATTCTCATAGGCAAAACTGATTTTTTCGGCGTCGGCCACCAACCTGCCGCTGCGCTCGGCCTCCGAAACGGCAAGCTTAACGTTACCGTCCCGCTCACGCCTGCGTGATCGCTCCTCGCGCATGGCCAGAAGCGCTCGCACACGTCCCTCGTTGCACGTGCGTCTTGCCTGATGCCCTGCCGAACCCAGACTTCTTCCTTAGCCAGTTTTTTATCGAAGGTTTGCCACTCTTTTTCTTCAGCCTCATGCATGGCCTGCCGTCTTTCGAGATAAGTCTTGTAGTCGCAGGAAAAGGAGAATAGTTTTCCCCTGTCGATTTCCACAATGCGTGTGGCGATTTTTTGCAGAAACGTCCGGTCGTGCGTGACGAACATGATGGTCTTGTTGTAATTTTGCAAAAACTCTTCCAGCCAGAGGATGGATGCAATATCCAGATGATTGGTGGGTTCATCCAAAAGCAATATGTCCGGATCAGTAACCAGCACCCGCGCAAGTAAAACCCGGCGCTTCAATCCTGCGGACAGCAGCCGAAACTCCGCGTTTTCATCCAGCGATGTGCGGGAAATCACCCTCTCCACTTTCTGGTGATATTGCCAGGCGTCCGCTGTCTCCAGTTTACGATGCAGCTGTTCTATTTTATTCACCATGCTTTGATCGCCGCCGTTGGTTAACTGCACGGTCAGATCTGATATTCCCGCAACAAATCCAGATGCCCCTGACCGCCGGAAGCAACTGCATCATAGTGTACCCGGCAAATCTTCAATATCCTGCGGCATAACGGCAAGCCGAAAATTTTTATCGCGGGTAATCTCACCCTTGTCCGGCACAATGTCGCCGTGCAGCAGTTTCATGAGGGTGGACTTCCCGATCCGTTTCGTCCAGAAGCCCGATGCGTTCACCCGCTTCAATCTGCAGTGACGCGCTGTCGCGCAAAAGCGGCCCGCCAAAACCCAGTGAAATATTATTAATCCAAAGTAACGCCATAAACTCTTTTCCAGTTCGCACATCGCTTACTTCCCCAACTCACGATGGGTGAGGAATTCATCTAACCCTTTAGCACATTCTAATAAGATAGTGCAAAACAGTAGATCCGAATAGCTCTAAGCGGTGGTTCAGCGATTTTTTACAATGACATTTTTTTCTTTGTGTTTCTGACGATGGCTAACTTGCTGAAAAAAGAAAAGCCCGGCGGGTTCACCGCCGGGCTTCAGCTCGCCTGTAATATTGAGGCTTTACCTTTTTATACAGTTAGGGTTCCATCGGCGCATTCGGATCTGCAAGCCATTCCATGGAGGACCCGTCATAAACCTTTACGTCCTTATATCCAAGCAGCTCCGTCATGACGAAGGCCCAGGACGTGCAAGTTTTTCCCGTGTCACAATAAAGAATATACTCTTTATCCAGATCTCCTCCCGTTGCCTTTGCCGCTAATGAGGCGGAGCGTCGCCTTATCTTTATACAGACCTTCCACCGTATAGATGCTGGCCAACCGGCAGATTAACCGCTCCTTTGATCCGGCCGAGTTTCGGCACGAAGGCGAGTTTTTCTTTTCCCTCATAGAAGCCAGGCGCGCGGTGTATCCAATAATTGTGGCTTTGCCCAGTTTGGCAACCAACAGTAGATTTGTCCACAAAAAGATTCTTGTTCCATGCCGCTTTGTAAGGCTTTGCTTTTGGGTATCACCATATCCTGCGACAATGCTCTTTTTTCTATGACCCACTGGTTCTGCCCGCCGTTCAGGATGGCTACGTTGTTGACACCGGCATACTTCAATGTCCAGGCTACACGGGTCATGCCGAATTGATCGGGAACTTTTTCTCCTTGTCAACAAGAACGACCAGGGAATTTGTCCCGATGCCGGCGCCGCCAATTACCTCTGCCAGATCATCTATAGACGGCAATTCGTTGAGCAGTTCACCCTTCTTGATGGCCCAGGATCCGTAAAAAACATTGACGGCACCCGGAACATGGCCTGTCTTGTATTCTTCAACTTTCCGTAAATCAACAATGACCAGATTCGGATTGTTAAGGTTTTTCTCAAGCCAATCCGTAGAGACAATGGGATCAATGCCTCTTTGCCGCCGCCTGTACGGGAACTGTGACCGCGAGCGGTAACAACAACATGACTGCCAATGCAACCGCTTTTAACCATACCATTTTCTTCATAAAAAACTACCTCCTCAATTTTAATTGGTTTCTGTCTATATATTGAAGCCTTTACCGGCCATCAAACCTTCCTGAATCAACGACGCA
>CAVSCG010000004.1:0-8090 GCA_963726395.1 uncultured delta proteobacterium
GAAGAAATATTTAGTCTGCAAAAGACATCAATCAATTTCTGAGTCAGTCTGAACTTTAATTCTTGGTCAAGATTTAATATTTATTATCGTGGAATTAAGAGAATCTTTTGATTATTTGTTACGAAGCAAGGACTTTATCCCCACTTGGTTCTGAACCCCGTTCCCCCTTTGGGCCATGAGAACACTATTGCCTCTTCGGCACAAACATACCAACAAGATCCACATTCCATGCACAAATCCAGATCCTTTATTTTGGCCTTTCCCTCGGCCATTTCATAACAGCTCGCGAGACACACCTTCATACAGTTTCCACACCCCTTGCATTTTACGGTATCAACAGTGATAAAATTACCAGTTCCATCAACCCATTCAACTCCGGGGTATTTCTGTGAAACCCTTGTTGTTTGTGCAGTCATACTCATAATCACACCTCAAAAAATGAAGGATTGCTGTTTGTCAAACGATCCACCTTTCTCCGACTCAACCATCCTGCCAATGGTGCAGAAATCCTTAGCAGGCCTGAATAGACGGGTTCAATTACAGGCAAAATAATCTTCATGGCGATATTCAGCGTTCCCGCAAGTGGAAATAACAGTATGGCCAGTATCCAAATAGGGGGAATGATTATCACGGTAAAGACCTTCCCCGGTCTGAACCATGCGGGGAACCGCGCATCACCCTTCCAGCCTTTCCATTCCTTTCCTGAACTTGCAGGTAATTCTGAATAATCGAATCGTCCATGGTGCCAGTTGAAATAATAGCGGTGAAACATCTTTCTCCACTTTATGAGGATCAATGGGTTTACTATGATATGTTGACATATTGTTTTTATAAGAGGTGTTGAAAGGTGTGTTAGCGCGCCAAGGCCCCAACCATTATGTATGGATTTTTTTAGTTTCTTGAGGTCGTGTTCCTTCTGTGCATATCTCAGATTGAAGCGGTTTGTGCCCGATATGGACCACTGGAGTATTGAATGGGCTTTTATCTTTTTGTCATATCTCGAAAGAAACGAACGTGAGGTGTCGTTTGCCTTCAGCGCCTCAATGGCAACATCAGCCGCTATATCGGCGGAGATCCATGCTTGAGGTACTCCATCACAGAGTTCCGTACTTTCCAATCCTGCGACATCACCCACCAGTATCATACAGTCAGTATGGTTCGGCATGGACCGGAGTTCCTGATTCAGGCCCACGAAAATTTCAAAGCCTTCCCACATGTGTGCCCTGAGCCGTGCATGGGGTGCCACATCTTCCTTCCACCAAGGTAGTTTTGAAGTGATGTTATCATGATATTCCGCCAACATCTTGCTGAGGTTGGGAACATTGGAAAAATCCATACGGAGGCATTGGTCATGCATGTAATGGATGCTATTCCTGTAGGGCCAGACCATAAGTCCATTTCCATGACCCAGCGGGGGTGCACACCTTTGCTCGTCCCAGCCCCAGCAGAACCGTATTGAAAAACCGAAAATCTCATCTAATTTGTCCTTCGGCATTTCATAGTCATAGACATCTGCTAGTGAGATCGTCTCTGGTGGATATCTTTTACGAACCCCTGCCTTGACTGCCACCAGCCCCTGAGACCCCTCTGCATTTATCACAATCCGCGACCGGATCTTCTCTCCGGTTTCCGTAATGACGCCTTTTACACACCCGGCTTCCATGATGACGTCTGTCACTACCGTAGATGTCCTGAGTTCTGCTCCTGCTTCTATTGCCTTGCGTACTTCCCATTCACAAAATGGTTTGCAGTATGCGTTATAACCAAAGGCATAGATGGGCGAAAAGGGCTTTGGTATCTTTAAAGAGTCATCAATATCTATATCACCTTTTTCAATGTCCTTTATAATATAGTTGATTATACCGTCTACCGGCCTTTCTATAGGAGGATTTCCGTCACGTATGAACGCAGGGCCGAAGAGGAATCCGTATATTGGTATGGTGAGACCAGAAATCACTTTCTCCCCGACGTTTTCAGACCTTTCTATCATCAAGGTTTTCAACCCGGCATCGGCGCATTTCTTAGCGGCGACCGGCCCCCCGAACCCTGCACCAACAACAATTACATCATATTCATCTTCCATCGATGATTATAGTGCATAAATTATCTCTTTGAATAAGCCAGACGCCTAAACGCTTCTTCTGATTCTAAAACAAAGTTTCGATCAGATTATCCTTGCGCGGATTTACAACGTTCCATCCAGCGCCTCGGCGACCTCCGCCTTACAGGCCCGGCAGCGCTTTGCTCCTCTGAAAAGCGGCTTTCCGCAGGCAGGACAGTGATACCGCTCCAACTCCTCCCGCGCCCATTCCACGCTGCCCTTCTCATCCCCCAGTTCGGCTACCTTGGCACGCCATAAAGGGATAGCCCTTTTCATTACCCGAAGACCTGTGGCCAGACCGAAATTTTCTATCATGCTGCATGGCCACTGGCTGCATTGATGGCAGGAGTAATAACCTTTCCCCCGGACACAATTCCTGATCGCGCACATGGTGCAATAGCCGTAGAGCTTTTTTGGCGGTTCGCTTTGCATGCAGCCGTAACATTCTGTATCTTCCGTTTTTGTCTGATAGAGGTTGCCCATGACCTCCTTGAATTTTTCGTTCTTATCCCTTGTTGCAATGTAAACACCGCAGGCGCCGCAATACAGGCCGCATGGTGCCATTAAGTTCTTGTCTTTTATTTCCTCTTCCGTCCAACCTTCCATCGCTATTGTAACTCCCTTCCCAGATTTGACTTTGCAAACACCGGCAAATTAGGCCTCGTTAATGTTGGCGCTTGCATCTACGAGTCCGCATTTGGCCTCATGGCTGAGAATCAATGATAACCATTTGAAAGTCAGCATCGCAGCCATTAAAGCCTAAAATGCACCTTTACGGTTTAGGCATCAATGTCCGGAGGGTCTCCTGAGTCGCGTATTTCGGTTTGAATCCCATCACCCGGCCGATTTTCTCTACATCCATCGACAGCGGGTAGCGGATATAATCCAACTGTGCTTTCCCGAACGGCACGATGCGGAGGCGGTAGAGCATTTCTACCAGGGGATAGATCAGCCAGACCGGTAGCGAGATCATTGGTTTTCCCAGCACCTTGGCCAGCGCCGAGTAACGCAGCCCCTTATCCGCTGCGAGGTTGAAGACGCCCTGCACATCTTTCACGGCCGCGAGGTAGAAGGCCTCAGCGGCATCGTCCTCATGGACGAATTGCATGATCGGGTCGTATCCTCGCACGCCGATGATGACCGGATCCTTCATGGATTTGGAGGTGGTGTTATTGGCAGAAGGCCCCATCACGATACAGGGGCGCATGATCACGACGGCGCATTCCGGCGTGTCGGCCATGAAATCAGCAAGCAGCTTTTCAATGGTCGCCTTGTTTTCCGAGTAGGGGAAACCGGGCGTGGACCTCACTGGTGCGGTCTCCGTGAGGTAATCTGGCGTCCCCTCGAAGAATCCGTAGGCACAGTCCGAACTCGCCACGACCAGCTTTTTGATCTTCAGCCTTTTGCAGGCGTCGAGTACATTTTTTGTACCGTTGACATCGACATCGTACTCGAAGCCCGGATCGCGGGTCGGGTTCGCGATAAACGCGAGGTGAATCAGTGTATCGACGGCTCCTTCCTTAAGGACGGCAGGCAGCCGCTCCCGGTCCCTGATGTCGCAGCGATGAACCTCAAATTTTTCCGGAAGTGTCTCCGGCGGTGGCAGGATGTCCGTGCAGATGATTTTCCGGAAAACTGTATCGCCGTACAGACGCTTAACCAGCCGTTTGCCGATGTAACCGAAGGTCCCTGTTATACCTAGGATTCTGTCTGATTCCGCCATCATGATTCTCCTGTCGTTTTCCGGCGGGTCCGTTCGGCTCCGCCTCGCCTATTACATGATAAGAGATTGGATTTGCATCATGAAGTTGCCGATATCCCGAGCATATTCAGGAGATCCTTCCAACGATAGATAGCCTTTTTCAACCGCGACGACCATGTTTACGTCATTGAGGATGATGGGAAGCGCGTCATCGACGCTCCGGAACTTCATGTGCACAAAGGGGCGCCGCTTCGTATAAAGGCCCGGTCCGGCCTGTGTTTTCCCCGCCTTAATGCGCAGATAAGCCGCCATATCTTCCTGGCCGCCGACCGAGAACTGATAGATCCGCTCGGGTTGTGTGGAGGTCCATTTCCTGATTTCCGGATTGCCAAGCTTATTGAACTGGCTGAGTGATGCGGCCATCATGTAGAGTGTCAGCTTGACCTTCATCCGTTTCTTCTCGGGGTCGGTCGGCCGGGCCGCCGGCATCAGGAGCGTCAGGTTCATCAGGAGCGCCAACACCTTAAGAAGCAGAGGTACCTTGTAAAAACCTCTGATTTTGAACAACGCAAGTTTGCCGCCCAGCATGGCGTTCATTCTTTTGATGCTACTGAACAAGAAGGCGATGTCCGGCTTGGCACATATCCCCCCGACGACGTCCAGACGGCCGTCCGTAAATTTCAGATACGCGCCCACGTCGCCCTCGCTGTCCCGCGCTAGGAATTGAACGCTGGCGTTGACGCCGGCGAACTTCTTCTTCATGCTCATGTTTTCGCTCATGACGACTTTCAACAGGGGAAAAAGCGCATGCAAAAACAGTCCCGTCGCCAGTTTTTCCTCGTGTGATGCCATGTTAGAATCCGTCCTCCCAGTTGTCGTCATCCTCAAAGTCTTTACCCAGCACCTCTTTCACCTTTTCGATGATGCCGTCGGCATCGAGCTTGTAATGGCAGTACAGGTCCTCGGGATAACCCACCAGGGAAAAGCAGTCCGGGATGCCAACCCGGGCGAAGGAGCATGATTTGCCAAATTCGGCGACGACTTCCGCCACCGCGCTTCCCAGCCCTCCATAGATATTGTGGTCCTCGAACGTTACGATCCGGCGCGTTTCGGCGACGGCCTTCCGGATGATATCGCCGTCCAAAGGCTTGAGGGTGTGCATGTTGATGACTCGCACGCTGATGCCGGCACTTTTTTCCAGAACCTTGGCCGCTTCCATCGCCTGGAGTACGGTGATGCCGCAGCAGATCAATGTGATGTCGTTGCCGGGGTGCATTTCCACGGCCTTCCCGATTTCGAATCCGTATTCATCAGTCGCATAGCAGTTGGGCTCGAAGCCGCGCCCGATGCGGATGTACACAGGGCCGGGACGATCCAGACAGGCCCTGACGGCATTGGCACATTCAATGCCGTCGGCAGGAACGATCACCGTCATATTGGCCATCGCGCGGGTGATGGCGATGTCCTCCGTGCATTGATGCGTGGTCCCCGCCTGCCCGAAGGAAATGCCACCGTGAGTCGCGATAATCTTAACGTTGAGATTCTGATAGCAGATATCGGTCCGGACCTGTTCGGCCGCCCGCATAGTGGTGAACACGGCCATCGTCGATACGAAGGGAATCAGACCAGCCTTGGCAAGGCCTGCAGCCATGCCGAACATGTTCTGCTCCGCAACGCCAGCATTGAAAAAACGATCCGGATATTTTGCGGCGAATTCGCCGATCTTGGTTGATTTCGCCAGATCTGCCGAAAGTCCGACAATGTCGCTGTTTTCTTCTCCGAGCGTGCAGAGGACCCTGCCGTAAATCTCCGCCTGGGTCATTGTGTTTGCGTCATACACATTCCATGTCAATCCGACCGCCATGATAACCTCCCTGTGATTGCTCGCGTTACGTTACGTGGCCGTTATCACCCGATAACGGCCGTTTCGATATACCTTTTGGCTTCGATAATTTTATCGGAATCAAGCCCGCCGTAATGCCAGCGGACATCATCCTCCATGAAATCGACTCCTTTCCCCTTCACCGTGTGCGCAATGATGACAACCGGCGCCTTCTTTTCCGCCTGTGCCTCCTCGATGGCCTGCGACAGTGCGGCATAACTGTGGCCGTCAACCTCCTTGACGATGAAGCCGAAAGCTCGCCATTTATCGGCAAAGGGTTCGATGGCCATCACTGTCTCCGTGGGGCCGTCCACTGAATATTTGTTCCGATCCACGAAAGTGATCAGGTTCGTCGTCTTATAGTGGGCAGCCGCCATGGCCGCCTCCCACACGGAACCCTCATTGCATTCGCCGTCGCCCAGGACGCAATAGGTTCTCCACGAAAGGCCTTTGAGCCTGGCCCCCAGCGCCATGCCGACCGCCATGGATAGCCCGTGCCCGAGTGAACCGGTGGAGACATCGGCGCCCTTGACCTTGTTCCCGTCCAGATGCATCCCAAAAGGCGAGTTGAACTTGTTGAAATCTTTTAAGAGTTCGAAATCGAAATATCCCCGACGGGCGAGCATCGGGGCAAATCCCACACCGGCATGGCCCTTGCTCAGGATGAACCTGTCCCGATCGGGCATTTCCGGATTGTTGGGATCGATGTGCAGATACTTGTAATAGAGCAGGATCACAATCTCCACCATGCTCAGGGCGCCGCCAATATGTGCGCCACCGGCCCAGAAAGTGACGTCAATAATATCCTTCCGCAACTGTTTTGCATGCTGCTTTAGTTCCCTGATTTCCTGTTCGTTAATCGGCATGTTAAAGCTCCTTCACGGTTGTTGATGGATACTCGGCGCTCGGTGGCCACTTGGACCGATGATCCGCCTTATTCGCTCACCAGGACGGCCTTGATGATCTTCTCCCTCCCGCTGTGAATGCGCCTAAAGGCCTCGCGATAATCCTTAAGCGGAAAGCGGTGGGTGATAAATCCATCCAGATTCACAATCCCCTGCGTGATCATTCTGATGGTCAGATCGAAGCTGCTGATTTTTTCACCTTGATACGTTTCGCATCCATGCGCGTTGACGCCTGTCACGTTGATCTCCTGGTTCCATATTGGCGTCTGGTCGAATCGTACAGGGGCAAGCTGGTTTCCGATCATGACGTAATCGCCGCGGGACCGAAGCCACCGGAGCGAGTCATGGAGGGTGGACGAATGGCCTACACAGTCGTAAATGAGATCGAAGCCGCCCATCAGAACACTGTTCCCCAGCGGGCCGCGGTAGAGGTGTGCGCCGGTAAGTTTGGCCACGGACTCGTAAGGATCACCTTCCAGAATGACATCAGCACCCATCCGTTTGGCCAGATCCTGCTTAAAAGTAACTTTCTCGATGACATGAATTGAGCAATCTGGCTGAAGGAGGCGTGCAAACCGGATGACATTCAATCCGATGACACCGGCGCCCAGGACCAGAAGGTGTTCGCCCTTCTGTGGCGGACGCTTCATAACGGCATGAAGGGAGACGGAGGTCGGCTCGATCATCACCGCAGTATCGTCGGATAACGAATCCGGGATCTTTACCAACTGGGAACGATGCGCGACAAAATGATCCCCGAATCCGGCACCCAGATTTTCGGGCATTTCGCCTTCGGAAAAATTTTCACAGAGGGTGTAGTTTCCTTCCCGACAGGGAGCGCAAGGGGGATCGATCTCCTTGATGGAGCAGCATGGAAGATAGCGCTGCAGTACCACCCGGTCGCCGACCGCAAGGTCGGCCACACCAGCCCCGGTTTCTATGACGGTGCCCACGAGTTCGTGTCCCATAAACGCTCGCGGTACACCCGGCAGGGCGGCGATAGTGATCCGGGGGTCCGCGTTCACGAAAAAGAGCGACATATCTGCGCCGCAGATTCCGGCCTGCCTGTTCTTGACTCGCACCCAGTTTCTCCCCGGTAAATCCCGATAGGGGATTTCCTTGTATTGCACAGGCGAAACGGAAGAATAATAGACGTTGGGGAAAGGCTTGGCCAATAGTTTGGTGAGGATAATTTTCGCAATACTGACCTCGAAATAAATAGTTTTCATTACTCTCCGTGGTCAATTAGACTGTATTAATAATGGGAATCTTTGATAATGTATGACTTTTATTATAAGGTACTTAAGCAACAACCGACTTGTATGTCAAGAAAATATTACCCATTAGATACGGCTTATAAATTGAAATGTTGGATACCCATCAAAATTACCGGATGCTGCATTTCCCCTGAAAATAGGCTTATTCCCCTGATGGATCTTCTATGATGATGAGAGCTATTTTCATGCTTATTTGTGCCGATGCTTCGGCATGGAGGTTTCA
>CAVSCG010000005.1:0-205982 GCA_963726395.1 uncultured delta proteobacterium
TTCGCATGGATATAGACAAATGGTTTTCAAAACTGCTGGATGACACCGTGCAATGAGTTGGTCCGGAAGGCGATGGATGAAGGACAAATCCCCATCGGCTATTCCTGCAGCTATGTCCCCGAAGTCATGCTTTCCGTGGACGGGCTATTTCCCGTCCGGATGCGCGCCCCCGGCATCGCCGGAACGGAGCTGGCGGACAATTATCTTTCCTCCGTCATCTGCTCCTACACGCGAAGCCTTCTGGAGTTTGCCCTGGACGGGCGCTATGATTTTCTCCAGGGATGGGTTTTTGCCGCCAGCTGCGATCATCTCCGCCGCCTTTACGACAACCTCGAATATCTGCGACGGCCCGGCTTCTCCCGCATTCTCGATGTTCCCCACAAGACCGGCGATGCTGCCATCACCTGGTACACCGAGGAGCTTCAACTTTTAGCCCAAGCATTGGTGGACAAATTTGGCGTTGATCTGGGTTCAGAGTCGCTGGGAAAGGCGATCCGGGAACACAACAGATTCAACGCCATCCTCAGGGAAATCGGTGAACACCGCAGAGGTGACCATCCCGCTATCACAGGGACGGAATATCACCGTCTGGTCATTGCGGCCAGCGTCTCGCCCAAAAAGGCACTCATTCCCATCTTGAAAAAAATACTTGACGACCTGCCGACGCGCACCCCGCTCCCGCCTTCCCGTGCACGGCTCCTTCTCGTGGGCGGACACCTTGACGATCCCGGCTACATCGGCATCATCGAATCCCAGGGAGCCCTCGTCGTCGCAGATCGATTGTGCACGGGTTCCTATCCCGGACTGATGCCCATACCGGAGACGGGCGATCCCATTGCCGCAATTGCAAAGCATTATCTGACAAAGACCTCCTGTTCCCGCATGATGGAAGCCTTCCGGGAACGGGCGGACGATATTGTTTCTTTGGCCCGGGAATGCCGGGCGGACGGTGTTGTGATCCAGATTATGAAGTTTTGCGATACCTGGGGTGTGGAGGTCGCTTCATTTTTTGCTTACATCCGGGAAGCGGGGATTCCAGTACTGCGCCTGGAGCGGGATTACCGGCTGGGCGGCGAGGGACAGCTCCGGACGCGCATTCAGGCGTTTATCGAAAGCATGGGCAAATAGAGAAGGATATCATGGAAACCACAAAACCCGGTCTCAGCGATTATATTGAATTTAACAAGTACCGGGCCATCAATCTGATGCATATCGGCCGCATGGCGGCAAAGCACGGCCCCTTTGATTTGCTCCGGGATCTGAAGCGATATCCCTGGCTATGGGATTTACTGAAAATCAACTCTCTTCTCCAGCGGTTGGTGGACGGAAGATCGGGAAATTACCGCACGGCCGTCGCCATGGTACTCGGTGGAGTTGTTGATGGCGTGATTGAGCTTCTCGAAGGGATCTTCTACCGGTCGGATCACCTGATCCTCCATGAAGACCTCCTGCCCCCGGAGATCTTTCGCGCCATGGGCTTACAGCCTTGGGTGCCCGAGCTCCTAGGAATTCTTCTTCCCATGATCGTGCCCGATAGCATGCAGAAATACCTCGATGCAGCCGAAAATGAGGGCATTCCGCCCGATATATGCAGCCTGCCCAGAGCGACCATCGGAATGGCCATGAAAAATGCCTTTCCCCCGGCTCTGGCCGTCGTGTCGTCCAACATGCCCTGCGACGGCGGCATGTCATCATACACCGTCATTGCAAAGCAAATGAAGAAACCAGCCTACTGGGTGGATATCCCCTTTGACTTCAAAAGTGAACGCGCTCTTGATTATTTCGCGGGCGAACTGAAAGCCATGATTGCCTGGTTGGAAGAACACACACCGGGAAGGATGGATTGGGACCGCCTGAAGGAGATTTGCGAGAAGCGAAACGCCATGGCGGAACTGGAGCTCGATATCTGGGACATGATCCGCCACCGGCCGACGCCCATGGCCGCCGAGGCCGTCTGGATGAGCCACCTCTGGTTTTTCAACATCAATCCGGGCTACGACACTTCTATCAAGCTTTTAGCCGAGCTCAAATCACTGACGGAAAAAAATCTGGCAGCCGGCATCAGCGCCGTCCCCCAGGAAAAATACCGCGCCCTCCTCTGGAATCCCCCGACGCTCCACTACGTCGACCTCCTGGTCTGGGCGGAGAGGACATACGGCGTCAGTCTCATCCTCGACAGCATGTCCTTCAACCGGCAACCCTTCATCGACAGCTCATCGCACGATTCCATGCTGAAGAGTCTCGGCAGCATCATCATGCAGGGGCCCATGGCCAGGCACACCCGGGGCCCTGCGGAGATGAATTATTTTCCCGACATTTTCCACATGGTCAAACATTTCGATCTCGATATGGTCTGGGTGGCTGGACATATCGGCTGCAAGAACACCCAGGCAATGAGTGGCGTTCTCCGGGAAAAGTGCCGGGATGCGGGAATTCCGCTTCTTGTAATCGACTATGATCTTATGGATTCGCGGATTACGCCCAAGGAGGGCATTCAGGCGCAGGTGAGCAATTTCATGGAGAACATTATGAAGGCGCGGCGCATTGATCAATGATAGGAATATTATTTCTTTAGTTTAATAGAGAAGAAGCTATGCATATTACCGATAAAGGCGGGATCTATCATCAGCTGGGGGAGAAGATAGACAACCTGCACGTGAAGGCGCCCTGGAATGAAACCTGGCATAGCATCCTGAAGGAGCTTTATACCACTGATGAGGCTGATGTGGTAATAAAAATGCCCTACACCCTCTCGACGCTGGAAAGGATCTCACAGATCACCAAGATTGAAAAGACCCGCCTGCAGAATATCCTGGAGAGTTTGTGCAGAAAAGGGCTTGTTATGGACATGTGGAACGAAGACCATGGCCGGTACTATTACATACCCTGGCCCATAGCCATTGGAATATTCGAATTTACCATGATGAGGACCGACGACAACATCAACAAGAAGAAAATGGCAGATCTTTTTCACGAATACTTTGGGTCTGTGCACGCAGCTAATTTTTCAAACAATGAGCAGGTCTCCGCACTTCGCGTGATTCCTGTTGAAGAATCCATCATTGATGGCAATCGCACGGAATTTTTCGATTACGAAAAAGCCTCATCGCTCATTGAAAACACTGATAAGTGGGCCATCGGCCTTTGCTCCTGCAGGATCGAAAAGCTGCATAACGCAAACAAAGGATGCGATGCGCCCACGGATTGCTGCAGTCTGTTAGGGATCGGGGCGGAATACGGCATCAGGAATAACCTTGCGCGCAAAGTCACGAAATCCGAAATGCTGGACAATTTTGCCCGGTCGAAGGAATATGATCTCGTCTTCTGCGCCGTGAACACCAAAAAGAATCCTGTAGCCATCTGTCATTGCTGCAAGTGCTGCTGCAACTTTTTAGGCGGATTGACCCAGTACGGATATCAAAATAGTGTCGTCACTTCCAATTTCATTTCCAAGATTGATGCAGACAAGTGCAATGGGTGCGGGAAATGCGTTAAAGTTTGTCCGGTAGACGCCCTTAGCCTGGTGTCTGCGAATGACCCCAAGAACGTGAAAAAGAAAATTTGCAAGCTAAATACAAATATATGCGTGGGCTGCGGAGGATGTATTGCCAAATGTTCCTTCAAAGCAATGGAGATGATACCGCGGCAAAGTAAGGTTTTACACCCTGAATCTCTTTTCGAGGTAACGATGCTGGCAGCGCTTGAGCGTGGCACACTCCAGAATCAACTGTTTGATAACCCACAGAGTGTCACCCAGAACTATATGAGAACATTCATCGGGGCATTTCTGAGACTTACTCCGGTTAAGCGGACCCTCATGAGCGACCTGTTCAGATCCGCATTTCTATCTTCTGCGAGGGGCATCGCCAGAATACAGGGCAAGGACTGGATGCTGGATATCTAGATACTTCAAAATAGCCTTATATTATTAAGGGGAGAAGAATATGTTGAAAAAATATTTTGGAGGATGCGACGTAGGCTCCACCACCGGCAAAGCGGTCATCCTGGATGAAAAAGGTAACATGATTGCCGGCAGCATCATTCCAAGCGAAATCGATCCGGAGATTACGGCGCGAAAAGCTCTGGAAAAAGCCTGCACAATCGCTCCAGGCGTTGGCGATACAGAAAACCTGGCCTACCTCATTGGGACGGGCTACGGGCGAAATGAAGTACCTTTTGCCAATGAGAACATCTCAGAAATCAGCTGTCATGCCATGGGCGCATTCTGGTGTGACCCATCCATCAAGACCATCGTAGATATCGGCGGACAGGACATGAAGGCCATCGCCGTTGCCGAGGACGGCTCTGTGCGGGAGTTTGCCATGAACGACAAATGCGCCGCAGGAACGGGACGTTTCTTCGAGGCTATGAGCCGGATTTTCCGCATGGAGCTAGACGAATTCTCGAAACTGTCACTCAGTGCAAGAAAGGCGATCCCCGTAACGGCTCAATGCAGCGTCTTTGCCGAAACTGAAGTGATCAGTCTACTGGCGAAACGCAATCCCCCCGCCGATATCGCCGCGGGCATCCAGAACGCCGTAGGAAAGCGCTGTTTTACCCTACTCAAGCGTGTCGGTCTGAAGCCCCGGCTCACCGTCACCGGCGGCTGCGCGAAAAACCAGGGGCTCCTCGTGGAACTGAAGCGAATTTTTCAGATCGATATCGCCCCACTGACCGTGGATCCCCAACTCATCGGCGCTCTTGGCGCCGCCATTCTTGCCTCCCGGAAGAGATAATTATGTTGACTGAGT
The DNA here is from genome assembly GCA_963726395.1 of uncultured delta proteobacterium. Lineage (GTDB taxonomy): Bacteria > Desulfobacterota > Syntrophia > Syntrophales > Smithellaceae > UBA8904. The sequence continues at coordinate 4,752 of CAVSCG010000005.1, forward strand.
CACGGAGAAACGATCTTTTACTGACTTAAATATTGGTCACAAAAAGTGATGTGTGGCGTCAATGTTTATCGTCCGAAGGTTTTTCCATCGCCTTTGATGTGTTCCGAATTTCCCATGGACGCGGCTGTTAGCTTTCTTTTTCATTTGTGCGATGGATGGGTGGTGCCTGCAGGATCTCGTGGAAATAAGCACTGTGCGGAAAAAAGATGCTGTTAATGTCTTAGCGTCCATCTTTAAAGACGAAAAGAAAAGGGAAATCATGAAGCTCCTGATGGGAATCAAATAAGCATAACCCACCTCTGTTTTTCCGCCGCGGTAAATTGTCTCTAATAACAAATGGCTATGATCAGGGCTTACATTTCTTTTGACAAGTGACTGAGGTCATGATTAACGCTTATTAAAAGTCGACCAGCCGGCCGACTTTTAATAAAAATTGGGAGAAACAGAATGAGTATTATGAACTGGAAAGACAGCTACGAAAAAAAACGCGTAACGGCAAAGGAAGCGGCAGCCCTTATCCAATCGGGGGATAAGATCATTCTGCTCCCCGTTAACAGCATGCCCATAGATATTCTAAATGAGCTGGCAGCGCGTAAAGAAGAACTTCACAAGGTTAAGATCGCCAGTAACCTGATGACCTATCCCTTTGCATTTGTGAATGGTGATTATGCCGGACACATTACCTATTATAGCGGCTACTTTGGGCCGCTGGAGAGAATGTTCCACTCACAGGGGAATGTCGTTCCATTCCCCATGCACCTTTCTAAGAGCTCCATTGCTTTGGATCGCGCCAATTATTCTGATGTTGCCCTGCTCGAAGTCACACCGCCCGACAAACGTGGTTACATGAATCTGGGGCCCTGTGGTGCTGTCTATGGGCGATACGCCATCGACAAGTGCAAGAAGGTCATCGTGCAAGTTAATACCAAGACTCCGTGGATTCACGGGATCGACAATCTGGTCCACGTGGACGAAGTGGATTATATTGTTGAGGCCGACCATGATCTTGTCCCCGTGCCCGAAATCGTCATCACGGATGTGGAGAAGAAGATCGGAGAAAACATCGCCGCGCATATTCCTGACGGCGCCACCATTCAACTGGGTATCGGTGGTATCCCCAATGCAGTCGCCTATTTCCTTCACGACAAAAAGGATCTGGGTGTCCATGCCGAGATCCTGAGTGATGCCGTGGCAGAGCTCGCCGAGTTGGGCGTGATCACCGGTAAGAAAAAGACCCTGTACCCGGGCAAGATCGTAGTGGGAGGCCTCATCATCGGTACGAAGCGACTCCTCGATTTCGTGGACAACAACCCGTCCATCATGACCATGCCCATTGCCATAGCGAATCATCTCGATGTCATCAAGCAAAACGACAACATGTGCTCCATCAATGCAGGACTCACCGTTGACCTCACCGGGCAGGTGGCTTCGGAGACTATTGGCCACACTCCCTACAGCGCCACCGGTGGCCAGCTCGACTTCGTCAGGGGTGCCGCTGCGTCAAAGGGTGGAAAGTCGTTCATCGCGCTGAAATCCTCTTCATTAAAAAAAGATGGAACACTCACCTCCAGAATTGTTCTTAACTTAACGCCCGGCACAGTGGTCACGACACCCAGATCCGACGTTATGTACATAGTCACCGAGTACGGAGTGGCAGATCTCTATATGCGATCTGTACCCGATAGGGTCAAGGCCATGATTTCCATTGCCCATCCCGACTTCCGTGAAGAATTGGAAAGGCAGGCCTACGAGGCAAAACTGCTGATCCCTGCCTGCAACCCGGAGAACCTCTAATTTTAAACCCGGATGACGTTCATAAAACGTCTTCTGAAAAAAAGCGACCAAGAATGAAAGGAGTGCGCACATGAATTATCTATTACAACCCAAAAAGTACAAGAGTTTAATGTCCGACGAAGGGTCGAAGGCCATCATGGACAAGACCGTCGATTTTTTTGAAAATCGGATGGGCAAGACCAAGTTGACGGAGGACTACTGGAGCCGCATCTGGTACCGGGAGTTCCTCGATTTTCTGAAAAAGGAGCAGATCTTCTACAAGCTGCTCACGCCGAAGGAATACGCCGACAATCCCGACTGCCGCTGGGATACGGCCAGAAACAGCGAATTCAGCGAACTGCTGGCCTTTTACGGCTTCGGCTACTGGTACTGCTTCCAGGTGACCATTCTCGGCCTTGGCCCCATCTGGATGAGCGGTAACGAAACGGCCAAAAAGAAAGCGGCGGCTCTTCTGAAGGACGGCGCCATCTTCGCCTTCGGCCTTTCGGAGCGGACGCACGGGGCGGACATCTACTCCACAGAGACGAGCCTCTTCCCCAACGACAAGGGCGGTTGGCTGGCCCGGGGTGAGAAATACTACATCGGCAACGGCAACGAGGCGGAGATGGTCTCCACCCTGGGCAAGGTCCGGGACGGGTCCGACGACTACTGCTTCTTTGTCACCAACTTCCGCAACAAGGCCTTTGAGCTGAAGCGCAACGTCATCTCCCACCAGGAATACGTCGCCCAGTTTGCCCTGAACGACTATCCCGTCACGGAAGACGGACATCCTCAGCCGGGGTCCGTCGGCCTGGGATTCGGCGCTGAACACGGTGAACATCGGCAAGTTCAACATCGGCCCTGCCTCCATCGGCGCCTGCGAGCATGCCTTTTACGAGGCTATCAACCATGCCGCCAATCGCACCCTCTACGGCATGCGCGTGACAGACATGCCCCATGTGAAGGGGAACTTCATGGAGGCCTGGCTGCGCCTTATCGGCATGAAGCTCTATCAGCGCCGCGCCACCGACTACTTCCGCAAAGCCACGGCTGACGATCGTCGCTATCTCCTGTTTAACCCCACCAGCAAGATGAAGGTTACCACGCAGTCCGAAGATGTCATCGCTTTGCTGTGGGATGTCATCGCCGCCAAGGGCTTCGAGCGCGACACCTTCTTTGCCACCGTCGCCAGCGACATCAAGGGACCGGCGAAGCTGGAAGGAACCGTCCATGTGAACGTCCAACTCATCCGGAAGTTCATCAAGAGCTACTTCTTCAATCCCATGGACTATGCCCCCGTTGGACCGGTTTTCGACCAGGCCGACGATCTGTTCCTTTTCAATCAGGGAACGGCCAGCGGCCTGGGCAAGGTTCAGTTCAACGACTACCGGCCTGTCTTCGATGAATTCAAAAGCTTGCCCAATGTTGCTGTGTTCATCAAGCAAATCGGCCTATTCCGGGAAATGCTGGAGAAGGCCTTCCCGGACAAGGTTCAGGAGATGGATCCGTCCTTCTCACTCACCGTGGGCGAGATGTTCTCCATTGTGGTTTACGGTCAGCTAATTTTGGAGCAGGCAAAGATCGACAATCTTGACAAGGATATCGTCAACCAGATCTTCGACTTCATGGTGCGCGACTTCTCCGGCTTCGGATTGCAGATCTATGCAAAGCGCGACGACCAATGAAGTCCAGCGTGGTTACTGCAAGGAGATCATGCTGATCATGCCCGTTCCCGATCCCGCCCAGTATGAAAGGATCTGGCAGACCTACGTCATCTGCCTGAACGGCGAATATGAAATGACGGATCGGAAAGGGTAGTGGCCATCTAGTAGTAAACAAGATTTGGTTCTTTCCCATTGAAAGGCAGAGTCAGTTGGCTCTGCCTTTCTTATTCATGTCTCAATGATCAAAACGTGACTAATAAAATCAAAACAGAAACACGCATCGGCGGCAATAAAAATCAGGGGTCCAATGAACCCGATTTTAAGCCTGTTTGTAGGGGATAGTGTAGGGGAATGATTATTGATAGTTTGATTTTAGATTAAAAATATTTCTAGGTATTTGAAATAATTGGTGGGCGATGAGAGACTCGAACTCTCGGCCTATGGCTTCGGAGGCCAGCGCTCTATCCATCTGAGCTAATCGCCCGTGCCCGGTGCTTCTACTATATCCCGTAATAATCTTCAATGAATAAATCATGATTGCTTTTTGGAGGTATGATCTTTCCCCAGATAGTAATTGATCCAGGATGAGGTTTGATAAAGATCCCAGTTGCAGGGCGGAACAATGTCTTTATCAGATGCGCTTCCTCCCCGTGTTTCTTCAATCGGGCATAGGCCCGGACATAAATGCACTGTCTTCTTTTCGGGATAAACCTCACACCATCCCTGGAAACTGCCGCCGCAGGCGCCGTTGCGCTGATTTTTCGGGCATTGCGACATCGGGCAGAGGTAAGCTATATCGATCAGGGCGCAATCTCCGCAATCCTTGCAGTCAAAGAGCAAGACCTTGGTTAAGTGTTCCAGCTTGTGAAAAATTCCTTCCATCTGTGTTCCTTGCACTTTACCGCAAAGACCCTTCATCACGTCGTAGAGTTTTTTTCCGGGTTCAAACATCATTTTGTGGAAGAGCCGCGAAAACCCATAGTTACATTCGACTTCAGCATCAAGTGGCCGATTCTGTCGCTGGTTTGGCCTCTCCCGGTTAAGGCCCGTGGCCGGATCGTGCTCGAAGTAATAAAAGCCGTCTGTCAATGGGATAATCAAAGTACCTGATCAGACTGGTCCATTGGGAGGTGAGCGCTTCCCCCTGCCGAATAATTTCTTCCACCTGTTCATATTTGATATTATGCCCGCCGATATGGACCCCACGGTAGCCCATCCCCTTCAGGATGGCATACATTCGGGCGGCGCGTAGGATTCTGGCTTTCTCTCCCTTGTCGGGATCGTTTCTCTCCCGATCAAGATCCGCAAGGAGTTTATCCGTAACGACGGAGCCCGGCAGATCATTGCGGTTCATCATCTTGGCCGCACCAAACGGAAGGATATAAATGTTTCCCATAAGTGGAATGTTGAAACCGTTTTGTTTCATGAAGAGCAACACTTCATGAAATTTTCTTGCGTCGTATCCCAGTTGCGTGACGATGAATTGCGCGCCGGCATCAATCTTTTTTTTCAGTTTGTAATACTGAACCATTTGTTCCGCTTCGGTCGCTTTGAAGGGAGAAACAACCGCTCCGGCGAAGAAATCGCCGGGCTGGTGCCGAATGATACTTTTGATTCCCGGATACTCAAGCCCGCGATTCATGTCTGATATCAATTGCAGGATGTGGGTCGGATCCAGATCAAAGACCGGGGCGGGTCTTCCCTGATAACCCGATACGGGGTAATCGCCGCTCATCACCAGAAGGTTTCGGACCTCCGCTCGATCCAAGGCGTAAAGCTGGCTTTCGATAGCATTGCGATTCTTGTCTTTACAGGTAAAATGGACGAGAGGCTCGATGCCCATTTTGCGAATTTCGTGCCCATGAAATCAGCTGATATGGCCGGGGTTCCGCCCGGGTTGTCTGTAAGCGTGAGGGCGTGGATCTTTCCCCCGGAAGCCGCCTGCCCGGCGAGAGTAATGACCTTGTCCTGTGCCGCTTCTTTCGCGCCTCTTCCCGGCACCAGTTCCCATGTGACTGGGAATGCGGAGGGATTCAATAAAGCATCTTTAAAACGATTATTCTGCATCGTTATCCTCAATTTTCATTTCTGAATAATTGTGAGCTGAAAATCGCATTTACGAAAGAGCTTGTCAACTATTTTTAGTAAAGAGGTGAAGCATGTAGTGCAATCATCGCCTATAGACTATAGCCCATAACCTTTCCTTGCAGTTGCAGTAGAAATTTGTTATTTTTACAACATGGATCCAGAAAAGAAAAATCTAACACAGAAATTATTACATGGTCTGGCGATTCTTGTTATTGCATTATGGTCTTCTCAAGGATTTGCCGCCACGGAAATATCCAATGTCCGGCATTGGGGTGCGCCTGATCATACTCGCATTGTTTTTGATCTGAGTGATGAACCGGACTATCAGTTGAACATCAGGGAAAATATTCTCACTCTGGAATTTCCCGATGCCGTATTCAAAAAATCGCTTCCAGCGGAATTGATTGTTGGCAGACCCGGCATCAGCAAAATCATCTTTACCTCCGCGGATGACAATAAATGTAAAGTTGAAATGATTCTCGATCAACATTTAAAAGCGGATGTTTTCAAGTTAAAAAAATTCATGGATAAGCCTGATCGTGTCGTAGTGGATATTATCTTGGAACAAGTCGTTAAAGAAGAAATCGTCAAAGAACACAGAACGCCATCCGTGAAAAAAAGAGTCATTGTGATTGACCCCGGCCACGGCGGAGAAGATCCCGGCGCCGTCGGCAAAAACGGAACTTATGAAAAACATGTCGTGCTGGCCATCAGCCGTGAAATAAAAAAAGCGGTTGATAAAATGTCCGGGTACCGCGCGGTATTAACCCGCGATGGCGATTATTATGTCTCTTTCAACAAACGTCTGAACGTAGCAAGGCAGACTAGTGCGAGCCTTTTTATCAGCGTCCATGCCGACGCGGCCAGAAACCGCCAGGCCAGAGGTAGCTCCGTGTATTGTCTGTCCACGGGTGCCGCCAGCAATGAAGCTGCAAAATTACTGGCCAACAATGAAAACCTGTCCGATATCATCGGCGGTGTTCCCAATGGTGAAGGTAATAATCAATCCGATGAGATTATCTTGAATATGTTTCAAACCAATACGATTAATCTTTCGAAAACATTTGCTGCCGATTTGCTTGATCAGATTGGCAGGGTGCAATGTCTGAAGTATCCCATCTTTCATGAGGCGCCTTTCCGTGTATTGAAACTGCTGGATACTCCCGCCGTACTTCTGGAAACAGCATTTATCTCCCATCCACAGGAAGAGCGCATGTTGAACACAAACAGTTTCAGAAAAACAATTGCTTCATCGGTTGCCTTGTCCGTCGCCAATTATTTTTCCGGCGCACCTTCCGTTGCTGCTGCCCATGACATGAGCAAAACAGAAAACAGAGCCGCCCCCACGTTAAAAGAGACCGCAGGCGCTACCAACCTTGTGAAAACGATAACCTATCGCGTGAAACGAGGTGATAGCTTGAATGCAATAGCCAGACAGTATGAAACAAGTCTGGCAACACTTTTAAGGCTAAATCAGCTGAAAATAAACGATCCTCTCTATATCGGCCGGAAAATTCTTGTTCCGGTTGTCCAACCTGAAATCGCTGGTGCAAGACCTCTGAAAAAATATACCGTCAAAAAAGGCGATACGCTGTTTGCTCTGGCCAAAAGCAACTCCGTTACCATTGATGAATTGCGACGCCTCAACCATATGATGGATGACGATGTTTTATGGTCGGGACAGAAAATTAAATTGCCTCAATAGAAGTAAACGTTATGTAAATGGTGAATCCATATTTTCATCTTAAAACATTTTCAAGGAGGTTCCTATGACAGCAGCAACTGAACAAGCATTATGCGGCTTACGCGACCTTTCCATGATTAAATGGTACATAATTCCTCTTCTGGCGATTGTCTTTTATGTTTACACCCGGGAAATTAAAGAAGCACGTAAGACAGGAGACTGGAATGCCTTCCTGGCCGGACTGACCATTTTCGGCGTCGATTTCTTCAACGAAACCTGGAACGGATGGGTCCTGCATTTTACCCAGCGTTCCGCTTTCTGGACAACGCCCGGCGACACCGCCCTACGCACGATGGTGGGCTGGAACATTGAAATCATGTTTATGTTTTTGCTGGTGGGTATCATTTTCTACAATACCCTTTCCGAGAGTAAAAAAGAGAAGATTTTAGGACTTCCGGAAAAATGGTTTTGGGCTATCGGCTACAGTATCTTTTGCGTTTTTATCGAATGTGTGTTGAATATCGGCGGGCACCTGGTCTGGGAATATCCCTTCTGGTATTTATCTTTTAAAGGCGTCTGGCTGATTTTTCTGATCGGCTACTTCCATTTCTTCTGCTTTGCTATTTTGGTTATCAGTCTTAAAACGATGAAGGCAAAATTGACGACGGTGTGTATTATTTATGCCGTGCCAATTGTAATGAACATCCTTGCTTTCGGTTTCTGGGGCTGGATGTATTAAGGACATCGAATGATGGTTCAATGGACGTGTCTGTCACTGGATCATGGTGACAGACACGCCAGAAGCATTTTACAGCCGGCTGTATTCATCAGACACTTTATTGTATTTTTCGCGAATCATTTTGTGGTAAAATTCCCAGAATCCGGTCAGCATTTCTTCCTGCTTGAATTTGTTGAAGTATTCTTGTAGGGATAAAAGAAGTGTTTAACCTCTTTCTCGATGCGCTTAGGATAAAAAATTCCCCACTCATGGCTGACAGGATGATTTCGATAAGCCTTCCTTTGTCGTCCGATAAATAGTTTTCTTTACAGGGTTTTCCAGGCAACATCGTTACAGGTATTGATAGCTGTTGCAACTTAGTTGCAATTTTGGTAAACAGGCGCACCATGAAAAAAAATATTTATGATCCCAGCGTTATGGAAACGCTTCAGCAGGCTGGAATTGCGGGAACGCCGCAACGTCTAGCTGTTTTGAAAATTCTGCAAAATGCCGCTCAGCCGCTCAGCGTTGGCGTTATCCGAGAGAAGCTTGAAACAAAAACACGCATCAACAAAGTAACCGTTTACCGTATCATTTCGCTTTTTAAGAAACAGGGCCTTATCCGGGATGTTTTATCGGCCCGCGGCGCCGTCTATTTTGAAATGGCAACATCGGATCATCCGGTACACCCGCATTTCAACTGCAGGAACTGTGGCGCGCTGAACTGCCTGACGCCTCTGACCTTTTCTCAGGCATGTCAACTGACGGCTTCGCGCGACAACTACAGGGTTGATCATATCGAAATTAATATTTCGGGACTTTGCAACGGCTGCCTTCATGCAACGAAGTTGCAAAATCAACCGGGAAAGAAAGGGCCATGATGTTATTCACAAAAAAGGTAGTTCTACTTCTGCTTATTGGACTTTCCTTAATAATATCCTGCAAACAGGCTGAGGAACCTTTCGGGAAAGATACCCGTCTGAAAGTTATTGCTACAATTTTCCCTCTTTATGACTTTGCCCGTATTGTCGGCGGGGATAAGGTCTCCGTTACGATGTTGCTGCCGCCCGCCTCGGACGCTCATCACTATGAATTGAAGCCCGAGGATATCGTCCGGGTAAGTAAAACGGATATTTTCCTTTTCACTAATTTTGAAATGGAACAGTGGGCCTACAAAATTATCAATGCCGCCGCTGAAAAAACAAACATGCTGGCGGTCGAAACCGGGCAAGGCGCCTCGTTACTGCCTTTGTCTGCGTTTCACGAGCATGATGCGGATCATCAACATGCCCGACAGGAAAACGACATGGAACATGCGGCCAAATTTGATCCGCATATCTGGTTAGACTTCGACAACGCACAGAAAATGATAGACAATATCATGACAGCCTTCATCAACAAAGATCCGAAAAACAGCGAGTCCTATAAAAAAAACGCGCAGTCCTATAAGCTCAAACTGATGGACCTGGATAAAAAATATCGTGCGCAGTTATTGAACTGTAAAACAAGAACCGTTCTGCACGCCGGCCACTGGGCCTTTGCTTATCTGGCTCACAGGTACAATTTAAAATATGTGGCAGCCTATAACATATCGGCGGAGGCAGAGCCGTCACCGCAACAAATATTGACGCTGATTGAACAAGTCAAAAAACAAAAACTGTCGTATATTTATTACGAAGACCTGGTGGCGCCAAGGCTGGCGCAGACCATTGCCGGAGAAACAGGCGCGGGTCTGCTCAAACTCAATAATGGACACGACATCAGTAAAAAAGATATCCAGAGCGGCGAATCATTCATTTCTCTGATGGAAAGAAATCTGGTTAATCTTAAAAAAGGAATGCAATGTCCATAATTCGTGTAGATGATTTAACATTTCGATACAACGGACTGGATGTGATCAGCAACATCACCTTTGCCGTGGAAAAGGGGATCTATCTGGGTATAGTGGGCCCCAACGGTTCGGGTAAAAGCACGCTGATTAAAAATATTCTGGGCATTTTGCGGCCGGAGCAGGGCAGGGTGGAACTATTCGGCAATCCCCTCAGTGTTTTCCGCCAGTGGGGGAAGATCGGCTATCTTCCGCAACGGCTCAGCGCCTTGAACGCTCATTTTCCCGGTACGGTGGAAGAAATCGTTCAAATGGGCTTGCCGAAAAAGGATGCGGTAACTCTGAGACGCACGCTGGAAATGATGGCAATCGCGCATCTGGCTTCACGTTTGATCGGCGAACTGTCTTATGGCGAACAGCAGCGGGCCATGCTGGCGCGGGCGCTGATGAGACGGCCGGAGTTGCTGATCTTTGATGAACCGACCACCGCGCTGGATCCCGAAACCCGGGGAATTTTCTATTCGCTTACCCAAGAGATGAACCGGAAGGACGGAACAACTGTTATTCTTGTAACCCATGATATCGGAGTCATCGGTCAATATGCTCAGAATCTTCTTTATCTGGATAAGAAGGTCATCTTTTCGGGTACCTTCAAGGACTTCTGCTCGTCCCAGGTCATGACCGGATTCTTTGGCCCGACGAGCCAGCATATCATTTGTCATCAACACGACCAAACGAGGAGCAACGGCTGATGGACTTGTTTGACATCTTCCATTACGGATTTGTTCAACGGGCAATGATCGCCGGTGTTCTGATTGCCGCCGTTTCAGCGCTTTTGGGCATGTTTCTCGTCCTGCGCCGTTTCTCTTTGATCGGCGACGGCCTTGCCCATACTACTTTCGGCAGCGTTGCCGTTGTGCTCTTAATCGGCATCAGTCCTCTTTATGTCACTCTGGCGGCGTTGCCGCTGGTGATGATTGCCTCTCTTGCCATCTTCAAATTAACATCCTCCAGAAAGATAAACGCTGATGCAGCCATTGGCATTGTTTCATCTCTGGGGATTGCAGCAGGTATTATCTTTGCCAGCCTGTCCGGTGGTTTTAACGTCGATTTATTAAGCTATCTTTTTGGAAATATTCTAACCGTGAATAACACCGAACTATTCCTTTCTTTCATTGTTTTTTTAATTGTCGTGGCCATGGTCATTTATTTCTATGACGATCTGTTCGCGGTGACCTTTGATCAGGAACTGGCTCAAAGTATTGGCGTTAATACCAGACGGATCAATGTTATTCTCTTCCTGCTGACAGCTATTGCCGCTGTGTTGGCCATGAAAGTTGCCGGCATCATGCTGGTTTCAGCGCTGCTGATTCTACCCGCGCTCACCGCGCTGCAGCTTTCCGTCAGCTTTCGGGCTACAATGATTGCTGCCGTTGCTTTTTCAATCTTGGCGGTTGTTTGTGGAATCATTTTTGCTTTTTTATTGAATTTACCGGCAGGCGCAACAATTGTCTTGTTTAATATCTGTTTTCTTTTACTGGTTTTCGTGGCTAAAAAACTCTCTGTTCTGCGGAGGTGAAGCACGATGTCGACAATCAAGATATTTACAAAGCTTTCTAATCTGCTTTTCGTTGCCGCCATTCTTCTGGGCCTTTTTCTGCCGCAGGCCGCGCCAGTTGCTTTTATCCTGATTCTGCCGGCATTGATGATTACGCTTACAGTGACGTTGCTTCGTTTACCTCCGGGTTTTTTTAATAAACCCAGAACACTCCTTACCGGAGTCCTCTGGGGCAACCTGATGAGCTACCTGGTTTTGGGAAACCTGATCATTCTGGGAAGCATCTTCTTAATACGCGATGAAGAATTATGGATCGGTCTGGTTCTGATCGCTGCCGTTCCGCCCGCTGTGGTTATTCTGCCTCTAAGTGAGAAATTGCAAGGGGATAAGATGTTAACATTGAATGGTTTTGTCGGAACTTATTTAGGCGCTCTCATCCTGACTCCCCTGATCGGGGTGGCATTTCTCAAGTTTATTCCCATCCATTACGATAAACTCATTATTCTGGCTGTCACTCTGATCGGACTGCCGCTCATTTTGTCCCGTATTGCTGTTGATCGAAACTGGGATACATGGATTGAACGCTATGAGGGAAACATTTCGGACGGGTGTTTTTTTGTCTTATTTTATGCTCTGGCCGCCCATAACAGGCATCTGATCAGACAGTGGCCTTCAGAAATCATCTTAATTTCTATCCTTGCATTTGCCGCTGTCTTTTTGATCACTCTCGCTTTACTACTCATCGGCAGGTTTTACAAAATTTCCCATTCAACCATTTCATCGCTTCTGCTATTAGGCACCATGAAAAATTACGGACTTGCCGGGGGGATTGCTCTGTATGTTTTCAATAATGAAGCCGCTGCGCCCGCTTTAATCTTTTCTGTTTTCATGTTTCTGAACTCCATCTGGCTGAAATTTCGAGCGCGAAATTATGCCTCGTCTTCAGCCTCAGAGCGTACACCTCCAGCTTAAATTTGACAAAATAAATAGACTGCCTATACTAATCACTAATAAAAACGGAAAGGAGAAAAAACAGTATGGCGATAAACTTACCGGAATTACCTTACGCGAAAGACGCGCTGGCACCCTATATCAGCGCGAATACCTTGGAGTTTCATCAGGGGAAACATCACAAAACGTATGTGGATAACTTAAACAAATTAATTGCCGGGACCGATCTGGAGGCAAAAAGTCTAGAAGAAATCATTAAAATTGCCGCCAAGGATCCGGCTAAAGCAGGTATTTTTAACAACGCCGCACAGAGCTGGAATCATTCTTTCTACTGGAAATGCCTAAAACCGCAGGGAGGAGGCGCACCCACAGGAGCCATTGCTGCCAAAATTAATGCTACTTTCGGCAGCCACGACAAATTTGTCGAGGAACTCAAGAATGCCGGAGCCACTCAGTTTGGCAGCGGCTGGGCTTGGCTGGTGGTGGACGGCAGCGATTTAAAAATAACCAAAACGCCGAATGCCGACACCCCGCTTGCCCACGGACAAAAGGCTCTTCTCACCATTGATGTCTGGGAACATGCTTACTATCTTGATTATCAAAATCGAAGACCGGATTATCTCGCGGCGGTTATCCAGAACCTGATCAACTGGGATTTTGTGAATGCCAATTTAGGTTGATGATTTGGCGGTCGCTTTGCGACTTTGATCGACATGGCCGCAAGTGTTGACAGTGAGAGAAGAATGAAAAAGAAGGGGGCTTGATACCAAGTCCCCTTCTCTATATAACAAACACTTGCAGGATTACTATTTTTTCTTATCTACTCTATCTTTAAGTTCTTTGCCTACTTTAAAAAAAGGCAGTTTTTTGGGTTCAACTTTAATTTTTGTGCCGGTTTTAGGATTTCTTCCCGTGTAGGAACCATATTCTTTAACGACAAAGCTGCCAAATCCCCGAATTTCGATGCGCCCGCCGTTTTTTAACTCATCGGTAAAACCTTTAAAAACAAGGTTAACAACATCAATTGCCTTTTTTTCCGTTAAATTCAGCTTCCTGCTCAAAGCTTCAATAAGACCGGATTTGTTCATAGAGCCTCCTTAAGACTATTTACAGCTAGAATCGCCTGATATTATGATGCTAATCATCTAGCACGTGGGCGACTATTATTTATTTTTAAGCGATTGTCAAGAATATTTTTACCTTTTTTGATCTGGAATTCACCAAGTAACTGCTGAACTTCCCGACCGGTCAGAGACCGCCACTCGCCTTCTTTCAAACCCTTCAGCGTGATATTACCGATGGATTCGCGCACGAGGCGGGTCACTCTGATGGCCGGCAGCCTCAAAACCTCTACGAATAATTCTGTTTTTGCCCTCGCGCAACGTGAGACTGAGCCAACAGCTTTTATCATTGATCTTTTCAATTTTTAGATTTTCCGGATGGAATACACCATCGGGGAAAGAAATACCCTTGCTGATTTGTTTAAATTCCGCAGAACTTAAACGTCCAGAAATCTTCGCCCGATAGGTCTTGGGTATCTGAAAGCTCGGATGCTGAATTTTTTGGGCAAAGTCCCCATCATTGGTTAGAAGCAATAGTCCCGCCGAATCATAATCGAGCCTGCCGATGGGGTAGACCCTTCCCGGAACATCTCTGACCAGATCAACAACCGTCGGCCTATTCTGTGGATCGGACATGGTGGTGACATATTCCGCCGGTTTATGCAACGCAATGTAATAGTGAGTTTTTTCAACAGAAATGGTATTGCCATCAATCCGAATCACGTCTTTTTGCGGATCAGCCTTGACGCCCAGTTCGGTTACAATCTCGCCATTGACACTCACCCGTCCTGCCGTGATCAGCTTTTCGGCATGTCGGCGTGAATCAATGCCGGCAAAGGAGATAATCTTCTGTAAACGTTCTTTCATGAACCGATATCATCCTCAAATATTTCTTGCGTAAAAGATTCATGCTCCGGCGTTTCCTGCTCCGCGTCGGCACTGGCAGCGGTTTCTTGTTCAAAGATTTCGTGATGTTCGGTAATCTCCTTCAATTCTCTCATTGTCGGAAGGTCTGCCAATTCTCTAAGGTTAAATACTTCCAGAAATTTTTTGGTCGTGCCGTAAATAATGGGTTTGCCCGGTACATCCTTGCGGCCCACGATACGGATCAGTTTCTTTTCCAGCAGGCCCTTAAGCGGAGCGCTGACATCGACACCGCGGATGCTTTCAATTTCCGTCTTCACAATCGGCTGCCGGTAGGCCACAATGGCCAGCGTTTCCATCGCCGCCGGAGACAGTGACGCAGGCTTTGTGCCTTTGAGTTTCTTGACCCAGGCGGAAAACGCCGGTCTGGTGCGAAACTGGAAACCGCCCGCGACCGCCTGCACGCATATCCCGCTTTGGCGCTCGTCATAAGCGGCCATCAGTTTATCCAGGGCATCCTTGACTTCCGTTTTTTCCACGCCGTCCAGTACGGAGCAGATTTTCTCCAGTGCGAGCGGTGATTCTGACGCTAGAATAAGTGCTTCAATAATGGCTGAAATATTTTCCATTTAAGACTCCACGGCCGGGAAGATTCGAATGACACCGAACGCTGCCGTCTGATAGGCTTTGATCATCTTCAGTTTGATGAGTTCCAGCAAGGCCAGAAAGGTATAAACGATTCGGCGGCGATCTTTTCTTTCTCCCAGCAACTCCTCAAAGGTAAGATTTTTTTCGCGCGTCAGGCGTTCCATCACATCGTTGATAATATCCGTCAGCGACAACTTTTCCAGATCAATCTCCAACAGCTCTTTTTTATCCAGACGCGAAACGAGGTGGTGAAAGGCTTCAATCAGTTCAAAAATACTCACTTCAACCAACTCATCTCCATCCGCAATTGTTTTTTTAATTTCTTCAGGCAGGGCCGTAGACCTTATAAATACATCCCTTTCCAAAAGCGGTCTTTGCGCCAACTCTGCGGCTGCGTCCTTGAATGCCTGGTACTCCAGAAGCTGGCGGACCAGTTGGGCGCGCGGATCGTCTTCCAGTTCTTCAGCGGACGGCTCTTCCGGCACCGGTAAAAGCATGCGGGACTTGATATGGATCAGGGTGGAAGCCATGACCAGATATTCCCCCGCCAGATCCAGATTGAGCGATTTAATAATATTCAGATATTCAAGATACTGCTTTGTGATCAGAGCGACAGGAATATTATAAATATCAATTTCATTTTTTTTGATCAGATATAACAGCAGATCCAGCGGACCTTCGAAGATATCCAGCTTGATTGCGTAGTCTGTCGTCTGTTCTTCATTCATTAGGTGTTTTTAAATTTTAACAGCTTCACGAACCTCTTCCATGGTCTCGCGAGCGATTTTTGTCGCCCGGGCGTTACCGTCAGTTATGATAAAATGGATTTCCTGCAAATGGGTTAGATAATAATCCATACGTTCATGGACTGGCGCCAACGCCTCCTCAATGCGCGCCGCCAGCATCTTTTTGCAATCGATGCAACCGATACCGGCAACACGGCAGCTCTCGTTGATTTCGGCCACTATCTCCCGGGGCGAATATAATCCATGAAAAGTGAAAACATTGCATATGTCGGGATTGCCCGGATCTTTTTTTCTCATCCGCTGCGGATCCGTAAACATGGAAGCTACTTTCTGATGAAGTTCCTTGTCTCGGTCAGACAGGTAAATCGAATTATCGTAGGACTTGCTCATTTTCCGGCCGTCTATGCCCAGCAGTTTAGGCACATGGGTTAAAAGCGGCTCCGGCACGGGAAACACTTCTTTATAAAGAAAATTGAAACGGCGGGCGATCTCGCGGGTCAGCTCAATATGCGGCAACTGGTCCACGCCAACCGGCACGCCATAAGCCTTGTACATGATAATATCGGCCGCCTGCAGTACAGGATAGCCCAGGAAACCAAACGTGGATAAGTCTTTAGAGGTCAATTCCGCCTGCATTTCTTTATACGTCGGATTGCGCTGCAGCCAGGCCAGCGGCGTAATCATGGAAAGCAGTAAAAATAATTCAGCGTGTTCCTTTACCGCCGATTGAACAAACAGCGTGCTTTTGACCGGATCGAGACCGGCGGCCAGCCAGTCTATCACCATATTCAAACTGTTATCCTTAATGCATTCCGTTGAACTGTATTCGCTGGTAATCGCGTGCCAGTCGGCCACAAAGTAAAAACAGTCGAAGTTGCTGCTTTCCTGGAGTTCGACCCAGTTTCTTAAAGCGCCATGTAAATTTCCCAGATGAAGCCTGCCGGTTGGTCTCATGCCGCTGAGAATTCTTTTTCGTGCCAAAACCAAAGCTCCTAATTTGTTGATGGATAAATGCACCAAGGCCTCCGATTGTCAAATTAATAATGCGGAGGCCTTGGTTTCAATAAAAACTTAAAAATACACTATTTCACTTTGTCGGCCAGGGTCTTGCCGGCCTTGAATTTCACAACTTTCTTTGCGGGAATCTTAATTGCCTTACCGGTTTGAGGATTCCTGCCCTCTCTTGCTTTTCTTTTGACGACGGAGAACGTGCCAAATCCGACCAATCCCAATTTCCCAGATTTTTTGAGTTCTTTGGTTACTGCTGCGACATACGCATCCAGTGCATCTGCTGCCGCTACTTTGGTAATACCTGCCTCGTCTGCCATAACACCGATCAATTCTGCTTTCGTCATACTTTATCCCTCCCCTTTCATGAAATTAAACGTTAAAATTTCGTAAACCTGCCGCTTACCGCAACCATGATTCAGTCCCGAGCTTATAACCTTGCGCTTGATGCTTTTCACAACCGGCGCCCGATACCCCACCTCAATTTGTTTGACCCTGCTTGTTTACTCGTTTGACGAAGCATCCTATGCTTCAAACTCGCGCTACGCCTAACATAAAAAAAAACAACAATCAAGAAAAAAGTGACCATGCACTATCTTTCCATAAGCGATTCCGCGCATCCAAACACTATCATTTTTCCCCGGTTAAACCCATGCAAAGAGAAAATATCCAGATCGGAGCTTGATTGAAGTCATCCTCTTTGACAAGCAATGTTCCGTGTGCTAGTAATCCGCACAATTGATGTATAGCTTCAAGTCGTGTGTCATCATCAGGGCATATCGGATAATGATTGAACTGACTGAGAGAAAAAGACGCGGATTTTATATGAACAAAACTTTTAAACAGACGCTGCAGGGCTGGATAACCCTATCCCGTCCGCCGTTTCACATTGTCGGTATCCTGCCCTTTCTTCTGGGAACTTTTCTGGCCTATCGAACAACAGGTGCCTTTACTCTGGAAGTGTTTATTCTAGGAATTGTCGGCGTAAGTCTGATTATGCTGTCCACCTATCATTCGGGCGAATACTTTGATCAGAAGGAGAATGCCATTTCCGCCCGCCTTCACCAAAATCAATTCGCCGGAGGCACCCGGATAATAGTCGAAGGGAAAATGCCTGCCCACGTTGCCCTTTGGACGAGTATTATAGCCTTGCTCATTGCTTTAATGATCGGAATCGTTCTTCAGTTTATCTATAAGACAGGTCCCTATACACTGATTCTGGGCTGCCTGGGGGCGCTCCCCGGTTTTTTCTACTCCACGGAACCCATTCGGCTGGTGAAACGAGGCGTGGGTGAAATATTCATCGGTTTTTGTTTCGGTTGGCTGCCTGTGGCTTCGTCTTATTACATTCAAACCGCCGCGATCGCGCCGGTCATAAACTGGCTGTGGATTCCGATAGGCTTCTCCATTTTTAATGTTATCCTCCTCAATGAATTCCCCGATTATGAAGCGGATGCTGCCACAGGGAAAAAGAATCTGCTCTACCGGATCGGTAAACAGAAAGGTAAAGTCGTTTATATTATTTTCAATCTGCTCACCTGTCTGACGATGCTAATTTCGCCTTGCTTCGGGATTCCTTTTAAAGTCATTTACTTTTATCTGCCGTTTGTTGCTATCGCGTTGTTTATCGTTTATCAGATATTAAAAAACCGCAACGAGGATGCCCGACGGCTGGAAATGTTGTGCGGCCTGAATATCGCCGTGAATATCGGAACCTCGCTGGCTTTTATACTGGCATACATTTGAGAACCCCGATGAAATTTAAAAAAGTAAAAGCCTTTTATAATCCTCCTTCTCTTTTATTCAAGCAGTTGGGAAGCACGCTCCTGATGGGGTATCTGAGCCGCTGGAGAAAATTCCCCGGATGGATTGTCCAACATGGATTTTCATCCATGCCGATAGCCAACGGCGCTCGAGGCATGGGGTGCATCGGTTATCCCGGACATCCCGTCTGGGAAGTCACCGGCGCCTGCAACCTGCGATGCATTCATTGCCATGCCACAAGTGGGCAGGCTGCAGCCGATGAATTGACCACCGATGAAGGCAAAAGGCTGATTGATATGCTGGCCGGGGAGAGCGAATTTCGCACGCTGATCTATACAGGCGGTGAGCCGCTAGTGCGGCCGGATATCTTTGAGCTGCTCAGACACTCGCAAAAGGCGGGGCTCGCCAACATCATCGCCACCAACGGAACATTAATTGACGAAGAAATGGCTTTCAAACTGAAAGATCATGGCGTGGTCTGCAACGCCATCAGTTTTGACGCGGCCAATCCGGCCGTTCATGATATGGTCAGAAACAAACCCGGCTCCTTCGATCTCGCCTTGCGGGCTGTTGAAGCCACAAAAAAAGCGGGCATTTTACTGCAAATCAATACCACGGCCATGGAATACAACATGCCGCATCTGCCGGAACTGATTGATTTTGCCGACCAAAGCGGGGCAGGCATCATGCTGATGTATCAGTTGGTCGCCGTAGGGCGGGGTGAAAAAATTGAAAAGGCCACGCTGAAGAAAAGCGCCAACAAGTATTTAAGTGAACTGATTGCCGAAAAGCAGAAAGTCGCCAAAACAATCATCGAGCCGGTGGCCGGTCCACAGTACTGGCCTTATCTGCTGGAGAAAGGCGGCATTCGCAGTGGTTTACCGCTCAAACTTGCCGGACGTCTTTTTCACGGCTGTGCCGCGGGTCGCGGATTTGTTTACATCAAGGCCAACGGCGATGTCTGGCCCTGTCCCTTTGTCGAAATGAGCGGCGGTAATATTCGGGAAAAGAGTTTTCACGACATTTATTCCGAATCTACGTTATTCAAAGATCTGCGTCAGCGCGAAGAAAAGCTCAAGGGCCTTTGCGGGGAATGTCAATACAAAACCGTTTGCGGCGGTTGCCGGGGCCGTGCCCATGCTTACAGCGGCGACTATCTAGCCGAAGACCCCCGCTGTTTCATCCGGGAAAAAGAAAAAAGCAGATAAGCCTAATGTTTTTTTGATTGCGCAAAATCTGTGTGCTGTGCATAAAGAAAAGGGCATTTCCCTGGACTAGTAACCCGGGCTTTTGTTATTTCTTGCCCTTGATACCCAGCGATTCGCAAATAATCTCCACCGGATCAAAGGCGTCTATTCCGGAAAGACCGCTAAGCTGCATCCGGCAGGAACCGCAATCCGCCACAATCGCTTCCGCGCCTGTTTTTTGAATCAACGAAACGGCTCGCCTGCCCAGTTGAACTGCGGTGGCCTCATTGATTTTTTTAAATCCGTAACTGCCGTTTAGTCCGCAGCAGGCGTCATCGAGTATCTGGCATTGCAAGCCGGGAATCAACTTCAACAAATCGGCGGCCGGATAACCAATTTTGAGCGCTCTCAGGTGGCAAGGGATGTGGTAAGCTAGCATGCGGTTGACTTCACTGAAGTTGGGTTTGATCTCCCGCTCTGTGATCAGTTTGAGTACATATTCGTGCAGGTCATAGCTGTTTTCCGCAATTTTTTTGGCCTCAGGTATTTCCAAAATGCCCTGATAGTCATGCAACAGACACAAGCCGCAGGATGTGCACGTATAGATCACATCGTATCCCGCATCAATATAATTAGACAGAGATGCAATATTTTTCCTGGCGAAAGAACGCGCCAGCGCCAAGTTGCCGTTGCCCAAGGCGGGCAACCCGCAGCACCACTGGGGTGGCAGAACAACATCAATCTTAAACGACTGAAGCATCCGGATGATTTTTCTGCCGATGTCCGGACGGTAGAAGTTGATAAAGCAGCCGTAAAAAAAAGCAACTTTCCGAGCCTCGCGACTACGCGTTTTCTTTTCACCCCGCAGTGTTTTGAAGCTAAATTTTGGGAAAGGGATATAGGTCGCAATGCCCATGCGCCGGAATATTTTTTTTCCGATTTTCGTCGCGGCAAACCGGTTGGCCAAAGGCGCGGTGATCGACCCGAGTGTGGAGAGGTAGTAGTTGTTGGCAAAAAGCAGATGCGCTGCCGTATGGGGGTGCTCCAGGCCGTAGCGCTGCTGTGCCCGGAGTATAATCTGCGCGGGTTCTACGCCGCAGGGACAGGCCATTTCACATCGTTTACACTGGCTGCAAAGCAGTACCCACTCCTCGGCTGATTTTTCCCGGTCGTTGCGGAAGCGCTGCGCATCGGGACCTGCCTGCTTGGGGCCGGGAAACTCCGGGTTGACCCGGAACACGGGGCAATTCTCCACGCAAATGGTGCAGCGTATGCAGTGTTCATACTTCATCGGATATGCTCCAGGCAACACTTAGCCGCAGCCTGTGCCGTGGCTATCGCGAAACCATGGCCACAGCCGTTTTTCAACGCATCCGTATGAGCGAGGATTGCGCCGCAGACAAAAATATTATCCCATGGGCAACCCGCGGGCCGGAAGGATGAGTCGACTGCAATACCCGCCTCACCGATGCCGTGATTGACTGAAAAATAATCCTGATCAAACCAGACCTCCCGCTCGCCTGGCACAAATACCGGCAGATTAAACACCTTTTCCATTATCGTATCGCGTTTTGCCCAAAGACCTCCGCCGACAAAGGATCCAGTGGCCAGAATAAACGCTCTGGCGTTGAGGCTGTTGGGTCTGCCCCGTGATTCAGCCATGACCGCTTCAATTTGCCTTCCTGCTTTTTCTACGCCTACAACCGGCCAACCCCAGTAAATCACTCCACCTTGACGGCGAAAATGGTCTTTCAGTCCGTTAAACAGCCTTCGGCCGGGCATGGACGGCGGAATTGTGGGAATCTCAAAGATGGGACGCTCCAGGCGATGCTCGATTTTTTTTTTGACGGACATTGCCGATTCCAAACCCAAAACAGCGGGAAACGCGATCTTGTTCTCGCGGATATTCTGCTTTTCCAGCCACAGGATGAACGCTTCCAGAAAAGCGTCATCTTCAAAATTGGCCGCGATGCCCATAGTCGTGGGAACACCGGCGTTGTAGATTGAGAAAGATGCGTTTTGGAACCGGGAGATAATATAGCCGGGATAAAAATCCTTCAGACCGGTAAAGGTGATGATATGTATTTTTTCATTTTCGTTTTGTGGGGAGGCTTGCATGGTCACGGGAGTCAGGCAGGTGGTTTTAAATGTGCCGATAGCGGAAAGAATTCGGCGATTTTTTTCCAGCCCTCCTGTATAGGGCATGTCCACGTCGATCATGATTTGTTGAAAATCATTGAGTGCCTGACGGATTGCTGTGTCAGAAACCAGATGAAAGGGATGTGCAGCGGGCAGATGAGCAATCCCCTGCAAGGGATTATCGTCTTGTGCACAGACATCGATGCAACCGGTGGACAGACAGGCGGTTGGCTCTCCCGTGGTGACCATCGCCACTTTTAAGCCCTGTCCGGAAAGCCAGGAGCCCGCAGTTAGTCCCGCCACGCCTGCGCCAATGACAATGACATCATATTCGATGACGCTCACTTGTTTTTCTCCATGGCCAGAATGCCCAGGTAGATATATTCGACCAGCTGTTCTTCTCGCAACTGATCTCCCCACAGGGCGTAACGGATGCCCCGAAACCGTCTCTGAAGAAATTCCCGCAGGGATTGCACGGATTGCTCCGCCGTTAAAATATTCATGTCATGCATAATGCCGAGTGCGCGAAATGTGCAAAACCCGCCCTGACATGGCCCCATGCCGAGGCGTGTCCGATGCGAAATATCGCCGATATGCCTTGTGCCTGTCTGTTCGACGATTCGCTCCACGTCCTTGCGGGTTACCAGCTCGCATTCGCAGATGATGTTTTTCATGTCCGCCAGGCGTTTGGACAGGGGATATCCACTGAGTTCTTCCTGTCCGTCCAGTGGTTTTTCAGCTGTTTCACAGGCTCTTTTCAGATTGAAGGCATTCATGATGGTATCGACCATTTTTTCCGCCATGAGTCGGAAGGTTGTCAGCTTTCCGCCGACGATGCTGTACATGCCGTTTTGATGGTCGATGATCTGAAAGCCGCGCGAAATTTCACGGCTGTCGAGTTTTTGCGATTTGAGCAGTGGACGGACACCGGAAAACGCCCGGATGATGCGCGTATTATTGAAATGCGGGATCATTCGGCCAGCCTCTCCGATAATCGTGTCCACCTCGGCGGGTTGGATCGTGATTTTATCGGGGTCTTCCACGGCAAGTGACGTGGTTCCGGCCAGGCAGACCGCTTCGTTGGGAACAATAATATCGCCATCTGAAGACGGCCGCAAGCGGTTGATGACCATATCGGTCAGACGGTGATTGGTAATCACCAGTGAACCTTTCGATAAGGTCAAGGGGACCTCACAGCCAGCGAGCTTCGCGATGAGATTGGTCCAGGCTCCCGAGGCATTGACAATAATGTTGCTATGAATTTCTTTCTCGTCACCGGTCGCCGCGTCGGTGGCTTTGACGCCGATGCAGCGGCCGTGGGACTGTACGATTTCCGTTACCTTGTGACGCGTAAAACTCAACCCCCCCTTCAGCTCTGATGTTCTCATGTTGAGCATGCATAACCGGAAGGGATCAATGGAGCAATCGGGAACCTTGATGGCTTCCTCGATGTCCGGATTAAGATTGGGCACCAGTTCAAGTGCTTTGGTGGAAGACAGGATTTCCGTCGGAATGCCGATCTCTTCGCAGCCTCTTAAAAACCGTTCCCGGAAAATTTTGGAATCGCCCGGCAGGCGCACAAACAATCCGCCGGTGGGTTCAACGCATTTCTCGCCGATACGACGCATTATCATATTCTCATCATAACACTCTTTGGCCGCAACTTGATCGGAAACCGCATACCGACCTCCGCTGTGTAAGAGGCCGTGGCAGGCACCGGTAGCCCCCGCAGCGAAATCGCCTTTCTCAATCAGGCAATGCGGTATGCCCCTGAGTGCCAAATCTCTGGCAATGCCGCAGCCGGTGGCTCCCCCGCCGATAATGATAACATCCGTTTTGATCATCTAATCTAAAAGCTTTCTTTTAACCTTCAGTCTTCAGCTTTTTTATTCTTCTTCCCAGCCTCTGGCACGTTCCACGGCTTTCTTCCATTTAGCGTAGAGTGCCTGCCGTTTTTCCTCATCCATAGCTGGCTGGAACCGGCGGTCGACTTTTCGTTTTTCGGCAATCATTGCCTGATCTTTCCAGAACCCTGTTGCAAGTCCTGCGAGATAGGCAGCTCCCAGTGCCGTCGTTTCAATAATCTCCGGACGTTCCACCGGCACGTTCAACATATCCGCCTGAAACTGCATGAGGAAATTATTGGCGCAAGCACCGCCGTCCACGCGCAGCTCACGCAAATTAATTCCGCATTCGGCGCGCATCAGTTCCAGGACATCACGGGTCTGATAGGCGATGGATTCTAGCGTGGCGCGGATGATGTGATTGCGATTGGTGCCGCGGGTGAGTCCGACAATGGCGCCGCGAGCATACATGTCCCAATAAGGCGCGCCCAGTCCCACAAATGCGGGCACCACGTAAACGCCCTGAGTGTCGGGAACCTTCATGGCGAAATACTCACTGTCGCGTGCGTCGTAGATGACGCGCAAGCTGTCACGCAACCACTGAATCGCAGCGCCAGCCACGAAGATGCTGCCTTCGAGAGCGTATTCCACTTTGTCGTCTATCCCCCAGGCGATGGTTGTCAGAAGTCCGTTTTTAGAATGGGCGAGTTTTTCGCCGGTCAGCATGAGCATGAAACAGCCTGTACCGTAAGTATTTTTGACCATGCCGGGCGTATAACAGGCCTGACCGAAGAGTGCTGCCTGCTGGTCCCCCGCATCTCCGGCAATGGGAATTTCGGCGCCCAGAACCCGCGAATCGGTAACCCCGTACACAGCGGAGGACGGTTTGACCTCCGGCAGCATGGAAACGGGAATGTCGAGTTTTTCCAGAATCAACGCATCCCATTTTAAATCTTTAATGTTGTAGAGCATCGTACGCGAAGCATTGCTGTAGTCAGTGACATGAACTTTTCCCCGGGTGAGATTCCAGATGAGCCAGGCATCAACATTGCCAAAAAGAAGTTCGCCCTTTTTGGCCCTTTCTCTGGCGCCTTCGACATGATCGAGAATCCATTTTAATTTCGTTCCCGAAAAATACGCGTCCAGCACCAGCCCTGTATTTTCCCGGATGTAATCCTCCAGTCCTGATGCTTTCAGTTCATCACAGATCGATGCGGTTCGGCGGCACTGCCAGACAATGGCATTATAGACAGGTTTGCCGGTGGCTTTGTCCCACACGATGGTGGTTTCGCGCTGATTGGTAATACCGATAGCTGCGATTTCTTCAGGCGCAATACCTGTGGTGGCCAGTACTTCACTGGCGACACCACGTTGCGATCCCCAGATTTCCATGGGATCATGCTCCACCCAGCCGGCCTGGGGATAGATCTGTGTGAATTCGTTTTGAGCGATTTTAACCGCAAGGCCTTCCCGGTTGTAAATGACGGCTCTCGAACTGGTGGTACCTTGATCAAGAGCTAAAATATAGGATTTGTTCATCGGTCAACTCCTGAAAGTCCAGATTAATGTTCAGGAATACTATTACATAATACAAAGGTTTTTGCCAAAGAAAAAAGGCATGATTATCAGTATAGTCAGTATCATCGGCAACACCGCTGTGAACATTGTTATGCCTGTGTTCGGTGGTGTCTCGAAGAAGCGATTCAGTACGGCAAAGGCACACATAAAAAAACGCTACCATCCTCCGGATATTTCAATCAAGGATATGCTGGCTTGCGTTTAAAACTATGTTGCGGCTTGCCTGTTTTTCCGGTTCAGAATCAGTTCCCAGATCATCAATATTGCACCGACAGTGATTGCGGAATCCGCCACATTAAAAGCGGGCCAGTGGGCACCTCCAATATAGACATCGAGGAAATCCACGACGGCGCCGAACCGTATCCGGTCGATC
Organism: uncultured delta proteobacterium; assembly: GCA_963726395.1. Classification (GTDB taxonomy): domain Bacteria; phylum Desulfobacterota; class Syntrophia; order Syntrophales; family Smithellaceae; genus UBA8904. The sequence continues at coordinate 30,228 of CAVSCG010000005.1, forward strand.
AAATTTCCGACTGCCCCGCCGAAAATCAAGGTCAGAGAACCTGCCAGCAGCAAATCCCGGGGATTGCTTTTGACGAGATAATAAACGATGAGACCTATCGCCAAAACCGTGATGCCGGTAAAGAAAACATAGCGGAACGTTTCGGAAGCGTTGGCCAGAAAGCCAAATGCCGCTCCGGGATTCATCACATAGACGAGGTTTAAGAATCCGGGAATGACTGGATAGGCTTCATGAAGAACAAAACGGGTGGTAATCGCCGATTTGGTGATTTGATCCAGCGCGACAATGACGGCTGCGCCCAGAAAAAATATTAAAAGATTTTTTTTCAAAAATAACTCCTCACATTTTGCAGGGAACGGTCTTGCCACCCGCACGTGCGCCCTTCAGGGTATGGGTGGCCGCGATGGTTCCCTAACTTATTTACAGATTCGGCAGACAGCGGCCGCAGACCGTTGGATGGTTGGCGTCGGATCCTACCGATTCTTCGTAAATCCAGCAGCGCTCGCACTTCGTTCCGCGCGCCTTTTCCACACCGATGGACAGGCCCTTGATTTCCTCACTCTTATAGGGTTTGGCGATGTTTTGTTCATCGGCCAACTGCACCTGAGAAACAATTAAAAGCGCGCGCAACTCTTCCAGATGTGCGGCAAACAAAGCCCGCATTTTCTCCGGAGCGGCGATGCTGATCCGGGCATCGAGCGAGTGACCGATCACTTTTTCCTTGCGTGCCTGCTCGACCGCTTTGGAGATTTCCCCTTTGGCGTCAATCATGGCTTTCCAGAGCTCACCAAGGTCGGCATTGAAATATTTTTCATTGGCTTGCGGAAATTGAGCCAGGTGGACGCTTTCTTCTTTTCCCTGCCAGGCCGGCAGTGCCGTCCATACTTCTTCTGTGGTAAAGGTTAGAATCGGCGCAAGCAGCTTGGTCATCGCTTTTAAAATGATAAACATCGCCGTCTGACCGGAACGGCGCGCCGCGGAGGCGGCCTTATTCGTATAGAGACGATCTTTTAAAACATCCAGATACAATGCGCTTAAATCAACCGTGCAGTAGTTATACAGCGTGTAGAAGACCACGTGGAACTGATGGCGCTCATAGGCTTCGGTTACGCGTTTGATCACTTCCTGCAGGCGGTGCAAGGCCCACTGGTCCATTTCCGTCATTTGCTCGTAAGCGAAGCTGTCGGCATCCACATGAAAGTCATAGAGATTGCCCAGAATAAATCGGCTGGTATTTCTGATGCGGCGATAGGCTTCCATCAGGCGCTTGAGAATTTCTTCGGAGATGCGGATATCATCGGTGTAGTCTTCCGCTGCCACCCAGAGCCGGAGGATTTCCGCGCCGTATTTGGCCACGGCTTCTTCCGCACCGATGACGTTACCGACGGATTTGGACATTTTTTTGCCTTCGCCGTCAACAACAAAACCGTGCGTCAGAACACTTTTATAGGGCGCACGTCCGCGCGTCCCCACGGATTCCAGAAGAGAAGAATGGAACCAGCCGCGGTGCTGATCGTTGCCTTCCAGATACATATCACAGGGCGAACTCAAGTCTGCTCTTTTTTCCAGAACGGCCGCATGGCTTACACCGGAGTCAAACCAGACATCCAGAATATTCACTTCTTTGGTGAACTCCGTTCCGTGACAGTGTGGACAGGTGGTGTGTTTGGGCATCAGATCTTTTGGTTCTTTTTCGAACCAGACATCCGCGCCGCTTTTTTCCACCAGAGCCACCAGATGATCAAGAATTTCCTTGGTCAGAACTTCATTTTTGCACTTCACACAGTAGAAAACTGTAATCGGCACGCCCCACAACCGCTGGCGCGAGATGCACCAGTCAGGGCGGTTTTCCACCATGCCGTAGATGCGGTCGCGTCCCCAGGACGGAATCCATTGCACTTCGTTGATGGACGCAAGCGCTTTTTTGCGTAGATCGTTTTTCTCCATCGAGATAAACCACTGTTCGGTGGAGCGGAAAATGATGGGTTTTTTACAACGCCAGCAGTGAGGATAGGAATGCTGCATGGGAACGTGTCCCATCAGCGCGCCCACTTCATCTAGCTTTTTGATGACGTTGTCATTCGCGTCAAAAACAAACTGGCCTGCGAAATGTTCGACATCTTCGGTAAATTTCCCGGCATCATCCACCGGCGCGTAGTTGTCCAGGCCATATTCCAGGCCGATTTCATAATCTTCCTGACCGTGACCGGGTGCAATGTGTATGGCGCCGGTTCCAGCTTCCAGCGTGACAAAAGGAGCCAGAATTAAAAGACTGTTTCTTTTTACCAGCGGATGAACACACTTCTGACCTTCCAAGACTGCGCCTTTAAACTCATCGAGAATCTCATAATTTTTATCGCGATAGCCGAAAGCATCCAGACAGTAATCGAGCATGTCTTTGGCGACGATCAGCACTTCCTTGTCAATTTTCACAGCGGCGTAAAGAAAATCATCCTTGACTGCAATTGCCAGATTGGCGGGAATCGTCCAGGGGGTCGTTGTCCAGATGACCATGTGAATCTTCTCACCGGCCAGTTTCGGCAAAACCTGGCTAAGGTCAGACGTAAAGGCGAATTTCACATAGATAGATGGCGTGGAATGATCGGCGTATTCCACTTCAGCTTCGGCCAGTGCTGTTTTACAGGAAGCGCACCAGTAAACGGGTTTCTTCCCTTTATAAACACTGCCACTGAGATAGAGCTTGCCGAATTCCGCAATGGTGGTAGCTTCATAAGGATAAGCCATGGTCAGATAAGGATTTTCCCATTCACCAAAAACGCCCAGGCGCTTGAATTGTTCGCGTTGGATTCCGACGAATTTTTCGGCATAGACACGGCAGGCGCGACGTTTTTCCACCTGCGACATCTGCGTCATCCCTGATTTCTTGCCCCCCAGTTCTTTATCGACCTGATGCTCAATGGGCAGGCCATGGCAATCCCAACCCGGTACATACACGCCGTCAAAACCGGTCATATTTTTAGCTTTAATAACGATATCCTTAATGATTTTATTAAGAGCTGTTCCTAAGTGAATATTGCCGTTGGCATAGGGAGGACCGTCATGCAGAAGATAAGGCTTCTTGCCTTTGGCGCTCTTCCGGATCTTTTGATAAATGCCCATGTCTTCCCACTTTTTGAGCATTTCCGGTTCTCTTTGCGCCAAATTGGCTTTCATCGGGAAATCCGTTTGAGGAAGATTTAATGTCTGTTTGTAATCCATTTCCTGTTACTCCTATCTTTTAAAAAAATAGAAGGAGTCAACTATCACATAAGCATAGGACTTTCAAGCATAACTCTTGGTGTGTCAGCTCTTGGTTGTTAAAATCAATATATTCTCTATGAATTCTTATTGCAACCTGGAGAATATTTTGTTACTTTTGCAACAGTTTTCAAAGATCCGATTGTTTTTAAAAATGATGACGAAAGAAGGATGATATGAAGTTGAGATTTGTTTCCACGTCCGTTCTGTTGGGAATGATATTTTTATTGTCGCAAACAGGTTTTTGTCAGAATACGGTCAGTATGTCCGAATGGGTGGAAAAGGTTGGCCAGGGTTCTGTGAATTGGTCGGCAGGCTATATTGAAGCGGTTGGTATCAGCGCGCCGCCAGATAGAACCATTAGTAAAATAAACGCTCGGCCTATGGTTTTGCGCGCCGCGAAAGTTGATGCCCATCGCAATTTGCTGGAAATTACCAAAGGCGTTCGGGTTGACTCCAGGAACGTTATCAAAGACTTTACAGTAGAGAACGACGTCGTCAACACACAGGTCGAAGGTCTGATTAAAGGCGCGCAAGTGGTTGATCAGCAATACATGTCTGACGGCACCGTGGAAGTCAGACTGAGAATGCCGCTTTATGGGAATTTATCTCAGATCATGATCCCGCTTTCAATTGAAAAACGGAAATCATTTCAGCCACCCGAACCAGCAGCGCCCGCTCCGGCAGCCCCGGCACCTGTTGTGACTGTATCTCCGACTTCTGTGGCCTATACGGGATTAGTGATTGACGCCCGCGGGATTGGGGCGCATCCAGCAATGTTGCCGCACATTTATGATGAAGACGGCAAAGAAGTTTATGGTTCCGCCAATGTTGACCGTGAATACGCTGTCCAACAGGGCATGAGTGGATACGCGCGTGATCTAACGGCGGCACAAAGTAATCAGCGCGTAACAGCCAATTCCTTGACGGCGAAAGCGCTGAAAACCAGCGGCTCCGGAAAAACCGACCTTATTATCAGTAATGCCGACGCGGCGCAGATTCGCACTTCCGCGGAGAGTGCGTCTTTTATGAAAAAATGCCGGGTCATGATCGTTTTGGATTAAATCGGAATTGTAGCATGGAATCAATAGGCCGCAGTCACAAACGCTTTGGTGGCTGCGGTTTTTTATGAGGCCGTAAAAACAGAATTTAAAGGAATAGAGTTTGTCTAAACGTATTGTCGTTCTATCCGAAGAGGTAGCTAACCAGATTGCCGCCGGAGAAGTGGTGGAAAGACCGGCGTCGATTGTCAAGGAGCTGGTCGAAAATGCAATCGATGCGGGAGCCCTGGATGTCCGCGTCGAGCTCACAAAAGGTGGTTGTCAATCCATCAGGATTACAGATAACGGCTCGGGCATTGAACGCGAAGATGTGGCGCTGGTTTTCGAACGTCATGCCACGAGTAAAATATCCAAGCTGGAAGATATCTATCACGCTGGTTCGTTCGGTTTTCGCGGCGAGGCAATGGCCAGCATCGCGTCTGTTGCGAAAGTTGAGATGCTGACTCGCCGACCTGACGATTTGGCGGGAACAAAAGCGGTGGTGCAAGCCGGAACTATTTCTGAAATATCTCCGGCGGGCTCGCCTGCCGGCACGCAAATTACCGTGACGGAACTCTTTGTCAATGTGCCGGCGCGCCGGAAGTTTCTAAAAACCGAAGCCACCGAACAGAGTGTTTGCCTTGACGCGATCACCCGTCTGGCGTTGGCGCATCCCGAAGTCCGCTTTGTTGTGACGGCCGACGGACGGGAAGTTTTTACAGCGCCCACCGCCAGGGATGTTTCCGAGCGTGTCGCCATGGTCATGGGGAATGATTTTACCGGCCATTGCCTGGCGGTACGTGAGCAAAAGGACAATAGCCGGATCAAAGGTTTTATTTCAACACCGGCATTTACAAAGTCCAACTCCAAAAGTATTTATTTGTTTGTCAATTCACGTTTTATCCGAGACAATAGCATGACGCACGCAGTGCTCGCCGCCTACCGACAGGTGATCGAACCGCGCCGCTATCCCGCGGCTGTTTTGTTTCTTGATCTGCCGGGTGAAGAGGTCGACATTAATGTTCATCCGGCCAAACTGGAAGTGCGCTTCAAAAATTCCCGCGAGATTTACGATCTGGTTTCCAAAACGGTGGCACGAAGTCTTGCCGGCGCCCAGGTATCGCCTGCTGCTCTTACTTATCGTTTAATGCCCCGCGAAACAAAAGCTGCTGCATCCGGATTCTGGAGGCCTAAAGATTCCTATTTCTCTTCGGAGCGGCCGCGTGAAATTTATTCGCGGCAGAATCTGCGACAGGCGATGGACGATGATTTGTTTGCGCGTGCGGGAAATCCGTCGGATGTCCCCAGTCACGTTGAAGAAGTTTCCTGCGGGGAAAAGATTACGTTTACGAATCGAAAATATCTTGGTCAGTTTGTCGATACATATCTGGTATTCGGCGGTCCCAATGGTGTGATGCTTATAGATCAGCACGCAGCGCACGAAAGGATTATCCTGGAGCGTTTAAAAGTTACATCCGCAACGAAAGCAGTCAGTCAGCCCTTACTAATGCCGGAGGTTGTCAGTCTGACCCCCGCGCAGATCAGTCTTTTTGAAAGTGCGCTCCCGATACTTTGCGACATCGGTCTGGAACTGGAAATATTCGGCCGCGATACCATTGTGGTGAAAGCCATGCCTGCATCTCTGCCGCACGTCCCACCGTGCGATATCATCTCCGATCTGGCCGATCAGCTCGGCGATCAGCAGGCATTGCCGTCGCTGGTGGAGCGAAAAGAAAAGATACTGGCGTCCCTGGCCTGCCGTGCCGCGATCAAGGCTAATACGGTTCTTTCCTCGGAGGAAGTCGCCGCCTTATGCAGTGATCTGGAGAAAACACCTTTTAATGCCACCTGTCCGCATGGACGCCCCATCAGTGTGCAGTTTTCTCTCTATGAAATTGAAAGAATGTTTAAACGGAAATAAGATGCCCAGGATTCCACTCGTTGTCATCTGTTCGCCCACGGCGACAGGGAAAACCCTTCTCGCCATGGAACTGGCAGAGGCGGTTGCCGGTGAAATCGTTAGCGCCGATTCACTGCAGGTTTACCGTTATCTGGATATCGGGACGGCAAAACCGACGCGCGCAGAAAGAGAAAGGGTGACGCATCATCTGATCGATGTTGTGGATCCAGATGGAGAATTTAATGCCGCTATTTATGCCGAGCAGGCAAGGACAATCATCGAAAAGTTAGCAGTTGTTGGTAAGCCCGTTTTTGTGGTCGGCGGAACGGGCTTGTATATCCGGACGCTCTTACAGGGGATCATTGCAACACCGCCGGTCGATGAAGGTATCCGCAATTATTATCGGGAGATTCGCGATCGTCAGGGCAAGGAATATCTTTTCGAACTCCTCCGTGCAAGAGATCCGCAGGCGGCCCAGCGTATAAATCCCAACGATGCCGTGCGGGTGATCCGGGCTTTGGAGGTTCTGGAGCAAAGCGGCCAGTCCATTATCACTTTGCAGCAAAAACATGCATTTGCCGATTGCCCCTATGATGTCTGCAAAATAGGCCTCTGTGTCGAGCGCGACGAATTGAAAAGGAGAATTGCCGCGAGAACCGAAAAGATGGTAAAATCGGGACTGGTTGATGAGGTACGCGAACTTTTGGCGCGGGGTTATAGCGAAAAACTAAAAGCCATGCAGTCACTGGGATATAAGCAGGTTGTTGAATTTATCCGGGGCCGGTGTGCATGGGATCGGGCGCTCGATTTAATTAATCGGGATACTTGGCAATATTCCAAAAGGCAGTTGACGTGGTTCTCGGCAGATAAAACCATCAACTGGTTTGCACCGGATCAAATTGAGGAAATTCAAAAAACCATAGAGACATTCCATACAAGAAAGAGATTGTCTTCAATAATCAACTCGGATTAATCGAAAGAAACTCTCCAGAACCAATTTGAACCCTCATCAATATTGACTTGACTTAAAACCGCACTAAAGCTACTTATGAGGTGAATTTTAGCTAAAAATCGGGAAAATATTTAAAGAGGCAAACCTCAAATATTGAGCACGGACAGACGATAAAAATTGAAGTCGAAAAGGGCGCAAGCCCTTTTATGTATTTATAGAGGGGAGAGTAATATTTCATGGCAATAAAAGAGTTAGGTAAAGCGTTTGAACCGGCCGAGGCCGAAAAAAGATTATACGATTACTGGCTGAAAAATAAGTATTTTCACGCGCAGGATAAAAGTGAAGCTACCGCTTTTTCCATTGTCATCCCGCCTCCCAATGTGACCGGGATGTTGCACATGGGGCATGCGCTCAACAACACCCTGCAGGATGTCGTCATCCGTTTCAAAAGGATGCAGGGCTATAACACATTGTGGATGCCGGGTATGGATCATGCGGGCATTGCCACGCAAAATGTGGTGGAACAGCAATTAAGAAAAGAAGGATTATCGCGCCATGATCTGGGCCGTGAGAAATTTATCGCTCGCGTCTGGGAATGGAAAGAAAAATATGGCGGCGTCATTATCAATCAATTGAAACGCCTGGGCTGTTCCTGCGATTGGGATCGCGAACGCTTCACCATGGACGAAGGTCTTTCCCAGGCTGTCCGGGAAGTATTTGTCCGGCTTTATAATGAGAATATGATTTACCAGGGCGATTACATTGTCAACTGGTGTCCCCGATGTCACACCGCCATTTCCGATTTGGAAGTGGAATTCAAGCAGGATCAGAGCTTCCTGTGGAATATCCGTTATCCTTACACCGACGGTGGTGGAGACATTGTCGTGGCCACAACGAGGCCGGAAACGATGCTGGGCGATACGGCCGTGGCCGTCCATCCGGATGATCCCCGCTATAAAGATAAAATCGGTAAGTTTGTCATTCTGCCGCTCATGAACAAACAAATACCGATCATCGCCGACGACTATGTAACGATGGATTTCGGTTCGGGTGCGGTGAAGATCACCCCCGGTTCCGATCCCAACGACTTTGCCATGGCCCAGCGCCATAATCTGGAAATCATTTCCATCATGGACGGTCAGGGCGTTATCAATGAATTCGGAGGCAAATACAAAGGGCAGGACCGCTATGAAGCGCGAAAAAACGTGATTGCCGACCTGGAAAAAGAAGGCTTTATGGTCGGTACCGAACCTTACGCACATAATGTCGGCCAGTGCTACCGCTGCAAAACGGACATTGAGCCGATGGTGTCCAAACAGTGGTTTGTCAAAATCAAACCGCTGGCCGCCAAGGCCATCGCCGCCGTTACCAAGAAAAAAACAAGAATCGTTCCCGCCTCCTGGGAAGCCACGTATTTTGACTGGATGAACAATATCCGCGACTGGTGCATCTCGCGGCAGCTGTGGTGGGGACACCGCATTCCCGTCTGGTATTGCGGGGACTGCGGCAAAGTGATCGTGTCCACGGTCGATCCCGCCTCATGTCCCATCTGTGACGGCACGTCACTTAGGCAGGATGAGGATGTGCTGGATACCTGGTTCAGTTCAGCGCTCTGGCCGTTTACGACCCTAGGCTGGCCTAAGAGAACCCAGGCGCTCAAGACATTTTATCCGACATCGCTCTTAATCACGGGATTCGATATTCTCTTTTTCTGGGTGGCCCGCATGATGATGATGGGCATCTACGTCATGAAGGACGTGCCTTTCAAGGATGTTTATCTCCACGCGCTGGTGCGCGATGAAAAAGGCGAGAAGATGAGCAAGTCCAAGGGAAACAGCATCGACCCACTGGTGATGATCGACCAGTACGGCACGGATGCGTTTCGCTTCACACTGGCCGCCTACACCGCTCAGGGGCGTGACGTGCGCATGTCGCCCGAACGGATTGAAGGCTACAAGTTTTTCGTTAATAAAATCTGGAACGCGGCCAAACTAACGCTCAGCAATCTGGTGGATTTCGATGAATCCGCGCCCATAACGGCTCCGGATTCATTGCCGGAGAAATGGATTAAGGCGAAGTTAAACGAAGCGGTTCAAGACGTAACGTGCAGCCTCGATGAGTACCGTTTCAACGACGCCTCCGCCGCTATTTATAATTTCATTTGGCACGAGTACTGCGATTGGTATCTGGAGATCAGCAAACCGGCTCTCTATGGCAAGATCAGCCCCGAACAAAAGCAGGTGACCCAGCGGACGATGAAAAAGGTTTTCGGCGTCATGCTGCAACTGCTCCATCCCTTCATGCCGTTTGTAACCGAGGAGCTCTGGCAGACGCTGCATGCAAGCGAAGAGAATTCCATCATGGTCAGCAAATTCCCGGTTGTTCAGGAGGCGTGGCATGAGAAAGCGGCACAAAAAGAAATGGAGATTCTCATGCAGATCATCACCTCCATCCGCAATATCCGCGGTGAAATGAGGATTCCGCCATCTCTGAAACTTAAGGTTTTAATTTCCGTAGCGGACGAACAAAGTAAAAAGGCCATCGATGCCGGCGGAGGCTATATGCTGAATCTGGCCAATCTGGAATCCTTGGCTGTCGAAGTGAATCTGGTCGAGCCCAAAGGCGTGGCGACCGGCGTGGTTGGTACGACAAAGATTTTCGTTCCCCTGGCCGGTATCGTGGATATCGCGGGAGAAAAAGACGCGTTTGGCGAAAGAGTTGGCGAAAGTGGAAAAGGATCTCCAGCAATCCTCAAAGAAACTCGCGAACAGCGATTTCCGCACGAAGGCCGCTCCCGAAATTATTCAAAAGGAAGAGGATAAATTAAAAGGTTTCCAAGAGAAATTCACCGCCCTGGAGGGTGCAATGAAGAAACTTAAAGAGATTACGGTGTGATGGAAAAACAGATCAGAGACATCATTGAAGCCGCTTTATCAGAGGATATCGGCACGGGTGACATCACCACGCAGGCCACCGTCAACCCGAAAAAGCAGGGCAGGGCGCGTGCGATAGCCAAAAACGATTTTATCATTGCCGGTATTGATGTTTTCGAAGAAACATTTCATTGCCTGGATAAAAGCATCAAAGTTAAAAAGATGATCGAAGACGGACATCGGGCAAAGAAAGGCGATGTCATTGCTGAAGTCGCAGGCAAGCTTTCGAATATCTTACAGGCGGAACGCGTCGCGTTGAATCTGTTTCAGCGCATGTGTGGGATCGCCACGCTGACCTTGAGATACGTAGAAGCCGTGCGCAGCAGCAAAGCAAAAATTCTCGATACGCGCAAGACCGTCCCGGGCCTGCGCGTGCTGGACAAGATGGCTGTGCGCATCGGCGGCGGCGCCAATCACCGCACCGGCCTGTATGACGGCGTGCTCATCAAGGATAATCATATCGAAGCCGCTGGCGGCATTACCGCTGCGGTGAAAGCACAAAGAAAACATTTGCCTCACACCTTGAAAATCGAAGTTGAAACCAAGAACATTAAGGAAGTCAAAGAAGCCCTAAAATGCGGTGTGGATATCATCATGCTGGATAATATGACGATTAAAGCCATGAAGAAAGCCGTCGATTATGTTGCCGGCCGTGCGCTGCTGGAAGCATCGGGTAATGTCACTCTGCAACGGGTTGCCGAAATTGCCGCGACAGGTGTCGATTTGATTTCCATAGGTGAACTCACCCATTCCGTCCGCGCCGCGGATATTTCTCTAAAGATCACAGCCTGACCACTTATGCCGGGAGCGTGAAGCGCAGTTTATATCTCGCACCTTGTGAAGTATGAAGTAAACGCTATGAACAACAATCAAGTATCCTTCAAACAAAGCCTTACCGGAAAATTCATCGGTAACCGACTTCATTATTACGAAGAAATCGGTTCGACGAATGATGAGGCTTTTCGTCTGGGTGTGGGAGGCGCGCCGGAAGGAACGTTACTGATTGCGGAAAGCCAGAGCGCGGGCAAAGGAAGAATGCAACGAGTCTGGCATTCGCCGGCGGGTACCAATATCTACGCATCCATTATCTTGCGTCCAACATTTGAACCGTCGAGCGCACCACAGATTTCCATAGCTGCCGGTGTGGCGGTGGCCGAAACGCTCAACCTATATTGTCCGGGCAGAGTATGTCTCAAATGGCCCAATGACATACTGATCGGAGCGAAAAAGGTCTGCGGAATTCTGGCGCAAATGAAAATGTCAGAAAGCGCTATTGATTTTGTTGTTGTCGGCATCGGCGTTAACGTTAATATGAACTATGAACAATTTCCGGAGGATATTCAAGAGATCGCTACATCGATGGCTATTGAGACCGGCCGCGAAATATCACGTCTGGAATTGATAATTAGCCTGTATGAAAATCTGACAAAATGGTATAAGCAACTCCAGCAAAACGGGTTCGGCCGGATCAAAGAAAAATGGCTGAGCCTGTCATCGATGATCGGTAAGCCTGTCTCGGTCATGTTTCGGGAAGAAGCGATCAGCGGCAAGGCCATCGGTCTTGATGAGGATGGTTCACTGATCCTTCTGACATCCGGAAATGAAACAGTGAAGGTTTCAGCGGGAGACGCGACAATATTAAAGAGGTGAATATTTATGCTGTTAGTCATTGATGTAGGTAACACAAACACAGTGCTGGGACTTTTTGATGAGGGCCAATTAATGCATGATTGGCGAATCCGAACGGAGATTGACCATACCATCGATGAATATGGTGTGCTTATTTATAATTTATACCAATCCATCCGAATGAAAGCCAAGGAGATTAAAGCCGTTACAGCGATTATCATTTCCTGTGTTGTGCCCCCAATGCTCAATATCCTGGAGCCTCTCTGTGTCAAGTATTTTAACATCAAGCCTCTGATTGTAGGCCCAGGAATTAAAACGGGTATGCCGATTTTTTATGATAATCCCAAAGAAGTCGGCGCGGACAGAATTGTCAATGCCGTGGCCGCTTACGATAAGTATCGCAAAGAATCCATCATTGTTGATTTTGGCACCGCGACTACTTTTGATTATGTCTCGCCCAAAGGTGAATACATGGGCGGCTGCATCGCTCCAGGTATTGTGATTTCCAGCGAAGCACTTTTTGCGCGCGCGTCTAAGCTACCGCGTGTCGAATTCGGTAAGCCGAAGACCATCATCACCAAGGACACCGTAAGCGCCATTCAGGCAGGTATCATGTTCGGTTACGCGGGACTGGTGGACGGTATTGTTAACCGGATGAAAGCGGAAGTTAAAACCAATCCGTTCGTCATTGCCACGGGAGGATTGGCGCGGGTTGTCGCGCAGGAAGCCAAGAGCATTGATAAAATTGAAGAGATGTTGACGTTGGACGGCCTGCGTATCATTTATGAACTCAATAAGAAATAAATCATGTTGAATGTCGGCTTAACGGGCGGTATCGCCTGCGGAAAATCGACCGTGGCGCAAATGTTTGTGCGTCAGGGCGGTCATCTGATTGATTTTGACAAACTGGCTCATGAAGTGCAGGAGCCTGGACAGCCTGCCTGGCACGATATTGTCAACTGCTTTGGCTCAGAGATTTTGCAGCCGGATCGGAAAATCGATCGCAATAAACTGGCAGCGGTTGTTTTCAATCATTCGGAAAAACTTCGGAAGCTCAATGACATTGTTCACCCGCGTGTTTTTGAAGAGTGGCTTGTCCGTTTGGAGACCATCAAAACGCAAAACCCGCATGCCCTCATTTTTGCCGATGTCCCCTTGTTGTTTGAGGCCCGGATGCAGCATCTTTTTGATCTGACGATTCTGGTCATCATTGAACCGGAAGAACAAATCGACCGCCTGATGGCCCGTAATGCGGTTTGTCGCGAGGACGCGGAACTGCGGTTGAATTGCCAGATGCCGATTCGTGAGAAGATTCTCCTTGCGGATATTGTGATCGATAATCAATGCGCTATTCACGAAACAGAAAAAAAAGTGGCTGAAGTGTGGCGGAGTTTGCTGGAACGGGAAAAAAATAAGAGAAACTGAACGGTTCAACCCTTAGACTTGAACCGCACGGAACATAATAAAAATCGGAGGTAAACAGATGATTGAAAAAAACGTCAAAACGGATTTTAGCGCAAAAGTGTCCGAGCCGGTGATCGGATCGGGTACTTTTGTTCATCCGCTTGCGGCGGTGATCGGCAATGTGATTCTGGGGAACAATGTGATGGTCGCGCCCACGGCATGCGTGCGCGGCGACGAAGGTCAACCGCTTTCATGTCGGCGATGATACCAATGTTCAGGACGGTGTGGTTATCCATGCATTGGAGACCGAGCTGGACGGTAAGCCGGTGGAAAAGAATCAGGTCGAAGTCAGCGGAAAGAAATACGCGGTCTATGTGGGGAACCGTGTGTCGCTGGCCCATCAGGTGCAGATTCACGGGCCGGCTGTGGTTATGGATGATACCTTTGTTGGCATGAAAGTGCTGGTGTTTAAATCCCTGGTCGGGAAAAACTGTGTCATCGAGCCGGGCGTTATTTTAATGGGCGTCAAAGTAGCTGATGGACGTTTTGTGCCTGTCGGCTCGGTCATCAAAACCCAGGCCGAAGCGGATGCTCTGCCTTTAATCACTGCTGACTATCCGCTCAAGGATATGAATAAGGGTGTTCTGCATGTTAACAAGGCACTGGCCAAGGGGTATTTGACTGCAATAAAATAGATAATTTTAGAGAACGGAATAAACAGCCAGTTCGATAAGGGGACATGAACCGGCTGTTTTTCATTTTATTATGTTAATCAAAAGCAAATCATACGCAAAACATCCAAATCAAAACGTCTGTCTGTCCTGTGGCACGGTGGAAAATATCGGAAAGCGGCGCTATTGTTCTGTCAAATGCCGGCAACACCTGCGTCAGAAGCTCACCACGCGGAGCGGTTTATTGCAGGCCTTGAACGCGCGTTACGCGACATTTTATTTTACGGATACACTGATCATTCTGGATGTCGTTCCCCATGGCATCCGCGAGATATTCCGTTATGCAGCATTGCGTACGGATGGCATTAAACCAGCGGAAGATTTCGGCAAGATGACCAATGTGCTGGGCAATGCCTGGTGGAAAGAAGAAAAAAGAACAGCAAGAAATTATCTGGCTTCACGATATGTCCTGGAATTGGCCGAACGATTGGCTATTGCTGAAGGGTTTACACGTCCACGATTAATTAAAGTTCCAACCGTAAAGCCGGAAAATTTAATTTGTCTGGATATTGCAAAGGCTGACCTGGGTTCCCGCGAGTTGGTTAAAATAATCAAAAACGCTTACCGTCGGCAAGTCAAAATTCATCACCCTGATGTAGGCGGCAAGGCCGCCGCTTTCCGTAAAATTCATGAGGCCTATAAAGACTTGCTGCGCTGGGCCGATGACCCCAAATTCATCCGCCGTCGTGGATTTCCCGATAAATGGTATTACGACGGCGACAATAAAAAATGGGTGCAACCGATACCGAATAAAAAATAAGGATAAAGATTCAAGAAAAAATGATTAGGGTATAGTAACTTGTTCCTTGGACTTTATTCCTTGAACCTTTTCCAGGTCCTCCAGTGTGTTTAGGTTATGAAAGAGGCGGCCGTCCGGGTTGAATGGCAGCATCTGTTCTTCAAGAATGGTCAGGATCCGCATATCGCGATAGAATCCGGTGATCTTGAGTTTGTCCATCAAAAGCAGCCGTTTAATAGAGGGCAGACAATTGCGTGAATAAATTGCGTGCAATGGCTGAAAGCCTTCAGAAAGTTCAGGGACGATGACATCATACTTGCCTGCCTGATTGATCAGGTAGCTGATAAAGTCTTTGCTCAGGTAAGGCATATCGCAGGCACTGACAAAGGCGTCAGGATTTTTGGAATAGAACAGGCCCGTGTAAATGCCTCCCAGTGGCCCCTTGTCTTTATAGATATCCGTCACAATAGCAGCGTCGGCAAATTCAACATAGGAAAGAGGATCATTCGTGACGATAATGATTTCGGGAAATATTTCGCGATAAATATTGATTGTTTTATCAATCAGGCGGATTCCGTCTATTTCCAGAAACGCTTTATTGGCGCCCATGCGAGTGTTTTTACCGCCCGCGAGTATAACACCGGTGATGTTGGTTTTCTTTGCCGTCAATTTACAAGACTCCTTAAACATAATAGTTTTTCTCGATCCATTTACCATAAAAAGGCAAATAGTTTATGAGGAATTTTACCATTTTTTATACATTTTTATTGACTCTTGAAATATAAAACTATAAAAACCGAAAATCGAAATATTTACTAATTTTATGAGGGGGATATTTAATGATTAAGGATGTCAAGCTGTTTGGGATGCCTGCGGAAAGCGGCAGGTGGGTTTATGTGGTTTTGGGATTGATTATGTGCGTGTGTCTGGGGGCGGTTTACGCCTACAGTATTTTCCTCGCACCGGTAAGAAAAACCTTTGACGTTTCCGCGTCCATGGCGAACCTGCCTTTTATGGTTTTCCTGGCGTTTTTTGCTGTTACCATGTTTTTCGGCGGGCGCGTGATGGAAAAATTGGGGCCGCGCAAACTGGGAATCATTGGCGGTATTATCGTTGGATTGGGCTGGCTTTTATCCAGTTTCGCATCGAATATCTGGGTGCTGACCTTAACCTATGGTGTGATTGCCGGATCGGGCGTTGGCCTTGTCTATGGCTGTCCCGTGGCCATGGGCGCAAAGTGGTTCCCGGATAAAAAAGGACTGGCTGTTGGATTGACGCTGGCAGGTTTTGGCGGATCTGCTTTGATTACGGGCAAGCTAGCCTCCTTACTGATTCCTGCTGTGGGATTGTCGAACACCTTCCTGTATTTCGGTATTGCATTCGGTATTATTCTGGTTATTCTGAGCCTGCCTTTCAAGTTCCCCGCAGCCGGCTGGGTTCCGGCAGGTTGGAAACCGGCCGCAGGAGCAGTCGTCGCAGAGGATTTTACTCCCGGAGAAATGGTGAAAACGTCGACATTTTGGGGACTGTTTTTCTGCTTTCTGATCGGGTCGATTGCCGGACTGATGGCTATTGGTATTTCCAAGCCAGTCGGGAAGGAAATTATCAATATATTTGACGCAACGGCTGCGACGCTCGTCGGCGTATTCGCGATTTTCAACGCGTTGGGACGTCCTCTCTTTGGTTTTTTGACGGACAAGATCGCGCCCCGCAATGCCACCATCCTTAACTTGATCCTGATCCTTGTTGTATCGATTATTATGATTGTGGCCAAAGAAGGCGATACGGGACTTTATACGCTCAGCTTTATCGGATTCTGGCTTTGTCTGGGTGGATGGCTCGCCATTGCTCCGACGGCGACCGCGACATTCTTCGGTATGAAAAATTACGCGCGCAACTATGGCGTGGTATTTTTTGCATACGGTGTGGGTGCGATCATCGGCGGTATCATTTCCGGTCAGGCTAAAGATGTGTTTGGAACATACACCTATGCATTTTATCCCACTGCCGTGCTGGCGGTTGTCGGACTGGTTCTGGCAGTTGCAATGCTGAAGGCGCCGAAAAAATCTTAAAGACTATTGAAAGTCTGATGGTTTGTGTTTGAAGTAAAAAAGCCCCTCTCGTGATGATCATGAGAGGGGCTTTCCTGATTGGAATCATCGGATGATTTTCCGGTCAATGCCAATAGACTTGGCGCCGTCTCGTTCCACCATGGAGTGAGCATCCCCTTTACCTCGAAATCGCTTGACGTTGAGCATGAAAATTTCGAGTTTGCTGAGTACATTGGGTGGCAAAAGATTCCCGTCAATTTCAATCGAGATGGCCGGATATTTTCTTTCTCTGGCCCACGGTGTAAACAGCCCTTCAATAACGCGACCGATCAGGCAGGCAAACGGTGAGATATTGACGATGCCTGAGTAACCGTCCATCATCGCCGTGGCAGCGACTCCACTGGAGATGCTGATTTCCGAATAAAGCTCAAGGCCGACAAAATGCTTTTCGGTGTTTTTCATAATTTCCTGCATATCATGCGGTGCATGCGGAACGAGGCCGGTTACACTCAATGTGTTGCGGATATTTTTTTCCACATTTTTTTTATAGGCATGTTCAATTTTCCAGTTGATGATGTCCCGAAATTCACGGGCGAATACACGCCGGTACCATGGTGCCAAGTTCAGTTTCTTTTTGAGTTCGTAATGCCGGACAAAGTCGCAGTAGTAAAACCATTCGGCGACATTGGATACTTTGCCAACGATGCCGTGTTTACTGAACTGTTGAATCAATTCATCAACGGCGAAATCATCGCGCCGGACATAGATTTCTCCCACAATCAGCACTTTCGGGCAGTCGTCCATTTTTCGGGCCAGTGGAATACGGGAAATAGTATCGGCAATTTCTTCAAGCACCGGAAGGACTTTCGTAATATCGCGCTCGGCAACGCCGATCATTTTCTGCCAGATCTGATCGTAAATCCTCATAGCTTCGGCCGGATCAGCGGCGCATGTCCTCAGAGAGGTCTCCACATCTTTCATGTAATCGGCGATAACCACCGCCCACCAGGCATACTTGGTAAATTCCGACCCTAACTCGGTGTACGAATTATCTGAATCCATCGTAAAGACCAACACGTTTTCCAAACGCAAATCCTTGAAGAGGTTTTCATAGAAAACAAAATACTGGCCGGTCCGGCAGGGTCCCGTCGTTGTGGGTAACAAACAGAATATAGATTTCATCCTTGCGATATTTCTCGGAGGATAAATATTTGAGAGCGCTGCCCAGAACGAGATGCGACGGCAGACATTCCTTGCCGGAAGCGTGATTGCGCGCCATTTGCAGCGTGTAGATATCCGGCACGGGCATGGTTTCCGCGTTGATGCCCAAGACCGCGAATCGTTGCGCCAACCAATTCCGCCGAGAGCCTGCCCATGTTGGATAAGAGCAGCTTAATGCGCGGATTGTTTTTAATCGGTATCTTTTCGCCGGTGATATCATTTTTGATGTGGATTGCTTCACCCGGATTGTTAATGAAACGCAAACCATTGTCATACCTTTCTTCACGGATATTCGTGAGATTGGAGCGATATCCTTCAATAATGTCCAGAAACGCTTCAATGCGTGTATCGACTCCGGCGTCGGCTGTATGGGAATCCAACTCCAGGATTAGGAACGGTTTGGTGCCCATGATCCACTTCAAATAATGCAGCATGAAGGAATCGGGCGCGCAGGAAAAATTGGAAATATAGGTGACAAAGATGTTGTCTTCATTTTTCAAAAGTATGCCGGCTTTCATATCCTGCTGGCCGTAATACCAGTACATGTTGGGATATATGGACTGATCCTCGAAGGGAAGAATGTCGAACGGGATGACCGAATAACCGCGGGAGGTGTATTTCCGGGGGATGCCCATGTTGGCGTCGGCGGTAAAAGAATTATAGGGACGTCCCAGAATCGCAATCACCGCGCGCTTGGCCTGACGAGACTCGTCGAGCGCCTGTTTACCCAATTCGGAAAATCGGGCGAAACATTCCATTTGTTTTTCGTAAGCGATGTTAAAGGCTGTTTCTGCATCACTTTCAGGAAATCCCAGCGTCGCGGCCATTACGATGAAAGGTTCGGAGGCTTTTTCAATACCGTACATGAAGCTGACCACCGGCGCTAAATATTTTTCGTCCGGAATTTCCGGGAAAGCCTTCTTGATATAATAGGGCAGGCTTTGCGTGATCGGGCAGAAATTGGCCGGCGCAATTTTTTCATAACTTTCCATATCCCGGAAGTGGGGCAGGAAGATATAATCGATTTTGCGGTTAAAGATATCCTGGACCGCGCCGTGCGCGATTTCCGCGGGAAAACAGTAGCTGCTTTCCACACGCGCTGTTCCTTCATGCGAAATCTCCTCGGAGACAAACGTTTCCACCCCCAGGGCATGAAAGAACCAGGAATAGAGCGGCCAGAGCGTATAGATGGAAAAGCAGCGGGGGATGCCGACAACAAAATCTTTTTTCTTGAGAAGTGTTTCCGGCTCGGGCGCGCATTCCTTAAAAAGAATGTCATTGCGCTTTTCAATGTAGTCGATGCACTTCGGCTTCATTGAAAACTTTTTTCTTCCGGATATTGGCATATTTATTACAACGGCCGCCGAACATGTATTTGTGGCCGTTGACGTTTAAGAGGCGGATCGGACAGAAATTGTCGCAGGCTTTACATTGAAATTCCTTTTCATGAATAATGCTTGTGGCCAGAATTTGATCAAGGTCATAGGCGGCCTTGGCCAGAAATCCTTCGGCAATTTTTTGTTTGGCCAGAATGCCCACACCGAAACAACCCATCAGTTCGGGATCGGGCGGTACCAGAATATCCTTATCCAAAAGCATCGCAAAAGCCAGCGGGACGGCCTTGTTCTTGGCGACGCCGCCTTGCAGAACGATATTTTTTCCAATGGTCCGGTTGCCCACAACGCGATTGAGATAATTGGAAACGATGGAGGTGACAATACCGGCGGTAATGTCTTCGCGCGATGCGCCCTGCTGAATAGCGTTGCGGATATCGGAATTGATGAAGGCGGAACAATGTTCGCCGAATTTCAAAGGCTGGTTTGCTGCCAGCGCAATATCGCCGATTTGGTCGGCATTCGGGAATATTCAAATCTCCCTGAGCCGACTCTTCCAAAAATGATCCGGTTCCCGCTGAACAAGCTTCATTCATGGCATAATCAATCGGCACTTTATTTTTCAACGAAACATACTTGGCGTCTTGGCCGCCGATTTCAAAGATGGTATCGATATTGTCCCGATAAAACGAAGTGCCGACGGCATGGGCGATGATTTCATTATACACAGCGGGCGTTTCTAGAAAGACGCCAAGAATTTCGCGTGATGAGCCGGTTGTCGAAGCGAGCGTTATGTTGATTTTTCCGTCACCGATATCTTCTCGGATCTGCTTTTTTATTTCGAGAAGGCAGTTTTTGAGCGCGCTGACCGGATCGCCGTGTGTGCGGCCGTAAAAAGATGCAGTGACTTCGTTGGTTTCGATGTCGATCAGACAGGCTTTTGTAGTCGTAGAGCCGCCATCGACGCCAAGAATATATTCACGGCCGGCGACGACTTTGCCTTTTTGCGAAGGCAGGTAGGTGACTCTGCCCTGGGCGGTTTGCAGGCTTTTAAATCTTTTAAATTGAATGTGGCTACTTTTGAATAACGAACTCAGATGCGGCAAATTGCTGCCGGACATTCCGGCCATCAGCGCCGCGCCATACGCCTCAAAATAGGCTGCCTGTTCGGGAACGAGAAATTCGATTTGAGGCATGCGCTCGCGGATGAAGCGCAGAATGTATTGATTTTGCGTCACACCGCCGACGAGAAGCACTTTTCCCTTCTCGATTCTGGCTCTTTTCAGAAAGTCGATAACCTTGATGGCCATCACATCGCTCAATGACAATACGATATCGCCTGTTGTGGCTTCACCTTTGTTCAGACGATGTGTGCAATCACTTTTCATGAAGACCGAACAGCGCGAAGAGAGTTTTAATACGCAGCTGTCTTCGGGGATGTTGTTAATATCACCGAGCTTCATGTTCATCCGTGCCAATTGCTGCTTAAAAAATTCACCGGTGCCGGAGGCGCACTTGTTTCCCGAAAAACTGGTAATGATTTTGTTGTTCTTGTCGATGGTATAAACAACAAGATCTTCACCGCCCAGAGAAACCAGGGCGTCAATTTGGTACGGGATGTTTTTCAGGGCTTCCTCAATGCATAGCGGTTCAATGACGCTGTTGATATTTAAAAGATGCCGGCCTTCGGTGCCGGTGGCCAGCGTTTTGATGTCTGCTGGTAGCGTTCGGGATGAAAGTATCTTTTTGAGCGTGTCGAGAAAGTTGCCTTCATGCGGTTCTACAGCGTTCCAGATGATCTTATTGTCTTGCAGTATGGCTACCTTAACATTTGAGGAGCCGATATTGATTCCCATGCTGTGCATAAAAACTTCCTTATAAAAATTGATCCTGCGTGGTCAATATTACGATTGAACTGTATCGTCAAGCATCAGATCAGATTTTTAGAATAATTCATCATAACAATAAGGGATCAGACAGCCTCAGATAAAGAAGAAAAAAGCAGCTGATAGCGGTTGCCTTCAGCTGCTTTTTGTTGTTCAAATATCATGGAGTTGTCAATTGGGGTGCTATCTTAGTTCAATGCCACCCCACTTTGATGTTAATGAGCTTCCTCCATCGCGCCGCCGATATACATCATAGCCAGGAGCATGAAAACCAATGTCTGAACGACTGAGGTAAAGATCATCAAAAACATAATGGGCAGAGGAACAATCATCGGTACCAGCAGCAGCACAACCAGCAGAACAATATCTTCACCGGCGATATTACCGAATAACCGGAAGGTCAGAGACAAAGGCCGTGACAGATGACTGATCAGTTCGATAGGCAGCATCAGTGGGATCAGCCACCAGACCGGGCCCAGGAACTGTTTTACATACTTGAAGCCGTGGGTAATGATACCGACGACATGCGTGGAGAAGAATACAACAAGCGCCATGGCCAGGTTTGTGTTGATGTTGGCTGTTGGTGATTCGAAACCGGGTATGATGCCAATCAGATTTGATGTCAGAATGAAAAGTCCGATCGTTGCAATCAGAGGGAAAAATTTCTTCCCGTGTTGTCCCATCGTGTCGATCAGCAGTGAATGAAGGCCATCTACGATGACTTCCATAACATTTTGCAACCGTCCTGGGTAAACTTGTAAACGCCGGGTGGCCAGGAATGAAAGCACGGACAGCAGAAGAACGACAAACAAAGTGTTGAAAACGATGGTCATATTAATGCCCATATCTTTCAGCCAAGTCGTGTGGAAGAATATTAGGGGTTCCATTTGTTTCTAATTAACCTCCTCAATAAAGTTTTTTTTTGCCAGGGCAGTAATCATTGTAAAAATAATGTTGATGACTACCACGGAAAGTCCAATAATCAGGCCGATCATATCAACCGTATGGGCGGAAATCAGAAAAAATAAAACGACAGCGGTCAATGCCAGACGAATATAATATTTGATCATAGTCGGGCGTTTGACATTGCCGGAAGGATTTCTAAAAAGACCTCTTAACCCAAGTTCCATTCCATAGAAATTGAGGATGCTGATAAAGCCGCCCAGAAGAACGCCTAAAGAAAATTTTGTCGGTGCAAAAAGAAATGAAGGGATAAAAAGGATTGCCAGAATGATCCAGTTGGCAATTTCAAGTTTTCTTTGGAGCGGGTCTTTGGCGATGAGGTTCACTTTTCAAACTCTTTATGATGGATTCGTCATCCCTGAAGTTTCTTTGTATTAAAACATATATGTTGCGAAATCCGGCTGAAATCCCAATCAATAAAAAAACGATGGTAAATACATGGCCGGAATCAAATTTCCGATCTAAGTAACTTCCTAAAAGGAGGCAACCAAAAATTGCCAGAACCATTGCGATTCCAATGCTACTGGCATAGGCCATCTGGATACTCAATTTTTTGGTTTCGTTATCCATTTAGTGATGCGTTCCTTAACATGTGCGATAAACAAAGTCAATCAAAAACATGACTGCCGTTCATTTCTTATTTAAGGGAAGACTATTATTTTTGCACCAGTCGATTGTCTTTTTAAGACAGGTAGTTAAGTTGTATTTTCGATTAGTCTAGCCTTTTAAGACAAACGGATAAAATGTCCTACCGTATCGATTATTAATTGTCAATGAACCGGTTACAGAATTTTTAATGTTTCCGCCAGAGCGGACAGGGTCTGATCCATGTCTTTATCTGTATGTGCAAAAGATAAGAACCCCGCTTCAAATTGCGACGGTGCCAGCCAAATCCCCTTTTCAAGCATGCCATGAAAGAATCGGGCGTAAAGGTTGGTATCCGATTGTAAGGCGCTGGTCAGATCATTAACAGGTCCTTGCTGGAAAAAAATGGTGAACATCGAAAAAATATTGTTGATGCAGACAGCAATTCCTTGCTGGGCAAACAATTTTTCCATCTCCCGGCATAGACCAGTTGCCTGCTTCGTCAATGATGCGAAAGGAATCGGTTTTTGTTTTGAGAATGTTGAGTGTAGCGATCCCTGCGCTCATGGCCAGAGGGTTGCCGGAAAGCGTTCCGGCCTGATAAACGTCTCCCATGGGGGCAAGTTTTTCCATGATTTCTTTTTTCCCGCCCACCGCTCCCACCGGCATGCCGCCGCCGATGATTTTGCCAAGGCAGGTCAGATCGGGCTTGATTCCGATGAGGTTTTGGTAGCCTCCGAAAGTAAAGCGGAATCCCGTGATGACTTCGTCAAAAATCAGCACGATGCCATTTTTTGCCGTCAGCTCCCGCAATTTTTTCAAGAAGCCTTCTTGCGGTAGAACAACACCCATGTTGCCTGCGACCGGCTCCACAATAACAGCTGCCAGTTCTGATGCGTAACGCTCAATTGCTTTGGTCAGAGCATCCATATCATTGTAGGGCAGGCTCAATGTGATTCTGGCCAGCGCTTCGGGAATTCCCGGTGAGCCTGGAATGCCGAGAGTCGTAACGCCGGACCCGGCCTTGATTAAAAGAGAATCGGCATGACCGTGGTAGCAGCCGTCAAATTTAATGATCATATTTCTGCCGGTGTAACCGCGGGCTAGACGAATCGCCGTCATGGTGGCTTCCGTGCCGGAACTGGTCATCCGGACTCGTTCAATGGAGGGGATCGCTTCGCAAATCAGTCGGGCCATTTCTGTTTCGGCATCGGTTGGCGCGCCAAAGCTTGTTCCTTTTTGCGCCGTCTGGCAGATGGCGGCAATGACCTCCGGACGGGCGTGTCCCAAAATCATCGGTCCCCAGGAAAGAACATAGTCAATGTATTCTTTTCCTTTGGAATCGTAAATCTTGCTACCCTGAGCGTGGCTCACAAAAACAGGGTCGCCACCAACCGATTTCCATGCGCGCACAGGTGAATTCACGCCGCCGGCGATCACCTGACTGGCCGCGGCAAATTGATCTTCAGTTTTTTGAGTCATTAAAAATACTCCGGAGAAGTTTTTTTGTACTCTTGCAGACTTTCCAGAATGAGAAAATCTTTACTATGAATTAATTGGGACATGGTGGTGATCAAGGGCGAGATATCGTCATCCTGTGCGTGCAGCATCGTAAAGAGATTATACTTATTTTGAAAAGCCGGTTTTCTTTCGTAACAATGAGAAATGTATGAAAGTGAGGCGAGCATACGTCCGGCATTTTCTACTACGTCCGGCGGAACGGACCACATCACCAGCGCATTTTTCTGAAAGCCTGCTCTCTGATGACGTAAAATCGCGCCGAACTTTCTCAGAATGCCATTACCGGAAAGTTTTTTTAACAGGCTTATCAATTGTGCGGTGGTAAGGCCGCAGGCGTCGGCAATTGCTGCAAAAGGCCTATCGATCAGTGGTATATCGTGTTGAAGGATTCGTGCGGCTTTTTTTTCCGGTATCGTGAATGTGTTCATGGCAATTCTTTTTATCCTTCTTGAATAATAAAATCAAGATAAGCGTTGAAGTCAATATTTTTGTAAATATTTCTTGACAATCGCTTTATTGATCGCTAGAAACAACCATAAATGACCAGTAGTCGTCAAAATTTTTCGGAAGGGAGGTTTTAAAAATTATACACTTGACGGTTCTGGTGATTAAATTTGCTACAACAAAAAAATTAGGAGGCTGTAAATGAAAAAGAGTTTAGTTTATTCCTTATTGGCGATGGTGTTGGTGATTGTTTCTGCTCCTTTCGTATTGGCGGCTCCAGAAGCGGCGGCTGCGGCTCCTGCCGGAACTGTTGATTACACAAAAGCTATCATTATTGGTTGTTCTTTGCTCGCGGCAGGGATGGCGATTGCTTTTGGAACAATCGGAACTGGAAATGGTATGGGTGCCGGTTTAAATGGCGCAACAAACGCTGTTGGTAGAAATCCTGAAGCTCAGGGCAAAATTCTTCTCACCATGATGGTCGGTCTGGCGATGATTGAATCTCTGGCGATTTACGCGCTGGTTATTGCGCTGATCGTGCTTTATGCCAATCCGCTGCTTAAGTACATTGGCTAATCATTAGTGTTATTATAAGAATAGGGAGGGGGAGCGTACATCGACTTTCTCTCCCTTTTTTAGTTAGACTCAAACAGGACAAGCGTAGCGCAGTCATGTTTGTTAGTCTAGCTTATCCCCGAAGCGAAGCGACGGGGGTTAATGACACCTTTCGTATTATTCCTCAACAACTACTTTACAGCGTAACTCTTTTTTCTGAGTTTGCTGATGCTTAGCGGTAAGTATTTTTTCTTTTGCACGCCGACTTCGTTTTCTCTTCTGGCGGCGGAGTTTTTCTATTTTTTCTTGTTCGTCAGCGATGAACCCTT
This sequence comes from uncultured delta proteobacterium, assembly GCA_963726395.1. GTDB lineage: Bacteria > Desulfobacterota > Syntrophia > Syntrophales > Smithellaceae > UBA8904. The sequence goes on from CAVSCG010000005.1 coordinate 55,703, forward strand.
TCTGTTGCAGTTCAATTTTATCCAGCAGCAGTCGGCGTGCCAGATGACGGTTTAAGGTCTGAGATCTTTCCCGCTGGCATTTGACTGCAAGACCAGTGGGGATGTGGACGAGATGAACGCAAGAAGAGGTTTTGTTGACTTTTTGTCCTCCGGGTCCGGAAGAACGGACGAAGGATTCCTCAAAATCGTTTTCGGAGACGCCAAGCTCCTGCATTCTGGCAGCAAGCGCTTTTTCTTTTTCTGCGGATACCGGCATAATCGGTTCTGAAAAAATTTAAGGGATTGAGTAAATTTCGTCGCCGATCAGATGAATCCAGTTCTCCGCGAGGATTTCTCTGGCTTCTTCAAGTTTATCGACACCAATAATAACGATGGTTTCTTTGCCGATACGGTTGATCGTCGTATAAAGATAGAGAATATTAATTTCCGCATTGGCCAGCGGTTTCAAAATGGCGTTGATGCGGCCTGCATGGAGGGGGACTTCGGCGGCCAGCACCGGGGTCACTTCAACGTTGAAATTGAAACTGTTTAAAAGCGCGGCGGCGCGGTCGGGATCATTCACCACCAGACGGACGCGGCTATCATGTTCGATGCTGGCGGCGGATACGGCAATCGTGCCGATATCCTCCGTATCCAGAATATGGGTCAGTTTGGCAAAAGAACCGGGAACATTGCCTAATAAAACGGAAATTTGTTTGACGGCCATAAAGTATCCTTTATCACTTAATCCTTAACGTAATCAAATCCGGCGGCAAATGCTTTGCGGTTAATTTCCGCAAGGGATTTTTTTCTGCTGCCCATAATGGTTTCCAGGCTTTTGAGATAAATTTCCGATGAAACAATGCCTGATTTTCTGATGAAGGCGCCCATCATGACGATATTGGCGACGCGGTTGTTGCCGAGTTCCTGGGCCATATCGGAGCAGGGAATACGGAAAGATTTGAATATCCTCGCGGCTGGGGTTCGCATCAACGATTGAGGAATTAATTAAGATGCTTCCGCCGGGCGTTACTCTGTTTTGAAAAGTAAAAAGGGAAGGCAGGTTCATGACCACCAGGTAGTTCGGCTCCGATGCAACAGGCGAGGCAATTTCCTCATCGCTCACGGCCACGGTGCAGTTGGCCGTTCCACCTCTCATTTCCGCGCCGTAAGCGGGCAGATAAGTGACCTGGTAGCCTTTGTTCATCGCGCTGTGGGCCAGACTGGTGCCCATCATCATCACGCCCTGGCCGCCGAAGCCCGAAAAAATCGTTTTGATGATCATGGTTTGGCCTCCGCCGTTTTCTTCGCCGGGGCGGTTTTATCTTTAAATACGCCGGGGGGAAAAGTTTTGCTCATGACCTCATCAATCCATTTGCAGGAATCAACAGACGTCATCTTCCAATTGGTGGGGCACAACGAGAGTATTTCCACCAGTGAAAAACCCAGGCCGTCCATTTGGCACTGAAAAGCTTTCCGGATGGCTTTCTTGGTTTTGTTCACGCCCGCCGGAGAACTGACCGAACATCTTTCCAGATAGGTTGTGCCGTCCAACTGAGAAAAGATTTCGCTGACCTTTACCGGATAACCGTCCAAAGCTTCTTTGCGGCCGGCAGGACAGGTTGTTGCTTTCTGATTCAACATGGTGGTCGGGGCCATCTGCCCGCCGGTCATGCCATAGACCGCATTATTGATGAAGATGACGGTGATGTTTTCACCGCGGTTGGCGGCGTGAAAACTTTCGGCAATGCCGATGGCGGCAAGGTCTCCGTCTCCCTGATAGGAAAAAACGACGCGGTCGGGAAGGCAGCGTTTAATGGCGGTTGCCATGGCCGGGCCGCGTCCGTGGGGCGCTTCAATCATATCCACGTCAAAGTAATTGTAAGCCAGTACAGCGCATCCCGCCGGAGGAACGCCAATGGTGATGCCGCGAATGCCCATTTCATCAATCACTTCGGCGACAAGCCGGTGAACGATACTGTGGCCGCAGCCGGGGCAATAGTGAAAAATGTTTTCTTTTAAGCTTTCGGGATGTTTAAAAACGATCTTTGCCATGTATTTCTAATCCTTAATGATCGATCATTAATCTTTTTTGTCGTAGATCTTGGCGACGACATTGGCCAGTTCTGAAGGTGTTGGCACGGCGCCGCCCGGACGTCCATGAAATTCAATGTTGGCATAACCCTGCAGCGCCAGACGAACATCTTCAAGCATCTGACCGGTGCTCATTTCAAAAACCAGATAATTTTTGACTTTTGCCGACAGGGTCCGCAATTTCAATTCCGGGAAAGGCCAGAGCGTGATCGGACGGAAAAGACCGATTTTCATGCCCTGGCTCGCGTAATCTTTTAATGGCGCCCTTGGCAATGCGGGCAGCGGTTCCATAGGCGACGATAACCAGTTCCGCATCATCCACTAGATGTTCTTCAAAGCGGGTTTCGTTTTTTGCAATCACTTCATATTTACGGGCTAGTTTCCAGTTGTGTGCTTCACTGTCGATCGGGATCGAGAAGAAGGCCGCGGATGAATTTGCTTTTTCCCGTACCCGCGCCGCGCAGCATGAATTTTTCGGGATATTGACGGGGTTTGGGTTTTTTGAATATAACCGGTTCCATCATCTGTCCCATCATACCGTCGGCCAGAATCATGACCGGTGTGCGATATTTATCGGCCAGATCAAAAGCATCCATGGTTAAATCCGCCAGTTCCTGGCCGCTTGCCGGTGCCAAAACGATCGTGCGATAGTCGCCGTGACCCCCACCGCGGGTGGCTTGAAAATAATCGCCCTGTGACGGAAGAATGTTGCCTAAGCCCGGCCCGCCGCGCATGATATTAACGATAATTCCGGGAAGCTCCAGGCGGCCATGGAAGAAATACCTTCCTGCTTCAAAGAAATCCCGGGACCGGAGGATGACGTCATCACCCGGACGCCGGTGGCGGATGGCGCCCGGCGATCATATTGATGGCGGCAATTTCACTTTCCGACTGAATGAACACACCTCCATCGGCGTTTCTCATGTGCTCGGCCATATACTCGGTCAGTTCGTTCTGAGGGGTAATAGGATAACCGGCATAGAAGCGGCATCCCGCTCGAATCGCGGCTTCGCCGATCACATTATTTCCTGACATCAATACTTTATTCACGGTAAACCTCAATGGCTACTTCCGGACACATCGTGGCGCAAATCGCGCAGCCGTTGCATTCCTTTGTTTCGTTGACGCATACGGGATGATAACCTTGAACATTGTATTCTTTGGACGGCATGATGTGGCCTTTGGGGCAGAAATGAATACAGAGCTGACACTCCTTGCAAAGTTCCTTTTTAATCTTGATATATCCTTTCACAATAGGTCCCCAAATCAGTTTTTGCCTGGAATTAAATTGCTTGCGGCGGATGCTATCTTGCGCATAATGTTCATAATGTCAAGAATTTTTAGATACAAAATATCGTCATGGGGAAAAGATCATCAAATCTTGCTGATTTGAAAACCTTCCAGCTTAAAGGCCACCGATCGCTGCATCAAATCAATGGAAATAACGAAAAGTTCTTTTTCCAGATCGCTTTTAATCACCGTTCCCTCAATGCCGGCAAACGGGCCGTCCATAATCCGCGCCGGTTCTCCGGCTTTCGGATACTGCAGGGAGAACATTTCCACTTTTTTATCCATGATACGTTGGATAGCGATAATTTTTGCTTCCGGGACCGGCAAAGGTTCCGTGTTTTCCTTTTTCCCCAGAATTCGGACAACGCCTGCTGTTTTGAGAATGGTCAGTTTCGTTTCGTTGTCTAAAGAGGCTTCCACAAAAAGATAACCGGGAAAAAGCGGCACGGATATCTTCTTTTTACGGTCTTTTCGCTTGCTCCAAACTTCCATCTCCGGTAAAAATGCCTTCAGATATTTTTGAGTGAGACCGGTGAGGGCTTTATATTCGTGACGGCTTTTTGTATGAACGGCATACCAGGGCATGGCCAAGCACCAACTTTTGATTTGTTGAGAATCAGTCCAGTAAAAATTTGAAAATATTTACAATAGGTATGGCGTTTTTGCAATGGAGAAAAAATGAGAGTGATCCAGCTTAACGGTTTACAACTGACCTTGGATGAAAAAGAAGAATGCCTGGTGGCAAAGGCTGCTGATGCATTGGGTATTCCGGTTGCCGGCATTGTCTCATGGTTCATAATCAAAAAGGCTCTGGATGCCCGGCGCAACAAGCCTCCTCATTTTGTTTACGCGGTAAAAATAAGTTTGGCGGACAATGTGGCGTTGCCGGAAACGCTGCCGGAAGGCATACAAATTAAGATGTTTAATGATGAACCGGCCATTGGGCCGTCATTAATCGGAACATCAAGGGCTTTATCAGGAAAGCTTCCCGTTGTAGTCATCGGCAGTGGCCCCGCCGGTCTTTTTGCCGCATATATGCTTGCTGTAAGGGGAGTATCCGTTTTGCTGCTGGAGAGGGGGCGACCCATTGATAAGCGCGTTAAGGATGTGCGAACCTTCTGGGAGAAAGGCTTGCTGAAACCGGAAAGCAACGTTCTTTTCGGCGAAGGAGGGGCCGGGACTTTCTCCGACGGAAAATTAACCAGCCGGACAAAGAATCCTTATGCCGGTTGGGTAAAAAAAGTGCTCGTGGAAATGGGCGCGCCGCAGACCATCCTGACGGACGCCAAACCTCATATCGGCACGGATGGATTACGCGAAGTCATCATTCATTTAAGGAAAAAACTTATAGAGCTGGGTTGTATCTTTCAATTTGAATCCCGGGTAACGGATTTTATAATCCGTCATGACGCAATCGCGGCAGTGATTGTCAACGGCCAGCTGGAAATAGAAGCAGATCAAGTGATCCTGGCAATCGGCCAGAGCGCTGATGATACCTATCATAGCCTGGATGAGCGTGGCGTAAAGATGGAGGCTAAGCCTTTTGCGATGGGTTTGCGCGTCGAGCATCCACAGGCACTCATCAACGCGATTCAGTATGGCCGGTGGTCGAATCATCCCCATCTGCCACCGGCGGAATATTTTATTACCGCCGCTGCAGGCGATCTGAATCGTTCCATTTATACTTTTTGCATGTGTCCGGGAGGGCAGGTGATTGGCTGCGGCGCACTCCCGGGAGTTTTGATTACCAACGGCATGAGCAACCGGCAGCGCAGCGGAGAGTTTGCCAACAGCGCTGTCGTTGCTAATGTGCGGGTGGAGGACTTTGCCGCCGGAGGAAGCCTCTGAGCGGTCTGGCCTTTCGCAGTTCCTGGGAGAGAGAAGCTTTTGTGGCAGGTGGCAGTAACTATTGTGCTCCCGCGCAGAAGCTTTCAGAGTTTATCGAACAAAAATTTTCCGGCGTTGTCGGCCGGACGAGTTTCTTGCCCGGCGTGAAAGCCGCCCGGCTTGCAGACGTACTGCCGGACTTTGTTGCGGACGCCCTGCGAATCGGGATAAAGCAATTCGATAAAAAAATGCCGGGTTTTATTTCACAGGAGGCTCATTTAATCGGTGTGGAAACTCGAACATCATCGCCGGTGCGCATTTGCCGCGGGGCTGACTCCCAGAGCGAAAATGTCCGGGGACTTTATCCCTGTGGGGAAGGCGCGGGCTACGCCGGAGGGATTATCAGTTCGGCGCTGGACGGCATTAAGGCCGCGCAGAATGTGATTGCGGCAATAAACGGCTGTCCATAATCACATCCACGCCTTTTTTCGATACGGCCCGGACGGATAATATTTTTGCATCTTTCAGATCGCGAATATTCAGATCGCCAACCGCTTCGACACCCTTGCCCAGGATCTTCGGTGCAATGACCGTAACCAGTCGATTGACCAGATTGTCTTTCAGCGCGGATGTAATCATTTGTGCGCCGCCTTCGATCAAAATCGAAGAGATTTTTCTGACCGCAAGTAACTGCAGTAGTTTTTTTAGATCGACGCGATTTCTTTCATCAGGATCAACTGTGATCAACTCAGCGCCCGCCGCCGCCAGGTTTTGAAAATGCGGATTGGAGGCCTTTTTAGTTGTGACGATCAGGGTTGGTGTCTGGGAGAGATTTTGCATAACGTTGGCCTTCGTGGTGATGGCCAGACCGGAATCCACGACAATTCTTAACGGATTGCGGCCGCGAACTCTTCTGACGGTCAGCGCAGGGTTATCTTTGAGGACGGTTCCAATCCCCACCAATATGGCGTCATGCTCGGCCCGCAGTTGATGAGCCAATTTCAGGGATGCGGGCGAACTGATCCACTGGGATTGGCCGGTTGCCGTCGCAATTCGTCCGTCCAGCGTTTGAGCGTACTTGACGGTGACAAAAGGCAGTCCCGTCTCCATGAAATGAAAGAAGACTTCGTTGAGATCGCGGCATTCATCTTCCAGAACACCTGTTTTAATTTCAATTCCCGCGCTTTGCAGGTCGTTAATGCCTTGACAGGAAACCAGCGGATTGGAATCGACAGCGCCGATCACAACACGCGCAATTTTATGTTGGATAATCCTATCCGTGCAGGGAGGCGTTTTGCCGGAATGACAACAGGGTTCCAGTGTTACGTAAAGTGTTGAACCAGTGACATCTTCCGTCGCGCTTTGAATCGCATTAACTTCAGCATGATTTTCGCCGCAGCATTGATGATAGCCCTGACCGATGATCCGGTCATCCCTGACCAAAACAGCGCCCACCATCGGATTGGGGCTGGCATAGCCCCGACCTTTGGCTGCCAGCTTCAAGGCCAGCTTCATATAGTGTTCATCATTCATAAAAAAATTATTATCTCAATGACCAAACCAATGCAATAAAATTTACGATTGGAATCACAATAAGTTTATTGACTTCTGAAGAAGAAATGAGTAAAGACTAACTCAAAGCTTGAAAAAGGCAAACCACCTGAAAAGGTGGCACGCAAAGTTACTGGCCTAAGTCTTTAAGGGATAGGGCGGCAGGACTGCCGGAACAGCTTGAAACAATTCCAGCACTCCTAAAAAATCCCATTAAAAAAGAAGTTCAAAAACTTACAAGGATTTGCCATGATTTTAAATATTTTTGCCTTCATTGTCGGCGCCGCCATCGGTAGTTTTCTCAATGTCTGTATTTTCCGCATACCGGCTGAGTCATCCATCGTCAAGCCTTCTTCCCAGTGTCCTTCCTGTCACCATCCGATTCGTTTTTATGATAATATTCCGATCATCAGTTTTATCCTTTTGCGTGCCCGATGCCGGGATTGCGGTGAAAAGATTTCCTGGCGATACCCGCTGATTGAATTGATTACCGCCCTCCTGACCCTGCTGCTGTTTATGAAATTCGGCTTGACGCTCAATTTTCTGGTTTTTTTCATTTTCACCGCCGTTTTGATTGTTATCAGCTTCATTGATCTGGATCATCAGATTATTCCTGATATTTTATCTCTACCCGGCATCCCCATTTTTTTTCTGGCGGCCGTTTTTATCGTGAAGGTTCCCTGGCATGAAGCGCTGATCGGCTTGCTTGTCGGCGGCGGCGTGCTTTTTCTTATTGCGTTGATTTATGAATTCATAACCAAGCGAGAGGGTATGGGCGGCGGTGACATCAAACTTCTGGCGATGATCGGTGGTTTTCTGGGATGGAAATCCTTGATATTTGTCCTACTATTCAGCTCATTAGCCGGGGCGATCGTCGGGATTACAGCAATGGTGATCAAAAAGCAGGACATGAAATACGCCGTACCTTTTGGACCTTTTTTATCGCTGGCGGCGATTGCCTACATTTTCTGGGGCGATGTTTTTATGAGATTCCTGTTTTTGCAATAGAGATATAAGAGGTGAAAAATACCGTTAATATGTGTAAATTACCAATTAATCGTTAAATATTTAGGTATGGTAAGAATTGACGAAGTATATTTTAAAACGTAAGATACTAATATTTAAATGATATTATTATTTTACCCGCTGAAGCAATTTGATATTTGGCATATCATTTGCTTTAATAATATTGGTTAAAAAGTGAATTTTTCAGGTGAGGCAATGCAAAAAAAAACGGTTAGCGGCTTTACTTTGATTGAATTAATGATTGTCATCGCTATCATAGGCATCATGGCAGCTATCGCCGCGCCGAATTTCAGGGCTTATATGTCTTCGAACAGATTAAAGGGTGCAACAAGACAAGTTATGTCCGATCTGATGTCGGCAAGAATGCAGGCCGTATCCAAGAATAATAAATTTAGGCTTATTTTCGATAGTGATGGCATGCATTATACAATACTGGATGATTTGAACAATAATAACGCTGCTGATTCAGGTGAACCAACTGTAACAAAAAATATCCAAACAGATTATCATGACGTAACTTTTAGTTCGACTGCTAATCCAATATTTACACCTAGAGGTACAGCTTCTTTAGGTGCAACTGTTACTCTGACGAACACCAGCGGAGTAAAAAATGTGTTTGTTGCGATTACTGGTCGTGTTAGCAAGAATTGATAAAACGAACTGGTTTTACTGAAGGCTTATTGCCATGAAAACAAAATTGAACACAAAGATTGATATTAAAAGACCTGCAAAGAGGTTTTTCTTAAAACCAAATGCCGTGCAGGGTTTTACTCTCATCGAAGTGCTTATTGCGATGTTTCTTCTTGCGGTAGCGATATTTGCAATCATATCGACTACTCCTTTGCTCATTAAGGAAAATGCCTTGGATAAAATGGCGACCACCGCGACAACGTTGGCGAAAGATAAAATGGAATCGTTAAAAAATCAAAGTTATGTAGGTTATTCAGGATTAACTACTGGAACAGATTATGCCCCTTTAGCATTATCAGCCATCAGCAACTGACTCATTTTATACCCGTACATGGACTATAACAGCTGGTTCTCCAGCTGCCAACATGAAAACTATTGCAGTGACCGTATCATGGTCGTGGATGGGAGTCACAAAAAATGTTTCCTTAAATACCATAGTGGGTGAGTAGATACAAATCTGATTAAGGAATAGATTTATGGATGACACTGTTCAAAAAGAAAAATATTCTCATACGGTGTTAAAGATTCCTGCTGGAATCAACGGTTTTACATTGATCGAACTGCTGATAGCCATGGTGGTTGCATTGGTTATTTTGGGTGCGACGTATGGCATATTTATCAGTCAAAACAAACAAATCAGTAAACAGGATAAAATTGTGGAACTGAAGCAGAATGTCCGGGCTGCAATGGATATGATGAGTCGTGAAGTTAGAATGGCTGGGTATAATCCTAAACCATGTGCATCTTCATTTGATGGCATTACGGTATAGTTCTGCACAACTTGAGCTCAAGGCTGATTTGAGTGGAGGTGGTGTTGTAGGAGCAGTAGCTTCTGGAATTAATGATGAATGGATTATTTATGCATATGATTCCGCAAATAAAGTGATCACCAGAAAAGTAGTTAATGTTGACTCGACACCACAACCTTTTGCTGAAAATATAACTGCCTTCACATTTTCGCTTTTGGATGGTTCAGACAGCGTAACAACAATTCCGGCCAATATCAGGAAGGTAAGGTTAACAATTACAGGAAGAACATTTGCTCCTATAGAGGATGGTAGCTATCCGACATATACGCTAAGCGCTGATGTCTATGCGCGGAACCTTGCATTTTAATGAGGTATGTTATGTTGAAAAATAAAAAAAATATTTTTAGAAACGAAAAAGGCATGGTTCTAGTGGTGGGCCTGTTAATCATAATGGTTTTAACTCTGCTTATTACGACAGCGGTAATGACGACAACAACTGATTTAAAGATCACAGGAAATTATAAGACCAGCGAGATGGCATTTTATGCTGCGGAAGCGGGCATAGAGGAGGCACGGGCAAGGCTGAGGTACAATTATTTACCGGATGATGGAGGGCTCACGAGCCGCATTAAAGAGGCAAATGACACAGAAAGGCAAAGCCCTTCATGGTCTAAGACCATCAGTGCAACCGGTACCCATAGGAGTATTCAGTCGGCACTAAGCTATGAAGTAACGATCGAACATCAAAAGAATACCAGCGGGGCTGTCCTTTATTGGAGTGATTTCAATAATGACGGCCTGAATGAACGGAGCACCACTTTCATAAATGAGTTTAAAACTCCAAACATCTATAAAGTGACGAGCACGGGTTACGCTTCAGGTGCGCAAAAAACGATCACGGTCGAGATGACACGGCTTCCTCCCATCACCGCACCGGCCGCCCTTTATGTCGAAGCAGTCACAACGATTCAAGGGACGAGTACCAATGTCATCGGTGTGGATCAGTGCGGGGGTGCGAGTCTGCCGGGAGTTGTCACCACTCTGGCGGAGACGACAGTTAAAAAGAACGGCAATCCGAATGTTTGCGGTGTCACCCAGGCCTGTACCCTGGCAGACCCATGGGATGTTGTTGGTCTTGGTACCAATATGGATATTGAGGCATTGGTAGCCGATTGGAAGACGTCCGCCAATAGTAAATATACCTATACAGCCGACCGGACCGATACCGGGATGGCGTGGGGAACCCCGACACTCGGTGCGACGCTGCAAGATCCATCAACCTGCAGCGCCAGCAATATCGTGTATTACAATATGAATGGTAACACGATTAAATTGTCCGGCGGCTCTTCAGGATGCGGCATTCTTCTCGTCGATGGAGACCTCGATATCAATGGCGGCTTTAATTGGAACGGGATGGTAATTGTGAGCTGGCTCTATCACTTATACCGGTGGCGGCGACAAGAACGTTACCGGGGCCGTTCTTGCCGGCGGTTCTTTGGATGCGGATCTCGTCGGCGGCAATGCCAATATCGTCTATTGCAGTTCCGCGATCAATAATCTGACTGCAAAACAGGCCATTAAAAAAATTGAGCTGGGAGGAAAGCATGTAAGGATCGACGCATTTCCCGGGTCTTATTTTCCCCACCATCCTTCCGGGAGTTTGCCCTCATTTTTTTCCGTTACCTCATCGGTGAGCTTATAGATTTCTCCGGAAACTTTTCTCATTTCCTCCTGTGCCTTCTGCTTGGCTTCATTATCCTTCAGACTGTTGGCTTCCTTCACTTTTTCAATCAATCCTTCCAACTCAACGGTCATCTGATCTTTTTTCTTTTTGTAATCCTGTATATTGATCTTTTCTTTTTGGGATTCTTTTCCTTCCTTTGCCGCAGAACCGGGAGGAAGAGCATTCCCTTTTATTGTATTTTCCGGTGTGCGATCAACCTGAGGGCTGACTTTTTCGGAATTATTTCTTGCGTCATCTTCATCGGGAGCAAGATTTGATTTCTCTATTTTTCTAACCGTATCCTTGTCGATACCCATCGTTCCGCCGCTGACAAAAAATTTAATCTGGTCATCTTCCTCCCAGTATTTGGTTGTAATATACTGGCCGCCTCCTTTCAGATGAATGATATAAGAAGCGTAACTCAATAAAGGAAAAGCAAGAACTGAAATCAGAATCAATACCGATAATATTATTTTTTTCATGATGAACATCCTTAAAAGTCATTTGTTTGCAACAATATAGAAAAGACCCTAAAGAATGTCAAACAATTCTTTCAAAAACTTCTTGACATAACGCCGATTTCTTTAAGTATTTATTCCAAACAAAGTGAGGAAGTTTTTTATGGAACGGAAAAGAAAGTAATAGTTCAACTTGCCATGACAAGCGGCAAATGATAAAAGCCGCTTGTTACTTTTTTTATAAGAAAGGTTTTTACGCTTTACATGAAGACGAAACTTGCTGATCTGATTGCCAACGCCGTTGACGGCCTGCACGCAAAAAGGCCTGCTGCCGGATGTGAAACTGTCGCACATTGAAATCGAAGTGCCGGCCAACCCGGAGCATGGCGATTATGCTTCCAATGTGGCCATGATTCTGGCGTCCCAGGCCAAACAAAATCCCCGCAAGATTGCCCAAGCCATTCAGGAAAACCTGAGCGATCCGGAAGGCATTCTCGAAAAAACACAAATCGCCGGTCCCGGCTTTCTGAATTTTCGTCTTAAAGACGATTTATGGCGGAAAATTCTGCAAAACATTCTGGATCAGAAGGAAAAATACGGTTGCCTGGATATCGGTCAGGGGAAGAAAGTTCAGGTGGAATTCGTGAGCGCCAACCCCACGGGGCCTCTGCACATTGGCCATGCGCGGGGCGCGGTGGTCGGTGATGTTCTGACCAACCTGCTTCAGACAGCGGGTTATTGCGTTTCCAAGGAATATTATATCAATGATGCCGGCAATCAGATGAACAATCTGGGAAAATCCGTGCTGTATCGCTATCGGGAATTGCTGGGCGAAAAAATCGAATTTCCCGAAAATTGCTATCAAGGTGATTATATTAAAAACGTTTCCGCTGACATTATCCAAAAGGAAGGCAATCGCTATCTGACGGAAAGTGAAGAGGAGACGGTTCCATATTTCAACGGCATTGCCGGAGCCGTTATCCTCGAAGGCATCAAACAGGATTTAAAGGATTTCGGCGTGAGCTTCGACTGCTATTTCAGCGAGCAGGAATTATATAAGGAAAACGGCGTAAGCGATCTTTTATCCTCTTTGCAAAAACAGGGCTTTATTTATTCGGACGGTGAAACATTATGGTTTAAAACAACGGCCTACGGCGATGAAAAAGACCGCGTCGTTATCCGTAAAAACGGCGACCCGACTTACTTTGCCGCCGATATCGCCTATCATAAAAATAAATTTGCCCGGGGTTTTGACATGCTGATTGATATCTGGGGCGCGGATCATCACGGGTATATGCCCCGTCTCTGGGCCGCGATTCAAGCCTTGGGACACGATAAAAATAACCTGAAAATTATTCTGGTTCAACTGGTGAATTTGTTGCGCGCGGGCGAGCCCGTGGCAATGTCCACGCGTTCCGGTGAATTTGTCACATTGCGCGAAGTGCTCGACGAGGTGGGAAAGGACGCGGCTCGCTATAATTTTCTGATGCGCCGGTCGGACAGCCATCTGGATTTTGATCTGGAAGTCGCTAAAAAGCAATCCAACGAAAATCCAGTTTACTATGTCCAATATGCGCATGCCAGAATTTGCAGTATTATCCGGATGGCTCAGGAAAGGGGCATGGCGTTGCCGGTTTATGAAAACATGAATTCCTCGCTCCTGGTGGAGCCGGACGAAAGAACGTTGATTAAAATGATGGCGCGTTATCCCGAAATGCTGGAAGGCGCCGCGAAATCGCTGGAGGTACATCGTATCACCTTCTATCTGAATGAACTGGCGGGTGTTTTTCACAGTTACTATAATAAAAATAAAGTCGTGACGGAAGATGCGGCGCTTTCGGCCGCGCGTCTGGTACTGGTCGATGCGGTACGCATTGTTCTGGGGAATGCACTGAGAATACTGGGCGTCAATGCGCCGGAAAAGATGTGAGAGGCGGAAAATGGGTTCGGGTAATATAAAAAAATTTGAGGTGACGTTGGGGAGAACCGGATTAATTATTGTGATCGGCGGGATGACCGTTTTATTGTGCCTCTCCTTCATTCTGGGCGTTGGGGTCGGTAAAAATATTGATGCCTATCCCGAATAAGATTTCTTCCGTGCCGCAACAGGTTCTGGCTTTGTTCTGGCGGCCGGCTAAAGTCGCGGTTCAGCAAAAAATCACGGAGAGTACAGAAGCTCAGCCGGATAAAGGCAAGATGGATTTGACATTTCATGATGCCCTGACCGGTCAGGTGACCATGCCGATTCAGCAGTTGCCGGCTGCGGCGAAAAAGCAGGATAACGCCATGGTGACGGAACAAAAAGTCAAGCCGCAAAAGCTGCCGGCGCCGGCCCCTTTGCCCCTGAAGGAGGAGGCCGTTACCACAAAGAAAGAAGCTTCCGAACAGAAGGTTACAGTCAAAGAAAAATCGCCTGATGAAAAAAAATCTAAAATAAAAGAGGTTTCAGCCCCTGGTCATCCTGCCGTGTCTTTATTTCTTGTTCATGTGGCGTCATTGAAAGACAAGGCTAAAGCCACTCAGATTCATAAAACAGTTGCTACGTTGGGTTATCCCTCGAAAAATGTGAAAGTGGACATTAAAGGGAAGGGAACATGGTATCGCATAATCGTTACGGGATTTGAAACAAAGGCACAGGCGCAGGCTGCCGCCGACAGGATTTCCAAAAAGGTCAAGACGAATTGTATCATCCGGCCCGCCGACGCGTATGCAGGCAAGAACCAGTAAGTAAAGGCTTTGATTATGTTCGAAAGTTTAGCGGAGAAGCTCGAAGGTATCTTTAAGAAACTCAAAGGTCGCGGCGTCCTCAATGAGGAAAGCGTTAATGCCGCGCTCAAGGAAATCCGGATGGCGCTCCTGGAAGCGGATGTGAACTTCAAGGTCGTCAAGGATTTTATTGAAGATGTGCGGCTGCGCGCCATTGGCAAGGAAGTGCTCGAGAGTATTACGCCCGGACAACAGGTGGTCAAGATTGTCCATGACCGTCTGGTGGAACTCATGGGGAACACGAGCGCCAATATCAAATTTGGCTCGCGGATTCCCGCCCCGATCATGCTCGTCGGCTTGCAGGGTTGCGGAAAAACAACAACAGCTGCCAAACTGGCGCGAATTTTATCCAGAGAAAAAAGGGTTTATCTGGTTTCGGCAGACGTTTACCGACCGGCGGCGATGGAGCAGTTGGCCGTTTTGGGCAGGCAGATTAAAGTGGGAGTATTTGAAGCAGGCACCCTTCGCGATCCTGTAAAGATATGCGTTGACGCAGTTGAACAAGCCAAAAAAGAAGGTTACGAGGTTATCATCATCGACACGGCTGGAAGATTACATATTGACGATCTGTTGATGGATGAGCTTCGTAAAATTAAGGACAAGGTCAATCCAGCGGAAATTCTTTATGTGGCGGACGCCATGACCGGTCAGGATGCTGTCAATGTCGGCACAAAATTTAATGAATTGATCGGTATTGACGGTGTCATCATGACCAAGATGGACGGCGACGCGCGCGGCGGAGCGGCCCTTTCGCTCAAAGCCGTTGTCGGTAAGCCGCTCAAATTTGTCGGCATCGGTGAAAAAATTGACGCTTTGGAGGTGTTTCATCCAGAGAGGATGGCGTCCCGGATTCTGGGGATGGGGGATATTTTATCTCTGGTGGAAAAAGCGCAAGCCACTATCGATGAAAAAACCGCCCGGCAGATGGAGCAGTCTCTGCGTAAAAGCGATTTTTCACTGGACGATTTCCGCAATCAACTTCGGCAAATCAAAAAAATGGGTTCACTGAAGGATATGATGGGAATGATTCCGGGTATGGGTAAAATCAAAGCGCTCAAGGATATGCAGCCGGATGATAAGGAACTGGTAAAAATTACGGCGATGATTGATTCCATGACTCAAAAAGAACGCTTCAATTACCTGATCATTGATGGCCGCAGGCGCAAAAGGATTGCTTTAGGCAGCGGCACAACGGTTCAGGATGTCAACCGGCTTTTGAAAAATTACGTTGAAATTCGTAAAATGATGAAAAAGATAAATTCGAAAGGTGGGATAAAGTCCTTTATGAGGAATTTCCCCTTTTAAAACCAAATAAACTATGATAGAAAAAAACAAATTACTATTTTTTTTGAAGGAGGTTTTGAGTAAAACTAAATGGCAGTTAAAATTCGATTAACTCGTATGGGCGCTAAAGGTAAACCGTTTTACCGTATTGTGGCCGCGGATAAAGAATATCCGCGCGATGGAAGATTTCTTGAAATATTAGGGAATTATGACCCGAAAAAGAATCCCGCAGAAATATCTTTAAAAGAAGATCGTGTTCGCGATTGGTTGTCCAAAGGGGCGAAACCGACGCTGACCGTTTCTCATTTATTGAAGACAAAAGGCATTGAAGCCGGCGTTAAATAGCAAAGCTGTTGCGTTATTTGTCAAGGCATGAGACAGGATGATTGCCTCACATCACTTAAATTAAACAAGCAGTTCGAATATTGAAGCGAATTTTCCAGAAGCGTTAACCAAAACCAGTGGAGGTGCTGACGATGAAGGAGCTGATTAAGTATATATCTCAAGCTTTGGTTGATAATCCCGATAAGGTGGAAGTAACTGAAGTCATCGGTGAGCAAACGTCCGTTATTGAGCTGCGTGTGGCAAAGGAAGATTTAGGAAAAGTTATCGGGAAGCAGGGAAGAACGGCCAAAGCCATTCGCACCATTTTAAGCGCCACGTCCGCCAAGGTGCATAAGCGGGCGGTTCTGGAAATTATAGAATAAAAAAATGGATCTTTTTATTTTTGGGGAGATCGTCAAAACGCGCGGTCTCCACGGCTGTGTTAAAGTTTTATCTTTTTTACAATCACAGGATATTTTGGACGGGCTTGATGTTGTTTATCTGGAATCAAAGTCTGGCCAAAAAAGCCGTCATGAAATCAAAAAAATCGATTCTGTCGGGAAGTTTCTATTTCTTGAATTGAAGGGTATCTCCGACTTAGACGCGGCTCAGGCGCTCGTGGGATCCAAACTGTTATTGCCGCGGGATTTACTCGCAGTTCTGCCGGAGGATGAGTATTACTGGTCCGATATCGTCGGACTGGAGGTCTATACGCCGGAAGGTCGTCATCTTGGCCGGATAGAATCCATATTTCCGACAGGTAGTAATGATGTTTATGTTTGCCGTGGAGAAGACGGAGAATTTCTCATTCCGGCAATTGCCGATGCCATCGTACGGATCGACCTTGCCGGGCGCAGAATAACCGTAAAATTGCTGGAAGGCTTTTAACCGTGATTCGATTTGACGTCCTGTCTATCTTCCCGGAAATGTTCCATTCCCCTCTCAACTTCAGCCTGTTGAAGAAAGCTCAGGAAAAAGGTCTGATCGATATCGGTCTGCACAATATCCGCGATTGGGCGGAAGATAAGCATAATATGACCGATGATGCGCCTTATGGCGGCGGATGCGGGATGGTCATGAAAGTGGAACCCGTGGAGCGGGCGTTGGCAGCTGTGAAGCGCGCGGATGTTCAATCGCTGGTGGTTCTGATGACGCCTCAGGGGAAGACGTTTAATCAGAAAATTGCCGGTGAAATGGCCGAAGAAAAGCACATTATAATGATTTGCGGGCGCTATGAAGGGGTTGATGAGCGAATTAGAGAACATCTGGCGGATCGGGAAATATCCATTGGTGATTATATCTTAACGGGAGGGGAGCTTTCCTCCCTCGTGGTCATCGACGCAGTTTCCAGATTGATTCCCGGCGTGCTGGGAAACGATGCGTCCGCAGCTACGGAGTCTTTTTCACAGGGGCTTCTCGAATATCCGCAATACACGAGACCTGCCTATTATAAAGGCTGGAGCGTCCCGGATGTGCTGGTTTCGGGAAATCACGCCCAAATTGAGCGTTGGCAAAGGATCGAAGCGATCAAAAGAACCTGGCTCAGAAGACCTGACCTGCTTGAAAAAATAGAACTCTCCGAGGGAGATAAAATAAATTTGGAAAAAATCAAGCTCGGTCAGATATAAAGTCTTGATTTTCAGATGTGTTTGAGGTAATTAGACCAACTTTTTTTAATCGGGGTGATTTTTTCCTGATGACAGATCAAGCCCCCAAAGCGAGTATGCTTTATATAGCTCTTTTACATTATCCGGTGATCAATAAAGAAGGCAAAGTAGTTTCCACAGCCATTGCCAACATGGATATTCACGATATTGCCAGAACAGCGAAAACGTTCGGGGTGGAAAAGTTTTATGTGATTAATCCGATAGAGGCACAACGTCGGCTGGCTGGTCAGATTATCAGTCACTGGCGGGAAGGTTACGGCGCGGCTTACAATCCTTCCCGAAAAGACGCTTTCGAAAAAGTGACGATCAAATCCGATCTTGATGAAGTGCTTGCGGATATTACAGCAGTAAATGACTGTAGGCCGCAAATCGTTGTGACGGGGGCTAACTTTCAGGGCGATTTATTAACATGCGGCACACTGAGAGAAGTCATTAAAAGTAATCAGTTGCCTTATCTTTTAATTTTTGGTACAGGCTCAGGCATTGCAGAGGAAGTCGTGAATCGGGCTGACTATCGTCTTGAGCCGATCAGGGGTAAAGAAGGCTATAATCATCTGGCGGTGCGGTCGGCCGTTGCCGTCATTTTGGACAGGGTTGTAGAAATATCATAAAAATAATATAGCGAGTGTCGCGGGAGGAAATATATAAAATGAATATTTTGGAAATGATTGAAAAAGAACAAATGAGAGGGGATATTCCCGCCTTTAAAACGGGTGATACCGTTAAAGTATATGTGCGCATCATTGAAGGCCAGAAGCAGAGAATTCAGGCTTTTGAAGGGGTGGTCATCCGCAAACGCCGCGGTAACAGCCGCGCGAATTTTACCGTTAGAAAAGTTTCTTACGGGGTCGGTGTTGAAAGAACCTTCCCCATGCATTCACCGATCATTGACCGTGTTGAAGTCATGACCAGGGGCCTGGTGCGCCGCTCACGTCTTTATTATTTGAGAAACCTCAGAGGCAAAAAAGCAAGGATCAAAGAAGCGGCCAATAACTAATGCTGTCTCGTCTTTGCTGCTAATATACGCGGTTTGCCGTGAGGACGCCTTGATTTAGGTATTGTTTTGTGCCGGGTTGTTCGCCAAACAAATGGATGGGGCTTGGCTGGTAATGTTACTCCGAGCTCCGGCAGGTAGAAGGGTTCCTTCATCTTTTTGCGATGAATACATTCGAAAAGCTTGCTTATGGTGAAGGCTACCGATGCATCGCTGGCGTTGACGAAGCAGGCCGGGGGCCGCTGGCCGGACCTGTTGTCGCTGCGGCCGTCATATTTCCTCCCACGTATTCAAATTCCGAAATTAACGATTCCAAGAAACTGACCGCCCGTAAGAGGGATGAACTCTACAAGGTCATCTCGCGAAGACGCCATGTCCGTCGGTGTGGGCGTCGCTGAAGCCGCCGTTATTGACCGGATCAATATTCTTCGGGCATCGCTTCAGGCGATGTGTGAAGCGGTTCTGGATCTTTCGGTGGCTCCTGATTTTATTCTGATCGACGGTTTGCACACCCTTGCCGTCAACACCCCGCAGAAGGCTTTGGTGAAAGGCGATGCGCTCAGCGTGTCCATCGCCGCTGCATCCATCATTGCTAAGGTCTCGCGGGACAGGATCATGGAAATGTATCACCGCCAGTTTCCACAATACAATTTTCTGCAAAACAAAGGATACGGTACTGCCGAACATCGAAAAATTCTTCAAGAGATCGGCATGTGTAAAATCCATCGCCGGTCATTCCATTTAAAAAATAAAGATATTCATCAAACCGCTCTGGACTGGTCCTTATGACTGAGAAAAAAGACACACGTAAAATAGCCACCGGGAAAGAGGGAGAAAAGATTGCCGCCGACTTTTTGAAAAAAAACGGCTATCGGATCGCTGAGATCAATTATCGTTGCCCGATTGGTGAGATAGATATTGTAGCCCGGGACAAAAACGAGCTGGTGTTTGTGGAAGTAAAAGCCAGAAAATCCAGTGCGCTGGGTTATCCCGAGCAGGCGGTGGGTGTCAAAAAACAGAAAAAAATGTCGCAGCTGGCCTTGTGGTATCTTCAAGAAAAAAAATTAGGAGATGTCCGCGCCCGTTTTGATGTCGTGGCCATTCTGATGCTGCCTTCCGGAGACGATATTCGTCTGATCAAAAACGCATTCGACTTTATTTCTTTTTAAAGACGGGTCAAGGCCGGCTTCCCTGATAGGAAACACATTAAAACCAATCTCAAAACATTTGTGCTGATCAATAATATTGCGTCCGTCAAAAATAAACGCGGGCTTGATCATCGATTTGTAGATTTTACGGTAATCCAGCTTCCGGTATAAATCCCAGTCGGTCATAATAGCCAGCGCATGGCAGCCGGCGGTCGCCTGATAGGGGTCTTCGATATAGCTGATCTTCCCCTCATCATTGGCCAGGTCTATGGCGGCGTTTCCCAGCGCTTTGGGATCGGAGATAACCACTTCGGCATGTTCCGCCAGCAGCATGCGGGTAATATTGATGGCTGGACTTTCACGCGTGTCTCCCGTATCGGCTTTGAATGCAAAACCCAATACGCAGATTTTTTTCCCGGCCAGGGTATTGAACATGGATTGGAGAATATTGGCGATGAAGCGCTCCTGTTGATATTCATTGATCTTGACGACGCTTTCCCAATAGGCGGCAACTTGCGGCAGTCCGTAAAAATGACACAGGTAAACGAGATTTAAAATATCTTTTTTGAAGCAGGAGCCGCCAAATCCGATGCCGGCCTTGAGAAATTTAGAGCCGATACGGCTGTCCATACCTACGGCCCTGGCCACCTCGGAGATGTCGGCATCCGCCTTTTCACAAAGCGCCGATATGGAGTTGATCGACGATACCCTTTGCGCCAGAAAAGCATTGGCCACCAGTTTGGAGAGCTCGGCGCTCCAGATATTGGATGTGATGATTTTTTCGGGTGATACCCAGCGCGAATAAATTTCCACCAACTGGGCACGGGCGGCCAGCCCGTTTGGGGTTTCGCGTGAGCCGATTAGTACCCGGTCGGGATTTTCCAGATCATTGATAGCAGTTCCTTCCGCCATAAATTCCGGATTGGAAAGTACGTCAAAAGTAATGTCTCCTTTCCCTGAAGCCAGGATTCGTTCCATGGCCAGAGCAGTTTTGATAGGCAGCGTGCTTTTTTCAATGACAATTTTTGATGACTTGGAATTCTCAAGAATTTGCCTTGCTGTTTTCTCCCAGTATTGGAGGTCGGCAGCCATGCCGGCACCGGCACCGAAAGTTTTTGTCGGCGTGTTGACACAGACAAAAATGATATCATTCTCTTTAATCTGATTATCGATATCCGTAGAAAAGAACAAATTTTTACCGCGTGTTTTCTTGACGATTTCATCGAGTCCCGGTTCATAGACAGGAAGGTTATCGGAGTTCCAGGCATCAATTCGCTGAGGGTTGATATCGACCACAGTGACTTTGTAATCCGGACATTTGCAGGCAATCATGACGTTCGACGGAGCTCCAACGTAGCCGGCTCCGATACAAAGAATTTTCTTTTTGAATTTCATTTTTCCAGAAGGTTCCTCCGCTTTTTTAAGATATTTTTAAGGTATCGCGAAAATATTGAATCGTCGTGACTAAACCCTGCTCGAGAGCGATCTTCGGTTGCCAGCCCAATTTCTTTTGCGCCAGCGTTATGTCCGGTTTGCGCTGTGTCGGATCATCCGCGGGGAGCGGCTGAAAATCGATTTTAGAACTGCCGCCCGTTAAATCAATGATCATCCGGGCCAATTGTAAGATGGTGAACTCATCGGGATTTCCGATATTAACCGGTCCAAAAAAATCGTCGGCGGAGTTCATCATTTTGATCAGCCCATCAATCAAATCGTCGCAATAACAGAATGAACGGGTATGATTGCCATTTCCGTAAACGGTAATATTTTTTCCTTGCAGAGCCTGAACAATAAAATTACTGACGACGCGTCCGTCATTGACGGCCATGCGCGGCCCGTAGGTATTGAAGATCCGGACGATTTTAGCGTTGACGGCGTTTTGCCGGCGGTAATCCATCATCAGACATTCAGCCGCTCTCTTGCCTTCATCGTAACAACTGCGGATGCCGACGGGGTTGACGCGTCCCCAATACGATTCTTTCTGCGGGTGCACGTCCGGATCACCATAAACTTCCGAAGTCGATGCCTGAAGAATTTTCGCTTTGGTTCTTTTGGCAATTCCCAGGACATTGATGGCGCCCATGACATTGGTTTTAATGGTTTTGATGGGATTGAACTGATAATGCACAGGCGAGGCCGGGCAGGCCAGATTGTAGATTTCGTCCACTTCCAGGTAGATGGGATTGATGATGTCGTGACGAATCACTTCAAAATGCGGCCGACCCAGAAGATGAGCGATATTATTTTTATTGCCTGTAAAAAAGTTGTCCAGACAGAGAATGTCGTTTCCTTCTTTTAAAAGCCGTTCACAAAGATGGGATCCTAAAAATCCCGCGCCGCCGGTAATTAATATTCGTTTCATCATATCCGACTGTCATTCATGGTAGTATTTTATTTTTTTCTTTGCTATTAAAGCCGAAACAAGACATAGATGTCAACAACAAAAAGCTTTTGATGAAGATTGTATGAATAAAAGCGCGGGTGAAAAGCAGGGGACTCTTTACATGGTTGCCACGCCGATAGGCAATCTGGAGGACATTACACTGCGGGCGCTTCGTGTGTTAAAAGAAGTGGACCTGATCGCCGCGGAAGACACGCGCCATTCCAGAATTCTGCTTTCTGCCTACAATATCAAGACGCCATTGATCAGCCTGCATGAACACAATGAGAAGGAACGAAGTGCGCTTATTGTTTCCAGAATTAAAGGCGGAATGAACGTTGCCTATATCTCTGATGCAGGCACGCCCTGTATTTCCGATCCTGGCTCTCACCTGGTTAGCTTTGCGCTGGAAAACAAAATCAGCGTAATTCCCGTTCCGGGACCGTCCGCTTTAATTGCGGCCTTATCTGTCTGCGGTTTTCCCGCGGACCAGTTTTTATTTTGTGGTTTTTTGCCGCCCAAAGAAAAAAAGCGCCGCCGGTTTTTGGAGTCTATTCAGACTGAAGAAAAAACCATGGTCTTTTATGAGTCTCCATCAAGAATTGCAGACATGCTGCAAGCTGTTTATAATGTGTTGGGCGACAGGCAGATTGTTATAGCGCGTGAACTGACTAAAGTATTTGAAGAGATTAAACAGGGACGGATTTCAGATATTTTATCACAGGTGTCCTCAGGTAATGCAAAAGGGGAATTTACAGTCATCCTGCAGGGAACTTTCTATGAACCCGTCTTGCTTACGGACGATGAAATTCAGGAAAAGCTTCTGCGACTCTGGACGGAACGATCCATATCGTTGCGCGATGCTGTCGCGGATGTTGTACGGCAAACCGGATTATCCAGGAAAAAAGTTTACGATATGGCTGTTAAAGTTCGTCCGGTTCATGATTGAAATTCAAAACCAAAACTCTTTATATATTGCTTGAAGAGTTTTTTGCACTATGGTAACTCCATAGATGAAATCACTAGAAATCCAGCAATTCTATCAGTGTGGCGCGCGTTAGGAGAGAATAAAAATGATTGAAGATTCCGGGACGGTTCAAAACAAAAAAATATACGAACTGACCGAAATATACGACGAGCGAAATGGGCTAAGTCGTAATGCACTGGACGCAAAAAAATCCCAGCCAGTCATTGTGGTTGACGGCCGCGGATACGAACGCGTCAGATCCGATGATGATCATATCCATGATCTGATGGAGGTCGTTGACGATAATCTTTTAGCGCTTCAGATCAACGACGCGGTCATGAAACGGGCGGGGGAAATTATTGAAGAAATCGCGAGAGAGGTCATTCCTGATATTGCCGAGCGTGTCATCAGAGAGGAAATTGAAAAAATAAAGGCCATGTACAAAAATCATTCGTCGGATCGGGATTAGGTGATGAGAAAAAACCTATCGCTGATGCTGCTATTACTGATAGGCCTCTTCTATTCTTCGGCCTATGCCGGTCAGGCGACGACAGACTTAACCCTTCAGGATCAAGGGGAGAAAGAAGGCGTCTCCGTTTCTTTATCGCTGAGGGGGATGAAAAAATATTCAGATTTTGCCCATTTAAAAACTTTTTTACAAAACCGTCCCAAAATAGTAAAAAGTGCCTATCCTTGCTGCCTTGAATGGCAGCGGGCTGATTTTGATCTCATTATGATTGGGTCTGTCCAAAGTTTAGTGGCTGAGCTCGAAAAATCAGGAAGATATTCCCTGGAATCCCTTAAGAAAAATAAAAATGTCGTTGAGATTCATTTGCAGGTCAAAGAGGAGGTACAATGAGAGCCCATAATATACTATTCGCTGCGGCGTTGATAACTTTTTGCTTATGTCTGTCCGCCTGTTCATCCCATGCGCCTGTTGTTTTAAAAAGCGATCAAAACCCGAGCGCAGTGAACGTCATTGCTCTGCTGCCGGTGGAGGGTAATGTGGCAGACACAAAAGCTTTGCAAATGCTGCGGACAAAATTGAGTAATGAACTCCGTTTTAAAGGCTATTCACAAATAGCCTCTGATCTGATTGACAGTAAACTAATACCTCTGACTGACGACAAGGACGTGATAAAAAATAAGGTCATCCCGCCGAAGGCGATAGAAGAATTGCTCGGTGCGGATGGCGCCATGTATTGTTCACTTAAAGAAAGTAAAACATCAACAGGATTGTTTTATGCGCCGGTCACTGTGTCTGTCCGATGCGAATTACGCAGCACGAAGACAGGTGAAACGGTTTGGAATGATCAATCCCAAGCGACAAGCAGAAGTTTTGATTTGATTCGCACGAGACTAAAGATGAAATCCAACGGGGATCTGGAAGCGGCATTGGAGGAGGTTGTCGGTAAAGTCATGGAGACGCTGCCGTATGGACCTAAATTAAGGGGATAGTCTTTTAATTTTCTAATGAAGCTTTAAGGAATTCTTCATAGGGGTGAACTGGAATAAGTTGAGAGATCAAAAACACTTTAAACAAACTCAAACCTCAAACTATAGATGAATATACCAAATTTTTTATCGTTACTGCGGATCATCCTTGTTCCCGTATTTGTCATTTTTCTGATTCAGTCAGAGTATGATAAGGCATTGATCACTTTTGTGGTGGCTGGTCTGACCGATGCCCTGGATGGGACGCTGGCGCGTTTGTTGAAATGCCAGACAACCCTGGGTGCTTATCTTGATCCTATTGCGGACAAGTTGCTGCTGGTCACCAGTTTTGTTGCACTGGCAGTTTTTGGCATTATTCCCGGATGGCTGGCTGTTATCGTCATCAGCCGTGACTTCATTATTTTACTGGGGATAGCGATTCTTACTTTGATGTCAGTAACTTACGAGATAAAGCCGGCTATTGTAGGTAAAATTACTACAGTTTTGCAGGTGGCTACTATTTTCCTTGTACTGCTTTACAAAACATTTACGCATGATTTTGGGTATTATTGGATTATTAGTCTTTGCTGGGCCACGGCTTTATTTACTGTTATTTCCGGTTTGGTTTACATTATGCGAGGGATTCGGATACTGAATAAATCCGTACCCGAAGAGGGTAAAAAATAAGATATTTGCTTGACACAGCAGTGTTTTACTGCTAGTTGACCAAACTCTAAAAGTTGAATTCGACAGCAATCGCGTACCTCGAAGTCTGCTTCGGGTGACGCGAGTGAATAGAAAATTAGAATGTTCCTTAATAATCAAAGATCTCCGCGGTTTTCCACGGGATATCTTTAATATAGGCAAGTAGCTCAGGGGGAGAGCGCCATCCTGACGCGGTGGATGTCCAGGGTTCAAATCCCTGCTTGCCTACCATTTTTTTATGAACGCGCATATGCCGTAAATGCCGATAAAGAAAAGGGCATCAGCAAAATGGTGATGCCCTTTTAAAATGAAGTAGAATGGTAAGTAATGGATTTAAAAAGTAACATGACGAACATAAAGGTTGTTTTTCCAGATAGAAATGAGCAGACGTTTTCCGCCGGCGTGACCGTGGGTGAAACCATCGGGGGCTGGCAAAAAGATCTGTTGAATTCTGCCGTCGCCGCTAAAGTCAATGGCGTCCCTGTTGATTTGAGCTTTATTCTGAAAGAAGATTCAACGGTTGAACCGATCGCCATTTCATCCAGAGAAGGTCTTTCCATATTGCGCCACAGCATATCTCATGTCATGGCGCAGGCCGTGCAAGAGGTATTTAAGGGCGCTAAAGTCACGATTGGCCCCTCCATTGAAGACGGTTTTTACTACGATTTTGAATATGCCGAAGCCTTTACACTTGACGATTTTGAAAAGATTGAAAAGCGGATGAAAGAAATTGTAGCTACTGATTATCCTTTTGTCCGAGAAGAGCTGCCCCGCGAGAAGGCTGCAGAGCTGTTCGCGCAAAAGGGCGAAGATTACAAAGTGGAGCTCATTCGTGACTTGCCTGCAGATATCTCGGTCGTCAGTATCTATAAAGACGGGAAGTATATCGATTTATGCCGCGGGCCGCACATTCCGTCAACGGGCAAAATCAAGGCATTTAAACTGCTGAGTGTGGCGGGTGCATACTGGCGCGGCAATGAAAAGAACAAGATGCTACAGCGCATTTACGGCACCGGCTTTGCCGATGAGCAGGAGCTCACTGATTATCTGAATCTGCTCGAAGAAGCTAAAAAAAGGGATCACCGGCGCCTGGGCAGGGAACTTGATCTGTTTCAGGTCAACGATGAAGCGGGAGCGGGTCTTGTGATCTTTCATCCCAAGGGCATGTTACTGCGTTATATTATTGAAGAGTGGGAAAGAAAAGAGCACTTAAAGCGCGGTTACGATATGGTCATGGGGCCTCAGATTCTTAAAGTTGATCTGTGGAAAAAATCCGGCCATTTTGATCATTACCGCGATAATATGTATTTTACCGAAGTTGACGAGCAGACTTACGGCATTAAGCCGATGAACTGTCTTTCCCATATGCTGATCTACAAGTCAAAAATTCGCAGCTACCGGGATCTGCCGCTTCGATATTTTGAGCTGGGGACGGTTCACCGTCACGAAAAAACGGGCGTGTTACATGGATTGATGCGTGCGCGTCAATTTACACAGGATGACGCCCATATTCTCTGCATGCCCGAACAGCTTAATTCTGAAATCCGCGCCATTGCTGATTTTGTCAATTATGCGATGGGCATTTTCGGCTTTGAATATGAAGTGGAATTAAGCACCCGGCCTGAACATTCCATCGGATCCGATGCGGATTGGGAACTGGCCACCTCTGCGCTGGAAAACGCTCTCAAGGACAACAACATCAGCTATGAGGTTAATGAAGGCGACGGTGCTTTTTACGGGCCGAAAATCGATTTTAAACTCAAGGACGCTTTAAAAAGAAAATGGCAGTGTGCGACAATCCAGTGCGATTTTACATTGCCGGAACGATTCGATCTGAGTTACATCGGCGTGGACGGCGAAAAACACCGCCCCGTCATGCTTCATCGGGTCATTCTGGGCGCGATCGAGCGATTCATGGGCGTTCTCATCGAGCATTACGCAGGCGCGTTTCCGGTGTGGCTGGCGCCGACACAATGTGTTTTGTTAACCGTGACGGATAAGCACATTCCATACGCCCAGACGGTTTATACCCGATTAATCGATGCCGGCATCCGATGTGAAAAATATTTTGACAATGAAAAATTAGGCTATAAAATCCGCCAGGCGCAAATGCAGAAAATTCCTTACATGCTGGTGATAGGCGATAAGGAAGTGGAGGCCGAAACAGTAGCGCCGCGTGTCCGCGACGGTCAGAATCTCGGCGCGCTGCCGGTTGAACAATTTATTGCTTTAGTGCAGGAAATGTGTGCAAAAAAGAAGTAGAATTTTATTCAAGTATTGATTGCTTGGGAGGTGCCGTATAGTTAAGGATTTAAGAATCAACAGAGAAATAAAGTCGGCGACTGTCAGGGTCATTAATGAGGAAGGACAGCCTCTGGGTGTTATTTCGCTGGATGAAGCGATTGCCAATGCGGAAAGAGTCGGTCTGGATTTAGTGGAAGTATCCTCCAACACCGAGCCGCCGGTCTGCAAAATAATGGATTATGGAAAATACCGTTATAAGCAAAGTAAAAAAATCCATGATGCCAGAAAAAGCCAGACGGTCATTCATGTGAAGGAAATCCGTTTAAGGCCCAAAACAGAAGCGCATGACTTGCAGACGAAAATAAAACATATAAAAAAGTTTTTGGAACAACACGACAAAGTGAAAGTATCGATGATGTTCAGGGGGCGTGAAATTGCCTTTACCGAGATCGGCCGTAAATTGATGGATCAGATTAAAGTTGCGTTGGCTGATGAATGTATTATGGATCAGGAGCCACGCCTGGAAGGCCGGAACATGGTCATGATTGTTTCACCCAAAAAATAAATAAATGAGAATAAAAAAAGAGGTGAGAATATGCCAAAGATGAAAACACATAGAGGAGCTGCCAAACGCTTTTCGGTTACTGCGAAGGGTAAGGTGAAACGTAGTAAGGCCTTTGCCAGCCACATCCTCACAAAAAAGACCACCAAAAGAAAAAGAACTTTAAGGAAATCCACACTGGTACATTCGGCAAATGAAAGTGCAATCAAGAGGCTTATTCCTTATTTATAGGCTACAGATATCATTGAAGTTGTTATTAATTGAGGAGAGTAAAAGTAATGTCGAGGATAAAAAGAGGCGTCACTGCCCGGAAGAAAAGAAGATCAATATTAAAGAGGGCTAAAGGTTTCTTTGGTGCGCGCAGCCGTCTGCTGCGAACCGCCACGGAAGCCGTCAACAAGGCCCTGAGCTATGCGTATCGAGATCGCAGAGGTCGTAAAAGAGAGTTCCGCCAGCTGTGGATAGCGCGGATCAACGCTGCTGCCCGTCTGAACAATATCTCATACAGCCGCCTCATGGATGCCATGAAGAAGGCAGACATAGCGCTGGATCGCAAGATTTTGGCCGAACTGGCTGTTAATGACCCGACAGGGTTTCGCGAAGATTGTGGCAACAGCCAAAGGCGAGCAGGCGGCATGATTGCGGATCTTCAACAGCTGGAGAAGGACGCTCTTGCCGAACTGGAAGAAGCCGGCGCGGAAGATTCGATTCTGGCTGTAAGAACAAAATATCTGGGACGCAAGGGGCTGCTCACCGGTCTGTTAAGAAATATTGCTCAGGTGCCGATTGGAGAAAAACCTCTGTTCGGCAAACGCTGCAATGAAGTGAAGGAGCTTCTGGAAACAAAAATTGAAGAAGCTCTAAAGAGTCAGGCGCAAGATAAAAAAGAAGAAATTCTGGCCAGAGAAAAAATTGATGTCACATTGCCCGGCAGAGGGGTTCGTCCGGGCAGAGTTCACCCTGTGATTCAAATCCGCCGCGAAATTTGTGATATCTTTGCCTCTTTCGGTTTTTCGGTCGTCGAAGGTCCGGAAGTCGAGTTGGACTATTACAACTTTGAAGCGCTCAACATCCCCAAGGATCATCCCGCCCGGGATATGCAGGATACCTTCTACATCGAAGATAATATGGTTCTGCGCACCCACACCTCGCCGGTTCAGGTAAGAATTATGGAGAAGGTGAAGCCTCCCGTGCGCATTTTGTCACCGGGACGTGTTTACCGGCCGGATTCCGATGTTTCCCACACGCCGATGTTTCATCAGATTGAAGGATTGCTGGTGGATACGGGAGTCAGTTTTGCTGATCTGAAAGGCATTCTGACCGCTTTTCTCAAAAAAGTTTTCGGCGACGATACGATCTTGCGTTTTCGTCCCAGTTTTTTCCCCTTTACCGAACCCTCGGCTGAAGTGGATATTCGCTGCGTCATTTGTCGGGGCAAAGGTTGCCGTGTCTGCGGGCAGAGCGGCTGGCTCGAAATATTAGGGTCAGGCATGGTCGATCCCGCCGTTTTTAAAAATGTCGGTTATGATGCAGACGTTTATTCCGGCTTCGCTTTTGGTCTTGGACTGGAACGCATTGCCATGCTGAAATACGGCATTTCCGATATTCGTCTTTTGTTTGAAAACGACATTCGATTCCTCAAACAATTCTAGGAGAGCTTCGTCTCATGCTCGTTAGTCTTAAATGGCTTAAAGATTATATTGATCTGGAATTAACGGCGCAAGAGCTTGCCGATCGGTTAACGATGACCGGTCTGGAAGTGGATGCGATTAAAACACTTGCCCACAAGTTTTCCGGTGTCGTGGTCGCTAAAATTTTATCTGTCAGGCCGCATCCGGGAGCGGATAAACTATCTTTATGCGATGTGACGGACGGAACCGAAACCTATCCCGTTGTTTGCGGAGCTAGAAACATTAAAGCCGGCGATGTCGTGCCACTGGCAAAAATCGGAGCGGTCATTCCCGGCGGATACACGATCAAATCAACGGTATTGCGTGATGAGAAATCCGACGGCATGCTCTGCTCGGAGGCGGAACTGGAAATCGGGGATGATGCATCGGGCATTATGCAATTACCGACCGGTCTGACGCTGGGGACTCCGCTGGAGATTGCCCTGAATCTGGGCGACACGGTTTTGGATGTCAGCATTACGCCGAACCGATCCGATTGCCTGAGCATGATCGGTATGGCCCGTGAAATCGCCGCCTTAACCGGCAAGAAAATTAAGATGCCGGTCCTTAAAATCAAAGAATCAGTCGAAGATATTTCCTCTCTTTCTTCGGTATCCATTGTGGATGCAGATCTTTGCCCGCGTTATTCAGCCAGGATGATCAAAAACGTTAAGATCGGCGACTCTCCGATCTGGATGAAGACGAGGCTGGAAGCAGCGGGTTTGCGCACAATCAATAATGTTGTTGATGTGACGAACTTTGTCATGCTGGAGATGGGTCAGCCACTGCATGCTTTTGATTTTCGTTTCCTGGAAGAGGGACGTATCGTTGTGCGTAAATCAAAAACAGGTGAAGTCTTTGTTTCGCTCGATGAGAAAAGCCACATCCTTCCCGAAAATTCTTTATTAATTTGCGATGGCCAGAAGCCTGTTGCCATCGGCGGAATCATGGGGGGGCTCAATTCTGAAGTCAAGGAATGATACACAGGTCATTTTCCTGGAGAGCGCCTATTTTAATCCTTCATCCATTCGCCGTTCGTCACGACGTTTGGCGATGCCGACTGATGCCGCTTTTCGTTTCGAAAGAGGCATTGATCCGGAAGGCGTGATTCGGGCGCTCAATCGCGCGGCGCAATTAATTGCCGATCTTTCCGGAGGATCCATCTGTAAAAATTATATTGATGAATACCCGAAAAAAATTACGGCTGTTGAAAACATTCCCCTCCGTCTGGATAGAATTCGTGAAATAATTGGCACGGCCATTGCCGCCAAAGACGTTGTTCGCATCCTGAAGAGTATCGGCATGATTGTGCGTCAGGGGGGCAAGGGCAAATATCTTGTGACGCCACCGACCTATCGGGTGGATATCGAAAGAGAGATTGATTTGATTGAAGAGGTCGTGCGGTTGTATGGTTATGATCACGTGCCAGTGACCTTGCCTGCCGTTTCGGTGACAGAGATGGCGGTCATTCCTCGCCTGAATCTGGAGGAAAGGGTCCGCCAATTACTCATCGGCAGCGGCTATTCGGAAATTATCAATTACAGCTTTACATCGCCCGCCTCGGTCGATTATCTTTGCTTGCCTCAAGAAGATGAACGGCGCAACTTCGTGGTCATCAAAAATCCGCTGACGGAAGAACAATCGGTGATGCGCACAACCATGGCTTATGGGTTGCTGGAGAGCCTGAAGAAAAATATTAACAATGCGTCGTTCAACTTAAAGATCTTCGAAATAGGACGTGTATTTCTGAAGCGTAAAGTGGGAGAATTACCGGAAGAAAAGAATATCCTGGCAGGTCTTTTGTCTGGAAAAGCATCAGAAGACCTTTGGGGATCGAAAGTGAATGTTGATTTTTACGATCTTAAAGGCTCTCTGGAAAATATTTTTTATGATTTAAAGCTGGATCAGTGCCGTTATCGTGCTGAAATATCAGAACCATTTTTACATCCCGGTCAATCATGTGGCCTGTATGACAATGAGACGCGGATAGGTTATTTAGGCCAGGCGCATCCGGAAGTGATGCAGAAAATGGATATCAAGAGTACCGCTTATCTATTTGAAATTAATCTTGATCTGTTAGTCAAACAGATCAAACAGCGAATAAGTTACAAGGAAATATCCAAATTTCCGGCAGTCACTCGTGATGTCGCTTTTGTGATTCCTGCCTCTATGGAAGCGGAAAAGATGCTGGAAATTGTTTTAAGCCAACGTGAAGATTTACTTGAAAACGTGGGGATTTTTGATATATACATTGGCAAAGGTCTTGACGAAGGGGCAAAGAGTGTGGGGTTAAGATTTTCCTATCGTGCTCTCGACAGGACTTTAACGGATACGGAAATCAATTCTATTCATGACAAAATTGTGCACAACACTGTCCGACTGACGGGTGCAAAAATAAGAACCTAACAGTTTACATGACGTTAAAACGGAGGAAAAGAAATGACGAAGATTGATATTATTCAGAATGTTTACGAAAAACTCGGTTTTTCCAAAAAAGAATCAGCGGATATTGTTGAATCCGTGTTTGACATCATCAAAGACAGCCTTGCGCAAGGTGAGAGGGTTAAGATTTCCGGTTTCGGGAATTTTATGGTTAAAGAGAAACGCGCCAGACGAGGCCGTAATCCCCAGACCGGACAGGAAATATCCATTACCGCACGCCGGGTTTTGACTTTTAAATCCTCCCAGGTGTTGCGTAAATCTCTAAACGGTTAATAATTTTATTCAACTGCACCGATGGTCCTGAACTTTTAAAAAGCTTTTTCAGTTCCGCTTTAGATGCGAAGTTTTTTTATGTTTAGGATTGCAGATGTCTTTCTCCATAAGGATTCAGGAATTGTATGGATAACATAATTCCCGAAAAGGCTTATTTCCGTATTGGAGAAGTGAGCAAAATCCTCAGTGTTGAACCTTATGTTATTCGTTATTGGGAGACTGAATTTAAGACAGTCAAACCAGTACGGACAAAAGCGGCTCAGCGTCTGTACCGAAAAAAAGATGTTGAAGAATTATTAACAATACGAAATCTTCTATATCAGCAGCGCTTCACGATCAACGGCGCCAAAAAGCAGCTGATGAAAATGCGCAGTGACGATGAAGCGTCGCTCACAGCCGGCCATGATGAAAAATTAATTTTGATCAAAAGGGAATTGCAGCAAATAAAAAAGATTATGAGCTAAAAAGCCGGCAATGATCGTTGCCGGCTTTTTAGCTCATGAAGCGCAGAAATCGTTATTTCTTACTCGCTCTTTTGGAAGCTTTGAGCGGATTAATCTTCTGAGTTTCTTTAATTTCCAACTTAATGTGTGATGCGCTCGGGCAGTTGCCGGTCATCCACTTGCTTTTTGGATCCGGATAGACCTTGCAATACTTACCGGTTTCGTATTCGAAAATTTTACTGCAGTCACCGCATTTGTCGATGATCACAACACAGCTGCCGCCGAAAAAACCACAGCCTTTTTTGCTCATGAAAGCGCATTCCACTCCATTTTTAACTGTCTGACAAAGCATTTTGTACGACCCCCTTCTATAATAAATTACCCGAAAATATTTAGACGTTGCGGAAAAAGATAAGAAATCAAGAACTATCCACGTCGCCGTTGATATTAAAACCGGCGTGTCCTTAACAGCAAAAAAAACACCTGTCAAGAAAAATTAAAAGCTTATACATCCGCCCTGATTAAATTGACTTAACCTGCCATTTATGTTAGTTCCTTCGGCACATAAAAATAGGAAAATAATCAAGATATATGCGTTTGGGGCCATAAAAAATGAAAAGAGAATCTTTAATTAAAATATTTTTGAGATCTTTTTTCATCCACGCCACACTGAACTTTCGACGAATGCAAAATCTTGGTTTCGCATATGCGATGATTCCGCTTCTCCGGGAACGGAAATTATCCGGCAGGGATGAAGAAGAGATGCTGATCCGTCACTTGCAGATGTTTAACACGCACCCATATTTATCTGCGCCGTTGATCGGCTCGATAATCCGGATGGAAGAAGAGCGGCAAGACGGAGATGATGCCGCAGTCATCGTGATGGTTAAACAAAGCCTGATGGGTCCCTACGCCGCGATTGGCGATACTTTTTTCTGGGGTGCGCTTCGACCCTGCGCGGGAATTATCGCGGTTGGTTTGGCTTGGCTGGGCTGTATTTTTGCGCCTTTAGCTTTTATAATATTTTATACACCCGCGCACGTCTGGGTAAGACTGAAGGGGTTTATTGAAGGTTACCGTTGGGGAAAGCAGGGGATTGAATTTATTCGCAGGATTGATTTGCCGAGCATTGGCGCGCGGGTGCGATGGTTGTCCCTGGTGGTCCTTTCGGGCTGTGGCGCCTGGCTTTTGCAGGATGGGTATTCGATCTTTGCCGGAACACATCGGTTTGTTGTCGCGATGGCCATGCTCGTCATCATCTTGTCTTGTTGGTGGTTGATTAAAAAAGGTGTATCGCAAATTTATATTCTATATGGAGCAGCGCTACTGTTTATGATTTTTTCATCAAGAGACTTATTACTGTGTTGGAAATGAAAACATTTAAATTAAAAAATAAATTAGGAATGCATGCGCGTGCAGCTGCATTGTTTGTCCGCATTGCACAGAAGTATCGCGCGGAAATATTTATTGAGCGCAACGGTCAAACTGTAAATGGAAAGAGCATTCTGGGAATTTTGACCCTTGCTTGCCCGATGGGCGGTATGATAACAGTAAGTGCCGAAGGGGCCGATGCTTCCCAGGCGTTGGCTGAGCTCGAAGACTTTGATTGAAAATAAATTTGGAGAAGAATAAAATATAACATGACGTCTGATCAAGGTAAAAAAACTTTTGTTCTTAAGGGAATTGGCGTTTCTCCGGGAATTGTTATCGGCAAAGTTTACCGCTTTGATCCGCTGGATGCCCAGATATCTTTTTATAAACTCAATAACGATGAATTAATTCCTCACGAAATTGATCGTTTTAAGATTGCCCTGAAAGAATCAACACGACAGCTTTTGGAAATTCAGGAAAATCTAAAAAAAACAAAAGTGACTGAACCCCTTTATATTATCGACGTTCACATCTTACTCTTATCGGATAAAAAATTCATCAACCGTACCATCAAATATATTCGCCGTTTGGGTGTCAACGCCGAATGGGCATTGCGCATGACGCTGGATCATTACAAGCAGATATTTGAAGCCCTGGAGGATGTTTATATCAGTGGCCGCATCAGCGATGTGCAGTATGTTGTCCAGCGGATTCTGCGTAATCTCTCCGGTGAAAAGCATGAAACGGTTTGGGAAGTTGGCCATGAAGGCGTGGTTATCGTTTCACACGATCTGTCACCGGCCGATACGGCGCAAATGAAACTGGACAAAATCGTCGGTTTTGCCACCGACAGCGGCGGTCGCACCTCGCATACCGCCATTGTCGCCCGATCCATGGAATTGCCTGCTGTCGTCGGCCTCGATAATGTCACCCGCTTTGTCCGGACCGGCGATGAAATCATCGTTGACGGTACGTCGGGACTTGTCGTGGTCAATCCTTATCCCGATATGCTCAAAAGATACGAAGAAAAGAAGCGTCATTATGATGACGCCAAAGACGAGTATCTTAAATATGCCAAGCTGCCCGCCGTGACGCTGGATCATTACCATGTGCACATCGGTTCCAACATCGAATTTATAGAAGAGATTCCTTCGGCGATTGTTCATGGGGCGGAGCACATCGGGCTTTACCGTACGGAATTTCTCTATATCTATAGGGATGATTTGCCAACGGAAGAAGATCATTTCAATAATTATCGTCAGGTGGTGAAGGAAAAAAAATTATCGTGGGCAACCATTCGCACATTTGATTTAGGTGGCGATAAATTTACTAAATACCAGAAACAGGCTAAAGAATTAAATCCGCAAATGGGATTACGGGCCATTCGTTTCTGTCTGAAAGAGATTGAGATTTTCAAAACGCAGCTCCGGGCCATCTGGCGTGTGAGTGCTCTTGGAAGAGTTAAAATTCTTTTCCCGATGATTTCCGGCATCGAAGAGATCCGTGAAGCCAAGCGGTTACTGGAAGAGACCCGTCAGGAGCTTTTGACCCAGGGGGTGACGATTGCCGACCGGATGGACATCGGGGCGATGATCGAAGTGCCAGCCGCCGCCGTTATTGCCGATCAGCTTGCGCAGGAAGTCGATTATTTCAGTATCGGCACCAACGATTTGATTCAGTATGCGCTCGCGATCGACCGTTCCAACGAAAGAGTTACATATCTTTACGAACCTTTGCATCCCGCTGTTTTAAGGTTAATCAAAAGAATCGTGGATCAAGCTCATAAAGCAAAAATTCGTGTGGCCATGTGCGGAGAAATGGCGGGGGATCCTCTTTGTTGTCTGATCCTTTTGGGAATGCAATTGGACGAATTAAGTATGAATCACCTGGCGATTCCCCGTATCAAACGAATTATACAACAGTCAACGCTTGCAGATTCCCAGAAACTCCTGAACCAGGCAATGTCTTATAATAATGCCATCGAGGTACGGGCTTATGTTCAGGATTATATGAGCGATCGTTTTCCAGATGAATTTCAGAAGAAGGAAACATAGATTCCAGACTCTTATTTGCGTAAAATCCCATAGAATAAATAGGATTGTTTATGAGTGAACAAAGACCAACAGTCGCCGATCGTCATGAAGATGAATACTATGCCGGCTGTCTTTATGACAAACAGGATTTCTGGCGCTTTCGGTCAGCGAAAGCTTATCTTTCGAGTGTTTCCATCGCCGATGAAGAAGTCAAAGCTCTTAAGGAGCTTGCCGGTGAGGGCGTTATCGTTTACGCCATAAAGCAGAGAAGTAAACTCAACAGCCTGATCATTGACGAAATTGCCAGCCGTAAGGGTTTGGCCAGGCCGGTTTACTATCATGGCATGAATATGGCGTTTTGGCAGCCTCTATCCAAGATGCTGAAATTTCTCTGGTCGTCTTTTTTACGCCGTTTCCGCAACGATCAGATTACGCGTCAGTGCAAACTGGATTTTCTAAAAAGAAAAGTCGCTGGAAAAGAAAGCATTGTTATCCATCTTGGTGAGTCGGAATTTATTGAAAATCGTTTTGCTGAAGATGCGCTGGCCAGTCTGATCAACCTTCAGAGCACAGTTTCCTTTCCCATCTTTATCGTGCCGGTTCTCGTGGCCTATGGTCGCCGCCGGGAAAAGGAAGATGAAAGCCTGTTTAACATCCTTTTCGGACAGATGGAGCATACAGGCACGCTTCGGCGTTTGATCACTTTTATCCGCTATTCGAAGAAAGCCTTTGTAATTCCCACAGAACCAGTCAACCTGGCCGATTATTTATCCACCGGCAGGAATCTGACCCAGGACGAACTGATTCATGAACTGCGCGGAGAATTGATCGACCGGATTGAAGAAGAGAAGACAGCGGTGGTCGGACCCGCTTTAAAATCGCGCGAGGAGCTCATCGGCATGGTGATGCATGATCCAAAACTGAATCGATTTATGGATGATTATGCACAGAAAACCAAAAAAAACAGAGCCGTGATTGCAAAAGATGCCCGCCGTTATCTTTACGAAATTGCCGCTGATTACCGGGAAACGTTTATTGAAATCTGGTTGAAAACGCTGACCTGGCTGTGGAATACGGTTTATGACGGCCTGTCCATTGATTCCGAAGGGCTCGCTAAAATCCGCAATTTGTCCAAGAAAATGCCCTTTGTCATCATTTCCTGTCATCGCAGCCATATTGATTATCTGCTTCTTTCTTACGTCTTTTATAAAAATAATATTCAGATGCCGTTCATTGCCGCGGGTAACAATCTTTCTTTTTTCCCACTGGGATTCATTTTTCGCCGCTCCGGCGCTTTTTTCCTGCGTCGCAGTTTTCGGGGTAACGATCTTTATGGAGAAGTCTTTTCCAAATATATGGCCACGCTTCTGCACGAGGGTCTTCCGCTGGAATTTTTCATCGAAGGTGGCAGAAGCCGGACCGGAAAAATGGTTATGCCCAAATATGGTTTGTTGTCGATGATTATTCAGGCCTATCAGGATAAGTATTGCGAAAATATGGCCGCTGTGCCCGTGTATATTGGTTATGACCGTGTTATCGAGGAACGATCCTATCTGAAAGAACTGTCCGGGGCGCCCAAGGTTCAGGAGAATACCGCTGAAATTATTAAAAGTACCAAAATGTTGCGCAAGAGATACGGCAGGGTTTATATCAATGTCGGCGAGCCGATCATCATGAAAGACTATCTGGCGGCGCAGGATAAGTCCATGGAACAGATGACGACGGATGAACGTCAAAGTCTGTATCGAAAAATCGGGTATGAAGTCGTTCTGGAGATCAATAAGGTTTCGGTGGTCACGCCGTTTGCGCTGGTGGCATCTGGCCTTTTAAGCCATGATCGGCGCGGCA
Organism: uncultured delta proteobacterium; assembly: GCA_963726395.1. Lineage (GTDB taxonomy): Bacteria > Desulfobacterota > Syntrophia > Syntrophales > Smithellaceae > UBA8904. The sequence goes on from CAVSCG010000005.1 coordinate 93,645, forward strand.
TATCTCATGATGAATTAAGTGGAATATTAAACGAGTTTTATGAATATTTAGACACCAGGCAGGTGAAATTTGCCGCAACTTTTGCGCATCGGGATAAAGCGATTGCCGATGCTCTGAACATCTTCGATTCGACGGATATTATCTCCAAGATTGAAGCCGACGAAGAAGAAGAGGAAATGCAGGAGGTCGTGTATTCTCTGGCCGATACTAAAAGGCTGAATCTTGAATACTACAAAAACAACATTCTGCATTTCTTTATGTCCATTTGTTTTGTCGCCACATCTATGGTGAAAAATCCTGAAGATGTCATGTCCCTGGCGAAGATTATGGGAGACTATAAATTTCTGAAGTGGCTCTTATGGAATGAGTTTATTTTTGATGAGAGCCGGGATGATGTGGAAGAAGTTGATGATGTTCTTGCTTATTTGCACACGAGATCCATGATTGTCACCACTGAGCGTGAGGGCGAAGTCTGGATCGAAGTCAAAAGCAAAGGCGGCGCGAGATTAAAACCTTTTGCCGGACTTGTTCACAACTACCTGGAGTCTTGCTGGATCGTCATTCGCAGTCTGGTTTATCTCAAGAAAAAACCGCTGACGCAAAAAGAGTGGCTGGCCAAGATTCGGCCTTTGGGAGAGCGGATGTTTAGCAAAGGAGAAATATTGCGCGCCGAAGCCCTTTCGCAGGCCAACTATCAAAATGCCATCAAATTTCTAGAAGGCGCCGAATTAATTATCTCACAAGCCAAAGAAGAAAAAGGCGGCAAAAGAGAAGTCACTTACAGCCTGACGGATAATCGGGCGCAACTGGAAGTGCTGCGCCGCCGCCTGTTTAAGTTCCTCTAGTCTGTTATATAACCAGTCGAATTGAATATTCCGGATATCTGGTTCGAAATCCTTACGCAGCCTAAAGAAAAAGGCCATATCCTCATTGCAAGGACATGGCCTTTTTAACATTCTTATGCTTGATTATTTTTTCTTTCCTGGTTTCGCCGGTTGTTTGATGTTGTAGAACGCCTCTTTGCCGAGGTATTTTGCCGAGTCGCCCAGTTCTTCTTCAATACGCATCAATTGATTGTATTTAGCCAGTCTTTCCGTGCGAGAAAGCGAACCGCTTTTGATCTGACCGCAATTGGTGGCCACGGTGATGTCTGCCATGAAAGTATCTTCGGTTTCACCGGAGCGGTGAGAGACAACGCAGGTATAGCTGGCTTCCTTAGCGCGTCCCATGGTTTCCAACGTTTCCGTCAGGGTGCCGATCTGGTTGAGTTTAATCAGGACGGAATTTGCCACGCCTAGTTCGATTCCTTTTTCCAGACGTTTGATATTGGTGACAAAAAGTCGTCGCCGACAATCTGGATCTTGTCGCCCAGTTCATCGGTCATCAGCTTCCAGCCTGCCCAGTCGTCTTCCGCCAGACCGTCTTCAATCGAAATGATCGGATATTTTGCGACAAGGTCGGCGTAGAATTTAACCATTTCTTCGGCCGATTTCTGCGGTTTGGCTTCCGCCGCCAGAATATATTTACCTTTTTCGTAGAAGGAACTGGCGGCCGAATCCAGAGCGATCATGATGTCCTTGCCCGGCTTATAATTGGCTTTTTCGATGGCTGTCATAATCAGCGACAGGGCTTCTTCATTGGATTTCAGATTCGGTGCGAATCCGCCTTCATCGCCGACGGCTGTGTTGTATCCCTTGCCTTTCAGCACGGCTTTCAAGGCATGGAAAACTTCGGCATTCATGCGAATGCCTTCTTTGAAATTGGGTGCGCCCACGGGCATGATCATGAATTCCTGAATATCGACGTTATTGTCGGCATGCTGGCCGCCGTTTAAAATATTGGACTGCGGGATCGGCAGAACATTGGCATTGACACCGCCCAGGTAACGATAAAGCGGCAACCCGGATACTTCCGCGCCTGCTTTGGCGCAAGCCATAGATACGGCCAGGATAGCATTGGCTCCGAGTTTCCCTTTGTTTGCGGTACCGTCGAGTTCGATCATGGCAAAGTCGATGTCGCGTTGTCTGCGACAATCCATACCGATGATTTCCGGTCCGATTTTGTGAAGAATGTTTTTAACGGCAGTTTCAACGCCTTTTCCATTGTATCTTTTCTTGTTGCCGTCACGCAATTCCAGCATTTCATGCTCACCGGTGGAAGCGCCTGAAGGCACGGCCGCTCGCGTTGTAAATCCTGATATGGTGGTGACCTCGGCTTCGACGGTTGGATTTCCCCGGGAATCCAGGATTTCTCTGGCATGAATATTGATGATTTCTGGCATATAAAAACCTCCTTTTCTGCTTTGCCCTGACCTATAACAGAGAGACGAATTGATTTCAAGGCGATAATCAAACGAGCTTGATAACTTTCAGCAAGTCATATAGAAAGAAGCTGATTTTCCAGCAAAAAGGAGTCAACAAAATTTGCAGACGAACGTTGATAAAAAAGATAAAAACACCAAGCTCTTTCTTCATTTGAAAAAATGGCTGGAAAAAGCCGTGCTGGATTATTCCATGATCGAAGAAGGCGACCGTATATTGATTGGCGTTTCCGGTGGCGCGGACAGCTTGGCGCTACTGGATTTGCTGGACTCAAAGATGATTTTTGTGCCGGATTTTTCCTTCATTGCCGTTAATATTGACATGGGTTTTGATCCAACGTATCAGGCCTATGATGTGCTTGAAAAATATTTTCAGGACAATCACTACCCGTACGTGATGGAAAAGACCGACATCGGTCTTAAATCGCATTCTGATTTCAACAGGAAAAACCCATGCTTTTTGTGTTCAAGACTGCGGCGAAAAAGGATTTTTGAAATTGCGGATGAAAAAGGCTGCAACAAGATTGCTTTTGCCCATCATCGTGACGATATTATAGAAACACTGCTGATTAATATGTTTTACGGGCGCGAAATCAGCACGATGATGCCCAATCAGAGCATATTCGGTGGTAAGCTGCATATTATCCGTCCGCTGGCTTATCTGCGGGAGGAACTGGTGAAAAAATACAGCCGCGAGCGGCAATTTCCTGCAGTAAAAAACGAATGTCCGACAAGTGAAAATTCAAAGAGGGTTTACGTTAAAAATCTATTAAATGAATTGGAGTGGGACAATAAGGAAATCCGGGATAATATTTACAAAGCCATGAGCCATGTAAAACTGGATTATCTGCTGATGCAAGAATGACCCGAAAAGGAAGTAATATGGCTTGAGTGAATCAGTGAATTATAAGGTAAAATTCGAACCATGGCAAAAGAAAATACAGCACAAAAATTGATCGCGTCCAACAAAACGGCGCGCCTCAATTATGATATCGGCGATACCTACGAAGCCGGTATGGTCTTGTCCGGAACAGAGGTTAAAGCATTACGCGCCGGCAAGGCAAATCTCAAGGACAGTTATGCTGTCGTCAATGATAATGAGGTATACCTGCGAGAGATGCATATCAGCCATTATGATCACGGCAACCGTTCCAACCACGAGCCGCTTCGTCCGCGCAAGCTGCTCCTGCATAAACGTGAGATTAAAAAGCTCTATGGCAAATCGCGGGAAAAAGGATTGGCGCTGGTTCCGCTTAAACTCTATTTTAAAGACGGCAGGGTCAAAGTGGAAATCGGCATCGGCAAGGGTAAAAAGTTATATGACCGCCGCGAGGATATCAAGGTGCGTGAAGAACGCCGTACATTAGCCCGGGATTTTAAATCCAAACAAATCAAGATTTAGAAATTGCTCAGAAGCCACAGTTTAAGAGGCAAACTGCGAGATACGAGCTACGCTTCACGAGATACGCAGCATGAGCTGCAAGATACGAGGTGTCCAATGGAAGGGAAAAAAATAAGTGAAAGCAGGGTCATAATAGCGCAGGCCATGAATCCGGAAAACGCCAATCCGGCGGGGAATATCCACGGCGGTGACATTATGAAACTGATTGATACCGCAGGAGGTGTTGCTGCCACGCGTCACGCACGGATGCATGTCGTGACCGCGTCCATCGACCGGTTGGATTTTCACTATCCTGTTTATGTAGGCGATTTATTGACCCTTAAAGCATCCGTGAACTATGTCGGCAAAACATCTATGGAAGTCGGCGTTCGTGTGGAATCAGAAAATCTGATAACCGGTGAGAAACGGCATACAGGTTCCGCCTACCTGACGTTTGTCGCTCTGGACGCCAATAAACGACCAATTCAACTGCCGGCACTGATTCTGGAGACGGATGACGACCGGCATCGCAGCGCGGAAGCAGAAGAAAGAAAACAAATGCGCATGGCTGAAAAGAAGAAAAGAAAAGAGGCATTCTCCATGAAATTCCATCGTCTTTCATGCTGAAGCGATCACTCTTTCCTTTGACAAAAGCGCAATAGCTGTCTATATTAGGATCAAATAAAAAAGGGGGGCGTAACGGTTTCGACGGGGACATTTGAAGTTGTAGAAGCGTGCCGAGGTTCCTACAGGCCTCGTTAAACAGGTAGGAAACATATAATCGCAGAAAACTACGATTACGCTTTAGCAGCTTAGTCTGCTAACGTCGAACTTGGTTCTCCTGTTGGCTGAGGAGACGTCATTTAGACAGGATAGCCAAACTTCTTGCCTGGGGGAGGGAGGCGAATACTTGCAGGATAGCGCGGTGATGATCCGGCCTTAGGGAGCAAACCAGCGCGAAGGTTCAAAAACGAAGGCTACGCACGTAGAAGCTCCAGCGGAAGGTTTTCGGACGCGGGTTCAATTCCCGCCGCCTCCACCAAGAAAGCTAAGTAATTTCGATTACTTAGTATTTTTTTGACCCCTCAAAAAGCGGTATCAATTCGGCATCAATTTTATTGATGGGTATCACCTCCGCGCCCTTGCGGTAGATCGTCAAAATATCCTCGTCTTCTGCCTGCACTAAATACCGCTCAAAGGCTTTGTTTGTCTTCGACATTGCCGCCTCTCTTGGATCAAAGTGTAGCAGAAGCACTTCACCATCATACATTGGACACAAAAAAACTAATTTTCATAAAAAGTCCTTCCATTAAAGAAATTATTTATATCAATAGTTTACAGCAATCCTGGTAAGAGATTTTACCGAAAAATTAATTCATGTTAAAATATTTTTTAAAAAAATTAACTTTTTTCTTGACAATTCATAATCGGGAGCGTAGTTGGATAACCATTGGTTGAACGTCCAATCAAAAATTAGGTTGAACGTCCAATACAAATATTGGCGGATAAAAAAATCCGGTGCGCTGTTAATTTTTTGAGTGAAGAATCAGTTGGTATCTATGCTGTTAAAAGGATGTCTCCATACACACACAACTTGCTCGGATGGTAAACTATCACCCCAGGAAGTGGCCAACGCATACGAATCAAAAGGATATGATTTTATAGCGTTTACGGATCATGATTACTTGCTGAAGCAAAACTACATGGATGTTTACAAGCAGGTAAAGACGAACATGATTATTTTTTATGGCATTGAGCTGACGGTCTTTGTGAATGGATATATTCATGTGGCGAAAATTGAAGGCGATCGTGAGGTTCTCCATGTCTTCAACCATATCGGCGAGTATGACTTTACTCCGGAACAGTTATGGTTCGGCTGGCGGAACTGGAAAAGATGTATCCCCTGGATGCGGTGGAAATAACGAAGAAGGGGTTTCGTGACAAGGTTTTCGAATCGCTGGATATAGCCTATCCCAAAATCGCATCCGATGACTCGCACACGCTTGTCGGCATCGGCAGGGCATGGATGGAGTTGGATGCGAAGCGGGACAAAGATTCCATCATAAAGGCAGTGCAGGAGGGAGAATTCTGGAACTGTTACTTATGTTGAAAAGAGCAGAGCGAATGGCAGTTTCAGCGGATGGTTAATGGCAACAAAGTAGGAATGTAAATTATATCAAGTCAGATCAAACAGGAAGGAGGATCGGTAATGGGTAAAAGATTAGCGATCTGTGCGGTGGCGCAGATTAAAAATCATCCAGATTATCATTATTTGCGTTTTCAAAACATGCTGCTCGAGTGCTTCGAGTCGATCATGGAACAGACGAAGGTGACCTTTGACATGGAGAAGGGCATCCGGACCATCATCACCTGCTCGGATGACATGTTCGATGCGCGGACCATATCCAACAATGGCGTGACGGATGTCGTAGGCGCACATTTCCGCGGGGAAGAAAAAATGGCGCAGGAAAGCATCAACGGCCTCGGCTACGCGATGGCGTGCATCCTGTCCGGCCATGACGATGTGATCCTTTTCATGGGCCACTGCAAGGAGTCGCAGGGAGAAAGCCGGCAGGATGATTTCCAACCTCGCCTATGATCCATTCTACTGCAGGCCGCTGGGCATGGACTATCACAACGTGGACGCAATGCAGGCCCGGGCTTATATGGAAAAATCAAAAGTTACGGACGAGCACCTCGCGAAAATAGTCGTGCGTTCCAGAAAGAACGGGAAAAAGAATCCCTATGGCCGCGAGAATAAAATCGTCGATGAAAAAGAAGTTCTGAATTCACCGATGTATTCCGACCCGCTGCGGGAGCTTTACATATATCCGGTCACCGACTGGGCATACGGTATGCTCCTGTGCAGCGAAGAACGGGCGAAGGAGTTTACAAAAAATCCCGTGTGGATCACCGGTTACGGGAGCTGCATGGACAGGTATTTCCTTGGCGACAAGGACATTGCCTCGAATTTTTCGCTTAAAAATGCCGCGCAGCGGGCATACGCCATGGCCGGCATAAAAGATCCCAAAAAAGAGATCCAGGTTTTCGAGCTCAGCGACCACGCCGCATACCAGCTTCCGATGTGGGCCGAGGGCGTCGGCATCGCCGATGAAGGCCAAGGCGGCAAATGGATCGACGACGGTGGCATGGACAAATTCAATGTAAACCTGTCGGGGGGACAGCTCAATGGCAATCCCCTTCTCCTCGGAGGCGCGGCCAGGGCCATTGAATGCTATTACCATCTGGCCAACCAGGCAGGCGATCGACAAGTCAAGGGTGCGAAGCGGGCAGTTGCCCAGGCGGCAACCGGCGGGGCCGGACAGCATCAGGCCGTAATCGTAATGGAAGCGTAGGGGGAGGTTGAATAATGGCACATAAAAAGAAAAACAGAAATGTTGGAATCATAGGCATCGGACAGACGAAGCATTCCAGCCATCGTGAGGATGTCAACCAGCCTGAATTGATCCATGAAGCAGTCAGCCTGGCGCTGAAAGATGCGAACCTGACCATGAAGGACATCGATTGCGTCGTTCACGGCAACATGGAGCTCTTCGAGATGGTCCACCAGCCGGATCTCTGGCACGTATTGGGTACCGGCGCTTACGGCAAGGACTGCATCCGAATCACCACGGGTGGAACGGTCGGCGCGACCCTGTCCTGTGCCTCGGATAATCTCGTGGCGTCAGGGATGTACGATATCGTCATGGCCATCGGTTTTGAGAAACTGCAGGAGGGGCATACCACGGGCGGCATCACCAACATGGCATGATCCCCTCTGGTTCAGAAAAATACAGGCAGGGGCCCTGACCGGCTCTTCGGCTTATGATGTCGAGCGGGAATTCGGCCTTGAGCGGGCGAACAGGGCATCGCTTGATATACCGCATCATCATGGACAAGCATGCGGGGCTCAATCCCAATGCGCACCGCGCCTTCGGCCTGGACTTCAATCAGATTGATGACCTCATCAGGACTTCGCCGAAGCTCGTTGGTGAGCTGAAGCTCATCGAGATGTGCTCCCAGTCGGATGGTGCATGCTGCGTCATCTTTGCCTGCGAGAAGAAAGCGAAAGAGCTGTCCAAGACACCCGGTCTGGATACGGGACCACATTACCGTCCATAAGGAAGAGAACATTCAACATATTCGGATACAACAGGAAAGTTCCTGTTATGAAGACCCATAAATTCGCGGCGGAACATCTCTTCAAGCGGAATGACATCAAGGATCCCCTGGACTACTTCGATGTCTTCGAAATGTACGATCCGGCCTCATGGTGGGCCGTTGACTGGATCCGGGACTTCTTCGACCTGAAAGGCGATGAACACCTCAAACTCATCGAGGACAAGGAGATCATGATCGGCGGCAAGATGCCCATCAACCCCTCAGGCGGCGTTATCGGGTCGAACCCGATCGGTGCGACTGCGCTGATCCGGGTGGCCGAGGCGGCGTTGCAGGTGCGCGGCAATGCCGGTGGCGCACCAGATCCCGACCCCGGTCAATCATGCTCTTGCATCAGGGTTTGGCGGAACGATGTGGACGGTGCTCACGATGCTTGAGAAGGAACTTAACTGGTAGGAGGACAACCATGGCAGAATACTGGGGAATAAAAGTAGAAGATATATTCAACACGATGAAAGAGCGTTTCCGTCCCGAAGGGGCAAAGGATGTCGATGCGGTTTTCGGTTATGACATCGAAGGGCGAGGGCAAGTGGAAACTGACGGTAAAGAACAACGCAGATGGAGATCGAGAAAACCGACAGCCTCTCCGGTTGCGTCGCGACGATGGCGGCCGACGGTGAGACCTTTGTCGGGGTAAACACCGGCAAAGTCGACGCGACGAATGCCTTCATGAGCGGCAAGGTCAAGATAGAGGGTGACATGGGCGCCTTCGGCAAGACCGGCAAACTCTTCCGCAAATTCGTCATCGCAAGAAAGGAGATGACGGTTAAGGATTATCTTGCCGACATGTTCGCGACGATCGTGCCGCGTTTCAAGGCCCAGAAGTCCGAAGGGATCGACGCCTCATTTGCCTTTGATCTCGGCGGGCCGGACGGCGGCAAGTGGACCGTCTTTATCAAGGACAAGGTCTGCACCGTCACCACGACCATCGAGGGAAAGCCGACCGTAACGCTGGAATTCAACGATGCGAAGGATTATGTTGATTTTATCCTCGGAAAGATCGATGCCCAGAGCATCCTGGCGGCAGGAAAGGCGTCCGCGAAGGGCGACATCAACATGATGGCGTCGAAATGGCCTATCCTGTTCGAGAAATACAAGGACCCCATGGCGGCAACCGTTGTGGAACAGGAACTCCTGGTGCTCAAAAAGACCATATCGTTGAACCAGAAGTTTTCGACCGGTCCCATCATGGGCAAGTTTCTCAAAGGGCTGAAAGATAAAAAAATATTCGCGAATAAATGTCCCGACGTGCGGCCGGTTGCAATTGCCGCCGCGGGAAGTATGCGCCGAGTGCCGGGTGCGTGCCGGCGAATTTCCTGGAGGTCGGGCCCAAGGGCGAAGTCCGCTATATGGATATCGTCTACTACGCCATGCCTGATCCGTTAACCGGCGTGGCCAGGGAAACCCCGTACGGAGCAATCAACATCCTTCTGGACGGCTGCAAAGGCAACGAGACCCTGCCGCACTTTATCCGGAAGGACCAGATCGAAAAGATTCAGATGGGCTGGAATGAAAAGAAGGGGACACGTGTCCGTCCTGTCTGGGAAGAAAACCGGATCGGTGACATCTGGGACATTAAATATTTCGAGATCGATGAGTAAGGAGAAGGGATATGACGAACAAAGCAAATTAAAGGATTTGAAGACAGCTATCGTAGTCGAAGGTAAAATGGCGCTCCCTTATTCTTACTTTGCCGGCCGGGTTGGCAGCAAGTTCATTACGACCATTCGGGATCAGAAGAAAATCATGGGAGTCCAGTGCCCCACCTGTAACACGGTCTATCTGCCGCCACGGCAGGTCTGTGACATAGATTTTACCGACATCCGCGACAAATGGGTGGAGGTAACAATTTCGGCACGGTGGACGAACTTCACGGTGGTGCGTTATGACGACAAACACCTGCCGCGGAAAGCGCCCTTTGTCCTGGCTCTCGTCAAACTGGACGGTGCAGGTACACCGTTCATGCATATCCTTGAGGAGTGCAAAATAGAGGACGTGAAGATAGGGATGAAGGTAGAGGCGGTATTCGCCAAAGAAACGACGAATACCATCCTCGATATAGATCATTTTAAACCCGCGGCTGAAAAAATTTCGATTCACGAGATTAATGCGGCCAGAAAACAGTGGGTTCCTGACAGATGAACCCGATACTCAAGGAAAACGAAAAGGAGGAAAACCCGATATGTCAATGCCTGCTATCATCACTGCAGCGCTCACCGGCGCCGCAACCATGAGGAATCAGAATCCGGCAGTGCCTTATACACCGGAAGAATTCGCGGAAGAAGCGTACAAGTGCTGGAAAGCCGGTGCGGCCATGGTGCACGTCCACGCCCGTGAAGACTGGGGTATGGCCACCCATGATCACGCAAGGATCAAGGCAACGTATGATGCCATTAAAGACAGGTGTCCGGATCTCATCGTCTGCCTGAGTTCCGCGGTCGGCATGGGCAAAACAGCGGAACAGCGGATATCCCAGATCGTGTATGTCAAACCCGAGATGGCGTCGCTCAACACCAACACGATGAACTTCGGTATCGTTGACCGCAAAACAGGGAAGATATTCATCGATTACGTGTTTGAGAACACCTTTAACATGTTGCAGGATTTTGCCAAAGCCATGGAAGCAAACGGCGTGAAGCCGGAAATCGAGTGTTACGACATGGGTGGGCTGGACAATACCATCATGATCGGCAAGCAGGGTATCTTCAGCGACCCGATGAACTTCAATTTCGTCTGGGGCGTTGCGGGCGGACAGCAGTTTCGGACCGAAGCATTCATCGCCATGATGAACGCGCTTCCTCCAAAAGCAAACTTCACCACGTGCGGCGTTGGGACGGACCAATACCCCGCCATCATGCAGTCGTGCATTCTTGGCGGACACATGAGAGTCGGGCTCGAGGACAACATCCGGATGCCGAACGGTGCGATGGCCAAGGGGAGTTACGAGCAAGTGGAAGTGGCGGTGGCCATTGCTAATGCTCTTGGTCGCCCAGTGGCTACACCGACTGAGGCGCGTCTGATTATGGGTATTAAGAAGAGATAGTTAATGACCAGGTACTGCTGATGCCGGGGTAAGGCATCAGCAGCCCTTTCAGAAATAAACTTGGGGGATGCTTAATGGAATCATCAGAAAAAACCATGAATGATGTTTTTCGGAACCGTGTCAAAAAGTACGGGAACCGTCTTGCTGTCGAAAAAAAGATGAATGGCAAGTGGGAAAGCGCCACCTGGAACGAATATTACGACCGGGCACGTGCCATCGGCCTGGGCCTCTATTCTTTAGGAGTCAGAAAGGGTGAGATGGTTTCCATCCTTGCTGACAACAGGCTGGAATGGCTTTATACCGATATGGGCGCGCTGGGAATCGGGGCATGCATCATACCCGTATATCCTACTCTGCCTTCTGATGAGATCGAGTATATTATCAATAATTCCGAATCGAAGGTTATTCTGCCGGAAAATAAGGCTCAGCTCAAAAAGGTGCTGGAGGTTTTGGACAAATGCCCCAGCATTGAAAAGATAATCGTCATGGAAGAAAAGGATGCCACAGGGCATCCCATGGTTATGAGTTTCAATGCTCTCATGGAACTTGGACGGAAAAAATACGCCGAAGACCCCTCTCTCTTTGAAAAATTGTCAAAGGAGGTAACTGCGGATGACCTGGCCACCCTCGTTTATACATCCGGCACAACCGGATTACCCAAGGGCGCCATGATCAGCCACGGGAACGTTTGGTGGATCGTGCAGTCCCTTGACGCGGTTCAGCCCCCTTTTGCAAACGACCAGGACGTCCTGGTTGCCTTTCTTCCTCTTTCACATGTGTTTCAACGGATTCCCGGCCATTTCTACGCCATGCACCGCGGTATCACCGTTTCATACGCCCAGAGTATCGACACCTTGCTTGCGGACTTTGAAGAGAAACGGCCCACCATGATCCTGGCCGTGCCTCGCGTGTGCGAAAAAGTGTACCAGAAGATCATCACGCAGGTGAAGGAGCAGTCCCCCTTTAAACAGAAGGTTTTTCACTGGGGGCAGGAAGTAGGTAATCAGATCAGTCAACTTCGCGAGCAGCATAAGCCCATCCCCGGTCTCTTGAAGCTGAAATACAAGATCGTCTATGCCATCATCTTTAAGAAGCTCCAGGATAAGCTTGGTGGGCGACTTAAGTGGATGACGGCGGCCGGTGCACCTACGGCCCCGGAGATCATTCGATTCTTCAATGCCGCCGGCATTACGGTTATCCAGGGATACGGCATGACTGAGACGACGGCCCCGGCATCCATACAATCCCTGGCGGATTTCCGTATCGGCACGACCGGTAAGCCGATGCCCGGCCAGGACATCAAGATTGCCGAAGACGGAGAGATTTTAATCAAGGGCGGCAATGTGATGAAGGGATACTGGAAACTGCCGAACGAGACCAAGGAAGTCTTCACGCCTGACGGATATTTGATGTCGGGTGACATCGGGAAGTTCGATGAGGAAGGCAACCTCCTCATCACGGACCGTAAAAAGGATCTCCTCATTACATCGGGAGGCAAAAATATCGCCCCGCAGAGAATTGAAGGCATCTTCAAGTCGGACCCGCTGTTCACCCAGTTTATCGTTATCGGTGAAAAGAAAAAGTACCTTACTGGGCTTTGTAACATTGATCTTGAAATGGCGACGATTATCGCTGACGAGGAAAAAATCCCGTATCAGAAACCAATTGATTTGCTGGAAAACGATCGCTTCCTGGCCATCGTGAAAAAACACGTCGACGAACGCAATACACACTTGGCCAAATATGAAACGATCAAGGATTACAGAATTATCAAAACCGATTTTTCGCAAGAGGGCGGCGAGATGACGGCGACGCTCAAGTTGAAGCGGAAGGTGATTTACGAGAAGCATCAGAACTTAATTGACGAAATGTATGAGAAAGAAGCCGTAGATGAGCTGTATGGGAAAAAAGCAGTCTAGGGCATGAATTAACAACCGAATTACAAGAAAACCTTAATTTAAAAGGTGGAGAACTATGAGCAAGGCTATTGAATTGAAGCAGGGACAGAACGAATTGTTTTCAGATCCCGATGCTGACAAGGCGAGGGAGTTTTTCAGGCATAAATCGCGCGCCATGGTGAACAAAGTTACCACGGTTGAAGAGGCAGTAAAAACCTTGTTAAAGGATGGCGACTATATCACTATCGGCGGGTTTGGCGCAAACCGCATCCCCACCGCAATCCTGCATGAGATCGCTCGCCAGGGAAAGAAAAACCTGGCTTTTGCGGGCCATACCGCTACGCATGACATGCAGATTCTGGTCGGCGGGGAATGCATTGACCGGCTGGATATCGCCTACATTATTGGTTTGGAGGCGCGTGGCCTTTCCCCTAACGCACGACGCGCGGTGGAGAGTGGAAAAATAAAGCTCACAGAATGGACGAACGCAACCCTTTCCTGGCGGATCAAGGCCGCGGCCATGGGGCTTTCCTTTCTGCCGGCACGTAACATCATGGGGACCGATACGTTCAAATACAGCGCGGCAAAAGAGATGCTCTGTCCCTTCACGGGGCAGAAGTACGTCGGGTTTCCGGCTCTTTATCCGGATTTTGCAGCCATCCACGTCCATGAGTGCGATGTATATGGAAATGCGCACGTCTATGGCTCATCGGTATCGGATCAGGATCTTGCCAAGGCGTCAAGGCGGGTTGTGCTCACCACAGAGAGGATCATTTCCAACGATGAGATCAGGCGTCAGCCAACCGCAACATTCATTCCGTTCTGGTGCGTGGATGCGGTCGTGGAAGTGCCGTATGGCAGTTATCCCGGAAATATGCCGTACGAATATTTCTCCGACGAAGAGCACATCCGACAGTGGCTCAAAATCGAGAAGGACCCTGAGGAGTTCAGAAAATTTTTCAAGAAGCAGATACTGGATACGAAGAATTTCTATGAATACCTGGAACTCAACGGAGGTATTGAAAGAATGCTGAAGCTGCGTGCCATCGAGCATCTGACGCAGAATACATAAGGAGGAATGACATGGCGGACTACAATCCAATGGAACTAATGATATGTGTTGCGGCAAGAAACCTGGAGGACGGTGCTACTGTTGTTGTGGGCACCGGCGCTCCGTGCGCTGCCGCGATGCTGTCTCAAAAGACACACTCGCCCAATCTCACCATTATGTTCGAGGCCGGCGGCGTTGCGCCGATTCTGCCGTCCATGCCGATATCCGTGGGTGACTCCCGGACGTTTCACAAGGCTATCCTGGCAAGCTCCATGCCGGACATCATGGAAACATGTCAGCGCGGCATGGTGGACTATACATTTCTTGGTGGAGCGCAGATCGACATGTACGGGAATATCAATTCCACGATGATCGGCGACAATCATGCGAAACCGAAAGTGCGGTTTCCAGGGTCCGGCGGAGCCAACGATCTGGCTTCACTGTGCTGGCGGACAATGGTCATGACGCCGCAGGATTCGAAACGCTTCACGGATAAGATTGATTTCATCACATCCCCGGGGTATCTCACTGGCGGGAATTCGCGCTATGAAGCAGGGCTTCCGAAAGGGACTGGCCCCTACCGGATCATCACCAACATGGCGATCATGGGCTTTGATGAAGTCTCCAAGCGGATGAAGGTGCTCAGTATCAACCCGGGCTATAACCGGACAGACATCCAGGACAACTGCGGCTTCGAACTCCTCTGGGCGGATAGAATCACCGACACTGAACCACCCCAGGAAGACGCGCTTCGGATTCTCCGTGATGAGGTTGATCCGCACCGATATGTTATAGGAAGATAGTTTAGTACATACCTTACCCCCGGGTTCTGCGGGCGAGGAGGCAACAGAGAGGAGAGCAATCATGTCCGATCAATTTCAAGGCATTGAGCCGATGGTTTACCAAAGCAAGATCAACGTCCCCTATTCATGGTGGGCCGGCGACACGGCAAGCAAATTTTATATAACCCTGCGGGATGAAAAGAAAATAATGGGAACAAAATGCGCAGCATGCAACAAGGTGTTTCTGCCCCCGCGCAAGATCTGCCCGTCCTGCTTTACCGAGAACACAGCAGTGGGTGAACATATCCGACGAGGGAACCGTCCTTTCCTTTACCGTGGCCAGGCGCCAGTTTGCGGCAATCCCCCATGACAAGAAGGTTCCTGTCATCTGGGGGCTGATAAAACTTGATGGCGCCGATACCGCCATGCTGCATTATCTGGACGAAATAAAGCCGGAGAACTTGACAATCGGTATGCGCGTAAAGGCAGTGTTCTCAGAGGGGCGGAAGGGTACCATCCGCGATATTTCGCATTTCAAACCGGTATATAAATAAGGAGCGGCAGATATGGACAGAGCAGCAATAATCGGCGTCGGCATGACAAAAATTGAAAAGAGCAAAGTCGGTGAAACTTTTGCCGACATGGCGTGGGAAGCCGTAAACAAGGCCCTTGGCGACGCGGGAATGACAATTGACGATATCGACAATGTGGTGACCACCTCCAGCGACTTCTGGGACGGCAGGACGATTTCCTGCATGGCCGTGGGTGATGCCAGCGGTGCGGCCCACAAGAACGTTTCCTGCGTCGAGGGAGATGGCACCTATGGCGCGTTTTACGGTATGACCCGGAGCCTTTCCGGATCATACAAGACCACCCTGGTCACAGGACATACCAAGGGCTCCGAGAGCGTATCGAGCCTCATCACCAATTCGGCCTTTGACCCCATCTACGAGCGGGCACTCGGCATGGACATGGTTACCGCATGCGCCATGCAGGCAAGATCGTACATGCACCGCACCAAGACAACGCCTGAGCAACTGGCAATGGTATCGGTGAAGAACCATGGCAATGCGCTTAGAAACCCCCTGTCACAGCTTCCCATGAAGATCACCGTTAAGGATGTGCTGGAATCCGAGATGATAGCGGACCCGCTCCACAAGCTGGACTGCTCCCCGGTATCCGACGGGTGCTGCGGCGGTCATCATCGCCCATGAGTCGGTGGCGGCAAAGTTCAAGCAAAGGCCGGTATGGATCAAGGGCGTGTCATTTTGCGCGGACAGCTTTTTCTTCGGCGATCGGGATCTTTCCCGCGCCAAGGTCACTCACCGAAGCGGCGAAGAAAGCCTACGCGATGGCCGGAATTAAGGATCCGAAAAAAGAAATCGATATTGTCGAACTTTACGACGCTTTTACTTATCAGGAACTCATGTGGCTCGAGGAAATGGGGCTTGCCGACGATGCGATGGCCGGGAAACTCCTCGAAAAGGGAGAGTTTAACATTGACGGCAGGCTGCCGGTCAACGCTTCCGGCGGATTGCTTTCCGGACACCCCGTTATCGCTGCTGGCCTCTACAGCATGGCCGCGGTGGTCAGGCAAATCAGGGGCGACGCGGGCGGTTTCCAGGTGAAAGAAGGCGAAAACTGGCCTCGTGCACGGAGTGAACGGCCTGGGCGGCCAGTCCCACTGCGTGTTTATTCTTGATAAGGACAAGTAGGAGGAAGAACCATGGCTAAACGAGTTGCAATTGTAGGAACCGGACAGACATTCCATAAGAGCCATCGCCCTGACGTGAACGGACAGGAGCTCATTAACGAGGCGGTACTGAGAGCGCTTACGGATGCTGACCTGAAGATGAAGGACATCGATGCCATCGTCATCGGAAATATGGACCACTTTGAAGGAATCAATTACGTTGATTGCTGGAGCGTTGACGGTTCCGGCGGTACGATGAAACCCATTATCAAACTGACCACCGGCGGAACCACCGGATGCACCGTCGCTATCGGCGGATACCATCTGGTCGGGTCAGGAATGTTCGACAGAGTTCTGATTATCGGCTGGGAGAAGAATTCCGAGTCGGACACCACCGGCGCCATCACGACGGCTTTTGATCCCATCTGGGATCGCCTGGTATTTGCCGGAGCGATTTCGGGACTGGCGGCGGAGGCCCAGGCCTATATGGCCCGCTACGGCGCTTCTGACCGCGACGGCGCCCGCGTAAGCGTTCGGGACCGGAAACACGCGATGAACAACCCCCACGCGCAGCTTCGAAAAGAAGTGAGCCTTGAAGAAGTGCTGGCTTCCCCGATGCTGGCCGATCCGATCCACCTGCTGGACGTGTGCCCCCGTTCCGATGGCGCGTGCGCCGTCATCATGGCCAGTGAGGACGTCGCGGAAAAGATCTGCCCGAAACCGGACTGGATCTGGGGCACGGCGGCGCGGCATTCATACAGCTATCTTGGGCGATGCCGATTACGGACGCCTTACCAGCATGCGCGAGGGCTCGCAGGAACTATGGAAGAAGGCGGGCATCAAGGAGCCGCGCAAGGAACTGGACGTCATCGAGCTCTACCAGCCCTATTCATTCGGCGGCCTGATCTGGATTGAGGACATGGGCCTCGTGGGCCCCGGCGAGGCGCCCCGGTATATCTGGGACGGCAATACCGACATGGGCGGCGAGCTGCCTATCAATCCTTCAGGCGGCGTTATAGCCACCAATCCCATCGGGGCGACCGGTCTTATCCGGTGCGCTGAAGCGGCGATGCAGGTGATGGGTAAAGCGGAAGGGCGGCAGGTTCCTGACGTCAATCTCGCCTTCAGCAGCGGTTTCGGCGGCTGCTGGTGGACCGATATGATTCTGCACGGCAAGAAAAAACCGAAGTGACCTAACAGGAGAAAAGATTATGACTGAAAAAGAACATATCATCATCGAATCAGGCGACGCGGTGCAGCCCTTCGCGTATTCCGTGGGGATGCACGGGAGCAAGTTTTTTACCGAGATGCGGGACAACTGCCGGTTTATGGCGGTCAAATGTCCCAAGTGCAAGAAAGTTTATATCCCGCCGCGCGGTGTGTGCGGAGATTGCTTTGTCGAGATGAAAGACTGGGTGGAAGTCGGCCCGAAAGGGGTCATCGGCACCTTTACTATCCTCCGTTTTGCTTTCATCGATCCGGAAACGGGCGCGCAGAAGCCAGTTCCCTACGGCTACGGATTTATCAAATTCGACGGCGCCGATACCCTGTTTCAGCACTACATAAGCGTTGAGGACGAAACCAAGATCAAGATTGGCGCCCGGGTCGAGCCGGTATTTTCCAAGGATCGTAAGGGCAGCATACGGGATATCGAGTATTTTAAAGTAATAGATTGATTTCAATAAAGGAGTCTCCGACGGTTGAGATAAATCCATCAAAGCGGATATTGAAATTGCCGGGGGCGTTGTGCGGTGGAATCAGTACCGGAACAGATAAAATTCGAAGCGGCTACGGCAACGGCGATTGCCTTTACTTTGACTTTGAGCATATGGTGTTCGCCGTGGCTGACGGCTCGGAACGCTTCCCCTGGGCGTCTCGTGATCTTTTAAATCGAATGTCGGAAAGCCTTGCGCAATCAGGCGCGCCGGACACGGTTTCGGGCTGGAGGGATCTGATTAACACGGAGATATACTCCGAACAGAAGTACCAGCACAAGACGACCTTCAGTTGTGTGGCCATCAAACCAGAAGAGGAAGGCGTCTGTCTGATAATTTCGCACGGTGGTGACAGTGTTGTAACGGTAATGAACAGCGTCACCGGTTCGATAATGCAGCAGACCGGACGCGACATGAATTTCGCGGGAAGGAGCAAGGATATTGTGGATGTGACTCAATATCGTACGGCAGACCGCGACATCAGGGTGCTCATTTCGACAGACGGGTTCGATGACGTATGGCGGTTTTTCATGCACAAGTCACTCCTCGGTGGCGCGCGCGATGTGTTCGAGCGTTACCCGGTGGATGGCATTTGTGAAATGATTTTCGGGATACTGGAAGAGAACAAAAGCCGGTTCGAGTACGATGATATTGGATTTATTCTTATTGATCCAAACCGGATCGAGCGAATCGCGGGAACGGCCGTGATTATGGGCGGGACGCGGCCCTATGAAGAAAATCAGTACCAGTCGGAATACGCGTCAGGATCCCATGACCGATGGGTGCCCGATGGAGAGTGGGGCGAGCAAGATGAAGTGTTTTCTGGAGCGGGAATTCGGGTGCTTTTTTCGGGACGGTGTTGAGATTG
Organism: uncultured delta proteobacterium; assembly: GCA_963726395.1. Lineage (GTDB taxonomy): Bacteria > Desulfobacterota > Syntrophia > Syntrophales > Smithellaceae > UBA8904. The sequence continues at coordinate 112,575 of CAVSCG010000005.1, forward strand.
GCATCGTGTAGGTCAAGAAAGAGTTTACTGAAGTTATGAATGAACGCAACAAGAATGATTTATTAAATCTAAGGCGTGCCCAGTTGACAGCGGCGGCTTACAAAGTTGTCGCACAGAAGGGGTACAACGATTTTACGATAAAGGACATCGCCGAGGAGGCCGGATTGTCCACAGGCCTTGTTCATTATTATTTCAAGAACAAGGAAGATCTCCTGTTCAAGCTGCTGAAAGAGATGAATGCCAATCTTAGGGATAATCTCAAAAAGGCTCTCGCTAGAGCTTACGGAACCGAGGGACAAACTGCTGGCCTTCTGCGACGAGGCATTTGATCTGGTGGAGAAGGAAAAAGCTTATTTTTACGTGCTCATCGATTTTTGGGCACAGATGAATCATGACAACCGGATCCGTCAGGCGAACATAAAGCTTTTTCAGAGCTATCGCGACGAAATCTCGGCAATTATCGAAGAGGGGATGGCAAAGGGTGTGTTTGCGGCCATGGATGTGAAATTTACATCCGTCATCATCATCTCCCTTATCCAGGGAACCATCATCCAGTATGTAATTGATAACGGGGCATTCGATTATCGTGAGTTAAAAGAGAGAATTAAGGAACAGATTCTCTCCAAAGTCATAGAGGAAAAATAACGTATTAAATGTAATAAAGGAGGCATTCATGGAATTCGGTTATACTGAAGAGCAATTAATGTTTAGAGATTCGGTTTATAAATACGCAAAAAAGGAAATTGTGCCACTTGTCGAGGAGGCTGATCTCAAGAGTGAGTTCTCGATGGAAGTATGGCGGAAACTGGGAGAAATGGGGCTTCTGGGCCTGCCGTTTCCGGAAGAACTGGGTGGATCCGGCGCCAGTGTCGTGACCTGTTGTCTTTCGACCGAAGCCCTGGGGCATGCCGGTGTTGACCAGGGCCACCTGCTGGCGTTGGGAGCGCACACGTATTTGTGCACGGATACCATATACAAACATGGAACACCCGATCAGCTGAAGAAATACGTACCGAAGCTTGCCAGCGGTGAGTGGATCGGCTGCATGGGGCTTACGGAGCCGGGCGCCGGTTCCGATGCCGGATCGATAACGACCACGGCAGTCAAGAAAGGTGACAAGTGGATTCTCAACGGTACGAAGACATTCATTACCAACGCGCCGGTATGCAACGTCTGTGTCGTGTATGCCACGGTTGATAAAGCGTTGAAGCACAACGGAATTACTGCCTTCATCATCGAGAGGGGTTTTCCCGGTTTCTCGACCGGTACGCCATTCCACAAGATGGGCGTGCGGGCATCCTCCACCTCCGAAGTAATTATGGACAACTGCGAAGTCCCGGAAGAAAACCTGCTGGGTGAGGTCGGAAAGGGATTTGGATATACCCACGAGACTCTCTCCTGGGACAGGAGCGCTCTCTTGGCTCCCTTTGTTGGTGGTATGCAGTTTGCCATCGAGGCGTGCACCAAGTACTCTCAGGAACGTGTGCAGTTCGGTAAACCGATTAACGCGTTCCAGGCAATCCAGCACAAGTTGGCAGATATGAAGATTGTCAAAGAGGCCGCGAAAATGGCCGTTTATCAAGTTGCTCATGATAAGGATTCAGGCAAACCTCTTAATCACATGCATACCTCACTCGCCAAAGCGATTGTAGGTGACTGGGGTATGAAAGCCGCGAGTGATGCGGTTCAGGTATTCGGCGGTTACGGGTACATCCATGAATACCCGATCGAGCGGTTCCTCAGGGATGCGAAGCTGGGGCAGATCGGCGGCGGGACCTCCGAAGTTCAGCGGCTTATCATATCCCGTATCCTGAGCTATTATGTAACCGAGGGCAGGGGAGCAGAATAAACAGACATCAAACAGGAGAAAAATATTATGAACTATGATTTGACACCGGAACAACTATCGATAAAGGACAATTTCACGAAGTTTTGCACTAAGGAAATAGAACCGCGCGCCGCGATGCTGGATGAAGCGTCGCATGAAGAAGTGGCCAAGCTGATGAAAGAGAACATCAAAAAGATGGCCGGCATTGGCTATCTGGGCATCGGACACGAAGAAGCCTACGGCGGCATGAATCTCGATTTAATCAGCCAGGCTATCGCAGGAGAAGCTGTGGCCAGTGCCTGCGCCTCCACCTTTTTATCCTGCGGCGCCTCCAGCGGCCTTTTCGGTATGCCGCTCCGACTGTTCGGCACCGAAGCGCAGAAGAAAAAATATCTTCCCGGCATCATCAAGGGTGAAATTATCGGTTGTTTCGGTCTTACCGAGCCTGAAGCCGGCTCTGATGCGGCTTCCATTAAAACAACGGCCGTTAAGCAGGGGGATAAGTGGATCCTCAATGGCACTAAAACATTCATCACCAACGCGACGATCGCCGATGTGGCGCTGATCTTTGCCTATAATGACAAAGCGAAAGGACCGGGGGCCGGCGTGACCTGCTTTCTGGTCGATAAGGGCACCAAGGGATTTTCAGCGGGCAAACCTTTCGACAAAATGGGATTCCGCGGTTCCCCCACAGCCGAACTGATCCTTGTGGATTGCGAAGTGCCGGATAGTGCTGTGCTCGGCACGGTGGGCAATGGTTTCATCCAGGCGATGCAGACCCTGGAATACGGCAGGATCGGCATGGCGACCGTCTGTCTGGGAATTGCGGCAAAATGTCTTGGAACATGCGAATAAGTATTCCAAGGAACGAAAGGTCTTCGGGAAGCCGATCAACCGTTTTCAGGACATCTCTTTCAAGCTCGCGGATATGATGATCATGTCCGATACGGCGCGGCTCCTCATTTACCAGGCTGCATGGGCCAAGGAAACGAATCAGCCTGAATCTGCGGTGCTGGCGTCCGTGGCAAAGGTGTGGGCTTCCGAGACCGCCTCGCAGATAGCCCACCTGGCGGTGCAGGTGCATGGTGGTTACGGTTATATGAAGGAGTATCCGGTGGAGCGTCTCTTCCGCGATGCCAGATTGGGCGAGATCGGCGAGGGAACTTCAGAAATACAGCGTATTTTGATTGCGAAGGACCTGATCCGTAAGTACGCAGCGTAAACTATGAAACAGGGTATCATCCCTCCGCTTGGGAGGGATGACCACATCAAGGAGAAATACCTATGTCAATCGATACAAAATTCATCGGCAAAACATATCCGGCCTCTACCTATGAAGTGGGCAAGGAAAAAATCAAGGAATACGCAAAAGCGATCAAGAATTTTGATCCGCATTATCTTGATGACGATTTCGCCAAAAAATCGAAATACGGCACGATTATCGCGCCTCCCACCTTCGCGGTTGTCTTTGGCGCATACCTGATCGAGCCTGTCTTCAACGATAAAGATCTTAATCTGAACATGGCAATGCTCGTGCACGGCGAGCAGGAACTGGAATTCCTAGAAGTGGTCAAGGCGGGCGATTCCATCACCACATCCGCGAAGGTTGTTGACATCAAAAACAAGGAAAAGCTGGATGTCATTTCGGTCGAAATCAAGTCGAAAAACCAGCACGGCAAAGACGTGAGCCGTGGAATATATACCTTTGTAGTAAGGAAATAGGAGGCGCACGATGGCAATTGAAAAAGGACAGACATTCACCGGCAGTGAGAAAGTCGATAAATACCGGCCAATATATTATGCAGGCGCATCAGGCGATTATAACCCGATACATATCGATCCCGAGTTTGGGAAAATGGTGGGCTTGGGTGGCGCGATCCTCCAAGGGTTATGCACTTTGGCGTTTGCCGCGAAAACCGTTACCGACTGGGCTGGCGATCCCGGTAAGATGAAAAAATTAAAATGCCGGTTCAGCGCCCCGGTCATGATGGAAGATACGATTTCCGTTCAGGGAACCGTAACAGACGTGCAGGCGGGGCGCGCCAGGGTTGATCTCAAGGTTGTCAACCAGAACGGTGCGGAAGTACTCCAGAAAGTCGAAGTCGAGGTTGAAGTGTAAAAGATAGCGACCGGTTTCAGAATAAATATCCCTGAAGTCTTGACAATTGTCTGCAATTGCCATATGAACTTCGACGGAGATCGTTCTCGGAAAAGACCCTCTAGAAGGGAATAAGAACGAATATTCGTTCATAAATAAAAGGAAATAAGGAGGTTTTTATGGCAAGTTTATGGGTTGACGAAAGGGATTTAAAATTCCAACTGCATGAGGTTTTCAATATCGGGGAAACGCTCCTGGGCAAGGGCCGTTATGCCGATCATGATGTGGATATGTGCAACATGGTGCTGGACCAGGCGCAGAAATTCGCCGAGGTCGAGATAGCCCCCACCTATCCGGACGAGGTTCATCGCAAGCCCATTGAGGCGGTTTTCAAGGACGGCAAAGTCTTCGCGCCCGAGGCCTATCACCGCCTTTATAAGCTTTATTGCGAGGGCGGTTGGATGACGACGTCCGATTCACCCGAAGTCGGCGGTCAGGCCTTCCCGTTTATTATCGGGGCGGCTGTTGCCAATATGTTTCTGGGCGCCAACCAGGCCTTTCTCATGTATCCCGGTCTGACCCACGGCGCAGCGCGTTTGGTGGAAGATTTCTTCCAGCACCCCCTGCGCGATGTCATTCTGGAAAAGATGTACACCGGCGTATGGGCGGGCACCATGTGCCTGACCGAGCCGGGCGCGGGTTCTGACGTGGGTATCCTCAAGACCACAGCCAAAAAGAACGCCGACGGCACTTACTCCATTACCGGTACCAAATGCTTCATTTCCGCCGGCGACCATGACCTGGCCGAGAACATCATTCACCCGGTCCTGGCCCGCATCGAAGGCGATCCCGCCGGCACCAAGGGCATTTCCATTTTCATCGTTCCCAAGATCCGCATCAATGAAAAGGGCGAACTGGGCGAACCTAACGACGTGCAGTGCGGCAACATCGAAAGCAAAATGGGCATCCACGGCAACGCCACCTGTACACTGAACTTCGGCACCGACGGCAAGTGCATCGGCTACCTCATGGGCGAGGAGCGCGACGGCATGAAGATCATGTTCCAGATGATGAATGAAGAGCGTCAGGGCGTGGGTATGATGGGCGTATCTTTGGCCGGCGCGGCCTACCTGCATGCGCTGGATTATGCCAAGCAGCGTATCCAGGGAACCAACATCATCGCCATGGCCATGAAGGACCCGAACGCCAAGGCGGTGCCGATCATCCAGCATCCGGATGTGCGCCGTATGCTCTTAAGACAGAAATCCATCACGGAAGGCATTCGCGCCCTGACCCTGCTTTGCTACTACTGCATGGATCGGGAGTTCAATGCCGGGCTTGAGAAGAACGAGCAGGATAAAGAATACTGGCATGGCATGATTGAGATGCTCACCCCGATGGTCAAGTCCTACTGCACCGAGAGGGGCATGGAAGTGTGCTCGGATGCCGTACAGACTTATGGCGGCTACGGCTACTGCCGTGAGTATCCGGTTGAGCAGATGATGCGCGACCAGAAGATCAACCTGATCTATGAAGGCACCAACGGTATTCAGGCCATGGACCTGCTGGGCCGCAAGCTCGGCATGAAAAAAGGCCTGTATTTTATGAATCTCCTTGGCCTGACCCAGGCCGCCGTCGCCGAGGCCAAAGCCAATGACGGCCTAAAAGCCGAGGCCGCCATCGTTGAAGGCGCGCTGAACGCCTGCGCGGCAACTGCTATGGCTTTTGCCAAGATGATGAAGACGACACCTTTTGTTCCACTGATCGGTGCCGCAGACTTCCTCAACTGTCTGTCCGACGCTCTAGTGGGCTGGCTGCACATCTGGATGGCCAATGCCGCTACCAAGGGTCTGGCCGCTGCTACGAGCGATAAAGACAAGGCCTTCTATTCCGGCAAAATCCAGGGCGCTAAATTCTTCATCAACCGTATCACCGGGTCTTGTACCGGCCAAGTTGGAAAACCTGCAAGAAGGACGAGCAGAGCGCTATGAACATCAGCGAAGAGGCCTTCGCCGTTTAAGCGTATGTAAACAGTTTAAACTAAAGGGGGGACCACACGACGGTTCCCCCTTTTTTATTTCCGGAACTATGAGGCGATGCGCGTCTTATCCCTGAACAACACTACTTTATAATTCCCATCCAATCTAAGATATTCATAAAGTCAGAAAGCGTTTTTGGAGCAGGTTCAAGGGGCGGAGACTTACCACTTCGCATCGATAAAAGTTTCGAGGGCAGGTCAGTTACAATAAGAACTGCTTAGTGAGTTCACCTACAACTTCCACGGTTTTTGGCAGACGTCAGAATTAAGGATTACCACTTCAAAACTTCAAAAATGCCCCATGCTGCTATCAGCGTAGCCGTGAGTTTCTGTACATAAAAAGGAAGAGCGTTTGAAGAAAACATTTTATAAACATCGTTCCGAAGAATGGCTCACTATCCGAGAAAACTATAACTTTAAACTTCAGCTATAGGCTACTATTAAAAAACACTTCCGTTTTTTTCGTTTCATGACTTGTCAGAAATCCTTTTCCTTTAGCACCCATCATTAAAAACGGTTTATATTTTTTAATATTCAACCTGATAGCATCATAAGGACATGTATGAAAACATTCAGCACAATGAATACATGCATTTGCATTGGCTTGCATTGGTAGCTCATTTCTTATTTCAATACATTGAACAGGACATACCTTTTTACATTTTTTGCAACTTTCGCATTTGCTATAATCGAATCTAACTTTGGGAAATACATGCTTATGCATTCGTTTTTCTTTTAAAAGAACATTTGATTTAAATATAGCGGACTTGCTCTGATAATTAAACAAATCAGAAATGTCCTTCACTGTGTCGGGATTTCTACCTTCCAGCTTCAGAGTTTCAGCTACAAGCTCATCTATATACGGCAAAGCTTCTTTTCCAGGCATCCCTTCATTAATCTTTGTATTCCATTTTTTCGTAAAACAATGATAGGCATCAACTTTCAGACCTAGAACACTTTTTCGTCCAGTAATTCTTAACAATGCGGCAGCTTCAGCCAATGCTTCGCCGGAAGATATTGTCCCAAAAGTTGTGAATGGAACAGCTAAAGAACCCCACTTTTCATCCGGCTGCGGTAATGCTTTAATTAGCTCAAGCAAATTGTATTGCATATGATGAGAATATACAGGACCGCCAATCATTAATACATCATGCGCTGAGACGTTTTTATCCAGAAACCCTGCCCTGTTATTCTGCTTAAAAATCATTTCTCTACGTGTGCTGTCAATGATTTGCACTTCAGCACCTTTATTCTTAAAAGCACTTTCCATCATTTTGCCGACTTTGAGGGTATTTCCCGATGGACTAAAAACAATTATCGTAATCTTCATGAACTTACCATTCTCCAAATCTTTTAATAAAAGGTGAAGGAACTATTTTCCCATCCTTATCGTCTGTAAGCAGTTCCATTGGACTTAACCAATCGCCGCAGCATCTCTGATTATGATTTGTAATTTTGCATAGTTGATTAAAGCTGTCAAATAAACATTTCAGGAAGGCATCGTTAATGGTTGAAGTCACCTACAACTAATTAGTATCTTCACTCCTTAAAATCTAAGCATTACGGGTAGAAACACACACATGAACAATGATAGTTCTGAAAAATGATTTTAGCCTCTTGACTCTATGAAAATAAAGCTTAAAATATCCAATAGATTTCGATCCCGATTTTGAATTCGTGCCAGTTAACGGAAAACAAATACTTTGAGATTATTTTATGCAGATTACAAAAATCAAAGATTGGCTGTTTTCTTTTTTCACCTTTTCCCTTCCGACATCCGTAATAATGATTTTTCAACAAACCGCGACTTAATATTCCGGGAGAAGCATGTGATTATCGTCGGCAATTATGGAGATTCTTAAGTTATGCATGTCCTGCGACCCCTCTACCTGGTTCTGGCTATTGTAGCGATCATCTTAATCGCCAGAACCTTCTTGACGCCCGATGATTTCGGAACCCATGAACAAGGGTATATGTATGGCTGGTACCGGCAATCCAATGTTGAGGAATGGAAGAACTTTCCCGTAAAATATCAAGGACGGGAAATACTGCGTGAGTTGCCATGCCGGGCAGACGCAAAAGCTTGCTTCCTCACCGCATAAAGATATTGAATGCGAAAACTGCCACGGACCGGCCAAGTCTCATCCGGCTGATCCGCGGAAACTCGACCTTGGACCGGAGCCGGGAACTCTGCCTCAGGTGCCATACCTATCTTTCCTATCCCACCAGCCAAAGATCAAAGATCAAAGGCATCAACCCGGATCAGCACAATCCCGGTTTGAACTGCGTGAGCTGCCATAAGCCGCATGAGGCATCCAAACCCGGCTAGGAGTTAAAGATGAATCGGAGAGATTTTATTATATTGGCCATGAAAGGAACCGCTGCTGTAGTGCTGGCCAAAGGGCTGGACGGAATTTTCCGGCCCGCCGATGTTCAGGCCTCGACTGCAGCCTCTTCGCTATGTATTTCTTGTCGACACTTATAAATGCATCGGCTGCGGTTTCTGCGTCAAGGCATGCAAACTGGAAAACGAAATCCCCTTTGACGCTGATGTCTCCCGGACCTGGGTTGAGCGGTATGTCGTTACCGGAGATGGAGAAGTATTCGCCGATACGCCGAAAGAGGCGCGCTACGGATTTACCACCGGCCGGATCGATCTGGGACAGTGGCAAGTTTAAAGATATTCCCCCGGAAAAAATTGACAAGGCTTTTTTTGTTCCCAAGCTCTGCAACCAGTGCGCAAAGCCTTCCTGTGTCCAGGTATGTCCGGTGGGCGCCACTTACCAGAATGCCGATGGCGTGGTGCTGGTGGATCAAAAATGGTGCATCGGTTGCGGATACTGCATCATGGCCTGCCCCTACGGCATGAGATTTTTCCATCCGGTCCTCCATGTGGCCGATAAATGCAATTTCTGTTATCACCGGATTAACCGCAACATGCAGCCGGCCTGCGTCCAGGCCTGCCCGACAGGCGGCAAGACAGATCGGCAACATCAAAGACCCCCGAGATCCTGTGGCGAAACATCATCCGGACGCAGCGGGTAGCCGTCCACAAACCGGAATATGGCACCGAACCCACAGGTTTACTTCATCGGGCTTGATGAAGAGGTGAGGTAAAAAAATGGTTCTGGAACCTTATGGACGGTCAAAGAACTTTTCGTTTATCCCAATGAATACATCTATTGGAGCATTCAGATCGTCATGTACCCTTTCATGACCGGTCTGGTGGCGGGCGCTTTTGTCCTTTCCTCCCTGTACCATCTTTTTGATATAAAACCGCTGAAACAAATTGCCAGATTCTCTCTGGTTTTTTCCTTTGCCCTGCTGATGGTTGCGCCCCTGCCTCTCCTTCTGCACTTGACGCACCCCGAAAGAACTTCAATGTAGTATTTACGCCGCATTTCACATCGGCCATCGCTGCTTTTGGAATCGTCCTATTTGTTTATGGGTCGGTAGTCGCATCCGAATTGTGGTTTCTTTATCCGGAAACATCTGGTGGAGGGGTCATTAGAACTCAAAGACAAGACCAATAAGAGCCTCGGCAGAAAAAATCAAATACTGGACCTATACAGTTCTTACCCTCGGCGCCTTGGATTTAAGCGAAGCCAGTCTGAAGATGGATGCAAAGGCCATCAAGATCCTGGCCGGAGTCGGTGTGCCGATTGCCTGTTTTCTTCACGGGTATGCCGGATTTATCTTCGGTTCGGTAAAAGCCAACGCCCTGTGGATGACCCCTCTCATGCCGGTTATTTTTATCATGTCGGCCATCGTTTCCGGAGTGGCCCTCTGCCTGCTCATTTACATCATCACCATGGAAATAAAAAAATATATCGCTTCCCGTAAAAGCTCTCCGGCCTCCGTCAATTCACTGAATGAAATTAAAGGCGTGGAAACAGACACCATGCGGACGACTGTTAAATATCTTACTTTCTTTATGGTATTCTCCATCAGTCTGGAGCTGCTGGACCTGGTTTTTCGCGGCTACACGGCAGTGAAATCATGGGATATCCTGAGAAGCGTCATCTACGGCAAAGACTTCATTAATATTTTTCTGTTCCAATATGTCCTGGGTAATCTGGTACCCTTTCATCCTCCTTCTTCTCCCCGGCATGACCGTCAAACGAGCGATCCCGTCTTTGCTGCTGGTTCTCTTTGGGGTCTTCATGATGAGATGGAACGTCGTGATCGGCGGACAGTCTTTTTCCCTGACTTTTTCCGGGTATATGGATTACCATCTGCCCATCATCCCTTACAGCCTTGATACCTTTAAAGAAGGACTCGGCGGCGCTTTGTTCATCGCGGTGCTGCCTTTTATTCTCCTCTGGATGATCAACAAGATCCTTCCCGTGCTGAGTTCAAAAGAAATGGATGGGAAAATGTGAAAACAGACAATATACGAGGCCGCAATACGCAACAGCCGCCGCTATCATGCTAAAATAATGTTGGGAGGTACTATGAAAAAATCAAAAATTAGGGTTTTATTTATTGGCGCTTTCGCCGGATTGGTGGTCTGCGGGGTCACGATGATTCTCACTGGGAGCACGGCCTTTTCTGCGCAGGACGGAGCGAACCTTTATGCCGCCCATTGCGGCGCCTGTCATGCCGGGGGAGGAAACATCATCGATCCCGCCTTACCGGTGACAGGTTCATCCAAAATGAAAAGCCTTGCCGTCTTCACTGCTTTTAACAGAAATCCGTTAAAGCCTGAAGGATCGAAAGGCACAATACCTATGCCTGCGTTCCCCAAAGATAAAATCTCCGATGCAGAGATGAAACTGATTTATGAGTATTCTTTAAAGCTGCCTGGACCCAAGAAGTAATCTCAATACATCTTGACCATAACAGAACATTGCATTCAACGGTGACCTGCCCCAGAAACTTGTACCACATGTTAAGTTAGGATTCAGGCATTATTTAATGTTCAATTCAGGTGCGCCTCTGGTGCTGGAGGACGGTAATTCGACGAGCTGTATGGCCTGAAAAAACAAAGAGACCCCCGCCATCGCTGACGGAGGTCTTTTCTTCTTCCGCGCTGATACCACCCACTCCTTAAGGCCTTGCCGGCGGAGGCCCCGACCGCGGGGTGTAATAGGCAACGACAGGTCCCTCTGGGCCGAAGTCAACTTGCCTGCCGTGACCAGGGCATCGACCGTTGCCATGACGCTGTTGTTCATCGTTTCATCATCCGCCCAGTCGATGGAATCCCAGATAAGACGTTTGGCATAGTTCCGATTGTGGGTATATGCGCCGGGATCGTGGATAAGGAGGTTGAGGTTGAATGCCGCACCCATATTCTTCTCGCCTGTGCCACCCGTGCCCGGGAACGCCAACAGAAACATCACACTTCATTGTAGTGGTATTCCATGTTCGAACTATTGTGCCGCCGGTCTGCCAGTTCAAGACCGCAAGGTTTTTCGTGGGACAGGCGTCCGTCGGCGCGACATAGGTCGGATCGTAAGGTGCCGTAAAAAAGTACGGGTTGCTTTCGGCAGAAATAGAATCCCTTTCGCGTCGAGTTGCGCCTGGAGTGCGGCCAGGGCCGCTTCAAACCGTTCCTTTTCCTCGTTCATCTCCTCGGCAGTTATATCCGAATGGCAAGTGGCACAGGCAAGGCTGACGATGCCCGTTATCTTTTCCGTGGCTGCATCCTTCGTCCAGCCCTTGAAGGTATGCCTGGCCGGTGTCATGTGACATCCGACGCAGGGGCCGCCGGTTCCCGTGGCCGGCTGCAGGATGGTGCCGATTTGATTGTGTTGATAACTGGATCGGTTGGCATACGTCAGGCCGGTGAACTCGTATCCGCTGACCGCATATACCGTGGCTCCCCCCGTGAGATAATGGGAATTGATGAAGCTGAGATTCTTGAAATCGTAATGCGGCATTAGCAGCCGTTTTCTTGATGTTGTCGCCGATCGTTCTGGCCGTATGGCAGTTCATGCAAAGGTTCGATTTGCCGATGTTGGGGAACGTGTTTTGCGCCGTCTGGGAGCCGGTAACAGGATCGATGACAGGGTTGGGATCCGAAGCATCGTTGAAGGTCCCGAAGATGGGTGCAGACGACGTCCCGCTCTGATAAACGGCCGTCACCGCGCTTGTGCTTCTCATCTTGTAACTGTAATTCTCATGGCAGCCGTTGCAATACAAGGTCTGTTTCGTATTGTCGGCGGCATCAAAAGTGACGACGCCGCCTTTCCCCGTAATCTGCGAGATAAATCCGCTCGTCGTATGACATCTTTGACATGCTGCCCTGTTCGTGCCTTTCCAGCGATAGTGGATCCATCCTTCTCCATGAATATCGCCGTGTCCGGAAGAATTCGCATAGTCTTTAAACAGGGATATCCGCGATGTCGTATCGTGCGGATTGTGGCAGCTCCTGCACCCTCCCTTCGCGCCGGTGTCATAAGCGGTAAGCGCCAGATCCACAAACTGAGCAGGGGCGTGATCATCAAACGTGGCGGGATTTGCCTGCAGGTGGGGAAGACCTAGAGACGAATGGCAATTCAGACACGTGCCGCTCGCGTCGGGATTGACGTCTGCCGTCGTAGGATTGGGATGGCCTGCGGCGGGATTGTGGCATTGGGCGCAGGTCGCGAAGACTTCCGTATTGTGTACCGAGCGCGCATATTCTTGGGCGATTGTCGGAGATCCAGGCAGAGGCATCCCTGTTGAATCGAGATAAACGGCCGCTATGTTTTTCGAATGACACCCCGCACAGACTTGCGAAGCGGCATTGAGCGTGGGAAACACGGCGCCCGGCTGGCTCGTTGTCACAGTGGCGTCCGAGCCTCCGCCTCCGCTGCAGCCGTAGCTACAGACGATGACCCCCACCAAGCATAAGAGAACAAGTAAATGTCTGGGTTTCATAGCCCCCTCCTTAGTGCTTTGCTGCCGTTTATTTTTCTTTGTTACATCTCCAACATTATTTCTCAGGCTCACGTGATGCACAATCATGGCCTTACTGTCGGCGTTGCACGTTACCGGAACTGATACACCAGCGAAAGAAATACAATATTGGCTTCATAGGATGTATCTCTGTAAGCACCGGTGAGGTATCCTTGGCTTGAACCGTCGCCACCTACGTAGTATCGATAATGGTTCAACTGGTCGTCATCATAATCATACCGGACATAAGCATACCCGGCTTTCAGCATGACGGACTCCGACCAGTTATAGGCAGCCGTGAGGGCAAAGGAAGATTTTGTGTAATCATCCCAATCGGGTATATTGACGGGTAGACCGTCCGGCACGCCGCTGGCGCTTCTGACGCCGCTCGTGAAATCGAAGTCGTTGAACCCGTCTGACTTCATGTAATCATACTGCAAGACGAAGGTCAGCTTTTTCGGGATTGCATACACATCCGCCCTTACGCCACAGGCATACGTCTTTTCATCCTGTTCCGAGACCCATCCATCCGACCCTATAAGGGCGCGCTGCGATAAATCCCTTCTCTCGAAGTCGAAGTATCCAAAGAACCGCGCTGCCTTCTTCAAAGCATAATCGACGGTAAAGCTGGCGGCGTTTCCTGTATCGGCCGTATAGCCGAAAATCGTGTGGTCGTAGTTCGATCTCCTGAACCGGTACTCAAGACTCATATTCAATGCATCCATAGGGAAGAGATCGACGGTGGCCTTGAAGGTGTCCCTCTTCTGTGCTGCATAGGCGAACTGCTGGTTCAGTGCATCCTCACTCGCATCCGTCTGATAATCGGCTTTTCTCTCCATGCCTTCATAAGCAAGCCTGGCCGACAGGAAATCGAGGCCAGTCCATTTCATGTCCGCGAAAAAGATGTGGTCCCCGTTGTGCGGCAGGACCACAGCAGGATCCGTTTCATGGCGGACGCTTCTTTCGGTATCGATATATTTATACCCCGTATTCAGGTGAAGCTTCGCAGGCAGCCGGATGCCGACCTCGGCCCCGTACGTGTTCGTTTTGTAAGAAAGGGACCGTGTCGGACGTCAAGATTCCGTCGATGAAAGCGTATGGCCAGTCGATGTATTGTCCCGCTCATAGTACTTATAATAGATCCTCCCTTCGAGGAAACGGAAGGGGCTCGTGGTGGCCATGACGTCATAAATTCTCGTATCGACCCTGCCGTTGAAATCGGTGAAGCTCGATGTATCAGATTTCGTCTTCTCATCGCCGATGTTGACGATGAATTTGCTGTCCAGGGGGAGCTTGGCACTGCCCTTGAAGTTGAATTTGTGAAACTCACTGTCCGGAGGAAGTGATAACGGCCCAGGCGTCCATCCAATGGGGGCGTCGTACTGCAGATCGTCCGCATGATTCCTGAATTCACCATATGAATAGCTGAGCGATGCGAAAAAGGGTTTCAGGGAATATCCGGCTTCTACCCGCAGGCCGCTTGTCCGGTAATCGACCGGCTCCGGCAGTTCCAGAGATGCGTCCCGGGAACTGCTTGTAGAAACGCCCGTCGGTTTGATGCCCTCTTTTCTCTCGTAGGGAAAACTGATATTAAAGAAAAACGGCTGTGCCATGTCGATTTTGATTCCCGTATCGATACGCTTTCTCTTCGTGGAGTAATCGAATTCGCCACGCCATGTTTCCGGATCCGGATTCGGGGTACCCGTGAGCTGTGTTGTGCCCGCGCCGTAGTAGAATGTCTTTGCATCGGTCGCGATATTGTGAATGATTTCGTTATAGTCGAACCAGAATTTATATTTTCCGAAAGACCCTGTTTCAAGCCGGTAACGCTGGGTATCGTAACCGGGATCGGTGGCCTGGAACCATATAAAGTGATCCGGTGAAACATAGGTAACGTCGGCGTTGCCAAAAACGCCTCCAGATTTGATGTCTGAGTATTCATGAAATTTAGCTTTGTTGCCGTTCACGTCGTATACCCGTCCCTCTATGCTCGCCCCGCCCATCATGACAGGTTCCTGAGAAGGTTCCTTCACAGGCTCCTGCGAGTAGGCAGAAGAAGCGACGGTGAGACTCACGGCGAAACCGGCGATCAGGATGAAAATAGCTAGTTTTGATTTCATGGTCACTCTCCTATCGGAGGAACATGGGTGCTCTGTTACTGCCGTGGATATTGCCGTGGCAGTTGAGGCATCCCCGGGCAAAGAATTTATTCTTGTTTGCTGTCGCCTCTCCCAAAAAGCCGTGTTGCTTCGTATAAGCCCGTGAAGTATGCCCCGCACCGATGTTGTGGCAGCTCTGGCAAAGCTGGGGCACTTTACTGACAAGAAGATTGCTGTGGTTGCTCCCGTGTGTCTGATGGCAGGTACTGCAGTTCTCGGCCACGGGCGGATGCTCAAAGGCATAAGGCCCTTTCTTTTCCGTGTGACACGTGTAGCAGAGGTCCGGGATGGAATCGGCATTGAGCATGTGCTTGCCGAAACCCCCATGAGTCGTATGGCAATCGGTGCATTTGACCTTCCCCTCGGCTATGGGGTGGTGGGATTGCCTGGTGAGTTGACTTCTCTGCTCCTTATGGCAGGAGATACACATGGCAGGTTGGGGTTTTTTCAGATTAAGGCGGCTGTTGGTGTGGATTGTGTGGCAATCTTCGCAGGATACATCGTTTTTCTTGTGGATGCTTGAATCCCACGCCGAAATGGACGGTGAATTTTCGTGGCAGTTCAGGCAGACTCGCGATTTGTCCTCAGGCCGTTCATGTCGTCGTGAAGGTTATTAAATCCTTTACGGCGCCACCGCCCGCCCGCACATGGGTCGATCCCGGGCCGTGACATGTTTCGCATCCCTTGTCGGAGAGGGGAGAATTCTTGATTCCCTTCTTCCAGTGCAGACTCCTGATCAGGGACTGTGTCTGCGGCTCGTGACATAACCGGCAGGTATTGGTCCCCACGTAGGTTTTTCGTCCTTCGTGGCGCTTGTCTCCGCGGAGTCATCCTTCGCAGCGCTTAAGATGGAGAGGTCCCAGAAGATAAGCATCAGAACAGCTGTAAAAAAGCACAGGGACTTTCTCATCGTACCTCCTCGCGAGAAGTGTTTTGAAGCTGCAGTACTCTACTTGCCAACCTGTTTATCGCGCAATGATAGCTATAGCCCCGATGGGCTCTTCCGTCGCCAAGGTCGTGCTCAGTCTGTCGGCTGCGACATCGATGATCTTCACGCCTCGTCCCGCGTCGGCTACGTAGACCCCATTTTCCGTGGCAGCGATACCGGCCTTCAGATGAAAGGCATAGGGGTGAAAGCCGACGTCGATTTCTTTGATAAACGTATCGTTCCGTGTATCGATCACGCTCACCGTGCTCACGCCATTGGCCGTGTAGACCTTATTGTCGTAAAGAGCGAAGGACTGCACATACTGGATCCTTTGTCGATATGGATACAATTTTGGTGATTTTATCTGTGCCGTATCCAAAACGGCCACGTTGTTGGCTGCCTCCCAGGTATATCTTGTCTTCTCCCACTTTCTTAATGGCTAAAGGGCCATAGTTGCTGATGGGAACGAAATCGATGAATTCCCGGGCCTTGCCCGTTTTCAGATCGAGTATCTGGATGCCGCCGGGTCGTGAAATACCGCCGGGAA
Organism: uncultured delta proteobacterium; assembly: GCA_963726395.1. GTDB lineage: Bacteria > Desulfobacterota > Syntrophia > Syntrophales > Smithellaceae > UBA8904. The sequence goes on from CAVSCG010000005.1 coordinate 129,055, forward strand.
AGGGAAGATAGATCTTGCCGTTTGGCAATCTCCATAAAGAGAGGCGGGTTCATGGATACGGATTTCGGCATGGGGAACGGTATAGTCCTCGTGATCCGGAGGGTTTCCGGATCGATCTCCTGGATAGTGCTTCCGTAACGATTGACCACGTAAACTTTCCCGTTATGTTCGATCAACCCCGACGGGGTCATGTCCGTTTTCAGCGTGGCAACGATACTGTCGGACCGGCTATCGATGACCTTGATCTCATTAACCCCAGACGGCGAGATTTCGGGGCCGGGAACCGTCATGAAGATTTTTTTCCCCACGGCAAGCACATCGTTTATATTCGGCGGCAGGGCCTTCTCCAGCGGTGTAGGGGTAAAGATATCGATTGTCTTGACGATGCTGTTCTTGGACAGATCCACAATATATAGTTTCGAGCCGTCCTGAGAGGAAATGTAGGCTTTCCGCATCTCGGCTGCACCTACATAGGTCGCAAACGCGAGACAGGCAATTGTTAGTAGAATGAGGAAGGTGATTGCTCTTACGACCGGACAGGGGTGGTTTTTCTTCATGGTTGCCTCCATTACAGGACCGGCTAAAAACCGGCATAAATCCCTTTGGAAAACGATCCTTAGAAAAACAATCTACTCGTAGGAGACGGTGCAGAACCAATGGCTAGATCAACTCTTATGAATATTTTATAGGGATTTGTGGAAGACATGTCAAGCAAATTTTGCTTCGTAAATTTTTTTCACCGATTGGCTTGCCGCTACTGATATCAATGTGGTCAACTGTGGAACTGGTCGAACTTCCTTGCAGGGTATCAATTTCTTCTGCCGATGAGTAATGCTTTATTTTAATTCATTTTTTTGAATTCTTCTGCATCTAAAATGAAAATCTGAATGCGGATGGCAGTTTATTTATACGTATGTCGTATTAATAAGCCGACCTTGACAATCTGACTACTTGGCTTTAAAGTCCGCCTAGGTCACGAGGCGGCAATGGCCGTCTGAGTTTTGCAAAAAATGGTAAAGGAGAACAGAAATGAGATGTGGAAAAAGCTAGGCATTTACACTTGCGGTATTATATTGACGTGTGCCGTATTAAGCATGACGGTTATGGCCGGTGGCCCGCCCTTGAAGGACAACGCGTGTGGCTCATGCCACAAGGACTACAATACCATTATGCCCAAAAAGCATCCGGACGTCGGTAAGGGGGAAGCGTGTTTGACCTGTCATGCTCCGGACCCTGCCAAAAATGAACCGACAAAGTTTTCAACAGAGGTTCACAAGGTTCACCAGAATGGCAAGACAAAGCAGGAATGCTCTGCATGTCACGCGCTTTAATGACACCACAGGACGAAGAATAAATCTATAGAAGTTGAGTAAGGCGAAAGGCAGGGTCATTTGGCTCTGCCTTTTGTTTGTGATTTATTGATTATTGTTTCTAGTCTTCGACTTATCATCGAAATTCAATTTTACTGACTTCAGGAAGAACTGTTCAAACGCGATCCTTATGCGAGCACTCACTTGCTGAACAAAACTACTTTATAATTCCCATACAATCAAAGATTATCATAAAGTCCGACCGCCACTTACTAAAGGTTCACATGATGGAGACTTGCAACTCCGCGCTGGTAAAAGGATAGGTCATTGTGACACCGCAGAAACTGAACCATCCCAACTAGGTCGGCACTGCGGGACACGGGGCCGGTATTCTGTTATTGCAAGTAGTTCCTCGTTAAAAACGATCGAGTCCAGCCGGAATGCAAAGTCATCCGGCTGGACTCGATCAAATGATGAATAACCACCGTTAGTCTTAGATATAAAGCCGCTACTGACGGTTCGTCATAATCTTCTTAATTTCACGCTTCAGGACCTTGCCCACGCCGCTCGTGGGAAGCTCGTCCATGAACTCGATCACTCTAGGGACCTTATAGGGCGCCACGTTGTCGCGGAGATATTTTGTGATCTTCGCCTTTTCCTCGTCGCTCTTTGCAATGTCGGGATGCAGGACTACCGCTATTCCGACGCGCTCCGAGCCGGGACGCTCCGGATCCGGTAAGCCGACCGAGGCGGCCATGTAAACGTCCGGGTGCTTCAAGAGCACGTCATCAAGCTCTCTGGTAAAAACCTTGAAACCCGATACGATGACCATGTCCTTCACCCGGTCCACGAGGTAAAAATAACCTTCCTCGTCCATTCGGGCCACGTCGCCGGTATGCATCCAGCCATTCCGGACGGCGTTCGCAGTCTCCGACGGCTGGTTGTAGTATTCCTTCATGAGTTGCGGTCCCGTAATAACAATTTCCCCCGGTTCGCCCAGCTTTGCCGGTTGTCCCGTTTCCGGGTCAATGAGCGTCACCTGCGTGTCAGAAATCGGAAGGCCGATGGAACTTGGCTTTTTGGTTCCATAACGGGGATTGACGATCATGACCGGTGACATTTCGGTCATGCCGTACAGTTCGATGAAATTGCCTTCGCCGATAATCGTTTCCAGATCCTTGATGTACTCGGCGGGGAAGGGAGCCGCAGCACTGAGGAACCATTTCAGGTGACTCTTCAGATCCAATTTCCTGAATGCAGGCTGTTTCAGGAGTTCGAAATAAACGGTCGGTACGTTGACCACAAAAGTGGGTTTGTATGCCTTCAGAGACTCAATGAGAAAATGGGAGTCACGCGGGTTGGGCACGCAGATCTGCGTGATGCCGTGGGTGATGGAAAACCCGCCGAGCGCAAGTCCAGCAATATGGAATAGCGGAAAGGCGGAAAGCGCTATGTCCTCGGACTGGATGTCCAGCCATTTCATGGTCTGATGACGGTTGCTCATGTAGCTGCGCTGGGTAAGCAGGGCGCCCTTTGACGGGCCGGTGGTGCCTCCGGTGTACATCATGAAGATTATATCGTCAAAACTGCGTTTTACATGCACCGGGTCGGGTTTCGATTCATTCATTACGTCCATGAACCGTTTCACGCTCTTGCCGGGGAGAGGTTTCACCTCCGCCGTGGGGATCTTTTTAAGGAGTTTGCCGAGGAACCGTTTAATACCCGGGAGGAAATCGGCGATCTGTGTGACTACTACCGTGGTGAAGGGTGTATCGGCCGCCACCTCGGCGATCTTTGCGAAGAGGATGTCCACGGTAATGACGAGCTTTGTGCCTGAGTCGATCAGTTGGTGCTTCATCTCGGCTGCAGTGAGGAGCGGGCTCAGTCCCGTTGATACGCAGCCGGCTTTCTGGACGCCAATGACAGCGATGTAGTTTGCTGGGATGTTCGGCATGTGGAGCCCCACCAGGTCATCGGGACGGAGTCCGCTTGCGATGAGGAAATTGGCGAGTCTGTTCGAGAGCTCGTCAACTTCTTTGAAGCTCAGGGTCCGTCCCATGTAGATGAGTGCCGTTTTATCCGGAAATTTCGCAACAGTCTCTGCAAATTTTTCGGCAAATGTTTTTTCCTCGTACTTCAGGTTGGGTGCAACATTCTTGTCGTATTTCTTCAGCCACGGCTTTTCCGAATAAGCATCACTCATAATATTCCCCCCTCAGTTGTAGTGAAATAATCGTGAAGATGGCAACCCAATTAGGATTCCCCCTGCCATAAGCGAGATGTGATTGTGAATACGGTTTAATATTTTCTAAGAAACTTATATCTGATTATTTGCTTCTGTCAATAAATATTCATCAAACTGTAAGAAATAAATAATAGGTCCGGTATTGTGTTGAATACAGAAGGGTAGGCTGCACGATTCGCTCTTCTTTGTCCTTTGGGCTACCTAAAATAGGGGGAAATTTAACTATCTCTAATGCCCCATCTTTTCTAAAATAATTTTCTAAATAATAGTTGCAACATGGAAGTAATCGTGCTCAAATGAATTCGTAATTTGATGAATCGGGGTCATGACCATGTCCAAGATAACGATCACGCGCAAAGGTCTTGATGAACTGCTTTTTAATGCCCTTACGGCGGTGTATGCCTTTGAGAGGGACAAGGTGAATCGTTTTGAGTTGTCTTATGGGCAGATTTATCTCCTGCAGCTATTGCGACGACAGACGCCATCCAGGATGAGCGATATTGCTTACCGGATGGGTATGCCTGTGAGCACGGCTACGCGTTTCGTGGCAAAAATGGAAAGAATGCATTTCCTTGAAAGGATAAAGGACGAGAACGACCGCAGGGCAATCCTCGTTTCCCTTAACGATAAGGGCAAGAAGGCCGTTAAGGCGGTCGAAGATCACTCTTTCAGCGTCCTTTCTTCCAACCTCAAAGACTTTTCCAAAGATGATATTGATGCGTTTATGAAAACCGCGAAGTGTCTGGATAAAATTCTCAGCACAAGATCCAGAAATAAAGATGCAGCAAACACTGGTAAATAATTTTGGAGGGAGATGATGAAAGATTTAAAGGGTAAGGTTGCTCTTGTCACAGGGGCGGCGATGGGTATGGGCAGGAGTCTGTCGGAAGATCTTCTCAGGGAAGGATGCAGCGTTATACTCGTAGATGTAAACCAGCAGGAACTTTTGAAAACGCAACAGGCGCTTTCGACAATTGGGAAGTGTGCGCAGTTTGTTTGCGATATTTCCGACAGAAAGGCGGTTTACCAACTGGCTTCGCAGGTGGAAAAGAAATTCGGTCAGGTCGATATACTGGTAAACAACGCCGGTATCGTCAAGGCGCAGGAGCTTCTTGATCTTCCCGATGACGCCATTGAAAAAACAATCAACATCAATCTGACGGCTCAGTTCTGGACCTGTAAGGCGTTTCTTCCTGCCATGATCAAGAAAGGGCAGGGTCATATTGTGAATTTTGCCTCCGCCGGCGGAATCCTCGCCTTACCCAATCTCTCCGCCTATTGCGCCAGCAAATTCGGCGTGGTGGGCTTTTCCGACGCACTCCGCCAGGAGATGAAGAAGCACAAATATAATATCGGCGTCACCTACGTCTGTCCTAACACGGTAAACACCGGGATGTTCGAAGGGTCAAAAATGGTTGCCGGTACCAAGATGCTTTAGGCCTCCGACGTGACCCAAAAGGTGATCAAGGCGATCAAAAACAACAAGGCGATGGTCGCGGTACCGAGTTTCCCTGTTAAAATACTGACGCCTCTTACCAAGGTCCTTCTCTCCATTAACGCGATGGACTGGTTGAATAAGGTCATGGGCATGGCCACATGCAACGACTCATGGAAAGGCAGAAACTGTTCAAAATAAAATTGGGAGGTCATGCAATGAAAGCGTTAAAAAACATTCTGATTGTTGTCGTCGTTTTGGTTTTTGTAAGTATCGTGGTGACGGGAATCAATATCCTTCAGAAGGGTGGGAAGTACGATGGAAGAAGCATGGAAAAGATCTTGGGCGTTCCGCCGGAAAAGGCGACAATCGACGACATCAAGAAGCTGAGCAAGGCGGAGGTCTTTCAGCTTTACTATGCAGCATCCGCACCATCTTTTCAGGACTTCAAAGGTGAATATATTGCAGCGACGATGGATGTTGGCATCATGGCAACGAGTGCCGGATATTATACCCATCACTTCTTCGGCCCGGGGCACTGGGAGGGCAAGGCCTTCTATCCCTTCGAAAAAAACAAGGGCTATGGGTATAATATCTTCAAGGACACCGGCGGCAAAATATATCGGACCCGCAAAATGGATACGGAGATCGGGCCGTCAGAACAGGACGGAAAGCCCGCATTCAAGCTCAATTACGGCGCCTACAATTCTGGAACCGTTCAGTCTATGCGAGACGAACTCCGTAAAATCAACGACAATCTTTTCCTGGGCCTCGGTTATATGGCACTGGGTGGAGGATCGATCAATCCTGCGCCATTCGTGCTCATAGGACCCGCGAAGGAATGGGTAGGCGTCGATAAGCAGTAATGGCATCTAAATCTGCGCATCCGGACGTTCTGTTTAGCGCGTCCGGATGCGCTGGCCATAATGGAGGGATACCATGAATATCTCTAAAATATGGTCCCAATAGAAACTTTATCATAAAAGCTGTCAAACTCGGGTGGCCTGTCATTAAAGCCGGAAAACAGCTCAGCAATATTCCTATCCTCAAGTGGCTCATTTATCCTTTTTTCATGAGGCCATATAATGAAGTCAGTTCTATTCCCCTCAACATTGAAGTAAAGAGACCGGACAGCGTGGTTATGCCCCGACGTATTGTCAAAAGACTTCTCGCTGATGTGGATGATATATTTATCTTTGACGAATGCATCTGCAGGAGACATAACAAGTGTCTCAACACCCCCGCAGACGATCGGGTGCATGGCCCTTGGGACCCGCCATTCGGCGCATTCATCCCAGCCATGGAAAAATGGTCACAACTGAGGAAGCGTTTCGTCATGTGGATCGTGCCGCCGAAGCAGGATTGATTGCCAATGTCGCCCATGTGTGGATTGACCCGGCCGCTTTTCAGACGAGATTTCATGATCTCATGTTCATCTGCTACTGCGATGACACCAACTGTGTGTACCGGACCTATATGAAAAACAGAGGCCCTTCCTTGCAAGGCGCCTATCAGCGTCTCCCCGGCCTGTCGGTTTCCGTAGATCCCGGCAAATGCAAGGGGTGCGGCACATGCATAGAGCAATGTTTCCTGGCGGACATCTCTCTGGTAAATGAAAAGGCGGTCATCGGTCCGTCATGTGCCGGTTGCGGCCGTTGTGTGGAGCGATGTCCGAACAAGGCTGTTACACTCAACATTAAAAATGAAGATGCGCTCTATGCAGATCTTGTTCAATGGATCAAAGGCGTTTCTCACCTGCCTATCAAAATCAGTTGAGAAAGGAAGTGTGACATGAAAAAATTTGTCTTTCTTGACCGGTATATTAAATGTAATATTAGGTATCCTTTTCACCATGCCCTGTGTAATAAAACAGGCCGGCATTCAACCTCCCGAAAACCCATTCTGGCTGATGTTCCCGGCCATTTTTCTCTTTTTCCTCGGGATCATCCTGATATATTCCTCAAGGGATCTGAAAAACCGTGCCACCATCGTTTTCTGGGATGGCTTGTCGCGCGTTGCGGCCTTTCTGGGTGTTTCCTGGTTCGGCCTGTTTGCCGGGATGGGGTTCTTTATAGTGCTCGCGGCGTCTGCGGATCTGGTCATTGCCATAGTATATTTTATCGGACTTCCCCGCATTTTGGGACGCAGTTTTATGAGCATTCTTTTAGACCGGCGTTGTTCAATCGTTAATGATTAAAAGTAAACGGTGTTGATCATGGGTACAAGACCGAAATGGTATTTGACTGTCCTGGCAAAAATATGGAAGGTTGCGTACATTAAACCTTCGGTGCCGATTTTAGGCAAGCTCATGTATAAAATCCGGGTGGATGCAACGACGCCGGAACAACTTAACATTTCCTATTTACCCGTCAATGCAGAATTGGAAGTTGGAAGTTTACCCTTGCCGATCATCATCCTCGAAGGCATGATCCGAAGCTCGGAACATCGCATCATCACACATCGCTGTACATGCCGCGATGCCTGGAAGTGCAAGAATTTCGACTTAAATATAGGATGCATCCATCTCGGACTGCCCACAGCCGAAGAGGATACGACGGTAGCACACCATGCATCGATTGAAGAGACGATAGCGCATCTGCATAAGGCGGTCAAAGCGGGCCTTGTTCCTTTCATTGGGCATGTAGCGGCGGACAATACGATTTGGAATGTATCTCAGGACAGGCCTTTCACCACGGTTTGTTTCTGCTGTCCCTGTTGCTGTACAAATTTTGACTATTATCGCTATCTTCCTCCTGAGGCTAAAGATACCTTCCATCGTCTCAAAGGCGTGACAGTCATCATGGATCAGGACAAGTGTATTGGTTGCGGCAAATGTACAAAAGTATGCCTGACCGGCGCCGCGATTCTTCGCGAGGGGAAATCCCATTGCGACGAGACACTGTGTAAAACTTGCGGCGTATGTGCCCAGGCATGCCCGCAGAAGGCAATTCGTATTTCCGTGGAAAATATTGAGGCTACGGTCAATGAGCTTCTGGGCCGGATCAATCAGGATGTTGGCGGCTTGCCGGTCAAATCCTATTCAGGGCTCAAAGAGCTCGGATAAGTTTCCCTCAGATGCGAAACATTGAAACACACATGGAAACAAGGAGAAGCTTCATGCCGTTCCGAAGCGGTAAAGGCAAGGAGGTAAAGGATGCATGAACTACCGGTAATGAAGAGCATTCTGGATATTGTAGTCAAACAGGCCGCAGATGAACAGTGTCCGGAAGGTTCGTGCCATCCAACTTGAAGTGGGCATGTTAAGTGACCTTGAAGAAGAATGGATGCAGCGCTATTTCGATTATCTCAGTAAAGATACGATTGCCCAGAAGGCAGAACTGAGAATTCAGTGGATCCCCATCGCATTCCAGTGTCAGGACTGTAAAAAATCCTTTGAGGTAGAGAGGAAGAGATTGCAAGATGTTGCTTGTCCGTCTTGCGGACAGAAGAAACTGACGCTGGTCTCCGGCCGGGAATACCGCATCAAGAATATGGAAGTGGAATAATGGGTGAGATCATTCAAAAGCAGTACAAACAATTATTTTCAGAAGGCCGGATTGGCCAAGTGACTTTGCGCAACCGCGTGGTTCTGCCTCCCCTGGAAGTCGGTATGGCCAATTTTGACGGGACCCCCTCGGAGCAACTGATCAGCTACTATGAAGAAAGAGCCCACAACGGTTTAGGATTGCTGATTACCGGCATCACGCGTGTCAATGAATACCACGGTGCTGGTCTGCCGCGTCAGCTGGCCATGACGCAGTGACCGCCACATCGAACCTTTTGCCCGCATGGTTAATCGCCTACATGTTCATGGCACAAAAGTATTCTGCCAGCTGCACCATCCCGGTCGCCAGAGTAATTCGCTCATGATCGGGCCCTGGCCCCTGCGGGAACGGATCGGTCGCGTCTGGCCCGGTTTTTGGAAACTCTTCTTTAAGTTGGTACCCGCCGCTGAGAAATTTGCCAAGACCGGCCTGGTTCGAGCCGTGGTGGCACCATCAGCCGTGGCCTGCGAATACTCCAAGCAGAAAACACGGGCTCTCTCAAAGCGGGAAGTCAGGAGTCTGATTAAAGACTTTATTCAAGCCGCCCGCCGCGTTCAGCTCGCCTCCGGCGATGGCGTCGAATTACACGCCGCTCATGGCTACCTTATCCAGCAGTTCTTGAGTCCCCATACCAACCGACGCACGGACGAATACGGCGGGTCCCTGGAAAACCGTATGCGCTTCATTCTGGAGATCATCAGCGGCATCCGCCACCTTTGCCTGGACCTGATTTTCCGATCATCGTCCGTCTGGCCGTGGATGAATACTACCGCTGTATCGGTAAGCCCGGTCAGGGCATTGAGCTGGCCGAGGGCGTGGAGATTGCCAAGCGTCTGGAACAAGACCGGCGTTGATGCCATTGATGTCTCCTCAGCCAATTATGAGACCATGAACTATTGGCTTGAACCCATCTCCTTTGAGACGGGATGGCGCAAGAATCTGGCCAAGGCCGTTAAGGACAATGTCAGGATACCGGTTCTGGCTGCCAATGTGATCCGAAACCCTGAACAGGCTGAGGCCCAGCTCCGGGAAGGATACCAGGATTTGGTGTGTCTGGGACGTCCGCACCTTGCCGATCCGGCCTGGTCGAAGAAGGCCAGTGAGGGCTGCGAACAGGACATCAAGCGCTGCATCAGTTGCCTGTGGTGCTTTGAATCCTTCCTGGCCAATGCCGCAAAGGGCGAGCCGCTCGAATGCGCCGTCAATCCACGCCTCGGACGTGAGCGCGAAACCGCCGAGCCTCTGAAAGATGGTTCCGGCAGGGTAGTTGCAATCATCGGGGCCGGGCCGGCCGGACTTTCGGCGGCTGAGATTTTAGGCTTACGTGGATTCAAACCCATTGTCTTTGAAAAAAATGCCTTTGTCGGTGGTCAACTGCAGTTGGCCAACAAGCCTCCCAAAAAAGAAAAGATCAATTGGTGCTTTACCGACTTGTACCATGCCGCCGTGAAAAACGGGGCCGAGGTTAGGTTCAACGCCGAGGCCACACTTGCAATCCATTAAAGCTCTCGATCCCTTTGCCGTCATTGTGGCTGCGGGTGGAAACGCCATCACCCCGCCTATCGAAGGCGTCAAACAACCACACGTCTGCACAATTACCGAGATCCTGGATGGCACCGTTAACCTGAAGGGGAAGCGGGTGGCCATTATCGGCTCGGGCATGACCGGCCTCGAAACCGCAGAAAAATTAGCCGAGGACGGCAACCGCATTCTCATCGTGGAGATGATGGATCAGATCGGGCCAGGCGCGCATTCTCAGCATCTGGACGATGTGCTCCCGCGGCTCAAGGCGTATTCTGCGGATTTCATCACCAGCCATAAACTGGTCAAGATTACCGCCGCCGGCATTATCCTTGAAAACACCGTAAGCGGCCAACGCAGGGAAGAGAAGATCGATCATGTTGTCCTCTCCGTAGGCGTGCGCAGCAATGACAAGCTGGCCAAAGAACTTGAACCGCACTTTGCCAGATTGTACACCATCGGCGATTCCCGTAAGGTCGGCCGCATCGCTCAAGCCGTTCGTGACGGTTTCGACACGCCTGGAATCTGATGTAGCATAAAAGTAACGGAGGGAACATTGTCGTGAATAAACCTTACATGGGAAAAATCCTCATGGTGGATTTGTCGGATCAAACCATGACGGAGGAAACAATACCCGAACCGCGTCTATGAACAGTATCTGTCCGGGATGGGTCTGGGTGCTTATATCCTTTACAATCGTATGCCCGCCGGCGCTGATCCCCTGGGACCGGAAAACATCCTCGGTTTCTGTTCGGGCTTCCTGACCGGAACGGGCAGCTTATTTTCCGGCCGGTGGACTCTCGTGGGCAAGTCACCGCTGACCGGATGCTGGGGAGACGCGAATTGCGGCGGTACCTTTTCCCCGGCGATCAAACATTGCGGCTATGATGCTATTTTCTTTAAGGGCATCAGTCCCAACCCTGTTTATTTGTATATCAAAAATGGTAAAGCCACCCTGAAAGACGCCGCAGATCTTTGGGGACATGATGCTGTCGAAACAGAAGAAATCCTTAAAGAACAGTATGGTCAAAAAGCGGCCGTGGCCGTTATCGGTCCTGCCGGGGAGAAGGTTTCCCTTATTTCCGGTGTCTGCAACGACAAGGGCAGAATCGCTGCCCGATCGGGTCTGGGCGCTGTCATGGGAGTCAAGAAACTCAAGGCATTAGTCCTCGACGGTGTTCAACGAATCGGCGCCCACGATCCGGCGGCAATGAAACGCCTGAGCCGACAGTGCGCCAAGTGGGTCAAATGCCGCTTCCTCTCACTCCGGGAGTGTGTTTGCCCGCGTGGGTACGTTTCATGCGTGTGACCCCAGTTGCTTTTCCCCAGGACGGTCTCTTATATCAACCATCCTGAAGAAGTGGGGCACGGGCGGCATGAACCAGGTATCCATCGAAATGGGTGATTCACCTCTGAAAAACTGGAGTGGATCAAATCGCGATTTTCCCTTGCAGAAGTCCAAAAAAATCAATCCCGATCTCATCAAAAATACGGAAATTGTGAAGTATCATTGTTATTCCTGTCCTCTGGGATGCGGCGGTATCTGCGCCACGAAGGGCAAGTATGCCCATACCCACAAACCCGAATATGAAAGCATTCTGGCGCTGGGCGGCCTGTGCATGAATGAGGATTTGGACAGTATTTATTACTTAAACGAGCTTCTGAACAGGGCCGGCATGGATACCATATCTGCTGGCGCAACGGCGGCATTTGCCATTGAATGTTACGAAAAGGGCATCCTTACCAAAGAAGATACAGGCGGTCTGGAGTTGAAATGGGGGAATACGGAGGTCACTTGTCGCCCTCATCAAGAAGATGATCAACCGGGAGGGAATTGGTGATCTTCTGGCCGACGGAACAAAAATCGCCGCCGCAAAAATTGGCAAAGGTACATCGAGTTTACCGTCCAGGCCGGGGGGCAGGAACCGGCCATGCATGACGGCCGGAACGATCCGGGCTTCAATGTTCACTACAGTTTGGAACCGTCGCCGGGGCGTCATACGCTCGGCGCCCACCTGTATTACGAAATGTTTCAGCTCTGGAAATGCGTGAAGGGTCTGCCCAGACCAAGCCTTCTCTATACGAAAGCCAGTAAGTACAAAATCAATGCGGAAAAGGCGCAAACCGCTGCTGCGTGCAGCAAGTTCATGAGCCTGGCCAATGGAGCCGGCATGTGTCTCTTTGGCCTTTTTATGGGGTCGAAAAGAGTTCCAACATTTGACTGGCTGAATGCGGCGACAGGCTGGCAGTTAACGCCCGAGGAATATATGACCATAGGCGAGCGGATTCAGACCTTGAAACAGGCATTCAACGTCAAACATGGCGTTGAACCGAGAGACAACTTCATGAGCAGCCGCGCTCTGGGCAAGATTCCCCAGACGGAGGGAGCCAATAAGGGAAGGTTTGTTGATGTGGAAAAACTCGCTCCCGGTTACTGGGATCAGTTCGGATGGGACACGACCACCGGCAAGCCCAAAGAAGAAACGCTGCGAAAACTGAAAATAAAATAAGAGGTAAGAGGTATGTCCTATACGATCATAGAAAAATGCAATGGCTGCGGTGCCTGCGCACGTAACTGCCCGGCTGTCGCCATTTCGGGCGAGAAAAAGAAGCCCCATACCATTGATGCAAGTTTATGCATCGAATGCGGCGCTTGCGGCAGGATATGCCCTCAAACCGCCGTCCTGGATGCCGAAGGCGCTTCCTGCATGATGATCAAACGATCGGAATGGCTCAAACCGGATATCATGTTGGAAAGCTGCGTGGCCTGCGGCGTATGTATTGATGCCTGCCCGGTGGGTTGTTTGGTCCTGTCGGAGCTGCCCCGGAAGAAAGGGGTGGATGCTTTCCCGTACCTGAAGGATACCAAGGCCTGCATCGGTTGCGGTTTCTGCAGCCGGGAGTGTCCGGTGGAAGCGGTTGTCATGCAGATACCGGTACCAACACAGAAGGTGGCCGCTTCCGGAGAGTCCGCATGATCTCGATCAAGCCTATAAGAAATTGGGCGTTGTCCCTGTTTATTCAAATAATCAATGGGAGTGTAATCATATGGCGAGCAAATATAAAGGGTACGCGGGCAGAATATTGGATGTCGATCTCACAACTGGGAAGATTGGCGAATATGAATTGTCGGACCGTGACAGGGAGCGTTTCATTGGTGGCAGGTACATCTCCACAAAGATCCTTTGGGATCTGATGAAGCCCGGCATCGACCCGTTGTCGCCCGATAATATTCTCATCATCATGACCTCTCCGCTGACGGGCACAGGTGCCCCGTCAACAAGCCGTTACGACATCTCCGCCAAAAGTCCGCAGACGGGTACAATCGGGCATTCCAACAGTGGCGGAAATTTTGGGATACATCTGAAGAAGGCTGGCTGGGATGGTGTGATCGTCAGAGGAAAGGCACAGAGCCCGGTTTATCTCGACATCAACGATGACGCTGTAATCATCAAGGATGCAAAGGCTATCTGGGGAAAAGACATCGAAGAAACCAAGGAGCTGATGGGTGAAAAGAAGGCAGGCAAGATGGTCATCGGCCCGGCCGGTGAAAACCTTGTCAGGTATGCCATCGTTGTTTCCCAGGATAGGGCCCACGGGCGGTCAGGCATGGGCGCCGTCATGGGGTCGAAGAACCTCAAGGGTATTGTCGCTAAAGGGAGCAAGAAGATCGAGCTTTACGACGCGGATGGTTTCAAGGAAACCATCAAGAAATGGATCAAGATGCTCCAGGGTCATCCGGCTACGGGCGAGTTTGCCCCCAAGTATGGCACATCGGGTTTCTTGAAATCATTATCCGATCATCATGCCCTTCCCACCAAGAATTTTTCTTCAGGCCATTATGAGGACGCCCAAATGCTCACGGGCCAGACCCTTACCGAGACCCGGCTCGTGAAAAACGACGGTTGTCAGTCCTGCCCGATCCGCTGCGCCCGGGTCGTCGAGCTCGACGGCCGTCAGATCAAGGGGCCGGAGTATGAGATCCTGTGTTTGCTGGGGTCCAATATGCTCATCAATGACATGGATGCGATTATCCGTTGGAACCATGAGCTTGACATCCTGGGCCTCGATGCGATCTCTACGGGTACGGTCATGGGCTTTGCGGCAGAGCTCAATGAGAAGGGCATGTGGGAGACGGGGATAGAATTTGGGAAAAAGGACAACATCTCAGCTGTTATACGGGATATTGCTTTACGCCAGGGCATTGGTGCGGATCTGGCCGAGGGTGTGCGTTACCTGTCAAAGAAGTACGGCGGGGAAGATTTTGCTCCTCATTCCAAAGGAATGGAGATGGCCGGCTACGAACCCCGGGGAGCGGTCGGCCATGGGCTGGGCTATGCGACGGCAAACCGCGGCGCCTGCCATCTCGATGGCGGCTATATGATCTATTTTGAGGCGACCGGACCGGCGATTCTCGATCCCTATGATTACCGGTCCAAGCCAAGCTATACCATACTTGATCAGAATCTCCTGTCCGCCATCAGCGCCGGAGGAAACTGTCTGTTCACTTCCTGGACAATTCTGCCTACCATTGTGTTCAAGGTACCCAATTCCAAAATCGTGAGCTGGCTGGTCACGCAGATTCTGACCTTTGCCTGGCCGGCCATAGAACTTATCTTAAAGATGCCATTCCTCGATGATGAGATATCACCTTCCCATGCTCCCTCATTCCAAGGCCATAAAACAGGCTACAGGTATGGACATGGATTTTGGGAGATTCATCCCGGATGGGCGAGAGAGGCTTCACCCTGGAACGGCTCTTTAATACCCGTGAGGGATTTTCCGCTAAGGACGACACCCTGCCCAAGCGGTTTACCGATGAAGAACAGATCCCCGGGAACGCAAAGACAAAGGTGCCCCTCGGTAAAATGCTGCCCGCTTACTATAAACTGAGGGGTTGGGATGCAAACGGTATCCCCACACCTCGGACGATCAGGAAGCTTGACCTGGAGGACTTGATCTGACCTTGACATATAATGGTTGTTTCCCTATATTCCCTTTCCTGGAAAGCAAGTGCTTGCTCAGGAACGGTGTGGAGGATCACACCGTTATCACATGATAAGGAAGCGTATGATTAAGTTATGAATGAACGAAACAAGAATGATTTATTAAATCTGAGGCGCGCCCAGTTGACCCGGGCGGCGTACAAGGTTGTCGGGGAGAAGGGGTACAACGAGTTCACGATAAAAGACATCGCCGTGGAAGCCGGCTTGTCCACGGGCTTGGTCCATTATTATTTCAAGAACAAGGAGGAGCTCCTGTTTACACTGCTGAAGGAGATGAACGCCAATCTCAAGTATAATCTCAACAAGGCGCTCACAGTGCTCGAGGAGCCACAAGACAAGTTGCTGGCCTTCTGCGATGAGGCATTCGATCTGCTTAACAAGGAAAAAGCTTATTTTTACGTGATCATCGATTTTTGGGCCCAGATTAGCCGTAACAAACGCATCCGTCAGGCGAATATCAAGCTTTTCCAGAGCTACCGCGACGAGATCACGGCAATTCTTAAGGAGGGGGCGGCAAAGGGTGTGTTCATGGCTGTGGATGTGCAACTTACATCGGTCATCATCGTATCCCTGATCCAGGGAACCATCATCCAGTATGTTATTGATAACGAGGCATTCGATTACCGTGAGTACACGGGGAAAATCAAAGAACAGATTTTCTCCATCGTCATGAAGGAAAAGTAATCCATCGCGGGAAGCACTCATGGAATGCAAACTATTTCTTGACAAGAAAAAACAGACCCCCTATACTTTGACTCCAAAGCAAGGCATAGGTAATAAAATCAATATGCCGATTAACTGTCGTTGCCAGCAGAAGCCGGTACCAGAGAAAAGAGGAATATCACATGAGCAAAGAGTACAAATCAGGAACATTTTGCATCGATATCAAGTGCCCCAAGCATAAGCCCCTTGAGGGACTCGATGGAAACGCTTACATTGAGAAAAAACAGGAGCACTGTAAGGAATGTTACGCCTGGCAATTTATCAATTGGGCGAAAGACAATAAATTTCGTATCGTACACACATGGCCCCAGGTGTCAAACAAGCAGCTCGCTGCCATGATCAAGGGTATTGATCCTGTGCGTGTTGAAGATTTAACCGAAGAAGAAATTATGTGCCTGTAGAAAAATTATTCAGAGGAGATTTTCCTCTCTCAGGAGGCATGAGCTGAGATGCCCGTGCAGCTCTATTTGATTTCCTGATGTGTCAGGTTAGAAGATAACTTAACCTTACATGCTATTTGTGCCCAGATTTTAAAACAAGAGTTATTAAGCTTCTGTGGTCATAAAACTGAAAGGGATGCAGATCTGCGTCCCTTTTTTTCTTGATCTTTTGTGCAGCCATCCAGGTTAACTTAGATTAAATTCATGTTAAATCGTTTAGTTACTAAACACTATAAAATTACTTGCAATTGAAACGGATTAATTTTAATTATATTTCAAAGACGCAGGAGAATAGTCAAAACAAACAGCCTGATTCAAATCAGATTTAAGGAGTATTTATGTGGGAATATACGGATAAGGTCAAAGAGCATTTTCTTAATCCGCATAATGTGGGTGAGATTGAAAATCCGGACGGCATGGCCGAAGTCGGGTCGCTGGCCTGCGGTGACGCATTGAAGCTTACTTTCAAGCTCGATGAAAATAAACGAATTAAGGACGCAAAATTTAAAACATTCGGCTGCGCCAGCGCCATTGCCTCGTCTTCGGCTCTGACTGAAATAATCAAGGGAATGACTGTTGAAGAAGCGCTTAAAGTCAGCAATCAGGATATTGCCCAGTATCTGGGCGGCCTTCCCGAGGAAAAAATGCATTGCTCCGTCATGGGCAAGCAGGCGCTGGAAAAGGCGGTGGAAAATTATCGGGGCGCTCCGGCGCTGGAGACAGGCGAAAAAATTATTTGTGAATGCTTCGGGGTGACGGATAAGGAAATCGAGCGGGCCATTCGTGAAAATAATCTCTCCACCGTGGAAGATGTAACAAATTATACCAAAGCCGGCGGGGGTTGTGGTAACTGTCATGACGCCATCCGCAGATCATCGAGCAGCGTGAAGGCAGAGACCCAAAACGGATACCAAGCCAAAACTCACCAATATTCAGAAAATCCGTCTGATCGAAGAAACGATCGAGCGGGAAATCCGGCCATCACTGAAACATGACGGCGGGGATATTGAAATCATCGATATTATCGGCAATCGGGTGATCGTGGCGACACGTGGCGCCTGCGCTACCTGTAAGGCTTCGGATATCACACTGAAAAATTTTGTGGAGCACAGGCTCAAAGAACTTGTTTCGCCGGACATTATGGTTGAGGAGGCGGCCAAATGAAAACTATTTATCTCGATAATAATGCCACAACTCAGGTGGCCGAGGAAGTGCTGGAGGTCATGCTGCCTTATTTCCGTGATCTATACGGCAATCCTTCCAGTATGCATACCTTCGGCGGCCAGGTCGGCCAGAAAATTCGCGTCGCGCGTGAGCAGGTGGCGGCGCTTATGGGCGCGTTGCCTGAAGAAATAATTTTTACCAGCTGCGGAACGGAAAGCGACAATGCCGCAATTCGATCCGCCTTGACAACGGGCCTGATAAAAAACATATTATGATCAGCCGCGTGGAGCATCCGGCTATTCGCACGCTTTGCTCGCATTTGGGCACGCAGGGATATCAAATCACCGAACTTCCGTGGATAAAAATGGGATTCTGGATTTGGAAAATCTGGAAAAAAGCCTGACGCCCGATACGGCGGTTGTCAGCCTGATGTGGGGGAACAATGAAACAGGAGTAATCTTTCCGGTGGAAGAGGCAGCCAGGTGGCGCATGAGAAAGGTATTCTTTTCCATACCGATGCGGTTCAGGCGACGGGGAAAATTCCCATCAATATGAAGAATAACCCGATCGACATGCTTTCCATTTCCGGCCACAAGCTGCATGCCCCGAAAGGGATCGGCGTGCTTTATGTCCGGCGTGGCACCAAGTTTTCGCCTTTTCTGATCGGCGGCCATCAGGAAAAAGAACGGCGCGGCGGCACGGAAAACACGCCGAGCATTATCGGATTGGGAAAAGCCTGCGAGCTGGCGGCGGAAAATATGGAAAAGGAAAATACATATGTCAAAAGGCTGCGGGATAAACTGGAGAAGGAAATCCTCGAGAGGATTCCGCAAAGCCGTGTCAACGGCGATACAGTCAATCGTCTGCCCAATACTACGAATATCAGCTTCGAATTTGTGGAAGGTGAAGCGATCCTGCTTTTGATGAATGAGCTGGGCATTTGTGCCTCATCCGGTTCGGCCTGCACATCCGGCTCATTGCAGCCTTCGCATGTCCTGCGGGCGATGGGGGTTCCATTCACGATGGCGCACGGCTCGATTCGTTTCAGCCTGAGCATTAACAATACGGAAGCGGAAATAGATTTTGTGATTGATAAAATGCCGGCAATCATCGAGAGGTTGCGCGGAATGTCTCCTTTCTGGAAAGAAGCAGGGCAGGCCTGCAGTACGCAGTGAATGGTGGATAAGTGGATATGGAATGGGGATAGTGCTACTGTTTGCTACAGCTTAAATTGGAAGGATAATACAATCAGATGAAGACGTCCAAAAAAGGAGACAATGCAAAGATAAAATTCAATCGGCGAAAAATTCCCGCAACGAAATTCCGGCTATTGTTGATGAGATGGTTGCATCATGCAATAAAGATGGATGCTTTGATCATGTCAGCGCGGAACCGATTCCCTATCGGGCAGCCGATAATTGATATTTTGCGCCGTCTGGCGCTGATTCTTTATCCGGGATTTTTCATCCGAACCAGGCTGGATTCGAACAATGTGGAATATTATTTGGGCAGCAGGTGACCGCTCTTTACGAAGTTTTATCCGAACAGATTATTTTGGCGATGCGTCACGATTGTCTTCGCCAGAACCAGTCCTGCGTGCATTGCGAGGAGCTGGGGCATGAGATCACGGTAGAATTTCTCCACGGAACTGCCGGAATTGCGCGCGATGCTGGCCAAGGATATTCGTGCCGCCTTATGAAGGAGATCCGGCGGCAAAAGGTTATGATGAAATAATATTCAGCTATCCGGGGATCTGGGCGCATAACTGGTTTACCGGATAGCCCATCAGCTCTACAGCAGAAGGTGCCGTTAATACCCCGGATAATGACGGAATATGCTCACGGCCACACCGGTATTGATATTCATCCGGGGGCTCATATCGGCGAAAGCTTTTTTATCGACCATGGCACAGGCGTGGTCATCGGCGAAACCTGCCATCGGTAAACGTGTCCGTCTCTATCAGGGTGTTACCCTGGGGCGCTTTCTCATTAGTCAAGGCGGAGTGCAAGCTCCTGCGCAATCGCAAGAAGCGTCATCCGACCATGGAAGATGATGTTATTATTTATGCCAATGCCACGATTCTCGGCGGCGATACGGTTGTCGGGGCCCGCTCGGTGATCGGCGGTAACGTCTGGCTTACGCATTCCGTGCCGCCCGATACGGAAGTCTTTATTAAAAAGCAGGATCTGATTTTTGGCGAGAAACAATACAAGAAACAGGCGGCTCAACAGAAGCTGCGCTGATTTTTATAAAAAAAGATGGATTTTTTTTTAAATTAGAGATATTTTCTTTTCACCGTTTTCCAAAATAAAATTTTAAAGGGGTGTCCAATGAACAGAGCAGAGTTAATCGATGAAGTAGCAAAAGCAACATGCACCAAGAAAGAGGCTGATGCGGCGGTTAGTGCGACATTGGCGGCAATCCAGAAAGCGCTCAAAAAAGGCGACAGCGTAACGTTGGTGGGATTCGGCACCTTCTCCGTGAGCAAAAGGAAGGCTCGCAAGGGTAGAAACCCCCAGACAGGCGAGGCGATCAAAATCGCCGCCAAGAAGGTTCCGGTTTTCAAAGCCGGCAAGGGTTTAAAGGATGCAGTAAAGTAATTATCAGCAATCATAGAACATGAAAAGAGCCGTTTCTCTGAAAAGAGGACGGCTCTTTTTAGTGAGACTCCAACATGATCAAGCAAAGCGAAGTCATGATCTGGAAAGTCGAATCATCCCGCAAGCGAAGCGATGCGGGATTAGTGACACCTATAAAAAGCGAAATGATTTGAAGGTTGCTGTGACTATACACTGAATTATGAAACGCAAATATGACGAATGCAGTGTCGTGATAAAAAAATTAATCGAAATAAAAAAAGGCAGGACTCATTTAAGTCCTGCCTTTTTATTCTTTATGAAATATTTTTATTTATTTTTTTCTGCGAATGCCTGCGATTCCGAGTAAGCCCAGACCAAGAAGGATCAAGGTTGACGGTTCGGGAACTTCGGTTCCATTGTATTCATTGACATGACTAATTGCTGAGATGTTTGTAATACTGGTATTGCCGAGGTCATACGAAAGATCTAACAACAGCCAAGCAAGTAAGTCAAGTTTCTCGAATAGATAATACCGTAGCCGGCAGTAGGTCCGCGCTTCCCAGTTTTAACAACAAAATACTCAGGGTTGTCACAAGTCATAGACCCATAACCCTAATTCAGGATCGCCAGTGATTTGATACCATGGCAAATTATATCTTCAGGCTTGTCCTCATTCCATGAAAAAATAACATCAGGATCCCCAGTCACAGATTTAACCCAATATAAGTACTGTTGTATCATCAGAGTTAGCGGGCTCAAGTGCAGTCACAAATAAACGAATCTCTATCCCCCACGTATTAAGTCGTCTAATTTCCGTACATCACTAATCGTTAATGCCCATGACATTGTCGCCAGTAGGTATAAGCAACCCGAACACTGCCAATGCAAACCAATCAAATATTTTTTCATTTTTTTCCTCCTAAATATATCAGTTTAAATTTAATTTAATATTATTTTTCACATTAAATACAGCAATTAGCATGCCCAATATGAATTCAATATTTATAATAAGTAATTATATTAATTAATAATTAAAATCAAGAGGTTGGCTTTAGTTTTCACGATTATGAATTTGTAAAGTATCCCGACACTAAACAAAGACCAAAATATCCCCATTACATGATAACATTTCCTAAATATTAAAATTACTCATTGTATTACAACGTATGCCTGAAATCGGTTTTGTAAAGAAATCCGACATCCAAAGCCAGAAACGATTCTTTTCTGTTAAAACATTGAAAGAACTGTATATTTACTTGTAAAGCGCTTCGATCTGATCCTTTAAATTGCCCACAACAACGTTACGTTTCAGTTTCATGGTCTGGGTCAGCGTGCCGTTATCCAGGCTGAATGGTTCGGAAAGAAGCAGGAACTTTTTCGGGATTTCATAACCGCCGAATTTGCCTTTCAGTTGATTGGCAATCGCATCGATAACGATATCGATGACATCCTGACGCGCCACCAGCGCTTTATTGTCCGTCGGCCACCCTTTTTCTTTGGCGTAATGTTTCAGGACGTCAAAATCGGGAACAATAATGCAAATATTGTAGGGCCGGTTCATGCCGTAAACGACCGCCTGCTGGACAAGAGGCACCAGACAGATTTCTTCTTCCAGCGAAACAGGGAAGCAGAATTTCCCATTTTCCAGTTTGTACTGTTCCTTGATGCGGCCGGTGATGTAAAGAAATCCGTCTTTATCCAGGCGTCCGCGGTCGCCGGTGCGGAAACCGCCGTCGGGCGTCATGGTGGCTTTCGTGTCTTCCGGCCGGTTGTGATAGCCTTTCATGACATTGGGGCCGTAAACAATAATGTAAACAAATATTTCAACAACACTGAAGGCAGGTCAGGCGGCAACTCCGGAAGATATTATGGAATGCTGTAGAGGAAAGCTGAAGAAATTCTTCGTTCCTAAAGAAGTGATCAGTCTGCCGGCCATGCCCAAAACACTAGTGGGGATGATACTCAAGAAAGAATTGCGCAAGATTTAAAAAGAATTTGTGATATGAAATACATAATGCTTGACGGGATGACGGCCGGACGGATAAAGTAGCCTGTCTCGTCGGGAAAGGAAGTTTAACGGATTCAAAACATTATTTAAAGGAGTCCTTATGAATCAACCCGAATTAACCCAGCAAGCTTTAAGCATTTTGCGCTCACCGGACCATTTTCAATGGTATGTCATTCCACTGCTTGCCCTCGTCATCTATGTTTATACCAACGAGATCAGCAAGAAAAATTGGAAAGGCATCGCCGCCGGCCTTTCGCTATACCTCGTCCACTGGTTTTTCGAAATCGTGAATGCCCTGATTCAATATGCAAGTGGGCATGCGCTCTGGACCGTGCCCACCGGCACTTCATTTTTGCTGCTGATCGGCGTCGGGATTGAGCTCAGCCTGATGTTTTCCATTGCCGGCCTTGTGATGAGTAAAATTCTGCCGGAAGATCCCAAACTGAAAATACTGGGCGTCAACAACCGCATCTTCTTTGCATTGATCAACGCGGCCCTGTTTTCATTTATTGAAATCTTTTTGGCCAAAACACCCGCCTTTCACTGGGTCTATCCCTGGTGGGGAGCGTTGCCGGTTTTTGTCACAGTATATATTCCCTTCTTTGTCGTGTCCTTTTTGTGTTATGACTGGAAGCCGAAAGTTCAGCGAGCCGTGATCGGAACGTTGTTTGTTGTGGATGCCCTGATGATGATCGTGTTCGCGGGTATCCTGAAATGGATATAAAACCCGGGTAAAAAAGGAGAAGAAAATGAAACTGCCGGAATATGTGACAGCCAAGGAAGTCGCGCGCGTATGCAAAGAGGTCGGAATAGCCGATTGGTCCAAGCGGTCAAAAGCCGTTGTATCGGAAAAAGAAGCTGCTAAGATTCTCAAGATTGTCAATGTAGAGAAGATGAAAATTCCCCTGGAGGATTTCCTGATGGGGCTGGAAGTGGAACTCGAGCACGGGACAAGATTCAAAGACGCCAATGTGACGAACAACCATCCTCTCCTGACCGGAAAGATCGTTCTGGCGCATCTCAAGGAAACGATGGACTACTACCGCCGAATAGACGTGGCTGAAATTGAGGGCGACCTGCTCAAGGCGATTCTTGAGGGGAATCTGGTAAAGATCAAATCCAAATACAAGAAACTTGCCGCAGCGCAAAAAGTCCTGAGCGAAGTTATTGCCGGACAGTTGAAGTAGGTCGTGCCAGCATTTGGTAAATGCTCCAAGACGATCTTGCCAAAATGAAGGGTTTTTACTGAAAGAATATAGACATCAATTTTCGGGAAAGTAATCATGGTAAAAGCAAAAGATAAAAAGAAGTCATTCGGCCAAAGCATCAAGGCGTATCGCGAAGACAGAAAATTGAGCATTAAAGACCTGGCTCATGAAACCGGATATCCTGCCGATCTCCTGGAAAAGGTTGAAAAAGATGAAACCACTCCTCCGGTGGCGCTTGTTTTACAGTTAAGCCGGACTCTGAAGGTTGATGTTGAAATACTGGATAGTGACGAAAACAGAAAAGCCTCATCACGGGTTAAAAGCCAGAAAAGGCGCGCGGGATCATACGCCTATACGCAACTGACCAAAGCAAGCTCCGATAAGCATCTTGGCGCATACCGCGTCACCATAGAGCCCAACACAGCTCACGAGGGTGTTGAATATCACCATGAAGGTGAAGAATTCATCTATGTATTAAAAGGAAGACTTTCGATTTCGGTGGGCAAAAATACCAGTCTTCTGGAACGGGGTGAATGCATCCATTTTAATTCGGCGCTGCATCACGCATTAAGCAATCCTTCCGACGAAAAAGCAGAACTACTTGTCGTTCTCTATATTCCTTAAGGGCAGCAATTATGGCATTTGAACTTACAAGCGAACAGGAAATGATCAAGCTCATGGCAAGAGACTTTGCTAAAAAAGAGCTGGAACCGATGGCGACCGGATGGGAGCAACAAGGCATTTTCCCGATGGATGCGGTAAAAAAGATGGGAGAACTCGGCCTGCTCGGCATGATGGTCCCGCCGGAGCTGGGAGGTTCGGGAGCCGGTGCGGTGGCCTACTCTCTGGCGCTGCAGGAGATCGCCTATGCGTGCGCTTCGAGCGCAGTCACCATGTCGGTTGCCAATCTGTCAACCGAGCCGCTTCTTAAATTCGGCAACAAAGAACAGAAAGAAAAATGGTTGACCGGACTTGCCGAAGGTTCGCTGTTGGGCGCTTTTGCACTGACGGAACCGGGTGCGGGCTCTGATCCCGGCTCGATGACGACCACCGCCATCCTGAAGAAGGACAAATATATCATTAACGGAACGAAGGTTTTTATTACGCATGGCCAGTATGCCGACATCATCAATCTGATCGCCAGAACCGGTCAGGAGAAGGGGACAAAAGGACTTTCTGCTTTTATCATCGAAAAAGGCACGCCCGGTTTTAAAATCGGAACCAAAGAAGAAAAGCTAGGACTGCGGGCGTCCAATACCGTTGAACTTGTTTTTGAAGATTGTGAAATCCCCGCAAAAAACCTGCTCGGAAACCCCGGTGAAGGATTCAAGGTGGCCATGCGCGCGCTGGACAGCGGGAGAATAGGCATTGCATCCCAGGCCACCGGCATTGCGAGGGCTTGCCTGGATGAAGCCATTTCCTACACGCAACAAAGACGCCAGTTCGGAAAAACCATCAACTCGTTCCAGGCCATACAATTCATGATCGCGGATGCGGCGACAAAGATTGAAGCGGCTTCCTGGCTGACCCTGGCTGCGGCTGACCGCAAGGACAGAGGATTGAAGTTTACAAAAGAAGCCTCCATGGCCAAATTGTTCGCTTCGGAAACAGCCAACTCGAGTGCCTACATGGCACTTCAAGTTCATGGCGGCTATGGCTATACGAAAGATTATAAGGTCGAGCGTCTGTATCGGGATGCGCGCGCTACAACCATCTATGAAGGCACATCGGAAATTCAGCGCATCGTCATCGCCAGAGAAGTCATCAAGCCATAATAAAATGCCATAGGATGAAGGTGTAACAATTCTTGCCGGGACAGATTCTACGAACCTTGGCCTTGCCACAGGCGGATCGCTCCATGTCGAATTGGCACATCTCGTGGAAGGAGGGCTTACTCCAACAGAGGCATTGATATCCGCAACTTCCACGCCTGCAAGAATTCTACGCGAAGTATTTCACAAGAACATCGACTTTGGAGTCATCGAAGAAGGGAAAAGCGCTGATCTCCTGTTGGTTGAAGGAGATCCAACGAAGAATATCCGTGACACAGAAAATATTATCGCCGTCTTTTACAAGGGAAATCGGCTGGAGAGGAGATTACAGTAATGAGGAGAGTCGCCGGACAGTTGAAGCAGGCGTAATGTCATTGTTCCTGAAAAGCCATTGACAAGTTTGGTTCGGTGTTATTATATGCTCACATGCATGTGCGAAGCGTGACTCTTTTTTCGTCAAAATTCCCGGCAGAGGATGTTTATCCTTTCAATTTGTCTATCTTTCAAAAAACACAGCACCTCGTCTTTATGACGCCGGTCACTTTGTTTGTCGGCGAAAATGGTTCCGGCAAATCAACGTTACTACAGGCTATTTCACACGCCTGCGGTATTCACATCTGGCAAGAAACAAGCACAACCAGATACAATCATAATCCCTATGAGGATAAGCTTGGCGATTATCTGTCCATCGACTGGAAGGAAGGCAAAGTTCCCGGGTCTTTCTTCGGCTCCGAGAACTTTCGTCACTTCCGGCAGATTCTGGACGAGTGGTCGGCTGCTGATCCCGGTCAACTGCAATATTTCGGCGGTAAATCTTTGATGACTCAGTCTCATGGAGAGTCGCTGATGTCTTTCTTCAGATCTCGCTATCAAATCAAAGGGCTTTATTTGCTGGATGAACCGGAAACGGCGCTATCGCCCAGAAACCAAATCAGGCTTTTAGAATTGATGACAAAAACCAGTGATGCCGGTTATGCCCAGTTTATTATTGCTACCCACTCGCCGATCCTTTTGGCTTGCCCTAACGCCTTGATCTACAGTTTCAATCATGTTCCCATTCAACCGATTCAATACACTGACACAGAGCATTATCAGGTATACAAGACTTTTTTCGAGAACAGATAAAAACGATGGGTGAAATCCACCATGGGCGCCTTCCAATCCGGACAACTTAAAGAGAAAGTTTAACAGTTGCTGTTTCCTAAATTATTATTGGGCAAAGTATTCTGTTCCAAGAAATACATTGACAAACTCCTGGAAAGGCATATTTTTAATCAAATTATTTTATCGTAAGCTATACAAAAATCACAAAAGAGGAGTAAATTTATGGCACATTTCAAGCAATCCTTATCGTTATCGTTAATGATTATTCTTGCACTGACCCTGATGTTCATCGGTTGTACAAAACCCCCTGAGGCTGAGAGGTCGGCTGCTAAGGCTGCCATGGACACCGCTGTGGCATCTGGTGCTGACAAGTACGCCACTCGCATTCTGGATGCCGCAAAGAAAATCTGGAGTGCCGCTGAAGCTGAGATGAGAGAAAAGAAGTATGAGGAAGCCAAGCAGAATTATGCTACTGCCAAGGTCGTCTTCGATATAGCTGCTAGCGACGCTCAGGAAGGCAAGAAGATAGCTACAGCCGAAGCGAACGCAGCAATTACCGGTCTTGAAGAAGACTGGAAGAACCTAAATATTACTGCCCGGAATCATGAGAAGATGATGAAGGACGAGCAGATGAAGGACGAGTGGGCAGCTGATACTCGAGCTTTTACGGAGGGTATGAAAGCGAACAAAGACAAGATCGTTAATGATCCGGTCAGTGCCATGGCGAATGTCAGTGAACTCAAGTACATCATTGAAAAGTGGGACATAGCTTTCAAGAAACTGGCCGCCACCCAGTCAGAACAAAAAACAATTAAGAAGAAAACCAAGACTACAAAGAAAAAGCAAAAAGCAATCAAGAAGAAAATCAAGACTATGACGAAAAAGAAGAAATAGATTCTTATTGCGATATTAAATAATTTGATTTTTGCTTGACCATGGATCAATGAACGCTCCCGAACGGCCGGGTGAAGCCGAACGGGAGCGTAAACCACTAACAATCAAGGAGAGAACAGATTGAATAGTGGCCGCCGTTAGGATTGTAAAAGAAACACCCAATGAAAGCCCCCGCATGCCGCGGGGGCTTCATTACTTACAGCTTACAAACTCTTTTACCTACTTCTTAATGATATAATTTGCTTCCGCTTCTACACGACGGTTCTCGGCTTTCCCTGCTGTCGTGGCATTGTCAGCAATGGGCTTCTCTTCGCCGTAACCTACGGCCGTCAGACGATTCGCATCAATGCCTTTCTTGACCAGGTATGCCTTGACCGCGTCGGCGCGTCTCTGGGAAAGCTTTTTATTGTATGCGTCCTTGCCCACATTATCCGTATGCCCTTCAATCGTTACATTGAGATCCGGATATTGTTTCATGACACCGGCCAGAGCATCCACATCATCGAAGTAACCTTTTTTAATAACCGACTTGTTGGTATCAAATAAGACTTTCAGGGTGGTTCTGCCCTTCTCGATGATTTCCTTTTCTACCCTGGGCTGGACAACGACCGGCGGAGGACAACCGTCTTTATCTACTGTAACACCGGCAGGCGTGCCGGGGCATTTGTCCAGATAATCATAAACACCGTCATTATCGGAATCCAACGGGCAACCGTCTTTATCGACCGCAACACCGGCAGGCGTACCGGGGCATTTATCCAGATTATCGGGAACACCGTCATTATCGGAATCAAGAACGACCGGCGCGGGCGGAGGGGGAGGAGGAGCAGGCTTTTCACCGCCGAAAGCAAAGGTCAAACCGACGGTGGCAAGTAAATTGTTATGCATCGTATCCGTATCGAAATCAGTATCAATAGGAATAACATGACGGACATCGGCGCGTAGAGCCCAATTTTCGGACAGGAAGTATTTGACGCCCAACGCCGTAGTCAGCCGCTATCTTATTATCCTCTCTCTCGGTGGTGTCTTGATTATATTTAGAGTAGTGAACACCGCCGACACCGACAGCCACAAAAGGCACGAGCGCTCCATCCGGCAGGATGTGGAACAAGGCTTCAATTCCATAGCCGAAAAAGTTGACTTTTTCACCATCGTAATTAGTCATTTCGGTGGGCGCCCAATGTCCAAAAGCCTCAACACCAAAATACTTGGTGAAATTGTATCCGGCACGAAGACCAAGAGCAATCGAGGCGTCCATGTCTTCACTGCCTTCAAACTTATACATGCCTATGTTTGGTGTAATATGAACCGATCCTGCCTTCACCTGCGCGTATCCCGTGGTGGCAACAGCCATCAACATCAAGATGGCGAATAACGAAATAATTTTCTTCATATTTTCTCTCCTTTGAATTTGGTTTTTATATTTAACCTGAATCATGGAAGCTCCACAAAATCTATAGCATACCTCGGCCGCCAGCAATCATAGTCTACATCAGCGGTCAGATTCTTCAGGTCGGTGAGTGCAGTGCCGGTAAACGCACCCACGTAGATATCGTAATTACCACTGCTGTCCTCTATCGAGAACGCGATCCTGTCGCCAGCCTTATTCACCGTGGGGGCAAATTCATTGCTATCAGGGGTATCGGGCGTCAGGTTGATTTCATTGCTGCCATCGGCGTCCATGACTACGATGTCTTGGTTGTCATCAGTTTTACGCATACAGACGATCCGTCCGTCTGGAAGGAACTGAGGATGTCCATATTTGGAACCATTGGCTGCCTTGACCAGAGTGGGTTCTTCGGACCCGTCGGAATTCATCACCATGATATCGCCGTTCCAACCACGATCAAAAACGATCTTAGTACCGTCGCGGTTAAAGGCCGGAGAGACATCATCCGAGAGTGTGGTCAAAACCTGTATGTTGGACCCGTCGGCATTCATGACACGGATTCCGTATTCATCACTGTTGCCGTCGCTCATAGCGTAGACAATCTTGGTACCATCATAACTGTATGATGGCGTCGGATCAAAACTGCTTCCTCCGTCATTAACCAAAACGGTTACAATACCTGTTTCCATGTCTTTTGACACCATCTGTCCCTGTGGATGCAACACGTACACCAGGTAACGTCCATCCGGGCTTGATGTTTGCTGGACAGTTTCATATCCTTCTGGATTGTCGGCCAACATTTCCCTGCCTGAGCCGTCCGTCCACATTCCCCAGACTTCGTGAGTTTCACCGGTGTCATAGAGAAAGGTCAGTGCTTCTTTTTTATTATTATTAGGTGGGGGATACTCATCGCCGGAGCATGCGCTAATAAATAGCATTGCAAAAACAATCATACCAACTAAAATAAATCTGTTTTTCCAAAAAACCGTGCTCTTCATACGTTCTCTCCTTTCTCAATTCACTTTCTTGTAGTTTGTTGATAAATTAACAACGTGGACGAATGAAACCTTTACGCCGAATAAAGGTAAAAAACCGTTTGCGTTAATAGCCCAAGAGGATCTAGAAAACGTGCAACAGGTCAGTAAGTAGTCAGAATGCTTAAAGATATGCAATTTTTATGCAAAAAAATTAAGCTGTTAATATAATTGGACATTATGAAATAGTGATTTATGGACAAACTGAAATTGTAAAAATTTCCGACAATACTTTCGAGTAGAAATAGTCAGAAAACTACGGAATTCTAACTTGAATTGTGGTAGATAACTGATAATTTTGCTGTGGGGTATAAGGCATATACGCGCAGTGATGGAAAGAATACAAGCTGTGGAGTCTTTGATATGCAAGACATAACAAATCATTTTGTCACTATTGTACTCTTTGTCGGCGCATGCCTGATATTTGTTTCTTATCTCCGCATACGGCGCCTGATTGAAGAAATCCCGAAAGGAGCCGTGCGAAGAAGGTGGAACGACCTGAGAGTGCTGATTCTTTTTTTTGTTTTCTGTTATTTAGTATATATTTTTCTGACTTCAATGGATTTATTAAATGAAAATTTTAAACTGATCATACCCGCAATGTTTTTTCTTGTGGCTGTTATGATATTGTTCACCGGCACGCTTGCGCTGGAAACGGCTACCGAATTTATTCGATTTTCCAAGATTGAGCGTGAAAACATCATAGATCATTTGACTGGTGTCCATAACCGGAGATATCTGGACGAGAGAATTGCCAGCGAGGCCATAAGAGCCCACAAATACGACATGCCGTTGTCCATGATGATGATTGACATTGATCATTTCAAGGCCGTCAATGATCGTTACGGACATCAGACCGGTGACCGTGTTTTAAAGAGTCTATGCGAGTTACTGATCAAAGAAGTTCGAGCCACAGATGTCGTTGCGCGCTATGGAGGAGAGGAAATTGTTATTCTGACAATACAGACTCCCATCTCGAATACTTTTGATCTGGCAGAGAAATTGCGCAAGGCCGTTGAAACATCCATCATGGTGCCAGTGGACAAAAACGAGCAGAGAGAAGACATTCGTATAACGGTAAGCATTGGTGTTGCGGGGCTTGATCAGCAAGGTTTCGACAGTCAAGCGATGATAAAAAAAGCAGATATGGCGCTTTATCAGGCAAAGAGTGAGGGACGAAATCGTGTTATCGCTTACCATGACGAAAAAGCGTAACGTAGAATGCGCCTGGAATAACGCCAAGAGAGATGGAAAGATGAAAGTCCTTGACGTTCAGTTGTAGGCCTTTATGCGGGAATCCATCAAGTGACTAGACCAATCTGAAGGAAATTGAAGCGGCAATACCCTGAAGGGTACACGAGGCCATTCGTGTCGGATGAAATCGTTCCCTGCTTTTTATCACCTTGTTTGCAAAGCCCTTCCAATCGTCATAATTTCGGCTTCCTTGGTTCCTTCGTAAAGCTCCAGAATTTTCGCATCCCGATACCATTTTTGAACAGGATACTCTTCAATGTAGCCATAGCCGCCGTGCATTTCCACGGCATAATTGGCGCAGAAGACCGCTGTCTGTCCGCCATAGAATTTAGCCATCGCGGCAAGCGTGTAATCAGGCTTCCCCTGATCGATCAGCCAGGCCGATTTGTAAACAAGACCGCGCAGCGCTTCAATGCGGATCGCCATTTCAGTTAGCTTCATCTGAGTCATTTGATAGGAACCCAGTGGCGCGCCAAAGGCTGTTCTTTCTTTGACATATTTAATGCTGGTTTCCAGACAAGCTTCCGAGAGTCCCAGTGCCTGGCCGGATACCATCACGCGGGTAATGTCGAAAAAGTGCATGAGTTGACGAAAGCCGTGCCCTTCCTTTCCCACCAGATTGGATTGCGGAACACGCACATCTTCCAAAGCAATTTCCGCCGTATCGCTGGCGCGAATACCCATTTTACCATGTAATTTATTGCGCGTCACGCCCTTGGCGTCCGCCGGAATAATAATCAGGCTGAAGCTGTTATGCTTTTTTTCTTCCGGGTTGGTGATGCACTGTGCCACCATAAAATCACAAACCGTACCGTTGGTGATGAACATTTTATTACCGTTAATCACATAGTCCTTGCCGTCTTTGACGGCCCGGGTTTTGTAACCGGAAACATCCGTTCCGGCATTCGGTTCGGTATAAGCGCCGGCGCAGACTTTTGTCCCATCGCATACCGGTGGCAAATAGGTCTTTTTCTGTTCTTCGGTGCCGTAATTGAGAATGGATTCACAGCCGAAACCCGAGGCAACAATATTCAGGCCGATACCCATATCCACTTTGGAGATTTCTTCCGTGATGATGGTATTGCCCAAAATACCGGCACCGGACCCGCCATATTCATCCGGAATCCATGCGCCGACTAGACCATTTTGGGCCGCCTTGATTCGAATTTCCGGCAGGTATTTTTCATGTTCATCGCATTCCTGCGAAATCGGACCGACTTCCGCCACGGCAAATTTATAGGCCATCTCCTTCAACATTTTCATCTCTTCTGTCAGTTCGAAATCCATAAGCGTTTCTCCTTAATACTTAGACTACCGTGACGGCATTTGAAATATCCACCTGAGGATAAATTATTATTTGCTGTAATCGTAAACCCCTTTGCCGGTTTTTCGTCCGAAATTTCCGGCGCGGACCAGCTTTCTTAAAATAGGTGCGGGACGGTATTTATCGCCCAGTTCCCGGTGCAATCCCTCAACCACGCGCAATAACGTTTCATTGCCGACAAGGTCGGCCAGCGCCAGAGGGCCAATCGGATGATTGCATCCCAAGACCATGCCTTTGTCAATATCTTCAGCCGAGGCCAAGCCCTCGTCCAGAACAAAGAAGGCCTCGTTGAGCATCGTGCAGAGAATTCTGTTCACAACAAATGCCGGGGCTTCTTTGACAATGATGACGTCTTTGCCGATCTTTTTACCCCATTGTCTTGCAGCCTCAAGCGTTTCATCGGAAGTTTGATGGCCGCGGATGATTTCCAGCAGGCGCATCACCGGAACAGGATTGAAAAAATGCGTGCCGATAAAGCGGTCCGGTCTGCCCGTCACTGCCGCCATTTCCGTAATGCTCAGTCCCGATGTATTCGTGAAAAACAAGCAATGTTTGGGGACAACTGCTTCGAGTTCGGCATATACTTTTTTCTTGACGTCCATGACTTCAATGACAACTTCGACAACAATGTCCGCCCCGGCAGCCGCTTCCTTCAAATCCAACGTCGGCTTAATACGTGCCAGAATCGCGTTCATTTGATCCTGCGTCATCTTTCCTTTTTCAACATCGCGGCCAAGATTTTTTTTAATCGTATTCATTCCACCATCAACAAATTTTTGTTCGATATCGCGCAAAGCAACCTCATAACCCGCCTGAGCACAAACCTGTGCAATACCGTTACCCATTAAGCCGGCACCCAAAACACAAACCTTATTAATTTCCATAACATACTCTCCTTGTAGAAATTGATTGGACAAGATGATTAAACAATTATTTTTTTATTGTGAGACAAGTGAAGGACAAATAACAATATCATATTACCAAAGTCAAGGAAAAACATGCAGGTAGAGAGAGGGGAGGGGCGGTTTCGTATGAATTTGTCAGTCCCGGCAAAGCATAGGCAGAGAGTAAAATGATTGTCTTGGAAAGCCGTATTTGACGATTTCGTGCCGGATCGAAGAACACGCATGCTTTTAATCGGGTAGCTATGTCATGATCTTTATTGACTCCCGGTCCTAAATTTGCTAAGTGACCACAGGTTTTAGAATTTTAGAAATCCCGGTGATAGATGTTTGAAATGATTGATCTGCATACCCATTCAATTTTCAGCGACGGTGAGCTTATTCCGTCCGAGTCAGCCCAGCGGGCCTATGCCGCCGGGTACAAGACGATCGCCATTACCGATCATGCCGATTGTTCCAATATCGATTTCATTCTTCCCAGAATGATTAAGGTTTGTGCAAAGATAACGGAAAAAGGCAAAATTCGGGTTTTGCCGGGCCTGGAATTGACGCATGTTGATCCTTCCGATCTCGCCTTGCTGGCAACCGAAGCCAGGAAATTGGGGGCAAAGATTGTTGTTGTCCATGGGGAAACCCTGACGGAACCCGTACCTGCTGGTACCAATCTGGCTGCCATTAAAGCCGGCATTGATATTCTTGCCCATCCGGGCCTGATTACCGAAGAAGAAGTTCATCTTGCTGTCAAGAAAGGAATCTTTCTTGAAATTACCACCCGCCGAGGTCATAGCTTTAGCAATGGCCATGTCGCTCAAATGGCCAGAAAATGTAACGCGCAACTGGTGCTGAATAACGATGCTCATGCGCCGGGCGATTATGTCGGCCGTACAATGGCCACGAATATAGCCCGTGGCGCGGGATTGTCCGAGAAAGAAATCGTCATCATGTTTGAAAATTCTCAAAAGATTGTTCAGAGGGCCTGTGCGTGAAGGAAAATTCAGGTTCAAGGCCGTTGAATATCTGCCTGCTGACGTATCGGGGTAATCCCACATGCGGCGGGCAGGGTGTTTACATAAAGCATTTAAGCAAGGCATTAGCCGATGAAGGACATCAGGTGGATGTTATTTCCGGGCCTCCTTATCCTCATCTGGACGATAATGTGCGCCTGATTAAAATGCCCAGTCTCGATCTCTATTCTGCGGATCATCTTTTCTGGCCGGAAAGACTGCGCGATTTGGCTAATCCAATTAATATGTATGAATTCTTAAATGTCTGCACGGGTAGTTTCCCGGAGCCTTTTACTTTCGGCGAGCGGGTTTATGCCTATCTGAAAAAGCACAAAAACGATTATGACATTGTTCATGACAATCAGTGCCTTGCTTATGGAATCGGGAGGCTTGCACAAAAAATCATGCCGACCCTTGTCACGATTCATCATCCGATCACAGTGGACCGGCAGGAAGAATATAAAGTGGCCAAAACGCTCCGCCAAAAATTCCGTGTTCACCGGTGGTACTCGTTTATCAATATGCAGTTGAAAGTGGCGCAAAACTTTTCCCATATCATCACGGTGTCGGAATTCACAAAAAAAGACATAGCCAAAGAATTCTCCCTGGACGAAAATAAATTCCGCGTCGTGCATAACGGCATCAATAATGAATTTTTTTATCCCAAACAAAACGGCCCGAGGCCGGAAAATTCGCTGATTGTAACCAACAGCGCGGACACGCCTTTAAAGGGTCTCAATTTTCTTTTGGAGGCGGTAGCGGAGATTCGGAAGAAACAGCCGATCAAGTTGACCGTTATCGGCCAGCCCAAGAAGGACGGCATCATTGAAAACCTGGTGGCCAAACTGGGCGTGCGTGATATTGTCCACTTTACCGGACGTATTGAAAATGAGGAATTTGCCGATTACTACGCTCAATCAACGATTGCCGTTGTGCCGTCGCTTTATGAAGGTTTTGGCATCCCTGCCGCCGAGGCGATGGCCAGTGGCGTGCCGCTGATTTCCACATCCGGCGGAGCTCTGCCGGAAGTGGTGGGAGACGCGGGAATGATCGTTCCGCCCGCTGACGCAAAAGCGCTGGCCGGCGCCATTACGTATTTGTTGAATGCTCCCGACGAAAGAAAAAAATATGCGCAGGCCGGGCTTCATCGCGTCAATTCAGTTTTCAGCTGGAAGAAAGCCGCCGAGGAAGTGGTCGAAGTCTATCGTGAGGCAATGAATGGTTACCGTCGATTTTCATGATCTGCAGTTAAAACCAGGCTCTGTGGTACTGGATGCCGGATGCGGCAGCGGCAGGCATTTGCGTGCTCTGGCCAAACTGCCGGACTTGAAAATTGTCGGCATCGACCGTAACGTCAAAGATGTGGCAGATGCGCTGGCCGCCCTAAAAAACATGCCCGATGCTCTTTCTTCCGACTTTCAAGTTACACAGGCGGATATCAACGCTCTTCCTTTTGACGACGCGTCATTCGATTGTGTGATCTGCTCGGAAGTTCTTGAGCACATTCCCGAACATGATAAAGCGCTTTCCGAACTGGTTCGCGTGCTCAAACCGCATGGAAACTTAGTCGTCAGCGTACCGCGCTATTTTTCTGAAAGAATCTGCTGGCTGATTTCCACGGAGTATCATAATAATGAAGGCGGACATATCCGTATTTATAAGAAGAAAAAACTCAAAGAGATGTTGACAAATTACGGATTCCTGTGCTGGAAGATCAATTACAGACATGCGCTGCACGCGCCTTACTGGTGGATCAAATGCCTGGTAGGTTCCAGTAATGAAAGCAACGTGTTTGTGCGCTATTATAGAAAGTTCCTGGAATGGGATATTATGAGCAGACCGCGTTCGGTGCGGATTCTGGAAGAATTATTGAATCCGCTGATCGGTAAGAGCATCGTGTTTTATCTGAAAAAGGGCTGAGACTATGGAATTGAACGTATCATTAAGCGAAGCGATTAAACCCATCGAGGTAGAGAAAGTCGCCGATTTTATCGCGGCCTTGCAAAAGGACAATGGCGAGATTCCCTGGTCCGTCGGCGGTAAAACGGATCCCTGGGATCATATTGAAAGCGCAATGGGTTTGAGTATTGCCGGATATTTCAGCCAGGCCGAGCGCGCCTATCAGTGGCTGGCTTCAACACAGCTGGCTGACGGCAGCTGGTGGTCGGAAACCAAAGATGGCATCATCATCAATTCGACGAAAGAAACAAATTTTGCCGCCTATATTGCCGTAGGCGTTTATCATCACTATCTGATCACGGGTGATGTTGATTTTCTCAAAACCATGTGGCCGTCGGTGTTGCGCGGCATCCAATACGCGATCAATATGCAGGCGCCTGACGGCGAAATCTACTGGGCCAGAAACCGGGATGGCGTCATGGATAAGATGGCGCTTTTGACCGGGTGCAGTTCGATTTATATGAGTATCAAGTGCGCGCTGGCCGTTGCCGAGGTGTTGGGGATTAAGCGACCCAGTTGGCAGAATGCCAAAGAGCTTCTGGGCGAAACCATTCGCAACCGGCCCGATCTTTTTAATATGATCAAGTCGCGTTTTTCGATGGACTGGTATTACCCGATTCTCTGCGGAGCTATCAGCGGCGAAGAGGCTAAGAAACGGATTGATCATCTCTGGGATAAATTTGTGGTACCCGACTGGGGGGTGCGTTGCGTAAGCGACCGTCCCTGGGTTACGATAGCCGAAACATCGGAGTTCGTCCTGACGCTGGCCGCTATCGGAGACGATAATCGAGCAAGGACAATTTTCAGCTGGCTGGGCGATAAACGAAATTCCGACGGTTCTTACTGGATGGGCGTGACGTTTCCCGACAGTGTGATCTGGCCGGAAGAAAAAACCGGTTGGACGGCGGCGGCGGTTCTCATGGCTTGGGACGCCTTAAACGGTATCACACCAGCCGCAAAAATATTTAATCATCACTTTTGGCAAGAACGGCAATCATAATTTTCTGAAAATCTTACCGCATTTTTCCAACGGTTAATTTTGTGAATGATATTGTCCGATAAATCATTTTGAAAAGAGTAATGCTTTGCAGAAGGATCATCGTCCATACTACCTTAAGCGTTTCTATAACAAGTTTCAGAAGAGGTATGCACAATATTTTCTGGCTCCTCAATTCGAATATTTTGGTCGTGGTTTGGTTTTTATGAAACCTTGGCAGGTAGAAGTATTCGGCGGCCCGGTTTTTTTAGGAGATTATTCAACGGTTATTGGCACCCCTGATAAAAAAGTGAGATTTACCGTCTGGCCTGTGTGGAAGGGTTCAGGAAAAATTGAAATCGGCCAATGTTGCTTAATTTGTCCGGGCACAAGAATAATGGCTGCTACCTCCGTAACGATTGGTGATGGCTGTATGACGGCGCAAAATGTCAGTATTAGCGATTCCGATTGGCATGATTTATACGATCGCAGTTTGCCGGTAGGTAACACGCAGGCGGTTAGTATTGGCAATAATGTCTGGCTTGGCGAAAGCGCTATTATATGCAAGGGAGTGACTATCGGTGATAACGCCATTATAGGCGCTGGTTCGATCGTTGTAAAAGATATTCCGACAAACGCTATTGCCGCCGGAAACCCGGCAGCTGTTATAAAATATTTGGATCCGTCTAAACCCTTAAAGACCAGGATGGAGTGGCTTTCTGATCCCGCCAAACTGGCCGGAGAATTTGAAATGATCGATCGCGACATGATGAAAGGCAACACTCTGGCGGGCTGGTTTAGATCGTTGCTTCTCCCTCGCAGGGGAGATTGAGCATGCGCGTTGCAATCATTGCCGCCCCTTATCCTCTGGAAGAGTATCCCTCACCGCCGCTGGGCATCGCTTATGTCACCGCAGCCTTCGAAGCGGCAGGCTGTGAAGTGTGTGTTTTCGACTATATCATCTCCTGTTATTCAAAAGAGAAACTGGCCAGGCAACTGGCCGACTTTCAACCGGACGCCGTGGGCGCGGGTTCGGTCACAATGAATTTTTATGACGCGCAGCGGATTCTGCGCGATGTTAAAAGCATCAATCCGGATATTCTCACGATGATGGGCGGGCCGCATGTATCATTTACTGTAGAAGAGACGCTGCAAACATATCAGGAAATCGATGTGATCTTTATCGGTGAGGCGGATGATACGATTATTGAATTCGCGCCGCTTATTCGGCAGAAAAATAAATGGAGTTGTATCCAGGGTATCGCATACAGGATTGATGGTGAAATCGTCAACAACGGCAAAAGAGATTTTATTGTGGATGTTGACCGCATCCCTTTACCCGCGCGGCGCTTGTTGCCCATCTCACGTTATCGGGCGTTGGGTTATCCGGTTAGCATGATTACCGGTCGCGGATGTCCTCATGGCTGCATCTTTTGCCTGGGACGGAAGATGGTCGGATCAAAGGTGCGCCGTCGCAATCCGGAGCTGGTGCTCGACGAAATGGAACAGATTCTCAATCTGGGCTTCGAGCGCATCAACATTGCCGATGACCTTTTTGCTTCGGATACGAACCGGGTCAAAGAGATCTGCAACGGCATCAAAGAAAGAAATTTAAAATTCACCTGGAGCGCTTTTGCCCGTGTGGATACTGTGAACCAGGAAATGTTTGACGCGATGGTTGTCGCGGGATGCGACGGCATCAGTTTTGGTGTGGAATCGGGCTGTCCGGAAATGCTGAAAAGAGTTCGCAAGGGCATTAAACTTGAGCAGGTGAAAAACGCGGTCGGGATGTGTAAGC
Organism: uncultured delta proteobacterium; assembly: GCA_963726395.1. GTDB lineage: Bacteria > Desulfobacterota > Syntrophia > Syntrophales > Smithellaceae > UBA8904. The sequence goes on from CAVSCG010000005.1 coordinate 167,650, forward strand.
AGGCGGGCATGCTGGCTCATGCTTCCTTCATGGTCGGGTTGCCGGGTGAAACGAAAGATACGCTGAAACGAACCGATGCGTTTGCCAGAAGTCTGGATATATTTTACGGCTATCATTATCTTGCGCCTTTTCCAGGCACAACCTTGTGCGAGAAAGTAGGCGACTATGATCTGAAAATATTAACAAGGGATTGGTCAAAATACGACGCCAATGACGCGATTGTGAAAACAGCGGAACTTTCTGCCCAGGACATCCGCGATTTTGTCGCTCTATACGATGTGGAGATCAACAGCGACTGGCAGAAGGTACTGGACGACTACCTGACGGGAAAGAACACGCCGTACGATGATATGCGCGTTGAAGGCCAATATCGGATGAACATTACCTTTGCCATTCTCAAGGAAGACCTGGTCGAAAAATTAGGTTTCATCGAAGCCGCAGAGCTAAACGGGGGTGGTGATATGGCCGGGAGAATATTGGCCGAAAGAATGAAAAATACCATTTCCGGAGAACCCCGGCTGGTGGAAAACACCATCCATGATTTTATTTCCCGAGGATACTTGAAGGCTGATCAAAACGACAAAGGCTGCAACTGGCGCTGGGCATAAGCGCGCCGTAAGAGACGCGTTATTCGTGAAGCTTGAGGCGAGTGAGGAGTCCGGTCTATGGGATAAATACAAACATTAGATTAGCCTCAGGAGGTTAACATGTCATTACCCGATCGTAACAACCCATACCATTTTAACAATTTTTTACAGTGGCGACAAAAAGTCGATTACTATGCCGATGATCCGTTCATTCAAAAAGTAGTGCGTCATTTTACCGGTAGCGAAGGGAAGACCTTTGATAGCGAGGCCCGGGCAGTTTCTGTGAAAGCATCCTTCCGGTGGCGTGACTTTTCCGACAGCATCGCCCGGCCGGAGAAAAGGCCTTTCATGCTTCACTATGACGGCCATCACAACCGCATCGACAGGATTGTGCGGCCTCTGGAAACGGAAATACTGGAAAAAGAAGTTTTCTCCGAAGCTTTCTTTGCTGACAAAACGTCCCCGTGGGTTAAGCTGATTAAAATGTACTTGATTTACCAGAATGGCGAGGCCTGTGTCAGCTGCCCCATCACTTGCACGGAAGGCCTGGTCAAGCTTCTCGAAAAGTATGCCGATACGCCGGAAACACTAAAAATTCTCAGCCATTGTAAAGAGGGCATTCAGGGCGATTTTGCCATCGGCGCCCAGTACCTTTCGGAAATCCAGGGTGGTTCGGATGTGCCGGCGAATGTGCTGGAAGCTGTCCAGGAAGGCGGTACCTGGAGGATTTATGGGACCAAGTTCTTCTGTTCGGCAACGCACGCCGATTATGCCGTGGTGACGGCAAAACCAAGCAGCTCGGAAAAAGTCGCCCTTTTTGTGGTACCCTCCTGGCTTCCCGGTAATAAAGAAAAGGAAATCAGAAACGGTTACACCATTGACCGGATCAAGTGGAAAATGGGAACCAGTGAACTGACCACGGCAGAACTGACGTTCAACGGCGCCAGAGCCTATCCGGTCGGTCCTCTGGAAAAAGGTGTGGCCAATGTTGTTGGCATCGTCCTGACATACTCACGCCTGACCGTCGGGCTTTCCGCCGCAGCCTTTATGACACGGGCTGTTCGTGAAGCAAAGAAGTATTCTGAGTTCCGGGATGCTTTTGGCATGACGATCGGTCAATTCCCGCTGGTCGCAGTGCAGCTAAACAAGATCGATCATATTGCTAAAAGAACGACTGCCGGAGCTTTCAAATTGTATTCGGGTTTTCTGATGCCTGAAGGAAGTCCGACCAAGGATGCATCGGACGCTGCCCGCAGGAAGCGTTTTGATATACGGGAACTCATCATGCTGCAGAAGATGGCCACTGCCTGGGATTGTACGGACGTCATCCGCGAAGCCATGTCCATCTTCGGCGGCCACGGAGTCATGGAGGATTTTTCGTCGTTGCCGCGCCTATACCGAGATTCCGCCATTAACGAACTTTGGGAAGGTCCGAGAAATGTCCTTTTGACGCAAATCCATCGCGATTTGCAACAAGCTAGCGCCTGGTATGCACCGGCGGAATTCGTGCGGAATATTCTTTCCGGCCTGGATGAAACCATCATTTCGGAATTGTCCGCTGAAATTACCGAAATGGTGGCTTACACCAATCTTTTCCAGTTGGATGAAAAAACGATGAATATTTGTCGGAGATGGGATGTGTTTTGCCATAAGCTTTTCCATGCCTATCAAGATCTGGCCCTGCGAGAAGTGCTAGAGGATGTAAGCTGAAGACTCCAGTAGAAAAAGCTACATGGTTAAGAACTAACGAAACACGGAAAAGAAGGATTCTGTTTACTTTTTGTTTTTCATTTCATTTTCAAATGCCAGGAGTGCTGAAGGGAAGGGCGCTAGGCTTCGCTTGATCACGCCTTGCAGGAAAGATATGGCGATACCATAGTTGGTTACAGGAACGCCTGCTTCGTTGGCTTTGCGCAGGCGGTTGAGCATTTCCCGGCGATTCATCATGCAGGCGCCGCAATGGAAAATCAGCTTATATTTTTTTAAATCATCGGGATAATCCCGCCCCACAGACGTATCTATCTGTAAATCGCCTCCAACATACTGCCTGAGCCAGCGGGGGATTTTCACTCGACCGATGTCGTCTTCCAGCGCGTGATGCGAGCAGGCCTCGGCGATTAAAACCCGGTCACCCGGCTGTAAATGTCCAATGGCTGCCGCTCCTCGTGCCATGACGACCAGGTCTGACTTTTCCCGTGCAAAGAGGATGGAAAAGGTGGTCACCGGAATCTCTGGCGGAACATCGGCTGTGACTTTAAGGATGGCCTGGGAATCCGTCACGACGATAGCGGGCGGAGTTTTTAGATTGGCGAGTGACGCGGTCAGTTCTCTTTCTTTGACGACAAGCGTCATAGCGTCGTTGTCGAGTGCGTCACGGATGGTCTGTACCTGCGGTAGAATCAGGCGGCCTTTGGGCGCCTGCAAATCAATGGGGACCACTAAAACAGCCAGACCTCCCGGCGGGAGTAAATCACCGATGAGCGAAGGATTTCCTCCAAAATCCGCCGGAGCAACTTCCAGCAATTGCTGCTTTAAGGCTTCCAGATAATTCCGGCGCTTGGTTTCGTCGATGCAGGAAACCGTCAGAATCCATCCTGATTTGGATTGCAGAAATTTCAGATGCTCAGGGGAAGGCTTTTGCAAATCAATTTTGTTGATGACCACCAGCATTGGAATCTTGCGGGTTTGTGCTTCAGTTAGAACGGCTTGTTCAAAATCCGTCCAGGTATCCGCTTCGGTAACCAAAATAATGACATCAGCGCGATCAAATACTTTGGCCGTTTTTTCCAATCGTGCACCGGATAATTCCGATATGTCATCCAGACCAGCCGTATCCAGAAACAGCACAGGTCCGAGCGGCAGCAGCTCCATGGCTTTTTCCACCACATCGCTGGTGGTTCCGGCAACAGGCGAGGTGATGGCAATGTCCTGGCCGAGTATTAAATTCAGCAAACTGGACTTGCCTACATTGGTTCGTCCTAAGAGTGCAATATGTATTCGGTTTCCTTTTGGTGTATTATTCATGATTTACTATCTTTATAGCCCAGAGCTGTTAACTGATAGGGAGAGAATATCTGATCGATTAATTCTTTGCCTAGCTTTTCTTCCAGAAACTGCCGCATATTTTCCCCGTTACCGGAAGAAAATTCCGCAATGAACTGTGTTGCTTTTTCATAACCAATAACCGGCAATAGAGCCGTGATGATCATGGGACTGGCATTAAAATATTCTTCGCACTTTTCTTTGTTGGCCATCATGGCGCGCACATGTTCAGAGAGCAGTCCATTGATGTTGATCAGCAGATCCAGCGATTCCAGAAGGGCATGGGCTAGCAGCGGCAGAAATTCATTGATTTGCAGAGTGCCTCTGGCTGCTGTTTCGGTCACGATGCCGTCGTTGGCAATCACCTTGATTCCGGTCTGAATAGCCGCTTCCGCCAGAACCGGATTAACTTTACCGGGCATGGTGGAAGAGCCCGCCTGCAAGTGTGGCAGATGGATTTCACCCAGTAAATTCATGAGACGCAGATCATTGGCAATTTTGATCAGATTAACGGCATGCGCTTTGAGGATGGCGGAAACCTCGACAAAGGTGTCGGCATTGGCGGTTTCCCCCAATATGTTTTCACCCCGCGATAGTCCCAGACCTGTTACTTCGCGTAATTTTTCAATCGCTAGAAAAATATAGGTTCGTGGTGCGGCAAGCCCTGTTCCCACGGCTGTTCCCCCCAGATTTACCACCCGTAGACGTTCCTCGCATTTGAAGGTTCGCCAGCGGTCGCGCGAAAATGCTTCGGCAAAGGCAGAGAATTCAGCGCCGAGCGTAATGGGGACGGCGTCCTGTAATTCTGTCCGTCCCAGTTTTACGATTCCGGCAAACTCTTTTTCCTTCTCCTGAAATGCGCCTTGCAGGCCGGAAATAGCTTTAGACAAATCCCGGAGACGAAAAATAGCGGCAACTTTTAGAGCCGTGGGATAGATGTCGTTGGTGGATTGATGCAGATTAACATCTTCCAGTGGATGAATAAGATGGTAATCGCCTTTTTGGCCGCCGGAAAGTTCTAGCGCGCGATTGGCGATGACTTCATTAAGATTCATGTTCGTTGAAGTTCCCGCGCCGCCCTGCATGGCATCCACGGGGAACTGATCGGCAAGCAATCCTTCCGATATCTCCAGGCAGGCCTTTTGGATTACCAGAGATTTGTCCTGAGACAGATAACCCGTTTCTGCATTGGCCAGACAACAGGCCATTTTCACTCTGGCCAGCGCTCGAATGAGCGATGGGTTTACGCTCCGGCCACTGATACGGAAATTGTTTATGGCACGCTGGGTGTGAATTCCCCAGTAAGCATCCTTTGGAACTTTAAGTTCGCCTAATAAATCTTCTTCAATCCTTTGATTGATCATGGTTTTATCTTATATTAAAAGAATAAACAAAAAAAGAGGTTTGTCCTTGCCGGACAAACCTCTTGACGACTTATGCCTACCCAATTATACGGCCGCGTCGCAACGCAGGCAACGACAGGCTTCCTTCATGGCGTCTTCACGGCTGAAGCCCAATTCAACTTCCGCGAAACTCATCTTGCGGGTGGCATGATGCATTTCAGGCATCAGCATTTGAGGTGTTTCCTCTGATTCTTCATCAATCACCAACGGCACAAAGATATCTGCCAATGCCGGTTTAACGTAGGCAGGATCGCCATTGGCTACGCGGATAGCCGCGTCGATATCGTCAGCGGCTTGATGGCCGGCGCCGACAGCTGCGATAACGGTGTCAGGGCCTGTTTCTGCGTCGCCGCCCGCGAAGTAGAGGGGGTTCGTCGTGCGGGATTTATAGCCTTTGCCCACATTGTAGCAATCCCACTTGTTGATTTCGACGCCGATCTTTTTATCGATAAAGCTCATGTCCGGCACCTGGCCGATGGCGGCGACAATGGCATCCACGTTCAACGTGAATTCGGAACCGGCGACGGGGACGGGTTTCTTGCGTCCGCTGTTGTCAAAATCACCCAGCGTCATCCGCTGACAGGTAATGGAACCGACCTTGCCTTTCGCGCCGTCAATTTTTAACGGGGCAACCAGGTATTCAATCTTGATGCCTTCTTCTTCGGCTGCCTTGATTTCCTCTTCAGCCGCCGGCATATCCTGTCTTAAACGTCGATAGAGAATGGTGACATCAGAACCGAGACGAAGCGCAACACGGGCTGCGTCAATGGCCGAGTTACCACCACCGATGACGGCCACTTTCTTGCCCAGCGTTTTTTCGCCTTTGAGCCATTTTTCTTCGTTGTTGTTGAAGTCGCGCAGGAATTCAACGCCGCCGAATACGTTGCCCAGGTCTTCGCCGGCCACGCCCATTTTCTGGCTCTTATGTGCGCCGGTGGCCAGATAGAAGAAATCAAAGTCCTTTTCAATCTGCTCAAAAGAAATGTCACGGCCGACGCGGGTGTTGAGACGGATCTCGACGCCCAGGGATGTGATGTCGTCAATTTCGCCCTGCAAAATGTTGCGGGGCAAACGGTAGGAGGGAATACCCCAGTGGAGCATGCCGCCTGCTTTGTTCAGTTCTTCAAAAACAGTTACTTTATAACCGCGCAGAGCCAAGTCGCGCGCAGCGGTAAGGCCCGCGGGACCGCCGCCGATCACGGCGATTTTTTCCTTGCGGGTTACCGGTACGGCGTCGGTCTTCGGACGCGGTGCGTTGTCGGTGATGAAGCGTTTCAGGAACTTGATGGCCAGTGGCTTCATCCATCTTGCCGCGGCGGCACTTGCACTGGCATTTATGATCGCAGACACGGCCGCAGACGGACGGGAAGGGGTTGGTCTGAAGCAGAATCTTATAGGCGTCTTCAAAGCGTCCTTCACGAACCAGCGCGATGTAGGACGGGATGTCCATTTCAATCGGGCAGGTGTGCTGGCAGGGTGATTTGAACATGGCCGAGCAGACGGTCGCGCGGCAGCGATGTTCATAGATATGTTCTTCGTATTCTTTCCGGAAATAACGGATGGTGCTCAAAACGGGATTAGGGGCGGTTTGTCCCAGACCGCACAGCGCCGCGTCTTTGATGACGCCCGCCATCTCTTCGAGCAGTTCGATATCGCCGGCTTTGCCTTTTCCCTGGGTGATGTCGGTCAGGATATCCAGCATGCGCTTGGTGCCTTCACGGCAGGGGGTGCACTTGCCGCAGGATTCATCCTGGCAGAAATCCATGAAGAACCGGGCCATATCGACCGCGCAGTTGTCTTCGTTCATGACGATCAGTCCGCCGGAACCCATGATGGCGCCCAGCTCCGCGACTTTCTCGTAATCGACGGGGGCATTGAGATGCTGAATCGGGATACAGCCGCCGGAGGGTCCGCCCAGCTGGGCGGCCTTGAACTTTTTGCCTTTGGGAATGCCGCCGCCGATATCGAATACGATCGTGCCCAGCTTCGTTCCCATGGGGACTTCCACGAGGCCCACGTTGTTGACATCACCGGTCAGGGCGAAGACTTTCGTGCCCTTGCTCTTTTCCGTGCCGATGCTGGCGTACCAGCTGGCGCCTCGCAGGATGATCTGTCCGATGTTGGCCAGGGTTTCCACGTTATTGAGGATACTGGGTTTCTGCCAGAGACCCGCGACGGCGGGGAAGGGCGGCCGGGGACGGGGCATGCCGCGCTTGCCTTCAATCGAGGTCATCAGGGCGGTTTCTTCACCGCAGACGAAGGCGCCGGCGCCCTGGTAGATCTCCAGGTCAAAATTAAAACCCGTACCCAGAATATCCTTGCCCAGAAGACCCGCTTCTTTGGCCTGGGCGATGGCGATATTCAGGCGGTGAATGGCCAGCGGATATTCCGCGCGGCAGTAGATGTAGCCATGATGAGAGCCGATGGCCTTGGCGGCGATGACCATGCCTTCCAGAACGGCGTGCGGATCGGCCTCCAGAACGCTGCGGTCCATGAACGCGCCGGGATCGCCTTCGTCGGCGTTGCAGAGGACATATTTGACGTCGCCCTGTGGACGAGCGGCAAATTTCCATTTCAAGCCCGTGGGGAATCCGGCGCCGCCGCGTCCGCGCAGACCGGAATCGAGAACTTCCTTGACGATCTGCTCCGGGGTCATCTCGGTCAGGGCCTTGGCCATGCCGGCGTAACCGTCCCGGGCGATATATTCTTCGATTTTTTCGGGATCGATGAGGCCGCGGTTCTTTAGGACCCGCAGTTCCTGAAGGGCGAAGAAGGGAATCTCCTGCATGGTGGGAATGATTTCTGTCCGTGCCCGGTTCACGGTATAAGCAGTCGTTCCAGGATCCTTCCCTTGACCAGATGTTCTTCGACCAATTCCGGAATATCCTCGGTTTGATCGTCATGTAGATGACGCCTTCCGGGTAAACGACCATGATGGGCCCCATGGCGCAAAAACCGTTGCAGCCCGTTTCCACAGCTTTTATTTCTTCGGCAAGTCTCCTTTTACGATTTCTGCGAGCATGGCATTTTTGACGTCGAGACTGCCGGAAGCATGACAGCCGGTGCCTCCGCAAAGCAACAAGTGTGAACGAAATACTTTCATCTGGATCCAACATCCTCCTTAAGAAATAATCATGCATGAAGATTATCCGCTGCATGATGGATAGTACATTATTTAATGGTTTCAGCGCCTTTTGCCAGAACGAACGGTGTCTGGATCTCCCCCTCCAGAACATGTCTTTTGAAAATCTGTCGCATCTTGTTCGGATTCATATATTCATATTTAATCGGTTCCTGATTCAGGACTTCGACGGTGACCAGCGGTTCGCGGCTGCAAAGTCCCATGCAACCCGATGTGGTGACGATAACATCATGCACACCGGCTTCTTCGATTTCGTCCAAGCAGGGTATCCATGACTTCCTTCGCGCCGGAAGCGATGCCGCAGTTCCCATATGAACGGTGACTTTGACCCGGTGGTCGCCTTCCCGCAAAGCCATCTCTGTATGCACTTTTTCTTTGATTTTCTTTAAATCATCGATAGTCAGTTTCGCCATCGGCGTTTCCTCCTCTAATTGAAATTAATTGTATTGGCTCAATATTTCCTTAATTTTCCCCGGTTTCACACGGCCATGAACATCTCGTCGATGACGATGACGGGCCCCAGATCCGCAAGCGCCCAGGCAGCGGACGGATTCTAGGTGAACATCCGGTCCGCCGTCGTTTCGCCTTCTTTAATGCCGAACTGTTTTTCCAGGGTTTCGGCGAGCGCTTTGCCGCCGCGCACGTAACAGGCTGTGCCCAAGACAGACGCGGACGGTATGTTTGCCGCGCGGGGTCATGGTGAAGAAACGAGTAAAACGTGACAACGCCATAGACGCGGCTCAAAGGTAGATTCAATCCGGCGGCGATCTTTTTCTGCACGGATAAGGGCAGATATTCAAGAGCGACCTGCGCTTCTTCCAGGACGGGGATCAGTCCGCCCGGCTTTCCCTTGTGCTTTTCAATGATGGCGCTCAAGCTTTGCTACTTGTTCCGGGGTGAACTCTTTCAATAATTCTGTATCTTCGGCTTTCATCTACTTCCTCCTCGATCTTTGGGGCGGGCTATGCTTCAGGTTCGATCTCGCGTAATCCTTCTTCAATAACGCCCCGGATATATTTTATTATCTCAGGATGATTAATCGGTACATCATCGATTTCTTTGCGTATTTCACGGGTGTCCAATCCAAACCGCCGGTCATTATGCCTGTGTTTGTAAAAAAAATCAACATCAGAATTAGAAATAATCAGAATTATTATTATGTTAATTATAGAACCCAGGGGCTGCCTGTCCAAATGATGTAAGCCGAAGGTGGCTGTAACCTTAGTTCCTGAATTTTCTTGAGATTCCAGATGAAACGTCCCGCCGGATCGGTAGGCGGCATCCTTAAGAAGCGGTAGTCCCAAACCTACACGTCGAACCGTTTTAGTCGTATAAAAGGGATCCAGGACTTTTTTCAGAACTTCCTGACTCATACCTTGGCCATCATCTTTAATCTCAATGGTAAGGCAATCTTTCTGCGAATCTTCTTCAATGCTGATTTCAATCAACTTTGCGTCGGCTCGAACGGAATTTTCAGCGATATCCAGAATATGATCGGCAAGCGTAAGCATTTCTACTCCATAATGCGCCGGCCGCTCTGTTTGGAGAGGGCCATTTTCAGTTCAGCGAATGTCGGTTCTTCCATAAGAATATTTGTTGTCGATGTTCCTATATCCCTGATGAAATGGGCATCGGAGGATGTGAGAAACGGATAATGACTCAGATCTCCATAACGGATACGTCCCTGTTCGATACCCGTCGATTTTGAAATTTCCAACGCGTCAAAACGGGAGTTGTCGTCAATAAAGCCCAATTGGCTGAGGACGCTGAAGCTTTCCCGGTCGATATGTGCGGGGATGGCGAGACCTTTCAATTGATGAATGTTATCGATGAGCGTATCAATCGATAAATCCGTCGCGCCGATGAGCAGTTGATTATTTAATCCTTCCACTTCGCCTTGTTCGTTGACAATAGCCTGAACGCCAAAGCGGGTTTCATCATTTTCTCCGAACAAGTGTTGATCGATAACGGTCTGAAACTGCAAGAGATCAGAGAGGAACTCAAAAAGAGCCAGCAGGTGTACTTCTTCACTGGTCGTGATTTCCATGGCCGGGATGACATGAATTTTTTTTCCGGCTGCGGCTGCCATGACATATGGGACATTCGCGGAAGCGTTGTGGTCGCTAATGGCAATTATGTCTAGCTTTTGTTCCAGTGCCCTTTGCACCAGGGCCTGTGGATGCATGTCCAGCTCAGCGCAGGGCGACAGGCAGGTGTGAATATGAAGATCACAATTAAAAATTTTCAACATCGGTTTTCACTGCTGGAAACGATAAACATTAAACGCCGAGTATATTCGGGGATGGTGTTCTCGAGGATCAGCTTTTTGACGTCAGCAAATTATAGATTTTGCCCGAAATCTCAAAAGCAGGCAAATCGGACACCATAATCGGAATCTTTTCCGCTTCGGCTTTTTCCAGTGTCTCCTGGGTCGGCTGACAAGAATTAATCAGGATAATTCCCGCATGTTCCTTGAGGCTGGCAACAGCGACGATATTCTGGTGCACCTGACGGGTGATCCAGATGTAGCCATCCTTGGAGTTGCCCATGACATCACTTAAGAGGTCTCCAGTGTACCCGCCTGTAACTTCTTTGCTCAGGTAATCTTTGCCGCACTTGACCTCTAATCCCAGCGTTTGAACTATTATTTCAATTTTCATCATTGAACCCTTTATAAAAAATTATGGCGTTTGAATGGTCATTTTCAGATGAGTGCCTTTACCGACCTCCGATGTAATATGGAAATCATCGGAATAATTTTTTATATTGCAAAGTCCCATACCCGCGCCGAAGCCCATTTCCCGAATTTTTTGATCGGCGGTTGAATAGCCTTCCTGCATAGCCAAATCAATATTGGGAATTCCTGGACCTTCGTCGATCACCTCGATGTGCACCACACCGGGATTGACCATCAGGTTCACGATGGCTTTTTTGGCATAAGAGACGACATTGATTTCCGCCTCATAAGAAACGATGGCCGCTTTGCGGACGATATCACTGGGAATTCCTAATTTTTTCAGAATGGACTTAATGTTGGTCGATACAATACCGGCGGAATTGAAATTTCCACCTTCTATTTTAAAACTGCCCGAATACAGGTTTTGATTAGTTTCGCCCACTGGTATTTTCAACTTTTGGCAGGCAACCGACAATGCCTTTCATATAAAGGCGGCCCGCTGTTTCAAATAGAATGTATTTTGTGGCTAGGATGGGGATTTTAAGTTCTTTGGCTAATGCGATTGTTTCGGATGAAGGTTTCTTGCCTCGCACGAGAATAATGGCGGCAATGTCCAACACGTTGGCGGTTCGAATCACCTGAGTGTTTGTCAATCCAGTGAGCAGAAGGCTGCCAGCTTTAGCAAAGGCCAGCACATCGCTCATCAAGTCTGCCCCGAAGGCTGTTTTTACTTCGAGGTCAAGGATGTCGTCACCTACAATGACTTCCGCCTCCAGAATATCTTTTACTTCACTCAGTTTCAAAGGCTACTCCTCATCAATCAGCAAAATGGTTAGACTACATTTGTTGAACTATATTTAGTGTTCATATCTTTCTGGATCGTTAAATATTTCCTATCATGGCTGATGATTTGATGTCAATAAGATTAAATTGTATTACGCTTTTTATTTAGAGAAGAAAATGTTATTCACAAACATGGAATAATTAACAGGTTGGAGGGGGCTATAATTTTTTGCGTGGTTTGAAACTCAAAGAAACCAATATTTTAAAAATAGTCGAAGACAGTCTGACGAAACTGTCCCGGCGTAATAACGTCGACGTCATCCTGAGATCATTTCTTGTAGATGAAACAGTATGGATTGACCATGAACAAATGGTCACCGCTTTGCTTGACTTGGAACAAAACGCTATGGAGGCCATGCCGGCTGGTGGTTTGTTGACGATCACACTAGCAGGTGACGAACGTCAAGTGATCATTGAACTGACTGATACGGGTAAAGGGATTGCCGAAGAAAACATACCGCTTCTTTTTACGCCGTTTTTTACCACCAAGCCGGTTGGCGATGGAACCGGCCTGGGACTGCCGTCGGCCTATGCCGCCGTTAAAGCCCATCGCGGGAATATTTCCATTACATCCAATGCCGATCCGAAAAAAGGGCCGACCGGCACCACGGTCAGGATAACGATTCCCCGGGGGCAGGTGTTGCAGGATAAACAGGCCAGACTGATAATGCATGAGGAAGAATAGGTTCAAGGTGCAAGATAGAAGTTAAAATGAATTTTTTGTCCTTGAATCTTTTCCTATATTCTTTCCACCGTCACAATCTTGTTTCGGGCTTTGAGGTCGGCTACCAACTCCCGAATATAGACCATCCGCATCGGTTCACCTCGAATCAGGTCGGCGACTTGATTCGGGTTAATGGCCGTTCCCACGATAAGGTGAATATCATCCGCCGCCAGAAAATAGCGGGCCAGACGGGTGGAGGCGTCGTTGTCCTTGGGCAGATCATGAATCGTTTTAGCGCCGCGCATAATCTCCAGGGTCTGGCCGATGGTTAAGATGCCTTCCGTTACCAAATCAATGCCTTTGAGTGAGGCGGTGGGCGGCGAGCCTTTCTTTTTTGGCTCTTCGCTGGTGCGCTTCCAGGGAGGAACCCATTCGACTTCCAGTTTTTCGTTCAGAATACGAGCCGCCATCTGAGCTGTGCTGCCGCCACAGATTATTTTAGCCCCTTCGGCGGTCATGAGTCGCGAGATCGCGAATGCATCCATGTCTTTGTTGGTAGGCGGTCCGGTCAGAACGCAAATGGACAGCGCGGGGCGGACTTTCATGGAGATGACTGTGGCGTCGTCTCCCGGTTTGTCACTATAAAGTTTCAGGCAGGTTTTAGACAGCGCTTCGGTCAATTTCACGGTATCCACGCCGGTCTGCACAAATCGCTGCACAGCCGTGGCCACGTTTTTCCATCCCCAGCCCATGCGGTAGATGCCGCCCAGTCCCGCGTGCGTGTAGCCGTCGCTGATGAGGACCATGTAGTCGTTTTCAAAAAGTTCAAAATGCGCTTCCTGGATGGTTCGGCCTTTCACCTGGCGCTCTTCCATATAGGGCATGAACAGCGCGTTGTCCCGGATGAGAATCAACGGCGGCGAATCAAATAAAACCAAATTGGCGTCCCAGCCGTTGTCGACAATCAGCACGGCGAAAGTGGCGTAGGCCAGCTTGCGCACCGAACATTCCGGAAGCGTTTCCACCAGCGTCTGCATCACGTCTTCGACGGTTCCGCCGGCTTCGAACATCCGGGCGGCGATTTCGGCGGTGAGCGACGACAGGATGCTGGCCTTGACACCACTGCCCAGACCGTCGGACAGGACGGCGACAAAAGAATCGGGTTTGCTGCGGATCATGACCGCGTCGCCGCAGAGTTCCTCGCCGGCTTTATTCAGACTGCTCCAGTTGCATTCGACGAGCTGTCTCACTTCGATTCTTCCTCTTCCAGGATTTTTGCCAGATGCGAAACAATCATTTTGCTTTCCGCTGTCGTTTCGCCTAAAAGATGGGCGATCTCATGGGCCACCCGCATTTGTTTTCGCACCACTTCCCGTGTCTGTTCCAGCGTTTGCGACCGCAGTTGATGAAATTTCTGTTTTTCCGTTTCATGTTCCGTGATGTCACGCATGATGGCGACCAGAAGCGACTGGCCTTCCACCCGCACGATGTTTTGCTCCGCGACAATGGCGTCATTGATTCGCCGGATTTTGCCGATTACCGGTTTTCCCGTATCCCGAACGGTGATAAAGTCGTCATAAAGCGGAATCAGCCGGGAGAGGTGTTTGCCCTTGACGTCCGCGAGCAAACAGCCAAAGAGTTTTTCCGCCGAAGGAGACATGTCCTGAATGCCAAGGTGCTCATCAACGATCATAATGGAATTTGGAGACACATCCATGACGACCTGACGCAGAGATTCGGAACGCTGGCGCATATAGGGAATGCACATGGTGACTTCTGCCATCCCCCGCAGGGTGGCGATAGCTTTTTCGCGGCAGCTGGAATAACCGCAGGCGCCGCAATTGAGTTCGTCATCCGGCGTGTATTTGTTGACGCGGTGCAGCACGTCCTTGATTTGTTCTTCACTGAATTCCGGGATGGGCTCTTTTTTATCGTTATACGTGCGGGACAGATCGGGCCAGCTTTCGCGGGGGACCATTTCATAGGCCGGGCGATTTCGATGGTAGTCAATAATTTTCTGGCGCGCCGCATAGATGCCGTCGGGTAAATCGGCCATGGCCGGGCCGTTAATGCAGCCGCCGGTGCACGCCATGAGTTCCACCAGAGAGGCGTTTAACTGACCGGCGCGAATGTCGCCCAGGATATCTTGGCAGGTTTCCAGACCGCTTGCGACAACCAGTGAGTTATTCAGCATATCGGTACTCAACCCCGCCGTGCCGATCAGGCCTCCTTCTACAGGAAACAACCTGGCGTCCACCGCAGATAATGATTCAGCGCTGCTGTTGGCTTTGTTAAAGACGATGCCCGCTTCTTCAAACCAGTGGGCAAGACCGCGAAAAGTCATGGCTGCCGATACGGCACCCGCTTCTGATGCATCGAGTATTTCCAGCTTCTTGGCAATACACGGACCGATGAAGACGATATAAGCGTCAGGCCCGTATTTTTGGACAAGCATTCGGCCATGGGCGATCATCGGCGAGACAATGGGTGCCAGGTGAGGGATCAAATCGGGATGATACTTTTCAATTAAATTGACGATGACCGGGCAGGAGGAGGCGATCACAGGCCTTTGATCCGGCTTCTGTTCCATATAGTCGCGGTGAGCGAGGCCTACGATTTCGGCCCCGGCGGCAGTTTCTTCGGACGCATAAAAGCCCAATTGTTTGAGCACCGCTTCTATTTCCGAAAAATGAGAGTAGCCGAAATAGGCGGGCGCCGACGGAGCAACCGATGCAATGAGCTTTCGTCTGTCCTTAAGCGCCTGTTTGACATCCTGGGTCGCGCTGTGAACGTCTTTGGCTTTTTGCGGACAGGTGCGGATGCAGGTCCCGCAAAGAATACACAACTCGGGCACCACCTGGGCCTGACCATCGTGAACGCGAATGGCTTTGACATCGCAATGGCGAACGCAACGGTAACAATCGCGGCAGCGGGCCGGGTTGGTGATAATGACCGGTTCGTTCATGTGGGGCCTTCCTTTCTGTACGAGGGAGTCGCGGGGGATTCATCGGTAGTGCGCGGCATGAGTTTGGTTTTAACCCGGGGAATGACTTCTTTGTAAAAAAAAGTTTCCGCCTCTTCAGGGCGGATTCCGCTGAATTCCTGATCACCCACGCGTACGGAAACGCCTTTGGAGCAAGCATCCATGCAGAAAGCGCCGACAATATCAACCAGACCTTCGAGTTTTTCTTTTTCGATCAGACGGAATAAGTCCGAAGCCAGTTCATCCGAACCGCGCAAGCTGCAAGAGCTGCCGACACAAATCGTTATTAAAAGCATTTTATTTTCCCGCTTCTTCCGTGCCGATCAGCGGCATCAGATGGAGATCGATGAAAGCCCCGGCCTGATCCAGATGATCAACGGAAATTATTTTATTGCCAATGGCCACATTGGGTCCGCCTTTGCACTGTCCCGTGCAGAAACGCGCCTTAACGCGGAAATGATCTGCCAGTCCCCGCCGTCTTAATTCGGCGGACAATCCTTCCAGCAGTTTCCATGAACCCTTGATGTAGCAATTGGTCCCGATGCAGACACCGACATCCACTACCGGCAGGTCTTGGGCGACTTCTTCCTTAATGTCCTGTACGCGCATGGAACGGCGTTTGTATGTGGTATGCAGGGCGTGGTGAGATGTTTCACTGTCCGGCTTGCCCAGCCAGTTCGTATAAATATCCTGGACGGAGGGATTATCCTGGCTGGTGCGGATGGAAGATTCCTGATCCAGACGGTAAAGGACATCCAGGCGCAGTTCCGTATCGCTTTTCAAAAGCGGTGCGGGATTGCCGGAGCCGTTGATGCAGCCGCCGGGACAGGCCATCACTTCAATCAAGTCATAAGGGGCATCGCCGGCCCTTATCCGGTCGATCAAAGTCTGGGCGTTTTGCAGACCACTGACGACAGCCAGTCGAACGTTGGAGTCACCCAAAGCAATGGTGGTTTCTTTTACGCCTTGAAGCCCGCGGACGCCTTCATAGGCGAAGCTCTCCATCTGTTTGCCCATGACGCGTTCAGCGGCGAGCCGTAGCGCCGCTTCGGCCACGCCGCCGCTGGCTCCGAAAATAATGCCCGCACCGGATACCTTACCGAAGAAAGCATCCACCGGAACCGGCGTGATCTTGCGCGGATCGATATTTTTTTCCGCAAACATGCTGATCACGTCACTGGTTGTCAGTACTTTATCCACGTCCTGAATATGATCCGTTTTGAACTCCGGGCGCATGGCCTCATATTTTTTGGCGTTGCAAGGCATGATGGAGACAAAGTACAGCAGTTCCGGTCGCACTTTGAGTTGTTTGGCGAAATATTGCTTCATCACCGCACCGAACATCTGCTGTGGCGATTTACAGGAGGACAGATGCGGCAAAATATCCGGCGCCATCTTTTCGCAGTAATTGACCCAGGCCGGACAGCAGGATGTAATCTGCGGCAGGACGCCGCCTTCAGCCAGGCGTGACAGAAATTCCGTGCCTTCTTCCATAATGGTCAGATCGGCGGCCCAGCAGGTGTCAAAGACAAAATTAAAACCCAGTTGCTTCAAACCGGCGCTCAAAACCGGCATGACGTCTGCGCCCATGATGCCGTATTCTTCGCCGAAAGCGGCGCGTACGGCCGGAGCGATTTGCGCGACAACGGTCAACTGGGGATCTTTCAACGCACGGTAAACA
Organism: uncultured delta proteobacterium; assembly: GCA_963726395.1. Lineage (GTDB taxonomy): Bacteria > Desulfobacterota > Syntrophia > Syntrophales > Smithellaceae > UBA8904. The sequence continues at coordinate 184,672 of CAVSCG010000005.1, forward strand.
TCGGGCAGCGCGGGTTTCAGCGTGAGTGCTCCGGTGGGGCAGACCATAGCGCAGTGGCCGCAGGCAACGCAGGCAGTCATATCCAGGGGGCGATGGTCGTTGGGACCGATGGTCAGAATATCATTGGTTTCATAGAAGCTCAGCGCCGAAACGCCTTCCATTTCGCGGCAGACTTTCAGGCACAGGCCGCACAAAATACATTTGCCGGGATCCCGTGTAATGACGGGATGGTTTTCATCAATGGGCAGAGGCTTGGCCGGCTGTGTTGCATCATATGCGACACCGTAGTCGCTGGCGTAATTGCGCAGTTCGCAGTCATAGCGTTCCGTACAGCCGCAGGAGATGCAGCGGGAGGCTTCCGCCATGGCGGTTTCCTGATCCCAGGTTGTGGACGATTCGCCAAAATTTGTTTTTCGGGCCTTTGGTGCAATAACCGGCACTTCCAGTCGATGCGCCGGTTTGATGCCCTTGAAAGTTTCCGGTGGCAAATCTTTCCATTTGCCTTTGGTGCAGGTGTAGGGATCGTTCTTTGCAGTAACTGCGCCTGAGCGTATGAATTCATCCATCGATTCCGCGGCAAGCTTTCCCGCGCCGATGGCGGCAATGGCGATGTCCGGGCCGGTGACACAGTCACCGCCGGAGAAGACCCAGGGCAGGGCCGTTTGCAGCGTTTGCGGATTCACTACGACGCTGCCCCATTTATCAATTAAGGTTTTGTCACCAATACAGAAGCCGTCCACTGCCTGACCGATGGCTGATATGATAGTTGTTGCCGTCAGCGTAAATTCCGAACCTTCCTGGGGTACGGGACGGCGCCTACCGCTCTTGTCCGGTTCGCCCAGCGCCATTTTCACGCAAGTCATTTGCAACGCATCATCCAAAGGCGCGATGGAAAGAGGCGCGGTGAGAAATTGCATGTTGACGCCTTCCTCGATGGCTTCTTCAATTTCGATATCCTGGGCGGGCATTTCCTGACGGGTGCGGCGATAGGCCACAACCACCTCTTTGACACCCAGACGCAGAGCGCTGCGCGCCGCATCCATGGCGGTGTTCCCGCCGCCGATGACAATAACCCGATGGCCAAGTTCCGGTTTTTCACCACGTGCGAGTTTGGCGAGAAAATCGAGCCCGGTCATGACGCCCGGAGTATCTTCGCCTTTCGCGCCGATGGCCGTCGCTTTTTGCGCGCCCAGTCCCAGAAAAATCGCCTCAAAGCCATCTCTTTTAAGAGATTCCAGCGTGAAATCCCGTCCTAGTTTCTTGTTGTAGGAAATTGTGACACCCAGATCGAGAATGCCATGTAATTTCCGCATCCAGATCTTTTTCAGGCAGACGGTAGTAGGGGATTCCCCAGCGCAGCATGCCGCCGGCGGCTTCCTGCATTTCAAAAATCGTGACCGCATGACCCAGGCGGCGCAGAAACCAGGCGGCGGAGAGTCCCGCAGGCCCCGCTCCGATGATGGCGATCTTGTGTCCTGTATCCGGCAGACACGCGGGCTGATAGGGCTCTAACTGGAAAGTGTCCCAGTCGGCGACAAAGCGTTTGATGCCGTTGATATTGACTGCGCCGTCCAGAGCATTGCGACGGCAATCCGCTTCGCAGGGATGCGGGCAGACGCGTCCGCAGACCGCAGGCAGGGGATTGCTGTCCTTAATCACGGCGAGCGCTTCCGGGAAATTGCCGCAATTGACATGATAAATATACTTCTGAATGTCAATATGCGCCGGACAGCGTAAAACGCAAGGCGCGATACAGTCGCCATAATGATGGCGCAGGAGAGACTGTAAGTAAATCTGGCGGTAGCTTTGAAGGGCTTCGGATTGGGTCCGGATGACCATACCGTCTTCAACCGGCGTAGATGTTGCGGAAACAAATCTGGTTTTAACGCCGTCGGTTAATTCTACAAAAGCAGCTTCAAAATTACTTGGAGGGCTGACACGCGGATCGTATCCCAGAGCGGGAATATCTATCCCATAAGAGCGGGCAGCGTCGATAATCGTCAAGCCGTTGACTGTCATGAAGTCTTTTCCGTCAATGTTTACTGTAATCATTAAAATAGATCCTTCCATTTCCTTGTATTGTTTTATCCGAAATCGTATCGGATTAATTTATCCTGAAACTAACGCAAAGAAATCTCGCCATGCAGTGTAAGCACCTGATCAGAAATTTCTTTTTCGCTGACCGTCAGTACTGGTTATCAGTATAAGTAAAGCCCTCCGGCATGTCAATATAATTCGTTCTAAAGTTATGCCGGCAGGAAATATCTACCCCGTGGGCAACATGGATTTGATGATAAGTAGTGGTCTTACCAGATATTATTCATGGCCTCGCGTAATGTAAAAAGTAGCCAGATCGAAAAAAATGGTCATGCGCCTTTGCAGCTCAAAGGTCATGTAAAGGTCAAGGTTTTTTTGCAAAGCGCCTTGAGCAAGGGCGACATCCCAGATATGCTTGCGAATTAGGCTCAGCGCACTCAACACGCCGCTAATTTTAACACCGGCTTTCTTTCTTTCCAACCCCAGTTTTGTATAAAAATTCTTAATGTGATCGACATCATAAGCATTACCAAGCCAGAGCGTAATCTGCGAAATGATTTTATCACAAATATTATAAAGTGTCCGGATTTCCGAATTGCGATATTCTGCGGTCGAAGGATTCGTATTCATTTCTTCTATCCACTGATTAATCATTTTTTCCTTGTTCTTCAGGATGACATTAATCAGGCGTCTTGTCATCGAATTGGCGGCTTTAAGCGCGGGGAGTGTTTTGTCATTCCGATGTGCGATGGCGTCCAGAATCGCCCAGTAGTCTTTCTTGCTTTTAATATAGGCTGTAAGCGCGCGTCTGTTGGAGCGGAAAGCCAAAGGCGGAATCTCGTTTATCGTAAAGAACCGCGCCTGGGCGCTGTCATCGCCTGCTGCAAGTTTCCCACCGGTTTTTTCCACGACGAAGGTCAGAAAAAGTAGATCGCCATAAAAACGGCTTTTGTAGGAATCGACATCCAGCAGTCGGCTGATCCGGCCTTTGACGCCCGTTTCTTCCTGTAGTTCCCGCAACGCGGCCTCTTCGATATTTTCTCCTGCTTCTGCGAAACCGGTCGGGAGGCACCAGTAGCCTTTAAAAGGCGGCCGGTCACGTTTGACCAGAAGGATCTGCCGCGAATCATCCACAATCGCCGAGACAACCGGTAGAGGATTATCGTAAAAAAAACAGTGGCAATTGGAACAGCAATCACGCAAAACATGGTCTTCCTTATTTTTAGTGATTTGACCGCCGCAGTAGATGCAGAACTTTCGTTGTTTTTTCATGAGGGATCCTTTGACGTAAGAGGTTTTGCGCAAATGAAAATGGCGTCGTCCTTGCACATCGTGATGATGTTGCTTTCGGCGCCTATGTCTTGCAACTTGTGCAGAAGCTTATCCACGATATTTTTTTTGTGGGCGCCCGTTCCGAGCAGAAAAAATGGGCTTTTGAACTGATAATAATCGATAAAGAAATAAATATCCCATGGTTGGAAAATAAGAGAGTTTTTAAAATAAAGTTTCCGGACTTGGATGAAAAACGGACGAAGTAGGTTTTCACCATTTTCAGCAGAAAACTGCCGAATGATGACTTCAATCGGCAGGGGATGATTATTCGCAAGCAGGTGATGCTCTTTCAGAGTTTTTCTGGTGATCGAAATGAGTTCCTGCATATTGCACGGATCATGCGTAATGGTGATAAAGGTTCCGCTCTTTTTCAGAACACGGGCTATTTCCGGGATCATTTCTACAAAAAAATACAGGGCGAAACTGCAGATGATCAAGTCAAATGAAGCAACGGGGATTTTTTTTATGGAATGAACACCGGTTGACGAAAAGGTTCCCGAGTAACCGGACCGCCTGCATGCCTCAAGGAAAAAAGGTTCGTATTCTGAAATGATATCCATGCCGGTAATGGTTGCCTCCCGATGCAACCGTCCTTTCAAAGCTTCGGTAAAAGCGCCAAAGGCGCAACCCAGCTCTAAGACGTTGCGGCAGGATGAAAGATCAACCTGATTGAGGGCCGTAAGACGAATATCTTCTTTGTTGGATGAAAATTGACGAATGAGCGCTTCAATATGCTGATGCTTTTGCACATTACGGAATACCTGACGGATCTTTTTTTTGTCGAGAAAATCAGTCATCTCTTTTGTCCAACTTTCTTTACAAAACGTTATGGTCTTGATCCGGACCTTATCCCGGGCTTAAAAGAGATATCAGGCCAGTCTTCTTGCGCCCTGGGACAAATCGGCCAGTCCTTTTTTATCCAGAATCGCAATCGAACGGGTTGTAACTTTGATCAAATTTTCATCATTCATGCGTTTCAAAATGCGGGAGAGCGTTTCGGGAATCGTGCCCAGAAGGCCGGCCATCTGATTTTTTGAGATATCCAATTCGATGGTGGCGGAATCATGGTTATGCTCATGCAGATAAAGCAGATAGGCGGCCAGTCTTCCCGGCACTTCTTTAAGGGAGAGGCTTTCGACAAGCATGGTGAGCTTGCGCAGCCGCCGGGAGAGAAGCGCCAGCATCGAAAGTGCAAGAGAGGGTTCCTGAATGATGAGCTCCACAAACTTCTGCCTCGGAAAGAAAAGGACAAGGGTTTCGGAAAGCGCCTGAGCAGAGGCCGGATAATGCTCTCCGGCAAAGACAGCCGCTTCGGCGAAAGGTTCGGGCGCTTCCAGAATATGAAAAATTTGTTCTTTACCTTCGGGAGAGAGTTTGAAAACTTTTACTTTGCCGGAAAGGACAATATAAAAGCCGATGCCATCGTCGCCTTCCGCAAAAAAGTTTTGTCCCCGTGAATAATATTTCCGCACGGCAATGGCTCCCAGAGCGGTGCATTGTTTCGGCGACAGGCCTTTAAACAGAGGAATGCCGGCGATAATTGATATGATGTCCATCGTTTTTCCCTTCAAGAGAAAAATATCACTGAAGTTTGACTTAAGTCAAGGTGCAACTGCCGGTACTTTGGTTATGTTGCCTGCAAAATGACACTATAAAAAAACGAAAGATGAAAGGAGACAGTTTATGGAAAATTCAGCAATGTTTTGTTACCAGTGCGAGCAGACGGCAAAAGGCGAAGGATGTGTGAAAGCGGGTGTATGCGGAAAGGATTCGGAGGTTGCCGCGCTTCAGGATGTTCTGGTCTATGTGCTGCAAGGCCTCTCTGTCGTGGCAGTGGATGCCCGTAAAATGGGTATTAACGATCCGGTGGTGAATGTCTTCACGGCCAAGGCGCTTTTTTCAACGCTGACCAACGTGGATTTCGATCCGGCGCGTTTTGTCGAACTGATCGGCAAATGTGCCAACCTGCGTGATGGCCTTAAAGAAAAAGCCAAAAAAGACGGGGCGATGATCGATGAGAAAACCGCCGCCGTGAACTTCAAGCCGCAGTCTTCGGTTGCCGGACTGGTTGCCCAGGCTGCCATTGCATCGCTTAAAACGGATACTTCGGTCAATGCCGATATTCAATCGCTTCAGCATATTTTACTTTTCGGCATCAAGGGTGTGGCCGCCTATGCGGATCACGCGCAGATTCTGGGACAGGAAGACGACAATGTTTATGCTTTTGTTCAGGAAGCGCTTGCGGCCATCGCGCGCGAAAACCTGGATTTAAACGGTTGGGTCGGCCTGGTTCTCAAATGCGGTGAAATCAATCTGCGCACTATGGAATTACTGGATACGGGTAACACGACCGCTTTTGGCCATCCCGTGCCCACCAAAGTGCCGTTGGGCGCTAAGAAAGGCAAAGCGATTCTGATTTCAGGCCACGATCTAAAGGATTTATTAGAACTGCTCAAACAAACGGTAGGCAAGGGGATAAATATTTACACACATGGTGAAATGCTCCCGGCACACGGTTATCCAGAGTTAAAGAAATATCCACACTTCTATGGCCACTACGGAACGGCCTGGCAGAATCAGGCCAAGGAATTTGCCGACTTCCCCGGCGCGATTCTGATGACGACCAACTGCATTCAGAAGCCGCGCGATGCCTATAAGGACAATATTTTTACCTGCGGTCTGGTCGGCTGGCCGGGTGTTGCCCATATCGACGATGCCAATTTTGAACAGGTTGTCAAAAAAGCACTTGAAATGCCCGGATTTTCAGCAGACACAGAAGGCAAATCGGTCATGGTGGGATTTGCGAGAAACGCCGTAATGGGTGTGGCCGATAAAGTAATCGAAGCGGTTAAGGGCAAGGCCATCCGCCACTTCTTTTTGGTGGCCGGATGCGACGGCGCCAAGCCCGGCAGAAATTACTACACTGAGTTTGTTGAAAAAGCGCCTAAAGACACGGTGATCATGACGCTCGCTTGCGGCAAGTTCCGTTTCTTTGACCAGGAACTGGGTGACATCGGCGGCATTCCGCGCCTACTGGATGTCGGCCAGTGTAATGATGCGTATTCGGCCATTCAGATTGCGGTGGCCTTGTCCAAAGCATTCAACTGCTCGGTCAATGATCTGCCCCTGTCCATGATTCTGTCCTGGTATGAACAAAAGGCCGTGGCGATCCTGCTTACGCTTTTGCATCTCGGCATCAAAGACATTCGTCTGGGGCCAACTTTGCCGGCGTTTATTACACCCAATGTCTTGAAGGTGCTGGTGCAGAACTTCGCGATTAAACCGATCACCACGCCGGATGAGGATTTGAAAACCATTCTGGGTTAAAAAATTTAGATGTGGCAGTTCAAACAGGGCATCCCATCGTTTGGGATGCCCTGTTAGTCAAGAGCCACAAAGTTTTGGGCATATTCGCTCACAGTATGCTCCGATTCAACTGCTGTTTACAGCAAAAAGGCTACTCGTTTAGTCTGTCCCGTGACATTTATTTATCCTAATTCAACTTCCATAGTACGCCTTTGTGCCTAAATCCATTCTTCCACATGCCGAGTTCTCCATTTATTATTTAATAAGTAATTCTATTAATTTATAGGATTATATCAACAAATCCATCAGAGGATAACGGCTCATAATACTTGGTTATGGCTTGTATTATACTGTTAATAAACCAGTGAGATATTTCAGAAAAAATATGTAATAGTCATTCCAACTTTAGATTCGGAAGATTTTATTCAATAAATATATAAAATTAAAAGAGTTATTATGAAAACAGCCGTGATGGAGAAAATTGTTGATCAGCCCATTAAATTATTGATCAACCACGCAGAAAAAAAGATCAAGATTGCAATACCCTCTCGTGTTACCGGAATAGAAGATCGAATTCTGGATTCCTGCACGATGTCTATATTGAAAGTCGAGCGACAGCATGTGAAATCTGAAAATGTTTTTCATAGCGAGAAATCATGTAAGGGATTAGAGGACTACCACAACCTGATGAAACGCTATGAGCAGGCAAACGATATTCCGCATTCCATTGAACAAATCAATGCGATGACAGTCGAGGACGGCTATATTCCTGAAGATCTGTCCCATCAGGAAATTACCGGAAGAGGATTGCGCCGGCAGGCAAAATATATTTTCAGCGCACCTTTCTTCAAGGCTGTTACCTCACATCCCGAATATGGTGACCTGCCGGGATTTGCAATTCCAAAGAGGGTTATGAAGGAAACATTAGACATCCTCAACTTATTGCGGAGTGTTGGAAACCTTTTCAGGAAAAACAAAATTCATACGATGGTCGGCTCACCCACGGAAGTGAAAATCGCCAGTCACTGTTTTGGCAACCTCTGGCCGGCAGGTATTAATCTCTACGGGATTTTGCGGGAACTGTATCCCGCTTTTCACGCCAGAATCACCGGACAGGTGCCCATATACGTTGCCAACCACATGGAGAATCTGCTCGACACCCCCATGGATTCCCGCGCGGTCCGTGGTGTCGGAAGATTCAGCATCGATCAACATGGCCGGTTTCTTGGCTTATACCCTGTATCCGAGGTACCCCAAGAGCAGGTAACCTTGGATTCAACCTTTGTGTCTCAAGATCAACTGGGCAGAAAAGCTATCGTGAACAGAATCCTGGAGGATATTATCCATGCCGTCAAAGAAACTGTAAACCGATCCATTATTGTGATCGATTATGCCGGAGGCGTCGGCAACATGTCCGAGTTGCTGCTCAAAATGATCTATGGCCTGCCGGATGAGAGCTTGAAAAACCTGCTGCTTGGTAAAGTCCGCGTTGCCGTCATCGATATCGCTGATGATCAACTTGAGGCAGGAATCAACAGATTTCAGCAGATGGAAAAACAATCCCGGTATGCCCGGATGTTCAGCCGGATCATTTTTTTAAAGGGAGACGTCACCAAACCCCTCAATGCTGAGCATATCAGCGCCTTAAAAGCCAAGTTTGGAGAGGCCTCTGTGGCCAATCCCTTGTATCTCGGCATGACATCCTATACCATCGGTGCCCTGGACAATATTAATCTGGAAGATGGGACGACGGTTGCCCATGCAATGGCGGATGAGATGTTTAAACAGTGCTGGAAGGTTTATGCCGTCGATTTTTCATCACCAATGTGGCGCCTTTCGGCATTTCTGAAAGATACGGGGAAATGGGGCCGGGAATATCTCCGGACTGTCCACGGGTATGTGGATCAGGAAGATGAGCGGGAACCCATGCATCGAGTAGTGTCCCTTTATCTGAAAATCCGGTTTGGACTGGCCCTGAAGAGGGTCGCCGATTTCGTCAGATTTATGTCGATCGGAGCCGCGCTGGCCTCCCACTATACAACGGTTTGGCCGGACAGCGATGGCCATAATGCCGGCTATTGTGTTGTCGAAGATGGTACATTGAAGAAGCCGGGCATCCTAAGCTTTGCTGAAAGGCTTCAGGGGCAGGGGGCCACGCTGTATTATAAATCCAAGGTTTGGTTGTTCGGCACCCTGGATCTTGGAAAAACGCAAGAAGGGAACAGAGCCTGGGCCTTTATTCCCGGGTGGATTGCCGACTTTGTTGTTGCAGAAAATAAAAGCAACAAATGCTGATAAGGAGATAAATACCCTTTTAGTGGTATTTACTTGTTTGACATTTCTCGATATTCATGCAGCCAAGAAGGAGAGTATTCATGTTCACCAGCAATGAAATATCTGTGAAGGAGCAATTAGCCGGCAAACGAATTCTGATCACCGGCTCGACCGGATTCTTAGGGAAAGTTTTCATCGAAAAAATTATTCGTGAGATATCGGATGTTGAAAAGATTATCCTGCTGATCCGGGGAAACGATCGGTATGCTACAGCAAGGGAGCGCTTCGATCATGAGATCAGCGTGGCCACTGTTTTTGACCGGCTCAAGGATGAAAGCCCCGCCTCCTTCCGTCAATTCTGCCGTGAGAAAATCGAGTGCGTCACGGGCGAAGTAGCGGAAAAATATTTCGGGCTGAGCCGCGAGGAATTCACGATGCTGGCCGGCCGGGTGGATGTGTTTGTCCATGCCGCGGCCTGCGTGGAGTTCCGGGAGCAGCTCCAGAAGGCGCTGCTGATCAATACCTTCAGCCTGTTGAACGTGGCGGATCTAATCAAGGCGGCGGGAAACATTCCTCTGATCGATGTTTCCACCTGCTACGCGCACGGCTTCAATCGGGGCGCCTGCCGCGAAGACGTCATCGTGCCGACGGGCCGGGGATTTCAGAAAAATTCAAAAGGTTATTATGATGTCCGCGGCCTGATTGAAAAACTGCAGAAAAAGATCAGCAAGATTGAATCAACCTCTGCCTCGCCGGATTCGTGCGCTTCCCGCCTGGTCGAACTGGGCATCCGGGAATCCCACCGCCACGGATGGAATGACACCTACTCGTTTACGAAGTGGCTGGGTGAGCAGGTGATCACGGATGCGTTGCAGGGGTACACCCTGACCATCCTTCGTCCGGCCATCATTGAAAGCACATACCGGGAGCCGGTTCCGGGATGGGTGGAAGGCGTGAAAGTGGCGGACGCGATCATTCTGGCCTACACCCGGGAGAAGACCCCGTTCTTTCCCGCGCGGGCGAAGGGCGTCATCGACATCATTCCGGCGGACTTTGTGGCGAACAGCCTCATCCTGGCCGCAGCCGAAGCGCTGGCGTCGCCGGGGCAGCACCGCATCTACCAGTGCTCAACCGGATCGGCTAATCCCATCACGGTCGGCCGGATGCAGCACCTGCTGCAGTCGGAAGCCAATCGCAACGCACAAGCCTACGACCGCCTGTTACCGAAAGGCAAACCGAAACGGGACTTCACGATCATTGACCGTCGGCTTTTTGTCTTGGCCATGTCGGTTGTGCGGATGGTCGTGACGGCGTACGACGGCGTCTGCAGATATACGGGAATGAGAAACCGATTCGTCAAGTTGACGGATTTCGTCAAGACCACCATGAAACTGGCCATCACCTTTTCCTTTTACGCCTCGCCGCGGTACATTTTCTCCAATGAAAAACTGATGGGCCTCACCTTGAGGATTGCCCCCGAAGATCGCGAAACCTTTCCGGTGGATTCTCGTATCATCCAGTGGGAGCGCTACATGGGGCCGATCCACCTGTCCGGTTTGAACCGCTTCGCCCTGAAGGAGCGGAAGAGCGCGCTGAAGCAGGCCGCGGCAACGATCCGTGTGCCGAATGTCGGCAAGATCCCGGTCACGGACAAAAGCCTTGAACGAGGCGTGGTTTGAGAGGCAAAAGGCCAACGGCGGAGGATAAAAACCTTCTGCTAAGACAATGACAGGAGGTGGGACCGGAGGTTCTTCTTGGCCTTGGTCAAGCCCAACTTCCGGCGTATGTTGTTGCGGTGGAATTCGACGCCCCGCTCGGAAACATTCATCAGAGAGCCAATCTCCTTGGATGTTTTTCCTTCCTTCACCAGACCGGCCACTTGAATCTCTGCTGGGGTGAGGTTCAGGAAGCGGTTGGAGAGGTGGTGGAGGAAAGGTGAAACGATGGTTTGGAGATTGGCCTCAAGGCTATCCACATAGACCCTCTGCCGATCGTTGAGACGGCAGCCCCGAAGACGTTCAATGCAGGGGAGCAGAAGACCCTGGACATTGGCCAGTACCATTTTCTCCAACTCGTTCTTATCTTTTTCCCGTTTTTCGAGGAGGACCTTCATTGCGATGTTTGACTCTTCCAATTGCAGGGCATTGAGTTTGAGTTCCCGTTCCTTTTGACGGAGGTTTTTCTCGGCGAGTCTGCGCTCCTCGATCTCCCGACGGAGTTTCTCGTTGGCCTCGGTTAGCGCGATCGTCCTTCCGGCCACAAGCTGTTCGAGTTTATCCAGGGTTTGTCTGAGATCCTCTTGCACCCGGTTCTTCTCTGTGATGTCCACGAAGGAACACATCAGGCAGATCGGCCTGCACTGCTCGTCGGTGACGAGGTGGGCGGAAAGCTGAATCGTTACAAGGTGTCCGTCCTTGGCCTTTGCCGTGACTTCGCCCTGCCAGTTACCCTGTGCAAAGACATGCCGGAGAATCCGTTCCATATCCTTTTGGGACTGGGCGAAGGTAAAAACGGAGCGTCCGAGGACCTCAGAAGCATCATCGCCTCCCCAAAGACGGAGAAAGGCCTCGTTCACGTAGGTGATATGGCCCTCTAGGTCGCCGAAAGCAATTGCGTTGACGGAAGAGGCAATGGCGTGGTCCTTGAGGCGCAGTTCCTCAAACGCCTGCCGGGTGCGGGTGATGTCGATGAAGGAACACAAAGTACTGACAGGCTCAGCGTCTTCGCCACGGACAATACTTGCTGAGAGGTGGACAACAATACGCGATCCGTCCTTCTTACGCACGGCCACCTCGCCGCTCCAAGATCCTTTTTCCCAGAACTCGGTGAAGATGAGGGCAGCCTCCTCCTGGGAGTAGGCAAATGTCAACACGGACAGGCCGAGAACCTCCTCCAGCGTATAGCCGCCTAAAATGTAAAGGGCAGCGGCATTTCCGTAAGTTATACGGGTTTCAAGATCGCCGAAAGCAATGCCGTTGACGGCGGAGTCAATAGCGGAGCTCTTGATGCGCAACTCCTCAAGGAGTCGGGTGTGGCTGATGTGATCGATCGACGTTGTCATGGGCAATCCGGGCAATGTATTGGAAAATTTCTTTTCATTTCATTATTTCTTATCATGGAAGTCTACCTTTTTGGAAAAAAATTGCGTTGCGAAAATATTTTCTTTGATTCTCTTTAGTTGCGCTTTCAGTAAGAATTTATTCCACCTAAAAAGCAACCTACGATTTTGACAAAAAGCCACCCATTCAAATGATAATCAATAAAACACCATGAAACATTTTCTTGACTTTTTTATGGATTAGGCGCACGTAAAAGAAAAGCGAATAAGGCATAGTCAACAGGTTTAACAGCCAATTTGAACCCTATTTAGAAGGGTGATGCCATGCAGAGATTATTGAAACCCTGATTCTTGCAAGAGAGCAGGGTTTTGTCTTTTAATTCTTAAAGGAGACCTAATGAAAAAAATATTTTTGACGATTATTGTCCTTTTGTTGCTGCTGGCAGCGTATTTGACCCTCTGGCCGGTTCCGATTCAGCCTATCAGTTGGAATGCAACTATGCCACCCGGCTATGCCGGTCCACACGCAGTCAATACAAAGCTTGCCAATCTCAAGATGATTTCATTGGGAAAAGAAGAAGGACCCGAGCAGATTGTTATTGGCAAAGATAGCAAGCTTTACACCACTGTTACCAGCGGCAACATCCTGCGAATGAATCCGGATGGCAGCGAACAAGAGGTGTTTGTAAACACAGGCGGGCGGGTGCTGGGTTTTGATTTCGATCCATCCGGAAACCTGATCGCTGCGGACGTCGACAAGGGCCTGCTTTCAATCGGCCCGGACAAAAAAATCACTGTATTGACCGATAAGGTAAACGGCGATCCCATCAGATATGCCGATGCAGTGGTGGTGGCCAAGTCCGGCAAAATATACTTTAGCGATGCGTCAACCCGTTTTGCGCCTAAAGACTGGGGCGGGGTGTTTGAATCCAGCATTCTAGACATTTTGGAGCAGTCATCAACCGGACGCGTCTTGGAGTATGACCCGGCAAACAAAACGACCCGCGTCGTGGCGAAAGGCTTTAGTTTTGCCAACGGCGTGGTCCTGAGCCAGGATGAGAAAACGCTGTTCGTCAACGAAACCGGGAAGTATCGGGTGTGGAAGATTTTAGTGAGCGCAAAAGATCTGAATATATCGATCCCGGGTGACCAGGCCAAACTGCTGTTTGACAATCTGCCGGGTTATCCTGACAACCTGATGCGTGGACTCGACGGGAAAATCTGGCTGGGCCTCGTAAAACCGCGTAACGCTACTGTTGACAAGCTCGCCACCAAGCCGTTCATGCGTAAGCTCACCCTACGCCTACCGCGTGCAATGTGGCCGGTTCCGAAAGCTTACGGACATGTGATAGCATTCTTGGAAGATGGCAAAGTGGTGGCTGATTTACAGGACCCGAGCGGTGCTTATCCGGAAACGACCGCTGTGACGGAGACCAAAGACCGGTTCTACATCCAGAGCTTGCACGCCAAGGGACTAGGCTGGATGCACAAATGATTCTTTAAGCTTGAGATGCATGATAGCGATAGCTTGATTTCATTGGGAAAGTTGAAGGTTCATCAATGAACAATATTCACGCCCGACAAATATTGACATTACCCCACATTTTGCTGTTAGTTATTTTATTGACACACCATCATGAAATTTCTATACTGTTTCTCACATAGGGCAAGTTTTTGTCGACTGAAATAATTACACCTGGTCATTGCAAGAGGTGTTTATGCAAGATGAAGAGCTCAATAAACAGAAGTTTCAAACACTGACCAGGTTTGTTTCAGAGATCGCTGGAGTGCGTCGTCAGCTAAACGAAAGGAAGGAAAAACGATTAGAGGAGGAAAATGAGATCACCCTATCTGTCCTTGGAGGAGGAGAAAATCTTCCTATAGAAAAAATCATCTCTACGCTCAGCAAGAATATATCTGCTTCTGGTGCCAGAATCCAGTCTAGTAGTTTTTTGCCCGTCGATACCCCCCTGAAGATAAAAGTTACGTTAAAGAATCCACTACAAATAATTACGGTCTTTGGAAAAGTAAAATGGATCAGAAGCCGCTCTGGGGATTCGTTTTACGAGGCGGGTGTGGAATTCTTCAATACACCCGATGACGAAATCAACAAACTGGTGGAGTACATCTCGTCGAAACAATAGTTTTAAAGTCTTGATCCTGTTCAAGCATACTTGTCGAAATTAAATTAGATCCGCACCTCACCTTTTGATTTTAAGATTTCCTTGACACACAAGACCAAACTTCCTATAGTTCGTGCACATAGAAGCAACGTCTTATCAATTCAATTCAAGATATTGGGAGGTTATTATGAAAAAATTCTGGTTTGTTTTTGCTCTTGGTGCAGTTGGTGTGCTTATGGGTTGTGCCACGATGATACCGGTGGGCGGCTTATACACGGCAGTAAAAATACCAATAACAGCAACCAGCAACAGCGGTGCTTCCTCTAAGACAGGACAAGCTGAGTGCATAAGCGTTCTTGCCCTTGTTGCCATTGGCGACTGCAGTATCGATGCCGCAAAGAAAAACGGCGGTATCACGAAGGTGAACAATGTTGATTTTGATGTCAAAAACATTCTGGGCATCTACGGATCTTACAAAGTCATTGTTTCAGGCGAATAAATATCCTGCATAATAGCAGGGAGCGGATTTATTAAGCAGGGGAGTTTTATCGATGACAGCGGACAACCGCTGGTCGCGATGGGTTGCACATTCCGAACCAGGGAGAACCGATGGTGCGCCAATAAAGAATAAATCAATTAGTTAAAAAATTACACTACTGTCCGGGTATTTGGTCAAATAAATTTAGTTGGTTAGCTGACATAGGGTTTTCCGTTTTGTGACTTGTGTTCGTAAATAGTTGATAAAGCGGCATTCTTTCGAAAACAGAGATGCTCAGGACCTGTAAAATAGTGTAGAGACTGTAAGGGAGATGAAGTTGTTTTTTCAGAATAGCCACAATAATGTAAACGGAGATGGCGATCCAGATTTGTGTCTTGACTGCATTTTCCGATGTTCCATAAAAACTCTTGATGCGCAGATGTTGTTTGATCCATTTGAAAAAGAGTTCCACTTGCCAGCGAGAGCGATAAAGATCTGCGACTATTAGAGCCGGCAGATTGAAGTTGTTGGTCAGGAAAACAAAAGTAAGATCGGTTTCGGCATCGTAATATTTTACGCGTCGTAGTTTTTCGGGATAGTCTTTGCTCTGATAGCATCCGGTGAGCATGATCGTCTGATCGCAGATCAGGCCGGTTGTCCGATCCACCGGATGCGAATAAATTCTCCGACACCGGAGATTGGATTTTGCACGGATCAGAAAGAAGGCGGAAGTCTGCGAGAGGTTGTATAATCTGGAGAAGTCCAGATAGCCGCGATCCATAACGTAAAACGACCCTGGCTCGAAGGGAACAATGTCGAGCGTATTGATTTCGTGGAGTTTGCCGTCGGAGATATGAATGAAAGTTGGGATGCTGCAACGCAAATCCAGTAAGGTATGCAGTTTGATAGCTCCTTTGTTCTGTCGGAACCTGGCCCACGGAAACATGGACAGGCACTAAAGTCGATGGTTGTAGCATCGAGTGCATAAGCTGTTTGTTCCAACTCGACAGCGAAGGGTTCGTCGCTGTAAAGCTTGCGTGCCGTATTGATCAGCGAATAGGCCAGATCGGCATAGATCTTCCAATTTCTCTGTTCGTTGGCGTCGGCAATGGTTGAGCGGGATACTTTGTCGCGAATGCCCATATGATAAAGTTTTGGTTCCTGGGCGCGCAGACAGATTTCGATATCGCGAAGGCTTTCCCGGTAAGTGATTTGCGCAAAGGCCATGCAAAGGTATTGATCGAGGCAGGTAAACTTCTTCACTTTGTAATCGCCTTGATATCGTGTGACACAGCGTCGAAAGGTATGCATGGGCATGAAGTCCATGACTTGAGAGAAAACGAGTTTGCCGGTATACATGAGTTACTTCCTCCTGTTGAGCTACAGGGGGATGCTCAGATCGATGATAAATTTTCAAGTCGATAACTCGTGTATTTGGCATGTTTACTAAACAATAACCGTATATTAAGGTGTGTTAAATAATTCTATTCCGGACAGTAGTGAAAAAATTATTATAATTCAAAAAAAGTTTTATCAGGGCAATACTTGGAACGGAGAAAATAAACCATGATTAATGAAATCTTTAAAAAAACAAATTGCTCAGCCAGATATTGGACAAAGCTTTTGCTTCTTTCGGCAATTTTGTTATTAAGTTCATGTTATTACTATCCACATGAACAAGTAATGACTCAACCGCCACAAGATCAAAATATTACAGCCATTACGCAAATTTATTTTTATCCAAATAAAGGACAATCCACTGAACAGCAGTCACGCGATCATTACGGGTGTTATAACTGGGCGGTGGATCAGACCGGTTTTGACCCGAGCGCGTCATCCATTATTCCCGAACAGCGTGTCCGGGTTGTTCCCATGCCGCCGCCTGGTCAGGACACCATCATCATGTCTATTGCCGGAGCGGTGCTGGGCGCGTTAATCGGCGGGCCACATCATGCCGCACAGGGAGCTTTAATCGGAGCTGCCGGCGGCGCTATGGCTGGAGCGGCCTCTGATATTTCTCGCCAGGAATCAGCCCGGCAATTGGAGGAAGCTTATGCGAACAGCAATCAAGCGCGGGATGTTCACAAGGAAAAAAAGGCTCTGGAGTTCCGCAGGGCCATGTCGGCCTGTCTTGAAGGCCGCGGATATACCGTGAAGTAAGTTTAATTCTTGTAAATGAGGAGTAATTACCATGTTGCATATTAATTTAAAAAGATACTTTGCCATTGCGCTGTCATTAGTGATGTTATCGGGAATAAGCCTTTACTGCTTTGCACAGCAAGCACAGGCACAGGCTCCTAAAAGAGCGCCCGCGTCTCAGCAAAAGAGATTTGTTGATTCCCGCTATCAACACAACCGTTCATATCCAGCCCGCGGTCAGTCAGTTAGATCTCTGCCTAGAGATCACAGAGCGGTCATGCATAACCACTCCCGTTATTACTCATCTCACGGAGTTTGGTACAGACCGTATCGCGGAAGTTATGTTGTGGTTGCCCCGCCTATCGGACTATTTGCTCCATTTTTGCCCCTTGCTTATGCCACGATTTGGATGCAGGGAATACCGTACTACTATGCAAATGAAACATATTACACACAAACCCCAGGAGGTTATGTCGTTGTTGAACCACCTGCTCCAGAGGATAGTAACGAGATTACGGAAAGTAAAATGTTTATCTATCCCCGTGAAGGCCAAAGTGAAGAGAAACAGGCCAATGATCGTTATGAATGCCATGCGTGGGCAGTGGGACAGACAAACTATGACCCAACCAGAATTTCCTCCGGAATTCCCAATGATCAGATCATTCAAAAGCGGGCGGATTATCAAAGGGCCATGGGATCATGCCTCGACAGCCGTGGCTATACTGCAAAATAAGCTTTCATGGCGGCTCGATCTTCACTATAATACCTTGCGTTTCAACACGCCCAGCGATTTAAAAAGAGGTTGCACGTCATACAACTCTGATGCGACCGCCTTTTGGTAAACAAGATAGGGTGCCTGGCCACCTTGTTCCGGATCAGGGAAAATATCGTGAAAGACCAGATAGCCGCCCGGCAGGATATTTTTTGCCCAGATTTGATAGTCGTTCAATACGGATTCGTAAGCATGGCTACCATCGATGAAGATAAGACTAATCTGTGTTTTCCAAGCGCGTCCTACAACCTCCGACCATCCGATAATCGGGACTACGGTATTTCCCAGATCAAAATCATGAATCGTTTTACGAAATAATCGAAATGTATCGACTTTTCCCGTTTCTTTATCCAGTAATTCCGAATCAAAGTATTCCTGACCCGGTTGCTGTTCTTCCGAGCCTGTATGATGGTCAACGGAAAACAATACGGCGTTGTTTTCCCTGCAGGCGGAGCCTAAGTAGATTGCGGATTTCCCGCAATAGCTGCCGATTTCCAGGCAGGGGGCAAACTTTGAGGCTTCCAGGGCCAGCATATAGAGGCGCTTTGCCTCCGCTTCGTCTAAAAACCCCTTAACATTCGATGCTTTTACGAAATCAATTTTCAAAACCAGCCATCCTTCAAATTAATAATCTTTTCATAAACCTGCACTCGATAAATTGCAATCCATAAAATGACTGACAGTTATTATTCATTTCTGCATATTTTTTCTTGATAAGGCCCATATGTAGTGGTAATATTCGCCTCAAACCCCAATATATAGCGTATTCGGGGGCAATTATTGCTTTTAATCAGGTCTGGAGGGGGCGCATGAACACAAAGATTAAGAAGAGAGATGGCCGTTTAGTCAAGTTCAATGCGGATAAAATCACCAACGCCATTGCCAAGGCCTGCGCAGCCACAGGTGAGTTTGATATGAAGGAGGCGCGCAAACTGACCATTAAGGTGCTCAATCTTACAGAGCAACTCTTCAACGGTAAAATTCTCTCGGTGGAAGAAATACAGGACATTGTCGAAGAAGTTCTCCTGCAGTCTCCCTATCGCATGACCGCTAAAGCCTACATCATTTATCGCGATCAGCACTCCCGTCTCAGAGACATCACGAATAAAATGGAAGTTGATCTAGTCGATCAGTATTTGAGCAAGGCCGACTGGAAGATAAACGAAAATAGTAATATGGATTATTCCCTACAGGGACTGAATAATTACATATCTTCCGAAGTCAGCAAGGTTTACTGGCTCAACGAGATCTATACGCCGGAAATCCGCAAGGCGCACACCGAAGGCGATTTTCATATTCACGATCTAAGTTTGTTGTCCGTTTATTGCGTGGGCTGGGATTTATTTGATGTGCTGCTGCAGGGATTCCGCGGCGTATCCGGCAAGGTGGAAAGCAAGCCCGCCAAGCATTTGCGGAGCGCTTTGGGGCAGGTGGTCAATTTCTTTTACACGCTTCAGGGCGAAGCGGCCGGCGCTCAGGCGTTTTCCAATTTCGATACTCTGCTGGCACCCTTTATCCGTTACGACGGCTTGAGTATCAAGGAAATCAAGCAGGCGCTTCAGGAATTTATTTTCAATATCAACGTGCCCACACGCGTCGGTTTCCAGACGCCGTTTACCAATGTCACGCTGGATTTGACGGTCCCCAAGTACTACGCGGATCAGCACGTGATTATCGGCGGCAAACCGCAGAAAGAAACCTACAAGGAATTCCAGGAAGAACTGGATATGTTCAACAAGGCGTTTTTGCAAGTGATGGCCGAAGGAGATGCCAAGGGCAGGGTCTTTACGTTTCCCATTCCCACCTACAACATCACAAAGGATTTTGACTGGGACAATCCCAACATGACCGATCTGTGGGAGATGACCGCCAAATACGGGGTGCCTTATTTTTCCAATTTCATCAACTCCGACATGAATCCCCGAAGACGCCCGCAGCATGTGCTGCCGCCTGCGGATCGACAACCGGGAACTGCAGATGAGGGGCGGCGGACTGTTCGGCTCCAATCCGCTGACAGGCTCCATCGGTGTCATCACCATCAATATGCCGCGCATCGGATACCTGGCCGAGACGAAAAAGGAGTTTCTGCAGCGACTGGAGAAGCTGATGGATATCGCCAAGGAAAGCCTGGAAACCAAGACGGAAGGTGCTGGAGAAATTTACCGACGGCAATCTTTATCCTTACACGAAATATTATCTGCGCGGTATCAAGGAACGATTCAACGAATACTGGAAAAATCATTTTTCCACCATCGGTCTGGTCGGCATGAATGAAGCCTGCCTCAATCTGCTGGGCAAGAATATCGCCTCGTCGGAAGGCCAGGATTTCACCAAGACGGTGCTGGATTTTATGCGAAACCGAGTTGATCGCCTATCAGAAAGAAACGGGTAATAATTACAATCTGGAATCGACGCCGGCGGAAGGGACTTCCTATCGTCTGGCGCGCATCGACAAATCGAAATATGCCGATATCATTTCCGCCAGCGATGGAAAGTCCAAAACGGCGCGAGCCGTATTATACCAACTCCACGCAGTTGCCGGTGAGCTATACCGATGATATCTTTGAAGCGCTGGATTTGCAGGATGAAATTCAAACGCGTTATACCGGCGGCACGGTTTTTCATACGTTTGCGGGCGAGCGCATCGACGATCCTCTGGCTGTCAAATCACTGGTGCGCAAAATCTGCTCCAATTATCATCTGCCCTATCTGACTTTCACGCCAACCTTTAGCGTCTGCCCGTCGCACGGATACATCAAAGGGGAAGTGGAAAATTGTCCGACCTGTGCAGAATCCTGCGAAGTCTATTCACGCGTGGTTGGCTATCTGCGGCCGATCAAGCAGTGGAACAAAGGCAAACAGGAAGAATTTGATTCACGGCAGGTTTACCGGCTTCAGTAAATGAAGCAGTGGATTTTGTCTCAAGCCCTGCCACTCCCGGCAGGGCTCAGTTGGTTGAAGCCATCCGGGATGGCAAAAGGGACACATGAAAATCGGCGGTTTGCAAAAAGTATCTTTGATTGATTATCCTGGAAAAATCAGCGCCATCGTTTTCACACAAGGCTGTAATTTCCGCTGTCCTTATTGTCATAATCCAGAACTGGTGGAACAAAAATTATATCAGCCCTGCCTATCAGAAGAAGACATTCTGGAATTTTTCTCGATGCGCCAAGGAAAGCTTGACGCGGTAACCATCACCGGTGGTGAACCGACCCTCCAGGAAGATTTAATTCCTTTTATCCAAAAGATTCGTAAAATGGGATTTGCCATAAAGCTTGATTCCAACGGTTCACATCCGGATGTTCTTGCCCGTCTGATCAGGATAAGCTTTCTTGATTTTATCGCGCTGGATGTAAAAGCGCCGGCCGAAAAGTACGAAAGCGTTGTGAAATCGTCGGTGGCTATCGACGTTATAAGGGAAAGTATCCAGATTGTTTTAAAGGCGAAAATTCCGCATGAATTCCGTACAACCGTTGTGGCTTCGCTGCTGACGACAAAAGATATTTTGGCGATCGTCCGGGAGATTGCCGGCGCTAAACGCTATGCTCTGCAAAAATTTCAGCCGGCCAGGACACTAAATAAAAAATATATTAAGGAAAAGACATACTCGGATGAGGAGTTCCTAAAAATAAAAGAACAACTGGAAAAAGAAGTTCCGGTGGTTATAATCCGTTAATGGCAGGAAGCGGGAAGACATTAATGCAAGACAAAAAAAATAGCGGCGATTCCATTGACGCGGATCATGTGAGACGGTTAACCCAAATCGGTCTGGCGCTTTCTGCGGAGAAGGAT
>CAVSCG010000006.1:0-326437 GCA_963726395.1 uncultured delta proteobacterium
CTTGCCGAAAGTCTGCAAGGTCCGCTCGATGATCTCGTTCTGCACGCCCACGTGCAGCTTGGTGAAGAACGCGCTGAACCCGGCCACCCGGACCACGAGGTCGCGGTATTTTTCCGGGTGCTTCTGGGCGTCCCTGAGGATCTCGGTGTCCAGCACATTGAACTGAATGTGATAGCCGCCGTTCTCGAACAGGGTCCTGATCAGTTGCAGCACATTCTCCCGGCCCTTGCGGGTCTTGAGCTGATCGGGCGGGAGCTTCATGTTCATGTGCGTGGCGCACCACTTCACGGCATCATTGCCTTTGGCGGCCGACATCACCAGCGCGGTGGGACCGTTGACATCGGTTCCCGGCATGGCCGAGAGACTTCCGTCGGTGAGCGCCACCCCGGCTTTCTTGCCGTTCGGCAGCGCGCCGGTCGCCATGCCCATCGGGTTGTGGACACTCTTGGTGTACTGGTCGAGCGATGACTTGATGTCCTTGCTGATGTAGTTGCCACCGCCATCCACATTGTTGAACGCCGCCAGGATGCTGTCGTTGACCCGGTGGAGGAGCCGGTTCACTTCGGGGATGTCGTTGCCGTGCTTGGGCGCTTCAAAGCACATCTTCCCGACTTTCGCGTATTCCCCCTCGAAGTTGGCCGCCAGGGCTTTCTTCAATTCGGCCATGGTCAGCTTCTTGTCGTCGAACACCAGCTTCTTCACCGCCATCAGCGAGTTGGCGGCATCCACGCCGGCAACCGAGATCTGCGCGACCGTGTAGTAGTTGGCCCCGCCGTTCCAGACCTCGGTACCGGTCTCAATGCATCCTCCGGTCAGGATGGAGCGCCAGGCGACCGGGAGGAAATCAGCGTTCAGCATGCTCGCGATCCAGGCACCCCGGCGGAGGGTGTCCTCGCAGAATTGAAGCTGCTGCTCGAAGGCCGCGTACAGTTCTTCGAAGTTCTTGAATTTCTCGGGATCGCCGGTCTTGGGCCCGATCTGCTTCTTGGTGCGGGGATCGAAGCCATTGTTCATGGTCAACTCGATCACCTTGCCCAGGTTGGGCTGGCCTTCCACCGGATGGCCGGTCTCGTAGGGGATGTAGCTTCCCACGCAGGCCCCGACACAGGTGCGCCTGGCTTTCCCCACCGGGAGATGGCCGTTCCTTTCGGTGTGGCCCCAGAGATGCAGGGCCCGCTTGAACATCACCTCGGCGTTCACGAACTGAGGCATGCCCACACCGGTGCCGATGACATCGAGGCATTTTTCGAGAAACTTGCCCGGGGTGTGCGGGGTGAGTGCACAAGACAGCGGAGGCTGGGGCAAAGCCAGGTATCCGCAGGCATCGAGGATCACGTAGTCCATTTCCGCGGTCGCATCTCCACCGTCCTCGGTATAGCCCGCCAAGGGTGATACTCTGTCCCAGGTCGGCACGAGTTCTGTTTGGCAACCGCTTCTCCATAGTAATAATCGATCTCATTCAGCTTGATCGACGAGGTTCTCGAACATGAAGACGGCGTCGTCATAGGTGACGAGACCGGCGGCCTTGTCGCGCTGGTAGAAGGGCTCGAGGTTCTGGCCCAGGAAGGCTTCGGAGTAACCGCAGCCGACCTGCTCGATCTCCGCGCAGATGTGACAGAGGAAGTGGCACTGCATGGCCTCTCTCAGGTTCCGGGCCGGATGCTCGGGAACCCATTCGCAGGTTTCGGCAATGGCGATCAACTCGGCCTTGCGGGTGGCGTTCTTCTCTTTTGCCGCCATTTCCCGGGCCAGCTCGGCATAGCGATGAGACAGGCGGATGATGGCCTTCATGACGATTTGGCAGGCCTCGTAGAAGTAGAGCTTGGAGATGTTCGGCAACCGCATCTCGAGGGCCATCTGCCGCTCTTTGACGTCCTTGATTATGCTCGGCAAGGCCCTCGTTGTAGACCTTGGGGTAGTTCAGGTTGCCGCCGCCACCCGGCCAACTGAAGAACTCGGCGATGAGGCCGGCCTGATAGACCGGGCGCGGATCAAAACCATACCGCTTCTCGAAGATCTCCAGCACCCGGGGCCTCATCGAGCGCTTTTCCCAGTAATTGAGCGCCCACTCGTTCGCCTTCCGGTCCTCCGGGGTCTTCGACTTCTCGACGGTATTCTCTTCCTTCATCCAATCCACGTTCCATTCCGGAAACGTGTAGATGCCGTTGACGGTGCTCGCCATGCTGCCCACAAAGAGGTTGTCGTCGATGTAGAGCTTTTTCCGCTCCAGCAGGGTGGCGAAGAACTTGGCCCGGCGGAGGATCTGCTGGTCGCCGGCGGTGTCCTCGTAAACCTCGGCCATGATCCTGACCCGCTCGAAATCGACATCCTGAGGGGTGCTCCTGAGTTGTTCTTTCAGCCGGTCGATCCGTGCGTTATCGGCCTTGACACGCCCTGTGGAACTTTTCTTTGCATCCTTTGTCTTTTCCATTTTATTTTCTCCTTTCGTTTAATTTTTAACGTAGCTCTGTTTTGTTGTGCATCACCTGACGGCTGTGATGGCATTTGATCTGACCTGGCCTGGCCGCCCGATGAACCATTGCATCTTCGAGTCTGGATTGCGTTCTGCATTCCATCATTTCACTTTGCCGCGAGCATCGAACGGGACATCATGCCTCCGGAGATGTTCCGGGCTTTGAACCCGTTCTGCAGAAGGATGCGCGTCGCGTAGTAGGCGCGCTGGGCGGAGCGGCAGATGACGAGGATCTCGCGGTCGCGGGGGAGTTCGCCCAGGCGCGCGCGGAGTTCCGGCAGCGGGATGTTGACCGCGCCCGGCACAGACTCCACGGCGAGTTCCGGCGGATTGCGCACATCGAGGAGGAACCCGCCGTCCACGGAGTCCCAGTGACAGAGCGGCATGTCGCCCCGAAGGACATCGGCGGGAACCATCCCCGCGAAGTTGACGGGATCCTTCGCGCTTCCGAACGGGGGCGCGTAGCAGAGCTCGGCTTCTTCCAGGTCGTACACCGTCGCGCCCATCTGGATCGCCATGGCCAGGGCATCGATCCGCTTCTCGACGCCATCCTGGCCCAGCGCCTGCGCCCCGAGGAGACGTCCGTCGGATTTCCGGAAAATGACTTTCAGCACGATCGTTTTGGCGCCCGGGTAATACCCCGCGTGCGAATTCGGGAAGAGGTAGATCTTTTCGAAGTCCTTCTGGCCCAGCCGGGTGAGAAGCTTTTCGTTGGCGCCGGTCGTGGCGACCGTGGCCCCGAAGACCCCGATGACCGAGGTGCCCTGGGTGCCGCGGAAGCGGGAGTCGCGCCCGGCGATCACGTCGGCCGCGATCCGGCCCTGCCGGTTCGCCGGCCCGGCGAGCGGGATCAGGGACCATTCGCCGGTGACGAAATCCTTGACTTCGACCGCGTCGCCGACGGCGAAAATATCCGGGTCGCTCGTGCGCATCTGTTCGTCGACGCGGATCCCTCCGCGCTGGCCGATCTCGAGCCCGGCCATCTTCGCCAGCGCGGTCTCCGGACGCACGCCGATGGCGAGGATCACGATGTCCGCCGGATGCGCCTTGCCGGATTTCGTGAGAACCTCGAGCGAGCCGCTTGCGGTCTGCTTGAAGCCGGCCACCGCGTCATCGAGCGCGAGGCGGACGCCGTGCTTTTCCAGGTGGCGCTCGACGAGGCGGGCGCATTCCGGATCGAGCGGGGCCATGACCTGATCGAGCATCTCGACCAGCGTCACTTCGAGCCCGCGATGGACCAGGTTTTCCGCCATCTCGAGGCCGATGTATCCGCCGCCGACCACCACCGCCCGCTTCGTCTTGTCCAACGCCTGGAATCCCGAGGACGTGTGCTCCCCGGTTGAATCACTCGAGCCCCGCTCGATCCACTCCCGGATCTCCCTCGCATCCGGCACGGTCCTCACCGAAAAGATCCCCGGAAGATCAATCCCGGGCAGGGGCGGACGGATCGGAGCCGCCCCGGGCGAGAGCACGAGCTTGTCGTATGTCTCGGTGGTCACTTCGCCGGTGGCGTGGTTCTTGAGCTCCACGGTTTTCTTCTTCGGCGAGATGCCGACCACCTCGCAGCGCGTCCGGCAATCGATCGCGAACTGCGCGCGAAACGTCTGTTCCGTGGCCACCAGCAGGCTCGACTCCTTTTCAATCACGCCGCCGACATGGTAGGGAAGCCCGCAGTTCGCGTACGAAACATACGGCCCGCGTTCCACCATGAGGATTTCCGCTTTTTCATCCAACCTGCGCAGACGCGCCGCACACGACGCGCCGCCGGCCACTCCGCCAACGATGATGACTTTCATTGTCTTACCTCCTTTTTATATTTCTTCCAGCCTTCTCGACTTCGATTCAAACCACCTTTCCGTCTTTATCTCCTATTCGTCCGTCTTCCTGTTTAATCGAGATTTCATCGCAATGCTTACAGCGCCAAGTAGGGTCTCTTCATCATAGGGCTTCCGCAGATATGCGGTTGCCCCCAGTCTCATTGCCCGTTCCTCCATCCCTGCTCTGTCATGACCCGTTACGAATATCACAGGCATTAGCACGCCTGAAGCAAGCAGCTCTTTTTGAAGCTCAAATCCGCTGATCCCGGGCAGTTTGATATCAAGGAGCAGACAGCCTGGACTGCTTTTGAAATCCGCTTGGCGAAATTCCTCTGCCGATGCAAATGTATGAACAAGGTAATGTGCGGACTTGAGCAGCCGTCTCACGGCGTTGCATACGGAAGCATCATCGTCCACCACGTAAACAGTTTCGGTCATTGGAATCATAGTGTGACCTGTCTTTGTCTTCGGCTGGAACACCGGATGGGTGATGCGGGTATCCAGCGCAAGGGGTTACATGGATAATTGACCGGCAATAGAGGAAATCCTTTTTCACTTTTCTTATTCCATACGTCTTCTAATGTTGGAAAACAATTAGACCTTGGTCCTATTCATATAGGACTTTGGTCCAGTATGGATAAGAAGGGGAAATATGCGATTTAGCAAGGGAGGGCTAACAGAAGACGACGGTCGGTTACTTTGGTGAAAGGGGTGTATGTCCGCTTTTTCGGCCATCCGGACAAGATCGGCAAGGGATTGGGCTCCCATTTTCTTCATAATGGATGCCCGGTGAACCTTGATAGTTTTTTCCGCCGTGGCGAGCTTGTCTGCTATATTTTTGTTCGGCATACCCGTTATAACACAGACAAATACCTCGTATTCTTTCGACGTCAGGGAACGGACCCGAGCATGAATTTCTTTTAATTCCTCTCTTTCCGCCTTTCCCTGTCTGCATCGATCGATAGCCCTGTAAACGGCATCGAGCAGGTCCTGTTCATCGAAGGGCTTCTGGAGAAAGTCTACCGCACCGGCTTTCATGGCTCGTACACTCATCGGAACTGTACCGTGACCGGAAATAAAGATAATGGGTAAATGGATGCTGGCCCTGGTTATTTTCTCCTGGAGGTCGAAGCCGCTGATTTCGGGCATCCGCACGTCGAGGACCAGGCATCCCGTTTCCTCCCAATGGCCGGATTGCAGAAACTCCGTGGCGGAAGCAAATGATTGTGCCGTGAGGTCCACGGATTGAATGAGTCTTTCCAGGGAGCGTCGGACGGAAGAATCATCATCAACGATAAAAACGATGGCTTTGTATCCTTCATGGTCTCACCCCGCTGTCGAACGGCACGGTGAAGGAAAACGTGGCCCCCCTGTCCCGGTTATTCTGAGCCCATATCTCGCCATTGTGCAATTTGACGATATCTTTGCTGATGGCAAGGCCCATGCCCATCCCTCCCGATTTCGTGGTGTAAAAGGGCTCGAAAATCCTGCTTGCGTTATTCTCCCGGATGCCCGGTCCGAAATCTCGTATGGAAACTTCTGCGAAGCGGTCGTCATGCTTCGACGTCCTGATGTTCAGCCTGCGAACAGGCGTTCCTGCTTCTTTCATGGCCTCAGCCGCATTCATAACCAGATTCAGTATGATCTGCTGCAGTTGAATCCGGTCACCCCATACTGGTTGGCAGAGATGGGTCGAATTCTTTTTCGATTGACACGGCCGCCAGGGCAGTGTCGTTACGGATGACATTCAGGATTTCCTCGATGACTTCGTTCAGGCTCAGCGGCTCGTACCGGGTTTCTTCCTTTTTCAGCAGGGACCGGATTTTCCGGATCACTTCTGCAGCCCGGTTGTCGTCCCGGATGATATCCCCGAGGATCTCGGTGACCTCTTTCATGTCGGGATTGTCCTGCGAGAGGTAACGCTGTGCCGCCTGGGCATTGCTGAGAATCGCAGTTAGGGGCTGATTGATCTCGTGGGCCAGGGTGCTCGTCAGTTCACCCAGTGTTAACACCCTGGTGACGTGGGCAAGGTCCTCTCTGAGCTTTTGGGTCTCTGACTCGATGAGCTTTCGGCTAGTAATATCTTCGAGAAACCCCGAGTAGTACAACACCTGTCCACCAGGACTGTTTATGCATCGGCTACTCATCGAGGCCCAGATCACGGTCCCATCACGGTGCCGTAGCCTGCATTCATGTTTCAGAATAACCCCCTCTCTTTCCAGTCCCTGAACATATTCTTCCCGTTCATGCTCATTCACCCATACATCCTTCGCGAGATCCTGGATCGATGAAGTTAATTCTTCCGGCGAGTCATAGCCTAGCATTTTCGCAAGGGCAGTGTTGGCCGTCAGGAGTTTCCCCTCGGGTGACGACTCGAAAATACCTTCAAGGGCTCCCTCAAAAATACCTCGGTACTTTTCTTCCGCCTTCTTCAGGGACAGTTCGGCAACCTTCTTGCGGCGTATCTGAATGAATAGAACAATGAGCAAAACGCTTTCCAACAGGATGAAAATCAGAGTGCCAAGGATGACGATCTTGTACTGATCCCAAAACGATACGGGTTTATTCAGGACGATGCTGCCTGCAGGCAGAGCTGATTCGTCTAAGCCCCATCTTTTGAGCTGTTTCCAGTCGAACATGGGGGTGAGCGTCGCCGGGAGCATAGTGATGGGTTCCGTAGGTACGTTTCCCTGCAGGATATCCATGGCTATCCGCACCGCCCTTTGCCCCTCTATATGGTGATCCAGGATCATGCCTCCTACAATGCCATTATCTCCTAACAGGGTTTCGAATAGACCGAATACCGGGGCATTGGCAGTTGCGCAAATCATCCTTACGACATCGGTCGGCATGTAGGTCTTACCCGTGCTGTCGGCGTAGACCGTCGTATATAGAATTGCTGTTCCTGCCGGCAGATTGGCAACTTTCTTTAGAATTTCAGCCAGTGGGAGGGGAGGTATGGATTCCACATCCAGTTCCTGTTTCCATGCCTTCAGTCTGGTCACAACGACGTCGTCAAACCGCCGGTCCAAGTCGCTGCTTCCCGCGATGACGAATATCTTCCGGGTATCGGGTTGGAGTTTAAATATTGCCCTTGCCGTTGAGATAACATCGATTGTGAAAGGCAAACGAATGAGTGGGCGTTTTACATCGGAATACTCAAAAAAAGTATCATCACCCAGAATTAAAATGATCGGACCCTCCGGGTAAACATCCCGGCCCTCCTTCAGCAAGAACTGAAGGGCTTCTTGGTGCAGAGCGAGAACCAAATCTAATTTGCGTCCTTTAAACTTGTTGCGCAAAATTTCGGCCAATTCATGTCGATATTCTTGGCCGGGGTTGCGCGCCACGTCCATGAACTCGAAATACAGGTTGTTAAAATCAAGGCCGCTTGCAACTAAGGCTTTCTGAAGACTGGCATCGATAATCTTATAGGCGGGCTGGGCATATCCGAAAGAATGCAGGATCAGGATCTTTTTCGAGGCGAGATCGGATTGGGCGAAGCTGGAGCCCCAAGATCCTAAGATCAGAGATAGGAGGGCGAGACAAAACGTCATTGCCCTGGCTTTTGACGAACTTGAGATCAATGTGGACTCCTATTTATATTTCTTCCAGCCTTCTTGACTTCGATTCAAACCACCTTCTTAAAGGACTTTGATGAAAATGAGGCATACTGGTCAAACGGAAAAGGCAAGTCCGAGTGCCGATATATCGGCATGTGACGTTAATACGGCACTTGCTTGTTGGAACGCTTGATGCCTGATTTCACTTTATCCTTATCTGTTCATTGCATTAGGTTGAAGATTCATTCGTTGCATCTCACTCCTTTGTTTGAATTGATTCCCTTCCTTTTTGCCACGGCCAGCGGCCCTCAAGCTCAACAACAATGGACCAGCCCAAGGCTGAGCGGTGTCGCGTCCATGGCTATGGTACGGACGATATCGGCGGCCACCAGAAGCTCCAATCCGATCAGCAGGGTTTTTCCCAATATGAGACGATACCCCTCGTAAGCAGTTCTGGCGTTCTTTGCAGATTGAAATATCCATCGCGTAGTCCCGAAGATGATAAAGATCAACATGATAACTACGGCCAAAATCTCGATGCCAATGGAAACAAACTCGATCAATTCACGAATATTCGACATCGTCCTGCCTCCTCACCATATACTTTATCGTCATCGCCTGTGGTTTGCGTGTCTCTGTGCATCCCCTGATAGACATACATTCTCTCCTGTTTCCCTTCCTCCTGTCTCGCTGACAGCGTAGAATTTCTCTTCAACTAATGCGGACTTCTTGAGCACAGCGGCACCTGTCGTCGCCTCAAAGGCTGCAATTGTCTTGCCCTCGAGAGATGATAAGGCCAGTGCTTTCTGTACAACAAGAAGCTACTCTGCAGAAAAATACGGCTGTGAGAAATCATACTTCTCTTTTCTTTTATCCGTTATGCTCACCGAGGCCATGACAGCATCGACTTTTCCTGCATCCAAGTCGTCGAATATATTCTCCCAACGGACATCTGCGATCGTAACATGAAATCCGGCTTCGGCGCCGATGGCTTTTACCATGTAAATTTCGAATACAGACCTTGTTTCACATGATACTCGAAAAGATGTGACGCTATTATGCTCTAAATGCTTCGTCCAGCCTTCGATGGCGGCCGGATAAAGGATATCTCCCCAACACAGCGACAACCACAAAGATCGTGAAAAACAGAATCATCCCGTATTGCATACATTTCTTCTTAACGAATGTTTGACGAAAAATGCCTTCCTCTATTGTCGGTCTGCCACCTCCCTCCATGTTTTGTCGGGATCAAACAGCTTGATCATCTGAGCGATTTTTGCGGTGTCTTTTCCAAGATTTTTCTCATAGACAATACCGTCATGGTTGACGATAAACGTCATGACACCGGAAACACCATAATTTGCAGGGTATGCGACCATGGCAAACCCACCGATCATGTTCCCTTTGATAATGTAATCGTAGGCACCGCCGGGGGCATTCTTGCCCTGGGCCTTCAGGATCCTAAAATAATACCCATGGTAGGGTATGGGTTTGTTGCTTGTTTTCCTGTATCCTTCCCGGGTGGCTCTGGCAGAAAAATCACCAAGGGGACTTTCCTCCTCACCTGCTTTTGCCTTCCAGTAAAGACCGTCTTTCTTGCCCGGTGTGCTCATAAATTTCTGTGCATATTCGAGAAGACCATCTCCGTCCCGGTCTTTAGCCGCATATTCTCTTTGTGCATCAACATAGGCCAGACAGGTCTGGATGGTATTCAGCTCATTCTTCCCAATGCGCCGGTTGATGAGTTCTTCCTTGCCTTTTTTTGTATCGAAGGACCATTTTTCACCCCTTTTCACAATAGGGATGGGAAAGGGCCATTCCTCTGCACCTATCTGAAGGACAGCCTTCGCATCACCCTCTCGTATCAGGGCATTCTTCGTCTCATATGCCTTGAGGAACCGCTCCCTGCCTGCCCTGTCCTCTACCGCATCTCCGGAGGAGAGGACTTCTTTCCCTGCGGGGCCAAAGATGGCGTTCAGTTCCTTCACTTATGCGGCTTTCACTGCATCGATCAAAGCCTTCACTGCTTCCTCGGGAGAAGCAAAGGTCTTTTGCCTGGCTTGTGCCGCGTAACCCTGCAAGGGGGCAGACAACACTAGAATTACCAATGTCATAACAGCGACTGAACAAATAAACGTCAATAGCCACTTTTCTTTTTTCTGTGTGTATGAATTCATATTCTCCCCTCCTTATCTTCTTCCGCCGCCGCCGCGGCCACCGCCACCGCCACCGCGGCTACCGCCACCGCCGAAACCGCCGCTACCTCTCTGTTGTGAGGCAGACATGCTTTGGCGGCTTGACTGGCCACGATCACTCTCCATCTTCGCATTGCTCCCTTTGTCCATGCCTCCAAAGGCACTCTGCTTTCCTCCACTTTCCATCGTCGAGGGGCTTTGCCTGCCACCACGGCCTGCAGTTCCCGCAGCACCTGCCTGTCCGCCACGATCCATCGTTCCTGCTCGGGCGCCGGCTCCCGCAGGCTGTTTTGAAAGCCTCCTGCACCCTGGCCAGTTTTACCTCGATAGGCCTCCCGGGACTTGGCAGCTTCGCCGCCTGTTCCCTTATTGTACTTCTGAGCAGTATTCTGATCCTTGTAGGCGACTCCACCACGGTGGCTGGAGTCATGCTGCCATTGGCCCTGGCCGGCCTGACCTTTCCCCTGGTATTGAGTCGCGTACTTCCCGCGGTTAATGTTTTTGTTGATATTGGCATTCTGGTTGACGTTGATATTGACATCGCCTCCGTGCCAGTTGGAGTGACCCCATGCGTAACCCCATGCCGCACCAACGGCAGCGCCGGCCATGAAGGAAAAGGCAGCTGTTGTGGCAACGTATCCCGGGGGATAGACCGGATATGGCGGATAGGCCGGGTATGCCCATGCACCGTACACCACGGTCGGGTTATAAGTCGGCACATAGATGACCTGTGGGCTGGCAGGTTCGATGATGATAACCTCTTTCTCGACTTTGACGACCTGCTCCTTGGTCGTTTTCAGGTTGCCCGATGCCTGTGCCTTTGCCCGAAGCTTCTGGACAGTCCCCATAACATCCTTTTGCTGGGCGAGGAATGCGTCGCCCAACTTCTGTGTCCAGTCGAGTTTCTCGCTCATCATGGCCAGGACCTGGGGAAAATTCACCAGGGACTTAACGCTCGGGTCCCAGGGTTGAGCTTCAAGGGCCTTTGCAAACGCGTCACCCTTCATGGCCTTGTTCTGCTTTGCCCAACGATCAGCCTGCACAATCTCAAGGGGATATGTGGAAGCCATCAGTATCTGGGTAAGCAGGGAGTCAGGGTAGAGTGCAATGGGGGCGAGGATCTGTTCGAGTTCTTCGGCCTTGAATACCTGTGACGGCGGAGACCCCTGAGCGTATGAACATGGGGGTACAATCAGAGCCGCCATACAAACAAACACCAAAACCATTAAGTAACCTTTCTTTTTTTTCATAACCACTCCTTATTCCGGATGCACCATGCCCCGGGTCATTCTCACCTACTTCGATATCCTCGTAATCTTTGTCCCCTGCAGGCCAAGACCAGCCATGAGACCCTTCTGGTCAAAGAAGAAGGCGTAAACGTCGGACTGCACCGAAGTGGTTGATAGACCAGTGGCAGCTCCAGTGTCTATAATCACAATGCTCGGGCCCGTACCAATCTCCCAGCCATCGCTTTTGTCGAGATATTTCCGTGCAGAGTATGACATAAAAAACAACGCGTACCCGTATTTCTGGATACCTGCCTGCAGACCATACGAGAGAGAAATAGTGTTGTAGTAATCGATCGTCTTTCCTTCCTTCATGAGGACGCCTTCACCATACTGTCCCCCCACCATAAAACCACCCTTGGCAATACTTGGAAAGACGAGGATGGACTCCGCCTTTTCACCCATTGCTCTAGCCTTACTTGATTCTGCGTATAGTTTCTGCAGAGCGATCTTTGCGTCGTGGTTGATTTGCGTGGTATTAGCAGCTCCGGCGTTATTTGTTATAAGAAACGTGCCCGCAGCTATTGCAAGCACCAACAGAGTGGTCATCAAACGAATGTGTCTCATCATTTTGTCCTCCTTTTTTATCTACTTGGCCGTTTTCATGAGCGGGATGTTTCCTGCCAGTTGATAAAGCAGCACCGCCTGAATCTTGTTCTCAATCTGGTAATAGCGTACCACCTTTTCTTCGGGCAAAACTTTGCGGAACTTGGGGAGGTAGGTCTGACGAAGCTTCAGTCCCAGAGAATCAATCGTTATCATTTCATCCATCAACTTTTTCGCAGTATTGCTGGTCATCTTTTGATATGCGTCTCTATAGTCCATGATCAACTTTGCCGTACGCGTACGAATCAGGAACAATTCATCCTGGTACCGCTCATAGACCGGCCAAAAGGCTTTAGCTTCAGACTCGGTCAGTTGCATGTTCTCTGCAACGAATAGTTTCTTGTCGGCCTGAATCTTATCACGAACGATCTGCATGTTATCGGCCGGCTTGTCC
Source organism: uncultured delta proteobacterium (assembly GCA_963726395.1). Classification (GTDB taxonomy): domain Bacteria; phylum Desulfobacterota; class Syntrophia; order Syntrophales; family Smithellaceae; genus UBA8904. The sequence goes on from CAVSCG010000006.1 coordinate 12,335, forward strand.
TGCGCGACTGCGTAGAAGACACAACTCATCACCATCATCAAACACATTAAGACTACTCTGACACTCTTTTTAGTATTCATTATTATCCTCCTTTTATTGATTTGTTCTTTGTCTAGGCCTTCCTATCTTAAGGATTGCGTCTTTTGCTTGGGTGTTGAGAGCGCCGGATATTGCAGTGTCTTATAACTCGAACCTTGCTATGGAGCATGGGCATAACCAACACCGGAAGCACAAATATAATAAATAATGAATCCAAGAATCATTCCAAGGCGGTGATTAAAGAAAAATAATATTCAAATATCCGAATAGATTTAACTTTATAATGAAGGAACTGTCCCGAATAAATGATCGGATACAGGCAATAATCTCAACATATTGCGTAATCGTAGTATATTGTGACCTGCCCAATTCTTAAACAGAAGATAGATCTGCTCTTGCACCTTGAAGACGCCCTTCAGAAGATAACCGCTATGCTGTCATCAATCTCCACCCGTTAACTATCTTCGGTTTCAGGATTAAGAAGGTGTGATAAAATGACCCTGAAAAATAGAATACCCTAAATATTAGCCCTCAATATATTGCGCATTCGCAATATGTTGAGAATTGTTCTTAATGGATCATCTTCAAAAAAAACATCTATTAATAAATATATCATAAATATCATATAATTATAATTTTTATACCAGACTCTTCTCCTCTGGAATGCTTTTTGCTGTAACATTTCAGTAATTCTGCTTAGGCCGTATTGAATATTAACGGGAGCCACCAGAAACAACCACAAATAAATGAGAGAAATATGAAACGGATGAAAGGAGAGGATTGCGCTATCAGCTCATACAATAGAGAGGAGAATAGATGCGGAAAAGGTAATAAAGAAAATCGTATGGACTTTAACTGTATAAAACGAAAACACTTATCAAACAAGGAGATTACTATGAAAATGCAAAAAGTTTTATTTATGTGTCTGGTCTTATTGGTGGCAATTTGTATCATCCCAACAAGCGCACGTGCATACGAACTGATAACTAAAACCGAAACGATTATGATTGATGAAGAACAAGTAGTATTAACGAAAATTGCCGACAATTTCATTATCATTTGCGATACATCCGGTACAATGGGTGAACGCTACAAAAAAACCGGCAAGACTAAGATTACCCTCCAAAATGAAATTTTAAAATCAAGGAATGAATCTCTTCCCTGCTCTTGGTTTTAATGGCGGGCTTTACGCTTACGATACCACGCTGCTCAAGACGGGCATTAAATCTTATTATGAAGTAAAGCCTTATGACAAGACAGAATTTGCCAAAGCGATTGATCAGTTGCCCACCAAAGCAAAAGGATTGACTCCCCTTGGGGAAGCCCTTAGAGCACTCGATGGAATCTTGGCACCGCTCAAAGGACATACCGTGGTATTTCTCGTAACCGATGGCAGCTACACCCAGAGGGGTTTCTGGCAAAAACCGATAGAGACCGCCAAGGATCTGGCCAAGAAATACGATGTCTCTTTCTTTGTAATCGACAGTTCAGGAAACAAACATGACCGGGAGTTTGAGTCTGTTGTCAATTCGATAAACGCCCGCTCGCGGGTGATCAGTTATGATCAGTTCATCGAGAACCCTTTGTTCCTCAGCGGCGCACTCTTTGTGCTTGATAAACGTATTGTAAAGAAGGCGAAAGATATCGAAGTGGTCATCGGTATGAAGTTGAGCAATGCTCTCTTTGCTTTCGACTCCGCAGAAATCAATACCAAATACGCTGATGCCCTGAAAAAGCTCGGCAAATATATGCAGGATACCCCCAAAGCGCGCCTCTCACTTTCTGCGTTTACGGACAATAAAGGATCTTCATCGTATAACCTCAACCTTTCCCGTCGCAGGGTAGAGAGCATTGCCAGTTACCTAGAAAAAAATTACAAAATCGAGCGGACGCGAATGGTCCTTAACTATTATGGCGAAGCAAACCCCGTGGCAAGCAATGACACAGCCGAGGGGCAAGCCAAGAACCGTCGTGTTGAGGCTTTCATCTTCGGATTGTAGTACAGACCTTCACTTACCGGGGGCGGGATTGTCGCCCCCGGTGCTTAACGTGCACCACCTGAACCTCTCCCCAGAAACTGGACGGAGTAAAGAGAAAGATTCTTGGAGGTTGTTATTTCATACTGTGTGCCTCCTTAAAGTAACCGTGCAGACTTTCTAAACGTTCTCATATTCTTCTTTATGCCTTCCTTATTACCACTTCGTTCCCAGAGAGAATACGAGACCATAATTGGTGGTATATTCCCCTTGAATATCTCCCACCGCCGGAACGTCGTGTGCCGTGAACTTGCCTTTGCCAAACTGTATATAGGTTACGTCGAAGGATACACTGCGATCCTTCCGGTATCCATATTCAAATCCGAGGCCGACGCCCCACATCTCGTCAAGGCGCATGGAGGCCGTGCGGTTCTCCTCATCCATGGGTGGAGAGACATAGAACACGCCACTGCTAACCTTCCACTGTGGCGTTAAGGCGTAGTTGACACCCACCGTCGCGGCCCAGATATCATTGTAATTGCCGGGTCGCGTGGTGATTGCTGAATCTCCGATAGTTACTTCTTCCAGACCCCACTCGGAAAAGTCTACCCAGGCGACATCGAGTGAAAAGGACCAGCCGTTTCCAAACTCATGGAACATGCCGGCATTCACTGTCTGGGGTGTGCTTGTATCGACGGAGATATCCTGGTTAAGAACCCCAAACTTGTTGAGGAGTTGCGCGCGTTCTGTCGTGAGATTGGAAAACTCGGGTTTGCCCTTTTCCGTCACCGAAACCTTCGAACGATAGATCAGACCGAAACGGGTGTGTTCCGTTAACTCATATAGCAAGCCGACATTTACACCCATGCCCCAGCCATCGGCTTTCAACTCAAAGGACCCGTCCGCAGAACCGGGCGTGATATTGAAGACGGCCTTCTCCAGCGTGTATCGTGAGTACATAATGGGCAGGGATGCCCCGATTGAAAACTGGTTATTGATGCGGTAGGCAACCGACGGCGCTATCCCGGCAAACGCCAGAGACCATTCCTGTATCAGATAGCGCCCCGCCCAATCGTCGTCGAAGCTTGCCCCCAACCCCATGGCCGAGTTAGGACCGATACCAACAGCCCAACGCTCCCCCAGGGGACGTGCATAGTACAATCCCGGCGCTGCGCCAAATAACTCGTCGCCGCTTGATTGCTTATATCCTGTATTTTTGACCGTCCCTTCGCTTTCGCTCCTCGCATAGAATACCATAGGATTTCCATACACGCTGGGCTGCTTGATCCTTGTCATGCCGGCCGGGTTATTCACCACGGTTTGCGCCGAGTCGGCATTGGCTGTAATGCCCGAAAAAGCCGGTCCGGCCAGAACTGCGCCTGGAAGTAAAACTACATAAAAGATCAGACTCACGATCACGGCCAGGAAGTGGCATCTGAGTTGTTTCATGGTTTTTTGTTTCATTGTGTGCCTCCTAATATTTTTATTCTATCTACCTGTTTGAGAACCAGAGAGCCTGTCATGCTCCCTCCGTTCTATGACCACGCTGTTAGTTGCTGCCCCATGTAGGGATTGGGAAAGACTTATGAGATTTTGCGGATTCACGCGTATGGTGCCGCCGCGCGGGGTGTCAATATCAGCAATAAGAAATAAAGCGATGGACACAACAAGCGGTAAAATGGGAATCAGAATGCGTCCCGCCTTCATGTCTTGCAGGCCATAGCCGGCAAGTAGGCTGCAGCAGATTGCCATCGATGCCATTAGAAACCATGCAGCTCTCGGGATTCGATTCCACCAAGCCGCCTGCGTGTATCCCTGCGAGTTCAGCACATCGTTCATACCCGAAGCGACTAAAGCAATGATTCCTGCTGGCCGTGATGCGGCCGATTCCTTGACCACAGACCACATCTCAGCCTGCAATTGGGCGGTATAGGCATTGATCTGCGCAAGATGCTGCTTATCGCGGGTCGTGTAGAACAAGACACGCTGATCAAGGTATTTTCCAAGCAATGCACGTACTCTCTCTGCATTGGCGGCAGGCAGGAGGTCGACCCGAAGGTATTCCGTTCCGATTGCATTAGCCTCCTCCTCCTCATAGTTCTTGCGCTGATCGTACCGGTTTGTAGCCATTGAAAAGCTGAATCCTATGATGAGGGCAAGCAGCGTCAGCGTGGCTGGTAAGGATAACGGCATAATTTTCTCGTGTGTTTGCTTCCAGATCCCGCCCCCTTCTTAATAATGCCCCTATCACCACCGAGAGACACAAGGTTAAGAAGGAAAACGCGAAAACAAGCAGTGGGTAGTCCCGTAACTGATTCTCCATACGCTAATTCTCCTAATCTTCTCACGAACGGTTCCGAAGATCCATAAAAACTGCACACATATTCTCATTGTCCTAGTGAACGGCACAAATAGGATTAAGGACTCATCCCTGTCGCCACCGCTACTAGGGTACTGCAGTCAATGCTCCCATGGCCTCGATCTTATAGACAGAGATCGTGCTGAAGACGGCATTTAACGCATAGGCAAACTTACCTGACGGATCAATCATTACAACATAAGGATTTATTCCGGCCGCCACTGCCGTGCCGACGGTCAAAGCCCCGGTGGTCTGATCGATCGTATAAACCGAGATGGTATTGGAACTATAATTTGCCGCATAGGCAAACTTACCTAACGGATCAATCGTTACAGAATTAGGATTTGTCCCGGTCGCTACTGCGGTGCCGGCGGTCAAAGCCCCGGTGGTCTGATCGATGGTATAAACCGAGATGGTGTTGGAACTATAATTTGCCGCATAGGCAAACTTACCCGACGGATCAATCGTTACAGAATTAGGATTTGTCCCGGTCGCTACTGCGGTGCCGGCGGTCAAAGCCCCGGTGGTCTGATCAATGGTATAAACCGAGATGGTATTGGAACTATAATTTGCCGCATAGGCAAACCTACGCCTGACGGATCAATCGTGACAGAATCAGGATTTGTTCCGGTCGCTACTGCGGTGCCGGCGGTCAAAGCCCCGGTGGTCTGATCGATGGCTATAAACCGAGATGGTGTTGGAACTATAATTTGCCGCATAGGCAAACCTACCTGACGGATCAATCGTGACAGAATCAGGATTTGTTCCGGTTGCTACTGCCGTGCCGGCGGTCAAAGCCCCGGTGGTCTGATCGATGGCATAAACCGAGATGGTATTGGAACTCCTGTTGGCCACATAGGCAAATTTCCCGGACAGGGTTGCGGTTGACGGGATAATCGAGACCGAGGCAGGATTCGAGCCGGCCGCCACGGCCGTTCCGGCGGTCAAAGCCCCGGTGGTCTGATCGATGGCATAGACCGAGATATTGCCTGAGCCCGTATTTGACGCATACGCAAATTTCCCCGACGGATCAATCGTTACATAATCAGGATTTGTTCCGGCCGCCACTGCCATGACGGCGGTCAAAGCCCCGGTGTCCTCGATCTTATAGACCGAGATGGAATTGGAATTATAATTTGCCGCATAGGCAAACTTACCTGACGAATCAATAACAAAACGAGGCGACAGTGTCACGCAGCTCACCATCACGCTGCCGATATGAGACTTGTTGATGGTTCCACTACCGTTGCTGACGGTGCAGGCCTGAGAGAACGCGCGGGGCTGTGTTTTGATGGTAACGGCGTATCCGCTTTCGTTGGCCACCGCCTCGGTAAAGGTGAAAGAACCGTTGTCGGAGATGCTCAGATCATCTCCGCCATTGTTCTGTAACACCAGCCCGCTACCGGCAAGACCGCTGACTGTGCCGCCGACCGAGTAACTGTATCCGTCGCTGCTACCGCAGGACGACAGCATGGCCGCCAAACAAGCAGCGCATACGGCCTTGGCCAACATGCCTGACAAAGCCCCAAGTTTTCTTTTTTTACCAATAGACTGTACCACTATTTATTCCTCCTTAATTCGCGGGCATCGTTGCAGTGACGGCCCATGCGGAAATTACGGTTTCACACATTTTACGCCACCGCGCATTTCACAGAGGGTAAAACTCAATCTTTTTGCCCAGTATTTTAGAGCATCATCGGCGTTGTTCCAGCTGCTCCAGAGCTTTGACAGTTCCTTGCCCCCGACGCGTCGGTCGAGTGCTGCGCCAAGCAGTTCCCCGGTGCTGGCATCGGTGATTTTCATTTGCATGGTTATTTCACCCACTCCAACCTGCTTGCCGGTAGCGGCATATTTAACTATGGAGAGACCCATGCCAACCGGTATGAGAGTGGAGAAGGTGTTGCGGACCGGCTTTGCGCTATCGGCGTTTACGATGGCCATCTTGATCCTCAAGGTGCCCGATTCCGAGGCCTTCACTATCTGGTAGTCCTTTTCCAGTTCCTGCGTCACATAGACAAAGGCATTGTTGGCGAGTTTCTGGTGATTCTCCAGTTCGTCCTTGTCCAGTCCCGCATACCCGTAAACCAGGACCGGATCGATCATGACCTTAGTGTACTGCTTGACGTCCGCCTTCGGGTTCACATAGCGGTAGAGGGCCTTGTCATCAGACCCTTGCACGAGGATATCCGGGTTGACCAGAGGTGATTCCCGGAGATCAACACTGCGCGCCTGATAACTACCCACTCCGCAGCTACCCAATTGCAGTGCGGCCGCCACGACCATTACCAACATTACCGCTATTTTCATTCTATTCATGATAGTTCTCCTTCATCATTGTCAATGTTGCACTTATCGATGGGTGTTTCTCTCTAGTTTTTTACAACAGGTTTCAACAGCTTCTTCGGTTGGACTTTCTTCCTCATGACCTACCCCCAATGCCTATACCATATGTTAAGTTAGGATTCAGGCATTTTTTATTCCTTAATTCAGGTGCGCCTCTGATGCTGGAGGACGGTATTTTAAAGAACTATGCGGCCTGACCGTGTTGTATTCCATGCGCCATTTTTCAATTAACGTTTTCGCCTCTTTCAAGGTATAGAAGATCTCTTATATTGTGGATTCGCAATATTTTGAGGGTTACCCATGAAAGTCCATGATTTCTTTATGAGCTCCAATGGAAGCTGAGCTTGCGGGAAAGGCATGCCGCACCATAAACCAACAGCGGGTTCATGAACAGCTCATTGCCCTGTGATAACCTCTCCCGTGCCGGTGATCATCTTTTCCGGCAGTTGAAAGAGTTTCTTAAAAATGTCCAGAACGCCTTTGGACATTGATGTGACGGAAATAGCGTTGACAGTAGGATCACTCCTTTTCCCCTGTGCTTGAAAATAGAACGTGATCAAGCTCTTTGTGTCATTCGTAAGAACCCAGCCCACAACCGGAATATAGTTTACGATCTTATCAATCGTCTGGAGTGGTTGTATTCCAATGTTAAGATTCAGCTCTTCTCTGATGATATCCGTGTTCCCCACAATGGATATGTTCATAGAGTTGCTTTTGACGAACAGGTCGTTACTGGACAGAATGCCCTCCTTGAGAGAAAATGTGCCCTTAATCGATGTGTACGGCATCCCATCGGTCATCATGTCCGGCAGTTGGAATTTAAGAAGTTGCGACACATTCAGAATGGAAAAGATTTTGGACAGATAGACAAATCCCTTCATGGAACCTTTTTCCATCACGGCTGTTGCCGTTCCCTGCGCTGTTTTTTTCAGGTCGGATATGGTTGCGCCTTCCGCCGTCAAATCACCCTTCATCGTCAATGTGCCTGTGATCGGCACTGTTTTAGAACCGGCATATTTCAAAATTTGTTCTGCTGACATCTTATCAAGAATAAAATCTATCTTGTATTGCGCAACACCACCCGGGGTAAAAACAATACGACCCTTTCCGGAGAAACCACCATTGAAGGCGTTCATTTCCAACGCGGCTATGTCCATGGTCTGCTGTCGATAGGTTAATGTGGTACGCAGCGCTGAGTAAGGGATCGAGTTTATCTTACCTTTATTCGATTGAACTGAGGCCTTCAGGGACAACTCCTCTGATGTCGATTTCTCTTTTTTGAGGGCGTTTATTTTGGATAGGAGAACAATATCATCCATATCAAGATAGGGTGAGGTAACCTGGATATCGAAGAATGGTTTTTTAACATTCGGCATAGCACCCGTTACGTTGAACACCGAGTCATTCATCTGGGTGGACAGCCGTTTTATTAAAAGCCCATTGTCCCTGAAAACGATATCCCCTGCAAAGTTTCTCAGCTTTACTGCACCGGATGGGCTCTGCAATCCGACATCTTCAAGATTGAGGAGGTCTGAAGAGACTTTCACACGAACAGATGGATTCGTGAAGTCCTTCAATGTCACCCTGCCTTGTATTAAGGAACCTCCGATTCGCCCTGTAAGCAACGATGTATCCAATCTGTTTTTACCGAGGTTGACCGAACCATTTAAGGCACTCATTGCCCTGAATGTTTCAATGGGCTTAAAGGCTACGCCGGAAAATATGATGTTGCCGCGCAAATCAAGATCTGCGATAGATTTTGGCATGCCGCTGCCGGTAAGGGCTAACCGGATGCTTCCGCGGGGCTGATATGTCCCTATTCGGGGAAGATTTGACAAAAGATCCTCAATTTGAAATGGGTTTGATTCAACAGTAAAGGAAGAAAGATACTTGTCTTTGATACGGTAAAGTGCAGTCGCGTTAACATTCAGAGAGGCCAGCTGGTAGGAAAAGGCTTCAACCTGCACTTTGCCATTTTTAATGTTGGACTTGAAAACAACCCGATTGCTTTGCGATTGCGGCTTGGTGAATACATCGTTATAGCTGTATGAAGCATCCGTAAGATCCCAGCGGCCAGCTAATGCATAGTTATTCGTCGTGCCTGATCCTGTCATTTGGAGGGACGTCTTCCCTGTGAAGGCAAAATTGCCGCCCCCGTCTATGCCAAGGAGCCATGCAATCTCTTTTTGCCCGGGTGTCATAGTCACGGCGAATGGATAACTGGCAGGGGTTGCCAGGCAATAATCGGTAATTCTTCCCTCCAGAGCCATGGGTGATTCCCCGAATTTGCCGGACATATTATGCAGGAGCAAGTCCTTACCCCGTAATTCCAGTTCACCTTTGATGCCGCTGAAAATGGGGACGTTCTTGCCATAGGAAAGCATTCCCTCTTCCACACCGACTTTAACATGGAGAACATTGTAATTCTCATTTTCATCCATATGGGCGATTTGGCTGATCCGCCCGTTGATGCTGCCTTCTTTAAGTTGATACGTTCCACCCTTGATGTGTGTTTTGATAAAATCGGCGACGCCACTCGACATAATGCCATAAGGGATAAAAGGGCCAAACTTCTCCTGGGAAATAGGGGAGGAGAACGCTTCCGCTGTAATCAGCGGATCATCCTTGTCGATATCTTTGATCGCGCATCTTCCCGATATTTTAAAATCATCGACCGTGAGATTCAGCTTGTCCATGATGATCTCGGAAGGGGTGCGCTGTATTTTATAGCCAAGACTTACATCTTTTGGCGTCAGAGCGGTGTGGAATACTTCCGGGTATTGCAGGTTCAAACTCTTTACGGCGACCGATCCTTCTGAACTAAATCGGGAGGCATTTCCCTTGATATGGGTATCGATATTCAAGACCCCCGCCGTTTTCCGGAAAGGCAGATACTGTTCATAATACGGCCCGTATCGTTCGATACTCAGGCCAGTTGCGATGATCCTGGCATCGATGCTGCTGTTCGCAAGGGATTCATTCCCGTCGGGGAGCTTGATATTGCCGGTAATGGCCAAGGTCCCCTTCTTTCCCTGCTGATCGACAGCGGCCGAGATATTAAGATCAGTCACCTGCCCACGGACGGGATAATCGATATTAAAGTCAATATCTTCCAGGTTGATCGTCAACCCCGGCGGGATAATATGCTGATCGGTAAATGTCATGGCGCCATGATGAACGATAATTCTCCTGATCTCAATGGCCGAGGTCTCTTGGCTTTCCAGGAGGTCACTGATATTGAAGATGCCGTCGCTGTCCCGGTTCAATATGCATACCGGTTTCTCAAGATGCATCTTTTTGATAACGATCTTTCCCCGCAGCAGGGGAAGGACGGCCACTTTGAAGGTAACTCTCTCTATTGTTGCGAAAGTGTCCCTCCCATTTTTTTCTTTGATCTTGATCCCCCTGAAAGTGAAGGTAGGGCCGAAATAGAAAGAGAATTCTTCATTTTCATAGGATACTTCACGGCTTAGTGTCTTGTTGAGGAAGGCGATAATATTTCCCTTGTAGGCATCAGGATGGGACAGTTTGTTGAGAACAACGGTGATACCCACTGCTGCGGAAATGAAAATGAATGCAGCGATTAGAAGTATAACAATCTTCTTCCGGGTTGGCTTCTTCATAAAATAAAGAATAAATGGTATGGTGAAAAAAAGAAAGACAATTCTCTCAATGCGATCAATCCTGGGGAGGAAATATCATTTTCATTGATAACAGGAAATACCAAATAAGAATCCGATTACTGATTTTTCAACATCGCTGAGCCAGCGGAAATGCTGGCTTCAGCAATGTTTCAGTAATGGAGAATCCTAACTCTAAATGTGGTACATGTTCTGGGGGCAGGTCACCTCTGGCCTTGTTGAATGTTACGTTTTGTCAGTTAAAAAGTGAACCTAAATCCGAAATAGATATTATGGCTTTTGAATTCAGCCTTGGAACCGTATAAATTGGGGTCTTCCGTAGCGAAAAAGCGGTATTTTAAATCAAGGGTCATATTTTTATTAATGGCATAGGCCACACCGGCACCCACCTGATACGCAAAGACCGTGTCATCATCATCATAGTAATCTGAATCGTAACAAGAATATCCATCACAATAATAATCATCATCACTTTCCACTCCTACATTGGCTATACCAATTCCGGCACTAATATAGGGTGTAAAACGACTCGTGTTGACGAAATCGATGTAGCCGTTTACCAGGAAGGATAGGCAATAGACATCGGCGTTTGCGTTATAAGAATACCCGCCCCCAGTCACCCTATCAATGTCATTGATCTGGTATCCGATTTCGCCTTCCACTCTGAACATTCCAAAGTTAACGCCGCCGGCAAAACTAGTCGCAAAGCCCGGGTCAAATTCTAACGTTAACGTCTCTGTAGAATATCCCGGTTCTGTAACATCGCTATCTGCCAAGAAAGCCACTCCCAATTGACCACTAATATACGGCCTCGGAGCAGCACTAAAGGAAACTGCAGGAAGCATGAACAACATGAACAAAACGACAACAACCGAAAAAGTCTTTTTCATAGTCTCACTTCTCCTTTCTTCAATGGTTAATAGATTTTGAATTAAAATTTTCTATACCTTAATGGATGACAAATTAAAATCTTTTGTTTTGATACGGCATTGCTTCTTGCAGAAGCACTATAAGCAAATACGGACTTGTACGTCAAGGAAATCTTGACCACAATAATGTTGGCAATGCCGATGTTTGTTATCGGGTGTGAATAGTGTTTATTACGAATAAGCGTCAATCCATTACTTTCTCATAGACAAATCCTCCTTGCGACGAAGTTCGATTCAATAAATAATCTCTATATCGAAATTCTTCCTAGCGTTCCGATTTCAGATCATTGAGCAGCCTCTGGAAGGCGGGTGCTTCGCGCAGGAGCCGTCCTGCAACCTCGCGAAGCCGATCCACTTGCTCCTGGGGCAGTTTCAAGCTGGTCTTCACCTGCTTGAAGTAGTGGCGTTCGGCCGGGTCCTTCAGTGTTTCGAAGGTAACCTGTGCCAGATAACCTTGCCGCTTTGGGCCACCGGCTGGAGCGGCAGCCTGCCAGTCGGCCAGCTTATCGCGCACCTGCTCCACCGCGTCGAGCGAGATCCGATCGACCGGAATCGACCACATCTGGTCTGACAGTGTATCGGTGCCCGGCGGTGCGGGAGAGCGGTCCCAATCCACCTCGGGAAAGCGCAGCGCGTTCACGGTAATGACCACCACCTTGCGGGCCCGGCGGAGCGCCGGAAGCACCGTCTCATCCGGCTCAACCTTCAGGAGTTCGAAGGCCCTGAGCACCTCAGTCAGGCCAAGATTCTCGGAGAGCCCGCCATCGAAGAGGTGAACGTAGGGGCGTGCCGGATCTTCATAGGACTGGAGCGCGCGGGCGCGCAACAGTGCGCGTCCCGGCGTCTCGGATTTGCCGATTGAGGCCTCAGCAGCAGTCTGCCAGGCTGGTGCCTTCCTGCCGCATGTACCGCCGCGATTCTCCAGTGTGATGGGCGTGAGCAACGGCGGCAAAGCCGTCGAGGTGGCAATGGCGCGTCCCAGTGTTACCCGTGAGAGATCGCCGCAGATGGCATCGAACTGGTCTTGCGTGAAACTGAACCGGGCGCCGGTTGTGACATCGGTGCCGTTTATGATTACAAAGGGTCCTTTGGCACGCTGCCAGGTCACCGAAGGTTGCTTGGTTGAACACCGTCTCGTCGTAGAGTTCTGCGAAGAGATCCGACTTGCCGAAGGTCCCTGATGGAAGCCGAAACCAGTTGGTCGGGTTCAAAATGCGAAGCGCCAACTCTCCCTCGAGGTTGCGCGACAGCACTCGCGCCTCGAACTCCTCGAATGTCTTCTCGCCACGCAGTGCGTAGTATGTGGCGGGTAACGTGCCTCCAGATACCGCCGAGATCAAATCCACCTCGTCTATGAGGCGGCGTTTCATGCCGTTTACCATTACCTCCGTGCGGCGCAGCTCTTCTAAAACACCGTAACCCAACGCCGCGGCTCTCATGCCGCCGCCGGAGATGGCGAGGACCACCAGTAGATCCTCGGATTGGCCGGGGCGTGTAATCTTATCGACACGGTAGCCGGGCTGGCCTGCCTGCTCCAGTCGTGGCGTAGCGGGCCAATGAGCGCAGCCACCGGCAAGCACGCACAGTGCTGCCAACAACAAGAAAGTACGCGCTAAAATGTATATTGAGTTTTGTTTCATAGTCTTCTCCCTGTTTTTTTGAATCCTTATAAATTGTTTAGCATACCTCAATGATTACCTACAACAGCTCTTGTTTTGAAATGACTCCCTTATAGAAAATGACCAACAATCATAAAGAAAAAGCTTTAATGAGCTTTCATCCTACTTCATGAACTTCATCGTACCGGTATCGACCTTCAAATCAATATATAGGATACCGGCCTCCATGAAATACCTGGCAGCGGCATTGAGATCCTTGATAAAGTCCTGCTCTAATGATTCTGGTGGGCATGCGGCCCTGGTGGTATAAGCGATCTCAATGGAAATCTCATTTTCTCTCAAGGCGTAAACACCGCCGCCACGATTGCAGTCTGCGCGGATGCTGACTTTTCCATCAGCCAGTAACTTCAGCGTGTAATTCGCGGGGCTCGGTGGCACATTTTTTCTATCGTTATTATAAACTGTTTGTTGCCAACGCCAAATGACATTGATGAGATCCGGCTTAACATCCACCCGGACTTTTTCACCCGCTTTGATGAGTTGATTCTTGTGCAACACGAACCTCTGGATGACTCGGCGGGTGGGGCAGCACAGTGCATCTCCCGGTTCATGGGCTGTCATATCGATCACAACTGCATTGTCTGCGATGACAAGGGAATGAATGTCGATGCGATCCCCTAGAAAGGCAATTGCTTCATTGACCCATCCTTGTGGACTCTTAACGAGAAGCGCCAAGTCGTAAAAGGTACCGCTGCCACCTAGGTCCGTGACTAGGATTACTACCGAAACTTCTCGACCATCCAATCTCCCAAAGGCTTTAGCCTGGGTCAGCTTCACGACGGTTTGCGCAACCGAACCCGGGGTTGATGGTTCACGATATTCCCCATTAATGAGTTGTATTTTTCCCGACTGCGTTCGGATGGAAAGAAATACGATCTCATCGAAGTTAATGCTAGGCTGTTCGTCGGCAAAGGCTATACCAAACCCAAAAAAGAGGAGTGTCATAAGCCAGAACAAGTATTGTATTAATTTGGAAAACCGGAAAAACAACATTTCAGGAAGTACTTCACGGAAAAAGCCACCATTGAAGTTTAAATTTTCGGAAATGGTCACGTCTTGCATCATTCACCTACTACTAAATGACTTTCAAAAATCTTGATCGTGTGAATTACGACTTGAAAGGTGCAACGCCAAAGTTTACCGGGAGGTCAACGGGCAATCCACTCCTCATTTTTTTCAATAATCAGTTCCGCTCCGATCTCCCGGCAGAACTCATCACAGAATTCATACATCATTGATCTTGTTTTTTTGCAACAGATGCTGTTAAGTTTTCCTCACAGATGATGAAGAGCATTAGTGCCCAACTCGGAACATAAGTACCCCAGATTAAATTTTTATTCCAAAGAACAAAATCAGAGAAATTTGGATCAAACATGTTATATGCTACTCCACCCAAATCACTTATAAGCAGGAGAAGCCCGACTAGTGCAATAATTCTCGCTGCTTTCCGACTGAAATATCCTCGAAACATGCTGGAAACAGCTGACCAGGTCATAAAAAATAAAATTATTCCAAAGACTATCGCTGCTATAAACATTGGGCCTTTTATATATTGTTTAAGTGATAGAAATACAAATAGAAAAGCAGCCACAATCGGAACAGCAATGATAATTTCTATCTTACCAATCTTAAAGTTTCTACTAAATGCCAGTATCAAACACACATATGCCAATAAAAAACCCAGCATTCCAAATAAATCACGATTTATTGCAAAATTATCTAGAGTAAGAGAGAATACAAAAAAGAAGTCGGAAATAATCACGAAGAAGAATGCAACTGCAATGATTTTCTGCTCACGGAATTTCTTTTTAACAAAAACTGCTGTCAGAAACATTGTAAACATCGTCATATATTTAAGATATAAAACGACATCCTGTTGTTGATAAAAAATATGAAAAATAATTATCAGAATAGTTAATGGCAAATATATTGCTATAATTGTTCTTTGAGTATTATTCATTTTAATCTCCTATATCATAAGCATTAATTGTATTTTGCATTAGGATACGCCTTCAAACTAGTGGAGCTAATTAAAAATTATTAATTTGTAAAGAGGACAAGGGGGACGCTGCTAACTTATTAACTTGCTCCTTGGCATGACGGCAAAGGCACGCTATTTGTTTTGATAAGAACTTGCTTTCATTGGAAGTGAGTATAGGGAAGCCACTCTTGCATGTCAATGAAATAGTGGCCACAAAAAGTGGATCAATGTTGGTACTTGTCGGTTTGCGAATTTTGTTTATTAGGGATTAAAAGCAAGTATAATCAACAAGGATAAAGATTTGTTTCTTTCTCCTGAAAATAAATATTCCGTTACATACATGTCTCCCCACCTTTAAATACGTAGAATAGCCGGATCAGGTTTAAAAAATTTCTCCTGCGTGCTCTATGGTAAAATTGTTTTGTTCTTATGGCCGGCTTATGTCAGTTTCAGGATCGGAGTTTTCAACTACCAGTAAGTGTCGACCTTTTTTCCACGTAAGTAATATATGCAATTTGTAAACTAAGATAGGCATCCTTCGCAACGATTATTTTCATGCTTCTTTGTGCCGACGTGTCGGCATGGAGGTTTCAGGAAGAACATCACGGGAAAAATCCATCATCGATGTTTAAATTTTCGGAAATGGTCACGTCTTACATCATCCACCTACAAGTCTATACGTGGTTTCATCACTGAGAATCAAAGATTACCATTCGAAAGCCAGCATCGTGGACCTTAGCAGTCTAAAATATACCTTACTGCCCTGGCCAGTTTTTGGAGAGAGGCTCTCACTCCCATGAAGAAGAAATCATATCTTCAGGCCTACAGTCAGGCCCTCCTCAACGGCCTCCCGGATCATCCGGCCAGGACCAGCGCAACCAGTGAGAGCATCATTAATTTGGATGATACTCGCGCAAGCTTTATTCTAAGATCTTTGGACATACATAACCTCTAAGGTAAGATATTGTGATTTGTTTTCTGTTTATGTTTTATCTGCGGGGCCTCACAAAAACCGGCTTCATTTTTCAGCTATAATCCTCCGCCCCAACGATACTGCCAGACAATACCGACCAGATCGAAATCAGTCCCGACACTGGTGTGTACGCCTGTGCTGGCGTAGAGTTTAAGCGAGTTGTTCCGGTTTACTGGCAGAGCCAGAGTGGCTCCCATGCGCAAATTTTTCTGTAAATCATCGTTTTCCACCCCGTTTACTGTCGTGCGTCCGCCGTAATCATATGTACCGCTCAATGCAGCCCAGATGCCTTTGCCAAAGGTGTAGGTTGCGTGCAACTGAGTGGTGGAAACGGGATTCTGCTCAAGATTATTGCCGCCGAAGTATTCGTCATTGTCAGTGAAGAACATTACTCCAGTGGAAAGTTCAAGGACAAAATCCCCCCACGCTTTAGAGATGCCCAGGTCGGGCTTGACAAACCAGCGGTTATTTCCAAGATTAACCAGTTTTTCCTCGTCATACTGTCCGAGGGGCGCGGAAACCTGGACGCTTGCACCGATAATCAAATCCTGCCGATACTTGGGAAACTCCTGCACGGTGAGCGCGGGAGCGCCATAAAAATTGACCGAGAACCGCAAGCGCGGGTCATTTAATCCTGAGACGTTACGTTCGCGCGATTGGCCCGCAACCATCGCACTTCCTGACAGGTCGGAATAGGGCACGATAATATCGAACTTTCCTGATCTGCCCAAGATGTCCAATGACCGGGCATAGGCTAGAATGAAGGTATGCATTCTGATATTGGCGTCCTTGAGCGGCGACGAACCTGATGTTGCCAGACCGCCATCCGAATAGGCATAGCCGGCGAGCAGGAAATTGACCCCGACCGGCGTATTGACATAGGACCTCGGCTCTATTTCACCGGCCTGCGCCTGTCCGATCACGAACAAGAGCACAATCACGGCCGGCACAGCGCCTGAACGCTTGATCGCATAACGATAAGCTCGCCGGACGAATCGAGCCATAGCGCCACGAAAAAAACACCAATTCCGTTCATTCCAATTCAAACTCAACATCGCAAGTTCCCATCTTTTTTTGTGCTTTATGTTCCGAGTCTTAGGACTCTTGATTTCTTTATCCAAGTTCACGCTCCACCTTCATAGCTGGATGACTTTACTGCCATTTTTAAAGCGACCGACATTATTGGGCCTTTACTTTTTTATCCACTGCTCTTTAAACACTACAGAATTTTCCCTTGTTTGATTGATAAGAACTTCCCTTTTGTGGGGTGAAGTATAAGAAACGCGATCTTGTATGTCAAGGAAATCTTGGCCACAAAAGGTGAAGCGAGGTGTCTATGTTTATCAGGCGTGAATTGTATTTATTATAGATTGAAATGTCGCATGAATTGGAAAAATAAGAAAAACAACATTAGGAAGAAGTGCTTGCTTAAAACACCTATACGCACTACCAGTGAGTTGATCATTCTGATGATTACGATTCGAAATGCACAAAAAAAGGCAGGGCCATTTCCGACCATGCCTTTCGATGGTAGAACTTGTTATGGGTTTACACGGATCACCGGTACAGAGAGCAACAGTTTGATGTTGGTAGCTCTAAAGTTCCTTTTTCTCGAACCAGACGAAAAGGCCGATAAAGGCCGAACACAGGACAACAATAACGAACCAGTGATTGATTCCCAGAACAGTCGGCAGAGTGATCTTCCCGAAATTTCCCCAGGTCAATACGGTGCTCTTTAGAAACGGATAAAACTCGGCAAATATTCCCGCTCCCAGAATCATCCCCAGCAGGCCGAAGGCGGCGTCGTAACGCCCCTCTCCAAGAGCCCCCATCGCTGTCGCGGGACAGTATCCCACAATACCCCATCCGATTCCGAAGATCATACCTCCCAGAATGTTTCCGCCCAGAATCAACGGTTTTATGGAAAGTTTGACAAGCCCAAGGTCGAACAGAAGATAAATGCCGACCATGGCTACCAGGATGGTCATCAACATGAATTTAACGATAGTCATATCCTGTAAGCGCAGGGCACCCAGCTGCCGGTCGTAACGGATGACCTGGGCCTTCTGCATGATAAATCCAAAGAGGATTCCCGTGATGGCACCGGTTAGAAGTTCATTCATGGCTATTTCCTCCCCATACAGCATTCTGGCGATGATGACGCCTCCCAGGAAAAAACATATCAGTGAAACGTAACCGCTAATAGCTACCTGAGCCAGACCGCTCAGTCCGTGTCCGCTCGGTCACCCATCGGCAAGACGCGCGCCGAACATCAAGACAGTGCCTCCCAGAAAAGCGGCAACCCAGCGTCGCATGCGTGAAGGCCCGAAACGGCCCTCCCACATTGAAGGCACTGCTACTGCCTTCTTTTCCTTCGAAATCCAGGCGGATGCCAGGGAACCTAAAAGCACCCCTATGACAAACATAAACTGCCAGTCCACTTTTACTTTTTCCTTGATAAAGTAATCCATGCCGGCCACCTTATCCGGAGCGATGGCCTGCTCAATATATCCCGCGGCACGGACAAAGGTGGTTGAGGCACCGAAGTATTTTCCCGTAATGAAAACAGAAAGGACTAGCAGAAAGCCTGCCAAGGCGCCGGCGACATAAGGGGACCATTTTTTTTCACGTAAGACATTCATGGGTATTCACCTCCCTGGTGGATGGTTTAAAGTGGATCGCCCGGATTAATATATGAACTTTTCGTTTTGGTATTTTAAAAAATATTATATTTACTGTCAATAAGTAAAAAACAGTCAGAAAGAGGTAACGTGGCGTATTTTAAACGCGTGACCTTCAGATTATACGTTGCGGAAGCCAACGACGACGCCAACAAAGATAGTGCTTGGATCGGAAGCGCACCTCCGGGGTAACGCATAATAAGCAAACCTTTCCTTGCCGAGAGTATTTGTCAGCATGGCAAATATTCCTTCAAGGTTGGCCAATGTACTTTTCTTCCAGCAATAGTAGAACTTTGTCCGCCGAATCGGTGACGGCTGTGCCGGGCCCGAAGATGCCTTTGACGCCTTTGGAATAAAGGAAGTCATAATCCGCAGGGGGAATCACGCCGCCAACCACCACGATGATATCCTCACCGCCCATTTTTTTCAGATTCTTCGATGAGTTGGGGAACAAGCGTCTTGTGGCCTGCGGCTAGGCTGGATACACCCACCACATGCACGTCGTTTTCAATGGCCATTTTGGCCGCTTCTTCAGGAGTTTGAAACATTGGACTGATATCGACATCAAAGCCAATATCCGCATAAGCCGTGGCGACTACTTTGATCCCCCGGTCATGACCATCCTGCCCCATTTTGGTTACCAGCTGCCGGGGACGACGGCCTGTTTTCTCCAGAAATTTCTCAGTCCGCCCGCGCAACGCGTTAATGACGTCGCTCTCGCCGTATTCTGAAGAATAAGCGCCGGAGATAACCCGCGTGGTGGCGACATAGCGGCCAAATACTTTTTCCATGGCGTCGGATACTTCTCCCACGGTCGCCCGCAGCCTCACGGCTTCAATCGTCGCTTCCAAAAGGTTGCCGCCTTTTTCGGCCATGGTTGTAATCTTCTCCAGTGCTTTTTGCACAGCCACGTTGTCTCGCTTGGCCTTGATGTCTTTGAGGCGTGCTATCTGCTCGTCGCGGACGGAACCGGGAATATCCAACACTTCAATCGTGGTTTCTTCTTTGACTTTGTATTTGTTGATGCCAACAATGGTGTCTTTGCCCTGGTCAATTCGCGCCTGACGGCGGGCGGCGGATTCTTCGATGCGCAGTTTCGGCATGCCGGTTTCAATGGCGCGCGCCATGCCGCCCAGCTCTTCGATCTCATCCATCATTTTCTGGGATTCCCGGATAATCGACGCCGTTAAGGATTCCACATAATAGGAACCACCGAGGGGATCGATCACATGGCAGATTTGCGATTCCTCCTGAATAATGATCTGCGTGTTGCGGGCGATGCGCGCGGAAAGCGGCGTGGGCAGGCTGACCGCCTCGTCAAACGAGTTGGTGTGCAGCGACTGGGTACCGCCGAGCGCCGCCGCCAGAGCTTCCAACGTGGTGCGGATGATGTTGTTATATGGATCCTGCTGCGTGAGACTCCAACCGGAGGTTTGCACATGTGTGCGTAAAACCGATGATCGGGGGTTGGTCGGATGAAATTCGCCGACGATTTTATGCCACAGATAACGGGCCGCGCGCAGCATGGCTATCTCCATGAAGAAGTTCATCCCCACCCCAAAGAAGAATGAAAGCCTTGGCGCGAAATCGTCAATCTTCAGACCGCCGTCAATGGCGGCGCGGATGTATTCCTTGCCGTCGGCCAGCGTGAAAGCTGTCTGCAATACGGAATCCGCGCCTGCCTCCATAATATGATAACCACTGATGGAGACGGTGTTGTAGCGCGGCATGTTTTTTGAGCAGTAGGAAATAATGTCGGAGACAATCCGCATGGAGGGGCGCGGTGGATAAATATACGTATTGCGGGTCAGAAATTCCTTGAGAATGTCATTCTGAATGGTGCCGGCCAGTAGCTTTTGCTCGATGCCCTGCTCTTCAGCCGCCACGATATATCCGGCTAAAACGGGCAGCACTGCGCCGTTCATCGTCATCGAGACGGAGACTTTATCCAGGGGAATCTTATTGAAAAGGATTTTCATATCTTCAACGGAATCAATCGCCACACCGGCTTTGCCGACGTCGCCCGCAACGCGGGGATGGTCGGAATCATAACCCCGGTGTGTGGCCAGGTCAAAGGCCACGGACAAACCCGTTTGTCCGGCAGCTAAATTCCCCCGGTAAAATTCATTGGATTCGCGCGCGGTGGCAAATCCCGCGTACTGGCGGATGGTCCAGGGTTGATTGGCATACATCGTAGCCGACGGCCCTCGCAGATATGGAGCTATACCGGAAAGGGTATTGACGGTATCCAGCCCCTCCAGGTCTTCAGCGGTATAAATCGGTTTGACCGCAATACCTTCAGGTGCTTCCCAGTTGAGAGACTCCAAGGGCCTTCCTTTTAATTCTTTGACTGCCGTTTCTTTCCATTTATTTATTTGGACATGCTTGGACACGTTGATCTCCTTGAGCAATATTTTGTTATCAAGCGCCTTTGCCTCCCGGAAGAATTACCCGGTGTCAGAAACCTGATATGATCGATTAAAGTTTTCATACTCTATCCGTGATTTTTGTGCAATCTTTAGGTGTCGGAATATTTCGTAATGACTTTTTTGATGACCCGATGAACAGATAGACCTTTATTTCTTCCTATGACCTTCCCTCCAAAGCCGAAGCCATGTTTAAGTGAGGATTAAGAATTGATTTCAGGATATCGTCATAAGAAAAAATGAATGGAATATGAGGAATATTTAAAACAGCGCCCAATTAATTTGGGCGCTGTCGCTTATTTTTCTCACACCGGAACCAATTCCTGATCCAGCTATGTCTCATCAACGTCCCGTTACAATGGACGTCCCTTCAAACTGCACGCACTCGCCTTTCGATCCGACGCCTGAAATAACCGCTCCTGTGATGCCCGACCCCCGCAGTATTTACTAAGTCGGCATGGTTGTGAAAACACCGCGCGGGTCAACCTGGGTGCGGATGACCTTCAAAGCGTCAGGTGTGACCAGTTTCGTTTCGGGGATATCCCCTTCAGGTTTGAGAAGCTCGAAGCCGGTCAACTGCTGGGCCAGTTCAAAGGTGACGCCGGGGGTAAGGGATTTGACCCGCATCCGCTTGCTGACCGGATGAAAGTCATAGACGCCCCACGGGCTGATTACAGCGCTCGGGCCATTTCCGATGAGGCCGGCCTCCTTACGTGAGTTGCCGCCGGTCAGATGTCCCACGGAGGTGATAAAATCAACCTTCTCCGGAAATTTGTCCGGTGTCTGGAGTCCGACCAGCACCATTTTCTCCGTCAGGGAAGATAGATCGTTATTCCCGCCGCTGCCGGTCATGCGGACCTTGGGATGGTGAAAATCTTTGCCGATCATGTGGGTGTTTACATTGCCGTACATATCCACTTGGGCATAACCCAGGAATCCGATATCCACATACCCGTTGTAGCATTGCGCAAAAGAATAGGACATTTCCATAATGGTGGGTGATTTGCGCCAGGTAAAGGGACAACCGACCGACCAGGGCATATCGCCCTCAATGGGGTCCTGTCCCCCGGACTCATAAACAATCGTTATATTGGGGGCATGGGTTTTCTTGGCCAGAATTCCTGCCACCATGGGAATTCCGGTTCCAATATATACGACCGAGTGATCGTCAATCTGCTGCGCGATAATATAGGCCAACGTTTCCAAAGGATTGGCCGGTGCGTTTAAGTCTTGCATAATATGCTCCTGTCTTAATAATAAAGCCCTGAATCGTGTTTCAGGGTGTATTCCTCATACGAGAAATCGATGTCTTCATTGTCACCTTCGGCAGCCTTCGTCTGACGACGGGCCTCGGCAATCCACTTAGCACCTCCCAGTTTATCAACGAACTCGAACTGATTCTTGGTGCCCATAATCCATTCATCACAAAATGCCTTATTGTTTTCGTCGGATGCGCCGCCAAAGCGCATGCACTTTTCCCACCATTGCCGCGGCCAGTAGTAACATCCGGGCATACTGCCGGGAAGGGCGCCAAAAGGCATTTCGACCACGGCATCGGCATAAAAGAACGGAATGATACATCCCTGTTTGTTATAGCGGATATCATTTTCTGGCACGATCTCTTCAGCTGTGATGATGAGTTTGCGAGCAGCGGCCGCCACGGCCATATCATTCACGGCGGGACCATAGATATAGGCGTTGCCATACTTATCAGCCGCGTTGCAATGGATGATCGCCACATCGGGATATAAAGCCGGGACAAATACGACGGGATCCTTATCCGCTTTTAAGGGATTCTGTATCACCTTGAGGTAAGGATTATAGCGCACGATGTCACTGCCGAGCATCTGTTTGCTGAATACACCCGGCATGCCGAGCTGGGCGGCCTTAAACCCCTGCGCGACTCCTCCATGACTCCATTCGGAAAGAATTTTGATCTTGCCGGCCTTGAGCGCGCGGTCATAGACTTTATCAATTCCGCGCATCTCCGCGCCGGTGTATGAATTGTGGGAATAAGACACTAATCCATATGAGATAAAAAAGCTCTGATTCGTATTGGGCGCTCCGATCATCTGCAGATTCTTCTTACCCTGCCGGATGACCTCGTAAAAGGCCTGGTGGGGTGTTCTCACATAAGAAAAGCCACCATCGGTCATGATGTCGCCATCCTGCACAAAAGTCGCCACTGCCTCGCCCATCGTCATCCGCTTGTCTTTCTTGGCGTGTTCCTTTTTCAAATGCGCCGCGCGTGCTGATTCAAAATCAACCAGACGATCCAGAATGGACGTATCGCTGAGTTTAAGATTCGCAACGGCCTCCTCGTTGTAGAGATATTTTGCCATCTCCATATCCTCCTTTTGTATTTCCATGAACAATATAACGCGCGGTTCCTACTATTAAAACCGGTCAGGGTCAAGCATTATCCACCCCTCTTGAAATACTATTTGATTGTCAATGACTTATCATTCATCAACAAACCTTCCTCGCAGCAAGCTGCGGGGAATCTCGCGTTTGGCAGCTTCTCTTTAATCGAAGCGGGCTTTGGGAAATATGACCCGGAGAGACTAAAAAAGACCCGCAGATGGTTTCTTGAATAATCAACAATTATCTGTTAACCATTATTTAAGACGATGTTCTTCCCGGTCATCAAGAGGGTGGAACATTGTATTTTTTTGCGGGCGTTTTAAAATTTTCTGACCATCAAACCATTTTAGGAAGGGGAACTCATGATCCGTTCCATTGAAGAAAGTCCACTCTATCCGATTGTCAATCCGAAGAGCATCGCCTTTTTCGGTGCTTCCAATACGTTCATGCGCATGGGATCCATCATGCTTTCATCCATGCAGGCCCTGGGTTATGAAGGGAGGATATACCCGATTCACCTGACCGAAAAAGAAGTACGCGGGTGCAAGGCCTATTCCAGCATTATGGATCTGCCCGAGGTACCAGACCTGGCGATTATCGTTCTGCCGACAGAGATTGTCTGCCAAACCATGGAAGATTGCGGGAAAAAGGGCATCAAACATGCCATCGTAGTATCCGGAGGCTTTCGGGAAACGGGACCCGAAGGCGTCGAGATGCAAAAGGAACTGGAGGCTATCGCCCTTAAGTACGGCATCCGTTTTCTCGGGCCTAACTGTCTTGGTGTTGCCAATCCTCACATCAAACTAAATCCTACTCCGCTTAACGCAGAAGGCCCTCCCGGTTTCGTCGGCCTTGCCTCCCAAAGCGGGAGTTTTATTACCCAGATGTTTGATTTCCTTCATCGCCAGGGGATGGGATTCAGCACGGCGTTGAGTGTGGGAAATGAGGCTAATATTGACCTTGTCGATTGCATGGAATACCTGGGCGCCTGTCCTAACACGAAGGTCATCACCCTTTATATTGAAGGGATCACCAGGGGGAAAAAATTTATTGAAACGGCCAAGGCGATAACCTCCCATAAACCCATTGTCGCCCTCTACGTGGGTGGGTCCGAGGCGGGTAAGCATGCGGGCCGTTCTCATACGGGATCCATGTCAGGCCCTAACGAGATCTATCAAGGCGTGTTCAGGCAATGCGGTATCATCCGGGCGCAGACCCTGACGGAGCTCTTTGATTATGCCCTTGCCCTGGGAACGATCCGCCGGCCAAGGGGAAACAGGGTTATTATCCAGACCCACTCAGGGGGACCAGGGGCCACAGCGGCTGATTCTTGCGGAAGGGCAGGACTTATGTTGCCGCCGCTCTCAATGGAAACGGTAGAAAAGCTAAAGCCATTGATTCCCAAGACGGCCAGTACGGCAAACCCGGTTGATATGACATTCAGCAAAAATCACGCGGATGACTTCTTCAATATTCCAGATATACTGCTGCATGAAAAGAACGCGGATATGCTTCTGGCCTATTTCCTGTCTCCGGGCATTTTTATTGACCGTATTCTGAAAGAAATGGGCGTTCCCGCGGAATCAATATCTACGGAGAGGGACAAGCTGATCGCTCAGCATGCGGATGCCTTTTGCAGCCTTAAAAAGCGTCACCCCGATAAACCGGTCATCGGTTTCACTTACCGTAGTCTTCAGGAAAAGATGGTCAGGCATTTGCTCAACCAGGGCATCCCTGTATATCAGGACCCGGAGCGCGCCGCGCGATCCATTGCAGCCGTGCTCGAATACTATAAGATGCAAGAAGGAATCACAAAGGCAGACCCATGCAATTTATGAATCCATCAAAAGGCAAAAAGCTTCATACACGAAAGATAGAAGTATCGACCTCCGAGTATGACGGGCAAAGAATCATCGTGGAAGGCTTCCTTAAAGACGTTCGTTTCCAGGACTCTCATACGATAAACGGAGAAACGTTTCCGGACGGCGTCATTCATCACATGATGATAAGGCTTTTGGTAAATTGCTCTAATCTTTTGATTGAGGATGTGGATGTCGATCTGCTGTCTGTGCCCCGGGATGAGTGCCGGGAAACGATCAACTGCCTCGCTCCCGTTAAGGGTCTTATCATCACCAAAGGCTTTACGTCAAAAGTCAAGAAACTGGTCGGAGGTAAAAAAGGCTGCACGCACCTGGTGGAGCTTCTCCTGGCCATGGCCCCGGCGGCCATACAGGGATTTGCAGCATACCAATCGCAGAAACCATCACCTCCGGACCCCGCTCATACCAGGATGATTTATCACTTTCTACTCAATACATGCCATGCCTGGCGCGAGGACGGCCCGCTTGCTGAAAGCTTCAAAAAGATGATCGACAAAAAATCGGCCCAAGGTAGGAAATAAAAAGGTGGGGGATGAAGATGAAAAAACACGTGAAATATGTAATAGTAGGGTTAAGCACGCTGGTTTTGATCAGTGGCTGTCTAGCTTACAGTAAGATAATCAAAAGTGAGTCCGTGAGTGACATCCCAGACAAAAAGTATGAGGCAATCATCAGATTGGACACCCCGGAAGGCATTCCGTTACAGCCGGATGCCGGGTTTGTCTATGTGGAGCCGGAAGGAAAGGTGAAGACAGACTTCGCTCGGGAAATATTTGTGAAGACCCTTGATAATCTGGATAAATACGAGCAGCTGAACAGAGATAATATGGGTAAATTTGTCATAAAAGACAACAAGGGTAAGGTGCGTGGCTACTATGAAATGCTGTTTGAATACAGAACAGTCATTTGGGAACAAGGGGATGATATCTTATTGCAGGTTATAATTCCCAAGGGCATGCGTGGAAACATCGGTGTCACTGGAGTTGACGGAATTGGAGCAGGAGGCATGCCTGGTGGTGGCAGTCAGTAAATTTGCTCGTTGAACATTTCCAGAAATAGGCTTCCATGGTTTCAATGATCTTAAAACCCTCGCTCCCCGAACAGGGAATCGGTCACGGATTTCTGATCAAATTCCTTCCACTGCCGTTTCAGCAGCAGAATGACAGATAAATCTTACTTGAAACCTCAAAGACTCCCCCAAGGTGCAGAGCAAGGCAAAAGAATTACATCTATTTAATATTATTTATTTTCTCTTTTAAGCTCTTGACTTTGGCCAGTGTTTCCGATAAGAAAACGCCGGTCGTTCCAAGAACAACCTCAGTGAATTATGGATATCCGGCTTACGCAATATTTATATAAACTTACCTTCCATAGCTATCATTGGGGATCTATGCACCTTTGCATCCCCACTTCACAACAAGAAAAAATCATTCCCGCCACAACGGGGGTAAAGGAGGAAATATATCATGGTAAAAAGTAACACGTCGGAACGCAGGTTGCCAGTACTCGGCATTAACAGTTTAGGACGAATCGGCAAACTGACTCTGTGGCATCACATCGGCAGAAAGTACTTCAAGGAAATTGTGATTAACCTGGGCCGCGACGTAGGCACGGGCATGGACACAATTGCCCGCTTGATTGAAGCTGATGCCACTTATGGTTTGCTCCATCGGTTTCTCTACGGCATTAAAGCGCAGCCTGTTATTCAAATTACGGATGACAAAAACGGCAAGATGATGATCGACGGCATACCGGTGACCATTCTGCGCGAAGAGAGGAATCCCCTCAATATTCCCTGGCGTCAATACGGCGCGGATATTGTGGTGGATTGCAGCGGCAATTTCAAAGATCCGACCGTTCCCGTTGACGACAAAAAAGGCTCGATCCGTGGTCATTTAAAAAGCGGCGCCAAGGTGGTTGTCCATTCCGCACCGTTCAAGATTAAGAATAAGGCTCTGTCCACGCCGGACGACACCACAACCCTGATCTATGGGATTAACCACGCCGCATTCGACCGTAAGAAGCATCTACTGGTTTCCGCCGCGTCCTGTACCACGACGGGGCTTGCGCATATGGTCAAGCCGCTTCTGGATAATGAGGACACCAGCATAATTCTGACGGCGTCCATGTCCACGATCCATGCCGTCACCAATACCCAGAGCGTTCTGGATAAGATGCCCAAGGCAGGCGAATCAGACATCCGCAAGACGCGCAGCATCTTGAATAATATTATTCTTACCTCGACTGGCGCGGCAAAGGCTCTGATCGAGGTCATTCCGGAAGTTAAAAACATCGGCTTCATGGGCGATTCCATCAGGGTGCCGACCAACACACTTTCACTCATCGTGCTGAACTTAACGTTCCAGGCGCGCCAGAACAAAGCAGGAGACGCGGCCAATATCGACACCAAAAAGCTCAATGAAATTTACCAGAAGGTCGCCCAAAACAATCCACTGGTCCGATTCACAATGCAGCAGAATGTTTCAACCGATCTTATCGGTGAAGACGCGGCAGTCATTATTGAAGGGCAATTCAATCACACAAGGACCGCTTTCATTCCGGTTGATCTGTCGCATATTCCGAATTTACCGGCGGGCTTCCTCCAGGGCATCGGCGAGAAAACACTGAAAGTCCCGGTAGTCCATGCCAAAATTTTCGGCTGGTATGACAACGAATATGGCAGCTATACGAATAGGCTGGGCGATTTGACCGTCTATATCCACAAGAATATTCAATAAGCAACATACCCATCGAGACACATACCCCCGCTTTCCTTTTCACGGGAAGCGGGGGGAATCATTTTTGTTTTTTCGAAGCTTGATGGCCTAAAGAGTGATTGAATAATACCTATCCGTCTCTCTTTCATGCTTTCCTAGATAGAGAGCGCCGCTCCAGCCGTCAATGCAGATAAAATCTCCCGTCTTGATGGTGTGGCCTTCCAGAGTTGCATAACCATCCATTTCATAGACCTTCAATCTGCTGAACCCCACCACACCGACTTTTCCCAACTGCGGAATGGTTACGGCGGCATGGGAGGTCGCCCCACCTTTAGCCGTGAGGAGCCCCTCAACCTGTAAAAGGACGCCGACATCATCGGGAACCGTATCGGGACGCACAAGAATAAGCGGCGTTTTAGATTCCGTTTTGCGAAAATGCTTGATGTCTTCTTCGGAATAAACGGCCCGGCCGCAAAGCGCGCCACCGCTCACGCCGATCCCAGTGCCCAGCAGGGACGCGTGCAATGAAGCCGTGTCTTTAAAACGGCGCAAACTTTTTGTTTTGGTCTGATCCATATCCCGCGTTTGCAGCAAAAACAATTGATCTTTTTGAGGACCTTCAAAAGTAAATTCAATTTCCTGGTGATTGAACCCCTTTTCGTAAATCATGATTTCCGCTATTTTGACCAACTCGGCATAGATGGCCGGAAAGGTGGCTTCCAATGAAATTTCCGTATTACGATGCTCGGCAATCCGCTGTTTTTCAGATATGGGAAAGGTTTCGACCAAACCGGAAACAATATCATCGCCCTGAACACCGAAGATGAAATCTCCATACAGTGTTACATCGGATGAAGCGCTTTTCGGATCGCGCGTAAAAATCACGCCTGAACCGGAACGTTCATGGAAATTGCCGAAAACCATCGCCTGCACGATAACGGCCGTTCCCCACTCGTCGGATAAATGCATCTGATGACGATAAATCTTGGCCTGTTCGGAATACCAGGAATCAAAAACTTGCAAAATGGCGTGGCGCAGCTGCCGCATCGGATCATCCGCCACCGGGAGACCGCTATCGAGAATACCTTTTTTATAAGCCAGGGCAATTTGTTTCATCAGATCAGATGAAAATTGAATTTTTCTTTCCACGCCATGTTTTTGCTTAAAATCATCTATGATAGCGTCGAAGAAATCACGGCTTAATCCCTGAAACATGCCCCACGTCTGCAAAAACCGCCGGTAGGAATCCCAGGCTGCCCAATGAAAATCCTTTCTCAAGCTGAGAGTTTCGGCAATCGAGGCGTTGATGCCCACATTTAAAAAAGAGCGCATCATCCCGGGCAGAGAAACCGTGGCGCCGCTTCGAACCGACAAAAGCAGAGGATTGTTGCGGTCGCCGAATTTACGGCCGGTTTTCTTTTCCAACGCGGCAATTTCTTTGTTCACACGTGCAGCCAGATCGCTGAAAACATATCGGTAACCATAAACAGCGTCATAGCCCCGAAAGACCTCCGTCGTAATGATAAATCCCGGCGGAACTGGAAATCCGAAGGAAACGAGCTTCTTCAAAAAATAGCCTTTGTTTCCCAAGAGAATCTGGTTGTCCATTTTCGAGTTTTTGCTGTAGATGGCGGAAACGGCCAGTTCAGGGTTATAGGCCATCAAAAGATTGAGAATCCGTTTGTTGTCCTTGAATTTTTCCGTTTCCGCGTTGAGCGTTTTAATGACTGCGTGAACAAAATTATCCATTACCTGCAGTCCGAACGCGGACGAGATCATGCCGCGGATAAAATTCTCTGATTGCTGATAGACAAATTCATCCTGCCGGGGTTGCTCGCCTTTACCGTCTATTTTATCCGTCTGCGGATTGACCTGACGGACGATTACCGGCAGATTGACGCTGTGGGCGTCGATATAATAATCACGGATGACATCCTGAATGCCTTTGGAGATAAACCTGAAAATATCGATGTATTGATCCACGGAAAACTGTTTGATGGGCAGCGCACTTGTGACAAATTTAACCTTGCCCACCAGTCCTTCGGTGGAAATGCCCTCCAGCTCTAGCGCGCTGATGTAATGCCACAGATAAATATGAATTTTGATAATCGTGCGCTTGGTGATGAATTTCAGATTCAGCGACTTGATCAGTTCTTCAAACAGCATGCCCCCCAGGCTCTCCAACCGCAATGTAAGTCCCAGCGCGTCAAATTTTTCCTCATGATAGGTTCCATACATGGACGGAATGCCCGCGGCAATGTGTCTTTTATAGTAGATATTTTCAAAAGACTGAGTTTTCTGCCCGGAAAGAATCCTGGCTTTGAGCGCGGACAGGAATTTCAGGATGATCGTCAGGCTGCGGTAATAATTTTTATCGCCCAGCGATCGCTGCAGGGACAGGATATCCTGCGCGGAAAAAGCATTGACGGCTTCCAGGTCTTTGAGCAAATCAAAATATTGAGGATAATATTTTTTATAGATCAATTGATAAATACGGAGCATCAGCGACACGCGTTCTTGATCCGTCTCGGAAACATCCTTGATTTGGGAAATCTCTCTGGTAATTTTTGCTTTATCCCATTCCAGAAATTTTCGTGGTTTATTTCCGACTTTGGGGAAAAGGTATATAAACGACTGATGCACCCCGTCAAAATATTTACCGGTGTTTATCACCTGGTCATATATTTCATCCGGAATATGTTTGCGGATGAACTGTTTGTCGCCGGAAAACCAGTAGCGAAAAATATCCTCGATAAACTCGACCAGCAGGCTGTTGCTTTCCACGTGGGATTGCTTGCGGAAAAAATCGATCAAGCGGTCATTGCGGAAGGACAGCTCATCCACGCGGGTCGTGATGTCCCGCAATTCCCCTTCCGCGCCGATTTCACTGAAATACACGGGGAAAAGACGTAAAAGCTGCTTGATCAGGTTGTAAGCTGGAGCGATATCCGCATTGAGCAACCGGGAAATATCCCGCTGAATCAGATCCGTATCGCGAATAAAAATCCCGCCGATTTTCAAATTAATGATCAGGGCGGAAATGAGTCTTTTCGTCCAGCGCGGTTTCATGGCGATAATTTCCAGCCAGGCTCGGATGGTTCGGATATGTTCGGGATTGACCCGCACCTGCCACTCCGCGGTCGATCCTTTAATTTCCGGATATTCAAATCCGTAGGCAATCAGTTCGTCAAGAAATGTTTCCACCAAGGGGTGGGCGTTTTGCGCGAAAACCTCTCTGGCCGCCGTGAGAATACAGTCGATGCTTGCACCACGGAATTCATTTTGCGACGTATTCTTTTTCAGAAAACCAAAAATCTTCCGCACAAAGTCGTCCAGATTTTCTTTCTTTTCCTCCTGAAAAACAAGTTTCAGTGAATAATTGATTTCCCGCATGGCACTGACATGGATGTCCCGAAGCCCCGGAGCAGACATGACTCCGAAAAGGAAATCCAGTTTAATCAAGTGACGGCCCGAATAGACTTTAGATTTCTCCAGCGCGTCGGCCACCTGTAGGTAGCCATCGATGATCTGGAAATAATCCGGCAGGGCAAGGAAGTCCCCTATACGCGTTCCGGCTTTCTCGCCGTCTTGGGGACAAAGTGCTTCGAGCTCCAGAACCAATTTGCGGAAATGATGATGACTGAGGGGCTGGATCAATTCCAGATAAGCCGTCTCGTTCAGCATGTGCTTCGGCCTTGCGTTCAGCGATGAGCCATAGGGCAGGATCGGGCTGACTCAGCCAGAAGGTATACGTCGCTCGATACATTTGATAGAGCAACGTATCAAAGGCCGGCGTGGAAATCTCCACTTTCTTTTCCGTAACCGACCGGATAATTCTCTTCAGGTAGGATGAACATTTTTTAAACAACGCCGATTCCCCGTCGGCAATATCCATCAATGCGGTGATAAACCCCGGAAACAGAGACAGATTTCTTTCCAGAAATTCATTGCTCTGCAGAATAATCGCGTCCGCATAGTCGAACAGATAATGAATGGCGCTGTCTTTCACATCTTCGGACGCGGGTGATTTCAGAACGTCAAAATAAATCGTCAGCAGAATGGATAAAGCCGACAGTCCCTCCGGAGAATTGTTATAGATATAAAAATCACCAATGGAGATGGACTTGAGTTCTTTGAGAACATATTCCCAGTTGACATAAGGATGGTTGAGTTCCGTCAACAGCTCACGTGTTTTTTTCTGCAAGCCGTAATGGTCTTTGACAATCTGCAGGATCGGCGCGTATTGTGTAGGGATTTGAACATCCACCGCCGTTCTTTCCAGATTGACTTTTAGCGCTGATGAAACCCATCGATTATTCTGCTCGATGGGTTTTGATTTTGTTGTCATAAGAAATAACCCTTTGTAAGACAGATTAAACAGAATTTTGGTTGGATTTCAAGGCCGTAATTTCTTTTCGGAATGAAATTCTAAACAAATAAGCAATTTAATCGCCTTGGAAAATCTTTGGAAAGAAACAGGCCATCGCGCTCTATAGAAGAAAATCAGCGCCCACCTGCCCTTATTCTTGACCGCATAGGATGTTTGGTATATGAATTTAATAAGAAAGGTTAAACATGGCATATAAAACTGTTGCAGATGTTGAACAAAGGTTGATTGAGGCCGGCTACATCCCGTCCCGGGAAATAGCCACGGTTATTTTCCTGGCGCAGGCGACGCAGAAACCTGTTTTAATCGAGGGGCCGGCGGGTGTCGGCAAAACGGAACTGGCCAAGGCGGTAGCCCGCAGTTTGGATCGCGAGTTGATCCGTCTCCAATGCTACGAAGGTCTGGACGAGGCCAAGGCCCTCTATGAATGGGAATACGCCAAGCAACTGCTCTACACCCAGATGGTTAAGGATAGAATTAACGATATTATCGGCGCCACGGCAACATTGACCGAAGCGGTCGATCAGATCGCCGCTCAGGAAGACGCTTTTTTTTCCGACCGTTTCATCCAGCCGCGTCCGCTTCTACAGGCCATCAGTTCAGAGAAACCCGTCGTGCTGCTCCTGGACGAAGTGGATAAGTCCGATCCGGAGTTTGAAGCCTTTCTTCTGGAATTGCTCAGCGATTTTCAGGTTTCCATCCCCGAACTGGGAACGCGCAAGGCCATCAAGATTCCCTTTGTTCTACTCACATCCAACAACTACCGGGATATGAGCGACGCTCTCAAACGCCGCTGCGTTCATCTCTATATTGATTATCCGGCACGCGACACGGAGATCGCCATTGTCCGGCTAAAAATTCCGGACATCGAGGAAAAACTTTGCGCCGTTCTGGTGGACTCTATCCGCAAAATCCGCACACTGGATCTGAAGAAAAGCCCCAGTATTTCAGAAACCCTGGACTGGGCGCAATCGCTACTGGCCTTGCAGATCCATGAACTGACACCCGAAGTTGTCTCCGAAACACTTAACGTCATTTGCAAATACCAGATGGATCTGGAAAAAGTGCGGAAAAACATGAACCGGGTGATTGCCTGATAGTTAACATCGGTCATCATCCAAGCGTCTGAAAACCGTGCCATGGTGATTTATGGTCAAGTTGATTGGGCAATTCGTTTCTTGCTGCCGGGCTGCGGGTCTGCGCGTTTCCACATCGGAGGTTCTCGATAGCCTCAAACAGTTACAGCTTATTGACCCGACCGACGAGCTGCAATTCCGGGCGCTGCTTCGCTCCAATTTTGCGAAGAGCTTAAGAGAACTGCACCACTTTGACCGTCTCTACCATCTCTTTTTTCATGAAATGCGCGTCAATGTGGACGACATGCAGCAGGCGGCTGCCCAGATCGATCAAATCCGGAAGGCGACAGACCTGCTTAGGGAAAAGCCCCACGACAATCCCGTTTACGACGCCGTTGTGGACTTTCTGGCCGGCAATCCCATGCCCCTGCTTGCGGAAATGCGCCGGATCCATTCGGAATCGGATGATTCAACATCGCCCGCCCGGTTTAATTTCGGGCCGCTGGCCAGTCGTTTTAACGTGCTGCTGCAGATTAACGCGGCAGCAGCCACTGCCGCCGCGCTTCTGGAAAATAATGATTTAAAAATGGATTCGAAGGCCCGTCGTGATCTTGCCGCTCATTTCGACGAGCGTGTCGAAGCCGCGCGTTCTATCCTGATGTATGAGCCACGTCCGGGAGATGCCGGCACTCGAAAAGTTAAAACGTATGAACAGCGGATAAAGGATCTGGGGGAAAAAGCGTTCTCGTCGTTCACCCATCAGGAAGTTGAAGAGATGCGGGAGGCCATCGATAAGCTGGTGCGCAAATTGAAAAACATCGTCAGCCGCCGCTTTGCGGTGCGCGATCGGGGAAATCTGGACGTCAAAAAAACGCTGCGGGCATCTGCCAAATACGACGGTGTTCCCCTCGATATTAAATATCGCCGGAAAACCATGCGCAAAAGCCGGATTGTCACACTGTGCGACGTATCGGGCTCCGTCTGGGCGGCGGCCCGCTTCATGCTCAATCTTCTTTATTCCCTTCAGGATTGCTTTGACAAGGTTAATAGTTTTGTCTTCATAGACCAGTTGACGGACGTCACCGGCATCTTTGAAGAGCACGACATTTCCGAAGCCACCCGCATCGTCATGGAAGAGGCGGATGTGCACTATGAAGCACCGACGGATTACGGTGAAACCCTGCGGAATTTTAAAAGAGACTATATGGAGCTTCTAACGAAAAAGACAACGCTCATCATCGTCGGTGACGGACGATCCAATTATATGAATCCGGAAGATGCAATTTTGGGTGACATGCGGGATCGCTGCCGCCGGGTGATCTGGCTCAATCCCGAACCGGAAAACCTCTGGGGGACGGGGGACAGCGAAATCAAGGCCTACACGCATCACTGCCACGAAGTCCGCCCTTGCCGGAATGTCAATCAATTAATCACCTTTATCGAGGAGCTGGTTTTATAACCTAATAACCTAAAGGTCACTCGAGGTAACGCGTAACCTAACCACCTAGAGGTGGCGCGAGCTCACACGTAACCTATAGGTCACACGTAAATGAAACAGGGAAATAAAAGGTTAATCGGGTTGATGTATACTTCCTTAACAAACAAATCGTCAAATGTGATTAAAATGCTAGACTTCAATTCGTAATATACACAATTCACGTTTGATGGTAGACATAAAAACATTCATATTACCTTATTACCTTTGGATTCTTAAGATGTTTGGAGCCGAGAGGGCGCTGGACTGTTTTGAGGGAAGAAAAGCATCTTAAATTAAGGAAGCTGATCATAACGGAAAGGAGAGAAACATGAAACCAGAGTTTACGAACATCAGGGAAATGGTGGCGATGCAGGCGCGTCGCTACCAGGACAGAATAGCCATCCGCTTTTACGAACGGGATATCACCTATCGTGATCTTGATGAACAAAGCAACCGTGTGGCCAACGGTCTTCTTAAACTGGGAGTTGGAAAAGGCGACAGGGTTTGCATGCTCATGGATAACAGCCCGGAATTTTACTATACCTATTTTGGGATCATCAAGATCGGGGGCATTGCTGGTCCAGTCAACTGTTGGTGGCAAATCGGAGAAATCCAGTACCTGCTGAAAGATTCCGGAGCAGTAGCCCTGTTTTGTGATCACAACTATCGGGGGCACATCGACAAGATCATCGACGAAACGCCGGACCTGAAACATGTCATCGAACGTGAGGCGACAGATGATCGTTTTCTCCCGTTTGAGAAAATGTTGATGGAGTCGGTCGAACTACCTGCCGTGGAGATAAGCCCCGATGATGTGTCCACGATCGTATATACCTCGGGGACGACGGGTAACCCCAAGGGGGTTTTGCTTACGCACAGGAATATTCTAACCAACTCCTGGCAGGCAAGTCTGCTCGCTAATATCGATGAGAACGACGTCATAATGTGTTTTCTCCCCCTGTTCCATGTCAACGGGCTGGTCATTACCGGGACATCTCCCCTGACTAAAGGCTCCCAGATCATCCTACGCCGTAATTTTTCTGCCTCGGAGTTTTGGGAATGTGTCGCGAAATATCGAGTCTCGATTTTCAGTGGCGTGCCGACTGTTTACCAGATTCTTTTGAATACGCCAGGTTTCGAGGGTTTGGATGTGTCCTCACTCCGTTATGGCGTCTGCGGCGCAGCACCCATGCCCGTGGAGACCATCCGGAAGTTCGAGGAAGCCTTTAACATGATCATCGTCGAGGGATATGGGCTGACCGAAAGCACAGCCGGGGCAACAGCCAATCCCATCGACGGCGTCCGGAAAATTGGTTCCATCGGGATTCCCTTTGCGGGAACCGAAATTCGGATTCTGGACGAAGAGGACAAAGAGGTTCCACAGGGAGAAGTGGGAGAAATTTGTATCCGGGGCGACAATGTCATGAAGGGCTACTTCAATAAACCGGAGGATACAGCCCAAACCCTGCATGGCGGATGGCTGCATACAGGGGATATGGCTTATAAGGATGAGGATGGTTACCTGTTTATCGTTGACCGGAAGAAGGAAATGATTATCCGGGGCGGTGAAAATATCTACCCCAAGGAGTTGGAGGGCATCATTTGTCGACATCCTGATGTTGCGGAGGTCGCAGTTGTTGGTGTCCCCGACGCGATCTACGGGGAAGAGGTCATGGCTTGCCTGGTTCTCCATCCGGATCGTGTATTGACAGAGGAAGCATTTCAAGACTGGTGCCGGACCAACATGGCGTCCTATAAAGTGCCGAAATACGTTAACATTCGGACATCCCTTCCCCGGAACATTCTGGGAAAGCTCCTCAAGAAAGAGCTGAAAGTCGCTTTGAAGTCGGAGGGAAAACTCTGATTTCAGAAAAGATAGAAATAAAACGCCTCTGTTTCTCAGAGGTGTGGGGAAAGCATTGAAACGTGAATTGAAAAAGATAATAGAAGTTTAGGGGCATTATTCATTGTCCTTCTGGTAGCACATAGGGCCAAATATTTGTTTGGCTCTATGTGCGATGCCGGATACCACAATTCAAACGGTAATCTACAACTTGTTTTTCAAGTAGCATATGCGGACTTGTAGGAAACAAATAATCAGGCTTTTCTTTCTATATTTACTTCCCTGATTATAAATTTCTCCCAAGAGAATTATAACCGCGTCGCTCATTCCTGTTATACCGTTTAGAAGACATATCCCATTTCCATTGTGGATTTATGATTAAAACTGTGATCAGATAAAACTAAATCCAATAGTAATTTATAGAAAAACTGCACTGTTTGTATGCAGCGTCACTTCAACTGCGAGCAGGAGAGTGATCATGTCAAGACGACCGCGCGTATGGATGTTGATACAGGCCTTATTTTTTCCATTAACACGGAGAATACTGCAGGGTACTCAGACAACATCTATTGGAAAATTGATATCCCGAATATCTGTCCCATTGTTGAGCGGGGAAAATTTCCACATTACATACCTTCCTGTCAATGAACAGATTGAAGGTGCCGACAGCACAATGGTACCGCAACTT
Organism: uncultured delta proteobacterium; assembly: GCA_963726395.1. Taxonomy (GTDB): domain Bacteria; phylum Desulfobacterota; class Syntrophia; order Syntrophales; family Smithellaceae; genus UBA8904. Next base: position 49,794 of record CAVSCG010000006.1, read on the forward strand.
GTCCTCGAAGAGATTGTTCGATCATCCGCTCATCGGGTGATCATACGCCGTTGTACCTGCAGGGATGGAAACCAGTGCGGCAATCATCCGATAGGACTTGCCTGTCTCTTGATGGGGGAGGGAGCCCGGGAAGTTGATCCTGCCGTTGGACGTCATGTAAGTGTTGAAGAAGCTTTGTCACATGTTCGGCAATGCATAGAGGATGGTCTCATTCCTTTTGTTGGCCGCTTCAAGGCCGATAATTTGCTTTGGGGCGTAAAAGATCGCGGCAAGCTTCTAACGGTATGTTTCTGTTGTTCCTGTTGCTGCATGATCATGAATACCATACGCTATATGCCACAAATATCTCATGAAAGGATTGTGAAGCTCAAAGGGCTTAAAATCATAGTTGATAATGAGAAGTGCAAGATGTGCGGCGTCTGCACCAAGTCCTGTTTCATGGGTGCCTTGTCCCTGTCTGATGGGAAAATCATCCGGGATAACAGTCTGTGCAAAGGATGTGGATTATGCATCACTGCTTGTCCTAACAAGGCAGTGTCTGCTGCAGTGGACGATTTACAGGCAGCTGTGACAGAACTCAAAGGCCGAATTGAAGCTTTGATCGACTATCGTTAACCGGAGTGGAATTCCGACGGGATCTTCTATGCGCAGGGAATATCGGTCTTGCAAAACCGATATTCAAAATGGTTCAAGGTAAAAGGAATGAATATGACAGAAAGGGTTTCTTCCTATCCTCAATGATTGACTGATTTTAGGAACTATGCGACATTATGGTGTGTAATGGTTGAAATGGGTTGGTACAACCGAAAAAACATAGGGGCAAACTGAGCAAAGAAACCATAACCAATATTATCATGAGAAACCAGACTATTCAAATCAACAGATAGTCGGTGATTTTGGGAAAGGAAGGAACACATGAAAGTATTAGCTCTCAATTCAAGTGCCCGGACAGGGGATGTCAGTAAGACGGAAATTGTGTTGGATTATCTGGTTCAGGGCATGCGCGAAGCGGGTGCCGAAGTGGAGGTTATTGAACTTCGCAGGAAGAAAATCAGGTACTGCATTGGATGCTTTACCTGCTGGACCAAGACTCCCGGGATGTGCATCCACAAAGACGATATGACAAAGGAGATTCTCCCCAAGTATCTGGACAGCGATCTGGTGATATTAGCCACCCCGCTTTTCCACTATACCGTGAACGCCCTGATGAAAACCTTTATCGAGCGAACGCTTCCTGTTGCGCTTCCTTTTTTCGAAAAACGTGATGGTGTCACAAAGCATCCTTACCGACACGAAACACCGCCTGTCGTGGTCCTTTCCGTTGCCGGATTTCCGGAAGAAAGTGTCTTCGATGCGCTGAAATTCTACGTGAATTTCATGTTTCGCAAGCAGCGGCTTGTAGCGGAGATATATCGGACATCATCGGAAATGATTTCACGATCGTCTACCAGCAAAAAGATATCCGATATCCGTGAGGCGTTGATTCAGGGCGGGCGGGAATTGGTTCAGTCCATGAAGATATCTCAGGAAACCATGGACAGAATAAAAAAACCGATTACCGACTTTGAAGAGATGGCGCCCATGGGAAACCTGATGTGGCAGACATGCATAAACGAGGGCGTCACCATGGGAGAAGCCCAGAAGAGTGGTCTGATCCCGCGTCCAGACTCCATCGAAACCTTCCTGATGTTAATGAAATTTGCATTTAAAGCAAATAAAGCCAGGGATGCCAGGCTCACCATGCAGTTCAATTTTTCAGGACAGGTGGCGGGGGAATGCTATTTTCTGATTGAAAATGGAAACTTCAAGACCGGCCTGGGAAAGATGAACAATCCCGACCTGATCATTGAATCACCCTTCGAAGTCTGGATGGACATAATGACAAAAAAAGCGGATGGTCAAAAGATGTTCATGGAAAAGAAATATACAACACAAGGGGACATTTCAATCCTCATGAGAATGGGAGAGTTCTTTGGTAATTGAGGTATTTGCGAGAGATACGCTTATCTTAGACTACTTACCCAAAATGTGTATTCCACCCATCACAGGATAATGGTAAGCTTGCCATCATGATGGATCCCCTAACAACCAAATGGAGCGGATCCCTTATAGTCCCCACTCATGTGGGGCGTTGATCAAACATTTCAAACGAAAATCAATAAATAGTTTATTCGCAATGATTGTTTCTTAAGAGGTGAATAAGAGAGAAGTATGCATCAACCGGATGAAAACCAGATAAAAATATACAAACAGGCTGCGGCTTTTGCCGCCGAGTATATTGCCTGCCGACCGGATTTGCAGACGGGACAGGAATTTCCCACGGATCTGTGGCGGAAAATGGGAGAGGGCGGCCTTTTTAAAATCGGGATCACAGAAAATTACGGCGGCATAGGCGGCGGGTATCTCGATCTATTGAAAGCGGGGGAGGCTTTTGTCAAAAGCGGATACAATCTTGGGCTTACCGTATCCTGGCTCTTCCAACAGATTATCGCCCGTTATGTCGTTGGTTCATTTGGCACGGCTCAGCAGCGTCGGCAATACCTGTGCGCTGCAGCCGAAGGAAAAATCACTTTTTCTTTTGCCGTCTCCGAACCGGGTCATGGCGCTTCTCCTAAAACGCTGGCCACGCAGGCTAAAAAAACTAAAACGGGTTACGTGCTGAACGGAGAAAAAACCTATCTGACTAACGGCCCCATCGCCGACATTTATATTGTCGTGGCCGTAACCGACGACACAGTTCCGCTTAAAAGTTTTACGGCGTTCATCGTGCCGCGCGATACGCATGGCATCACCGTAACACCGCCGATGCCCTTGAATTTTTTAAAACCTTCGCCGCACGGCGGCATTGAACTGAACAATTGCCTCATCGAGCAGAAATCTATTCTGGGAAAGAATGGGAGCGCCTGGCAGGACATCGTTGTCCCCTTGGGAGAAATAGAAGATGTGGTAATGATGGGACCTGTTCTGGGTGGCATGGCCGCGCAACTGGATCTTCTAACGGCCGCCATCCGGGAAAATTCTACGTCCGCAGATCGCGCCCTGCAGGGCGAATGGGGCGCCCTCAGCGCCTTTTGGCAAACCCTGCAAACCATCGCCTATGAAGCTGCCGGCAGGCTTGATCGGAGCGGCGACTCCCCTTCCCCTCTGCCCCTTGGCATTACCTTTGCGCGTCTTGCCGCCGAATTTCACACCAAAATCGCTCAACTGTCCGAACGCTGGAAAATTCCCGTGCCGAGCCAATACACTTATCTTCAGAGGGATATGGAATCGCTGGGAACACTTCAAAAAAGGCGCCTGCAAATCCGTCAGGAAAAAATCGGCGCCGCTCTGCTCAAAGCTTAATCCCGACTGATTAAAAACCACATGTTTGGGGGCTGTTCAAAAACGTTTAGATGCAAGGCGCGCAAGAAGCGGGACGCGAGGCGTATATGAATATACGTTGAGCGGCACGGTTCGCAGTGCAACGCCGCAGATGAGCGTTTTTCAACAGCCCTTACCCACCCAGGGTATATTCGTTCATCACTTTCAACTTTTCGATAATAAATTGACGCACCATTTGTGCCGTATCTTCCGCCGATAAATTTTCAAACGCCGAATACGGGATCTCTTCAAAAATTTTGATATAAATTTTCTGCACGCCGGTGAAGTTCATGCTGTATTTAGGCAGGGCCTTGTTCGTTCCACTGATGACAATAGGAAGGATGGGCACTTTCTTCTTCAGAGCCATTTCAAACGCGCCGAGTTTAAAGTCTTTGACCTTTCCGTCGGGAGAACGGGTGCCTTCCGGAAACATGAAAATAGAACTTCCCTCATCCAGATGCATTTCACATTCCCTCAGCATCTGCGCAATGCTTTCCTTGTCGCCGCGTTTCAGTTTCACATAGCGGTTAAGCGTCATATTCCAGCCGATCAGCGGTACACTGAATATTTCAATTTTGGATACCCATTTATAATGAAAAAAAAGCCGGAAAGCGACTAGGATATCCAGCTGCGACTGATGATTGGAAACAATCATATACGTCGCATCTTTTCGGACATTCTCGCGGCCTTCAACGCGAATCCGCCAGGCCGGCATCATCCAGGTATAAAAAGAACCCCAAAAGCAGGTAAACAGATGCAGGATCCGCAGACGCCGGTCAAAGGGAAAAGAAAACAGAACGCAAAAGCAGGGCAATGCAAAAAAACAGAATAGACGTCAAAGCGATAAAGACAAGAAAAATGTAACCCACTAAACGGTTAAACATATGAAATCCAATTATTTACAGTTTTATGACGCATCCAATGGCACTAAGTATAGAAAGAAGCAATGCCTATGTCAATAAAATTCAGGAATACACTTGACAGACAGTGACTATCCTACTATATAAATTTCATTAATATTTTTTAATATTCAGTACATGCGCATGAGCACCTTGGCTGCTAAGATCCGACAAATGATCATAGAAAAGTAAGTCTCTCCTGTATGGATATATCCAATGAATATCTTGTTTGAACCAGCCCGGCTGAAAAATGTGACCTTGCGCAACCGGTTTTTCCGTTCGGCTACCTATGATGGTATGTCGGACAGCACCGGTCAGGTCACGGACAACCAGATCAATCTGATTTCCGACCTAGCCGCCGGAGGCGTCGGAATGATTATTACCGCCATCATGTACGTTCATCCTTCCGGCCAGGTTTCAACTTTCATGAATTCCATCGCCAGAGACGAATATATTTCCGGTTTAAAGGGGCTCACCGGCGCGGCTCATGACTGGGACGCGAAAATTACCGTTCAGCTTTATCATGGCGGTCGTGAAGCCCGTTTTGTAAAAACAAAAAAACAACTGCCCCTTGGACCGTCCGTGATTGCCGATGATCCCTTTTATCAGTGGAATTATCGAGAAATAACCGAAGACGAAATTGTGGAGGTGATTGACGCCTTCGGCCTGGCGGCCCGCAGGGCCCGCGAATCGGGCTTTGACGCTGTCCAGATTCACGGCGCGCACGGCTATCTGTTCAGCCAGTTCCTCTCACCCTTTACCAACAGAAGGAAAGATTCGTGGGGTGGGTCTCTGGAAAATCGCCTGCGCCTGCACCGTGAAGTTTACCGGTCAATTCGCCGCCAGGTCGGCGCAGACTATCCTGTGATGATCAAACTGGGAGTGGAAGACGGCTTTACCGGCGGCCTCACATTTGCCGATGGTGCAAAGGCAGCGCAGATCCTGGCCGATACGGGATATGATGCCCTGGAGATCAGTTCCGGCATGCGGGGCGCAAAATACGAGGGCATGGAATACAAGACCAAAATCAATAAACCGGCGCGGGAAGGTTATTTCCGTAACTGGGCAAAAGAAATTAAACAACACGTAAATGTCCCGGTGATCGCCGTGGGCGGTCTAAAGTCAATGGCTATGATGGAGGAAATAATTCAAAGCAAAGAAGCTGATTTCATTGCACTGTGCCGTCCACTGATTACGGAACCGACACTCATTCGCGAGTGGAAGCAGGAACCGCAAAAAAAGCCGCGCTGTGTCTATTGCAACAAATGCCTCGAAGCGCTGCACCAGGGAATCCCGCTTCACTGCGTCGCTTTCGCAAAGAAGTCACCTCCATGATGCAGGATCCATCCGCAGGATTTCCCATCGGTTGAAGCGCTGACCGGTCACCTGCAAGACATCACGTTAAGGCAACAAGAAGAAGTATCTCCCCGGAGATAATGATACTCGAACCATACAGCCTGTTTGCTAAAATGGTTTTTCTTCAGAGGTGCAGAAAGGATGTAATCATGAAAATTGATTTGCGGGATGTAAAAGTCATCGGCAATGGGCTCACCAGACCGGAAGGTGTCATGGCGCTGGATGACGGCAGTATCTTTACGGCGGATGGTTACGGACGCTGCTCGCGCATCGACCCAAACGGCCGTACATCTTTTTTCGGAAACCTGGGAGGCATGCCCAACGGCATCTGTATCGATAAGGAGGGTCATTGCATTGTCGCCAACATCGGCAACGGTGAAGTTCAGTCGGTTGCACCAGACGGTACACATACAGTTTTAATGACCGAAGCTGAGGGTAAAAAAATGTTCACGCCCAACTTTCCTTTCCTTGATTTTGCAGGCAGGCTCTGGGTCTCCAACTCCACGGATAATCCCGATATTGACGCCTCGCTTAAGGCACCCATCCCCGATGGCTGCCTGACGCTGATCTTGGATGGCCAGCCGCCCAGGATCGTCGCAGACGGCATTTGTTTTGCCAATGGTGTCGCTCTGGATGCGGATGAAAAATTTGTTTATGTGGCCGAAACCATGCGACGCAGAATTTTGCGTTACCGCATTAAACAAGATAACCATTTGGGTCAGACAGAGGTTTACGGGCCGGAATATTTAGGCAAGCTTGGCTTTCCCGACGGCATCGCCTTTGATGAAGCAGGCAACCTTTGGGTCGCCTTCCCTGTAACCAACGCCATTGGATTCATCGATCCCCAGGGCAGACTGGAGATATTCGTGGAAGACCCTCAGGGCAGCTTGATTAATCGTCCGGCCAATATTTGTTTCGGTGGAAAAGACCGCCGGACAGCTTTTATCGGCAGTTTGGAAGGAAAGAATGTTCCCTGTTTTGAGACACCCTGGCCCGGAATGCGTTTGATTCATCAGGCCGGTTGACGACTATGAAATAAAGTAAATAAGTGTCATTTTTTTACACAACGCCTTGAAGGCATAAACGAGAAAGGAGAAAATTTATGGATTACCAAAACATCATCGTATCGACAAAGGACTTCGTCACCACCATCACGCTCAATCGTCCGCCAATGAACTCCGTCAACCTGGGCATCCGGGAGGAACTTTTCCATGCCGTGACCGAACTAAGAAATAGCAAAGAGACACGGGCCGTGATCATCACGGGCGCCGGAGAAAAGGGTTTCTCCGCCGGCATGGATGTTTCGGATATCGCCAACATCACAAAGGGCCCCAACGGCAATGAGATCATGAACGCCATTTCCCGTTCAACTAAACCCTTTATCGCGGCCATTAACGGTCATGCGTTGGGAGGCGGCTGCGAAACGGCGCTGGCCTGCCATTTCCGGTTTATGACGGATAATCCCAAGGCGTTCATCGGGCTGCCGGAAGTGAATCTTGGAATTACCCCCGGCTGGGGCGGCATTCAGCGTTTGCCCCGGGTCCTGGGAAAATCCAAAGCGCTGGATATTATCCTTTTCAGCAAAAGGCTGGCGCCTGCGGACGCTCTGGCAATAGGCCTGGTAGATAAAGTAATCCCAGCGGTTGATTTAATGAAAGAAGCAACAGCCTTTGCCGCAGCCCTGGCCAAACGGCCGCCGCTGTCTGTGGCCGCGGTCCTGGACGGCATGAGCGTGGGGATGGATAAAGGATTTGATGAAGGACTGCGGCTGGATCAGGAATGGTCAAACAAACTTGCTGCCAGCAAAGACGCCGTGGAAGGCATAACAGCCTTTCTTCAAAAACGCGAACCCGTTTTCACAGGCGAATGACTTCATACAATAAACCGGCAGGGGCGAATTGTATGACCTAATGCCAACAGAAAAAAGTGTCTCTGCCTTAACTTCTTTTTTCAGCACTGACTCTGCCCGAGCGGATTTCACGGATAAAATCTTCTTCGCATGTGATCCTGTTTTCAAACAGGGTCACATGCGAACCGATGTTAAAAATTTTATGGGCGTCGCTGCCGCCAGTACCGGGAATCTTCAGTTCCTCCATTACTTTTTTGACTTTTTTCATGGCCAGGTCGCTGTGATCAGGATGGTATAGCTCGATGCCATCAAGCTTTAGCTTATAAACCAGATCACCTGCCCCGTAATAATGGGATTTGCCACCGCGGGATAATTTGTAAGGATGCGCAGCAATGATAATGCCTCCTTCGGCATGGACGGTTTCCACAAGATCAGAGGCCGTGCGGATTTCAGTAACGCTTCGCCCCAGACCAAAAACCAGATATTCGCCTTCGGAACGTCCCTGGATATTCCTGGCATGAATTTCCTGCCCGTTGATCAGAACAATCCCATAAGCGTCCGCCTGTCTGCGGAGTTTGTCAAATTCCGTATCCGGCCAACGCATGCCGTGTTCGGTCAGGGCGATTCCAGCGAGATGCGCCGATAAGGCCTGCCCGACAATTTCTTCATACTGAATGAAAGAGCAGCCGGAGTAACATCGGGTGTGAATGTGAATGTCAAATGCGGTCATAAAAAAATGGCAGGCGTATGAATGGTTTGCTGTTTCATTTTTTATTGGTCCATTTGAGCTGAAACTCAATTTCCTCATTTTTGCCTTCGCGTTCGTGCTCCACATTAAAGGTCGCTCGAGACGGCACCGATATCCTCTCTCCGGCAACCATGATGGCAAAGCGTTTCTCGTTTTCCAGTGCATCGGCTTGACGCCGAAGTTTGGTGACAAATTCAGCGGTCGAATAGTTTTTTTCCAAATCTCTCGATTTCTTTTACATAGCACCCCCTTTCACTTTTTTAATATCTTTAAATAAATATTTCTGTCAAGCGGTTTGCGATCATAGCCTTCAAATCACAACAAGCCAGTTGCGAGACGTGCTTTTTACACCTCTGAAAAAATATTAATAAAGCTAAATATTTGAAATAGCGCCAGATATGAAAACTTTCTGTTCACGGAAGGAATATTTTATGGCTTTTGCCGAAAAATATTGCTAAAAGTTTCGGCGTTAAAAGTTAGTCGTATCTGTTTTTTAAAACTTACTAGACGATAAAATAAAATATCGGGAGGTATAATAACGAGACATAATAACAGAGAAAAAATAAAAAAGTAAACCGCGATACAGTTTGCTTCATTCACATCGTCTTAACAAAACTTAGGAGGGAAGTTAAAATGGCTGGAGAAGTATCTTATGCGTCAAAACCATGGTTGAAGTCCTACGACAAAGGCGTTCCTGAAAAAATTCAGTACGAAGAAATTTGTATGCCCGATATTCTGGACAGATCGGCCGCTAAATTTCCGGACCGTATGGCCCTGAACTTCCAAGGATACATCATGAATTACAAGCAGCTTAAGGACATGGTGGACCGGTTTGCCGCCTGGCTGGCCAGCTTGGGCGTTAAAAAAGGTGATGCCGTCGCCATTATTCTGCCCAATATGATTCCCTGCGTTGTGGCTTATTATGCTATCCATCGGCTGGGCGGTATTGTTGTCTTAAATAACCCGACTTATTCCGACCGTGAACTCGAACATCAACTCAACGATTCCGGATCCAAAGTCATGGTCACCATCGACCTTCTGGCCAACCGGATGATTGATTTAAGACCCAAAACAAAAGTCAAACAGATTGTCGTCACATCGATTGGAGACTATCTGCCGTTTCCGAAGAATTTGCTGTTCCCGCTTGTCGGGAAGAAAAAGGGGCTTCTGCCGTCAACCCCTATGAAACAGGCTAATGACGTTTATAAATGGAAAGATTGCATCGCGAAGTCACAACCCAATCCGCCCAAGGCTAAATTAACTTTTGATGACACAGCGATGTACCAGTACACCGGAGGCACAACGGGTGTCTCCAAAGGGGTTATCCTGACCCACGGCAACATCAGCAAACAGGTGCAACAGCTTCGTGCCTGGTTCCCAAGGTTTGCCAACACTTCCAACATCAACCTGGGTGCCCTGCCCTTCTTCCATGTTTTCGGCATGTCCTGCGCGATGAATTTTTCCATTCTACTGGGATGGGGAGATATTCTCATTCCCAGACCTCAGCCGGAGCCCCTTTTGGAAGCTATCCGCAAATTCAAACCAAATTTTGCCGCGCTGGTTCCAACCATGTATATCGGCATATTGAATCATCCTGAGTTTAAAAATACCGATGTAACCTGTTTTAAAGGTTTCTTTTCCGGCAGCGCTCCTCTGCCTGTGGAAGTGATTCATGATTTTGAAAAAGCAACAGGCGCGGTGATCGTGGAAGGTTTCGGTATGACGGAAACCACGCCCGTGACCCATACCAATCCGTTCGAAGGCGTCCGGAAAATCGGCAGCATCGGTGTACCCATCTCCGACACGGAATGCCGGATTGTGGATCTGGATAAAGGCGAAACAGACATGCCCATCGGCGAGCCAGGCGAAATGATTATCCGCGGCCCGCAGGTCACCAAGGGCTATCTGAACCAACCCGGGGAAACAGCAACACTGCTGCGCGACGGCTGGTGTTACACGGGCGACATCGCCACGATGGATCAGGACGGCTACTTCTATATCGTCGATCGCAAAAAAGACATGATCATCACCGGCGGATTCAATGTTTATCCCAGAGACGTGGACGAGGTATACTACGAACATCCCAAAGTTCTGGAAGCCTGCTCTATTGGCATACCCGATGCGAAGAGAGGCGAAAACATCAAGCTGTTCATCGTTCTGAAAGAAGGCGAAACGGCAACGGCTGAAGAAATGATTGAATACGGCAGACAGAAACTGGCCACCTATAAACTGCCGTCCGAAGTTGAATTCCGCAAGGAATTGCCTAAATCCACCGTCGGCAAGATCCTGCGCAAAGAACTGAGGGCGGAAGAACTGGCCAAAAGAAAGAAATAGCCCCACCCGGCGGGCATGAAGATTCCATAGAAAAAGGCTTGCGCTCCTCTGAAGGAGCGCAAGCCTTTGTTTTTATAACCATACCACAAGGCGGGAAGACTTCCTCTGGTAGTTTAAAGAATCATCCCTCAACTATTTGACAGATACAACCGGACAAGGCGATTCCAGAATAATATACTGGGCATTGGATCCGAAAAGCAGTTTGCCCACCTTAGATGTCTTTTCAATACCGATAATGATTTCATCCATTTTCCTATCGACAGCAAATTCCACAATATCTTCGCCGGGTGTCAGTCCCCGCACCAGAATGTGTGTCTCGCAGGCGATACCTTCGGCGTCCAGTGTTTCTTTGACATAGGCAAGTTGTTTTTCAACTTTTTGCAGATTCATTTGCTCTTTTTCCGACACTCGTTCCATGGAACTGGCAATATAAAGAGTAGCATTAAATGCTTTAGCGTGTTTCTTAGCTACTTCCAGAACCGCGTTATCAGAGTCTAATCCTCCTACATATGCGACTAATATTTTCATCATTGTCCCCCGTCTTTAAGTATTCAGTATTGATTTATGTTCATTTATTAACTTTTACGATTTATTATAAAAAAAATCGCCTTTAATGTCAATCAGTTTCTCGTGGGATTTACAGTGAATTCTCTTGACACACATTCAGCATCTTCATATACTCATCAAACGTATACCATTCTTTTCAGACTCATGATACGCGGGATATGATCTCGCATATCATCCACCCCGGAACATCACGTCGTCGGAATCAAATCCGATGCGCCCTGAAGAAAGGAATATAAGATAATGAACATCGTTGTCTTAAACGGAAGCCCCAAAGGCGATCTCAGTGTGACCCTCCAGTATGTCCGCTATGCGGCAAAAAAATACCCGCAGCATTCATTGCAGTATTTTCCGGTGGCTCAAAATATCCGGAAACTCGAAAAGGATGAGGCGGCTTTCGGCGAAGTCATGGACGCGGTGAAAAAAGCCGACGCCGTGCTCTGGGCGTTTCCTCTTTACTTCCTTCTGGTCTGCTCTCAGTATAAGCGTTTTATCGAGCTTATTTTTGAAAGAAAACAGGAAGCGACCTTTGCCGGAAAATACGCGGCCTCTCTCTCCACATCCGTTCATTTTTTCGATCACACCGCTCATAATTACATTCATGCTATTTGCGACGATCTGCAAATGCATTATGTCGGATCTTACTCCGCGGCCATGTATGATCTAATGAAAAAACCGGAACGAGCCCGCTGGCTGGCTTTTACTGATAATTTCTTTGACGCCGCCAGCCGGCAGATTCCCACGGCACGTGTCTATCCACCGCTTCAGGCGCGACATTTTATCTATCAACCGGGGCCGGCCAGGGCCGACGTAACTACTGCAGACAAACGGATCCTGGTGATGAAGGACGGACAGCATTCGGCAGGCAATATCGACGCCATGGTTCAGTCCTTTACCGGTAACTTTCGCGGGGATGTTGAGATCGTCAATCTGAGCGATATCGACATCAAGGGAGGATGCCTGGGATGCTGCAAGTGCGGCATAGACAACGTCTGCGACTATGAAGGAAAAGACGGCTTCATCAGTTTTTACAACGAAAAAGTTAAAAAAGCGGATATCGTCGTTTTTGCCGGCGCCATCCACGACCATTATCTTTCCTCTCGATGGAAAATGTATTTTGACCGGTCTTTCTTTAATACCCATATGCCGACGCTCATCGGTAAACAAATTGCCTTTCTGATTTCCGGACCATTGGCATTAAACGCCAACCTCCGCCAGATTCTCACGGCCTATGGAGAATTTCAGGAAGCCAATGTTGTGGGAATTGCAACGGATGAAGCGGATGACTCTCAACAAATCGATTTGCTTCTTTCGGAACTGGCGGGAGCGCTTGTCCGTTCTGCTGAGCGAGGCTACATCATGCCCATGACATTTTTCAGCGTCGGTGGCAGAAAAATTTTCCGTGATGAGGTTTATGGACCATTGCGTTTTGTTTTCCAGGCTGATCACCGCTATTACGAGAGCCATGGCCTTTATGATTTCCCCCAGAAGAATTACAAAGTGAGGCGCATGAATTTGATCATGACGCTCCTCACGAAAATTCCCCCTTTCCGGAAGAAATTTCTGAAGATTCTCAAGGAACAAATGGTAAAACCGATTAAATATATTGCAGAAAACAGATAATATCATCAGTGAAAGGCTATGAATACGGAAGATATCCTGCATCTTGCCGACCTAAATCTGGCGGAATTTGTTCGTGAGATGGCGCGCTGGAACAAAGCGGGCGAGATAGTCGAGCAGGATGATCTCTTACTGACGAAAGGCGCCGGACGGTCTCCAGCCACCAATTTTGCAATGTGCCTGAACAACCGGCAAGGCCGCTCGGGCACTGATTTATTTAATCACATCCAATCTTTTTACAGGGAAAGAAAATCGGGCTTCAGCATTCATATCCGAAAGCACGCGGATGCAGCGCTTGAATCCGATTTGTATGCAAGAAAAGATGTTATTGATATCCGATGCGCCGGGAATGATGATGGACAAACCACTTCCCGAAAAAAAGATGCCGGATGGAGTTGAAATCCGTCCGGCCATAGAGGTATCCGCCATTACTGACTTTATTTCAGTAACCATACAAAGTTATCAAAGTCTGGGCATGCGCTCGGAAGTGGGCGCTAAAATATTTGCATCTCCCGGGAGGCTGCTGAAACCCTATAATCATATCATTGTCGCCTACGATAAAGATCAACCCGTTTCCGCCGCCATGCTTATATTTTCGAACTCTATAGCCGGCATCTACTGGGTGGGAACCGTGCCCAGCGCTCGCGGCAAGGGCTTAGCCGAAACATGTGTTCGCGCCGTTACCAACGAAGCGTTTCGGAGAGGAGCGCCGTTGGTCGTGCTCCAGGCAAGCAAATTCGGCGACGCCTGTTTATCAGGCGGATGGGTTTTACAGAGTTTACCAGTTATCCATGGTATATGTATTTCGAAAAAATAACGGAACTCGGGGGATAAGGTGAGTCAACCCATTAAAATCGTTTTTCTGGACGCTGTGACCGTCGGTAATGTGGATAATCTCGGCGAAATTTCAACACTAGGAGATTACGACGGTTACGAACTGACCAAACCTGCCGAGCGCATTGATCGGATATCGCGGTCATAACGTGGTCGTTGCCAATAAAGTTGTGATCGACCGTGACGTGATGGACGCCTGTCCGGCACTGGAATTGGTCTGCATTCTCGCCACAGGGATGAACAATGTCGATCTGGATTATGCCGCTAAAAAAGGGATTGCGGTTAAAAATGTCGCCGGCTATTCCACCGAATCGGTCACCCAATGCACCTTTGCCATGCTTTTTTATTTATTAAACAGCAGCGCCTATTATGACGAGTATGTGAAATCGGGTCAGTACGCCGAAAGTCCCGTTTTTACGCACCTTGGCCGGGAATTCCGGGAATTAAATGATAAACTTTTCGGAATTATCGGGATGGGCACCATCGGCAAACGTGTGGCGCAGGTGGCCCAAGCCTTTGGCGCTCGAGTTGCCTACACCTCGACATCCGGCAATAATCTGGAGAGGTCCGGCTACCCGCATCTGCCGTTGGAAGAATTGCTGCGCACCGCCGACGTGGTTTCCATTCACTGCCCCCTGAACGACCAGACACGGAATTTATTAAACGAGGCTCGACTTCGTATGATGAAGCCGACCGCCTATCTGCTCAACCTGGGACGAGGCGGCATTGTTGATGAACAGGCTTTGGCGCAAGCCATAAATGAAAACCGGATTGCCGGCGCGGGACTGGATGTTCTGAGTACGGAACCCATCGCTGCGAACAGCCCGCTTTTAAAAGTTCGTAATAAAGAAAAATTATACATGACCCCGCACATTGCCTGGGCCAGCATCGAAGCCCGCCGCCTGCTCATCACCCGCACAGCGGAAAACATCAAAAGCTACTTTGGTAAGTAAAAGAAATTATTTCTTCTCCTCAGCGGATAAAACATATTTTTTCTGCTCACCGCGCATGTGACGCAGCCAGCGCTCGTAGTGATTGGCTTTAGCCTGGAAGTATTCGATCACCTGAGGATGGGGCAGGATCAGAAACTCTTCTTTTTCCAGACTTTTGATCACCTCTTCCGCCACTTCTTCCGGGGAGAGAGAACCCTGCATCAGGAGCTTTCCGACGCCTTCCGTTTCTTCCGTCAACATGCCGGTGCGCACTCCCAGAGGACACAGACAGCTGACTTTGATGCCTTGATGAGCATGGGAAATCGACAGCCATTCCGCAAACGCCACGGCGGCGTGCTTGCTGGTGGTATAAGGCGCAGCGCCAAGGGTAGTCAAAAGCCCCCCTGCGGAACCGGTCTGCAACAGGTATCCGCCGCCGCGCTCGATCATCGAGGGGAGGACGGCGCGGGCCGCATAGACATGGGCCATGACGTTGACCTCCCAGCACCGCTGCCAGTCTTCGTTTGGAGCTTCCTCCCCGCCAACTGCCGTGATCCCCGCGTTTGAACAGAACAGATCAATCAGGCCGTATGTGCGGATGGTAATATCCACCAGATTCTGAACCTGTGCTTCATCGCCGACATCAGTAGTTACTGCGAGGCCGCCAATCTCTTCGGCCACCTTGGCCGCACCGGCTCCATTATAATCGGATACGACAATGCCCTTTGCTCCTTCGGCGGCAAAACGCCGGCATAGAGCGCGCCCAATTCCAGAAGCACCTCCGGTGACAACTACAACTTTATCCGTGATCTTCATAAAATCCCCTTTCGAATATAATATTATGATAAAAAGTCATTTAATCATTCATTGCGACGGATCTCCATTACCTGATGGCAACAGGTAGGCGGGGTGGACGAGCCAGGAAAGCCAGAACAATACAAGCAAAAAGAAGCGCCGCCGCGATGGTGAATGGAATAAAATAACTTCCCGTCCTATCATAAAGAAATCCGGCAAGCGTTGGACTGACAGCGCTTGCGAGTGTTACCACGGGCGTCGTCCAGCCTACAATACGGGAGAAGTGACTGCGTCCGAAATACGCGCCCGTGACATTGGGCAAAAGCACGATCATCCCGCCGAATCCAATGCCGGTTAGAATAGAATAGCTATAAACAAAAAAGGCTCCTCGCGCGTTCATCAGCGACACAATGCCCAGTCCCATGCAGCCAAAAAAGATGGCTGCCAGATAACGTCCATCAAATCGCATACCCAGAATGCCGCTGATCAGCCTTCCCAGGACACTCATCCCCAGCATTAGCCCCAGCGCCGTGGCCGATACCATCGGGGAATACTGCAAATCACGGAGATAGGCCACCTGATGAGTGGTCAGCATATTGGTGGCAAACAGAAGCACTGAAAACAAAATCAACAAAACCCAAAGGGCCGGCGTGCGCAGGGCTTCACGGGCGTTCCAGTCCACAGGCGTTGAATAAACACGACCCCTTGCAGCGCTGTGAAATTGATCGGATGGACTTGCAGACGCCTGCCCATCCGGTACCTGACCTTCACTCTCCGGAGTATTCCGGATGAGAAGTCCGGCCAGAATAACCGTCAAAAGAAAATGAAGACCAGCCAGGCAGATCCATGCCCAGCGCCAACCCAGACCGGAAATAAACGAGATGATCAGCGGCGGCAGAAAAAATCCGCCGACACCGCCAGAGGCGAAAAGAAATCCCAGCGCCAGAGACCTTCTCCTGATGAACCAGTGATTGATGACCGTCGTCACGGCTAAAAATTCGGCAAAAGCCAGGGCCAGGCCGCCCAGCACCCCGAAAAAGAGATAGACCTGCCAGATTTCACTGACCTGAGACATGCCCAGCAAACCAATCACCGCAAAAATATTTCCCAGAATAATATTTTTTCTGGCGCCAAACCGGGCAATGGTCCATCCGACTAACGGCCCCAGCATACCGCCGATAATTAGAAAAAGCGTGTAGGGGCCGGACAGAGTCGAGCGAGGCCACCCGAAGGTTTCATTCATCGACGGCAAGAAGACGCCGTAGGCGTAAGTAATGTCGCCGCAGATGCCGCCGTAGGCTATCATCACGCCTGTAAGCGTTATCCAGCCTGAGAAACGTTTTATTTTTGTTTGGGATGGAGTGATCATGAATTCCGGCGCAAACCTGTTTTTGTTGGACTAGAGTATAGGAACAACAGTTATTCCTGTCAAATGACAAATAATTGCAAACATACTGATATTCCTTCATTTATTTTACATTTCCAAAGTCGGGGAAAAGCGCTACAATGTCCACAACCATGATGGGCCGCAAGACGGCATATCACAATAAAGGGTTGATATATGACAGGTTCGGATATTCTGGTTGTTGTGCCGCACAGCGGCGTTGTCATTCCGCCGGAAATTTCGCTTGAGGACCTTTCTGACGAATTTACCGTGCTGATTAAAAATGTCGATTGGCACACGCAATGGCTGTATGATTTTCGTGACATTCTTGCCAATCGGCAGTTGGTCTTCCCCTATTGCAGCATCCTGCTCGAGGCCAACCGCGATCCGTCGGATATTGATGAAAGCGTGCCACTTCACGACGTTTTTGGCCGTCCGATTTATCGCAAAGGATATGAACCTTCCGCTTCCATGCGGGCAGCCTGGTCCGAGAAATATTTGAAAGCTTTTCACCGAAGCATCGAAGAGAATATATCCGCCGGTGCAGGTCTGCTCTTTGACGGTCACTCCACAGTGACTGCCCGCGGTGTTGCCGATAATCAAATCGACCTGATGAATTTTCAGCAGACGGATCGCGACGAGAAACCGCTCTATTATTGTCCGGATGTGATTGTGGAAACCTATGCCGCCGAGCTGCGCAAACGCCTGCCCGATGTGCTGGTTACCGTGAATGGTTCGGAGTATGTTACCGTGCACGGTCATGTGTGCGCCGCACATTCGGTCAACGCAATAAAAAGGGTCGGCGCCCGCGCGCCCGCCTTCATCCAGGAAACCAATGAACGCCTCTTCAAGAACGAAGACGGCACACCGAATGTCGGGCAGATCAACCGGCTCAGGCGCACGTTTGCCGAATCGCTCACACAAACGATTCAGTCTCTTCAGGAATCGCAAAAAATGTCGATGATCGATCTACATATCGGCAAACAAGTCTATGATTACGATTGCGGCGTGCAAGCGCTCCAAACGGTGATGACGTATTACGGCGTGGAAATGGATCGCGATGAACTGATGCGGACGCTCGGCACAACGGAGGAAGGAGGAACGCCGCCTCAGGCCATGATCGCGGCAGCACAAAGCTACGATTTTGAAGTGAAGTCGGGCACGCAATGGTCACTCAATCAGCTCAAGCAATATGTGGACGCGGGAACGCCGGTGATCGTTCTCTTGCAGGCTTGGGCGGATCGCTATATGACGCTTGACGACTGGCGTCGCGACTGGGACAACGGCCATTACGCTATTGTCATTGGCGTCAACAAGGATGTTTTGCTTTTTGAAGATCCAGCGACGATTCGCCGAACGTGGTTGCGCGAACGCGAATTTTTGGCGCGCTGGCACGACATGGATACAAAAACAAGTGAGAAATATGAGCATTTCGGCATGGTACTTCTTGGAAAACAACCCGCCAAATTATCATTGGAGCACATGGACTAATTAATTAGGTAAAATGCAGTTCCAGGGCACTGAAATCGACCGATCCCAAGTGCTTCACATTTTTATGAAATTGTACAATTCCCTGCTCAATGCCTTTTAAGCGCTCGGAGGAAGTAACCAGACAGATACTGAAATTGGCGAGCTTGCTCACGTCATCCGATAAGAAATCAAAATAACCGGTCATCATGGCTTCTAGAATCCCGGCGGTGGTCAGTTCCGAGCGCCCTTCTCCCGGCAGATCAAACGTAAATTCCGTAAGTTTCATAGCATCCACCGCGCCGGCAATTTCATAAGCCGCAGTGTAAATGCGATCATAGGAAAGATCGACGAGATTGCCTAGCCCGAAAAGAAAAAGTAATTCGGAGCCGATGCGTTCCGGATAAGGGATCGCCACCTTTTCTTTAAAATCGCCGCTTACGTGACCCTGTTTGATTTCCCGTGAGATCATGCCGTTGAGACGCCAGTCCATCAACCCGCAAATACCCCGCGGTGGTTTTTCATCGCTGAAAAAACCCAGGACCAGACATTTATGCCTTTGCTGGTCAGGCGGATGGGTGGACAGATTTAGCTGCATTTTCTTTATTGATTTTCATATTGAGGGCATCGAGGATGCCATTGATAAATGAGCCGGAATTTTCCGATCCGAAAATTTTCCCCAGATCGACCGCTTCATTGATGCTGACTTTGGATGGGATATCGTCGCAGTATAGAAATTCAAACACCGCCATCCGCAAAATACTGATATCGACCTTGGACATACGGTTAAGTGACCAGTTGTCCGAACAGCCGGCGATCAGCCCGTCCAACTCTTCCCGATGATGCCAAGTGCCTTCGACCAGAGTGGATGCAAATTCCTTGGCCGACTTGGGCGCGACAAAATTCCCCCAGAAAAGCTCCAGAGCTTTTTCCACATCGAGATTGACAAAATTCAAACTGTAAAGAACCTGTAAGGCAACTTCGCGCGCCTTTCTCCGTCCTTGCATCTAATCCTCAATTCCAGAAGCGCCGTATAAAACAGGCGCTGTGTCGCTTGACGCATTTACGCGTTCATTTTTTTGAACAGATCAACCATCTCAATGGCCGCCATCGCCGCATCCGCGCCTTTGTTACCGGATTTTGTGCCTGCCCGTTCAATGGCCTGTTCAATGGTATCTGTCGTCAGCACACCGAAAACAACCGGAATCTCCGCGTCCAGCCCCACGTTGGCGATTCCTTTGGACACTTCCGCGCTGACATATTCAAAATGCGGGGTCGCGCCGCGAATCACCGCGCCCAGACAGATCACCGCGTCAAACCGCGCGCTTTTGGCAAGCTTTTTTGCAGCGAGCGGCAATTCGAACGCGCCGGGAACTTTGTAAATGACGATGTCTTTTTCGTCCGCGCCGGCTCGCACCAGTGTATCCACTGCGCCTTCAATTAACCGGCCACTGATGAAATCGTTGAACCGGCTCGCAGCAATCGCGAACTTCATTCCCTTGGCAACAATTTTCCCTTCAATTATTTTCGGCATGATTTGAGCACCATCCTTATGTTAGTATGAACAAGGGATTGCAACCACCCCCTTCGGGTGGCAAGACCCCTTGTTCTAGTTTTCTGCGCACGACGCGCCTCTTCACTTTTTAAAGCTCCAGAATATGACCCATCTTACTTTTTTTGGTGGTCATATAGCGAATATTGTTTTCGTTGGGCGGAATTTCAATCGGCATACGCTTTGTGACTTCAATGCCATAGCCTTCCAGACCGACAATCTTTTTGGGGTTGTTGGTCATCAGCCGCATTTTATGCACGCTCAGATCCGCGAGAATCTGCGCACCGATACCGTAATCCCTCAGATCCGCTTTAAAGCCCAGGGCGATGTTGGCCTCTACAGTGTCGTGTCCCGTTTCCTGAAGGGCGTAAGCCTTGATCTTGTTGACCAGACCGATGCCCCGGCCTTCCTGCCGCATATAGACAATGACGCCTTGACCTTCTTCGCCGATCATCTCCATGGCGCGATGGAGCTGATCGCCGCAGTCGCACCGGGCCGAAGAAAAGATATCGCCGGTCAGGCACTCCGAATGCACCCGCACGAGCACTTCGTCTTCTTTATGAATTTCACCCTTTACCAAAGCGATATGCTGCATGTCATCCACATCGTTTTCATAAATAATGATTTTAAAATCTCCGCCGAAAGAGCTGGGCAGCGATGCTTCCGCTACCCGCCGGATGAGCGATTCATTCTGCATCCGGTAATCAATCAAATCGGCAATCGTAACGATTTTCAAATCATGCTCACGGGCGAAAATCTCCAGATCCGGCATCCGCGCCATCGTGCCGTCGTCTTTCATAATCTCGCAAATCACACCCGACTGGATGAGTCCGGCCAGGCGGCATAAATCGACCGATCCTTCGGTCTGGCCTGTACGCACCAGAACGCCGCCCTTGCGCGCGAGAATCGGGAACACGTGCCCGGGGCTCACAATATCATCCGCTTTGGCCACGGGATTCACTGCCGCCAGGATCGTTGTGGCGCGGTCCGCCGCCGAAATGCCGGTGGTCACGCCGTGACGTGCTTCAATGGATATGGTAAAAGCTGTGCCGAAACGCGCCTGATTGTCTTTCACCATTAGATGAAGTTTCAGCCGGTTAGCAATTTCTTCATTAATCGTGAGACAAATCAACCCACGTCCCAGACGCGCCATGAAATTAATCGCCTCCGGTGTGACAAACTGGGACGCCATAAAAAGATCACCTTCGTTTTCCCGGTCTTCATCATCAACGAGAATAACCATTTTCCCGTTGCGAATGTCTTCAATTGCTTCTGAAATTTTACTGACTGCCATTTTTCATCCTTCTTATTTGATAAAACCATGTTCGGCGAGAAAGTCCTTATCGATTCCCCGCGGCGTTTGCAATAACTTTTCTACGTATTTTCCCAGAACATCCGTTTCAATGTTTACCCATTCCCCCTCTTTTTTCCCAACAAGTGTCGTGTAAGCGGCCGTGTATGGAATGATATTAACATAAAACCGGCCTTTTTCAAGCTTGTTCACGGTCAGGCTGATGCCGTCGATAGCGATTGAACCTTTTTCCACAATGTAGCGCGATAACGGAGTATCGGCTTCAATAGCAAAAATCAGCGATCCGGACTTCTGCGTTTTACTGAGAATGCGGCCGATCCCGTCCACGTGGCCCAATACAAAGTGACCGCCCAAAAAGCCGCCGACGCGCAGGGATTTTTCCAGATTAACTTGATGTCCGATCTGTAAGTGCTTAAGCGTCGTCCTGCTCAAAGATTCGGCGGAAACATCGGCGGTGAATGTTTTAGCCGTTTTAGAGATCACCGTCAAACAGGCGCCGTTCACCGCGATGCTGTCTCCCAGGGAAACCTCACTTAAATCGATTGCGGCTTCCACTTCCAGCGTGGCGTCTGCGCCTTTCATCGTGAGGCGAACGACTTTTCCCGATCCTTCGACAATGCCGGTAAACATATTTATTTTTTACCCTTGCTCAACAAGTCCTTCAATTCGGACATGAATTCTGCAACGTCGCGAAACTGCCGATAGACAGACGCAAACCGCACATAAGCTACGCCGTCAAGCGTCTTGAGTTCGGCCATCACTTTTTCGCCGATCACCGAGGAAGGAATTTCTTCGCCCTGAAACTCCTGGCAGGCGGCTTCCACGTTTTCGACGATTTTTTCCATGTCCTCCATGCTGATCGGTCGTTTTTCGCAGGCCGTCATCACACCGTTGCGAATTTTAATACGGTCAAATGGTTCGCGCCGTCCGTCCTTTTTGACCACCATCGGCAGAATGTCTTCCACGTACTCATACGTAGTAAAACGCCGGGCACAGCCCAGACATTCACGGCGGCGGCGAATGGCTTTGCCATCTTTGCTGATCCGGGAATCGATCACTTTGTTTTCCGCGTTACCGCAAAAAGGACATTTCATGATTTCGCTTTACCGCACCTTTAGAAATTATTTAACTGCACGACGCTGATATCCGCTTCCTTGAACATCTCCGCAGCCAGTTTATCGCTGTAACCGTTACGGATGACAATGCGTGTAATACCGGCGTTGATGATCATCTTGGCGCAAATGACACAGGGATGATTGGTGCAATACAGAGTGGCATCTTTCGCGCTGACGCCATGCAGGGCCGCCTGAATAATAGCGTTTTGTTCGGCGTGCAGGCCGCGGCATAATTCGTGGCGTTCGCCGGATGGCACTTGAAGCTGTTCGCGCAGGCAGCCGATATCTAAACAATGCTGTAATTTAGACGGAGCGCCGTTGTAGCCGGTGGCCAGAATCCTTTTATCGCGCACCAGTCCTGCGCCCACCGCCCGTCTGAGACAGGTGCTACGTCTAGAAACCAGATCGATAATATCTAGAAAATACGTATCCCAGTCGGGACGGGTGCCCAAGACATTATGCGACGGCACGTTTTTTCCCGTCATATCATTCCGCTTTCTGATAAGCCGCCTGACCAAGACCCCGCCTTGATCCCCTTTTTATCCTTTGATCCTTTGCGCATACAGAGGGAACCGGGCGCAAAGCGTTTTGACTTTTTCGGCCACGGCTTTGATGGTTCGTTCATCATTAATATGATTGATCACATCAGCAATCAGCGAGGCGATCAGGCGCATATCATTTTCCTTCATGCCACGGGTGGTGAGCGCCGGCGTTCCGATCCGGATGCCACTCGTGACCATCGGCCCCTGCGTGTCAAAAGGGATGCCGTTTTTATTGACGGTAATGGCCGCGCGATCCAGAGATTCCTGCGCATCTTTACCCGTCACATTCTTGGAGGTTAAATCAACCAGCATCAGGTGATTGTCCGTACCACCTGACACCAGACGGAAACCCTCATCTTTTAACTGTTGGGACATGGCCTGAGCGTTTTTAACAATCTGCTGCTGATATGCCTTGAATTCGGGCAATAACGCTTCTTTCAAGGCAACGGCCTTAGCGGCGATTACGTGCATCAGCGGACCACCCTGCATGCCTGGGAAAACGCGGCTGTTGAGAATTTTAATATAGGGTTCCTTGCACATGATAAGTCCGCCGCGCGGTCCGCGCAGGGTCTTGTGCGTGGTGGTAGTAACGTATTCGCAAACGGGAATCGGCGAGGGATGCAGGCCCACGGCAACCAGTCCCGCAATGTGCGCGATATCCGCCATGATCACCGCGCCGACTTCGTCGGCCACGGCCCGAAATTTGTTGAAGTCTATCGTCCGCGGATAAGCGCTCGCACCGACGACAATCATTTTGGGTTTATGTTCACGGGCCAGCTTCGCCAATTCCTCATAGTCGATGGTTTCCGTTTCACGGCTCACACCGTAAGGAACGATCTTGTAAAATTTCCCGGAGAAATTTGCCGGGCTGCCATGCGACAAATGGCCGCCATGCGAAAGGTTCATGCCCAAAATCGTATCGCCGGGTGAAGCAGCCGCAAAATAGACGGCCATGTTGGCCTGCGTTCCGGAATGCGGCTGTACATTGACAGCCTCCGCGCCAAAAAGCTTCTTGCAGCGTTCAATCGCCAAACTTTCGACAATATCAACATATTCACAACCGCCGTAATAACGTTTACCCGGGTAGCCCTCGGCGTATTTATTAGTCATCACAGAACCCTGAGCTTCTAAAACGGCTTCACTGACAAAATTTTCCGAAGCAATGAGCTCCAGCTTTCCCGCTTGACGTCTTGTTTCCAGTTCAATGGCCTTTGCGACTTCCGGATCAACTTGATCTAAAAATGACATGAATAAAAATTCCTCCAACAACAATTAATCTTTGTATTTCTTGAATATAATAACGGCATTAACACCGCCAAACCCAAAACTATTGGACATCGCGGTATTGATTTCTTTGTGCCGGGCGACATTCGGCACAAAATCCAGATCACATCCGTCATCCGGGTTTTCCAGATTGATGGTGGGCGGAATAATCCCCTCCTGAATTGCCTTCACGCTGAAAATCGCCTCCACGCCGCCTGTGCCTCCCAGCATGTGACCGGTCATCGATTTGGTCGAGCTGACCATCAGCTTTTGCGTGTGCTCGCCGAAAAGATTCTTAATCGCTTGCGCTTCATAAAGATCATTGAGTGGCGTGGATGTACCATGGGCGTTGATATAGTCAATATCAGTCGTTTGCAGGCCGGCGTCCTTGATCGCCACCTGCATGCTGCGTTTAGCGCCTTCGTGTTCAGGGGGCGGGGCAGCCAGGTGATAAGCGTCGGATGTGCATCCGTAGCCGACTATTTCGGCAAGAATCCTTGCGCCGCGTCTGAGAGCAAAGGATAGTTCTTCTAAAATCAGAACGCCGCAGCCTTCAGCAATAACAAAGCCGTTGCGTGCTTTGTCGAAAGGCCGGCTGGCTTTTTGTGGTTCGTCATTACGGGTTGACAGCGCGCGCATGGCACAGAACCCACCGACACCCAAAGGTGTTACGGCCGCTTCAACGCCGCCGGTAATCATGGCGTCCGCGTCGCCGTATGCGATGATTTTGTAAGAATCGCCGATGGCCGACGTGCCCGCGGCACAGGCTGTTACGGTACAATTGATGGGACCTTTGGCACCGAAACGCATGGAGACATGGCCGGATCCAAGATTGGCCAGGATGGCTGGAACGGCAAAAGGCGACACTTTACGTGGGCCGGACGCATGGAGAACTCTAACTTCTTCTTCAATGGTCTGGGCGCCGCCGATGGCGGAACCAATGATCACACCGACTCGCTCCGCAATCTCCGGGCCAATAGTCAGTGCCGCGTCTTCTAAAGCCATCTGGGCCGCGGCCAGTGCATAAATGGCAAAATTGTCGTAACGCCGGACTTCTTTTTTATCGACATACCGTAAAGGATCAAAGTTTTTAATTTCGCCTGCGATTTTGGCACTGAAAGCAGAGGCGTCAAACCGGGTAATGGGGCCGATACCGGATTTTCCTGCAATGGCGCCTGCCCATGATTCCGAAACGGAGTTACCAAGGGGAGTCAGGGCGCCGAGGCCTGTTACAACGACACGCCTTTTCATGGGCAATGATCCTGATTTAAAAAATTAATTAATACCTTTTTTCCGGAGAAAATCGACGACGTCTTTAATCGTTCGAATTTTTTCCAGCTCTTCGTCGGCGATCTCTACGCCAAATAATTCTTCCATCTCCATGATCAGCTCAACCAGATCCAGAGAATCAGCGCCCAGATCATCAATAAATGACGCTTCCAGCTTGCACTGCTCCTGGGTCACATCCAGCTGCTCTATTACAAGTTTAATGACTTTTTCTTCTAATGACATGAATTCCCTCCTCCAGTCCCATATTAGAATAAAAAATTATAACAAGTGCTTCTTTTATTACCTGTTTTTTTAAAAAAAATCCTTATTATTTTTCAATGCAGCAAACATCTGCATTTCAGGGCTATCAAGCTTTCCACCACACTATATCTGCCGGTTAAACCGGTACGCTTTTACCGGATGCGTCGCGCCTTTTGGTGGCATCGCTTCCCACAGACTGAATCATCCGGTTATTCCGAACCCTTCTGTTACGAAAACAATCAACGGGCGCCAAGAAAGCGGGCATTTGGCTTAAAGCGGCTACGCTGTTTTAGGAAATCTTTTCCGCCGATATCACTTCTCTGCCTTTATACGTGCCGCAATTCGGACAAACACGGTGAGGCATTTTCGGTTCACTGCATTGCGGGCAAACCGACATGGAAGGCTGTTTTAGGAAATCGTGCGCCCTTCGGGTATTGCGCCTTGTTTTGGAATGTCTTTTTACTGGATTTGGCATGGTAAATTATCCTCTTTTTATAATTAATTTTTGATTCTAATTTTTTTCAGTACTGCCAGACGATCATCGATAACATCCGAACGGCAGACACACGAACCGGTATTTAAATTGATGCCACAATGGGGGCACAAGCCCTTGCAATCGTCGGTGCAGAGAATCCTCATCGGCACCTGCAGAACAATCTGCTCGCAGATCATCGGCGCCAGATCGATAAAATCACCGCGGTAGTAGCTCGTTTCGAGTTCCTGGGCGGTGAGTTCCAGATCTTTTGCGACCTCCACCTTTGCCGGGACCAGTGTGTAAGCAAAATCTCCGCCAATGGGAATGCGTCGCCGGTTCCAGACAGCGACCGCACTCCTGGCTGATTTGCGCCGCCAGTTCTCCCCGGATATAAATGGTATTGCCTGATTTAGTGATCATACAGTTAACATCCACCTTGACCAGTGAAAACTCAGGCCTGTTCATCGTCAGAAAAACATTCTTTGAACCACGCGGCGCCTTCGGAAAAGGTCAACCGTAACCCTTCCTCAGGGAGAATCGTCAGATTAATTTTCAAAGAATCGGACATGGAACCCTTACTGCCTTGTTAAAAAAATTAAGCCAACCGCGCTAAGCAGGCGAGTAAATGATAAAATCATTGTGTTGTCAAGTATAATTTGCTGTTTGAAAGGCAAAAGGCGCTTGACAAATAACGAGCCGCAACCCTATAACACTGCAAAAATTAAGGGAAACAATATGACCACCAAAATACGCACCCGTTTTGCACCATCCCCGACCGGTTATTTGCACATCGGAGGAGCACGAACCGCTCTTTTTAACTGGCTTTTCTCCCGTCATAATGGCGGCGAATTTGTTTTAAGAATTGAAGATACCGATCAGCAGCGCTCAACCGACGAATCCACAAAAGCGATTCTGGATGCCATGACCTGGATGGGCCTGAATTGGGATGAAGGACCGCATTTTCAGGCCCAGCGCGTTGATCTGCACCGCGATATGGTGCAAAAACTGATCAATGAAGACAAGGCCTATATTTGTACCTGCACCTCCGAAGAACTGGAAACCAAAAGAAAAACGGCCCTGGCCGCCGGGAAAAAGCCCAAATATGACGGTACCTGTCGCGATAAAAAGTTAAAGAAATCAACAGGAAGTGTTGTGCGTTTCCGCGGCGCACAAACTGGCATCACCATTGTAGAAGACCTCATTAAAGGCAATATCAGCTTTAATAATGATGAGTTGGATGATTTGATCATCGAACGCGGCGACGGCTATCCGACGTATAATTTTGCCGTTGTCATCGATGACGCGCTCATGAACATCACGCACGTCATCCGCGGTGACGACCATGTCAACAATACACCACGCCAGATTTTGATGTATCAGGCACTGGGTTTTGATGTGCCGAAATTCGCCCATGTCCCGATGATTCTGGGATCGGACAAGGCGCGTCTGAGCAAGCGCCATGGGGCTACATCCGTAATGGCCTATAAAGAAATGGGTTACCTGCCGGAGGCGCTTGTCAATTATCTGGTGCGTTTGGGTTGGTCGCATGGGGATCAGGAGATTTTTTCTCGCAAAAGGAACTGATTGAATATTTCACTCTGGATGCCGTCGGCAAGTCACCCGCCGTCTTCAATCCCGAAAAACTGCTCTGGCTCAATGCGCATTATATAAAAGAAGCAACTCCGGCGCGATTGGCCGAAGACATGAAACCATTCTGGCCCGCCGGCGCCGATATAAATAACGCTTCATTCACGCAAAAAATCATCGCCGACTTGCAGCCGCGCAGCAAAACACTGGTCGAGCTGGCCGGGGCGGCGAATTTCTATTTTGTAGATCAGATTCAATATGAGGAACAAGCCGCACAGAAATTTTTGGTACCCGACATGGCCGCCCATTTAAAGACAATGGCTGTCGCGATTCCGTCCGTGCAGGACTTCAGCAAAGAAGGCCTCGAAGGATTTCTCAAAACTTTCATCGAAGAACAGGGAATCAAATTTAAGGTGATCGCCCAACCACTACGGGTGGCGCTGACCGGAAAAACAGTTAGTCCCGGCATAGATGAAATCATGGTCACACTGGGCAAGGACCGCGTTATGCAAAGGATCAATGCGGCGGTTGCCTACATAGACAATCTGAATCAATAGGTTGATGCGGGGAAGCTGCGACGTTATTCAAAACGTATCACTTTCATCTTGACTTTTGAAGTGGAACTGAATAGATACTCTCGCTCGACTTCCAACGCTGTTGGGGGATCCGTCTAGCGCGAGAACTCAGGACTCTGAACCCTCCTGCCTAGATTCGAATCCTGATTCCCCATCTAACATGGTCCCATCGTCTAGTGGTTAGGACGCTGGCCTCTCACGCCGGAAACCGGGGTTCAACTCCCCGTGGGACTACCAAAATAATATCAAATAGTTATAATATTATTCTTAATAACTACTTTAATTTCTCTTATTGACTCCCCACACTATTCCCCACACCCGGAATATAAAGACTGCCTTTTCTATCATCTCAATGGATTTTTTAACTTGTTCAATAAATCCCGGCAAAGGAGCTGATACCAAACGCAAGAATAATGTAAGAAATGCAAGCAGAAATACTTTTCTTGCCGATGGCCCCTTATTCCCAGAGATCCTTTGACGCCTGATCTAGTTCCAATTCCATCAGTTTCTCTCTTGTCGGTTTACCCGTTTCCCAGTCCCACTTGCTCACATCATAAAAATCCTTCAACATAAGATCCATAGCGGGTTCTATGCCTGCAGTTGCTCCCTCCTTCAATGCTCGTCTAACAATTTTCGGCAGCTTATCATCCTGCCTTGTCACACCAAGCTTATTGTTGATAGCCCGCTTTAGGTTAAGGGACCGTTCGCCGAATATAAGCAAATCCATAGTTTTATATTGAATACCAGTGATGGCAGTAAGAGCTCGGGCAATCATCCCGGCTGGCATTGGTGAAAAATGACACAAGGTAAAACTATTGTAGAGTTCACAGAAATGAAGCATTTTTGCTGTCAGCGCTCCTTTTTGTGCCGGATCGTTTTTATTGGAAAAAGAAATTCCCAGATCCAGGCCAACTTCGTTTCCCGGGGCATCCAAATTATAAAAACTGCCTTTCAAATGACAGGCACCTCTGGGACCAACGGCATATGAAAGCGCCGCGCCTTGGTAGGCTCGCGAGTCGTGCATTGGAAATTCAAGTCCTTTGACATGAGCCGCTTCTTCCGGATCCGCCCCGAGAAGTACGGCCATTTCCTTGACACCCTTGGATAAGATAACGCCGAAGCCCTCCTGCTTAATGATCATGTCCAGAAGCTTGAGAATAACCGCGCTATCACCCCATTTGATTTCCATACCGGCTTTTTCCTTTGTGAGAATGCCCTGCTCATACAAATGCATGGCAAATGCAATGGAAACGCCTGCCGACATAGTATCTATCCCATGACGATTACAGAAATGATTTGCTCTCACCACGGTATCAATGTCAAAGTTCATGCAGAGAGGTCCAAATGCCGCCACAGTCTCATATTCAGGGCCGTCAACTGTTTTGATGTCGTCACTGAAGTCCTTGATGATCCGGCCACACCCGACCGGGCAACCGCTGCAGGCGTAAGTCGCCATATTATAACGTGATCGAAATGCCGGGCCGTGCAGCTTCTCCACGGGGAAAATGCTTTTGGTAAAATACTTCGTCGGAACATCCCCCAAGCGCATGCCCAGGTCAATATACATGTTTGTCCCGTATAATTTATAGCCGCTCGTATTGGGCGTACTCTTAATACAATCACGAGCTTCCTCGATGAGTTTCTTAAGACCTTCGCTGTCTGCCGGTTCGGTCTTCTGATTTCCCGAAACGACTACAGCCTTCAGATTCTTCGAACCCATCAAGGCACCCAAACCACATCTTCCCGCCGTCCGGCCTTCATCGTTCATGATGCCAGCAAACTTGAGTAATTTTTCTCCGCCCATGCCGATACAGGCGGTCGAAGCCTTTCCCCCGACTTCTTTATTGATCAAATCCTGTGTCTCGTAGCTGTCCTTGCCCCATAGGTGCGAAGCATCTTTAATTTCCGCTTTATCTCCCTTAACCAATAAATAGACTGGCGTATCGGACTTACCCGTGATGAGTATCCCGTCATAGCCGATACCTTTCAGACGAAAAGGGAAATTTCCTCCCGTCGTCGCTTCACCCCAAAGACCGCTTCCCGGTGCAATACCGCATATGGCCGCCCGGCTGACCATGGGGACGTTGGAGCCGATAAAGGGTCCCGTTGCAAAAACTAAGGGATTTTCTGGCGCCAACGGGTCCATCCCAAGCTGGACATAGTCATAGATCAGTTTGGCCGCCAAGGTTGAACCGCCGACATATTTCTTCAAATCATCATCGCTGATGGTTAAATCTTCGATTTTTTTATCGGTAAGATTTATCTTAAGGAATTTTCCAAAATAGCCCTTCATTGAATCACCTCCATACGTCTGAATTCATATCCAGTAAGTTACCTTCATAAGCACACAAAAATAAATCCCTCAACTGCTCCCTGTTCAGGTCATACCAACCAAAATAGAATGCAGGATCCGTCGGCGTTTGAGCCAGAATGAAATCAAGATTCTTTTCAAAATCACCCCTGGAAACCCCGGCATCCTTAAGGCTTATAGGGAGTTTCAGTTCAGTCATCAGGTTGCGGATCTTTTGGATCAGGTTGGCCAGACTTTTTTCAGCAGAGCTTTTATCCCGTATGCCTAACATATCGCAAATTTCAAGATGGCGATCTGTTACCTTAGAATAGACTTGGAGTTCATAGGTCAGAAACAACAAAACCATTGCACCATGATGAATGTGGTATAATCCTCCAATGGTATGGCCCAGGGCATGAGAAATCCCTGAACCCGCATTAGAGAGAGGAATCCCGGCCATAGTGGCCGCATACTGCATCTTAATCCTGGGCATGATGTCGTTGCCATCACGGTAAGCCTTCGGCAGCCAGTCGAAGATCATCTTAATCGCCTTCAGGGCGATGGCCTGATTCAATTCATCCGCTCGCGGAGCCATAAAGCCATCGACTGCATGGGCTAAAGCATCTCCGCCGGTTCCGGCCGTCAGCTGTTGCGGCATTCCGACCGACAGGGTCGGATCGAGAAGGGCAAAATCGGGGACGAATTCCGGCAGGGCACCGCCCACACCGAGTTTCACACCATCGGGAAAGGATATAACCGCAATACCGGTAACCTCTGAACCGGTGCCGCTTGTTGTCGGGATGGCAACCAGCTTGGCTTTATTCCGCAGATTCAAAGGCATGAGGGGGCTGAGGATTTCAATGTTGGCATCCGGGTGTTCATACAAAAGCCACGCACCCTTTGCCGTATCCATCGATGAACCACCGCCGATAGCAAAGATAAGGTCAGGTCCAAACTGTCTCATCTTTGCCGCGCAATCCTTGACCGTATCGATTGGGGCATCAGGCTTCGCCTTGTCCCAGATTTCAAAGTTAATGCCGTGCCTTTTTTCATAAGGGCTCATGATCCTCGGAGCAAAGCGCACCGCGTATTCGTCCGTAACGATAAAAGCCTTCTTTGTTTTACATTCCTTAGCCACTAAATCAACGGAATCGGGAAGAAGGCCCGCCTTATCCAGAAAAAGATTCAGTCCGGAAAATATTCTCGGTACAAAGAAAGCTCGTTGTGCCTCTTTTAAAAATTCTGCCTGCACCATGGGACCACCCCAGGTTCTCAGCAAATATTCGTGTGACCAGTAGCTCATATTTCCTCCTTACCTTTCTATATGGGTGACGAAGCTGTCCGTTATTGCTAACTTGATTTTTTACGTATGGCTATGTAGCAATGAATCTGCATACAAATGAGATCTCCTAAGTTGTACAGAATTTTAAGACGGAGCCAAACCAGGTAAAATCGTGAACCTTGCCGTCAATGCAGACAAAATGATTCTGGAGGGCATGCTTGATTCCTTCTTCGCCGTTCTTAAGTCCATTGAACGCAGTCTCCGCATCACTCCAGACCATTGCAGCATCAAAATCATCCAGAACTTCATCCGCGGAAAATTTGCCGTCTTTAAAGATGAAGCGCTTCCCCCGTTTGCCGTCCTTTGTTTTGATTACAATGGTACATTCATGACCCATCAGAAATTTCTTAAAATCATTGTTGGTCTGGGAAGCTCCTTCGAATATGGAGACCAAGAAACTAAGCAGTTCTGAAAATTCCATAAATTCCCCTTCCTTTTACATGATCGATGTGAACAATTGGACCATCCATTTTACGATGATGAAACATTAAACGATACTCCCTGTGCGGTATGGAGATCACCGACAACTTTGCCGCTTTATGTTTAATAAAGCATGCTCATTTCTACTCTCGCTTAGGACATTAGTCAATTTCTTCTTTATAGTGCCTTAAAAATAATATCATCTTAATCTAAGACGATGCGCTGTCTCTTGAACAAAGAATATTATATATAAGTTAAGATTTATACTGTATTATTTAACATTAAGTTGTATTTAAATAAATAATGGATTGTTTTTTATTGCAGTTCAACAATCTTTTGTGTTTAACTTATTTACGGTAATGTCCTGATGGGTAATCTTTTCTCCCGCTAGGATACGAGGCAATAACAAATCCAAAACGTTCAGCTTGTTGCGAATGGCCTATTCAAAATAGCAAAGCACAAAATACCCCTCGCTTGCGGAGGAGTATTTTGTGCAGATATGGACCATAAGAGATATAAATGAATGATACCCCAAAAAACAGGAGATTTCTTAAAGAGCTAAATAGATTAGCTATAGAAATTCTCGATTGCAAAAGTAACCTTAAGATTAAGGTTCTGTATGAGGAAGAAGCGATAAAGTTGGCATTGAAATATCAATCTACCCTCAAGTCTGTATATGTCGAAGCCATGAAGTTGGGGGTATGCCCTTATCGATACATTCGGAATCGGGAATCTATTTCAATACAGGATCAAACCAAACTTGCAGAGTCTCGAATAGCTGTTATCGGCTCCGGTGGGTTGGGGGGGCATGTGATCTTGTTGCTGGCGAGAATTGGGATTGGCCATCTTAGAATAATTGATGGTGATGTATTCGATGAAACAAATTTGAATCGACAGCCTTTGTGTAACATAGAAACCATAAATAAAGCAAAACCGAAGGTAGCAGCAAATGTGGTAAATCTGATTAATCCTTCAGTAGAGGTTTCAATTATTACAGACAAGGTGAATGTTGCCAATGCAGAACATATTCTCTCTGAGGTTGATGTGATTGTCGATGCTCTCGATAATATGGATGACCGTCTTATGATTGAAAAGGTTGCAAAAAAAAATAGGATCCCGTTCGTACACGGCGCAGTTGCCGGTTTCGAAGGCCAGGTAACGACAATATTTCCTGAGGACAAGGGATTAACGTTTCTCTATGGGGAAAATAGTTGTCAGGTAAATGACAAGTATTCTCCGGAAGCTATTTGGGGTGTACCGGTTTTAGCTCCTGCTTTAATAGCATCCATGCAGGCCATGGAGGTTGTAAAAATTATCCTTAACCGTCGAGAGATTTTTAGAAATACCTTAGTCCATGTGGACTTGGAAAAAGGGCAATTCAATAAATATGAATTTTAATAAACCAGATTGTTATTTATTAGCTTTGTATTCGCGGCATAATTCCTGACTGATTCATTCATGGGAGATAAGCATCTAAAAGCTTCCTGAGGACAGTATCACCCACCGGACAATAACGTCACCAGGATCACCTCATCCCCGTCTTTCATTTTTTCATTGAGCGGGATACTTTTTCCGTTTACAATGGAAACCATCTTGAGTTTTCCGGGAATTTTCAGATCGCGAATAAGTTGTTCAGGGGTAAGGCCATCGGCAGTCTCCAATTCATGTTCTGTAAAATACTTCCTGATGACGCCGACCGGCCTTACCTTGATTTTCATGAATAAAATCCTACCACACACTGGCTGCCTCTTGGCTTAAGCCGTATGCACCAAGGGCCGCTTTGGAAGGTATCCCTTTCTCGGGGTCCATGTCCATGAGCTCGTAGAATTTTTCTTTCATTCCCGTAAAGTTGATTTCGACCCCTTCCGGTTCCCCGTCCCGCGCCGGCTCAAGCATCCGCGGCGTCAGTTCGTCGTCCTTGGCGGTAAGTCCATACCGGTAATTAATGAGTCGCTTGAGATAGTATATCCGGCGTCCCGCTTTCATCATATCCGGAATTTCCCATTTGTAGCCGGGCACCGTGTTGAAGAGATCCAACCATTCAGGTATGGTGACTTCACGGTCGGCAAACTGACAGAAACAGGCGCTGTTTTCCAGTGCTCCCATTGCGATCGATATGACTGCAGCCTCGGGCTTGTTTTCATCCGTCTTGGGCTCGAGAACAAACTCGAAACCGATCTCGGGCCAGAAGCAGGCCCCCATCTCCACGAAAAGCATCGGATCGGCGACATGACATGCACCCCTCGCGCCCATGGCGTAAGTGAGGGCCATCCCGTGCCCGCCGCCGCGCGGGTCGTGCATCGGCGCCTCGAGCCTCTTGCTCTGGGTGGTGTAGCTAAGGGAATCCTTGCCGATTTTTTCAGCAGCCGCCACGCTCCCTTCGGCAAGGAGCGCGCCGAGTTTGCCTTCCCTTTTCGCCATCTTCGGAAGCACGACGTTGATGACTGTTTCCATATCACCCCATTGGAGTTTGACTCCGTCGGTATCCGTTTCGGTGATATCTCCCCTTTCGAAAGCCTCCATTGCCCATGCGATGGTCACGCCCGATGATATGGTGTCCATACCCATGTCATTGCAGATTTTATTCGCCTTGCATACAGCCGCAAGGTCCAGCGAACCAATCAGCGCGCCGTAGGAAACGATCGTCTCGTATTCGGGACCTGGGCCCTCGGGAATGGCCCAGGGACCTTCCTTGACCTCGACGACCCGCTTGCAGGCGATTCCGCAATAAGCGCAGGCGCTCCGTTTTGTCAGGTACTTCTCGCTGAGCGTGGACCCGGTAAGGGCATCAGCCATCCCTTCCCAGGAGTTCGATGTAAAGTTTTTGATGGGAACGTCGCCTGTGAACGCGCCGCCTTCGAGGTTGGCAGCTGTGCCATTTTCGTGCAGCAAGCTCGCGGCAAGTGAATCCTTCATCTTCGGGTTGAGCTCTTTCCTGAGCTTCTCATATTTCACCGGGTCGGCAAGATCCATCTCCTTTTTCTCAGCCTTGACCACTATGGCCTTGAGGTTTTTTGAGCCCATCACGGCGCCGAATCCGGTACGCCCGAAGACGTGGTGTCCTTCGTTCAGGATGGCCGCAAATTTCACGAGGTTTTCCCCTGCCGGGCCTATGACGACGGTGCGGTGAGTCTTGCCGTATTTCTTCTTCAACTCCTTGTTTACTTCCTCTATTCCCTTGCCCCAGTATTCGGTGCCGTCCACAATGGCTATTTTATCATCCTCTATGAGGAGCACGGAAGGCCCGGGTGACTTCCCGGTTATGACGATGCCGTCATAACCCGCGTATCGGAGCTCCGGGGCGAAAAACCCTCCGCAGGAGGAATCCGCCCAGTGCCCCGTGAGGGGCGAACGGCCCGCGACGCTGTTCCTGCTGGCGCCATTGAGCTTTAATCCCGAGAAGGGTCCGTTCATGAAGATGAGCATCGCCTCCGGAGAGAGGGCGTCCGCGTTGAAGTCGCCCTTTTCCCAGAAGTACTTTGCGGCAAGCCCGCTTCCCCCGACGTACTCCCTGTAGTTGTTCTCCGGCAGTATTTCGATGGAAACAGCGCCCACATTAAGGTCTACCCGTATTATCTTACCTGTATTGGCTTTCATAATTTACCTTATAATGTGTTCTATTTCATTATCTTATCAGCCCAACCCAGATCGGTGAGAGCCTTCTCATAGATCACCGCCACCTTTTTCAGCTTAGGCGCCAATTTCAACAAGCCCACCGCGGAGCCTTTCACACGTATCTTCTTCCGCGTGATGGCCATGACGGGGTTGAGCTTGTTCGACCAAGACCTGTGGGCGTCATCGGCGGAAAGACTCATGGTCAGATCGGGTTCTTCCGAAGGTTTACCTTGACTGACCTTGTAGTTGCCATTGCGGCAGTCCACCCAGATGGAGCAATCGGGGCCAGATTCGGTGTAATCGAAGAGTATGAGCTGATTGACCTTCCGGAGCCCTTCGCTCAGTTCGGGATCTTTCCCACAATCTTCAAAAAGTCTTACAACGGCCGTGACGCATTCATTCGAATCTTTCCAGTATTCCATGTTATTCTCCTTTCGTTTGTTATATTGCTTTCATATAAAGTTTCAAAATATCTTCATCTTCTAAGTAGTGTGGATTGTAACTAACCTGGCCGTCCGCCGCCGCCAGTTCCACCAGCGACTTCAGCTTTTCCGGGTCATTGGGAACCTTGAAATCCTTCAGCGTGTCGGTGAGGCCGATCTTCTTTTTAAGGCTGATAACGGCCTTTACCGCCATCTTCGCGGCTTCCGCCGGCTTCTTGTCCTTCACATCGAGCCCCATGGCGTCCGCAATCATCATGTATCGTTCCGGAACATCAGATGCGTTGAAATCCATCACGACGGGAAGCATGATGGCGTTGGCGAGCCCGTGTGGAATTCCATAGAGGGCACCCAAGGAGTGGGCCGTTGCATGAACCCCGCCGGTCATGGTATTAACAAAGCACATCCCGGCAATGCTGCTCGCTAGGAGCATGTGACCCCGGGCTGTAATGTCCTCCGGGTTCTTGACGGCGATAGGAAGATACTTGAAGATGAGACGTATGGCATGGAGCCCCAGTGCGTCGGCAATGGGCTCGGCCCCCGTGGAGGTTATTCCTTCAATCGCGTGGGTCAGTGCGTCCATCCCTGTGAAGGCCGTAATCTTCGCTGGTAGTTTGATGGTAAGCTCCGGGTCCAGCATGGCGATGTCGCAGTTGCAGTAAGGATGAGTAACCTGGAGCTTGGCGTGCACCGCGACATCCAGAACGACCATGGCGTTTGTAATTTCGCAACCCGTCCCCGCCGTTGTCGGAAAGGCGATGTGGGGGGGAAGAGGCTTCGCCCCTTCCCAAAGGGCGGCCTGCGCGGCTAATGGGGCAAAGTCATCTTCACCACCGCTGATCATGATGTTTACCGCCTTCGCGGTATCCATGACGCTGCCTCCCCCTACCGCGATCATGCAATCGGCGCCGCATTTCCTGTAAAAGGCGGCACCCGCGTTGATGATGTCGATTCTCGCGTCCTGAATAATAGAGTCGAAGACTCCGGCCAGTTCGAGATCCGACTTCCTCACTTCCTCTGCTACCATTTCAACGATGCCGGCCGCAACCAGGCCCTTGTCGGTGAAAATGACAGCTCTTTTACCACCCAATTGCGCCATCTCATATCCCACCTCTGACCTGAGTCCAGGGGAATACATAATCCTCGGCCTGTTGACCCAGCTAAATAATGGTTCAAATGTAATGTTCGGATACTTCATGCCACGCCCCCTTTTGTTAGTTTTTTATTTTTTTTAAATTTGGATTTAAATTAACATTGTTGTCGAAATTTGTACTTAATTTATATTAAAAAATAATTATTATCAACTTTTAAAATCATTTAAAATCATCTTTTTTTATTGTCAAGTCAAAAATGGATTGGACTGTGAGAATTTCAGTCTTACAGGTCAGGTTAATATGTGTCATATAACTCTTGCCATGACGACGCGGTATGCTCACCTAATGCCAGAGCACGAGAGACAGGCAACAATGATGCTTTTGATGGCAACCAACAGAGGCGTCCCGGAATCTTGAAATATAAAATGACTGAATTCAAACTTGACATGTGGTACAGGTGTTGCGCAGATCCTGAGCATTTTTTCACATCGGCTGGCGCTAATATAAGAATATCGTCAACCAGCAGTTAACAAAATACAGACCTCAACGGAAATCCTCCGTATATGGTCAAAAGGTAAATAGGAATGGAGATCAAAGGACTGTCCGGATTGCCAGCCAAGGAAATTGACACGCTGCTATTCGACCTTGATGGAACAATCATAGACATAAGCAAGAAGGCAGAGATTCTCTTTTATGTTCGTGTATTTCAACGATTCAAAAGTTATTTCAATCCCATTTCCTTCTATTTTTCGTTCTGGAAATCCATGCGTCACATGCGGGCAAACAATACGGAACGTTCCAACTACGATGTGTTCATTGAAAAAATGGCCCAGTTCGGGCGGACCACACCGCAGGTTATTGATTCGCTTGCATCTGAAATGGTAGAAAAAGATTTTCAATCTCTTGGTGACTTCTTTAAGCCAGTGCTTGGTGCACGCGAAGCCATTGTCCTTGCGAATGAACTGGGATACCGACTGGTACTGGCCACTAATCCCGTCTTCCCGAGAAAAACTGTCTTATACAGGATGGAATGGGCCGGACTGATGCCCGACGACTTCCTGTTCATCACCAGTTCTGAGGACATGAACCGGTGCAAACCCAGCGTTGAATTTTATGAGAGACTTCTTACACGTCTGGATCTAAAACCTGAACAATGCCTGATGATCGGCAATAATCCGGCCGATGACCTTCCGGCCCATGACATCGGAATCCGGACCTTTCTTGTGGAAACACTTCTTTCCACAAAAATAGTCCGGAAAAGCATCACAGATAAACGGCTCGATGCTCGAGGCACCTATCCGGATTTGATCAACTGGATGAAAAAAAGAATATTGTTGGCCAAAGTGTCTTGACATGCAAAACTTAAACTTTTATTCTTTCTCCAGTAAATAAGGAGTCCCCATGAAAACACAATACCTAATGGCAATTGATGTGGGAGGAGGCTCTGGACGCTGTCTCCTGCTGGATCCCGAAACCGGAGCAATCAAGACGGCAAAACGAAACTGGACCCATCCCGCCGCACCCGGCACCAGTGGTCTCGGGTACTCTATTGACACCAACGACATCCTGAAAAAACTCGGTGATGCGTCCCGCGAGGTCCTCGCCAAGGCAGGGGCCACCCCAAGTCAGATTGCCGGCATTGCGGCAAGCGGTATGCGCAATACGATTGTTGTCCTGGATGCTCAAGGCGACATCCTGCTGGCAACCCCCAATCGGGATGCCCGGGCTCTGGGCGAAGGCATGGTGCTGGGGGCTGAACGAGGAAAAGAATTTCACACCGTCACAGGCCATTGGCCAACCCCATTGTTCCTCGGCACGCGTCTGATCTGGATGAAAAACAACACCCCTGATCTTTTTAAACGCGCGTCCGTCGCCTTATCGGTCACCGACTGGATAGCCTTTCTTCTGTCAGGGAAAATGGTCTCCGAATGCTCCCAGGCGGGCGAATCACTCCTTTTTGACCTGAAACGACGCCAGTGGGCTTTTGATCTCATCGATTCCCTCGGGTTTCCCCGATCACTCTTTCCCATGCCGGTGGACTCCGGCGCTCGCCTCGGACCACTTACAAAACAAGCGGCCGACCTCCTGGGCCTTGTCCCCGGTATACCCGTGGCTGCAGGTGGAGCGGATACCCAGTGCGGCCTCTTGGGTGCTGGTGCTATAAAAGACGGCGACGTTGCCGTCATCGCCGGCACGACCATGCCACTGCAGCTGGTGACCGATAAACTGATCCTGGATGAATCCGGCAGGCTCTGGAGCGGACAGCATGTCGTGCCGGGCCAATTCATTCTCGAGAGCAACGGGATGGTGACCGGTGACGTCATCGACTGGTTTGCCCGACTTCTATATCCGGATTCCCCCGATGCGACCCTGAGCCTCTTTGCTGAGGCAGCAACATCTCTTCCGGGGGCCGCTAACGTCTATTCCACTTTTGGATCTGCGATATTCGACGGAAGGGGCGTCGGCCTACCGATCGGCAACCTCACGCTTTCCCACATGATCACGGGTGACGCCTCCAAGAGTCGCAGGCACATCGCCCGTGCTCTCGTTGAAGGAATCGCCTTCTCCGTCCGCGCCAACCTCGAACAGATCATCTCCGTCTCCGGCAAAAAAATCCTTACCGTAAGGGTAGCCGGCGGCATGTCCAAAAGTTCACTCTTCACCCAGACTGTCTCTGACGTGACAGGATGCACGGTCCTCGTCCCTTCCAACGCTGAAGTTACATCTGTTGGAGCAGCCGTGCTCGCGGGTGTCGGGGCAGGAATATTCA
The DNA here is from genome assembly GCA_963726395.1 of uncultured delta proteobacterium. Lineage (GTDB taxonomy): Bacteria > Desulfobacterota > Syntrophia > Syntrophales > Smithellaceae > UBA8904. The sequence goes on from CAVSCG010000006.1 coordinate 89,858, forward strand.
CCGATCCTTCCTCCGGGGCCAAAAAAGTAGCCACAGCTTTGAATGAACATCGACCTGATGTAAGAGCAGCAAAATACCAAAACCTCTATACCGGCTGGCGTCAGGCCTTCGACAAACGCGTCGAGACCGATACTCATGTCGGCAATCTTCTAACCGCTGCGCTCTTCGAGCCTTCGCCCACAGCGGGCAGGGCAGCCGATCCGTCCTTTTCACCGAATATTTTTATCACCGCCTCTATGGATCAGACAGCGATTAACGAATTTGAAGAAATCGGTCATGTGGTTTATGCCGGATGGCGGGAGAAGATGAAGATATACGACGGCGCCGCAGACCTGATCGAGGCACTTTCCGGTGTGCAAATATTCGTCACCGAAATGGACGTGGTGGATTTTCCGGCCATCCGCGAGGCGCGAGATCTGCGAGCGATCGTCACCTGCAGGGGAAACGCTGTCAACGTTGATCTGTCAACCGCCACCGCTTACGGCATCCCCGTCATCAATACTCCCGGAAGGAATGCCGATGCCGTCGCGGACTTGACCGTCGCCTTCATGGTGATGCTTGCCCGTAAAATGCCCGGTTCCTTCGACTTCCTTAAACACGACCAAATAAAATCGGGTGACATGGCCAAGATGGGAGAGGCCTATCTGAAATACCAGGGCAAAGAACTCTGGAGAAAGACCGTCGGGCTGGTGGGGATGGGCAACGTCGGCGCTTGTGTTGCCGCAAGGCTGTCCCGCTTCGGGACCAGGGTTATCTTCTACGACCCGATGATAACCGCCGAGGCCGGTTCTCTGCTTTTGGCCCGGAAGGTATCCCTCGCTGAATTGCTGGCCATAAGCGATTTTGTGAGTCTTCATGCTCCTGCGATTGAGGCTACTAGAGGGATGATGAACCGTGAAGCCTTCGATCAAATGAAACCGGGAGCTTTCTTCATCAACACCGCCAGGGCATCCCTTGTGGATGAAACAGCCATTTTGTGGGCACTGACAACAGGCAAGATTGCCGGGGCCGGTTTGGATGTTTTCTCAACCGAGCCCCCGGGAACGGACGACCCCATCGTCTCTCATCCCAACGTTATCGCCACCCCGCACCTGGGTGGAAACACAACCGAGATCGCGGCACATCAGGGAGCCATCGCTATCGGCCAGATCAAAAAACTTCTGGCAGGAGAGCGGCCGGACTATATCCTGAATCCCGAAGTCCTGGACACTTTCAGCTGGTTAGGTCCACGCCCTGAGCTGGACGAAAAGAAACTAGAGGAGCTTTCCAAAAACAAGCGGCCTTCCATCACGTCATAGCGTCACAGAAGAAAAACAAGACCTCCATGTCCAATGCAGGTAAGGGTGCAAAGCTTGAGGGAACATGAAGAAAGTGAAACCAAAAGAAAGAGGATGAAGAAATAATACAACCTTTATTTGCTGCGCTTTTTTGTTGGAAAAGTATTATTCTGTATCGAACGCTGAGGTGGATTATCTTTTTTCTCCCGTAGAAGCCGAGAAATGTCTTTTTGCCTATGGGTATTTTTTTGATTAACCATGAAAGTTGAACCTCAAGTGATTACTAAACGCATTCTTCCAATGGAAACGTAAAAGCCCGCAATCCGGCTCGCGGTTGCTCTGTTTTCAGTTTTCGCACCAACTCTACAAGTCGCCCAATTTCATTGTCCGGCACACCCAGCAAAAGAGTGTTGTTCCTACCGGGCCAGAAATGCGTATCAAGCTTTGGTTCGCTTTCTTCGCCTTCACCTGTAGCACCGTGCATTTTTGTATAAGACTTATACCCGGCTTTCTTAAAGGCCTCTGTGACACTTTCATCGGAGGCCTCGGCGTAAACAACAAAAAACATCTTCATTCAGTCACCTCTCTGCCTGTCAATATTTTATTTGTGAAACTCCAATTCCGAAAGTGGAGCGTATCGGAATTGGTAAGTTGAACAATCTCGCAAAGCGGAGGGTATGAATTACGCAGCAAGCTGCGGAATTCATACCCGTGGTTTTTCTGCAAGTTTTTCTTTTCTGCTTTTTCTGTTTTTGAATTTTTCCTGCCAGTCGTCGAAAATATCATAGGCGGACGGAACAACGATTAATGTCAAGACTAGAGATGTTAAGAGCCCGCCAATCACTGATATACCCATCGGAGAGCGCGTTTCCGCACCCTCTCCCACACCCAGAGCAATCGGCAACATACCGAAAACCATGGCAAAAGTCGTCATGAGAATAGGCCGCATCCGGACAGGTCCCGCCTGGAGTATTGCTTCACGGCGTGACATTCCCCTGCCTCGTAAAACATTGGTATAGTCCACGAGTAAAATGGCGTTTTTCTTCACCAACCCCATGAGAAGAATCAGACCGATAAAACTGAAAATGTTAAGCGTCTTGCCCGCGACAAACAAGGCACCGAACGCGCCGATAAAAGACAGTGGCAGGGAAAGTAGAACCGTGATGGGATGAACAAAGCTTTCAAATTGCGCCGCCAGAATCATATAAGCCATTATAATACCAAGCATCAAGGCAAAAAGCAGATAGCCGAAGGACTCCTTCATCGTATCCGCCATGCCCTGATATTTGGGCAAATAATCGGATGGAAGAATTTTACCGGCAATGGAATCCAGTTCGTCTTTTGCCTGGCCCAGAGGTTTTCCTTCCAGAGAAGCAAATACGGTAATGGCTCTTTGCCGGTCAACGCGGTTGATGACGCTGGGGCCGGTACCCTCCTCCACCTTGACCACATTGGCCAGTTCAACGAGTTTCCCATCGCGGGCGCGCACGGCAATTCTCTGCATCCCGCCGACGCTTTCCCGATCCTCTGGATTCAATCGAACCCTGAGATCATAACGCTTTCCTTTTTGTTCGTCTTTATAACGAGCAATATCCAGTTCCCCGCTGATCAGTAGATTAATGGCCTCGGCAACGGTGGCCACATCTACACCCAAATTGGCTGCCCGGTCACGATCAATGTAAACCTTGAATTCCGGTTTGCCGACTTCCAGAGATGTATCCACATCCACGATTCCCGGCAGCTTGGAAAACTCAGCTGTTATTTGTTTTGAGTACTTTTGTAACGCGGCAAGGTCCTGTCCACGAATACTATATTGAATCGGCACATTCCTGATCCCGCCTCCGATAACCGAAATATCTTCAGCAGATACTTTTAATCCCGGAATTTGCCGTAACTTTGTTCGTGCTATTTTTTTTAGATCTTCCTGACTTTTTTTGCGCTCCTTTTTTGGTTTCAGGTTGATCATCATCAGAGCGCGATTGGCATATCCCCCGTATCCCTGAACATAAAAGACAGATTTGACTTCCGGTATTTCCTGCATCATGGCTTCTGTTTTTCCAAAATATTTTTCGACCTGATCCACGGAATAATCAATCGGGGCTTCCATTCTAACCAGAAAGACGCCCTGATCTTCAGGCGGTGTGAATTCCTTCCCTATAAATGTCGTAAGTCCAAGACTAAGAAGAAATATGATCAAGGCAGCCAAAAGCACCGTTTTGCGGTAACCCAGGGTAAATTCCAGAGCCACCCGATAAAACGATTCCAGTTTTGCATAATAATGCTCCATTCGATCACTGATTCTGGTCCAGATCGGTTTTTTTGCCGTTTCCGTTGCCGTTCACACCCGCGGCCAGAGGGTTGGGAATGGATTTTTTATGCGATTTAAGAAAGATCGACGCCATCATGGGTGTTAAGGTAAAGGAAACAAGCAACGAAACCAGAATAGCGAAAATAATCGTCAATGCAAACTGAAGGAAAAATCGGCCGATAATCCCTTTCATGAAAGCGACGGGTAGAAAGATGCCCACAATGGCAAACGTCGTCGCCATGACGGCCAGACCAATTTCCGAGGTGGCAAAGGTTGCCGCTTCACGCGGCTCCATGCCCTCTTCTATGTGACGGTAAATATTTTCAATGACAATAATCGCGTCATCAATCAGCAAACCCACCGAAAGCGACAACGCCAGCATCGTCATGTTGTTAAACGTAAAGCCGAAAGCGTTAATCAGCGCGAAGGTGGAGATGACGGAAACAGGCAGAGCCACCGCGCTGATGAGTGTCGTGCGTATATTTTTAAGAAAAATAAAAACTGCCAGAATGGCAAAAAGACTGCCGATGATTAAATGGAATTGCACTTCGTCAATTGAACGAACAATAAAAAGTGACTGATCTACGGCAGTATTGACTTTCATTCCGGGAGGCAGTGTTTTGTTGATTCTTTCCACTTCTTTTTTAACGCGGTTGGCCACTTCTACCGTATTGGTTCCCGACTGTTTCTGAATAGCCATGCCGACAGCCGGAACCCTGTTGAAACGCGACAGGGATCTTTTTTCTTCCATCCCGTCTTCCGCCCGGCCAATATCCCGGACACGAACCGGCGCGCCTTTGTAATAACTGATGATCAGGTCATTAAATTCCGGAATCCGGGCGAATTCTCCTTTAATCCGGACCGTGTATTCCTTGGTTTTCGTTTCAATGCGACCACCCGGTAACTCAATATTTTCACGTTTCAGGGCCAAGACCACATCGCTTGGAGATACCTGATAGGCCTGCATCTTAGCGGCATCCAGCCAGATGCGCACCTGCCGCAGACGCAGCCCATAGAAAATAACGTCACCGACGCCGTTGATGCGCTGCAGTTGTTCTTTGAGCACTTCATCGGCATACATTGACAAATCGCGAACGGAACGGTTTCCGGAAAGATTCAGAAATAAAATCGGTGACGCATCGGGATCAACCTTGGCAATCTTGGGCTCATCAATATCAGCAGGCAATTTGTTTCGAATCCCGGATACTTTTTCGCGCACATCCTGAACGGCCTGGTCAATATCTCGCTCCAGAACGAATTCGATGGTCGTACGCGACATGCTTTCGTAGCTCGTTGATGTAATGCTCTTGACGCCATTGATGGTATTGACAGCACCTTCAATTCGGTCGGTTACATCTACATCCATGACGTCGGGACTGGCGCCTTTAAGTGTCGTCGTGATGGTGACAATGGGGAAATCGATCTTGGGGAAAAGATCAACTCCGATGGATGGATAACTGACGATGCCCAGCACTACCAGAGCCATGATCACCATCGTGGCAAATACGGGTCGTTTGACAGAGGTATCAGCGAGCCACATTGACCTTCACCCCCTCCGACAGATTGTTCTGACCCACCACAACAACCTGCTCTTTCTCTTTGATTCCTTCCACAACTTCGACGTATTCGTCGTATTTGTTACCCGTTTTGATAATTCTTTCCTGCGCTTTATCGCCGTTGACCACAAAAATTCGAATGGAGGAACCATCATACAGAAGCGCCGTCAGAGGAACGACGACTGCCTCATGCTCCGCCCCGGTAAATATTTTGATTCGAGCAAAGTATCCCGGTTTCAATGCACGACTGGCATTAGGAACCAGGGCTTCCGCCTGCAAGGTTCGCGTTCTTTCCTCTACATTGGGATAAAGCAAACTGACCTTACCTTTGAATTGTTTGCCTGGAAAAGCATCAACGGTAAAGATGACGTCCTGTCTCATTTTCAAGCCGGAAACATCTTTTTCACTGACGGTGAAATTGAGTTTCAGAAAATCAATTTTTATCAATTGCAACAGAGGCGTCCCGTTGCGCACAAAGTCGCCGACGGATACCCTCTTTTCCTTCACCGAACCGGAAATCGGCGAATAAATTTTTGTCCGCGCTCGTCTTTCTCTCGAAATGGACTGAGCCGCTTTGGCCCTATCCAGTTCCGCCTCCGCCAGGGCGAGTCTCGTAGATATATCATCGAACTGCTGCCTGGTAATCAGTTCTTCCCGATAAAGCTCTTCTTTCCTTTTAAACTCGGCTTTGGCGTTGTTAAGCGACGCTTCCGTCTGCTTCCGGGCGGCATCGAAACGCATGACGTCCCAATAATAATCTTTCTCATTAATCTCCGCCAGAAGCGTCCCCACACCGACGTTTGTCCCCTGGTCAACGTAAATCTTTTTGACAATTCCGTCGACCTCCGTGCTGACAAAAACTTCCTCATCGGCCTTCAACGTTCCGGTGGTTTCCAGATAAGGCCGAACTTTTCTTATTTCCGCGGGCCAGACGCGCACATTCACCAGTTTCTCCGGCTCCGCTTTCTTTTCTTTTTGACAGGATATTAGAGAAAAGATAACCAACACGATCAAGATGAGTATCAACAAGCTCCTTGTGGTCATCCGTTTTGATATCGTCTGGACAGAAAAAATATTTTTTCGAACACTCATATCCCCTTAATCCTCCTCGCGACATGTTGGCGCGCTTTCGTGTATTAATGACCCTCTTGAATAAACTTTAATAGTGTGCCGCTTGATCTTCTGACCTTTAAATGCGCCAGTTGATAGCCGTATAACGCTTCAGCCACATTCTTTTCCGATGATAAAAGAAGGGCATTGGCATCCATAACATCCAGGCTCGTCGCCAGATCGTTTTCATACTGTCTCAAAACGGCATGGTAATTGTCCTGGGCAAAGACAAGCTGATCCTCCAGGAATTTCAGCATGCCTTTTTGTGTTTCCAAATCCAGGTAAGCTCCGCGCAATTCCATATCAATATTCTTCTTTAAATCTTCATAGGCCAGTTGGGCTTGACGTTCCTTGGCCTGAGCTTCCCTGAGCTCGGCCACCCTCAAGCCGCCTTCAAAAAAAGGGAAATTCAGTGATACGCCGGCCAAAACACTTTCCCGATTGAGGGTTGCTGTTGCGGGATTTTGATCTACCCCGTTATAAATGGCATACAATCCCAAGTTAGGCAAAAAGGCACCTCTGGCATACTTCACATACTGTTCGGCGATTTTTGTCTGCATTTCGTAGCTTTTCAAATCGGCTCTTGAGTTCATGGCCGTCTCGCGTAGATTTTCAAATTCATCAAAATCGGAGGAAGGCATTTTTTCATCTTTTAAACGAAAAGTCTCCTCAATACCCGTCATGCGAATCAGTGCGGCACGCGTCAGTATAACAAGGTTCGTTGTCCGGAGATAATCAGCGCGCGCGCCCGATAATTCGCCGTCGGCACGCAACAACGCCGTTTTGGTCAATTCACCAACCTTCACCCTTTTTTCTGCGGAATTACGGTATTGCGTGAGCCGCTCTACATTGTCCGCCGCGATTTCAAGCGCTTTTTTTGCCCTGAGAACATCATAATAGGAAGACGCAACCGCCAGGATGAAATCCGATTTGGCGGCATCCAGATCATACTCACTTTTCGTTATGGACTGTCCGGCAATTTTCAAAGCATTCAGCTCGCGAGCACTCAGGGAAAAAGATTGATCCGCACGGACCCCCCATGTCCCTGATTGTTCCGGTTGGATCAACACGTTGTTGCTAATGGTGGGCAGAGGAGCAGGTAAACTGGTTGCAGAAACAACGTACTTATCTTCGGTAAAACGATTGTAGGTACCGAACGCCGTCACTTTGGGAATTAAAACCGCCCAGGCTTTATTCTTGCCCATCTGCGCGATAAAAAGATTTTCCTCGGTATATTTAATTTTTTCAGAATTTTTCAGCGCTTGCTGATAAAGATCGCTCAGCGCGTACTCCTGCGCTAGTCCGATAGACGTGGACATAAGAGCGACGGCAAACAGAATTATCAGACAGAACCATACTTTCTTCATCCTCAAAAATCCCTTCCTGGGCACAAAAGATCTTAGCTATCGGTCGATAACGCCCATCGCCCTTTGCAGGCGGGCGTAAAAAGTATTATAATTAGCCAAAGCGTTGGTATACTCATATTTGGCTTTGGTGAGCAGTGTCTGAGCATCGAGCACTTCCGTTGAACGTGCCACTCTTTCTTTATAACGGGCTTCGGAAATCCGGAAATTCTCCTCGGCCTGATCAATCACTTTTTGCGAAACGGCGATCTGGCTTTCTGCTTCCTGCAAAAGGATATAAGCGCTCTTTATCTCCAGCGCAATTTGATCACTTAACTCTTTGCCCTGATCAATGGCCTGATTTTCCATGGCTCTTCCGGCGTCAACCCGAAATTTCGTTTTTCCCCACTCCCAGAAATTCCAACTGGCCACCGCCATCACCTGCCAGCTTTCCATGTCTTGATATTCGCTGCCTGATACAGAAGGCGTATCGCCGAAACGGGCGTATTGACCGACCAGACCGACAGTGGGAAAGTATTCACTTTGCGCCGTGCGAACCATTTTGCCGGCCTGCTCGGCTTTAAGAATGGAGAGCTTGAGCTCCGGTCGATGCTGCCTTGCAATGTCCAGACAGGACTGAAATGACTGACTGAGAGGCTTATAATCGAGAATATCAACAACCTCCACGGACGATAATAATTCCCGTTTCAAAACAGTATTAAAACTTGATTTCGCTAATTCCAGGGCATTTTGCGCTCTTACCTGCGCTTGTTTACCATTAGCCAGTTCTACTTCCGCTTGCAGCAGATCATTCTTGGGGATCAAACCAACCCGGTAAAAATTTTGGGCGACATCACGGTGGGCATTAAGCATTTCCACCGCCTGGCGCGCAGTGTCCCGAAGTCTTTGCGCCCGTAAAATATTATAATAGCTTATCTTGACATCCCGAACCACATCCTGAACCTTAGCCGATTCTTCAACAAAGGCGGCATCCTCGGCAATTTTACTGGCCTGATAGTTGGCCAGAATTCCACCGCCGGCAAAAAGCGGCTGATGGGCTTCAATGATCCATTTATAATTGTTGATTGTTCCGACAGCCACATCAGGCGTGGAAATCGGAAGGATTCCGGGAAAGTAAAAACTTGGTTCTTCATTGAGTCGCGTATAGCTATAGGATGTGCTGAATTTTGGCAGGAATCCGGTTATCGCCTCCCGTTTCCTGGCCTCGGCACCCTTTGCCCCTTCTTTGGCAATATTGATCACAAGACTGTTCTTAAGTGCAATAGCAATACTCTCTTCAAGAGTTAAAGGTTGTACCGCCTGAATGGATACAGGAAGAAATAATAAAGCGGCAAACATCACTAAACACAGGCATCGGCTTTTAATTGTCATGTTTTTTTACTCCATTCAAAAAAATATCTAAGATCATTTCTTTTTTGGAAACAAGCTTATCTTTTGATGGCATGATCATCCAGTCGATAGAAGCCGCCCGAATCAAATGCGATAAAGCAGCCGCTATTTCACGTGGGGGAAGATTTCGTAGCTTGCCATCTTTTATACCAACTTTTAGTATATTTTCGATAAAAGATAAATGTTTAAAATAACCCTTCATCAGATGTTGGCGCATGGTACTCATCGTCTGAGCCGATAGTTCGTTTTCTCCCCGCAGAAATATCCTGCAGAAATCAGCATTCTTTTCAACAAACTGTAATTGCGCGCCAATGAGGGCATCTAGCTTTCCATTCAGATTTTTAGCCGATTTTACTTCCCGTGTAATGGATTCATACATCATGGTCAGCTTTTCACTAATCATGGTTGTATAGAGATGTTCCTTGCCTTTGAAAAATTGATACAGAGCCCCCGTGGAAAAACCTGATGCGCCGGCAATTTGGGCCACCGTGACATTATGATAACCTTTGGCTGAAAAATTCTTTTCCGCTTCAGCCAGGATCGCTGCGCGCCGCATGTTAAATTCACGCTTTTTTCTTTGCGATTTTTCCATTCTTTTATCCAGGACTTATTTTATGAACGATCATTCATTTTATGAATTGTAGTTCACATTAATTCCGGGTTTTGTCAATATTTTTTGCACAGACTGTCTCCGAAAGAATTCGTCATTTGACGAATTCAGTGAAATATCCAATAATAATGTTCGAGAATAAAGATTGTTTCAACGGTAAAGGGTTATGCGCCGATGTTTTCAAACAGTACGGTTGAAAGGTAGCGTTCTCCGGCATCGGGCAGAATCACCACTATAATTTTTCCGGCAAACTCTTCCCGTTTAGCCAACCGCACGGCTGCCGCTGCTGCCGCGCCACAGGAAATACCAACCAGTATGCCTTCTTCCCGCGCCAGACGCTTGCATATTCGATTGCTTCCGCACTGTCCACCTGCTCGACCCGATCGACGATGGATAAATCCAGCGTGTCGGGAATAAAACCTGCTCCAATTCCCTGAATTTTGTGCGGTCCCGGTTTTAAATCCTCTCCGGCCAGCTTTTGGCTGATCACCGCGCTTTCTTTGGGTTCCACAGCAACTGAAATAATTTTCTTACCCATTTTCTTTTTAATATAGCGGGAAATGCCGGAAATCGTTCCGCCGGTTCCAACGCCCGCAACCAGAACATCAATCGCACCCTCCGTATCATTCCATATTTCCGGCCCAGTCGTTTTTTCATGAATCGCCGGGTTGGCTGGATTCTTGAACTGTTGCGGGAGAAAATATTTCTGCGGGTCAGATGCGGCGATAGCTTCCGCTTTATTGATCGCACCTTTCATGCCTTCCGCACCGGGCGTCAGGATAAGATTGGCGCCAAAGGCAGCAAGGACTTTTCGTCGCTCAATACTCATCGTCTCCGGCATGGTCAGCGTCAGCTTATAGCCTCGCGCCGCCGCGACATAGGCAAGAGCGATACCCGTGTTGCCGCTAGTCGGCTCGATGATTTCTACACCGGGTTTCAGCAGCCCTTTTTCCTCGGCATCCCAGATCATGGCCGCCCCAATCCGACACTTAACTGAATAAGCAGGATTGCGGCCTTCTATTTTTGCCAGCACCGTTGCCTTAGCACCTGCCGTGACATGATTGAGTTTTATCAGCGGCGTATTGCCGATGGACTGTGAATTATCTGCATATATTTTTTTCATGGAATACCTCCTAAAGTAGGTGAGCGATGCGTCGTGCCCCCTACATCTCATTAAATTTTATTCAGGGCCTGTTCGATATCCGCCAGGATGTCATCAATGTGTTCAATACCGATGGACAGGCGGATAAAATCAGGCGTAACGCCTGTGGCTAATTGTTCTTCCGGCGACAGTTGTTGATGCGTCGTGGATGCCGGATGAATCGCCAGGGTTTTGGCATCACCGATATTCGCCAGATGCGAAATCAGTTGCAGGGAATTAATGAATTTCTTTCCCGCTTCCATCCCGCCCTTCATGCCAAAACCAAGAATAGCGCCCGCCCTTTGGGAAGATATTTAGCCGCTCTGTCATATTCCGGACTCGATGCCAGCCCCGGATAATTCACCCAAGCTGACCTTCGGATGTTTTTCCAGATAATGAGCGACAGCCAGTGCGTTTTCGCAATGACGCGGCATTCTCAGATGAAGCGTTTCCAGTCCCTGCAGGAATAGGAAATGAATTAAACGGTGATAGGGCCGGACCCAAATCGCGCAAGAGCAGTGACCCGCGCTTTGATGATATATGCAATATTGCCCATCGGTTTTAATGCTTCGACAAAATTCATGCCGTGATAACTCGGATCAGGATCAGCAATGAGCGGGAATTTCCCATTTGTCCAGTCAAACTTCCCTGAATCAACAATCAACGCCGCCCAGCGACGTGCCGTGTCCGCCGATAAATTTGGTTGCGGAATAAACAATAATATCCACGCCAAAATCAAAAGGGCGCAAGATATACGGAGATACGGTATTATCCAGAACAAACGGAATACCATTTTTGTGCGCGACGCAGCGATGGCCTCGAGATCGGCAACATCCAGTTTTGGGATTGCCGATCGATTCCGCATAAACAGCTTTTGTCTTCGGTGTAATGGCTGCTTCCAGCGCTTTCAAATCATTGGATTTGACAAAGTTTACTTTGATGCCCAGTCGAGGAAACGTGTAATGAAATAGATTATAGGTTCCGCCGTAGAGATTATCCGCCGAGACAATTTCATCGCCGGCTTGCGCAATATTCAGCAAAGCCAACGTGATGGCGGACTGGCCACTCGCCACAGCCAGCGCGCCTACGCCGCCTTCCAGAAGCGCGATCCTTTTTTCCAGAACATCCGTCGTCGGGTTCATCAGCCGCGTATAAATATTCCCGAATTCTTTCAGCCCGAAAAGCGTGGCCGCATGATCGGTATCCTTGAATTGATAGGAGGTTGTCTGATAAATGGGCACGGCCCGCGACCCCGTTGTCGGGTCCGGTTCCTGCCCGCCATGAAGCATCAGAGTTTCTATTTTTAATGAACTGTCAATTTTACTCATTTAAAAGATCCTTTCTAATGTTTCACTGATGACTTCCTCGATGACGCCACCACCCAGGACTTCATCACCCTTATAAAAAACGACCGCCTGCCCCGGCGTAATCGATTCCTGAGCTTCTTTAAATATAACCTTTAGCTTTTCGCCTTCCTTTGTCACAAAGCAGCGGGCCGGCTTCTTGCGGTAGCGAATTTTTGCTTCCACCTCTTCGGGAAATTGATCCGTCAGAAAATTCAGATCACCGGCAATTAATCCCGATGCGAACAGGTCTTCTTTATTCCCGACAACGACTGAATTTGTTCGGTCATCAAAACGAAGAACATACAGAGGGGTCTTTGCGCTGATTCCTAAACCACTGCGCTGTCCGATCGTATAGTAAATAATGCCCTGATGACGCCCCAAAACCTTGCCGTCCTGATCAACAATATTGCCCGCGGCAACCGACAAATTTCTTTCTTCAAAAAACTGCCGGTAATTCCCCTGCGTGACAAAACAGATATCCTGGCTTTCTGCTTTTTGCGCTACGGACAGTCCGGATTTCTTCGCTTGCGCGCGGACATCCGACTTGCTGAGATTTCCTAATGGAAAAAGAATCCGCGGCAAATCATCTTTCTTAATCGGGTAAAGAAAATACGTCTGATCCTTATTTTTGTCTTTCGGACGCAGCAGACGCCATGCATCTCCCATATTTTCAATTTGTGCGTAGTGGCCGGTGGCGAGATAATCAAAACCCAGACCGCGTGCTTTATCCAGCAGCGTGCCAAATTTAAGGTAGCGGTTGCAATCCACACAGGGATTCGGCGTTCTTCCTTTTATATATTCGGCGGTGAATTTGCTGATCACCAAATCTTCCATCAACTGAGCGAAATCGAAAACAAAATGCGGGACTTCCAGTTGACCGCAGACACGCTTCGCGTCTTCTATAGCGTCGCCGCCGCAACAACTGGCACGGTCGCCATCCTGCCGGATGCCCAGGCACATGGTCACGCCGGTCACCGTATAACCTGACTCTTTAAGCAACAGGGCGGCTACTGATGAATCGACGCCGCCACTCATTGCCACCAGAACTTTCTTCTTTAAAGGACTGCCGGAGTAATCCATATTATTTTTTCACTCAAGTATAATTCATCAAATGATTATTCGCCTTCTGACGGCGTATCCGCACAAGATCGGCCAGCACGATTGATCTTATTAATAATTCATTGCCCGATTTCAGCAAAATCGAGCATTACTATCTTTTTGGTAGTAATTAATTCAACGGTCATAATTTGTCAAGATTTTTTAACGCAGCCTGCTCCATAAATACGTTTTTCTTGACAGGTCTGATTATTAAAACATATTAGATGACAAATCAAAATAAATAGACTTTAATTACATCTAGATACATAGTTTCATTCCGACATCAACAACTCCGGCGACATCGATTTGCTTTTTTCCAATCTTGCAATTTCAGTCTAACCTTGCTATTTACTCACGTTAAAATTGCTTTGAACATAGTATTGTAACGCATTTTCGATTTATTTGAATGATACGATCAGATCGGGATTTATAAGTCTGAATATTTAAAAAAACGGGAGTCCTTAATGGAAGTTCATTTCCTTCTCTTTATTTTTTTTCTGGCGGCAACGACCATCGTCAGCTTTGCTTACGCCATCTGGCGGGGCCGCAATGATGAACAAATACTTCGAAGCATTATCCAGAGTTATCCGATTCCAACCTTTGTCATCTCCTCTGACCACAAAATCCTTTACTGGAATAAAGCATTGGAAGGACTGAGCGGAATCAAGGCGAAACATGTGCTCGGTACTGACCAGCAGTGGCGTGTATTTTACTCATCGCCCCGCTCCTGCATGGCTGACTTGATTTTAAACGACAAAATAGACAATTCTTCCATCCTTTACTCAGGAAAGGCCACGAAGTCGAAACTGCTTAGAGACGCCTATGAAGTGACGGAATTTTTCCCGGAACTGGGCGAAAAGGGAAAATGGTTCCGGATCACCTCGGCGGACATTAAGGATTCCAGGGGAAGAAGATTCGGTGCCATGGAGACTCTGGAAGACATCACAGATCAGAAATCGGCGGAAGAAGAACTCCTCAAAAGGACCAAACTCGAATCACTGGGCACATTCGCAGACGGCGTGGCCAAAGACTTTGACAGTCTCCTTTCAGCCATTCTGCGCAACGTTTTTCTGGCCAAAATTTCCGCCAACGAAGAAGATAAGATTCTGGAAAACGGCCTGGCGATAGCAGAACGGGCCGGCCTGCAGGCCAAGGAACTGGCGCATCGGCTGATCACCTTCGCTCAGGGCGGCTATCCGGTAAAAAAATTAGAGAAGGTTGATCATTTAATTAATGAGGCTCTCCAGAAAGCGCTGGCCGACTCGAATATAACGTGCCAACCGGCTATATCACCTAAACTCTGGCCGGCGGAGATCGATGCGATGCAGATTAAACAGGTGATTGAAAACATGGTTACAAACGCGAAAGAAGCGATGCCGGACGGTGGTGTTGTAGATGTTATTGTGGAAAACATAACAACCGGAACCAACATTCGAGCCCTTGGTGAAAGTAATAATTATATCCGAATCATTATTAAGGACCGGGGTGTCGGCATTCCCCGAGAAAACCTCTCAAAGATATTTGATCCTTATTTCACGACAAAAGAAAAGAAGGAACGCGGCGGCATCGGCCTGGGTCTCGCCATCTGTGATTCCATCGTTAAATACCACAACGGCCTGATCAGTGTGGAATCGCTTGTCGGCGTTGGCACATCCTTTATTGTTTATCTAGCCGCAACTCCCGATGGTACTCCGGAAGTGTAAAAAACTAATAGGCACATCATTCACCGTCTTTTTCCGGTAGCATCCAATCCAGGCAACAAGACAAAGCCGCATAAAGTTAGATCGGTGTCATTTCCCGGATGAAATCTTCGATCTTGAGGAGCCGCGAAACAGGTGCTGTTTCCAATCCTGCCTTCAGGCCGCTTGCCCCCCATCCTTTTTAACGTCCATCATTAATTCTTCGATATGACGCAGACGCTCTTGAAACGTAGCAATTCCCAAAGCCGACTCCCGAGGATGCAGATTTTCAATCTCGGCAAGCCGGGTGCGTAAATGGAGAATAATTTCATCCGCCAAGCCTAAAAGAAGAGCGCGCTCATACCTTGTCATTTCCAGGACACCATCATCAATAAATTTTATATAAACTGAAATCTCTTATTCCCGCGCGGACATCCAAGACATAAACGCCTTCTTAATGGACTCCGCTGCGGTTTCTATGCCGACATGTTGTGTATTCATCAGCATATCGTAATGCCTTGGATCGTTAATGTCTTCATTAAAATACTTCCGACTGAAAGCAATCTGATCTCCATCGTATTTCTGAATATGCTCCAGTGTTTCTTTTTGCGACATTTTGCGATCGCGCATCACCCTTTCCACCCGTATTTCCAGCGGCGCGATAATCCGCACGCGAAACGCTTTGTCCTTCAGGATAAAACTGCCGCCCCGGCCAATAATGATGACATTGCCGTGCTCGGCGTTGGTGTGCATCACCATCGATAAATGACGGATGTATTCATTGGGCCAGATATGATGCGATTCAAAAAAGGAGCTAATCAAGCTGTCGAAAAGAGAAATACTCTTCTGATCAAGCGATTTGATAACCTTGTCGCTCATATGGGCGCTTTCGGCAACCTTGTGAATCAGATCGCTGCCGATAATGTTCATCTTCAGTTCAGTGGCCAGGATGCGAGCTACCAATCCGCCGCCCGCTCCAGCTTCGCTGGAGAGCGTTATGATCTGTCCCGGCTTCTCCTTCTTTTCTTTCTGCCAGCGCGCCACCTGATCTTCAACAAGTTGGTCGACATCCTTGTCGCGCAATTTGATATCCCTTGTGTAGTCGGGGCAATTAACATCAAACAAGGCATTGGTCTTCACCCGATAACGCTTCATGCAGTTCTCGCGCCATGCACAGATAACACAAATTCTTTTATCCGAACCTGTTGACATATCCCAGCCCTCCTTTCTAAAATACTTTATGATGCCTGTTCCTGCATCGCCTCGAAACCGGAAACGATATCGAGAAGTTCTTCGGTAATCGTCATCTGGCGCGTGCGGTGAAACTGCACGTGCAGATCCTGCAGCTGCTCTTCAATATTTTTCTCGGCATTTTGCATGGAAGCCAGGCGACTGGCATTTTCGCTGGCCAGTGACTCGGCAAACGCGCGGTAAAGCGACACGAAAAGATACTCCCGGATCAGCGAAGAAAAAATCTGATCGCCGTCCATCCGGAAAATGGGCAGGGATTTGGAATCCCATTTCTTTTTGGCGATTTCCTTGAGCCACTCCCGATTGACAGGCAGCAACTGAACCATGTGTGGATGATAGATTGCCCCGCTCACATATTTATTATAAAATAAGAAAAAATGATCAACGTTATGATGAAAATGCCACTCATCGATAATCATGATGATTTCCTGAACCAGCGGTGTGATACCCGCTGTGGAACTGGGCGTGGGCAACAACTCATCTACAGGTTGTCCGGCATCTTCAATATAATCTGCTACACGGGCACCGATGGAAAGCACTTTCCGGTTTTCCTTTTTAATGCCGGCGGTTTTGGCATAATCCAGCGTGAAAACGGAAATCTGTTCATTGAGCTGTCCGCAAAGGCCTTGATCCGAGCCGAAGACAATCACACCCATCCGTTTCATGGTGGATGTCTTTCTCTGGAGTGTCGCCCCCATGCGCTCCTTGAGCACAACCTGCAAGCCCATTTCGACCGTACGATTGTAATCACGCAGGGAATCCACGGCCTTCTGATATTGACGAATACTCACGGCCGCCAGCGCCTTCATCGTTTTAACAACTGACAGAAGATCACCCGCGCTTTTCATCCTTCTTTTCAGGGACTCAGTTGTTTGCATTAGCTTCCTCAACCTCTTCAAAAGGTTTAATGGCCGGTTTGATTTTATTCATAATGCTGTCGCGATCCGCCATTTCCAGTTTTTTCCCCGCTTCAATCCGGCTGCACAATTCCGGCAGCTGTTCATTGACAGTCTGCAGCAGGCGCCCCTCCACTTCACGAATCTTGTCCGTCGGAACAAGATCCAGAGCGCCACCGGTTACCGAAAGCAGAGAGGCAATCTGCTCGGAAGCGCGCAGCGGTTTGTATTGACCCTGTTTCAGAATTTCACGGACGCGCCAGCCGCGTTCCAGCGTGCGGCGCGTTGCTTCATCAAGCCTGGTGCCGAAGCGGGAAAAGGATTCCAGCTCTTCAAACTGCGAGTAGGACAACCTGAGATCGCCCGCCACGGAACGATAAGCCGGCAACTGCGTTTTGCCGCCCACGCGGGAGACGGATTTACCGACATCGACCGCCGGTAGAATGCCCTTGCTGAAAAGAACCGGCGAGAGATAAATCTGCCCGTCCGTAATGGAAATCAGATTGGTCGGAATATAAGACGACATGTCCTGCGCTTCCGTTTCGGTAATCGGCAATGACGTCAACGACCCGCCACCCAGTTCCGGTTTCATATGCGTGGAGCGCTCAAGCAGTCGGGAGTGGATATAAAAAATATCACCGGGAAAAGCTTCACGTCCGGGAGGCCGCCGCAAAAGCAGTGACACTTCACGGTAGGCCCGGGCATGTGCTGTCAGATCATCATAGATAATCAAGACGTCCCTGCCCTGCTCTACAAAATATTCCCCCATGCTTGTGGCCGCGTAAGGCGCGATAAACTGCAAGCCCGGCGTGTCTTCTCCGGTGGCCACCACCACGATACATGATCCCATCACGCCGTGATCCCGCAAATCGGCAATCACCTTGGCCACATCAGCGCTTTTCTTACCGACGGCACAGTAGATGGAGATAATGCCTGTTTCTTTCTGATTGATAATGGTATCGACCGCAATGGCCGTTTTGCCGGTCATTCTGTCGCCCAAGATTAATTCGCGCTGGCCGCGCCCGACGGGAATGAGCGCATCAATCACTTTGATACCCGTCTGCAGCGGAACGACAACCGGAGAGCGGTCCATAACCGCCGGCGCGGGTCTTTCCACGGGCAATCGCATGACCGTATTGACTTCTCCCAGACCGTCAAGCGGTCTTCCGAGGGGATCGACCACCCTTCCTAAAAGCCCGTCTCCAACCGGCACATCCAGAACACGCTTGGTGCGCTGCACCTCCGTCCCAACTTGCAGATGCTCACTGGGGTCCAGAAGAACAACGCCTATTTCCTTTGGATCGATATTGAAAACAAGTCCCATATAATTCCCGGCAAACCGGACCAGTTCCTCCGCCTGGATATGCGGCAGACCGCTGACTCTGGCAATATCGCGTCCAACAAATTCCACTGTGCCTACTTCATATTGCCGCAGTTCAGGATTCTGCCCGTCCAGGACCTTATCCATGGTATCGAACGTGTCGTCCAGAAAGGTCTTTAATTCCTGATTTTCTACTTTACCAACCTCTGAATTCATTCTACGCCTCCTGACGTCTCTGCCATATTTATTCCGCCTTGCGCCTTGGACCTTTCTTCTACGTCGCATGCGCCTCTTTCTGGAGGGTTTCCGTCAGACTTTCCACAAGCGTCTCCAGATATTCATTAAGACTCCAGGCGATCTTGTGCCCATTAACCCGCAATTCGATGCCCGACACAATATCCGGCTGTTTCAGATAACGAATCGTAAAGCCATTCGTGATCTGCTTCTTCAACGCCTCCTCGATTTGTGCCTGCCTCGGTTCGGAAATGCCGAAGGCGCTCTGGATAACGACTTTATTGCCTCCGCCGCTGATCGCCTTTCGAATCTGAATACTTTTTTCCTCATCAAGGGCTTTGACGCGACGGATAAATTCATCTACGATTCGCTCTTCCAGTTCCACATCCGCCAGATCAGCAAGCGCCTTGCGCGCCGTGGCATATAGTTGTTTGGCCGCACGCTGGCGCAAATCATAGAAGAAGGCATCGTGTTCGCGAGCCAGCATATCCTGCCAGCGCGCTTTTACCGCATCGACTTCTTCCCGCACTTTCTCCATCAGCTCCTTGCGCTTGGCATCGGCGGCCATCGTTGCCTCATTGAGCATGATCTCTTTTCTCTCATTGAGCATCTGGTTACGTTTTTCGTAAAGCTCGGCTGCCTCGTTGGCCTTGCCTTTCAGCTCTTCGGCCTCGGCAAAGCGCGCTGCTATTTTTGCTTCACGGTCATCCATGGCCTTGATGATCCGCCCGTAAAGAAAGCGTTTCAACAAGTACATGAGCAGGAGGAAATTAAAGATTTGCGCTAAAAAAACAAACCAGTTGATATGCATGGATCATCCCCCTCACTTTATAATAAAACCCCAGAAAGGATTGGCGAAAATTAGAATCATAGAAATGACGAAACAGTAAATGGCGATGGATTCAATCATGGCCAATCCCACAAAAAGCGTTCTTGTTAAAGAATTTCTCTCATCCGGCTGCTGGGCGATCGCCGCCAGCGCCTGGGAGATTGCCTGTCCCATACCCAGACCCGGGACCAAGTGAACCAATTGCCATTGCCAAAGCCGCACCGAAAATAGATGCCATCGCGACGATACTGATGCTGTCCATAAATACTCCTCCTTTATAAAATTGTTTTTAAGCGCTAACGCCTTCTTGCTTTATCTCCGTATGATGAACCTCGTCTTCAGCGGAAAGCGCTGAAGCGATATAGACCATGGAAAGGATCGCAAAAATGTATGCCTGGATCACCCCGATGAGCAGGCCCAGAATCTGCATAACGACCGGGAACAAAAAAGGTGTAACCGCCAGCAGAATACCCACGACCTTTTCATGACTCATAATGTTGCCAAAAAGACGAACGGTGAGCGCCAGCGTTCTGGATAATTCCCCCATGACATGGAAAGGAAAAAAGATAAAATTAGGCTGAAAATATTCCTTTACATAATGAAAAAGACCATTGCGCGATATGCCGTAGAAGGGAACGGCGATAAAGACACAAGTAGCCAGCGCCGCAGTGGTCGTCATGGATGACGTTGGCGCAACAAATCCCGGCACAACCACCAGCACATTGGACACACAGATAAACAGAAAAAGGGTGCCGACCAGCGGAACATAGTGATCCGCGCCCTTTTTCGTCATCTCACTGATTTCACCCCGGATGATGGAAATAATCACTTCCAGAAAATGCTGCCAGCGCGACACATTCATTTCCGACGACAGGTTGCGCGTAATGATCCAGGAACCGACGACCAGGATGGCCATCACCAGCCAGGTATAGAGGATGGTCGCATTGATCACGATGAAGCTCCAGCTCCAGATGATCACCTGATCGGGACTAATCTGATTGAGGGATACAATCTCCATATCGACTCCTTGATCGGCCGCAAATGATCTGCCGAACTTCTTTTAATGAACCGCTTCAACCGCTTTTTGTGGTCCCAAGCGGTATGTCAATATTTTTCTGATCACAATGAAACCCAGCATGGCCGCGGCCAGCCGCTCCCAATGGCCTCCCATGACAAAGTAAAATCCTGCCGAGAGCACTGCCATGCGCAGGACAAGACTTCCCAGCATCAGACGCGCGGGACTTCCCGTTGCAGGCAGGCGGCGCACGGTCTGCCACAGGGCGATGAAGTAAAATCCACCGAGGACCAACCCCGCGGCAAAAGCCGCCATTAGAATCATCATTGTGGTCAGTGTCATCCTATTCTTCCTCAATAATTTTGGTGCGTACTTTTCTCACCCAATAGGCCGCATTGATACAGCCTATGACAACGCCGGCAATCAGCAGCATCAATGCCCAGGAATACTGGCTGGGCCATGTGCGGTCAATCCAGAGCCCGAATGCGACGCCGATGAGCGTGGGAATGGCGACGGCCCAGCCGACAATACCCATCATGCCCAGACCAAACCAGACGGTTTCGTCCTTATGACGGAGCCCCTTCTGGCGCAGTGCTTCTTTTTTGGCAACCTGCTCGGTGAAACGATCGGCCATCTTCCGGCGACGCGAGTTCGATGTTCTTTTTATTTCAACCATGCTTTTATGCTCCCTGCTCTTTTACTCATTTGTTGCTGCGCGTTAAAAAGCCCAGATGCAAGGCTTGCAAGCCCTTCGAAGTGAGGCGTATTTTTTACGCGTGACCTTTTAGGTTATACGCCGCAATGAGATAGGGCGCCGCGTAACGCGGCAGCTGGGCGTTTTAACGCGCAGCTATTTCAGGTCAACAAAACGCCTGATAAGACTTGCCTCCAGTTTTGCTGAAGCGGAGCGAACCATTTTCTCCCGCTCGTCGAGAACATCATACTGCTGAACAACCACCTGTTTGAGCTTTCCCAAATCCGGCGCTTTCACTGCATTGCGCGTGGACACCAGAACGTCCGAGCCTTTTTTAATCAGTGTGCCGACATCCATGGCCAGCAATTCCTGTCCTCCCGTGGCCAGTTCATATGAAAAAATGCCGGGGGCAAGCGTGGCCACAAAATCAATATGATTGGGCATCAGGCAGAAAGAACCATTCTCCGCTTCCGCGACGATCTTCTTGACTTCCTCCACCATCATGACTTCAGCCGGTAATAAAATTTTAAGCAACATTTTCAATCTTTGCCTCTTCAATAGATCCAATCATGTAGAGCGCCCGTTCCGGAATATCGGCAAACTCATCGTTGAGTATCCTTTCACAACCATTGAGCGTATCTTCACGGGAAACCATCTTCCCGGCGGTACCGGTAAACTGCTCGGTCACAAAGAACGGCTGCGTGAAGAAACGCTCCAGACGGCGGGCGCGGTAAACAGTGCGTTGATCTTCGCGCGACAATTCAGAGATGCCGAGCATGGCAATAATGTCTTTTAAATCTTCATAGACCGCCAGCGTCTTGCGGATCTCCTGGGCGATCTTGTAGTGGCGTTCCCCTGCGATATTCGGCATCAGCATCTTGGAGCCGGATTGCAAAAGATCGATGGCCGGATAAAGACCTTCACTGGCCCTTTTTCGCGACAGAGCAATCGTCGCGGACAGATGGCCGAAAGTATGCACGGCTGAAGGATCGGTGAAATCATCCGCCGGTACATAGACCGCCTGAATGGATGTGATCGCGCCGGTCTTGGTGTTACAGATCCGCTCTTCCAGTTCAGCAAGCTCCGTGGCCAGCGTCGGCTGATAACCCAGACGGGAAGGCAACTGCCCCAGAAGACCGGAAACCTCCATGCCCGCCTGAATGAAGCGGAAAATATTATCAATCATCAAAAGAACGTCCTGTTTGGCGTCATCACGGAAATACTCCGCCATGGTCAGTGCTGCATGACCTACGCGGAAACGCGCGCCGGGCGGTTCGTTCATCTGGCCGAACACCATGACGGTGTTCCCCAGAACGCCGCTTTCCTCCATCTCGCGGTAAAGTTCCTCGCCCTCTCGGCATCGCTCACCGATCCCGCAGAAGATACTCATACCTTCATGGCCGCTCACCGTGTTATGGATCATTTCAGTGATCAGAACGGTCTTGCCGACACCCGCACCACCAAACAACCCGGCTTTGCCGCCGCGTTCCAGGGGTGCCAGAACATCAATGGCTTTGATGCCGGTTTCAAATATCTCGGAGACGGTGGATTGATCGCGAAGCGGAATCGGCTCGCGGTGGATGGATCGTAATTCGCACCCTTCGACTTCACCTTTCTTGTCGATCGTTTTTCCGAAGACGTTAAAAACTCTTCCCATCAGCGGAGGGCCCACGGGCACCTCGAAAGGCTTGCCGGTATCGGTAACAATCTGGCCGCGGGCCAATCCTTGTGTGGGAGTCAGCGCAACGCCCCGTATGGTATTGTTGTCCAGTTGCGTAAATACCTCGATAACGTATTCACCCTTTTCGCCCGCAATGAGCACATTACGGATGGAAGGTGCCACGGGAAAGTGGACGTCAACGACGCTGCTGCGGATGGATAAAACCTTTCCTTGATTGATTTGTTCGGCCACGGTTCGTTCACCTCATCTTATTTT
The DNA here is from genome assembly GCA_963726395.1 of uncultured delta proteobacterium. Classification (GTDB taxonomy): domain Bacteria; phylum Desulfobacterota; class Syntrophia; order Syntrophales; family Smithellaceae; genus UBA8904. Next base: position 112,912 of record CAVSCG010000006.1, read on the forward strand.
TTGGGATGCATTTCCCATTCATGCAATATATTCCCCTGTTACGGTGTAAGCGATATAATCAAAGATCAGGATGGACAGACTCTTTCTCTTTATTATAAGAGCAATAGACATGCCAGTGACTGTCTTTTAACGTAAATAACCGTTATCATTGAAATGTTTTAATTAGATCAGGAAATATCATCAACAAGGAAACGACTTTTATGTCATAGATGAAGACACGCCACATCGCGTACAACATGCTAAATGCTCAGAGTGACGGTCATAGAAGGTGGCGACGCTTTTGTCACTGGCGCGTGACTGAAATGTCACTTTTTAACAAGAGATCGTTACGCCAAATCGTTTGCGGCATATTTGGATGGTAAAGATATTTTACCACTTCTATCTTACCGCACTCAAAGTGTTAATAAAAAGTATCATCAAATCAGTTATTTGAAAATTACAATTTGAAAATATGGACCGATTTTAAAGAACCGCTTTACAACCAACCAAATCTGTTCGATTATTAATTAGATAGTCATCAGCTAATCCGTTCTAAGGAAAATGATTTTGCGATGAAAGAAAAGACATCAAAATGACCATTCGCGACATTATTAACAAAACGATGCAAAAACTCGAAGCTGCGGGGATTCCCTCGGCCCGGCTGGATACGGAGATATTGTTGGCTTTTTGTCTGAACTGCGACCGACTGGAGTTTATCAAAAATCCCGACAAAACAATCCATGAAGCACAATTGTCCGCCTTTAATCAAATGGTCATCCGAAGACTGCGCTGGGAGCCGGTGGCCTACATTACCGGACGGAAGGATTTCTGGTCATTCACCCTGGAGATCAATTCCAGTGTGTTGATTCCCCGGCCCGACACGGAAGTGGTCATCGAAGAAGCGCTCGCCGTTTGCCGGACTCAGTCTTTTAACCGGCCTCGGATTTTAGACATTGGAACGGGCAGTGGCGCAATAGCACTGGCTTTGGCCAAAGAAATTCCCGAAGCACAGATCACGGCCACCGACATTTCGTTGCCAGCGCTGCAACTGGCCCAAAAAAATGCGTGCGCTCTGGGACTGGAAAATTCGATTACCTTTCTTCAGGGTGATTTATTTCAACCGGTTTCTGGAGCATTTGATATCATCGTCTCCAATCCGCCCTATATCGGAGCGGAGGAGTATGAAACACTCGCCGCCGGCGTAAAAGATTTTGAACCACGGGAGGCGCTTTGGGCGGGTGAAACAGGTGTGGAATTTTACGAAAAATTGATATATCAAGCCCATAGCCGACTGAAAGAAAATGGCTGGCTTTTGCTCGAAATCGGCGCTAAACAGAGCGAAACTGTACGCGCCATCATGGCGGAAAATGCTTGTTTTTATGACCGTATTGATGTGAGCGCTGATTACGCGGGACTTTCGCGCGTTATCAAAGGAAGGAGAAAATAAGTGGATAAGATAGTCATTCACGGCGGCAAGCCTTTACATGGAAACGTTCAGATCAGCGGTGCGAAAAACGCCGCCCTGCCGGTTCTGACGGCTGCGCTTCTTACAGAAGGAACCTGCACATTTTCTAATATTCCCGATCTGGTTGATATTAAAACCACCTATAAGCTTTTGAGAAATATGGGTGTGGAAATTGAAGGTGACAGCACTGTGAAAATCAGCGCCGAGAAAATCACCAACAGCGTCGCCCCTTATGATCTTGTAAAAACGATGCGGGCGTCAATTCTGGTTTTAGGACCGCTGGTGGCGCGTATGGGCCAGGCCCGCGTTTCTCTTCCCGGCGGATGCGCCATCGGCGCGCGTCCGGTCAACCTGCACATCAAAGCGCTCCAAGATATGGGTGCTTCCGTGGAATTGCATGGCGGCTACATTGAAGCAAAGACAAATAAACTGAAAGGCGCCAATATCTATTTTGATCTCCCTACGGTAACCGGCACGGAAAATATCATGATGGCCGCAACACTGGCGGAAGGCACCACTGTGCTTAACAACGCCGCGCGCGAACCGGAAATTATTAATTTGGCGGATGTTCTCAAAGGGATGGGCGCCAAAATCAGCGGCGCGGGAACGGATGTCATCACCATCACCGGCGTAACAGCGTTGAAAGCGACTGAAGCGTCCATCATTCCTGATCGTATCGAAGCCGGGACGTTCATGATTGCCGCCGGCATGACCCACGGTGAAATCAATGTATTAGGCTGTAATCCTCAGCATCTGGAAGCGCTGATCAATAAATTGCGGGATACCGGCATGAAAATCACACCCATTGACGAAGGGCTGAAAGTCGCAGCCGGCAGCAAAATTCACAGCGTCGATGTCAAAACCCTTCCCCATCCAGGCTTCCCCACGGATTTGCAGGCACAAATCATGGCTTACATGTCCGTCGGCAGCGGACTTAGCGTCATTACGGAAACGGTTTTTGAAAACCGTTTCATGCATGTCAGCGAACTGATGCGCATGGGCGCGGACATCGTGATTCAAGGCGGCAGCGCAGTGGTGCGTGGCGTGCCCACCTTATACGGCGCGCAAACCATGGCCACGGATTTGCGGGCTTCCGCCTCGTTGATTCTGGCAGCACTGGTTGCCCAAGGGACTACGGAAATTTCGAGAGTTTATCATATTGACCGCGGTTATGAGAATATTGAAAAGAAATTCTCCGCACTGGGCGCGGATATTCAAAGGATGAAACAATAAGATGAAAATTATTCGAGCCGACGCAACTGAATTTCTGGATTTTTTTCAAAAACTACGCAGGCGGGGCGGCGCGTTTACACCGGACCTTCTGGAAAACGTAGCCCAAATCATCCATGACGTTTCCTTGCGCGGCGATGAAGCATTGTTTCATTATACAAAAAAGTTTGATGGCTACGACCTAACTACGGCAACCGTCGAAGCAACAGATTATGAAAGAAAAGACGCAGCGGCCAAAGTAAAACCCGAAGACCTGGATGTGATCAAACTGGCTGCCAACCGGATTGAAAAATATCATCGCCATCAGATTGCATCCGGATATTCTCTAAGTGATGAAAATGGTGTGGAGTTGGGGCAAAGGATACTACCCTTGCAGCGGACGGGTATTTATGCGCCCGGTGGCAAAGCCTTTTATCCATCCACATTGCTCATGGCGGCCATTCCGGCGCGCCTTGCGGGCGTCAAGGAAATTATCCTGGTCAGTCCCGTAAAAGACGGCCAACTCAATCCGCTCATTGCCGCGGCAGCCGACGTCGCCGGCGTGAATCGCATCTTCAAGATTGGCGGCGCGCAAGCCATCGCCGCGCTGGCCTTCGGGACACAAACCATTCCGCGCGTGGATAAAATTGTCGGCCCGGGCAACGCCTATGTCGCCGCGGCAAAAAAACTCGTATTCGGACAGGTCGCCATTGATATGATCGCCGGTCCCAGCGAAGTGGTAGTCATTGCCGATTCAACGGCCAATCCAGCTTTCGCGGCGGCGGATATGCTGGCGCAGGCCGAACATGATGAAATGGCGGCGGCTTTACTCTTCACGCCTTATCCCGATTTAGCAGAGGAGGTGGCAAGAGAAGTTCAAAGGCAATTGCAAACCCTGCCCAAGAAAGTGATCATTGAAAAATCTCTGTCAAAATACGGCGCAATCATCATTACGTCCGATATCGCACAAGCTGTGGAGCTGACCAATCTCTTCGCGCCGGAGCATCTAGAGTTGATGGTGGAAAATCCGGCGGATCTTGTGGGACAAATTCGCAGCGCCGGTTCTGTATTCTTAGGGTCCTATACACCGGAAGCCCTTGGCGACTATATCGCCGGCGCCAATCACATTCTACCTACGGAAGGCACGGCACGGTTTTCTTCTCCCCTGGGTGTTTATGATTTCTACAAGCGAATGAGCGTGCTGTCTTTCTCCCAAACAGCTTTCGAAAAGCTATCCGGACCAACACAGCATTTTGCCCAAATGGAAGGATTGGACGCGCACGCCAATTCGGTGCGCGTGCGCAGCGCGCCCGGTAAAGATGATTGAACGGATAGCGCTTAACCCTTTTCTCCTCCATCCACCAACCTATCACCTGATACTCTGGTAACCTAAAGTAATTAATGGTCGTGTTTGAGCACAGCTTCCTGAAACCTTACTTTTACCTTTTGTTGTTTTATGCTAAATTATAATTGTTAATGAACGAAAAACTACGGCAACGTCAGGAATTAGGCGATAAAAAGAGAAAACAAAGATCACGCATCACAAGAAGCCCGACCTAATCGAAATTCAACGAATTTTACAGGAGGTAAACCATGATTGGAACGTTATCTCTCCCGGATGCTAGGGAACGCGCAGTAGAACTCATGCAAAGGGGTTATCATTGAGGACCGGGCGTCCTGCAAGTTATGTGGGAATCATACGGCCTGAAAAATGAGGACATCCTGTGGACCTGTATTGCCTTCAACGGCGGCATCGCCGGCCAACAGGCGGCGCCATGCGGTGCGCTATCCGCTTCCGCCGTCTGCCTGGGTCTGCGACACCGCTGGCCACTTGCTGACAAACAGAGGGTTAAGCAGGAACGGCTCGATGCCCGCGAGGATGCCCAAGAACTTGTCACAAGTTTCTTGGAGAAGTTCGGCGCTATTACCTGCCTTGATCTCATTGGAATGGACTTCTCCAAACCAGACGTCTACCGCCAGTTTCTGGAAGCCGGGATATGGAAAGACAAATGTTTGAAGTACGTGCAGTTTGTCATAGAAAAGCTCTACGAGCTCGATGAGAAGCGCAGTGTCGTCAGAGCGCCCCAAAAAATTGTTATCTATACGACGCCGGGTTGTCGTTTCTGTGAAGCGGCCAAGAGGGACCTGAAAGAACGTGGCGTATTTTATGAAGAGATTAGTACGGAGGGTAATGCTAATGCCCTTGAGGACGTCATGCGCTTGTCAGGCGGGTCGGGCATCGTGCCTGTCCTGGTCAGCGGTAACGAGGTAAAAGTTGGTTTCGGGGGTGGTTGAACTGTTTAGTTTGCGGCGGTCTGCCGCATTACTGAAAACTTCTTAAAAAAAAGGGCGTTCAATCAAGCATTGAACAGGGTTGAGCACAAGCCATTCTTATGTGACTTTTGCTGTGTCTTTCCGCATTTATAGGACTTACGAAATGATAAGGGGGACTGTTTGACAGATAATTTTCTTTTTCTGACGGAACCCGCTATTTTCCTATACTGTTCACTTGAGATATTTTAAGAACTATGCAAGATTTCAAACGGAAATAGTTCAAATGCTGTGGCACCGACCGGGATGAAAAAGGGGCCTGCGAAAAAGCGATGAATGGTCTGATGTTTCTTTGCCACGAAGCTGGAAACGGAGAAACAATGGAAGGCATTGACCTAAACATGCGCGCACCGTATTTCTACCCGACCTCGACTCAAGTGGGAAGGTTTAATTTTTATTGTATAGCAGGTCTTTCCATATCTGAAAAAGAATCATCAACATTTATCGTTTAAATACAATCCTGCCTGTGAGGTTAGACATGAGAAAAGCGCTTATTACGATATTTGTAATCCTTGCCTTTTTCACCGCCTTTGTCGTGAAGACGCTCTACGACGCGGGCCAGTTTAAAACAATACGTCAACATTACGAAGGCGCCTGTATCCGGGTAGCAGGCCTGCCTGGTCCCGAGGACATCACTATACATCCCCGGACTGGCATAGCCTTCATATCTTCCGATGATCGCAGGGCCACCCAGGCGGGTGCGCCCGTTCAGGGCGCCATCTATGTCCTTGATTTAACCGAGAAGGGCTCAGCACCAAAGAAAGTCACTGCAGGCTTCGATAAGGAATTTCATCCTCATGGCATAAGCCTGTATCTTGACGACACTGGGAAGACGTTCCTTTTCGTCATCAACCATACAAAAGAGGGCAATTTCGTGGAAATATTCGAATATGTTGGCGGTGCCCTCGTCCATCGTGAATCCATAGGGGACCCCCTCATGTTCAGTCCCAATGACCTGGTTGCTGTAGGAGTGCGTAGCTTTTATGCAACCAATGACCACGGCTTCGCCTCCTCCTCGTGGCGCATGTTGGAAGATTTTCTGCCGCTCAAGCGTTCATACGTCATGTATTATGACGGGAAGGAGATGCGCATCGTCGCGAAGGGCTTTGGTTATGCCAATGGGATTAACGTAAGCGCTGACGGAAAGATTCTTTACCTGGCAGCCACGCTGGACAAGGCCATCCACGTCTTTACCCGTGATATAGCCTCCGGCAGTCTGTCCCCAGCCTACGATATCGATATAGGGACCGGCCCCGACAACATCGAACTTGACACCACAGGCGCCCTGTATGTGGCATGTCACACGAAAATGCTCGAATTTTTAGCCCATTCAAAGGATAAGGGGAAAAGTTCCCCCTCGCAGATTCTAAGAATAACGGCTAAAGACAAAGGCGATTATAAAATTGATGAGATATATCTAAACGATGGGAAACAAATTTCTGCAGCGAGCGTGGCCGCACCGCTCAATGGGGGCTTTATTGTCGGGCAGGTGTTTGACGATCATATCCTGATTTGCAACGAAAAAGAGGGCCCGGTAAAGTGAAAACCGATATGTGAAAAATGGTTCATCTGGGCTTAGCATACTTATATAAGAGGTGAATATCTTCCTTCCTCTTCTAAGCATACGGCAATTTTGAAGAGATGCATTCTTTCGAACGCTAATCTTTGATTAAAATGACAGCTCCATCGCCGTTTGTATGCGATGGAGCTGTCATTTCATTAGAAGCCAGAAGAATCTTTTCTGCTTTAGGCTTCCTATTCAATATTAAGATTAATCAAACGTTGAAGCGTCCGGACGCGATGATCGGTGGATCCTCATGATCGATCGCGTAAATAATATCCTTGTTCATTTCCGCTTTAATGAGGTCAACCACCGGGCGTCGCTTATTCTGAAGTTTGGCAAAATTCATGACCTCGTCCATCAACTGGTCAATGTGGCAGGCCTTCGTAATAATATGATGCTCCTCGCATTCCTGCGCGGCGCAACGTTTTCCGGTCAGCACCATTTCATCGAGTTTGTAACGCGGAATGGCCTTCTTCATGGCCGCCATCATGCCCGGCAGAAACGGAATACCCAGATCGACTTCCGGAAAGCACATAAAGCCCCGGTCCGACCGCATGAAACGAAAATCAAAGTAGCAGCACATGATCGCGCCGCCGGCAAAGGCATGCCCGGTCATCGCGGCAATCGTGGGCATTGGATACAGCGCAATTTTTCGGAAAAGCGCCATCATGTTTTCAATAAATTTCTTTGCCGTTGCCACATCGTTTTTCTGCATAATCGGCATCAGCCACTCCAAGTCAATCCCGTTGCTGAAGATTTTTGCATCTGCGCCGCGCACGACCAGGACATTGGCGTTCGTCTCTTTTTCAATATGATCCAACGCGTCCATAAACTTTTGCAGGAAATCCAGATTCAAACGGTTTTCCCCTTCATTCAACGTAACAACGGCCACCTGTCCTTCCATCTTAATTTCAATCGGCATAATTTTTCTTCTTTCTTATTATTTTTTAACTGTCCAAGACAGTTTGTATCTCACACTATATACAGGTCAGGGTGACTTCTATCCTGTTAATGAAATATTTTCAATACTATTTTGACGTTTGTAGGGGCAAAATAGTTTCGTGTAACCTCGAGTGCCCTCGCGTCACCTTCGGGTGATTAGGGCATTAGGTTATTGCCCCCTGCATCATTTATCCTTTCTTTTCCAGCGCCTGTCTGGCTTCTTCCTTGGACTGAAAGATATGTGGCGCAAGATGCCTTTTTTTCAGTTCGTCCCCCAGTTTCATACGAAGAAAAGCGCTGGTCGTGTAGCGGGTTACGTCACTGTAATATTCTGACACCACGAATTTGACCATTTTAATGTATGCGTCTTCCAGTTCCGGGACAGCGATTAGGTCGTCATCGTTCCGCCATCGACATAAATCGTATCGCCGGTGATATAGTCCGCAGCGGTGGACACCAGAAAAAGCACTGCTCCGACAACGTCTTCCGGTTCGCCGATTTTTCCCTTGGGAATGGTTTTACGGATAAGCTGTTCAATTTCAGGATTGGACCAGATGGGTTTGCTAAAATCCGTGCGGGTAAATCCGGGCGCAACCGCATTGACATTGATGCCCAGTTGGGCCCATTCACGGGCCATGCAACGCGTAAGCATCTTGAGTGCCGCCTTGCTGCAGCCATAGGCGGCCATGCCCGCTTCGGCCTTATCCGCGCCGACTGTTGTAATGTTGACAATCTTTCCGCTTTTTTGTTCAATCATCTGACGCGCAACCAGGCGGCTCAAAAGCCAGACGGCCTTGACGTTGGTGTTGAAACACTTGTCCCATCCGTCTTCGCGCAAATCGAGCAGACCACGCAGAAAGCTGCGGGCGGCATTGTTAACCAGAATGTCGATTCGGCCGAATTCCTTGATCGTTGCATTCACAAGATTCTCCAACTGTTCATGAACCGTCAGATCGGTCACAACGGACAGAGCTTTGCCGCCTTTTTTGCGGATTTCATCCGCGACGCCATCAATTTCGGCTTTAGTCCGGCTGCACAAAACAACATTGGCTCCTGCTTCGGCTAATCCCAGAGCAATCACCCGGCCAATCCCTCTTCCTGCTCCTGTGACAATCGCTGTTTTACCCGAAAAATTGAAAACATTGCCCATGATTTTCTTCCTCCTAATTTTTTGTATATCCCGAAATAATGCTATGGATGTGTTTAGTCCTAACAACTTTACGCCCTTTTATAAACTTTAAAAAAATGGTTTGCAAGCGATGAAACGAATATTTTTCACTCGGATAAACCTATGTTTAAAAAACAAAATATTAAATTGACATTGACCGGACTTATTTTTATAGTACCTACAAAGATAATCTCTATTAAGAAGGTCTATGCAACACCAATAAGGAGCAATATGGCCGCACCATTAGTCATCGCAATGTCCCAGGGAAAAGAAGTTGTTCTGTTGCCGAATATGTCCAATCGTCACGGACTCATTACCGGCGCCACCGGTACAGGGAAGACGGTTACGTTGCAAAAAATGGCCGAATCCTTCGCTTCCATCGGCGTTCCGATCTTTATGGCCGACGTCAAGGGAGACCTCTCCGGTATTGGGGCGGCGGGCGTCGCCTCCGAGAAAATGCTTAAACGGCTCGAATCAATCGGCATCAAAGATTTTAAACCGCGCGCCAATACAGCTGTGTTCTGGGATGTATTCGGGGAAAAGGGGCATCCGGTCCGCGCCACTGTATCGGATATGGGCCCCCTGCTTTTGGCAAGGCTGTTGAATCTCAATGAAACCCAGTCCGGCGTGCTGACAATGGTCTTCAAAATTGCCGACGACAACGGCCTACTTTTACTGGATTTGAAAGACCTACGGGCCATGATCCAGTTCGTGGGCGACAATGCCAAGCAGTTCACCACGGAGTACGGCAATGTTTCCGCGGCCTCCATCGGCGCGATTCAACGCGGACTATTAACGATTGACGAACAGGGTGGCGACAAATTCTTCGGGGAGCCGATGCTGGATATCGCCGACCTGATGCAGACCGACGTTGAAGGACACGGTGTGGTCAATGTGCTTGCTGCCGACAAGCTTTATAACAATCCCAAGCTCTACTCCACCTTCCTGCTGTGGATGCTGGCAGAACTTTTTGAGCAACTGCCCGAAGTCGGAGATGTCGAAAAGCCCAAACTGGTTTTCTTCTTCGATGAAGCGCATCTGCTGTTTAACGACGCGCCGGCCGCTTTGCTGGAAAAGATCGAACAGGTGGTACGTCTGATTCGCTCCAAAGGTGTGGGCGTTTATTTTGTCACGCAAAATCCACTGGACATCCCCGAAACCGTCCTGGCGCAACTGGGCAACCGTGTGCAACACGCCCTGCGCGCCTTCACTCCCCGCGATCAAAAAGCAGTCAAAACGGCGGCAGACACTATGCGCCCCAATCCAGCCTTCAACACGGCCGACGTGATCACGGAACTGGGCGTTGGCGAAGCGTTGGTCTCGTTTTTGGATGAAAAAGGCCGTCCGTCTCAGGTGGAACGATCCTTTGTCATTGCACCTTGTTCACGTCTGGGTATCTTAAGCGAGGAGGAGCGAACGGCAGCCGTCAAAGGCTCTACTATTTATGGACATTACGAGAAGACGCTGGATCGTGAATCTGCCTATGAAAAACTGCGCGCCTCCGTCCAGGGCGCGCCGGCTTCAGCGCAGCCCTCAACTCAGGCGGGTACTCAAGATGCTTCCACCCCAAGTGGCGGCGGATTACTGGGCGGTGGACTTAGCGACATCATCTTCGGACGCACCGGTCCCCGCGGCGGACGCACCGAAGGGATCGTGCAGGCCGCAGCCAAAAGCGTTGCCCGTTCAATCGGTTCATCCGTCGGCCGGGAAATTTTCCGCGGTGTTTTGGGTTCTCTGCTGGGCGGAGGACGCCGCAGGTAATTCCACATTTCCAAAGCAACGATGATACCACGGCAGCCGGGGGAAGGCGCGCAGGGAAAGGCTTGAGACTCTCCCTGCCTATACATCAAGGAAACCGACGACGCCAATAAAGGTAGCGCTTGATTGAAAATGGAATAGATATTTTTAATCAAAAGGTAAAGGTACCTGATCAGCAATCAGATAATAAAAACCGGAAGCCCCTCAAATCAGGGAACTGAGACTGCCAACCATGGCCGAAATCATCTGTCCTGATTATTTTTTAGCCGTTTTCTTTTTTGCTGCCGGTTTTTTGGCCGCGGGTTTTTTGGCTGCTACCTTCTTTACCACCTTTTTTTTCAAGGCAGGTTTTTTCACAGCCGGCTTTACCTTTTTCACAACCGCTTTTTTCTTCGGCGCAGCGACCACTTTCTTTGGCGGTTTAGGACCTTTGTTTTCCATTGGTTCTTCGCAGCAGATCAGTTCGGCGATCGCGCAGCCGCATTCCTCATCCACAATGACAGAAAGTCCGCACACTTCACAACTCAGAACATCACCAGGCCTTACTTTTGACATTTTCGCTCCCTCCTCGTTGTTGATGGGTCTTAACTACCGCCCTCTGTTCATCTAAAGTTATTTGATTTTAATTCAAAAATATTTTTCTTTCAAGCATTGATTGACTTTTTATTCATTTTTTTTCACGTTACACAAAATCTGTTGTAATAATGTCCCAACGAGATCATCGGTTGGAGCTTCTATCCTAAAACAAAGGATAACTTGACTTTACCCGGCGCTTTGGTATGATTTTTCAATAGGGGAACAGCACAGCATGAACCAAAATAGGAACACCCGCCAGCCGAGCCGTGGAATATTGTGTTTGTGATGACGAGAAAATGATTTTAAAAAACGAGCAGAAATACCGCAGCTGGGTGGAAGTGGACCTGGACAACTTTAGCGGCAACCTGCAGGAAATCAGAAGATTGATCGGCGATGGGGTTGATTTCATGCAGACCGTCAAAGCCGACGCTTACGGTCATGGCGCGATTGAAATATCCCATGCCGCTCTGCGCTCGGGCGCGCGGATGCTGGGCGTGGCCAACGCCGACGAGGGCATTCAGTTGCGCGTGAGCGGAATTGAAGCACCCATTGTCATTCTGGGGCCTTCCACCTTATCCGAAATTCCCGACATGATCAAATACCACCTCACGCCGTCCGTTTCCGACGCGGGATTCGCCCTCGCTCTCGAAGAACAACTGGTCCGCGCCTTCCGGACACTATCCGTTCACGTGGAAGTCGATACCGGCATGGGACGCGGCGGCACGATGCACAGCGAAGCTGTTGATTTGATCCAACACATCAAGACCCTGCCCCATATCACACTGGAGGGATTGTTCAGTCATTTTGCATCGAGCGAAATGATGACGCCGTATAACGATCAACAGTGGCAATTGTTTTCCGGACTGCTTGCTGAATTGCACCGGATGGGTATCAACATTCCCATCCGGCATATGGATAACAGCGGCGCGATCCTGAATTACCCGGCGTTAAAACTGGAGATGGCGCGTCCCGGCATCATGACGTACGGCATTTATCCCTCGGAAGAAACAAAAGGCAAAGCGGCACTCGCGCCTGTGATGTCGTTTAAAACCACGATTGTTCTCATCAAGGAATTCCCCAAAGGCTACGGCATCGGCTATAACAGAACCTATATCACCAAAGACAAAACCCGTGTGGCGACCATTCCGGTGGGATACGGTGACGGTTACCCCTTTATCCTTTCCAATCAGGGTGAGGCCCTCATTCGCGGCCGGCGCGCGCCGGTCATCGGGCGGGTGTCCATGGACATGTGCACGTTGGATGTCACGCATATTCCCGACTGCAAAGTCGGCGATGAAGTGGTTTTACTGGGAAGACAGCAAGATGAATACATCAGCGCCAATGAAATTGCCGCCAAGGCAAAAACCATCAGCTATGAAGTGCTTTGCGCTTTGGGCAAGCGCGCCCCGCGCATCTTTCTGCAAAAAGGAAAAACCGACGCGGTGGAACCGAGACTTCGAAGAATCTTTGTGCCCGGCGAAGAAAAATCCATCGCTCGCATTGACAATATCATTCGCCATTACCTGCAAACCCGCACCCGCAACGAGGAACTGGGCGACGCCATCTACTATGAAATGTTTGAAACCCTGTTTGGAAAGGAAGACCGGCAGCTCGAACTGCGCTCCTCTTTCCGCTACGATATTACCATCGCGCAACTGCCGGAAGTCGCTGAACACAAAAGGCGCGCGGACGCTTATTTTCAGTTGAGAACCCATGTCGAATATAAAAAAACAATCCGCAGCGACATCTTCATGATCGGCTGCGCCTCGGACAGCTTACAGCTAGCGGCATTGATTGAAGACGAGCATTGCGAATACCGCTGGATACTCGGCGGAGATGATCTGGTGATCGAACGTGATTTCACCGTAGAGAAAATGCGAATCGACGGCAAGGACATTCCCATCATTGAAGCCAAAAAGACTGAACGCGGCTATGAAGTCTGGTGCGGCAGCGATGCGCTGAAATCCAAGATCAACACGGAAGTAAAAATCGAGATTGAGATTCTAACCAAGAAAGCCAAGAGTAATAGAACGTATGCCGCGTATCTATTATACCCGACACGCGGTCTGGAGATCAACTTCAACTATGAAAACGCGAATTTGAAAAATGTCCGGGCGGAAAGCTTCTTTGCCGGCCGCCATCCCCAGGCGGTCGTCCACGCCAGCAGAGGCAAATCGATCAACATTAAAATTTCCAGTGAGGAATGGATTTTCCCGACGAGTGGCGCGATTTTCATATGGGACGTTTAGGCTGTATAGTCCGGACTCTACAAAATTACCGGCAACTCATAATAGTTTGCATCGACATTCCCTGCCCGGTCGTTTTTCAGCGCCTGCGGCAGATGTTCCAGAATATCAGTCGCGGTGATACCATCCGCACCTTTTTGCGCGGCGGCCAAGTCTCCGGAGTAGCCGTGCAGGAAAACACCTTTACGTGTGGCCAGTTCCGGACTCAATCCCTGACCAACCATGGCCGCGACGCAACCAGTCAAAACATCGCCGCAACCGGCCGTCGCCATCCCCGGATTGCCGCTTAAGTTGACATAGATCCGTCCATCCACCAGGCCAACCAGTGAATGCGCACCTTTGAAAACAACCGTGGCGTTGAGTTTTCTGGCCACATCCCGCAGCACACCGATCTTGTCGGCATTCACTTCCGTCACGGTTTTGCGTGCCAGTCGCGCCATCTCGCCTGCGTGGGGCGTGAGAATCGTCGCCGCTTTTCGTTTGAGCAATATTTCCGGCCGCTCCGCAATGGCCGTCAGACCGTCGCCGTCAATCAAAAGCGGTTTGGAAATAACAGCGGCCAGTTCCCGCACCAGCTTTGTTGTTTCTTCCTGTAAAGACAGACCGGGCCCGATCACGACCATGTCGGTTTTTTCCGCATGCATAAGCAACTCCGGTTTGGACTTGAGCGACAGACTGAACGCCGCCGTTTCCCTTTGCGGCAGATAAACAATTTCACGGCCTGACTGCGCGACAAACGGAATAATCGACGCCGGAGCGGCCAGCCTTGCGTATCCGCCTCCCGCTTTTAAAAAAGACATGGTGGAAAAATACGGCGCACCGAAGTAGTTGGCGCCTCCGGCAATAAATAAAACATCCCCCACTGAGCCTTTGTAGGCCTCCACAGGCCGGGGCAGCAGCGGAACAAAACCGTTGGTTTGCATGCGAAGATCATCACAATCATACAGGGATGGTGGAAAAGAAATATGCGTCACCGTGAGCGCACCGCAATGATCATAACCGGGGTATAGCAGATTCCCGATCTTCGGCAGGCCGAACGTAACGGTGTAATCGGCTTTGACTGCGATACCCATGACTTTTCCCGTATCGCCGTTGATGCCGGAGGGAATATCCAGACTCAGCACCGGCCGGCCGCAGACGTTGATAAGCGCGATGACATCGGCAGCTAGTCCTTTGACCTCGCGATCCAGACCCGTGCCGAAAATAGCGTCCACGACGGCGTCGCAGTGCAGCGTTTCGATTCTGGCCTCCTCCGCTTTTGTCAACAATTGAATATCCGCAGAGAGATTGCACAGGATGTCATAATTGATCTTGGCCGCGCCGCTGTATTTCTTTGGTGACGCCACCAAAAATACTTTAGCGCTTCCGCCACCGGACGAAATCAAGCGCTCGAGAGCCAGGCCGTCGCCGCCGTTATTGCCCACACCGCAGAAAATTACAAACTTCCTGCCGCGAATACCGATTTGGCTTTTCAGCAACATCGCAGCCGCCAAAGCCGCGTTTTCCATAAGGATTTCTTCGGAAATGCCTAATTTTTCGATCGCCTGACGATCCATTCCACGCATTTGTTCAACGGTGGCTAGTTTCATATCTTTGTATTCCTCCGAATCCAAGAATGGTGATGTAAATTTTTTTATTTAGTATAAAGTAATCGAAGAATAATTGACAATAATAATTTTGAAGGAGGCATCATGACACCTGTGTCGGACATCATTCAAAAACGGTATTCGTGCCGGTCCTATGCGGACAACCCTATTCCCAGTTCCGTCCTGCGGCAATTTTCAGACGCAGTTAACGCGCCGCGCCAGGGGCCATTTGGTCACACGCCTCGATTTGTGCTGATCTCCATGGCGTCTTTGTCTCGCGAGGATTGGAAAAAATTGGGCACTTACGGTGTGATCAAAAACGCTCATCTTTTTCTTGCGGGAATTCTCCAACCGACGCTGCCGATGGCCGCTCAGGATTACGGATACTGCAAGGAACAGCTCATTTTAAAAGCAACCGAATTGGGTCTGGGAACCTGCTGGATGGGCGGCACCTTTTCGATTGGCGCATTTGGCCGGGCTGCCGGTTTGCGCCCGGGCGAACTGCTGCCCAGCATCAGTCCCATAGGCTATGCGGCGGATAAACGCAGCCTAGTGGAACGAGTCATGCGGCGCATTGCCGGTTCCGACTTTCGCAAACCCTGGTCGGAACTTTTTTTTAACGGCATATTCTCTTTGCCACTCCCCCAGGATGAGGCTGGTCCTTATACCGAAGCCTTGGAAAATGTCCGGTTGGCGCCTTCGGCATCCAATAAGCAGCCCTGGCGGATTATCTATAAGGAAGACCGAAAAACTTTTTCCTTTTACCTTTCGCGCACACCCGGTTACTGGTATCCACAAGAGGTTTCTTTGCAGGATATCGATATGGGCATTGCGATGTGCCATTTTGAACTGACGGCACAACAACTGGGGCTGAAAGGATCCTGGCGCAGAGAAGATGCCGCGCCTCAAATAAAATCATTGGAGTACGTCGTCAGCTGGCAGATCGGGGATTAATCCATTCGCAATACTTTCGCACCGCGGATAATGCCTGCCTTTAATTCAGCGAGCGCCCGGTTGGCATCAGCGAGGGGATATTCCTCCACCTCCGGAATAATCGGTATCTGCGCAGCCAGCGCCAGAAATTCCTCAATATCCCTGCGCGCGACATTCGCTACGCTCTTGATTTCCTTTTCCTGCCACAAATGCAGCGGGTAATCGAGCCTGAGGAGCTGATCCTTGTCCCCGTCTTCCTTGCGGATGGCGTTGATCACCAGTCTACCGCCCGGCGCGAGATTTTCCAAGGCTTCGACTATTGGTTTCCATACAGGCGTTGTGTCGATGATGGCCGCAAGTTTTCGTGGACTCTTTTCAGTTGTATCCCCCGCCCAGACTGCGCCTAAATCCAGCGCGAATTTCCTCTCGCGTTCAGAGCGGGCAAAAACAAATACTTCGGAATGGGGATAAAGGTGACGGGCCAGCTGTAAAACCAGATGCGCCGACGCGCCAAAACCGGTCAGTCCCAAGGGCTGGCCATCGGTAAGGCCAGTCAGACGAAGCGAGCGGTAACCAATGGCGCCCGCACACAAAAGCGGCGCGGCCTGCGCATCAGAAAAAATATCAGGGATGGAAAAAGCAAAATCTTCCGCAACAGCGACATACTGCGCGTAACCGCCGGGTAAATCTCGGCCGGTCGCTTTAAAATCCGGACAAAGATTGCCCATGCCTCGCTTGCAGGCCGGACATTTTCCGCAGGCTGAACCGATCCAGCCGATGCCGACTCTTTGACCTTCGGAAAACTTCATCGCCTGCGGGCCCAGCGTTTTGACCACTCCGACAATCTGATGTCCTAAAATAAAGGGGAAAGAAGAAGGCGGCGTCCGGCCTTCGATTTCATCGAGTTCCGTATGACACACCCCGCAGGCGGACACCCGGATAAGAATTTGTCTCTTGCCGGGCACGGGATCGGGAACATCCACAAAAGAAAGCGGCTGCGGATTCTCACGAACATTCGTAATTTTCTCCAAAACAGCCGCTTTCATGTGTTTTTACTTCAGCGCCGCAGGCATTTTCAGCGGCACATCAACCGGCTGAACATATTGGTCGAGAACGGCCCTGGTGCCGTTGACTTTGAGCTTGTCAAACAAGAAGGCAAATTGACGCTCCAGTTCGGCGCAGATGCTGTTACGAATATCTACCGGCAGATGCCATAATTCCAGCTTGAACGGTCCGAAGCCTTTCTTGCGGGTTTTATAAATGAACTGCTCCTCCGTATCTTTTTCCTTCCATTCATTTTTCATATTTGTTTTCAGATGATCATAAATCTTCACCCGCAGCTCACCCGGAAAACATTTGCTGTCAAAGATCATATTCTGAAACCCGGTCGCCAGATGAATCTCGGCGGTGCCGGTGGCGGGAAAGCGGTAAAACGCTTCATCAGGCAGCGTCGAAGCGCCATGCTGAACAGCACCGGCGAGCCCATACTGCAAACGGGAGATTTCGGATAGTTTCTGCAAAACGTCAAAATCAATTTTGACTTTCGCGACCGTGCCGTCGGCCAGCGGTACACCACCGTGCGTCGTCCCGGTCTGGACACTGATCTTGCTGATACCTTTGAAGGCGTCGCCGCGCTTTTTGAGTTCCTCCAGATAGCCGTCCATGAAGACTTGCAGCTCTTCGACCGTGCTGTTCTTGCCTCCGACTTCGCCGATCTCACCACCTACGGAAATCGTAATGCCTTCCGGCTCCAGATCGCGAATCATCGTGGTCAGTTCCGCCGCGAGCGTAAAGTTAGTTCTCTGCTGATCTTTGACCGTGGGCTGAGACAAATCCACCAGTGTGGAGGTGTCAATGTCGATGTTATAAAATCCGGCTTCGATAGCTTCCCAAATCAAGTTCTTAACCGTCTGTGTTTCATTATCCGCGTCAGCGGAAAATTTCTTGGCGTTCATCTGAAAGTGATCGCCCTGCAGAAAAACCGGGCGGCGCCAGTTGGATTTGACGGCCGCCGCGGTGATGGCGCAGTTGTATTCGAAAGGTCTTTGCTGGGTGTAGTCGATTTCCGAACGGGCAATTTCAAAGAGAACCGGTCCTACTTTCCCTTTCATCGCGGCACGAAATACGGACTGCGCAACATCATAGCTGATGCCGCGGATATTGATCGCCGGCACGGTAAAACCGCCGACTTCTTTTCTTCCCATCGCCTCATAAAGCGGTTGAATTGACGCGGACACAATCCCCATCGCGGCGGCTCCCCGGCGAATAAGAAAGCCCGCAGCTTCCTGTGTGGCCGGGTCGGGACTGAACACAACCGTATAAATCAAATCGTCAATCAACTTACTCTGAAACCTGGCTTCATCTAAAACGCGGACATTGCCACCGTCAAAGGCGAGTATCGATTCGCATCCTTTTTTCAACTGATCTTTGTTTTCGTAAATCATGGCTGCTCCTTTAATCTGTAATTATTGCGACAGGAATTGCCCCGCCATTCGCACTTCCGCCGCAGAGCCGATGTAAACCGGCGCACGTTGATTAACCGAGGTGACCTTCAGGGACAAAATATCTTCTTTGCCGTCCGTGGCAAGACCGCCGGCCTGTTCCATAATAAAAGCCATCGGCTGCAATTCAAACAGCAGCCGCAGTTTACCCTGGGGCGATTTTTTCAGCGCGGGATAGGTGAACAGACCGCCCCTTTTAATCAGAATCTGATTGATGTCGGGAACAAATCCACCGCTATAGCGCAGCTTGTAGCCGTCTTTCTCCAGTTTCTCAATAAACCTCAGATGCGCATCCGTCCAGTCGCGGCGCAGACCGCCAGGTGAAAAGATGGACCCCTTTTCCTTGAGTTGAATTTTTTCTTCGGAAAGGACGTATTCTCCTTCCCGATCCAGAACAAACTCGTGCGTACCTTTCCCCGCCGAATAGATCATTGTGATCAGCGGACCGTATGTGATGTAAAGCGCGGCCACCATCGAATTTCTTCCGCTATCAAAAATGGATTTGTTGTGGATGCCGATGATCGTGCCAATGGCCAGATTGGTGTCCACCAGTGAAGAGCCGTCGAGCGGGTCGGCGGTGACAATATATTTCTCCTGACCCTTGCCAATGGCGACAATGTCGTCCAACTCTTCAGAGGCGTAATGGCTCACAAATCCGGAGTTTTGTAATTTATTTTTCAGGATGTCGTCGGTGACACGATCCAACGCCAGTTGTTCTTCACCATAAATATTTTTAAAACCGGCCAACTTGCGGTTGGATTCATGGATTTTGGCGGAGATGTACTTACCGACCACGGCAATCTGCCAGATCAGCCGGCGCAATTCCACTTCGATGCCATCCATCCACATGTGGCGTCTCAAATCAACGATGTTCTTGGTGTAATCATTTATGCCTTCACCCATAGATTCTCCTCACGTTTTTCTCGTTGCCTTTGCCCGCCAGTAATTCCCCCAGAGAACTTTTAGGTTCCACAAGCAAGCAAGACTTATCGGTTTCTTTAGCCTGTCGATCATGTTCCCTTGCGCCGCCATGACCTTTAGCCGTTACGACATTTTAACCTATATATTTCACTATAATACCGGTCCCATCCAACAGAGGACGATGCTTTATTAGTGAAGCCTTAAAATTTGTCATAGAATATTAATCAAATATCCATGACCTTTACAAGAAATATTTACAGCAGGAATATTTACAAAAAATTGGCTTTCTTGGAAATACAATACCGGATTAAATGTTTTCAGTTATGTCATAGGGCCATGTTCGTTGTTTAATCTATTTAGACAACTGTTTGATATTTCACAGATATTAGCTAGGATTCGGGGCAGCTAGTTTGACAGGATAGATTTTTGTTGACGCAAGGGTCATGACTGAAAAAAGTAAGTATTGAATCGTGACAATTAATAAAAGTTTCTGCCTTCTTTCATGAAACATTTCCTCCAGAATTTTTGGGAGCAACCGATAAAAGCTTCTCCTTTTCAGGTCGTTCCGGTCTGCATCTGACGGATAGCCTCTTCCAGCCACTGCCGTATTTTTTTCTTATCCGGCGTCGTTCCGACGGAAACGACCTTGTTGTTGATCACCAGCGCTGGTGTACCCATGACGCCATACTTACCTATTTCACACACATCGGAGACATGGAGCATTTCTCCCGGTGCATTCATTTGAGCCATAACGTCCCGGACATCCATTTCGAGACGACTGCGCTGGGCGCATCCCGGCCCCAGAATGAGAACCCTGAGTACTGACAAAGCTCTTCCTCTACCGGTTGTCCGAGGAATTTTCTGAACTCACGGGCAAAAGCCTGTGCATAATGATTCCGGGCGCCGCCGGGGATATAATTCTTCAGGGCAAGCTGTCTGACCATTTCCGCCCATCACCTCCATCGGACTGTTGTGCTGTAATTCGGACGCCATTGCCGCCATAATGTTTTGCAGTCCGATGATGCCAGACCAAATTGCCTTTGACGCTGATTTGCGCTACATCGTTTTCCGGCATGGTTGTTCATCTTCCTTCTACATTTCCAATGCGCTTGAGGTGTTGCCCTTCTTCAGCCACAGCATGAACCTTCGCAGCCTGCTCCTGCCGCCAGGTTTGAAGTCAGCTTAAAGCTGGAACCGGCGGCGGACTCTACAAAATCCACACTTATGGGCTTGACTTCCTCAAATAATTTCTTGTCAATGATAAACTTTACATCCCTATCAGAGAATTCCAGATCTTCTTTCATAGGCTCATCCAGAGCCATACCCAGGGTGGGACCGCCTCAGCCCACCTGCGACGTAATCCGGATGGGCTTCGGATCTTTTTGATTTTTCAGGAATTCTCTGATCATCTCGCTTGCTTTTTCTGTGACTTTGAACATAACTCCTCCTATCGTTTTTTAGGTTAATGGTTCACTTGCTGATCTTCTAACCGTCAGTTATCTTTGTTGCTTTTCAGGACGCCTCAACGAGGGTCATTATTTTACCGCTCAGGTGCCGCCGAAAAGAGGAATGCCGCCTCGCAGGGACACATCCCCCGCGAAACCGACCCTCACCTTGTCGCCTTCCACGATCACGGGCACTTGCGTCTTGCCGCCGGAATAGGCCAGCATTTCTTCAAGTTTTTTAGGGTCTTCATCGACATTGATGTATACGGCCCTGTCCCCATAGGCTTCCCGAGCCTGGTTGCAAAATGGTCAGGTGTCTGTTCCGTAGATCCTTATTTTATCTTCCATCATGGCACCTCCTCTGGGCATCCATATTAAGCGATCCTTATGGTTCGAATAACCCGGCCTTCTATCCGCCGAGAACCAAAACGTGGGACATTACTTTTTCACCGTTGCCAAATGCGTCTTTAACTCCGTCAATCCAATCCAATTTCTTCCGTGCCGACATATTTTTTACCATCCATTGGGAATACTGGATGACGCAGGTCGGCGTCTGATCCACTTTATTTTCTTTGATCATAGAGCTCAGGATCGAAAAAATGGCTTTTTCGTCCAGACATTTCCCGAAAATTTTCTTTTCTTTCAAATAGCCCAGCAGAGCATCGCTGTTTCGATACGCTTTACTTGTGCAGCATCTGAAAAGGATTCTGCGAACGTGAATATTTCCGATCATTGATGCCCGTTAACCGCGTAAAGGTAATACTTCGCATAGATGGGTGTCGCGCGATGAAAGGGCACATCAGCAAAGGTAATCTTGACTTTTCCCGACTCCAGTAACTCTTTCATCAGCGGCTCTGCCTTCGTATCAATTTGCTTGCAGGGCGGGCAGAAATAATCGGAAAACATAAACACTTCATAGGGGCCAACCCCCATCGAAGGAATCACCCTCTGAGCGTTTGCGTTTAACGCAAAAACAGACAAGCAAAGAATGGCTGCAATGCATATGGCAGCAAACGGTAACTTTAATTTTTCAAACATCAATCAGTAAACCTCCCTGTATATCGATTTAATTTAAACTTTCGTGGAAAAATATCTCTTCTGAAACTTCAGGGCGACCGTGACCAGGCCGATCATCACCGGCACCTCGACCAGCGGGCCGATGACGGCTGCAAAAGCAGCGCCGGAGTTAATGCCGAAAACGGCAATAGCCACCGCAATCGCCAGCTCAAAATTGTTGCTGGCTGCCGTAAAAGCCAGTGTCGTTGTTTTGGAATAATCCGCTCCCAATTTTCTACCCATATAGAACGACACCAGAAACATGACCACAAAATAGATCAACAGCGGGATGGCAATCCGCACGACATCGAGCGGCAGCGTAATAATCAAATTTCCCTTCAGACTGAACATCACCACAATGGTGAAAAGTAGCGCAATCAGCGTGAGCGGACTGATCAGTGGTACAAAGCGCGCATGATACTTCTCTTTTCCCATGAGTTTCACCCCAATGAGACGGGTAAGCGCGCCGGCGATACAGGGAATGCCCAGATAGATAAAGACGCTTTCAGCGATCTGGCGGATACTGACATCCACAACGCTGCCGGAAAATCCAAAATAGGGCGGCAGTACGGTGATAAAAAACCAGGCAAATACGCTATAAAAAAGCACCTGGAAAATACTGTTGAAGGCGACAAGGCCTGCGGCATACTCCGTGTTGCCTTTGGCCAGTTCGTTCCAGACAATCACCATCGCGATGCAGCGCGCCAGACCAATCATGATCAGGCCCACCATATATTCGGGCTTATCCGGCAAAAACACAATTGCCAGGATAAACATCAGAACCGGTCCGATCAGCCAGTTTTGGACCAGAGAAAGTCCGAGAACTTTTCCGTTACGGAATACCTGCGGCATTTCCTCGTATTTCACTTTGGCAAAAGGAGGATACATCATCAAAATGAGCCCCGCCGCAATGGGGATATTGGTGGTTCCCACCTGAAATGAATTAATAAAGGCTTCCACGCCGGGAATAAAATAGCCCAGCCCCACACCCAGAATCATCGCGGCAAAAATCCACACCGTCAGATACCGATCCAGAAATGATAATTTACTGCCAATGTGTTCCGACATAAATTTCCCCCTTAATTAATTATTTTCTCTGCCTGAAAAAAGGCAGTCAGCTTTTCTTTCATCTCATCTCGCACGCTGCGAAATTCACATAGAACTTCTTCCTTCGTGCCTTGCACCCTCGCCGGGTCATCAAAACCAATATGCGTTTTTTTTGTGCCGCCGATATACAAGAGGGCAGGTTTCATTGGCACTGCCACAAAGCGTAATGACATAATCAAAAATCTGCCCGTCAAATTCCGATAAATTTTTGAATTGATGCTTTGAAATATCAATGCCGATTTCTTTCATGACCTCAATCGCTTTCGGGTTAACAAAAGACTCTTGCGTCCCCGCCGAAAAAGCGGCGATCTTATCACCGAAAAAATGATTGGCGATGCCTTCTGCCATCTGCGAGCGGCTGGAATTGGCTGTGCATAAAAACAAAACTCTTTTTTTCATACGAACAAATCCCGGCATTAAATAAAATTAAGAGCAATTAAATAAACACCGCCAAGGATAACAAGCACTCCACAAATCTTTTTGAGGATCACCGCGCCTTTCGACTTTTCAGTCCAGTGGAGGTAGTGCTGCACAACTTCCGTGAACGTGCCGGCGAAAACAAAACCGCGCAGTGTCCGATCCCATAGGCCAGAAGTAAGGAAAGGGCAAAAATGATTTTGGTGGAAGCCATGCTGAAAACAACACCCAGCATCGTGGCCATGTAAGCGAATGTGCAGGGCCCCAGGGCGATGCCGAACAAAAGCCCCAGAATAAAAGCTGCCAGCAAGCCTTTTCTTTTATAATTCGGATTCGCGCCTCCTTCCATAAAAGGCAGCGGCAGAATGCCCAGCAAGTTAAGACCGACCGCAAAGAAAATAACCGCCACAAAATAGTTGCCGTAGCCACCAATATCGCCCATCATTCTTCCCAACAGTCCGGTAATGAGTCCGATAATGCCAATCGTAATCAAAATGCCTAATCCGAAAAGCAGCGAAAGGCCAAATGCCCGCCTTGTGGTGATGTTTCCCTGCCCGTCGATAAATCCCACAATCAGCGGAATGCACGCAATATGACAGGGCGACAAAATAACCGACAATAACTCCCCAGATGAATGCTGCCAAAATGGCAATCTCGGGAGATTGCGTAAGAGCATTGTGACAGCCAGGTAAATAATTCAACAATCATCTACTTGATCCCTTGCATCTTGAGGACTCTAACCACTTCAGCCTTTGGAAAGTATCCTTCGTGCCGGAAATATTCCTTTCCGTCTTTGTCCAGAAAGACCTGTGTGGGAATAACCCGTGATATTGTATTTCGCTGCGTCCGGCTTTCCCTTTCTGCGTCCAGACGTCGTGAAAAACAATTTTAACTTGTCCTTTATATTCTTCTTCCACGGCTTTCATAATCGGCTGCATGGCTTGACAGGGAATGCAGTTGACCGAACCGATTTCCACAAACGTGACTAAATTGACGTTTTCCGGTCTGAGTTTATCGGGCCTTAAAGAAATCGGCTGAGCGCATTGCGATAACAACGAAAGGCAGAGAATTGTCATATGTTGCTATTTTAATATTTAATCTTGAAAGACGTTTCATTTCGGACAATCTCCATAAGCGTGTCAAAAGGTTATTGTTGCTTATCTAATAAATCCAGTTGAAGATGAATCCCACAATCATAATGCCTGTGGCAACAACGCTGATAAAAATAATAATGAGTGGCAGCTTCATGACTTTTTTCAAAATAATCATCTCGGGAAGCGATAGCCCGATCACTGCCATCATGAAGGCCAGAGCGGTGCCCAGGGCTGCGCCCTTTTCGAGGAGTGCCTGAAGAATGGGAATGATGCCCGCCGCGTTGGAGTATAGTGGTACGCCAATGAGAACCGCCAGAGGCACCGACCACCACGCGCCCTTACCCATGAAAGAGGCCATGAAATTCTCCGGCACATAGCCGTGAACAGCAGCCCCCACCGCAATGCCTGCCACAATATAAATCCAGACCTTGGAAACAATATCGACAACAGCCGTATAGCCGGCCTGGATTCTATCGTGAAAGGTAACCTTTACTTCTTCCATTTGAAAATCACCGGTTTTGATTTCATAAACCCATTCTTCGACAAAGCGCTCTACTTTAAGCCTGCCGATCACCCAGCCGGAAACGATAGCGATAATCAAACCCATGCCTGCATAAAGCAGAGCGGTCTTCCAACCGAAAAGGCCGAAGAGCAAAACCAGCGCGACTTCGTTGATCATGGGCGCGGCAACCAGAAAAGAAAAGGTAACACCCAGGGGAATGCCGCTTTCCACAAAACCAATGAAGAGGGGAATGGCCGAACAGCTGCAAAAGGGAGTTACTATACCCAGTGAAGCGGCCATGACATTACCAACAAATAAGGGTTTCCCTTCCAGAGCCTTTCTGGTTTTTTCGGGTGAAAAATAAGAGCGGATAATTCCCACAACAAAAACAATGACCGTCAGAAGGATAAGCACCTTGGGTGTATCATAGAGAAAAAATCGGATGGCTTCAGTCAAATGAGCAGATTTGTCCAACTGCAATACACGATAGACAAAGAAGTCAACACCCTGCTCCAAAAACACATAAATGATAATCGCCAACGGTATCAGCACAAAGGGAATATATTTCCGCCTGTTTTGTTTGTCGCTTTCAGGGGTGACACAGCATTCAGCCATATGGGCTACTCCTTATTATTTACTGCTGATTAGTTGTTTAATTTCTTCAGGAGATGGAAGTTTTCCGGTTACTTTTACTTTTCCGTCTATCACCAGGGCTGGCGTGGCCATGACGCCGTAGGCCATGATTTTCTTAATGTCCTCAACCTTGGATATCTCAGCTGCAATCCCTTCCGCCTTAACGGTTTCCCGGACAAGTTCTTCAAGCTTCTGACATTTGGCGCAGCCTGTTCCCAATATTTCAATTTTCATTACAACCTCCTATTTCTTGCAGGATTTCATAATTTTTTTGTGATCTTCCGCTTTCGCGGCAAGCACATCTTCCACGCAACCGATAAAATCGAGGATGCAAGTGCAGCGTAGGGTGTAGTAAATGCAGTTGGCCCTCTTTTCAACCGTAACCAATCCAGCGTTTTTCAGCACACTTAAATGTTTGGAAACGGTGGACGTGTCTGCGCCGACCATTTCAGTGAGTTCGTTAACGCAGCGTTCCTGCTTTTGCAGCTCCTCAATGATCAGCAAACGGCTGGGATGTGCCATCGCCTTGAGAATCTTCGCGCGAGCCTCATACCGGGGTCTGATGGATTCTTTCATGGATTGCTATCTCCTTTCGTATTTGGCCATATAGCCAAATAGCAACATTTTGTCAAGACGTTTTTATGTGTAATTGATGAACAACGGAATGGATTGATCGATACAATACCGCTAAAGCGTTGGATAGCTGACTAGATAATACCCTAAATAACATTTTTCCCTAACAGGGATGGCTTGCCCAAGGCAACCTTCAAATATTCCAGCATCAATTCTTCAACAATTTGTTCTTTAGGGGTGCCGGCATAGGAGTCCTGTCTTTTAATTTTGTTTGTTTCGATTTTACCGCTCTGAACGGCTAGGGACCGCCGGGCTTGCTGCAAAGCCGCATATTTTCCCAGTAAATCACTTTGGGGCAAGGATGAAAGCCGTTGATAAGCCGAGGCTATCTGGTTTGGCGCAGGCAGGTTCGGCGATTCAAGAATTGATTTTGAATTTTTGGCATATCGTTTTATTCCCTTGATGATATGCTGCGTTTGAACAAAATTAACTCCGGACCATCCTGCCCGAATCCATTGAAAAATGCCGGTTCTGACCATGGATGGCGAAGAGCCTGTCTCAACATAAACGGCCACGGAAAAATAGTCATAGATATAGGATTTAACCCAACCCAGACCTGCCTTGGCGGATCCGGGTTCACCCGAATAATAATAATTCCAATCGTCATCATTCCCCAGAATGACACCCTTTTTACCAACATCGGATATATTGATTTGTTTGGATACGGTAATGAGCGTTTGCCGTCCTTTGTGATTAAGCAAGATGAACGTTCTATTCAGGTCGTATTCATAGTAAACGCCGGTAGTGAGATCCGGTGTGATGGCATCACGCTGTAATCCGCGAATGATCGTAGCCATCCGGCGAGGCCAATATCCAACTGTTGGGCAATTTCTGTAATTTCCCCTGTTGGCCGTTCCACAGAGAATAGCGAAGAGACGACGGGCTTGTGAGTACCGAAGGAATTTGGTTGCTGTAGGAGTATTGCAGGAAATTGGAAAAATTTATCCTTGTATCGAATACATAGAAGGCCCCGGGGGTTTTATGGACTGTCGGTAGATCGGTTTCCTTGTTCGGTTTAGATCAAAGAACATAATCCACAAGCGTAGCGACGGCCCGAACATCGAGTCCGGCTTTGGAATCGGTTCCGAACCCAACAAGCTTCATAGCCGCGACGGAAACAGCTTGGGAGCTATCCGAAACAGGCTCGGCCAGGGCCGTTTGAAGTTGAATTATGGTCAGCAGTAAAATTATCAGGTGTATTGATAGCCACCGAAAGTCGACGGCTGGTTTTGCTGTATTTTGTGTCACTGTGCATTTTCCCATTTCTTTCTTTTTTTGTTAAAGCCTATAAATTATTTTCACCGCTGTAAAGGAAATATATCACCATATCGTGCTCCTGGTGTCAATTCGGCAATCCTCAATAATTGGAAAGCCGGGCATTGTAATCGTTTGCGAAATAAAAAAAACAGGGGGGGACTGGCCCCCTGTTTTCCCAGTTGAATCCTGGCATTTATCTCTTTGCTGTGGTCTTAATTTATGCCGGCTGCAAACCCACCAGTTGCTGAATGCGTCCAGTGACCTTGGGCGACAAACCAAATGCCGATAATTAAATCTTAAATACTATTGTTGCCTTTACTACCCGGCCGTCAGCCGTTGCCGGTAATCGCCACTGCTTGATTTGATCGATAATGCACTGGCGTATTTTTTCATCTTGAATTGTGCCTCTTGCAATCTCCACATTCTTCAAGGTTCCGTCTGCGTTGATCATCAGATTGATTTTAATTGTCCCCGATAAATTCTTACCAGCAAAGCACTTTTCGATTTCATTCAACTTGGCTTGAGCAACTTTAAGAATTCCGTCCATCACCAAACCTTTACCCGCGGTCACACGGACAATACTGATCTTTTGCGCTTCATCCTCTTTCTGAGGAATCTGAATTTCCTGCGTCACCAACTTGTCTTCGGCCAGACGGCTTTCCGCCTTGCTCCTCATCCCCCAGCTTTTTTGCATGGCCGGACGCGGCGGCGAAATTTCCATAACCGCCAACTGCGTAATCAGATACACCTTCGGGCAGTGGCAGAGGCTGCTTGACGGTGGTGAGTTTGCCATCTCTATTGCGCACTTCATTATCAACGGCAACAAATGATGTGTATGCTGTCAGCAGATGATAGTTAAGACCCAGTTCGGTGACTTCCTTCACACGCTTGTCATCCTTGCGCAGCTTGTTGTAATCGGACAGGATCGTGATACGATGACGCGCCCAGAGATATTTTAGGGCTGCGTTATCTTTGGACGGTTTGTAATCCGCCACTTTGATAGTTTCGGAATATTTGCCGTCACCCGTAATACCGCTTAACTTAATGAAGCCTTGCGGATTGCCGCGCCATTTGCCGAAAACCAGCACCGGACGTTCGGCCAGTAACGTCGGGAATGGATATCGGCTCTATATCGTAAGCATTAAATCCATTAAAGCTGAACTTCACCTGCGTGAGCACCGGCGACTGAATCATCTTACGGAAATGCTCTGCCTGCTCCTGTGCCGCATCGGGTTTGGTAATGATGAAAGGTTCGCCCATGCCGACATGCGCCATGCCTTCGATGATGTGGCGGTTGACGCTGGAGCCGATGCCGAAGGCAAACATGTTGGCGTTGCCCAGATTGTTGCGGATCAGGTCAAATGCTTCTTCTTCCACGCTCACATAACCGTCGGTGACAATGATGACTGTCCGGGAAAAACCATCATCTTTCTTGAGCGCCAAGGCGCGCTTGAGCGCGGGCAGCAGTTCCGTTCCGCCGCCTCCCTGCTGACGATCAATAACATTCATAGCCCTTTGAATATTTGTGGACGTCGCCGGAAGCGATTCCTCGGCCATCACAGAATTGCCGCCGGAAAAAAGCAGAACATTGAATTTATCCGTTGGGCGCAGATTCCCGATCAGATTGGATAAAAGCTTTTTGGAAATGTTAAGCGGAAAGCCATGCATCGAACCGGAAACATCCACGATAAAGATATATTCGCGCCCCGGAATGTTATTATTGGTGACTCTTTTCGGCGGCTGCATCATGAGCACAAAGAAATTTTCTTTTTCGCCCTGAGAAAGCAAAAGACCGGTTTGAATGTTGTTCCCATCCAGACGATAGCGCAGAATGTAGTCGCGGTTCCCGCCATGGGCTTCGGCCTTATCCAGCGATATTTTCGCCTTTGACGCGTTCTCATACAAAGTGTTTACTTTATGGGATGAGCAGGTTAAATCTTTGATGGGCATTCCGGCGTTTATGACCACGGTAATATTGAAAATAGTTGCGGATAATTCACCCTGGCGCAGATAAGGATTCTCCACCCAATGTTCAGAAGGAGAAGCATTCGACACTTTGGCATTGGAATAGCGTGGCCCCACAACCGTGGGGTAAACAAATTCATAGACGCGATCCGTCGGAACCAGCAGTTCCGTGTATTTGAGTTCGACTTTGATTTCATCGCCAGGCATAATGTTGGCAACATTCATCTGAAAAACATTGGGACGCTGCTGCTCAAGAAGCGAGGCGTTCTTCCCTGCGTCGCGGGCCTGCTCATATTCGCGGCGCGCCTCATCGCGCTTTTTAATTTTAGCTTCAATCACCCTTTTGCCAATGGTCATTTTCATGCCGTAAACAGCGGCTCTTGTGGATGCAGGGAAAATATAAATGGCTTCCAATGGCTTTTTCCCATCATTTTTATAGACCTGCGTCACGAGTACATCGGCAATGACTCCTGTAATATTGACCGTCGCCAATGTTGATTTGAGCGGCAGCCGGTCCGTATCCGGGTTATTGCTATCGACAAAGAAATAAGGGGATAATGTCCGATCTTCAGACTCGCCCGGTTGACCAAATGCCTGTGACCAGGAAAGCACCAGCAATAAAGAAACAGTGATGATTAAATATTTTTTCAACTTTTTCATAAATGACCTCCTTTGCGAAATGTCGCGTTTTTTGCGATTTTGAGATTTAGACAAAAGAAGCATAAGAAATGTTCCCGGTTTTTTTGTTTCCACACTTCGTTCAACGGCTTGAATGTTTCATTGAAAGGGAAAAGGCAAACAAGGGGAGTTTCATCCATAATCAGCAGGTCAATCGAACACCATTATCTTTCTATTTCAATAAGTTATAAATATATTGGCATCACTTTGTAAATCTGGCACGCAAATTTCATTAGTATAAAGGCAAATAAACAAACTACCCTCAGGAGGGAACAGATCATGAAAAAGACATTAGGAACCATCGTAGCGGCAGCGGCAGTAGTTCTTTTAACGGCAACCTTTGGTTTTGCGGAGTATGCAGCAGCGGGAGCAACGAATTTCCCGTATTTTCAACTGGGATGCCTGATTGTGGGCGGACTGATTTTAGTCAGCCTGAAAAGGAAGTATAACAAGATGTACACGGCGGAAGTTGTTGGCGCCTTTGCTCTTTACACCATTTTGATGGCGCTGTTTACCAACCCTGTTATTGATGCAGTGAAGAACATTGTAACCTGATTAGAAAATGTAAAGATGTAGCCGCTACAACAACAAACATGATCTGTAAATATAGCCCCCTCAGGTCTCTCAGACTGAGGGGGTTTTTTTATTCGTGACTATAGAATTATTTTGGTTCATCCGGCTGATGCCGACTTTTTTTATAAAGAAGAAAAGAATCTTCGGGGGCCTCGCTTGCACCTACTACTAAATGATTTTGAAAAGTCCTGACGTTGTGAATTACGATTCGAAAGGTTTAACGAGTAACGGATCCTTGATAGTCCACATCTATGAGTAGAGCCTTATACCCCTTTACTGCTATAGTGTTTTTATCTACTCCGCCTTTCTGGTTTACGATAGAGATAATCTTCATTTCCCTTTCCTATTATTGGCAAATAAGAAGGCTATCCCTCCGATAAGCACAAAACCAACCCATTGAGCAATTAATCTAGCTAGGTCAACCCCTAGAAACTCGGTATCGCTTAAAATAAAGCGATAACCAACATATCCCTTATCTACGCTGTCCCAAAGAAAGGGGAAGTTCGTATCTCTAAATGGTGGAAAAAGGACCATAACCCCGAGAACCCCGATAACGACAGCCAGTATCACCCTTTGTTTTTTATTGATCTCCACATCATTCCTCCTTTAAAGGTCTTCTGTCTCCGACTCCCCATCATCTTATTCCGTAGAAATATTTACTACACTAAAGCATGATATTGGTGAGGATTAGAAGAAAGCCGATACCACCATCGTGCCGGATAAGCCTATCAGGATGATGACGGTTGTCCAGGAAACAACATTCATCAGCTTGCTGTTGATATAATCTCCCATAACACGTTTGTCATTAATCAGAAGGAGCATGAATATTAGGACAAACGGCAGTAGAATGCCGTTGATAACCTGAGAATAAAACATAATGGAAATCAACGGCACATTCGGCAGTAGAATAACACCCGCTCCCAAAAAGATCATCAGCGAGTAAAGACCATAAAACTGCGGTGCTTCTGTAAATTTATTATTGAGGCTGGATTCCCAGCCAAGGGCTTCACAAATGGTGTAAGCGGTGGAAAGCGGGAGAATAGATGCGGCAAACAAAGATGCATTGAGCAAACCAAAGGCGAACAGCAGCGACGCGTAGGATCCCGCCAGGGGGGCCAGAGCCAAAGCGGCGTCTTTAGCCGTTTCAATCTTTAACCCGTTTTGAAATAATGTCACGGCACAAAGCATAATAATAAAAAAAGCGACAACATTGACGGTTATTGAGCCGAAGATAACGTCCATCCGGGAATATTTATAATTTTCCGCTTTCAACCCTTTATCCACGATAGATGATTGCAGATAAAACTGCATCCACGGAGCGATTGTTGTTCCAATAATACCAACAGCCATGGTAAGTAATCCCACATCGAAATTCAGGGTTGGCGTGATAGCTGCTTTGCTTATGGCCTGCCAGTCCGGATGGACAAGAAAGCCCGATAAAATATAAGCCAGATAAAAAACGCAGGCGACCAGAAACACTTTTTCCACGGACTTATAATTTCCCTTTACGACCAGCCACCAGACGAACGCAGCGCCTGCAGGCACGGAAATGTATTTGCTGACGCCGAATATTTCCATACTAGCGGCGATACCGGCAAACTCGCAGAGTGTGTTTCCCAGGTTCGCTAGAAGCAAAATAATCATCAGATAAAAAGTGATCTTCGCGCCGAAACGCTCCCGGATTAAATCGGAAAGTCCCTTGCCTGAAACTACTCCCATCCGAGCACACATTTCCTGAATAATAATCAAAGCAGCAGTCACGGGAATCAAAATCCAAATAAGACTTAATCCATAATGGGCGCCAGCCAGGGAATAGGTGGTAATACCACCTGCGTCATTATCGACATTGGACGTAATGATCCCCGGACCGATGAGGGCAAAAAAGAGCCCCAGTTTCCATAAACCGGTTTGCAGGATTTTTTTCCAGAATATTTTAATCTTTTCCATAAATAACTAACAACAGCGGCTCAAAGCTCACTTGCCCAATTCCGGAGCCACAATTTCCAGAAGATTTTTAAAGATGATGGTGCCATGCATCTTTTCGTTTTCATCCACAACCGGTATGGCGGTTACTGCATATTTAGCAAACTGTTCGGCAATGGTATCATGTTGGTCATCGAGTTTTACCGAAACAACGCGTTCATCCATGATGTCTGCCAGTTTTTGATCCGCATCGGCCAGAATCAAATCCCGCAGACTGATCACGCCCAGTAGATGCTCCTCCTCATCCGTTACATAAATGTAATAAACCAGATCCACATCTGCTGCCTCCTGGCGGAATTTATCCAACGCTTCCCGGGCTGTAGTTGTCGGGCTGAAACTGAGATAAGATGTAGTCATCATGCCACCCGCCTCCAGCTCTGGATGGGTCATGAGTTCTTTGACGTCATCGGCAATATCCTTTTCCATTTCATTTAAAATGCCTTCCGCCTTGGCTTTCGGCAGATCTCCGATCAGGTCGGCCGCTTCGGACAGAGACATTTCCTCTATAATATCAGACGCCTTTTCCGAATTGAGATCGTTAATCAGGCTGACCTGAATTTTGAGGTCCGTCTCTTCCAGCGTTTCCGCCGCGGTTTCGACATCCAGAGCCTGAAACACTGCAGCGCGTTGTTTAATATCAAGCTCTTCCAGAATATCCGCCAGATCGGCCGGATGGATCTGGCTCAAACGGCTTTGGGCAATATTCAACTGTAAAAGATCCGGTGAGCTGAGTGGCTGAGTAAATTTCCACTGAATAAGATGATTGGGCAATTTGTAATCAAATAAGGCTTTAAAAATAGCATCGAAGACTCTGATTAAACCGACACGGCGAATCAAACCGCGAAAGCCCACATCCACGTGAACAAGATGCAGACTATGTCGCGTCTTGAGAAAGTGAAGATCATTGACCCGTCTTATTTTGGCGCCGTCCGTATCGACTACCTGCTTATCCAGAAGAGCATCTTTGAGCAGAACCTCACCTTCTCGTAAATGAAGCATTGACAAATCCTGGATGGATGTGACGGAAACCGATATGGTTTGATCCATATCCACCACATCTTTCCATGGGAGGACGACAGGATTTTTTTTCTGGGCGGAGCGTAAAATGATGCCGGTAACAATTGGATAAGGTTCAACAAACTCCGCGGTTAAATCATAAACGCGGCCCAATGTTTCGCCCGTGGCACCAATAATACTTCTCCCCAGGATTTTGCTTAGAAATAAAAAAACCTGAGGTTCGCGATTTATCGCCATAGTTATTTCCCTCCGGGTCGAAAATGTATATCAGGTATTATTTTTCAAGGAAAGCGTTTTTGAATTTTTACCATGACATCAAAACAGTAAAGTTGTATGAAGCAAGCGTATTATCGCGCTAACAAATGAGGTAATCTTCGATTTTTGCTTCACAATTAATATCCCTGTTGACAGTCTTTTAGGATCGATGATAAGATTTCTTTAAATTTATGAATAAAACAAGGCGTCATTCAACCATGCATCAAACCCGGATAAAAAATGTTATTTTTCTATCGCTATTCTGTTTCTTATTCCATTTCTAAATCTATAGTGCATTAATAATCCATGGCCAAGCCACGATTGAATGGAGGCGATCTGGGTTATTTTCCATATTGCGTAATGCTGCCTCTAAATGATTTTCAAGCGAATCAATACTATCAAATACTCGATTGTGAAAATATTTCTCTCTTAAATCATCCCATATATGCTCTACCGGATTAAGTTCAGGAGAATAAGGCGGCAGATTTACGAGACGAATATTATCGGGGATTTTAAGTTCAGTACTTCTATGCCAACCGGCGCCGTCCAGAATCATGATCACGCGGTTACTGGGGTGCCTTGCGGCAACTTCATCCAGAAATATCTGCATACAATCTCCATTGACGTATGGAAGAATCAGAGAATCCATTGTGCCGTCATTTACAGAAACAGCAGCGTAAGCATAAGTATATTCCTGACTAACCATTGCCTGGCAAACCGGACGAATGGGTTTCGGGCACCAACAATATCTTGTGGCGGAAATACGCCCAAAACGAGCTTCATCCATAAACATCAAGCGGATGGGGACCTTTTCCGGCCAATCTTTACTGACTTCGGCAACTGTGTCCGCGAATTTTTTTTCCAAGCGTCTTGAACTTGAATGTCCGACTGAGGATGTCGTTTATCCGGCGCCAATTTCCGCCAGTTATGCCGATGCAAAAGATTATAGGTCGATGACAATGCCACTTTCCTTCCCAATCGCCTATCCAGAGCTTCTTTAATCTCGCTCACAACCAAAATGCCCCCACTACTTGCCTTTTCTAAAAATGGCGCAAGAAATTTCTCCTCTTCTTCGCTATTCATGTTTTGACGATATCTTCCGCCTCTTTTTGGTCTCTCATCATCAAAACGCCCGTCCTCTTGGATAAAACGATTCCGCAACTGGCTAATCCATCCAACAGACACCCCGGTTGCTTTGGCTGTCTGTTCTAAAGTTAAACCAAACTCCAAGGGTAATACCACCGCCTGCAATTTTCTTAATCCCTCCACGGTCTTCGCCTTAGGCAATGATGACTTTGCTATTGCCAGTAATTCCTCTCCTCCTGATTTCCGGCCTATCGTCGTACCTCCTTACTGGATTTACGACTATTATATCACTATCGAATTGGAAATGGAATTATTGGGCGTCATGGCCCTCACGTTGCATCACCATGACAACGCGTTTTTGCTGCCCACTTGTTCCATTTGTAAAGTTAAGGCATCCCTTTCCGGGACTTTCAGCAAAATCAATGTCGATTCCGCCCCCTCCGTTGTAATTTGTTGTCTTTCGTTGATGGCTATTTTCCTGTGTTTATCTGGTACTCTGCCTGACAGAAAAACCGTCTTCATCGATTCACAGATAGTCGAAAACTATCCCAATAAAGCTCCTCCTTTCAATTTTTAATTTAGCAAAATTGTGAAATATTATAATGATGTCAGCTGCCGAAGCCCGATCAATCCTTTGATCAGGTAAGCGTAAAGGACAAAATATGAAAACTAAAAACAGGAGAAAATACGTGAACAAGTGGATGATAGTAATCAAAGCAACGGCTGTAGCAGTAGTTCTGGCAGGCGTTAAATTCGGCATATACGCCTTAAATCTTGAATTTATGCGTCTCGATTCCCTTATTTCAGCATTGATAAGCGGCGTAATCTTTACTATAGCGATTTTATTAGCCGGAGTAATGACCGATTTCAAGGAAAGCGAAAAAATTCCGGGAGAATTGGCGGCAACTATGAAGGCGCTTCACAAGGACTTCGAGCTATTGGAGTTTACGGCAAAAAAGGAAACCGACAATGCGCTTTCGCACCTAAACAGCTTAATCAGTGTGATCATAAACCAGTTTGAATCAAACAAGTGGAAGCAGAAGGAAATCGCTGAAATAATCGAGAAAATAGATGATGACATCAATGCAATGGCGGCAAAGAACATGGCGCCACCGTATGTAATAAAAATGCGGAATGAGCTTAACAACATAGAAAAAAT
The DNA here is from genome assembly GCA_963726395.1 of uncultured delta proteobacterium. GTDB lineage: Bacteria > Desulfobacterota > Syntrophia > Syntrophales > Smithellaceae > UBA8904. The sequence continues at coordinate 148,951 of CAVSCG010000006.1, forward strand.
CTCAAACAGGATCGATACGATAGAAGAAACGAATTTCCTTCCATCAGCCTATGCTTTATCACAAGTAGCGGTTTCATTGGTTGTATTCATACTGTTGTTTTCCATGATTGACCCCTACGTGATAGGGATGGTCATCGTTTTTACAGTAACTTTTCTTATCGCGGGGATTTTAGTGCTGATCAAAGATATGGATAATCCGTTTGAAACCGGCGGCACAGGCAGTGCTGACGTGGATTTATCGCATATTTATAAGCTTGATCAGTATCTAAAAAGTCATGATGAGGTTAAGTGATAAAATAAACGTTAAGGTGATAACGTCACATCTGCTTCCGAATCAGCCAAATTGCTGAGCTTGGTTTGATTGGCTTAGCAAGAATCAAAAGAAGTTGTAAAAAATTAAATTAGATCAAGATCTCAACATAAAAGGTAGGGTCAAATTGGCCCTGCCTTTTTGTTTCTGATTTCATTGATTATCGTTTTTAATATTCGACTCATCACCGAATTTTAATTTTAACACTTACAGGAAGTATATCAAATTTCCATCTTTACACTTGATGTATGGAACACTTCATCTCAGGACAAAACACAACTTAACGAGTCTTGCTTTTATTGTTCGGTTCCCGTTGGTAACGGAGCGAGAAGCAGGGCAAGTAATCCTTGCTAGCTGCGCGCTTCGCTTCTTGGAAAGTGCGAGGCCACACGCGGCACACCAAAGGCTTGTGGCCGGAAATATGCAATCTGCAGCCGCGTTCGTCCAGTAGGAAGACGCAACCGCGCGACCCTTTCCGTGTTCGATAAACGGGTGTTCCCGTTTTATCAGTCTTTGGCCCCAAGAAATCAGCTGCTGTGGCTTTACCGACAGAGATCAAGAGATCCCTTTCGTGCGCGAGTACATCGACGCCGTGTTGGCAGCAAGAATCTCCGCAGGGAAATGAAAAACAGTCCCATTGAGGCACTTTCTTTTCTTCTGATTCTTTCCTCATCTTCTGCTGTCGGACAATTTATATGTCATATTTAAAATACTCGTTTGACACAAAATCTATTCTTAAAATGATTTACATCCTACACAGAAGCTTCTTGAAAATCAAAACAATATTACTTTTATAATTCTGCAAAAGATGTTTATTTACAGGATAATCGGGATCAATATAATTAAGTCATCAATGAACACTGTTTAAAATACCGCATGCTCTCAAGAATTACCAGACGCTCACTTTCAGGGAGCAGTTGATAATCTGTTTCACCTACCGAGTCAGGCATGCAAGATCCAAAACAACTTTGAGAATTACATTTTGAAAACAAGCATAAAACTGGTAATCAGCTTCAAACTGTCCATAACCTTTCAGAAATTCTCACTCTATTTCATCCGGCTTACTTCCCATTCCCAATCGACATGTCCTTCAACAACACCTGAGCTGGAATGACATGATCATGGGCGAAACTCGGTCTTTTGACCATTGCCCTTGTTTTTCCCTGACAAACACGGACGCACTGTCCGCACCCAAGACATTTCTTGTAGTCCACATTAATCTTACCACTCGATATAGAATTTGCTTTGAACATGCAGATTTGAACGCATTTCCCGCATTTTTCAGGTCCAATGCATTGTTCCGGGAACTGCCTGACAATGTGGGGCCCTGGATACACCATTTTTCCCGAAACCGCATAGGTTCACGTCAGAACGCAGATATCCCTGTCACAGTTGCAAACGACAAAATGCCACTTGCCGGATTGCATACAGAAATCCAGGGAATGGACCAGACCCGCATCGCGGCACTGTTCGAGAATAACCACGGCTTGATCTACATCGATGATTTTATAGCCCAGATTAAGACTAAGATAAATATCGGCCCCGTAGAGAACGACAATGTCCTTACAGGACGGCTCCTGCCAACGATTCAGTGCCATTTGGCAAACACATGGCCCCACGGCCAGGCGGGGCGAATTCTCCTGGCTTTTTAGACTATCGATGTAGCGGAAGAGATTGGTGGCCGACTGAGTTGTCACTACAATACCATGAGGCAGGTAATGACCAGCTATGGCGATGCCGGTGAAGATGGTCCGGCCAATTACCGTATCGGTAAAGAATTTCTTGCGTAAAAACCAGTCCACCAATTTCAGAATCTGTGGTTCATATTTGCCATAAAGCCAATGAAAGAAATAGTGAATTTTACCGATAGGCACAAGCTGGTTCCGGCCAAAGGCGATATGTCCCATAAACATAAGCGTGAAGCCGTCGAGGAGTAAATCATTCGAAAGCTTTAAAACATTCATAAATTCCTGAATCATGTCACCCTAAGCCCCCTGATGCTTATATGAGCTGTGGTATGCCCTCCCTGTCTCCGCGAGGTCTGACGCAATGGAGGGGGGCAAGTATTTGGGCCAGTTCCTCATTACTGACTATCTGATTGGCATAAGTCTTGACATCATCCTGTATGTTTATTGATAGCTCAATATCGGATATGTTTTAAAGGCACTACCCCTTGCGGGTCAATAATAATCCCTTCTCTTTCAAGGAGTTGTTTCTTCATGTCACTGCCTCCGCCAAATTGGCCAAGTCGTCCGTCAGCTCGAACCACCCGGTGACAGGGAATGAGGATAGGAAAAGGATTATTGGCCAGCGCCGTGCCTACCGCTCTGGCCGCTCGCGGATTTCCGACCTTTGCCGCCAAACCGGAGTAGGTGGCCACTTTTCCGCGAGGTATTTTGTAAGCCTGTTTTAATACTTTAACTGAAAAATCCGTAAGCCTCGATAAATTCAGGAGCGATAAATCAAAATTCTTTTTTTTGCCGTTGTATAAATCAGCAATCAACTGATCAATGTATTTGGAAATCGCGCGCTGCGTCTTATGGATTGCGGGAAAATCCCGGACAATTCTGTTGGTCATCTTTTCTTTGCCGCCAGGCAGATAAATATATTCCACCCTCACTTTCTTTCCGGCTCCGTCCCACACCAACCCGATTTCATCCTTCCCAACTTTGATGATTTGATAAAACATTTTTCAACCTTTCTTGTGTCCACCGCCGGCGGGGATAGCGCGTAGCGATGGGGGTGGATATTTTCCTTGCACCTCGCGCCCCCTCCAGGGGGTTATCCTTGGAACTTGCTCCTTTAGCCTACATGTTCGATCAGTATCTTCATGCCGATGGCGATCAAAACCAGACCACCCATGATCTCCACTTTCTTGCCGAATATCCGCGCCAGTCCTTTGCCGAACATCATACCGACTGCCGTCATCATAAAACAAACAACACCGATGATCGCCGCGGGAAATAAAAGGGCGGTTTTCAAGAGAGAAAAGCTAAATCCCACGGCCAGGGCGTCAATGCTGGTGGCTATCGAAAGTAGAAAGAGCGGCCAGCCGCGCGTTTGATCGGTTTTCTGTTCATCGCTTTCTTTTTCGAATCCTTCCCAGATCATTTTTCCACCAACCAATACCAAGAGCGCAAAAGCAATCCAGTGATCAAAAGACTGGATTCTATCGACCACCGTCGAACCGGCCAGCCAACCGATTAGAGGCATTACAAACTGAAAAAGACCAAAAGCGAGGGAAAGCCGCAAAACAGGGGCCCAGGATTTTTTGTTGTTCGACGCGCCGATTCCAATGGCTACGGAAAACGCATCCACACCAAGACCCACCGCTAGAAGAAATATCGTCAACAAACTCATATTAATTTAATCATGCTCACTTTTCGTTTCTCAAATGAGAATAAATTTTTTCTGCCAACTCCTTACCAATTCCCGGGACCTTTTGCAAATCTTCAAGCGAGGCGTTTTGAACCTGACGCGCCGAGCCGAAATGCTTAAGCAACATCTTCTTGCGCTCTTTACCAATATCGGGAATCGTATCCAGAATCGAATGGAAGTCATTTTTTTGTTTCAACTTATGATGGTAACTCACGGCAAAGCGGTGCGCCTCATCGCGAACCCGCTGCAGAAGCGACAGCGCGGCAGGCCGAGAAGAAAGAAAGACAGCATCTTTACGCCGGGGCAGATAGACACGATCCTCCGACTTTGCGGCTTTACCCCGGAGCTTGTTTTTTGCGGCCAGATATGCTCGCTCTTCTTTGGCCAGTCCGATCACATCCAGTTTAATCTTCAATTCACTTAAAACGGAAAGCGCGACATTGAGCTGCCCTTTGCCACCATCGACAACCACCAGATCTGGCAGCGGATCGGATCCTGTAAAACGCCGGGTCAACACTTCGCGCATCATGCCGTAATCATTCGGCTCGTCTATGGCTTTAATACGAAAACGCCTATAACTGGATTTATCCGGCTCGCTATCCTGAAAAACCACCATCGACCCCACGGCGTTTTTGCCGCTGATGTTGGAAATATCATAGCACTCTATTCGTCGTGGCAGTTGACTCAGAGACAATTTATCCTGAAGGACTTGCAGGGAGGCGATTTTCTGCTCCTCTTTCTTTTGGTCTGATGTGAGCAACTCGCGTGCATTGGCATTGGCCATATCGAGCAGCGCTTTTTTCGCGCCACGCCGAGGAACCGTGATCAGCATTTTCTTTTGCTTTTTGTCGGCAAGCCATTCGGCAATTACATTTTCATCGGGAAGATGACAGGGAAGGATAATCTCTTCCGGCAAGTTGGAACCATCATAATACTGCTGCAGCGCCGACGAAATTATTTCACCTTTGTCCGCTTTAGTTTTTAAAGGTGTAAATGATTTGCTGCCCAATAACTTTCCGCCACGCACAAATAAAATGCAGAGCTGATTCGTGTCATGATCAGTATGGATGCCCAGCACATCCTGATCCTGAGAGCCGCCCCAGTCCACATTTTGCTTTTCCAGCGCGAGCTCGAGCGCACCGATGCGGTCACGTAAACGCGCCGCTTCTTCATAGTTTAAGTCTTGCGCCGCTTCTTCCATCTGATTTTTCAAATCGGAAATCAGTTCACGGCGACGTCCCTGCAGAAAGGACACGGCGCTTTCGGCCAGTTTCCGGTAATCTGCTTCATCAATCAAGCCTTTGCAAGGCGCAAGGCACCGTCCGATTTGATACTCCAGGCATGGTCGGGGCCTGAGCTGATAATCCCGGTTGCGGCAGGTGCGTAATGGAAAAACCTGCTGAACAAAACGTAGCGTTTCCTTGGCGGCCAGTCCCGACGGATACGGTCCGAAATAAAGCGCCGTGTTATTGAGTCTTTTGCGCACCAGTTGCAGTCGGGGATATTTTTCCGCCGGATCAAGAGACAGATGATAATAGGTTTTATCGTCGCGCAATATAACGTTGTAACGGGGACGGTGCTTCTTGATAAGGTTGTTTTCTAGGATCAGCGCTTCTTTTTCAGTGGCCGTCGTGATGAATTCAATGTCGTTGACCCTTGCCATCAAAAAGGGCGCCATCGGTCGCGTATCCTTACCGATAAAATAAGAACCGATCCGACTTTTCAGATCGTTGGCCTTGCCCACATAGATCACCTTCCCCGGCGCGTCGAGCATGATATAAACGCCGGGGCTGCGCGGCGCGGAAGTCATTTTCTCTTTTAAGACAGTGTTTTCCTGCATGAGTATTTGTTAACTCCTTACTCCTCAATCCTTATATCCTTAGATAATCCATCAGCACGTTCTTTAAAACATCCGGGCAATTCGTAAAGATGCCGTCAATACCCAGGGCAAGCAATCGCCTCATACTCTTTTCGTCATTGACCGTATAGACATTCACCGGAATGCCATGATGCTTCAGATCGGCAAGCCATTTTTTGCTTAACTCGCGTTGGGAGCAGTTGATGGCATCAGCGCCCAGTGAAGCGATTATCTCTGAAGGCAATTGTGAACCATAATATTTTTTCTCAAACAAAACAGCGGCAGGCATCTGACTATCGATTTGCTTGAGATGTTGAACGGCGTGGGGGTCAAAACTGGAAAACACAACATGCTCGCGCATTGCTATTTTATCGACGATTCGCAGGCATTTTTCTTCGATACCACCGGAAATTGCATCCGTTACCGCTTCGGTCTTGACCTCAATATTGACGGCGATTTTATTTTTGCAAAGCTTCAAAACTTCCACAAGTGTTGGCACGCATACACCTGCATATTTTTTGTCAAACCAGCTACCGGCATCAAGCTTCTTCAATTCGACAAGCGTATAATCGACAATTCTTCCACGACCGTTCGTGCAGCGGGATATTTTTTCATCATGAAAGACAACCACCTTGCCGTCTGCGGTGAGTTGGACATCAAGCTCCACCATATCCGCGCCCAGCGCTATCGCACCTTCAAACGAGACCATCGTATTTTCCGGAAAATAAGCCGACGCGCCACGATGAGCGATGATGGTAAAGTTGTCTTTTTCGGCAGAGTTATACTTGAATTGATGGTAAGGTTTGGTCATGATCATCACCGGATGTCTTTGTAAATCAGGTGTCAGCAAAGCCGCTGAGCACCGTAGCGTACCGTTTGAATGCGGTGCATCGGAGCACACCGGAATTCTCGTGCCTTCTTTTAATTTTTCTCGTTTCGGCCATGAAGTTTTTTAACATATATAAATATTTAGTTCTTTAATTATTTTAACACGGAAATCTTTTGATTGTAAAAAAAATTATTCTCTTATTCGGTAGTTGAAATGGTTAATATAGAATTTTAACTTATTATTTACAAATTAACGCAAAAGAGATATCCTGCACGAACAGTTTAAGCTGTTATTATTATGAATACGGATCAGGAGGACAAATATGAAAGTACTCGGCATTATGGGAAGTCCACGAATGGGAGGCAACAGTGACGTTCTCCTATGTCAAGCGCTGGTAGGAGCCAAAGAAACCGGCGCCGATGTGGAAACAATCATTCTCGACCGCAAACACATTGCCGGCTGCAAAGACTGCAAGAAATGCAACACAATGGGTGTCTGCGCAATCAAGGACGACATGGCTGAAATTCAGACGAAAATACTGGAAGCCTACGCCATCATCCACAGTAGCCCCGTTTATTTTTGGGCGATGACCTCACAAATGAAAGCTTATCTGGATCGGTGGTGTGTTTTCTTTGATGCGGAGTGGCGTTGGCAAAAAATTTACTATCCGAAAATGCGGGGCAAACGCATCGGCCTGATCACCGTCTGCGGAGATTCAAATGTAAACACGGCTGACCCGATTGTGCATAGTTTTAAATCAACCGTAGAGATGACCAAAATGCACTGGCTCGGCACCGTCATGGCCTCTGCAAATGATAAAGGAGACATTGTCAAAAACGAATCGGCCATGCAACAGGCCTACGAGTTGGGGAAAAAAGCAGCCACGCCGTGACACCTTTTCCCATGGAATTTATTACTCCAGCAATAAAATATCTAAATGCTGTCTTTCCGGCAAAGAGCCTGTGTCGTATCTCTTTCACTTGATTGCACGCCAGTATGGAGGACGACTAGTGAAATGTTCAAATTGGCTATCCACACAATTCATTTCATATTTGATCATTTGTCAGACTGAGACCAACAATCACTCCATGCTGAAGGAGAAACACCTTCTGAATTACAGGTGGCAACACAGTTTTGATTTTCTGCGGCACAAAGTCTGCGATCTGGATTTAAATTTAAACAGACGAGCTGCTTGTTGGTGCAACAACTAATGCAATTTTTTATACGTGCTTCTCGTGCTTCGGGTGTTTCTTCCGCCCCAGAGACGTAAGAAAAAGAGAAGATTAAAAAGCACAAGACCATGAAAAAACACGAAATAAGGGAAAATATCCTCAACTGTTTCATAATGTCACCTCCTTCAATTTAAATGACCCACCTGCCTGAAATTTACTACCTAAAAGAAAGGATATCCACTAAAATTGATGGCTGTTCATGTTAGTCTGTCCTTTACCTTGTAACTTTCTCTCCGTGCACAGCGCCCCAATATTCCCACTTCCCTAATGCGCTTCGTCCCAGTTTTTTCCCGTTGCAATCTCTACTTTCAGTGGCACTTTAAGTTTAATCACATCTTCCATTTCTCTTTTGACAAGCTCCATGACTTCTTCTTTTTCTTTGACCGGGGCTTCGACGACCAGTTCGTCGTGCACCTGCATAATCAGACGTGCAGACAAATTATTTTTTGTCAGCAAACGATCAATATTGACCATCGCGATTTTGATCAAATCCGCGGCGCTGCCCTGGATGGGAGCGTTGATGGCCATGCGTTCAGCAAACTGTCTTATGGCAGGAACGTTACTTTTGAGTTCAGGAAGATAACGGCGGCGGTTGAGCAGTGTACAAACAAAGCCGTCGCGCCTTGCACCTTCCAGAATGCCGTCCAGATAGTCACGCACCTTTTTATAGCGGGCAAAATAACCGTCAATATAAGCCTGGGCGATTTTCTGGGGAACACCCAGTTCCTTAGCCAGGCCGAACGCGCTCATGCCATAGAGAATGCCAAAGTTAATGACCTTAGCCTGCCTTCGCATGTCGGGGCTGACCATTTGCGGAAAGACGCCGAAAACGTCGGAAGCCGTGCGGGTATGTATGTCTTCGTCGGAGGCAAAGGCTTCCAAAAGCGTTTTATCTTCGGACAGATGCGCCAACACCCGAAGCTCTATTTGCGAATAGTCGGCAGAAATCAAAACATGATCGGGCGCGGCGATAAAGGCTTGACGGATTCTTTTGCCTTCCAGCGTGCGGATCGGAATATTCTGCAAATTGGGATTGCTGCTGGAGAGCCTGCCGGTCGCCGCCACGGTCTGGTTGTAGGATGTGTGAATCCTTCCAGTTTGCGGATTGATCAGCGCAGGCAGCGCGTCCACATATGTGGATTTGAGCTTGGACAAAGAACGGTAAGCCAGAATCTCAGCCGGCAGTTCGTGGCTGCGGGCCAGGTCGGAGAGCACATCCACATCCGTGGAGTATCCTTCTTTGGTCTTTTTACCTTTGGGGAGTTTGAGCTTTTCAAAGAGAATCGCCTGCAATTGCTTGGGAGAATTGATGTTGAATTTTTCTCCTGCCAGACGGTGAATTTTTTCTTCGGACAGAGACAGCAATTGCTCCAGTTCTTCGGACATCTGTTGCAAAAGCGCGGTATCCACCAACACGCCTTTTTTCTCCATCGCGGCCAGTGTGAATAGCAGCGGCATTTCCACATCACGGTAGAGCGAGGTCGCTCCTGCCTCTTTGAGTTTTTCGTCTAGAGCCGGAGCGAGCGCCAAAATCACGTCTGCCCGCTGCCCCGCGTAAGCGGCCATCCTATCGACGGGCACCAGCGCCAGAGGATAGGTTTTGCCCTTACCACCCGCCACGTCATTGGGCACGGGAATACGTTCATGCAGATATTCCCAGCAGATTTCATCAAGGTCATAGGAATGCCTGGCCGGATTAAGCAGATAAGCAGCCAGTTGCAGGTCATCGCCAGACTTCACTTCAAGATTCTCCAGAGAAACGAGCGCTGTCTTTAAATCATAGACATATTTTTTAATTTCTGTATTCGTAAAAACAGGTGCCAGTGCAGCAAATACGTCTTTCACCACTAACTGTGTTTTAGCATTGGTATGACCAAGCGGAATGTAAAAGGATTCGCCTCCCACGCTCAAAGTCATGCCGATTAATTCCTGCGGGGGATTTTTCTCCCAGATGATCTCGCAGGCGATTTCCGAGCTGCCTCGCAGTTTCGCAATCAATTTATAAAGCGTTGCTCTATCCGCAACAACGCTGCATTCCTTAACCGGCTTTGCGGCGTTGGCTTTGATTTGTTGCAAAAGTGATGAAAATTCAAATTCACTGAAGAGCCTGGTCAATAATTCCTTGTCCGGCTCACGGCGGGCTGCGTCTTGCCAATTAAAATCAATATCAATATCTTTGCGAATAAGCGCCAGCTGACGACTGAGCCTCGCCTGTTCGGCATGCTGACGGAAACTCTCGCGTAGCTTCACATTGTGCAATTTCTCCGCGTTTTCAATAACCGCTTCCACCGAACCATATTCTTCAATAAGCCGCTTAGCCGTTTTCGGGCCGATGCCCGGCACACCGGGAATGTTGTCGGATGTGTCGCCCATCAGTCCCAGAATTTCCACCACTTTTTCGGGACCCACGCCGAACTTTTCTTTCACGGCCGCCGCGTCATAGGTTTTGTCTTTCATCGTATCGACCATCGTGACTGAATCACCAATGAGCTGCATCAAATCTTTGTCACCGGAAATGATGGCCGTGCGCCATCCTTTTTCGCTTGCCTGCACCGTGAGCGCCCCGATCAGATCGTCCGCCTCAATACCCTGTTTTTCCATAACGCAAACTGAAAAGCCGCGGACAACATCCTTGACGAACGGAACCTGGGGGATCAGATCATCGGGCATGGGCTTGCGCGTGGCCTTATAATCTTCAAATTCTCCATGGCGCGTCGTCGGCCCTTTGAGATCAAATGTAACCACAACATAGTCCGGATTGAGATCACGCAGCAGCTTCATCAACATCGTGGTGAATCCGTAAATGGCGTTAGTGGGAAAACCCTTAGAGTTGGTGAGCGCCGGAATACCGTAATAAGCTCGATAAAGATAATTGCTGCCGTCCACCAGCGCCAGTAGGGGATTCTTTTTGTGTTCAGCCATAAATTATTCCAATTTAAAGCGCATGCCTGTTCTGCCAAACACAAAACAAGCATGCATCAGATTTATAAATATTCTATTGTCTATTGATTTTGTTCGGCCTGTCTTTTAGCCTCTTCATCCTGTTCCTTAAATTGCTTACGCATCTCTTCGGAGGATTTTCCGCATCTTTAATGGCTGCAAAATCAATGCCCTTCAGTTCCATCTTTGCGTCTTCCTTTTTTGATTTTAGAAAAGCTGAAAATTTTACGGAGCATGTGTCTCACGGATGCGGCTTTTCGTCAATGTAACTTAAACATCAAATGAAGCGTCTATCTTGAAGGTCCTCACCGCCCGCATATCCAGAATATCCGTTACGCCGGTTTTTTCTTTTACATCTGCCAGAAAGGCTTCCAGCGCTTCAGCGGTAGGGGCGCTCGCCGTAAACCAGATATTGTATTCGTTATTGCGCCGGTAATTATGCGTAACGCCTTTATTGGCGTTCACGACCTGAACGAAGATGTCGATTTTATCTTCCGGCACGCGCGCAGCACACAGGGTACTTACACGCCCCAGCTTTTTCCCGTCAAACACTGCGCCAATGCGGCGGATGATGCCTTCATCCTTCATCTTCTGAATACGGACCAGCGTTTCGTCTTCACTGATGCCACAGCGCTCGGCAATAGCCTGGAAAGGCTGTTCCGTGAGCGGAAATGCTTTTTGCAGAACGTTGAGTAATTTTTTATCGATTGCGTCCATATGAACTTTGGGTTGATATAAGCATAATGGTTCTTCAGACAAATAATCACCCGTCGCCTCGTACGCGCGTGCGCGGCAGCCGCCGCACACTTTAATAAACTCACAGCGTCCGCACTTGCCGCCGTATTTACCATAATCGCGCAGATTGCGAAACACCTCGGAATTTTCCCAGATCTCGCCAAAACTCTGTTTTTGCACATTGCCGCAATCCAGTTCCAGATAGCCACACGGCTGCATCTGGCCGACATGGGAAATAAAGCAAAACGAGATGCCGCCCAGACAACCCCGCGTGGACTCATGAAAATGGCCGCCCGCTTTTTTTATAGGCTTTTCTCCTTTGGGCTTGTTCTGGCGCATGATACGGAAATAATGCGGTGCACAGGTGGCCTTGAGCTGAATTTCACAAGTCAGGCTTTCCTGATGAAACCACATCAGTGTTTCTTCATAATCAGCGGCGGTAATGGCCTGCTGGGCCAAATCCTTGCCACGACCTGTTGGCACAAGCAAAAAGATGTGATGCGCCACCGCGCCAATCTTCAGTACCAGGCCATGAATGTCTTTGATCTGATGCAAATTAGCAGTGGTAATGGTCGTGTTGATTTGAAATTCCATCCCGACAGCCTTCATCGCTTCAATACCCCGCATCGCACCATCAAACGCGCCGGGCTGGCCACGAAAATCGTCGTGGCTTGGTGCGTCTTTGCCGTCGATACTGATACTGACACGCTGGATGCCGTTTTCAATCATCTTTCGGGCGATAACTCCATCTACCAGCGTGCCGTTGGTCGCCATGACCATGCGCAGCCCCTTGCTGGTCCCATAAGCGGCAATTTCAAAAATATCAGGCCGCAAAAGAGGTTCGCCGCCGGTCAAAATGATCACCGGTTTGGACACACTCACAATGTCGTCAATAAGCCTCAAACATTCGTCGGTGGATAATTCCCCCGGATATGGCCCAAGGTGTGACGCTGCGCGGCAATGCTTGCAGTTGAGATTGCAGCTGCGAGTGACTTCCCAGGCAATCATCCTTACGGCTAATCCCCTCCCTCCAGGGGAGGGGTTGGAGGAGGGTGATAAATTTTCCATAATTTTTTCCAAAACACCATTTATGTTTCCCAAAACATCATTATTCCAGAATCGTAATACTTTAAATCCTCGAGCAGCCAGCCATTCATCCCTTTGTTTGTCACTCTCCTGATCCTCCGCATGCTGACCACCATCTAATTCTATAATCAGTTGTTATCAAACGAGACAAAATCAACAATATAATTGCCAATGGGTTGCTGTCTTCGAAATTTTGTATTGGCCAATTGCTTCGATCTTAGGTGCTTCCATATTAATTTTTCTGCATCCGTTTGGTTGGCCCTCAGGTTTCTGGCTAGTTGAGTCAAATTGGATTTGATTTGTTTCACACCCTCTCCCGAACCCTCTCCCCTCAAGGGAGAGGGAATTACTCTTCATTTTTTGCCAGCTAAAAAATCCAACACTTTTACCGATAATTCACTTACTTCCCCTCCCCTTGTGGGAAGGGTAGGGGAGGGGGAAATAAAATTATCCCGTGTCATTTTATCTTTTCAACACCTCTGCAAGTTGTTTTGCCCAATAGGTTATAATGATGTCCGCGCCAGCCCGCTTGATTGCCGTCAGGGATTCCAGCATGGCTTTTTCCTCATCAAGCCAGCCCAGTTGGGCGGCGGCTTTAATCATCGAATATTCGCCGCTCACGTTATAAGCGGCCAGCGGCAAATCAAATTCCTGTTTGGCACGGCAGATAATATCAAGATAAGGCAGCGCGGGCTTAACCATGATAATGTCCGCGCCTTCCGAGACGTCCAGTGAGATTTCTCGAATCGCTTCATCGGCATTGGCCGGATCCATCTGATAGGATTTGCGGTCGCCGAATTGCGGCGCACTTTCGGCGGCTTCGCGGAAAGGCCCGTAAAACGAGGATGCGTATTTTGCAGAGTATGCCATGATCGGAATATCTTCCAGCGCGTTTTCATCCAGCATTTCGCGGATAGCCGCTATCTGCCCATCCATCATGGCCGAGGGCGCGACCATGTCCGCACCCGCACGCGCCTGCGACAGAGCTGTTTCTGCCAGCACTTCCAGCGTCATGTCGTTTTGCACCAGCCCTTTTTCTAGAATGCCGCAATGGCCATGGCTGGTGTATTCGCACAAACAGACATCGGTGATAACCAGTATTTCGGGAACTTCATTTTTGATTCTCTTCACCGCCTGCTGCACAATGCCGTCTTTGGCAAAAGCGCCGGTGCCCTGTTCGTCCTTTTTGGCCGGAATGCCGAAAAGCAGCACCGCCGGTATTCCCAGTTCAAAAGCCTCGCGCGCTTCCCTGGCGATATAATCCACCGACAATTGAAACTGGCCGGGCATCGACGTAATCGGTTTTTTCACGCTTTTGCCGGGCACAGCAAACAACGGATAGACTAAACCATCAACGCTTAATTTCGTCTCGCGAACCAACCGCCGCAGGCTTTCTTTTTTTCTCAATCTGCGTCCCCGGTATTCAGGAAATTGCATAATCTAGCCCTCCCTTATGGAAATTTCTTCATCCGTCAAGTAACAGGCGGGGTCCGGTCCCCAGACATCGCCTTCCGATTCTGCTCGCGCCCGGAAGTTGCCACCGCAGACGGAAAGCCAGCAGCATGTGGCGCAACGGCCGTGTATATGTTTCTTCTTATCTTTCAATTTCATCAGCAGCTCATTTTTTTCATCCGTCCAGATTTCACTAAAGGGCTTTTGCCGGACATTGCCCAGCGGCTGATTGCGCCAGAACTGATCGGCATAAACCTCGCCGTCCCAGCTGACACAACCGATGCCGACTCCAGAGCTATTGCCCTCGTTCATTTCCAGAAGTTCAAACACTTCTTTGGCCCGCTCAGGATTTTCTTCCTTCATTTTCAGATACAGATAAGGTCCGTCGGCGTGATTATCGACGGTGAGGATTTCCGGGGACATTCCGTCATCAAACATCTGTTTGGTTTTGGCAGCAATCAGGTCGATCAACTTACGCGTTTCCTTGTGTGTTAAATCCTCCTCGCGTAACTTGGAGCCGCGGCCGGTATAAACCAGATGGTAGAAACACATCCTTTCGATTTTTTCTTTTCGAAGCAGATCAAACATAGCCGGCACATCGGTCAGATTGTGCTTATTGATGGTAAAGCGCAACCCCACTTTGATGCCCGCATCGCGGCAATTACGGATACCTTCAATCGCCAGTTCAAACGCGCCTTTCATCCCGCGGAAACGGTCATGCGTTTTTTCCAAACCATCGAGGCTGACACCTACATACGACAAACCGATCTTTTTGAGTTTTGCAGCGATGTCCTTCGTAATGAGCGTGCCGTTGGTGGAGATGACCGCGCGCATCCCTTTGTCGGTCGCGTACTTAGCCAGTTCCAGGAGATCCGGCCGCAGGAGCGGTTCGCCGCCGGAAAACAAAATCACCGGCGAGCCGAATGCCGCCAGGTCGTCAATCAGCTTCCTGCCCTCCTCTGTGGTTAGCTCATCGGGATAGTCGATATTGGCGGAATTCGAATAGCAGTGAATGCACTTCAGGTTGCAGCGGCGCGTGATGTTCCAGACGACCACTGGTTTTTTGTCCAACGAAAATTGTAGCAGATGCGAAGGTAATTGCCCGGAGTGCCGGTTGTAACGCAGCACATCAGATGGTTCCACCGCCCCGCAGTATAATTTGGAAATACCAATCATTTATTTTCCTCTCATGGATCAGCTAAAAAGCTTTGCCTTCAAAGTATTTTATCAGGGACTGTACCAGGCCATCCATCGTATATTCTGCCTGCGTGATATCAACATGGAAGCCGGCTTTTTTCGCGGTGGACGCCGTCACCGGACCGATACAGGCTATTCTGATATGAGGCGGCAATACATTATCGGCGCCCATAATTTCGACAAAGTTGGTCACGGTCGATGAACTGGTAAAGGTGATCACGTCCACTTCGCCCGCGCCGATCAAAGTCGCCAGTTCTTCTTTTTTTCTGCCGGAATTTACCGTCTGATATGTTGTCACCACATCAACTTCAGCGCCCTGTTTCTTCAGAGCTTCGGGCAGAATATGGCGAGCACGCAGTGCGCGCGGAATCAGAATTTTCTGGCCGGACAAATCCATTGAAGCAAACGACTTCAGAATACCCTCGGCAATGTATTCATCAGGAACCAGATCGACTCTCAGCCCTCTGGTTTCAATCTGTCCGGCCGTGGCCGGGCCGATACAGCATATTTTGATCCCTTTGAGATCGCGAATGTCCCTGCCCTTTTCCCGCAGACGCTTAAAAAAGAATTGTACGCCGTTGGCGCTGGTAAAGATCAGCCAGTTGTAACTCTCCAGTTGATCAAGCGCCTTATCCAGTTCGCTCCAGCTTGAAGGCTGTTCAATCGCGATCGTCGGAAACGCTATTGGATTGGCGCCTTGAGCTGCGAGTAGCCGCGCCAAATCATCCGCCTGCCTTTCGGGACGGGTAATCACCACACCTTTGCCGAATAGCGGCTTAGTGTCAAACCAGCGCAGTGTATCTTTCAAGTCAACAACTTGACCGACTACCAGGATGGCTGGAGGCTTGAAATGCTTGGCCTGCGCCAAGCCAACAATGGTGGACAGTGTCCCGAAAAGGACTTGTTGCCGTGGCGTTGTGCCTCTGCGAATCAACGCAGCCGGCGTATCAGGTAATTTGCCGCGTGACATCAGCGCTTCGGTAATTTGCCCGAGGTTCTTCACGCCCATAAGAAAAACCAGTGTGCCGATGCCAACCAGCGCTTGCCAGTCAATATCGCTCTTGTCCTTGGTCGGATCTTCATGGCCGGTAATAAAAGCCACCGTGGACGTCAGCCCCCGATGCGTCAGCGGAATGCCCGCATAAGCCGGAACCGCGATGGCCGATGTGACGCCGGGAATCACTTCAAACGGAACGCCCTCAACCGCCAGGACTTCGGCTTCCTCGCCACCGCGTCCGAAAATAAAAGGATCGCCTCCCTTGAGGCGCGCCACGATATTACCGTCCAGACCTTCTTTGACCAGTAGCTCATTGATCTTATCCTGCGACAGGGTGTGATCGCCCCCTTTTTTACCCGCGTAAATGAAACGTGCATGCACCGGCGCGTATTTGAGCAATTCTTCATTGACCAGATTATCGTAAATGACCACATCAGCCAGACGTAAGCATTCAACGGCCTTGAGCGTGATGAGCCCGGGATCACCCGGCCCAGCGCCAATGATATAGACTTTTCCTGGTTTCGTTTTTTCGATCATATTTTTCAGCTCACCAGATTCAAGAGTTGCTTGCCGCCCTTCTCCATAATCATGTTGGCCAGCTTCTTGCCCAGCTCTTCCGCTTCGTCAAGAGCGCCCCAGACTTTATCCCGAATAACGCTGGTTCCATTCGGCGCAGCGACAAGACCTTGCAGAGTCAATCGCTGTCCTTCAATAAGACCGTAAGCCGCGATCGGCAAACGGCACCCGCCGCCCAAGGCTCTGAGATACGACCTCTCCGCAGTTACTTCCGTGGCGGTGGGCGGATGATTGAGTTTGGACAGAACCTTTAACAATTCGGAATCCGTCTTTCGTATCTGCAAACCCAGCGCACCCTGACCAACCGCAGGCAGCATCAATTCTATCGGCAAATACTGCGCTATCCTTTGAACATAGCCCAACCGTTTCATCCCCGCCGCCGCCAGAATAACACCGGTGAGATTTTCGGTTTCAATTTTTTTCAGACGCGTGTCGATGTTGCCCCGCAACGGGACAATCTCCACGTCGGGCAGCATAGCTTTGATCTGCGCACCCCGGCGAAGCGATCCGGTGCCGATCTTCGCCCCTTTGGGCATAAATTCCATCTTGATGTTGCCGCGCGACACCAGAACATCGCGCATGTCCCCGCGTGGCAGAATGGCCGCAAAGATAAGCCCGTCCGGCGTTTCACCCGGCACATCCTTCATGCTGTGCACCGCCAGATCGATGCTGCCGGACAGCAGCGCTTCTTCAATTTCCTTGACAAATAAGCCCTGGCCGCCAATCTGCAAAAGCGATATGTCCTGCATGATGTCGCCGCTGGTTTTGATCACGATTATTTCAGTGGTTATTTCCGGGGTTGTTTTTTTTATACTTTCCACAACAGAATTCGCCTGTGCCAGCGCCAGTTTGCTTCCTCTTGTTCCAACTTTAATGTTCATACAAATCCTTTTAGTCATCAAGCCTAAATAGTTGGCGGGCTGCCGCCACAATATCCTGCGAATGAAACTCGGCGCTTTCTTCCTTCATCACGGCCATCGGCGCATGCAGGATCTTGTTGACAATGCCATTCACCAGCGCATCCACTTTTTCGCGGTCTTCGATTTCCAGCTGTGACATCCAATTTTCGGCTTTGGCCATCTCCATCCGCACGATGCCTTCGGCCTTGCTCCGCAGCGATACAATAGTGGGCACAGCCTCTAGTTCCTTAAGCCAGTTCGCATACTGCGCCACCTCTTCCTGAACAATCCCTTCGGCCTTGAGCGATTCGCGGCGGCGATTCTTTATGTTCTCATCGACAATGTCCTGTAAATTATCGATATTGTAAAGATAGACATTTTCAATGCCGTCCGCCGCGGGATCAATGTCGCGCGGCACGGCAATATCGACTAAAAACAGCAGACGGTTTTTGCGCTTGCGCAAACAGTGACGAACCATGTCCTCAGTCACGATATACGACGGCGCACCGGTGGAGCTGATCACAATATCAGCATCGCAAAGCGCTTCGTCAAGAGCGTTAAGCCCTACGGCCTTGCCGGAATATTTTTCGGCAAGTAACTCAGCCTGAGCAAGCGACCGGTTGGCAACAGTGATTTCCTCCGCGCCGTTGCCGATCAGATGCGTACAGGTCAGCTCCGCCATCTCTCCTGCGCCGATAATCAGAGTTTTTTTGCCCGAAAGCGTTCCGAATATTTTCTTGGCCAGTTCGACCGCGGCAAAACTCACCGACACCGGATTGGCGGCAATGCCCGTTTCCGTCCGCACACGCTTGGCCGCGCGGAATGCCCGATGCATCAGACGATTGAGCGCGATGCCGGTGGCGTTTAACGCGAGCGCCTGCCGGTAAGCGTCTTTTACCTGACCCAGAATCTGCGCCTCGCCCATCACCAGCGAATCAAGGCTGGACGTAACCCGAAACAAATGCTTGATCGCTTCTTCATCCCGATATCCGTACAAACAGGATGCGGCTTCATCATCCGTCAGACCGCCATATCGCGCCAGAAAAGACTTGAGCGCGTTCATCGTCACGGGCGTCTCATCGACGGAAGCGACCAACTCCACGCGGTTACAGGTGGAAAGATGCAGGATCTCCCGCACGCCGTCTATCGCCCGCAGATCGCCCAGGAGATTCACCTCTCCCTGGCATCCGGCAAAGAGTCTTTCGCGCACGGCAAGCGGCGCTGTCTTATGGTTTAATCCAACTAATACAATCATATTATTCAAATAAAATTATGCACGGTTGCAAAGCAAAATCGAATAACAAGTGCCGACAACAAGAAAAGCAGGAAAGCCACGCAGGATAATGCCGCCATCCGGGCCCCTTTCCAGCCGATGGCCAGACGCTGATGCAACAGGAAGCCGTAAACAATCCAGACGGCAAAAGACCAGATCACTTTAGGATCGGCAGGCCACAGGCCGCCCCAGACAAAAGCGGCGTAAATGGCGCCCCCGATCATACCCAACGTCAATAGGGGAAATCCCCACAAAAGCCCCAGGTGATTAATCCGATCCAGGTCGCCAAGCGACGGCAGCAGCCGTCCCATCTTGCCCGGTTTTTTGTTTTTGAGCAAATTGTTCTGGATCATGAACATCGCTCCGGCTGCCGAGGCCAGAACAAAGAGCGCCTCCCCGGCAATCGCCAGCACCAGGTGCAACGTCGTAAGCCAACCTTGCCACTGAGTCGGCACAAGATTTTTACCCGAACCCTGTCCGGCGGCGGCAATCAGAAACAATAAAATTAGCGGCGCAATAAAAGCGCCCAGCAATCGCGTTTTTGTTTTAAATTGCAATCCCAGATAAATGCCGGCAATCGCCCAGGCATAGATCGACAAAAAATGACGCGACCCGAAATTATCCCAACCGGAAGAATGGACGGCAGCCAAAAGAAGGTTCAATGTCAGGAAAATAAAACCGGCCGCCAGAATCCAGGTAGATGCTTTGGCCAGCACGATTTTTTTCACCAACAGCGACAGCAGATAACCCACGGTGGCCAGTGTGCAGCCTGTCAGCGCCAGCGCAAACAGGGTTATTTCCAGACTAGTCAAACTGCACCTCCTCGCCGGTGACATCGCGGACGATTGTTTTCACTCTTCCCTCATCCTTTTGACGGATCGCTTCGAGCAAACCCGCCGCCAATAGCTTGTCAAACCAGACCTTGCCCACCCCTACGTTTTTCTCCATTCTACTTCGCAACTGTCCCAGGATATTGAGAAGCGTGGCATATTCCTCGCCATAGACATTTTCCAGTTCCTCACGCAGATAGCGCGCCAGCGCCGGAGAATTGCCGCCGGTGCCACAGGCGATAGTCAAATCGCCCCGCTCCACCAGCGACGGCAGAATAAAATCGCACTTTTGCGGATCATCCACGATATTGACAGGAATGCCCTTGGCTTTCGCGTCTTGAGAAATGGCGGCATTGGTTTGCTCGTTATCCGTCGCACCGATTACGAGAAAAGCCCCGCAAAGATATTCGCTGGCGTATTCATCATTGATGTGCTCGATATGCCCTTCTTTTTTTACAGCGGCCAGTTCCGGAACGATTTCGGGACTCACCACACAGACTTTAGCGCCGCAATCCAGAAGGCGCACAACTTTTCTCGCTGCTACTTCGCCCCCGCCGACCACAACACATTTTTTCCCCGTAATGTCCAAAAATACCGGATAATATTTCAAGTTTTCCCTTTCAGACCACAACGGCACAGGATCAACATCATTTGCGGGCAAGCTATCATGAAGGGTTGTAAAATTCAAGCAAGGGTTTGCTCGCGTTGATTTTTCATCTATTTGTAATCAGTGAATAATTATTGACACCGCTTGCGCTTTAGGCTTATGGTCTTTCCCGAACGCAAAGCCTTAAAGGCAATATAATAAAGGAAAAAATAATGCTCTCTGAAAAAAATCTTGAAAAATATGCCGACGTGCTCCTGTGGGGGCTGGCGACGGCAAAGAAAGCTGCTTTGAAGAAAAAGGAGATCGTTCTTATTCAATATGATCTGCCGGCACTGCGGCTGGCTGAAATCCTCTATGGGCGGCTCCTCGACATGGGCATTCATCCTGTGCAGCGGATGGTCTCCACATTTGGCATGGAAAAGAATTTTTATCAAAAGGCCGATCCGAAACAACTGACCTTTCTTGCCCCCGGCGACAAGGAGCTCTACAAAAATATCAACGGTCGCATGTTTCTCCATGCACCGCAGTCGCTGACACATCTCAATGATATCGATCCAGCGAAAATCGGCAAAGCTATCGTCTCACGCAAAACGCTCAAAGACATTCTCGAAAAGCGTGAAGAACAACGCAAATACAGCTGGACGCTCTGCCTGCTCCCCACGGAGGAATTAGCGCGCCAGGCAAAAATGTCGCTGAAACAATACACGGCGCAGGTCATCAAGGGCTGCTACCTCGACTGCGACAATCCCGCAGCCGAATGGCAACACATTCACAAAGAGGTCAGCGCCATCAAAAAGAGGCTCAGTGCCCTTCCGGTCAAACACTTCCATCTCGAATCGGCCAATATGGATTTGCGGATTACGCCCGGCGATCAACGCAAATGGGCAGGCGTGTCCGGCCATAACATACCCAGCTTCGAGGTCTTTGTCTCTCCCGATTGGCGAGGAACGGAAGGTGTCTATTACGCTAATCTCCCTTCCTTCCGCAGCGGCAACTATGTTGAGGATGTCCGCATCACTTTTGCCAAAGGCAAAGCCATTAAGGTCGAAGCCAAACAGGGAGAGGATTTTGTGAAGAAGCAGCTCGCTATGGACGCGGGTGCTTGCCAATTGGGAGAATTCTCTCTCACGGATAAACGGTTTTCCCGAATCGACCGTTTTATGGCGGAAACGCTCTTTGATGAAAACTTCGGAGGGAAAGAAGGCAACTGTCATGTCGCTCTAGGTTCATCTTACAGCGACACATTCAACGGCAACCCGGCGAAACTGACCCCGCCACTCAAGAAGAAACTGGGCTTTAACGATTCCGCTCTCCACTGGGATCTCGTCAACACCGAACCCAAAACGGTCACGGCGCATATGACAAACGGGAAGAAAGTTGTGATATACGAACGGGGTATATTTAAAATTTGAGACAAGGAGACCATATTCTCATGAAAGTGGAGTTTTATTGCTGGAACAAATGAACCACCTGCCGGAAAGCGAGGGAGTTTCTCTCGCAAAGGAAAGTGGAGTTAATCGACCGTGATTTTTTTAAAGATCCCTTCACCTCCGATGAGATCACGATGCTGCTTCAGGGAAGTAAACCCGCCGATATGTTCAATTTCCGCAGCCCCAGCTTCAAGAAACTGGATTTGGATCGGGATCAACTCAAAAGCGGGGATTTGATCGAGCTCATGCTCAAAGAGCCGCGTCTCATTCGTCGCCCGGTCGTGAAAATCGGCCGGAAAGTATATTTTGGCGCTTCGGCTGAAACCTTGGCGGACATCATAAAAGTTTGAAAAACTTCCGGATTGAGCGCCGTAGCGGATTATCTATTACCGAAATGCTATGAGAAAATTAAACAATTCAGCGTGAAACAGGATTAATTTTCTGATATAGAAGGTACACGGTTCCCGCATATCCATGAGCAGTTCATAAGTTTACAGTTAAAAAGTTTCTGAATCAGATAAATAGGCTTTGTCGGAAAAGAAGTTTACATCAGTTTAAACACAACTTTACGAAGGAGGCTATCCATGGGTATTCTATCTTGGATCGTCATGGGGTTAATTGTCGGAATACTCGCAAAAGTGATCATGCCGGGCACGGGCCCCGGAGGAATTATCACGACAATTTTATTAGGCATAGTGGGTGCTTTTATCGGCGGACTTATTGGTAACTTACTGGGGCTTGGATCAGTTACCGGATTTAATATAGGCAGTTTCCTGCTGGCTATCGGCGGTGCGCTCATCCTTCTGGTGCTGTATCGCTTTCTCAGGAAATAATACGCCTTCGGCATTGACAATAGACGTAGCCCAATTAACCTGTATATTTTTAAAAGAAAGATCCTATGAAATACATGACGGCTATCGAAGCGAAACAATTTGCGGAAAAATGGCTGCCGGCCTGGTCCGGAAACAATCCCGAACTGCTGGCAGGCTTCTATTCAGATGACGTCTTTTACCTTGATCCGGGCATTCCCGACGGCGTTAAAGGAAAAAATAATTTACTGGCTTACTTCCGTAAGCTGCTGTCCGTTAATCCCCATTGGATCTGGACGCAAATTGAAGGCATTCCAATGGAGGGTGGATTTCTAAACAAGTGGCGCGCCCGGATTCCGGTAGGGCCCATAACGTTAGAGATCGTCGGCGTTTGCTTTGTACAGTTGGATGACGCCGGTAAGATTCGCCGCAATGAGGTGTATTTTGACCGTTCCCGTCTTCTTGCCGAAATCGCGAAGCTCAAGCAGAACGCACCGACCGGGCGCTGAGACAGGCATAGGGAAACGGGATCGTCTTTAACCTTATATTTGAGTTCACCGTTTAAAGTGGGCTGCGTGAGGCGGAAGACTGGAAATTTAATTTCAACTCAAGACATCCTAACTTTGTTGGCTCCTTTGAGACGAATAAAGGCATCTCCATTAATCCTAAAGTGTTTAAAATATAATTGTTGGAGGACTATAATATGAAGACCGAATCCGGAAATATCACGGCGCAGGACGGGACATCCATTTACTGGAAGGGATGGGTGCCGGACAATTCCCCCAAAGCTATGGTGCATGTTATGCATGGCTATGCAGAACACATTGACCGCTACGGAAATGTCGTCAATGAAATTCTCCCCGCCGGTTACGCCGTTTTCGGAACTGACCACCGGGGGCATGGCAAAAGCCAGGGAAAACGAGGACACGTTAAAAGTTTTCAGGAATTCATCGATGATGAGAGGCAGTTCCGCCGTGACGTAATTAAGGCAAAGTTTCCCGGCGTCCCTTACTTCGTTCTCGGTCATTCCATGGGAAGTCTCATCGCGATGAATTATGTTGAGCAAAACGCGGAGGACATCAAAGGGCTTGTCTTATCGGGAACTGGATCTCAACCGGGAACGGACATACCCAAGATTCTCCTTACCCTGACGAAAATCCTCTCGAAGATACTACCCGCCGTGCATGTGAAATCGCCGCTGCCGCCCGAATTCATATCCAGGGACATGGCTGTGGTCAAGGCGTATATTGATGATCCCCTGGTGTATAACGTCATCACGCCAAGACTCGCCCATGAGATGAACAGGTATGTGGTCATCGGCGCCCAAAACGCCTTCAAAATCAAAATACCGGTTCTTATTCAGCTCGGGTCACGGGATACCGCCTTTTCCGGGCAGAAGGAACTCTTTGAGATGATCGGAGCAAAGGACAAGACGT
The DNA here is from genome assembly GCA_963726395.1 of uncultured delta proteobacterium. Lineage (GTDB taxonomy): Bacteria > Desulfobacterota > Syntrophia > Syntrophales > Smithellaceae > UBA8904. Next base: position 172,825 of record CAVSCG010000006.1, read on the forward strand.
TCAAGCAATATGAAGGCCTAAAGCATGAGGTTTACAACGAACTGGTCGCCGACCGGGTAAAGGTGCTGGCCGATCTGAGGAACTGGCTGGATCGACATGTGTAACAGCATGCCGTTTCCATCTGTTATGCCATCATTGCTTTGATTTTTTGTAAAAAGGCATCTGGATCGCTTGTGTTAAGCGCGATCACTTCGCCGGGGCAGACGGCACTTTTGTCTTGGGTCAGGATGTTGGCCGCAACATCAAAAGCCGTCAGTGCGACACCGTTATTTTCCAGGAATTGCTTGGCCGGCAATGACGCGACCCTCGTGAAGATTTCGGCAATCATACCGGAATTGACGATCAGTCGTGCCGCGGCAAGTCCTATCACTTTATCATGCAAAATCAATCCGGACTTCCCTTGAAATTTTTCCAGAGCATCCCATAAAGGACGCAGACCGCCGCCACAAGCAGAATAGATCAACTTTTCACCTTCCAGGAGCGCTAGGGAATATCGGGTAAAATCCGGGATCAGCATAAATATTTTTTGATCGGTTTCATGTTTAAATCAATCAGCAACGCCCACAGGAGATTTCCTAATAACAAAACAATCGCCAGTTTGGCGATAAATACAGCCGGCAGGTGAACAAAATAATAGTCGGATAGGATCAGCCAGGGAAGCTGGCAGGCATAAGCGAGCATTGCCGATGAAATCATTTTTCCGGTTTTTCTGAAGAAGACGCCCGTCATGAATCCCAGTAAAGCGTTGCCCAGCATCAGATAAGGATTACCAAGAAAGACTGCGGAATAAAGGGAACCGGTCACGCCGGCGACCAGTCCGCCTGCCGGACCGAAACTGGCGGCCGCGAGAAAGATCGCCGCCGGGAAGAAATGAATCTTCCAGCTTTGTGCAAACGTTACATTCATCAGGCTCAAAAGACAGGGCAGCAAAACCAGCAGGCCTAAAGCCAGAATGGCCCGCCTATGCGATTTAAGGCCTGTTATCGTCAAAGAGGAATTCGTCATATTCGCTACCTCCCGTTGTTTTTTGTTTTGATTCTACACGATTGAGCATTCTTTGAACAGTTAATTTTGCAGTCCTCTTCGGAGGAATGCAGACAACCAGACTTCCGTAGCGAAAATCACAAAAAATATCAGGGAGCACTTATCGTCTGCTATATGCATCATTGCCGGTCAGGGTATCTTATATTCAGAGAAGCCTGATCTCGAAGAAATCCAGTTTGCCCCGCAGGATATTTTCTATTTGTTCTTTTGCGTCCGTGCTAAAACGCAGGCAAACGCCGCAATCAGAGCTGAGATGACGTGGTACGGGAATTAATTTGCAGGTAATATTTTCGGCTTTGATCAATTTTTCCGCTCGTAGCGCGTGGCTTACAGATTCAAAAAGGACAACGCCTGAAGATTCTTTTTGCGTCATGACTAAAGCCTATTTCCTTTTTGAAGTAAATCTCTCACCGCTGCGGCTGCCGTATCAATATCCTTTTCGCTATGGAAAAAGCCGAAACTGAAACGTACCGTGCCCTGCGAAAATGTTCCGATTGTTTTGTGAGCCGCTGGCGCGCAATGCAGGCCTGGCCGGCACAGAATACCCCATTTTTCTTCAAAATAGAGAGCGGCGTCCGATGGTGTGATATTCTTCAAGTTAAAGGAAACCACGGCAGTTTGTCTTTGCTGCGTCACTGGGACCATAAAGAGTTACATGATCTTTCAATGCTTGCAATTGATCAAGAAAGCGGGATGTCAGTCGTTCTTCTTTTGCCCGGATTGCTTCGATGGTCTGCTCCAGAATGAAGGTTACTCCCGCGCCAAGTCCCGCAAGTCCAATGGCGTTAGGCGTTCCGCTTTCATACTTGTCCGGCATAAAATCCGGCTGCGCTTCAAACTCCGAGCGGCTGCCTGTCCCCCCTCTCATCAAAGGCGCAATCTGTTGATCGAGACCTTCTCGAATATAGAGACCTCCTGTGCCCTGAGGGCCATAGAGAGATTTGTGACCGGTGAAGGCCAGAAGATCAATGGACATTTTCTTTACATCAATGGGCAACGCGCCTGCTGTCTGGGCCGCATCCACACACAATAAAACATCTCCCCTGGTTGCTGGTCATCTTCCCGATTTCTTCAACCGGCATGATGGTGCCCGTCACATTGGAGGCATGGGTCATGACGACTAATTTTGTGTTTTTCTGCAAAGCGCGGTGAACATCATTCGGATCAAGCTCGCCTTGCGACGAGCACGGAATAACCGACAATTCGACGCCCTGCGACTGGAGAAAACGTAGCGGCCGCATGACGGAATTATGTTCCATGCTGGTTGTAACAACATGATCGCCTTTTTTAAGCAGACCAAACAAGACGATATTAATAGCTTCCGTTACATTTTTAGTGAAGGCGATGCGCAGAGGGTCTTCTATATTGAAGAGACGAGCCAGCGTTTCCCTGGTTTCAAAAACAACCCGGCCCGCGTCAATGGAAAGCCCGTGGCCTGAGCGTCCGGGAGATGCGCCAATGGTCTGCGAATAATTAATCATCGCCGCAAGCATCGCTTCCGGTTTGGGAAATGACGTTGCGGCGTTATCGAGATAAAGTGTTTCCATTGATAATCTTTCCATCAGACGGCGATCTTTTATATTGGCAGTCCGAATGATAATATCTGGGCCTTCCTGGCTTACATCCGCTTTAAGACCGCGTCGGTTGATAAGACGTGTAATATTTTCCCGAGCGACTTCATTATCCACTAAAATTTCCAGATCGGTATTGCCGTCTGCAATCGCCCTGGTCAACCAAAATAACCGGCTGCGGACAGGACAACCCTCGTGCATCGATACGTTTTGTTGTCATTATCACTCTCCATTCTCAATAATCAAGCTGTTATCTTATCTCTTTGTGTGAAACCGATAATCAGGCAAAAAATAAATCCGATGATAACGGCAGCGGGACCGAAAGCGGCAATTCCTTTCGGGGATGAGGCCGTCGCAAAATTATGGGCAATACCCGCCCCGACAATCATGCCGAGGGCAAAGATCGCCGCGTCCATATCGCCTTCACCGGAGAGAAACAGTTGTCTGCCGGGACAACCGCCCGCCATAACAAACGCCAAACCGGCAAGAGTCATGCCCAGGAAATTCCAGACATGATTGGTATGGGCGATGGGTTGACCTTCAAAACCAGGTTTGAATTGACCAAGAATCAAGTTCATCGCAAAGGCAAAAACCAGCAGGGCGGCCACACCGCTGATCAAATGAAAATCCTTGATCAGAATAACATCCCTAAACGCGCCCATGGTGCAGAAGCGGCTGCGTTGAGCAAGCGCGCCAATGACCAGACCGGCGATCAGGCTGATGAAAATTGGGGCATGTTGAGAGCCGGGTCCTTTCAGGCTGAAGAATATCGGTCCACCCGGCGTGAAGGTGACTTGAAACACTAAAAAGAGAAAGAGTCCAACCATTAGCGCCGGGAAAATCCAGCCGCTGGCTTTCCTTTGAGCATAGGAGCGTCCCAGACTGTAGCCGTGTTTAAGGAATTGCACACCGATAAAAATGCCTGCAATGAGGCCTAGCAGTCCCAAAATCGCGTTGCCGTCGCCGCCCGCCAGTCTTAAAAGTGCGCGCCACGGACAACCCAGAAATACCAGAGCGCCCAACATTGCGAAAATCCCGAGAAAAAAGCGGATGAGAGGCGCCGAACCGCCACGTGGTTTGTATTCTCCGGCAAGCAAGGCCGCCACAAAAGCACCCAGGACAAATCCCATAATTTCCGGACGAAGATACTGGACGACATCCGCACGGTGCAATCCCAGAGCACCGGCAATGTCGCGCTCAAAGCAGGCTACGCAAATCCCCATATTGGGCGGATTCCCGAAATACTGGAGCAGCGCTGCGCCAATGCCGATAACAGCACCGACAATAATAATACCTGTACGGGTTGAAAAAATATTTTTCATCAAAAAACCTCCCCCTTTTAAAAAGTTGCAAACTTTTAGCAACACCAGCGGTGAAAAGCAAATTCATTAAAGTAATAGTATTGCTGAAATTATTACCATTAGGAATAATAATAACACTGTCATGAATTCGAATTGATTTTGTGTCTGTTAATTTTATGTCTTGACAAGTTATGGGCATATGCTTATTATAACGTTCAAGGAGATCAAAATGCCCCGGCCCAAGTGTTGCCGTAATGTTTGCGGCGTTCCTGATAAAAATTATTTCAAGCCACGCGGAATTCCCTCTGTGGAACTTGAGGAAGTCGTGTTGCATCTCGATGAATTTGAAGCGATTCGCCTGGCGGATTATGAACAGCTTTATCAGGAAGAAGCCGCCACCCGGATGAACATTTCCCGCCAGACATTCGGTAGAATCATTGAAGCGGCACACAAAAAAATAGCGGACGTTCTGATGAACGGGAAAGCTCTGAAAATTGAAGGCGGGGAAGTTGCTTTAGACGAAAAGAAATCTTGCTGTCATGTTAAAGGACGCAAGATTGCAAGAAACAATCAATAATTTTAAAGGAGAAACTTATGAAAATCGCATTACCATCCTATCAAAACCAAGTTGACGAACATTTTGGCCATTGTGAGTATTTTACTGTATTCACCGTTGACGACCAGAAAAAAATCTTGTCGGAAGAAAAGATTTCATCACCAGCCGGATGCGGCTGCAAATCTAATATCGCCCAGACGCTCGCAGAACAAGGCGTAAAACTCATGCTGGCGGGCAACATGGGACAGGGAGCTGTTAATGTGTTGAATGGCTGCGGCATTGATGTTCTGCGTGGGTGTTCCGGCGACGTGAAAGCTGTCACTGAAAACTGGCTTTCAGGCAACCTGAAAGATTCGGGAATCGCCTGTGCTCAGCATGAACATGAATGCCATAACAGCTAAAAACAGCAAATAACGCGTTCACAAACGGACCGGGGCGTTAACCAAGCTGAATAGAATGCAGCATGACCATGCAAGATTTTACTTACAGACCGATTGGGATTATCCGCAGCGAGCATACGACTGCGGAGAAAACGCCCATCCAGCCCGTTTACGCTAAAGGATGCAAGGGACAGGTGGAGGTCTTCCCGGAATTCTCCGAGGGGCTGCGCGATCGAACGGATTTTCTCATATCTATCTGCTGTATGATTTCCATCAGTCGCAGACGGCGAAACTGATCGTTAAACCTTTTTTGCAAGATGTTGAACACGGCGTGTTTGCGACACGCGCGCCCTGCCGCCCCAATGCCATCGGCCTGAGCGTTGTGGAATTAGAAAAAATTGAAGGACGGATTCTTCATGTTAATGGTGTGGATATACTCGACGGCACGCCGCTTCTTGATATTAAGCCCTATACTCAAAAGTTCGACTGTTTTGATGTGCGCCAAAGCGGCTGGCAAGACGAAGTAAATGAAGAAACCGCTCAGCAGCGGGGCAAAAGAAAATACCATCAATAAAAACGACTTATGGAGAATGCCGAAGTGGAAAGTAAAAAAAAGACCTGTGATTCATGTGTTGATGCAAGCTGTTCAGCTAAAAATCAGGGCCAGAACGAAAGCAAGGAGGAGTATACGGACCGTCGCAGATTACAGGCCAGACTTTGCCGTATCAATCATAAAATCGTTGTACTCTCCGGCAAGGGCGGCGTGGGCAAAAGCACCGTCGCGGTGAATCTGGCCATGGCGCTTTCGCTTTCCGGACTGCGCGTGGGACTATTGGACGTGGATATTCACGGTCCGAGTGTTCCCACCATGCTGGGATTGGAAAACGCAACTCTTAAAGGCAATCCCGGCGAACTCTTTCCTGTGGAACTTGGCAGCATGAAAATCATGTCTCTGGGGTTTCTGCTTCAAAACCCGGACGACGCAATCATCTGGCGTGGTCCAATGAAAATGGGCGTCATTAAGCAGTTTCTAACGGATGTGAACTGGGGCGATCTGGATTATCTCATAGTGGACGCCCCTCCGGGAACCGGCGATGAACCTCTGTCGCTGTGCCAGCTTATCCAGCCGCTTGACGGCGCTGTAATCGTCACTACACCCCAAAAAGTTGCGGCGGTGGACGTGCGCAAGTCCATCAGTTTCTGTCGGCAGGTTCATGTGCCGGTGCTGGGCGTCGTGGAAAATATGAGTGGCTTTGTCTGCCCCAAGTGCGGCGAACTGACTCAGATCCTTCCCGAAGGCGGCGGTAGAAAAATTGCCAAGGATATGAAAGTGCCATACCTTGGCGCCATTCCTATGGACCCGGCCATCGCCCAGTCCAGCGATGATGGCCGAGTGTTTATCCACCATTACGCGTCAAGCCCGACGGGAAAAATCATGCAGGACATTATCGACCAGATCACAGACACGGATAAAATAATAAAGCTAAATTCATAAAGGAGAAAAATGAATATGACCGCTCAAATGTTAAAGGAAGTAGATAAGGTTGAAATTCTAACCCTGCAGGACAATTACATTGAGATGACGGCTATGGACAACAACGCCGTTGTAACCCGGGCCATGCCTTTAAAAGATGGCGAAATCAAGGCCTCCATTCTGGCGGAACACGGTTTTTCGGCGCTGGTCAAAACGACCGTGGAAGGTAAAACGCACACGCTACTTTTCGATTTCGGCTTTTCCGAAAACGGCGCGGCGCAAAATGTCCAGACCCTGGGTGTTGATCTGAAAGAGGTGGAGGCCGCGGCTCTTTCACACGGACATAGTGACCACACCGGCGGTATGGCGAAGATGACGGAATTGATTGGCAAGCCGAATCTTCCTCTGGTCGTACATCCGGCTGCATTCAAATCTCCGCGCTACATCAAATTCGGCGAAGACTTCAAAATCAATTTTCCGAAATTGACACGTGACATGGTTAAACTAGCGGGGCTTTCTGTGATCGAAACAGAAAAACCCTACCCGATGCTGGATAATACCGTTCTTTTTTTAGGCGAAGTTCCACACGCCACGGATTTTGAAAAAGGCTGGCCCCTCCCTCATTGCCAGAAAGACGGCAAAGAAGAGTGGGATCCTATCGAAGACGACTCGTCCATTGTGATGAATTTAAAGGACAAGGGGCTGGTCATCCTTTCGGGCTGTGCGCACGCGGGCATTGTCAACACGGTTCAATACGCCGCGAAAGTCACAGGTGTGGACAAGATTCATGCGGTGATGGGCGGCTTTCACCTTTCCGGTCCATTTTTTGAACCGATTATCGATCGCACAACACAAGAACTTCAAAAACTGAACCCGAGCTTATGTGATTCCTCTGCACTGCACAGGACGCAAGGCGACTATGGAGATGGAAAAACAGATGCCGCAGCAATTTATTTTAAATATGGCGGGAACAAAACTGACATTTGCTTAAGGCGCAAGGTACAAGGCACAAGGTGCAAGGAAATAAAGCTACGAGCCACGAGCTATGAGCTTACTATGAATTTTATCATTCGCTAACTATGAAAGGAGACTTAATGAAAAAAAAGCGTTTCAGGACTACTATCCGGATGATCTAAGCCATTGCTATGGCTGCGGTAGCCTCAACCAACAGGGCATGAAAATCAAAAGCTACTGGGATGGAGAAGAATCCGTCTGCATCCACGAACCAAAACCCTACTACACAGCGTTACCCGGATATGTCTATGGTGGACTTATCGCCTCTCTCATCGACTGCCACTCGACAGGCACGGCCGCAGCAGCCAAATACCGCGCTGAAAACCGAGAGATGGACACCCTGCCACCCCTACGTTTCCTGACTGCCTCGTTGCACGTGAACTATCTACTTCCCACGCCTTTGGCTGGGCCGATCGAAGTGCGCGGCCGCGTTAAAGAAATCAAGGGACGCAAGGTAATAGTAGAATCCCGCCTCATCGCCGGCGGCAAAGTCTGCGCGACAGGCGAGGTTGTTGCGGTCCAGGCGCCAGAACATATGATGCAGGCCCTGCTGAAAAAATAGCATCTTGAAATAAAATTACCCTGCATTGATTTGAGTCAATGCAGGGTTTGACTGTGCTACAAAAAGTTATGAAAATGAGGTCTTATATCCTGAACAATAATATTAAAATTTTTTATTTCAGTGCCACGGAAACGACCAGGAAAATCGTGACCGGGATTGCCGGAAAGCTTGCGGAAAGTTCCGGCGGTAAAGCAGTTGTAAAAATTGATTTCACATTGCCGGATGGCCGAAAGGAACCGGCGTCTTTCACCAAACAGGATATCGTCATCGCCGGCGTTCCCGTTTATGCAGGTAGGGTTCCCAATGTATTGTTAAAATATTTGAATACCATGGAGGGAAATGGCGCCCTGGCCGTTGCCGTGGTGGTTTACGGAAACCGTCATTACGACGATGCGCTGATCGAGTGGCGCGATATTCTGGAATCAAGAGGGTTTAAAGTGATTGCCGCAGGTGCGTTTATCGGCGAACACTCCTTTTCGCGAATTCTGGGCCACAATAGACCTGACGCGCAAGATCTGTCGTGCGCCACGGAATTTGCACGGGCGGATTCATGAAAAGCTTACGACTTCTCCAAATGACAGCCAAGGGCCGTATCCGTTCCGGGAAAACAACCTTACCAGCCTTATTACCGGCCCAAAGACAAAGACGGCAACCCGGTTGCCATCCACAAGGTTATTCCCAAAACCAGCGGCGACTGCATTCATTGCGGCCTCTGCGTCAGCCTTTGTCCCATCGGGTCCATTGACGCGGATGACGAATCCAACATAACGGGCATCTGCATCAAATGCTGCGCCTGCATCAAAAACTGCCCGGTGGAGGCAAAGCATTTTGATGACGCCAATTTCCTGTGGCATAAGCAGGAATTGGAAGTCGCTTTCACTTCACCCCGCCGGGAACCAGAGTTATTTTTATAAAATAAATACGCAACACATTGATTCAGATCAAAGAGACTTAACGGTTACTTTAGGTAAAATTTAGCCTATTATAATACTTTGATAATTCTATTTCATACGGGAAGAATAAAATTGACATTAACGAGGGGCTTCCCTGTTACGCAAGCAGGTCTTCTCTTTGGAAATGATTAGCCTGACGATCGATATTCAATTTAAATGTTTGTCCATTTTCTTTAAATACCTGTTGTAAATTGAAGTATTTTAACCTCTAATATACTATGGTATAGCAAACTACATAACGCTGAAATGCTTTTCAAGGGGTCATTGATGAATTCAATTTTATCATCTTTTGCAATTGCCGGGGTTGCAGTAGGTTCTTATATGATCATCCTTTTCATTGTCTCGATACTTCGCGCCAACAATAGCATAGCAGATATCGCCTGGGGACCCGGCTTTGTTCTGGCCGGATTGACGGCCTTTTTTTATCATGAGGCTTTTGGCCCGCGTAATTTTCTGGTCATTGCTCTCTTGACTGTATGGGGATTCAGGCTGGGGATTAGAATTTTCCTCAGGAACAGGGGCCATGCTGAGGATTGGCGGTACAAAAAGTGGCGTGATGAATGGGGACGGATGTTTTTTCTGAGAAGCTTTTTCCAGGTTTTCATCCTGCAGGGGATTCTTCTGATCGTAAATGTTTCACCGGTGCTGATAGTCAATTCGCAAAAAAGCGGGGCCATGACCTGGCTGGATACAATCGGCTTGGCAATCTGGCTCATTGGATTTATTTTTGAGACAGTTGGCGATTGGCAGCTCGACCGCTTTTTGAAAGATAAAGCCAACCGCGGTAAAGTCATGGACAGCGGACTCTGGCGCTATACCCGCCATCCAAACTATTTTGGCGAAGTCACGATGTGGTGGGGAATATTCGTGATCGCGCTGTCGTCACCGTTCGGTTACCTGGGTGTTGCCGGACCACTCGTCATATCGTTTCTCATCCTCTTTGTCTCTGGCATACCCATGACAGAGCGAGGCATGGCGGGGGATGCGGCGTTCGAGGCTTATAAAAACAGGACAAGTGTTTTCATCCCATGGTTCCCCAAAAAAATCAGCAGTAAAGGAGGTCCATCATGACGCTATGGTTTCTTGTTAAACTTTATTTTTCATCCGCGTTAGTGTTCTTCACGCTTCGACATGATCTGGCTGGGGTTTGTGGCGAAAAATTTTTACCGGGTGCATATCGGAGGTCTGCTGCGCCCCGAGGTGAACTGGCCCGGAGCGATAATCTTCTATCTCATATTCATCGCCGGGATCGAGTATTTTGCGATAGTGCCTTCAGTGGCCAAGGGTTCTGTTGTGCATGCCGCCATTGCCGGAGCCCTGTTCGGTTTAGTGACTTACGCAACTTACGATCTCACGAATTACGCCACCATGAGAGACTTTCCGCTGATCGTTGCTTTAATTGACATGGCCTGGGGTGCTTTCCTTTCCTGTACCGTCACAGTGGCCGGTTACTTTTTGGCAACGCGCGTCCTGTAAAGAATAGCCGCGGCCCATTCAATACCTGCACAAGGACTGCTAAACCCTCTGCCAATGAAATTTAAGCAGCAGAAAGGTCATTTCCGGGTCATCAGAAACAGACATCTTGAATTCGTTAAAAGGTAAATGCATGACTTCTTCCTATGATTATGATCTGATCGTCATCGGAGCGGGTATTGCCGGAATGGTGTCTGCAGTAACGGCCTGCGGCCTGGGCAAAAGCGTGGCCGTTGTCGAGAAAAATAAACTGGGTGGCAACTGCACAAACACCACCTGCATTCCCAGCAAAGCACTGATCCGTCTGGGCCACGCAGGCAATGAGCTCTCACGGCTTTCGAGCCTGGGGCTTCTCGCGGATGGATTACAAAATTTTCAGAAAACGCAACATCATGCCCCACATTAACCGGATTGTGGAGCGGGCCTATGCAAAGGATTTACCGGAAACATTCGAGGCCATTGGCATCCGGATTTTCTCAGGCGTCGCGTCTTTTCTCGATCCGCACCGCATTGCCGTTGGCGGCCAAACCATCAGCGCCGCAAAGTTTATTCTCGCCACCGGTACATCACCACTCGTTCCGGAAATTCCGGGACTTGAGAGCTGTGATTATCTGACCAACGAAACCCTCTATGACCTCAAAGAATTGCCCGGCTCGCTCATTATTCTGGGAGGCGGCGTGGACGGCCTGGAATACGCCTGCGCATTCGGGCGGTTGGGCGTGGAAACGACTATCGTGGAAGCCTCACCGCGTCTGATACCCGCGGCGGACGCCGAGCTGGTGCGGACACTTACCGGTGTGCTGAAGGAAGACGGCATCCAGCTTATGGCCGGAACCCATGCGTTAATCGTGCGCAACCAGGGGGGTAAAATTATCGTAAGCTGCAGGCGGGCTGACGGACAGACTTTGGATATCGGGGCGCAGAAGCTTCTAGTGGCCGTGGGCAGAAGACCTGATTTGGAGTCGCTTAGCCTGGAGAAGGCAGGCGTTGCCTTCACTGCCCGCGGTATCGTCACCGACCGCAAGCTCCGAACATCCACACCCCATATTTACGCCTGCGGCGACATCGCCGGTCCTTTTCAGCTGGCAACTACGGCAGAAACCCAGGCCATTGTCGCGGCGACAAACGCATTTATACCTCTGAAGCGCGCTGTCAATTACCGCAACAACATTTTCGTTGTTTTTACAGAGCCGCCGCTGGCGTGGGTTGGATTGACGGAGGCAGATGCCCGCAAGCGCTATGGACGGAAGCTTCGAGTGTATCGCTTTCCCTACACAGGCATGCGCCGCGCGATGATTGACGGCACGGAAACCGGTATGGCTAAAATCCTGTGCGACAGCCGCGGCCGGATTGTCGGCGCCCACATTCTGGGCGAAAGCGCAGGCGAAGTCATCCATGAGCTTCAGCTGCTCCGGGCGTTTCGCCAGCCGCTCCATCGCTTGCAAAATATTACCCACGCCTATCCGACTTACGCCCAGGCCATTGCAGGACGGGCGGGCCAACTGGCCTTTCTCGACAGGATGAAGGATAACTTTTTTGTCAATCTAGCCCTGAGGCTGATGCCCGGATTTGCCAACCGGTTGCAACATGCCCGCGACCGTCTGGCGGAAACCCATCCAATGGATGCGTTTACCGACTTGGCGGATTCTGTTGTGACAAAAACCGCTGCCCCGACAAACGTCCGGGACTTCAGCATTGAAATCAGGCGCTCCGGCGAGGACGCCGTCATTCTCGATATCCGCGGCGCCCTTACCGCGTCCAGTAAAGAAGCTTTTGTGAAGACTTTCGGCGAAGCGATCCAAACGGCCAAACGCGTTTTAATGAATCTCTCGGGCCTTTTGGGTCTGGATATTCAGGGCGTCGGCCTGCTGGTCGTGGAGGTAACAAAAGCCAGACGGCGGCAAATCGACATTATGGCCTGCGGTCTTTCCGGGCCGCTTCGCGACGTCCTGAGGATCTCCGGCCTCGACGAAACCATCACGCTTTATGAAGATGAGGAAGACGCCTTGTGCTGCCGACGCTTCCTGGAAAAAAGCGGCCTGCAATGGATTTCTGAGACAAACGAAAGCAATGTTCCGCTTCCCGGCTGGGCCAGATCACTGGATCGTCTGACTCTGGCCGCCATGCCTCCTTCTGCCATGAATATCAATGTCGAGGGACGCCGGCTCGCCGGCCCTGTTCAGGGATTCGGACGTCTATGGGAAAAGCGCTACCGCCTCCATCTGGCACAAACGGATCTTGCGCCCCGTGAGATCATTGCGATTTGGCGGGCCGAGTTTCCCGACTTTTGGCCGGAGGGCAATTTCCTGTTTCCTTCGGCAAACGCACCGATTGCGCCGGGAACCACCGCCCTGCTCAACCTGTCCATGCCCGGCGGTCTTGTTCTCGCCACCGGTCTGATGATCATCCACGCCGATGATACGTCCTTCAGCTTTATAACCGCCGAGGGGCATATCCTGTCGGGTTGGATTACGTTTTCCTCTGCAAAGCTTGGCGATTCAACCTATATTGAAGTCCACCCACTTTTCCGCAGCGCCGATCCGCTGATGGAGATGGGTTTTCGCCTGGGCGCGGCGCTTCAGGAAGACCGGTTCTGGCATGAAAGCCTCACGCGTTTTGCCCTTCGGCTTGGAACGCATGGCGATGTTGCCCAGCGCGATGTGTTGCACGATGACCGCGTTCAGTGGAAGCGCATGGCCAATCTCCGCTTCAGCGCGGCATGGCGCTCTGCCGTTTACATGCCTGTTTATTTGCTGAAAAAATGGTTTAGCCCGAAAAAGATACCAAAGGAGAAAGCACCTTGATGATATCCACCCGGCATTACGACACCGTTGTGGTCGGAGCAGGGCCTAACGGTCTGGCGGCGGCCATCACGCTTGCGCGCGGCGGCCATTCCGTCGCGCTTCTGGAGGCATCCGATCAAATTGGCGGCGGACTGCGCTCCGAGGCACTGACGCTGCCGGGTTTTATTCATGACGTGTGCGCCGCCGTTGTGCCTTTGTCGCTGGCGTCGCCGTTTTTTCAACAACTCGATTTGCCGCGTTATGGCGTTGAATGGATTCAACCCGACATCCCGCTGGCCCATCCCTTCGAGGACGGCTCGGCGCTTTTTCTGCACCGGTCACTCCAGATCACAGCCGATGCCCTGGGACCCGATGGCAAAGCCTACCTGCGTCTTTTTGAGCCCTTTATTAAAAGAGCCCCGGAGCTTCTCACGGATATCCTGCATCCGCTCAGCTTTCCGTCAAATCCATGGCTCGCGGGTCGATTCGGCCTTCGTGCTATCCATTCTCTCAAAGGACTTGCGGAAAATAAATTTCAAAGCGACCGGACGCGCGCATTGCTTGCTGGGCTTGCTGCGCACGCCATGATCCCCTTGGAAAAAACAGGGACGGCGGCTTTCGGCCTGGTTCTGGGCCTGTTGGCCCACACCACAGGGTGGCCAATCATCCGGAGCGGCTCACAGAATCTGGCCATCGCGCTGGCGGATTGCCTGCGAGATCGCGGTGGTGATATTCTCTTGAACCGTCGCGTTGATTCCGCAGAAGACCTGCCCCCGGCCCGCTCTTACGTCTTCAACATCACGCCCCGCCAGCTTCTTGGCATTTCGGGCCTGGGTCTGTCGGAAGCTACCGCTCACGATTGTCACGTTTCCGTTATGGTCCGGGTGTTTATAAAATGGATTGGGCGCTCAAGTCGCCGATTCCCTGGAAGGCGGAAATCTGCCGGAATGCGGGCGTGGTGCATCTAGGCGGGTGATTCGAAGAGATTGCACCTCGCTTAGAAATGTTTCTTCAGGCATAATGCCGCAGTCGCCTTATGGTTTGGGCCCAGCCCAGTCTGTTCGACGCCTCGCGGCCCCGGCAGGTTTTCATACGGCCTGGGCGTATTGCCATGTTCCTCATGGATCAAACGCGGACGTCTCGGCGCGTATTCGCAGAAAAGATTGAGCACTATGCGCCGGGATTTCGAGACGTATTTTAGCCAGGACACACTTTTTCCGCAGTGGAAATGGAACGGCACAATGCCAACTATGTAGGCGGGGACATCAGCGGCGGCATTTCCGATCTCGGCCAACTTCTCACCCGGCCTATAGCTCGTCAATCCTTACCGGACCTCGAAGAAAAACGTTTATCTTTGTTCTGCCTCCACGCCCCCGGGCGGAGGCATTCACGGCCTTTGCGGCTACTTCGCGGCAAAACGAATTGAAGCCTGTGGATCACTGGAAGACAAAAGTCAATCATAGAAGGGGTCCTTAGGGGATCATCGGGGTGACGACCAATTTGCTTGAGAACTAAACAGGAGGGAAAATAATGAGTCTGACAAAAATTTACATTGTAGGCGTGCTTGCAGTCATGCTAATTTCGGCATGCAGCGTAGATCAATCATCGCGAGGAAGCTACATGATCAATTACGATCAGGCGCTGGCCGGGACAGACCCCGCGAAAATTCCGCCGCCGGTCAAAGATTCAACGCAGGAAAAAACAGCCTGCGACAAATTCAGGAGTTTCTATAAAGTTTTTTCCGCATCCGTCATCCGCGCACAAATTGACGGCCTCTATGCTCCGGATGCCTATTTCCGCGACGGATTTCGGGAGGTTCGCGGAATCGACACGATTAAAGCTTATTTCCTGAATTCCACCGAGACTTTTGAAGAATGCATCTTTGACATACAGGACGCAGCCGCCCATAACGGCAATTACTACTTCCGCTGGATCATGCACCTTAAGCTTAAACGCAATCCAAAAGAAACACTGCGAGTCGTGGGCATGTCGCATGTGCGCTTCCAACGCTGAAGGTCTTGTAATATTTCATCAGGATTATTGGGACACGAGCATCATCTACGGAAGAGGCCCCGGTTCCTGGGAAGAATAATCGCCTGGATCCGTAAGCGAATCTGAGACGAGAAAACGAAATCTTGGTCAAACCGTTTTAATCGATGAGGAGTCTGCAATGGAAAATACTGAAAAAAAGTGGATCGCGTTGTGGGTGCCGGGTGGCGGGTATTGTCGCTGCGATCTGCTGTCACGCAGGCACGACGTGACCCTTTTTGAGAAAAACGATTATGTCGGCGGCCATACGAACACGATTGCCATCCATAATGAAAGCGGCGCCGTCATCCCTGTGGATACGGGATTTATCGTCCTTAACGACCGGACGTATCCGCTCTTCAACCGCTTTTTGTCGCAGCTGGGCGTCGCGATCGGGAAAACCGAGATGTCGTTTAGCTACATGGATGGAAATTCAAATCTGCAATACGCGAGACGGATTTCCGCAGCATTTTCGCTCAGCGCACCAATATATTTTCGCTGTCCTTCTGGCGGCTGCTCTATGGCATTTTGCGATTTAATCGCGTGACGCGCGAAAGACTCCACAAGGCGCCCTGAAGGGCTTACGATTGACGAACATCTGCGACGAGAAAGCATAAGCGATATTGTCACCAATGCCTTTGTTCTTCCCATGGCCGGAGCCATCTGGTCCGCCCCGGACGGAAATATCCGCGAATTCCCCGTCGAAACCTTCGCGCGTTTTTACGAAAACCACGGCCTTTTGTCGCTTTCCGATCATCCCCAATGGTATTACATTGAAGGCGGCAGCCAGACCTATGTCCGGGCCTTTTCTGAAAACATTTGCCGGCCGTGTTTTAGCATCCTGCCCGGTCGAAGCCATCATCAGAACCGGCCAAGACGTTGTTTTAAAACTGCAAAACGCCGAAGAGCGCTTTGACAAAGTCGTAATCGCCGCACACGCCGACCAGGCTTTCAGGCTGCTGTCCGACCCCTCCGACGATGAAACCCGCCTGCTGTCCGTCTGGAAATACGCATCTAACCTGGACGATTCTCCATAGCGACCAATCTTTTTTGCCACCCGTGCGGCGCGCTTGGGCTTGTTGGAACTACGTGCGAGCGGCGGGCAACAGAGACGATGCACCGGTCACTTTAACATACGACATGACCCGACTTCAGTGTCTGCCATGCAATGACCGGATTTGCGTCACACTCAATCCCTGGAAGCAGGTATCACAGGCAAGAACCATCCGGGAATTAAAGTACGACCATCCGATGTAGCAATTTGACGCGCTTAAATCGCAGCAGGCGCTTCCCTCCCTCAACGGGCGGAAAAACACCTATTTTTGCGGCAGTTACTTCGGCTATGGATTTCATGAAGACGCGGTGCGTTCGGCCGTGGACATTGGAAAACTTTTCGACATCGAGCTATAGAAAATGAAAGAAGACAAGCCCTATAAAGATCAACAAGCCCTGTCGTCGATGATATACGAGGGATATGTGGAGCACAAGCGTAAAAAGCCTAAGGAACATGCCTTCGGTACGGGCTGTATTTTTACTGTTTTGATCTCGACGAGCTCGGGTATCTGGATCGCACAGTACCTTCTTTGGTTACAATCGCATCCGTCCCGCATCGATTTTCGACAAAGACTATCTTGACGAAGGAAATGAAAGCATCCGGCAGAAAGTGGAACGACGTCTGGCCGGACAGGCCTTCGCTCCGGAAATCGCCCGGATTTTTCTGGTCACGTCAGCGCGTTATTTCAACTATATCTTCAACCCGGTCAGCTTCTATTACGCTTTGAGCAAAAGTAACAAACTGCTGTGCGTTCTGGCTGAAGTCAACAACACCTTTGGCGAAAAGCATCTTTATATCCTCAACGATCGAAAAGATTCGGGCGGCAACGAGCCGGCACGATATCAAGCGCGCAAGGCCTTTCATGTTTCGCCGTTCAATAACATCGAGGGGAATTACTATTTCGCCTTTTCCCCCCTGGGGGAAACGCTGGAGATAACGATTGAACTTGTGCAGGGTGAAGAGGTAATCCTTGAAGCCAGGCTTTACGGCAAAGCCAGGGCGCTGACTGTCAAAAATCATGTCTGCCTGTTTTTACGCCATCCGCTCGTGGCACACCTCACCATACCACGCATTCTCTTCGAGGCGATGCGCCTGTTTTTACTGCGTCGGCTCAAATAGTCGAGAAACCCCAGGCCATTGACATGATGACGATTCGCCGCAAAGTCAAATAACGGATTTTGTAGATTAGGCAGCCTGGAGGTCGATCGGCTTCGTCAGATCTTGATTATGAGTGCCAGCCATACTGAGTTCGGCGAAAAGCAAAACGACTACCGGATTGAATTGCGAGCCGATTATTATTTTTGAGTTTTCACCAACCCTAAATATGGAAAGGAAAAATTTATGAGGACAAACAAGACTTCTCTTATCGCGATTATGTTCTCGTAGGCTGCACCGGAGTGGAGGTCAAAACCGCCCCTGTGACCGGTCAGGCCGCTATCGATTTTACGCTGCCCGATCAGGGCGGCAAATTGTGGAAATTGAGCGATGTTCTCAAAGATTATGAACGCCGTTGTGCTCGCCTTTTACCCCAAGGACAGCACGGCGTCTGAATTCGCCAGTTTGTTGAGTTTCAACAAAACATCGCGAAATACGAAGCAAGAAAGATCAAAATCCTCGGTCTGTCGCGCGATTCGGCCGAATCGCACCGCAAGTTCATCGCCAAACATGGCCTTGGCAACATGACGCTCTTGGTTGACGAAAAAGGCAAGATTGCCAAACTGTATGATGCGGAGCACCTGGGATTTTGCCGCTTTCAAAGCGCGTTTATCTGATTATCGATCAGAAAAGGAATATCATCTAGCATAAAAGACATCGGGTTTGCGCTACGCCGATCAGACGCAGAACGCTTCTCGGTGAAATCGATGGTAAAATACGTTAGCGGAATCTGCGGCTTTATCTGCCCGTAGAAAAAAAGGATTTGATCATCTTGAAGAATTTATCTGAGAAACGGACCGTTCCCCCTTCGATGGAGGCGCTTCAGCCCGCAGGGAGAGGTCCGTCCAGCAGGTCTTCGAAGGGTTCATCGGGGCAAGCACCCCTTGGGGTAATGCCCTTTGCCAAATGTTTACCGTCCGTTTCAATTTTTCT
Organism: uncultured delta proteobacterium; assembly: GCA_963726395.1. Classification (GTDB taxonomy): domain Bacteria; phylum Desulfobacterota; class Syntrophia; order Syntrophales; family Smithellaceae; genus UBA8904. Next base: position 191,106 of record CAVSCG010000006.1, read on the forward strand.
TTCATGTCGACACATGGTGTACCTCTGGCCTTTGACGGTTTTGATTTTACACGATAAGATTTCGTACTTCCAGCGGAATTTTACCATATTGTTGGACTGGCTTGTCATATTCAGAATGTGTATATATAGAAATAATTAAGGTAGCACTTTTACAAATAGAAATGATATACTTTATCAAAATAAATGGCCAGGATGTTATGGTTCAAGCTTAAGATAAAGGGACATAAAAGAGGAGGGCACAACATGAAAAATAATATTTTACCCAGACTCCTTCTACTTCTTATCGCAATTGTCTTAATGCCCGCAAGCATACAGGTCTCGGGATATCGCCCCGATCGTCTCTACCGACTGGCTTTCAGCCAACCTAAAAAATCCCAAACTCATTATTCTCGATGTCCGCCGCGTCGAAGATTATCGCGAAGGACACATTCCCGGCGCACTAAATGCCTTCTATGGTTCCTGGGCCTATATGAAAGACGGTTTGTTTGCGTCTCTGCCGGAAAAAGATGACATCGACGACACCATCGGTTACATGGGCATTGGTTTTGACAACTGGGTGGTGGTGACAGGCTGCATGGACACGCCGCGCCTCAGCTATCAAAGCGCCCGCGTCGCCTGCACGCTGCAATATGCGGGAGTCGAAAACGTCGCGCTTTTGGACGGCGGCATGAACAAATGGATTGCAGAAAAAAAATCTATGTCCAAAAATATCGAACGTCGAAAGCCTAATGACTTCAAGGGAAAGTACTCGGGGGAAAAGTTTGCCAACAAGAACTATGTCAAGGAACGTCTGGGCAAGCTGATTCTTCTGGATACCCGCGAACGCGAATTCTTTTACCGGCGAGAAAAAAATGGATTGCGTTCCCAAAACAGGCCATATTCCCGGCGCGTTTAACATGCCGACTTCCTGTGCTTTCAATGAAGATAAAACCTTTAAGACCAAAGAAGAGTTGACGGCCATTGTTGAAGCCGCAGCAGGCAAGAACCGTTCTTCAGCAATTGTGACCTACTGCGACATCGGTCAGTGTTGCCCGACCTGGTCGTATCTTCTGACGGAGGTGCTGGGCTATACCAACGTCCGTCTTTACGAAGGCGCGATGCAGGATTGGGCGCAGGATGCCGACGCGCCCGTGACGACAAACGATAAAACGCCCGAGCCCAAAAAAAACGGGAATCATTGATGCTGTGGAGGCTCCATCTCCCTGACATCTAACAAAACCCGATTTGCATTGTCTGATCGGGTTTTCGGTGTCATTTGAATTTCGCTCTTTTCTCACCGAACAGTCTGTGAAATAAAAACTATATGGAGGCGCTCAATGTATTCACTGCAATTCAGTAAAAAGATCTGCGCAACCTGTCCCTCGTCCGACTGCCTTCTGAAGTGCCAGTATATGTCCTTTACCGGGCACAAGGAAGCGCACGGGGAAATGATGAAAATCGTGAAGGGCAAGGATTCCCGGGTGCTTGCCGAATGCGTCACCTGCTACGCCTGCGAGGAATACTGCACGCGGGGCAATCATCCCTTTTATCTCATCTCGGAACGGCGCGAAGAAAAAGGCATGTTTACCGCGCCGCGCCCCATCACCAACCAGTGGATAAACATGACCGCGATGCAGGGCAAGTACCTGGCAGGCGACGTCAAAGACAAGGCGCTTTCCTGCTGCTACATTCCCGATCTGGGGCCGCTGGGCTCCGGGGAGATTTTCAAGGATGTCGCCTCCGCCGGTGTTTTCGGCGCGGAATTCATGTGCCCGGCCGTTCACACGCACTTTGCCCGCATGTCGGTGATCAAGGAGCGCCTGCCCGTCGTCATCGAAAATTACCGCAAGCTGGGCGTCAAAGAAGTGATCTGCCTGCATGATGAATGTTACGGCACGCTCACCTCCATCGCGTCCGCCTACGGCATGGAGGTGCCCTTCAAGCCGGTTTATTATATGGATTTTCTCCTAGAGAGGATGAAGGAGCTCAAAGACAAAATCAAGCCGCTCAACATCACCGTCGCTTACCAGCGCCCCTGCTCCAACCGCCTCATTCCCGACAAGCTTCCGCTGGTGAAAAAAATCTTCAAGCTCATCGGCGTCAAAGCGCCGAAAAGACTCTATCAGGATGAAAACGCGCTGTGCTGCGCGGAAATTCTCCGCTCCGTTTCCGGCTACAAGCTGGCGGACGATGTGCATCAAGCGCAACATCGACGACATGCTGGAGGCGGGCGCCGAATACTGCGTCTTCAATTGCCCGGCCTGCCAGTCGTCCATGTCGGAAAAGAGTCGCCAAACGCGGTTTGAAACCGGTGCATATCATCGACCTGTGCAAAATGGCGATTGGCGAAAAAGAAAGGGAGGCTGCATCATGAGCGATATTTTGAAATCCCTGATCGAAATTGTCGGCGAAAAAGGCGTTTCCAACGCGCCCGAAGAGCTCTGGTTTTATTCGCGCGATCCCGGCGTGCTCGCGCCGCACAAGCCCGATTATGTGGTCGCGCCGAAAACAACCGAAGAAGTCCAGAAGATTGTTCAACTGGCCTGTCGCGAAAACATTCCCGTCGTCCCGATGGGAAACGGCATGTCGCTGGCGGGACTGGTGATTCCGCTCAAGGGCGGCATCGTTCTGGATATGAAGCGGATGAACAAAATCCTGGAAGTGAACGCCATGGCCCGCTACGTGGTTGTGGAAGGCGGAACGTCCCAGGGCGTGCTCAAGGCCTATCTGCAGAAAAACCATCCGACGCTGAGGCACAGCATTCCCGACGCCCCGCCCACCACCACCATCGCCGCCAACGTCTCCCTGCACGGCCAGGGAAGGCTCACCAATCAGTACGGCTTCAATTCCGACATGGTCACGGGGTTGGAAGTGGTTCTGCCCACGGGCGAGATCTGCCGGATCGGCTCGCCGTCCATCGGCCCCTACTGGATTTCCAAAGGGCCAACGCTGCCCGATCTCTCGGGGCTTTTTCTGGGCTGGCTGGGCTGCACGGGCATCATCACCAAGGTTGGTCTGAAGCTTTATCCCAATAAAAAAATCCGCGACGCCGAATTGTTCGTCACGGACCGCGTGGATTTGATTCCGCACATCCTTTACAAGCTTACCCATCTGGAAATGCTTGAAGACATCAATGTCTGGTTCCAGCCCAAGCCGCTCATGTTTCTGGGCAACTACCACATCACAATTTTCTTTACCGGCGACACGGAAGAAGAAGTCGAATTCAAAAGGAAGATGGTCTGGGACTGCCTCCAGGAATACATGGATTCCAAAGACGGCGGCTTTATGTCGATTCAGTACATGAAGCCCATGCTCCTGGAAATGCCGCGGCCGCAACATTGCCGATTTTGCCGACGTGCCCAAGGGCGGCGGGTTTGAATACTCGGGGCCCATCGCGCCGATTGAACACTTTCCGCAATACGCGGCCAAGGTGGTCGAACTAGCCGCCAAATACAATGTCCTGTATGCCAGCACGGCCAGGCTCATTTCCGGCGGACACTGCATGATGTACAGCATTTCTTTTGCCTTCAACCGCAACGACCCGGCGATGATGGAGCGCGTGGAGCAGGCGCTGACTGAAGCGACGGCCTTTGCTCTGGATATGGGCGGCATTCCCTGGAAACCCAATTTCAAGGAGCAGAAGATGACGCTCGAAAGAATGGAGCCCAACGCGCGCAAACTCCTTTTGATGATCAAGAAAAACCTCGATCCGCAGGGCATCATGAACCCCGGCAACTGGGAGGTGAACGCCATGACTTACATCCGACACATCGAACATGAAAATATCGTCCATCGCTGCTTCCGCTGCGGCTACTGCAAGTTCCCGGCGGACTACAGTGACTTCAACTGCCCTTCCTACAAGGCCTTCGGCTGGGACACTTACTCGCCGGGCGGCCGGATGTGGCTGACCCGGGCCTGGCTGGCAGGCGAAATTGAAACCAGCGAGCGCTTAGCTGAAATCATGTTTTCCTGCGTGGCCTGCGATAACTGCAAAGATCAGTGCGTCTTCCCCAAGTTCAAGGATTTCCTGCCGGACATCTTTCAGGAGACACGCGCCGAACTGGTGGGCGAAGGACGGATTCCGCCCGGCGTTCGCGACTACTTCAAGGCGATTGCCGTCAGCGGCAACCCCTACAAGCTACCGCAGAATGAACGAGGCAATTGGGCCCGCGGCACGGGACTGAAACCTTATACCAACCAGAAATATCTTTTCTATGCGGGCTGCGTCGGCTCTTACGATGAAGTCGGGCAGCGCATGGCCAGAAGCGTGGGGGAAATGATGGTGGACGCGGGCCTGTCCGTGGGCATTCTCGGAAACGAGGAAACCTGCGACGGCAATGACGTACGGATCCTGGGCGAAATGGGGCTTTTTGCCGAACTGGCCCGGGTTAATATTGAAAACTTCAAGGCCAAAGGCGTTAAGGAAATCATTACGCTTGATCCCCACGCGCTCAACACATTCAAAAAGGATTATCCCGGACTCGGTGGGCTCTTCAAGGTCCGGCACTATACCGAGGTTCTGGCCGAACTGATTAAGAAGAAAAAGATCAAGCTCAAACCCTGGCCGATGAAGATCACGTATCATGACCCCTGCTACCTGGGCCGGCATCAGCAGATCTACAAAGCGCCGCGGGAAATCCTCAAAGCCATTCCCAAAGCCGAACTCGTTGAGATGCGCCGCCAGGGTCCGGACGCTTTTTGCTGCGGGGGAGGCGGCGGCAACTTCTTCACGGACATCCTCGGCTCAGGCGAAGACAGCGCCTCCCGCGTGCGCGTCCGCGAAGCACTCGACACCGGCGCGCAGATCATCGCTGTGGCCTGTCCCAACTGCGCCAAGATGCTCTCCGATGCGGTCAAGATGGAAAACCTGGAAGACCGCCTGGAAGTGCTGGGCATCGCCGAAATTCTCGCTAAAGCGAAAAAATAAAACAGGAAGGAAACTTCATGAACAAAGAAGAAATGCTGGAAGATGTATATAACAAGGCAAAAGCCTATGAACTCAAAGGCGGCAATTGCGCGCAATGCTCTCTTGCCGCCGTTTTCGAAGTGCTGGGCGTGGACGATGAAAATGTCATCCGGGCCGCTACGGGATTTGCTGACGGCGTGGGTCTTTCCGGCGACGGCCATTGCGGTGCTTTATCCGGGGGCACCATCGCCATCAGCTACTTTTTCGGCCGGAAAAAAGAGGATCTCGGGAAAATGGGCAAGCAGATCAAAGCGCTTCTTCTGGCGAAAAAACTTCACGAACAGTTTATTGAAGAATTTTCTACCTGCCGATGTGCGGATATTCAGAAAAAGCAATTTGGCCGCTTCTTCAATCTCTATGAAATGGAAGATATGAAGGCGGCGGTATGCGCGGGTATGCCCGAAAAATGCTCGACACTGGTGGGAAAGGCGGCGCGCATGGCCCTGAAAATTATTCTCGACGAGCAGGAAGCAAGAAAAGCAAAACAAGTTGAACTGCCTGTATTATAATTAACTGTTAAGGTTTGCCGCCGGATAAATCATTTACAGGGTTTTCGGCGGCTTCATTCTTTTCGCCATCTTTATCTTGTTCCTGAATGACGTCATCATACTCTTTGATGACAATGCCGCGACGCACCATGATTTGATAGATTCTTTCTGCACGGTTAGCTGCATATCGGGAACGGCCGTTGGGACGAAAACGCCGTGGATTGGGCAGCGCGGCGGCTAGCGTTGCGGCCTCACGCGCACTCAAATCCCGGGCGGATTTGCCATAATATTGAAGGGCGGCTGTCCTAATGCCGAATAATCCGTCTCCCCATTCGGCAACATTCAAGTAGAGTTCCATAATTCTTCTCTTGCTCAGTTGGCGTTCAATCCGCCAAGTCAGGATGGCTTCCTTGACCTTTCGAATCGGATTCTTAGCCGGTGTCAGATATAAATTTTTCGCCAGTTGCTGCGATATGGTGCTGCCGCCGACTTTAAATTTCTTCTTCTTAATGTCTTTTTCCAGCGCCTTCTGCATCGCATCAAAATCAAAGCCTTCGTGAGACCAGAATTTATCATCTTCCGCAATTATGACCGCTTTCATGACATATGGCGATATTTGCGAAAGAGGCGCCCAGGATGTAGAAATTTTTTTCTTGATGCCCTTTGCCTGCCAGGTATCTTCCCGATACTCCATAAAAGCGGTTTTACCGGGACGATTCTTCTGTAGCTTGGAAATATTCGGATAAAAAAAATAACGTCCGATATCGATCACAAAAAAAGCGAAAATGGCAAGAACGCTCCATAAAATAATTTTTTTCCAGTCACGCATCAATATGTTCTTCCTTTTTTCAGTTGTCGCTTCCTATACCTCATTAAAAAAGAATGCAAAATAAATTTGACAGGCTGTGATTTTTTTAGTATGGAAACGCATACGAAGTTGACGGAACGTTGTATGAGATTAATCTTCGTTTTCTGTGTGCAGTAAATTATCCTTGATAAATCTACACTTGGCGGCATTGAGCTGCAATCTGTGCACCGTTAACAAAATGGGACCCCCCCGCAAAAAAGGAGGTACTTCATGATGAAACGGCAGATTTTAGTAGCCACGGGATTATTTGTTCTTTTTTTGTTGTTCTGTTTCAACACGGGCGCTTATGCGGGCCAATATAAAGTAAAAAAGGGTGAAAACCTTTCCACCATCTCCAAGCATCTCGGCGTCAGCGTAACTGAAATCAAAAAGGCCAACCATCTTAAAGGAAACAATCTGAAGCCTGGCCAGATTTTGTACGTCAAGCAAAAGCGTTCGGCTTCTCCTGTTTTCGTAAAATCAAAATCTCAACCTACATCTTCTTACAAGGTAAAAAAAGGCGACACCCTCACCACTATTGCAAGAAAAACAGGCATTCCCTCAAAACAAATTGCCGCATTGAACAATGTTAATTCGAAAAACCTGCGCGTTGGCCGCAAGCTTATTCTGTCAAAACCAAACCATACTGAATCTTCTCCAGCTGCTGCTGATAATGAAGAGGAGGATTTATTAGATGAAGAGGAGGATGTCGAATCGTCTGATACATCCAGTGACATCGCCTGTGAAGAAAAAGCAAATGCAGAGCTTTTAGGCAAATGGGGCAGCGCAGACGAAAGAAAATTATTTATTAAAGTCGCAACCGGTTTCCTGGGCGCTCCTTACCGATTTGGCGGCGCCACCGTCAAAGGGATTGATTGTTCGGCCTTTGTCCGTAAAATGTATGAATTTTTCGACATAACCCTCCCGCGCACCGCCCGTGAACAATCCTTTGTCGGTGTTCGTATTGACCGCAATGAACTGGTTGAAGGCGATCTGGTTTTTTTCCGGACAAAAAGACCGATTGGTCACGTTGGCATTTACATCGGCAACAATGAGTTTGTTCATGCTTCCTATAGAGCCAAAGCAGTCCGCATTGACAGTCTGGATCAACCCTATTTTCAAAAAAGATTTCAACGAGCTGTTCGCGTCAAAGGTCTGAACGAAAACAAAGGCACCTGATCTGACGCCATTCCTCGAAACATATCTTTAAAAGAAGGGGCTTGAACGCCTCTTTTTTTATTTGCACACAGTTTTTTTGCCGGTTGATTATCCCCTGAGTTTATTATAAGAAGACAACCTTACCGGCCCGTTCATTTACATGAATAAATGAAGAATAACTTGACGAAGATAATGCCAAAAAACGAGCGGGATTTTAAAGGTTATTCAGCTGTATCAAGGAAGCATAAATGGGAAAAAACATTGTTGAAAAAATTCTCGCCGGGCACTTGGTTTCCGGGAATCTTACGCCTGGCGAAGAAATAGGGATCCGCATTGATCAAACCCTCACCCAGGATGCCACAGGCACCATGGCCTATTTACAGTTTGAAGCCATGAATGTCCCAAAGGTTAAAACGGAGCTATCCGTCAGTTACATCGATCATAACACGATTCAGATTGGTTTTGAAAATGCGGACGATCACCATTATCTGCAAAGCATCGCGCAGAAATTCGGCGTAACGCTTTCGCGCGCCGGCAACGGCATCTGCCATCAGGTGCATCTGGAGCGGTTCGGACGCCCCGGTAAAACGCTGATTGGATCGGACAGTCATACGCCCACTTGCGGCGCACTGGGCATGATCGCCATCGGCGCGGGCGGCCTGGACGTGGCGCAGGCGATGGCCGGTGAACCCTTTTATCTCACCTGCCCTTCCGTCATTAAAATCAATCTCAATGGCAATCTGAAACCCTGGGTTTCCGCCAAGGATGTGATCCTCAAGGTGTTGGAGATTTTCACAACAAAAGGCAATGTCGGGACCATTTTTGAGTACGGCGGAGAAGGCATCGCATCGCTCAGCGTTCCGGAACGCGCCACCATCACCAATATGGGCGCGGAGTGCGGCGTGACCACGTCGGTTTTCCCCAGTGACGACCTCACAAGACTATTTCTCCGATCACAGCAAAGAGAAGCGGATTTTACCGAATTAACAGCGGATAAAGACGCGGCTTACGCCAAAATAGTGAATATTGATTTATCTCAATTGGAACCCCTGACCGCCAAACCGCATAGCCCGGATAATATCGCCACCGTGCGCAGCATGAAGGGCATCCCGGTAAATCAGGTCTGTCTGGGCAGCTGCACCAATTCTTCCTATAAGGATTTAGTAACGGTTGCCAAAATCCTCAAGGGTAAAGTGGCGCATCCCGATATCAGTTTTATTTTAGCGCCCGGCTCACGGCAGGTTCTTGATAATCTCGCCCGCGACGGCTACCTCGCCTGCCTCATCGCATCCGGCGCGCGGCTGATGGAAAACGCCTGCGGTTTTTGCATCGGCAACAGCCAGAGCCCGAAATCCGGCGCTGTCTCCCTGCGCACATCGAACCGTAATTTTTTGGGACGATCGGGAACCATGGATGCCGATGTTTATCTGGTCAGTCCCGAAACAGCGGCCGCTGCGGTTATTACCGGTCGCTTCACTGACCCACGGGATTTGCCGATGGAGTATCCCCAGGTCCAAATGCCTCTGAGTTTAATCGTTGACGACAATATGATTCTCCGGCCGGACAACACCCAAAGCAACATCGAAATTTATCGCGGCCCAAATATCGGTGCTCCGCCCGTCAATTCGGCACTTCCCGATACTCTTTCCGGGCAGGCCACAATTAAAGTCGGTGATAAAATCACAACGGATCATATCATTCCCGCCGGGGCGCGGATGAAATATCGTTCGAACATTCCCAAATATGCGGAATTCGTTTTTGAAAATGTCGATGCCTCTTTTGCCAAGCGCGCCATGACACTGAAAGAAGTGGGAAAGCACAACATCATTGTGGCCGGCCTGTCTTACGGCCAGGGATCATCGCGTGAGCATGCCGCCATCTGTCCCATGTATCTGGGCGTGCGGGCGGTTATCGCCAAATCGCTGGAAAGAATCCACGCCGCCAATCTGATCAACTTCGGCATCCTGCCTTTGACATTCCTTAAGGAAAATGACTATGACACCATAACACAAGGAGACGATCTGGAAATTGCCTCGGCTAGAATGGATATCCTGGAAGGCAAAAACCTCGCCGTGCAAAACAAGACCAAAGGCACCTCCTTCCTGGTTCATTGCTCATTATCATCAAGACAAAAACAAATCATTCTGGCCGGCGGCGCGCTCAACATCCGCAGCCATCAATAAAATGCGCAGGGAGTAACTTTTTTACATGACAAAAAAAATTAAAGTAAAAACAACCCTCGTCGAAATGGACGGCGATGAAATGACCCGCATTATGTGGCAGATGGTAAAAGACAAACTGCTTTTGCCCTATCTGGATATGGATATCGACTACTATGATCTTCACGTCAAACACCGTGACGATACGGATGATCAGGTCACCTTTGACGCCGCCCGCGCCATTATGAAATACGGCGTCGGAATAAAATGCGCCACGATTACGCCCAATGAAGACCGCGTCAAGGAGTACAGCTTAAAAAAAGCGTGGAAAAGCCCCAACGGAACGATCCGCGCAATGTTGGACGGCACGGTTTTTCGAAAACCCATTCTCGTCAATAATATTAAACCGAGTGTTTCTTCCTGGAAAAAACCGATTACCATCGGCCGTCACGCTTATGGCGATGTCTATGACAATTTTGAATTAAATATTCCCCGGGCGGGAAAATTGGAAGTCGTGTTCACCCCGGCCAATGGCGACAAATCGCAAACAACGTTCGTGAAAGATTTCCCGTCGGCGGGCGTTGTTCAAATCAACCATAACCTGGAGCAATCGATTTTGAGTTTTGCTCAGGCGTGCTTTACCTACGCACTTGCCGAGAAAATTGACGTGTGGTTTTCCACGAAGGATACCATTTCCAAAATATACGACGCGGGTTTCCGCGATATCTTTGACCGGGAATTTGCAAATAACTGGAAAGATCAATTTGCAAAGGCCGGAATCGAATACTTCTTCACATTGATCGATGACGCGGTCGCGCGCATTATGAAAACAGAGGGCGGCATTTTGTGGGCGCTCAAAAATTATGACGGCGACGTGATGTCGGATATGATTGCTTCCGCGAGCGGCTCGCTCGCCATGATGACATCGGTGCTGGTTTCGCCCAACGGCTGGTTTGAATATGAAGCCGCGCACGGTACGGTGCAAAAACATTACTACAAGCATTTAAAAGGCGAGGAAACCTCCAGCAATTCCATGGCGCTCATTTTTGCGTGGACCGGTGGGCTGCGTAAACGAGGGGAACTGGATAGCACGCCGGATGTGGTCAAATTTGCCAGCTCAGGTTGAAGAAGCGGCACTGGAAACAGTTGAAGGCGGCATCATGACCGGTGACTTACTGCTTTTGGCCGAAAAGAAACCATCCAACAAAAAAGTCAACACGGAAGGTTTTATCGACGCGATTGCGGAGACATTGAAGAAAAAGCTCCATGGTTAATTTCTTACCTAATCTGCTGGATTTCACCCTGGAGGAAATGGAAGCATTCATCGCTTCCTCCGGCAAGGAAAAGTTTCGCGCCCGCCAGATCATGAAATGGCTGCATCAATCGGGCAGCACATCCTTTGATGCCATGACAACCCTCTCCCGCAATTTCCGAGAAACGCTCTCGGCATCTGCCCGCATCCGGAGACCGGAAATTGTCAAAATTCAAAAATCGCAGGACGGTACGCAAAAGGCGCTCCTGCAGACTGGAAGACGGCCTCTTCATCGAAAGTGTGCTTATTCCCGGGAAAAGCCATTGGACCATTTGCATTTCCACCCAAGCCGGCTGCGCAATGGGCTGCGAATTTTGCCTGACCGCGCGCCAGGGATTCAAACGCAATTTAACACCGGCGGAAATTGTCGGGCAACTGATTGCCCTGAAGCACGAAACACCGGAAGGCGCCGCCATCAATAATATTGTGATGATGGGCATGGGTGAGCCTCTGGCGAATTACGCCAACACACTTAAGTCGATCCAAATCCTAACCTGTGATTTCGGTCTGGGGATGTCCAACCGCAGAATAACGGTTTCCACCTGCGGGCTCGCGCCGCAAATCGTACAACTGGGTAACGACATCTGCATCAATCTGGCCGTGTCCCTGAACGCGCCCGATGATGAAACCCGAAACCAGCTCATGCCGATTAATAAAAAGTATCCGCTACAAACGCTGCTGGATGCCTGTAAAAAATACCCCATGCCGGGACGGCGTCTGCTGACTTTTGAATATATCCTGATTGACGGCGTCAATTCATCACGGGCGGACGCGGAAAAGCTGGCCCGGCTGCTGAAAAATCAGCGCTGTAAATTGAACCTGATTGTTTTTAACGAATACCCCGGGTCTGCTTTTAAATCGCCATCTTTAAAGGACGTGGAAGCCTTTCAGCAGATTCTACTGGACAGGCACTTCACCACCATGCTTCGCAAAAGCAAAGGCAGCGATATTCTCGCCGCCTGCGGCCAATTGAGCGGTGCTTTCGGAATCTGATGCTCTGTTTGTTTGTGTATTAATTAAAGGATAAAAAATAATATAACTCGATTCTAAACTGGGGCACCTTTACGGCGCGGAGGAATGCCATCAGCGATCCTCTTGCCTTGATCAGATAACTCCCGTCATCCCCATGAGGGCAAGGAGTGAGAACAGGGGTGTTGACCTCTTGTGGCAACAGTAGTTCTTTCCCACTGTGCCCTGAAAACGACCCTTGGCGAACTCCAGTCCCTTAAAGTTAAATAGGAAATTACCGTTCTCATGGATTAAGTTAATAATTCTCCGGAGCATCCTCGATTCCTGCGGATCGATTTCATCCGCAACCATCAGCGGGACCAGGCCGAGGTCGAGATAGGGCAGGCCTTCTTTTTTGAAGATCTCCATGGCGTGGTTCATGATGACGTACCACAGCCCCTGTTTGAAGGAGGGGCAGGATCGGGAAATGTTGGGGACATAGCTGACGATTCGTTTTCCCTCATAGATCGGATCGAAAAAGATGAACCCGACTGCCTCGCCTTTCATGTAGGCGAAGAAATGTCGGGAGTTTTCCTTGTAATCAGTCTTCAGGGGTCTGATCAGAAAGCGGATCTCCTGGCGACTGCACGCCCTCGTCTTAATCCAGCTCCTGGAGATCTCGTCGGCATGATCGTCCTTCTGGTTCTCCCTGACCTCGACACCCATGGCTGTGGCCTGGTTGATGGCCGTGCGGATCACCTGTTTCTTGCCGCCCTTGAGATTCCATTTCTGCAGATCTATCCGGATTTCCGAACCGAACTGAGTCCCGTAATATCTGTATTTCCGATGCAGGATGTCAACAACCGGCTTGCTCACCTGCATGAACTGGCCGGACGGATGGCGTTTCAGAAACTTGTCGATGATGAGCTCGAAGTGAATCGGGTCGCAGACCGGGTCGGCCAGTGCGATCTTGACTCCCCACTTCTTCATAAAGGCAATATAACCGATGCCGGGCAGGTCGAAATACTCCATCCCCGGCTGCATGGTCGAGAAGGACTGGGAATGAGAGCCGTGTTCCTTCAGATAGCCTATCCGCTCCGCATGGGAAAAATCCCTTCGTTCCGCTATCACACCCGAATGCAACAATAGAACCTTCTCCAATGTCGTCACCTTGAAATGAATCTATGACACAAACGATCAGCCGGCCTACCGTCAGGCAGGCTTCTGACCAAGGACAGACCAGTAGCAATTAATGATGCCCAGCTTGTAATGTTTTTTCTCCTGGATCACCAGACCGAGACGTTCCATGTGTTCCGGATAGTTATAGATGTTATGAACTGCGTTTCTGGCGGTGAGCCAGAAAAAAAGGACGGCGCCGTACCAGTAAAGGACCTTGAAACCCCGGGAGACGATGTTGCCTGAGGGATAGGAGAAGTCCCCTACGACAATCTTTGCCCCCGGCTTTCCCAATTTGACAAGCTGCTCCAGGACCCTGACCATCATTTCCCGATCAAAGACGTTGAGAAAGAAATTTGCCACCACCATGTCGTATTTTTGAAACTCATTGAACTCCATGATGTCCGAATGGACCTGGCGAATCTTCAATTTCGCGTTGCTCTGCTTCAGGTTTTGCCGGAATTGTTTAAGCATCGTCTCCGAAAGGTCAACGACCGTCACGTTGGCGCCGATTTCAGCTGCACGCACGGCATCCAGTCCATGCCCCACGCCGGCAAACAGGATTCGATCACCCTTCCTGATTTTGTCCGTGTTAATCATGGCAACTTTGCAGTGGTGAATGGAACGGCCGCTGTAGAGATTACTCAGAAAATCGTAAGCGGGGCCTACAAGCCGGTATTTATCCTTGATCTTTTCCTTTTTATTTTCAAAAACTTTGCCTTTTGTCGCATTCTTCATTCAGGTCACCATTTCTGACCCTCGATCCTTCGATCCAAGGGGTTCACAAGCGATAGTTTGAGTGGCATCACAGAAAATGTTGGTCGTTCATGATGCGCCAGCGCATGACTCCAGAGCCTGCACGTCGGCATCTTCAACACCTAATTTCCTGTAAAAATTATAGTCCTCTGCCACTAGGCAATTACCTTAGGAAGAGCGGCTTGTAAATACCTCTTTTAGGGTATTTATTCGCTCTGCACAGCCAGCAGTTCCAGTCAATTCCTGCCGACAGCATAACGGATATTGACAAGTACTTAATAAAAATACTTTCAATAGTCTCGGGAATGAATATCTACAGGCAGATAAAAAGGGGTTAGAATCTCTTCTAACCCCTTGATTTATTTTGGTAGCGGGGAGAGGATTTGAACCTCTGACCTTTGGGTTATGAGCCCAACGAGCTACCAAGCTGCTCCACCCCGCGATATGACATATCTAAGGCGCCGACTTTAGACCATTATCTCCTATATTTGTCAAGGAGTTATTTGGTCGCTTCGGGCATTGCGCCTAAAAAATAAAGACGGCGGCGGCCACGACTGTTGTAAACCAATTGTTTTTGACAATGGTTGATTGCGTAATGTTGCGCGTGCTGACAATCTTGCCGCTAATTTTGAATATTTCTTTTTTCTCGTCCCAGCTTTCATCAATATCGAAATCGATGCCCAGTGTCGAAGCCAGCATTGCGGCGGCCAGATCTTCCGCATAATCGCCCGTCTCTTTTTCCGTTCTGCCAAAAGCATGATGCTCGCTGATATAACCGTAGGCGTTTTTATCTGCGGGAATGGCCAGTCCGACCGCCGAAGCAAGCAGTCGGCGAGGTTCATTGCTGCAGCAACGACTCATCACACAATACGTGATCGCTCCCGGTTGCAGCTCTTTGACACCTTGTGCTTTCGAAATAACCTTGCAGCCAGGCGGTAAAATGCTGGATACTTGAACCAGATTGCACTTTTCTATACCGGCGTCGCGCAAGGCCAACTCAAATGAATGCAGTTCTTCCTTGTGGGTGCCGACACCTTTGGTGAAAAACATTTTCCGGGGAACACTGGGATTCAATTTGTTATCTCCATCGTAAAATAATTAACTCATGCACGAGTCTATTTCGTCATATAACCCATTAAACGATAAATCAGCTTAGCCGCCATGAAATCCGGCGCAACGACACCGGGCAAAGGGGCTAATTCGACCACATCAAACCCGCGAATATTGCATTGACGTGAAACC
This sequence comes from uncultured delta proteobacterium, assembly GCA_963726395.1. Taxonomy (GTDB): domain Bacteria; phylum Desulfobacterota; class Syntrophia; order Syntrophales; family Smithellaceae; genus UBA8904. Next base: position 206,137 of record CAVSCG010000006.1, read on the forward strand.
AGGCGCAGCAATTGCAAAACATCGCGCCAGTAAAGGCCGCCCGGCTCTGGTGTTCCGGTTGCGGACATGATGGACGGGTCGAAAACATCCAGATCGATGGTGATGTAAACATCACCCCGCACGTTCTTAGCGACGGTCTCAGCCCAGTTTTTATTTTCAAATACATAATCCGCAGAATAAGACTTGACCTTGCTTTTGGGCAGGTAATCCCCTTCTTCCTTACTCATGCTGCGAATACCCACCTGAACCAGATTGCAAATCTCAACCACCTGTCGGCCCACGCAGGCGTGATTATAAGGCGTGCCCTGATAGCTGTCACGCAAATCAGCGTGAGCATCCAGTTGCAGAACAGTTAATTTCGGATATTTGCCGGCGACAGCCTGCACGGCACCCAGTGTAATGCTGTGCTCTCCACCCAGCATGACCGGAATCTTGTTTAATGCGACAATGCGGCTGATTTTTTTGCGTACGGCGCTGATCATATGCTTCGGCCCGCGGGCGTCCACCATCACCGGCAGGGCGGTATGGATGCCGGCCAGATAAGTTTCTTTTTTCAACTCTTCATCGTAGAGCTCCATATTGGTCGAAGCTTCGATGATAGCGGCCGGTCCCCGACGGCTGCCCGATTGATACGTTGACGTTAGATCATAGGGGACGGGAACGATAACAAATTGAGCATCACGCAGTGAACACTCGGGATATATCCCACCAAAATTCATGATTTTGTCCTTCTCTTTTTATAAAAAGATCGGGTTTCCTAGCACAAAGACCGCGATATGTCCAGTTTTTAGTCCCTATATCATGCGACGGAAAAAGGAAGAGAACCCCGGTGATTATCGGGGCGGATAATAACTCATAAAGAATTTTCTGTTTTCGTAATAGAGAAACGAGTAGTGTCTGATCCAGTCGCCTAAAGCGACAAAAGTTTTTTTCTTGCCTCCCACGTCAAAATAACGCAACACGGGCTTGTGGCAATGTCCCAAGATCACGGCATCATAATCTTCACGCAACTTTCCGGTCGCAAAGGAAAGCATTTTTTCAACCAGAAAGTCGCAGTTATCATCACTCATTTGTTTGCTCGCGTTCGATGTCATGCGGGCCAGTGCCCAGCGCGCAGAGGCAGGAATAAAGCGTTGGATATTGTAGAAAGGACGGCTGCGCAGAATTTTACGAAACATCATGTATGTCCGATTAGAACGATCCGCCGTATCACCGTGAGCAACCAGCATCCGTAATTTATCCATTTTGATGTCAGCCCATTCCTCAAACACTTCCATGCCCAGCACGTCATGGAAATATTCTTTCATGAAAAAATCATGATTGCCTTCACACAAATGGATGCGAACACCGATTTTCTGCAGATCCACCAGACTATGAATCACCATCTGGAATTCGGGATGAATATGATCCTTACTGCAAAACCAGAAATCAAACAAATCGCCAAGAATATAGAGATCATCAATAGGCGTTTTTTCACGGCCCAATTCCTGAGCATCGACAAGCGTTCTTACCTTACCCTCCTGGAGGTCGGTCAGAAATTCGACAAGCTGGCCATATCGCTCGTCTTTAGAGCGCCTCAGGTGGGCATCGGATATAAAAACAGCTTTCATGCGCTTTGTTCTCTTCCAGTCAAAATAATGTTGTTTTATAGCAGCTAACTCCGTGCGAGACCATGATTTATTTTATTTGATCTGTCAAATAGAAATCACAATTGATTCTTGTTTTGTCCGGTGTTTTTTGCTAGTTTTGCCACACCGTGTTTTAACAGGTGAAGAAAATGAATAAGGTGCAGGACAAAAACATGAGCAATAATCGAGCGGCCATCCAACGCGCCAAAGAGGTTTTGAAGATTGAAGCGCAAAGTATCTTGAGTCTGGTGGATAAAATTAATGGAAATTTCACCCGCGCGGTCAATCTGATTTTTCAATGCAAGGGGCGGGTCATCATCACGGGCATCGGGAAATCCGGCTTGATCGGGCGGAAAATAGTCGCCACACTGACGAGCACGGGAACACAGGCGCTCTTTCTGCATCCGGCAGAAGGCATTCACGGTGATTTGGGCATTGTGACCAAGGAAGATATCCTGCTGGCCATTTCCAACAGCGGCGAAACACGGGAGTTGATACCCATCATCAGCTCTGTGAAACACATTGGAGCGCCCATCATCTCCTTTACCGGCGTGCTCTCTTCGACACTGGCCCAAAACAGCGACATCATCATTGACGTGTCCGTGGAAAAAGAAGCCTGCCCTTTCGGTCTTGCGCCAACATCCAGTTCCACTGCGGCACTGGCCATGGGAGATGCGCTGGCCATTGCACTGATCGACAAACGAAAATTCCGCGAAAAGGATTTTTATAAATTTCATCCCGGCGGCTCTCTGGGCACGAGACTTCGGGCAACGGTCCGAGACGCCATGATAGTGGGTGACAGAATCCCGCGTGTATTAACCAAAACATCGGCCCGGCAGGCCATTTCAGAAATCGACCGCATGAACGTCGGATTCGTACTAGTAACCGACAAAAAGAACAATCTGCTCGGGAATTCTGACCGACGGCGATGTGCGACGAATGGTCAGCAGGGGCAACTCTTTTGAAGGACGAACCATCGATGAGGTTATGACGGCCAATCCCAAGACCATAGACGAAAAATCGTCGCTGGCTGAAACGGTGGAGTTTATGCAGAAAAAGGAAATCACCTCTCTGGCCGTGGTCAATGAAAAGAAAAAACTCAAAGGGTATGTCCATCTGCATGACATCTTCGGCCGGGGCGGCTCGGTGAATATTTCCCTGACCTATTAACAGCAAGGTTGATCCCCATGGCACTGTATGAATTTGAGGGTAAAAGACCGCAGATCCCACCCGATTCTTTTGTTCATCCGAACGCTGTTTTGATTGGCGATGTTCGCATCGGCCATGAATGTCTGATCGCACCCGGTGTTTCCATCCGCGCGGACTTCGGACCGGTTATCATCGGCGACCGTTCCAGCATTCAGGACAACGCTGTGATTCATGTCTATCCGGGCTCTCAGGTTATCATTGAAGATGACGTTATCGTGGCGCACGGGGTCATCCTTCATGACGTCCACATTCATTCCCGCTGCATGATCGGCATAGGCGCCATCGTCCTTTTCAATGTCGTTTGTGAAGAAGATGTGTTCGTTTCGGTGGGCTCACTGGTTCCCAAAGGCATGCATATTCCCCCCGGCAAGATCGTCGCGGGAAACCCCGCCAAAATCACCCGCGACATCACCGATAAGGATAAAGCAACCGCCAAAGACGGCATTGAAGCCTATCGGTATCTTTGTCGGCAATATTTGGCCACGATGAAGCCTGCAGACTAAAAAAGGGCCTATGTCGTTGCGACCATAAACCCTTTCTTTATTTCAAAATATCAAAGTGGAGAAATTTAAAATGTATATCTTACGCCGAGGTAAATATTATGGCTTCCGTATGACGCGACTGTATTTCCAAATGTTAGATCTGAGGTTTGAAAATAGCGATATTTAAGATCTATGGTTAATTTTTCAGATACCGTATAACCAACACCGGCACCAAACTGGTACGCAAATACCGTGTCTTTATGGCTATCCGTAGTATAAGAGTCTCCACTTTTTACGGGCAGTCCGCTTATATCGACCATGGCAACCCCCATACCCGCAGTTAAGTATGGTGTTACAACATTTTCAATCTTGAATAATTCGAGGTAGCCATTAAACAACAGAGCAAGATTCGAAATGTCACCGGATGCATCAAGCCAGCTTCCCGAAACGCGAACTTTGTCTAGGCCATTTCTTTGGTATGAAATTTCTGCTTCAGCCCTTCCATAATCAAAACCAAACCCAACAGCCGCTGCACCGGCGAATCCAGATTCATATTCAATAGCGCCTGATGACGTACCAATCGTGGTATCAGTATTTTGGGCCATAGCGTAACCCAAATTAGCACTGATATATATTTTATTATCCTTTTTTTCGACGATCTCCGGCTTACTATGGGGTTCTGTTACTTTAGTAGTTTGATCAGACTTTCCGTCAGGAGGTTGAACGCCTTTCGTATCCTGAGCAAACAAAACTGAACTTAACGATAAAACAAAAATAACGATGGAGAGATAAAAAATAATTTTTGCTGTTGCTTTCATCATTCCCCCTTGGATTGGATATAGAGTTCAAAAATTTGAACGCCTGTTTGAACAGTCGATTAACAAATATCATAGAATTCATCAGAATTCTATGACAAAATAAACGAATTTCAACGTCAGTGATGACGGCAAGCATGCAGCATACATCAGGCAAGGGATGAACTGCGCGTCCTGGATCAATCATCGCAATTAGTCATAAACACTATGAACGTCCGACAAACATCGACATTGCCCCCCACATTTTGTCGTCAAGATTTCATTGACACACCAAACCGATTGTCTTACATTCTGACCGTCAGAAAGTAATGTCTTATCAACTGGTCACAATTTTATTTTAGGTTGGGAGATTCTAATGAAATTCATCGGGCTTGACAGCAAGGAGGAAATGATCCGCCGTTTTGCCGACCACGTCAATCCGGGAAAGGTGGAGACCTTCCAGTCCTATAACATGGCGTTCGTCTTCGGCAGACGCGAGGGGCCGTATATCTGGGATGCCACGAGTGGTAAGAGGCTCATCAACTGCCACTGCAACGGCGGCGTCTTCAACCTTGGCCATGCCAACCCACAGATCGTAGGGGAACTTCAGGAAAGCCTCAAAGAACTCGATATCGGCAACCATCATCTTATCAGCGAGCAGCGTGGCAGGCTCGCCGCAAAGCTCGCCGAGTTGATGCCCGGAGATATCGATTGTACCGTTTTCGGGGTTGGTGGCGGCGAGGCGATCGATCTCGCCATCAAGCTTGCGCGCGGTACGACCGGCAGACAGATGATCATCTCGGCGAGCGGCGGCTACCACGGGCACACGGGGTTCGCCCTCGCAACAGGTGACGAGCAGTATCGGGCAGCGTTCGGCCCCAATCTCCCGGGGTTCCTTCAAATCCCCTTCGATAATGTCGGTGCGCTCGAACGGACGGTCAATGACACTACCGCCGCAGTCATCTTTGAAACAGTGCCGGCGACCCTTGGGATGCCGGTGGCCCGGCCCGACTTCTTTGCTCATGCGCGAAGAATCTGCACGGAACGAGGGGCATTGCTCATTATCGACGAGGTACAGGCGGGGCTCGGCCGGACCGGCAGGCTCTGGGGCATCGAGCATTTCGGGATTGTTCCCGATATCGTCGTTATCGGCAAAGGGCTCTCCGGCGGCATCTACCCCATGAGCGCCACCTGCTACCGCAAGGAATTCGCAGGCTTCTTCCGAAACAACCCCTTCATTCACATCTCCACCTTCGGCGGCGCCGAGGTTGGATGTCCGGTCGCCATGAAGGTCTTGGAGATCTCTTCGCAACCGGAGTTCCTCGCCCATGTGAACGAACTTGCCGCTGTATTCAAAGATGGATTTGCCAAACTCAAGGAGAAACATCCAAAAATAATGGTCGGTTTGAGACAGCTTGGGCTCATGATGGGTGTAGAGATGGTCAATGATACGTGTGGTCCAGTGATGACGAAAACCTGCTATGACCGGGGGGTGCTTGCCATCTATGCCAATAATGACAAGAGGGTCCTCCAGTTACTCCCACCACTCATCATTGACAAAGGGGTTGCAGAAGAAATACTGGAATGTGTTAATGGGGCGCTGAGCGACGCGGAGGCGTTCCTGGGGATGTAAGGCGGCGGGCATATGTTTCAGTCTGTAAAATCTAGGGATGACAAGTAAGCAAGGGCAATCGAGGTGATGCCGATGAATATCGATATTGAGCCATTGAAGAGATTTGAGGATGGGCTCGATCCCGAGCATCCGGAGCGCAGTGCCATCCCAGCCAAGATTCTCGGCTACGGGGAAATAAGCACCATCTTCGAGATTGATGCCGAATCCACGAAAGGAATAGCCTGCAAACGGATGGCGATCTTCAGGACCGAGCAGGAGGTCTCTGAATATGAGAATATTTACAACAGCTACAACACACTTCTCGAAAAGGAGATCAGGATCGGTGTGCCCGACTATGGTTTCGCGTGGTTCTTTTCTGCGAAAGGAAATATCGTCGCGTTCGATATCCAGGCCAAGCTTGCACCCGAATCGATTGCCAACCGAGCCCTCCATCTAATGGACACGGAAAATGTAAGGGCATTGTTCCTGCTCATTATCCGCGAGCTGGCGAAGGTCTGGGAGTTCAACCGCCTCAATCCGGACCGTGCGATCGGTATCGACGGGCAGATATCGAACTGGTCATTGGTAGGGTTTAGTCCCTCCGACCCGAAGATTAGCCCCGATTCGAGACTCCTCTATTTCGATACCTCGACTCCACTAATGAAAGCAGGCGGCGTCGAGCAACTCGAACCGGAGCTTTTTCTCAGGAGCGCCCCGTCATTTCTCAGGTGGCTTATCCGGTGGTTCTTTCTTACGGGCGTGATGACCCGCTATTATGATGCCCGACTCGTGACTATTGATATCATCGCCAACCTCTACAAAGAGCAGAGACCGGAACTTGTAGAGCCGATGGTCGATACGGCCAATGGGTATTTTGCGGGGGAAGGTTCACAGTTCGGTATCGCGCCGCTCACCGTGAAGGAGATCGAATCCTACTACAAGGAAGATTCACGCATCTGGATTGTCTTTCTGGCTCTCAGGCGGTTCGACCGGTGGCTACACAAGCATATCCTGCACAAGCCGTATATTTATATCCTGCCGGGTCATATCAAGCGTTAGCGTGTTGAGAGATTGAGACCTAGTTTGAAAAAAATCCTTTCGGACATGAATGGCAAAAACCAAGAAAGAACATAAAAGAGTAGGCGAACTTGACCCCAAAGTGTGGTGGATTCGCTCACAGAATGGTCGTAAATAACAAAAAAGGGGCAACGCTGTGTCGCGTAACCCCTTGATATTCATGGTAGGCGGTGCTGGGATTGAACCAGCGACTTCTACCGTGTGAAGGTAGCACTCTCCCGCTGAGTTAACCGCCCAAGTGCCGTGTGCTATAGCCTAAAGTTTCCCGCATTTCAAGCAAAAAGACTTCCTTAATTGAATTGTGACAAAATTTGGAAAAGAAGCGTTGCCGCTGACCCTTCCGCCATCGAATAAAATAAATGGCGGAAGGGTTCGAGCGACGCTTTCAGCTTGGCGCTGGAGGGGTTTCTAATTACAACATTTCATAAATACCGGCTGCGCCCATACCGCCGCCGATACACATGGAAACGATACCGCGTTTTGCATTGCGACGTTTCAGTTCATGCAGCAACTGAGCGGTCAATTTGGCGCCGGTGCATCCCAGCGGATGGCCGATGGCAATCGCGCCGCCATTGGGGTTAACGTCACCTGCCCAATAGCGGTCTTCGATACCGACCACGCGGCAGGAATAGATCGCCTGTGACGCAAAGGCTTCATTGATTTCATACACATCAATGTCTTTAGGCGTCAAACCGGCCATTTTCAGAACCTTGGGAATTGCGTATGCAGGACCGACGCCCATTTCTTCCGCCAGACATCCGGCGACTGCATAATAGGCCAGTCTGGCAATGGGTTTCAGTTTTAATTCTTTGGCTTTCTCGGCCGTCATCAGCATACAGAAAGCAGCGCCGTCGGTCATCTGAGAAGAATTGGCCGCCGTCACTGAACCGCCTGCCTTGAAAGGTGATTTCAATTTTGCCATATTTTCCACCGTGGCCGGCCAACGCACACCGTCGTCCGTATCGAATGTCACATATTCTCTAATGCGTTTGCCATTTTTAATTTTATATTTAGCGGCCTGGATTGGAATAATTTCTTCTTTGAACTTGCCGGCCTTAATGGCTTCAAAAGCGCGGCGGTTGCTTTCCACACCCATCTTATCCTGATCTTCACGCGAAATATTATGATTCGTCGCGACGTTTTCCGCCGTGTTGCCCATGTTGATATATACATTGGGCATACTGCCGTCGAATTTCCAATCCGGATGCGGACGCATGGCAGAGCCACCCATCGGAATATGCGTCATGCTCTCGCAGCCACCGGCAATGATAATTTCCGACCAGCCGGCGCGAATCTTGGCCGTCGCATCGGCAATGGCCTGAAGACCGGATGCGCAAAAACGGTTGACGGTCATACCGGAAACGGAAATCGGAAGACCCGCTCCCATCGCCAGAATTCTTCCCAAATTCATTCCCGTTTCGGCTTCCGGGAAAGAACAACCGACAATCAAATCATCTATTTCTTCAGGCTTTACTTCCGGGACTCTGGCCAGCAAACCTTTGAGTACCTGGATACCATACTCATCCGCCCGGGTGCTGGCAAGACCACCCTTTCTTCGAGCGCCTGGACTTCTTACGGCTTCTACAATTACAGCATCACTCATGATTTTCCTCCTTCATTTCTAGAAGGCGCGGAGGCTTTTTCTCATCTTTCATCAACCGCCGCGCTCATTGTTTCATATTATAGTTAGTTACGCAGAGGCTTGCCTTTGGTCAGCATGAACATAATGCGTTCGTGCGTTTTCGTCTCACCCATCAGGCTGAGGAAAGCTTCTCTTTCCAGATCCAGAATTTCCTGCTCCGAAACATAAGTGCCTTCCGCACAGTCGCCGCCGGAAAGAATGTGGGCCACTTTTCTCGACACGACAAGATCGTAATCGGAGATAAAGTTACCGTACCTCATATTCATGATAATCGCGTCCACCAATCCGCGGAAATTCTCGCCCATCACAGGAATCAGAGCGGGTCTGGGCGGTTTGTAACCGGCCATCACCAGGGACAAAGCAATCTGCTTGGCTTCGTAGATCTGCTGATCGCGGCTCATGTTGATGGTTTCCGTCTTGCGGATATAGCCCAGTTCCATGGCTTCGGCCGCACTGGTGGCAACTTTGGCCATCGCGATATTTTCAAAAGCTTTTGCCATATGGTACTGCAAATTTAAACCGGCCTCTATGCAGCCGTCGGGAATGCCTTCGGTCACGCGAACCAGAATTTCTTTGCAGCCGCCGCCCGCGGGAATCACGCCGACACCGACTTCAACCAGACCCATATAGGTTTCGCCGTTCGGCAGACAACGAGCGCCGTGCATGGCCATTTCGCAGCCGCCGCCCAGAGCCAGACCGGCAGGAGCCGTTACAACTGGCTTGGAGAGGTATTTCATTTTCATGTTGCCATCCTGCAGGGATGCAATGCTTTTCTCAAGCAGATCCCACTGACCTAACTGAGCGGCCGTCAGCACCGCGAAGACGTTGGCACCCGCGGAGAAAGCCCGCTCATCATGATTGGCGACCACCATACCCACGAAATCTTTTTCGACGATATCGCAGGCCTCGGTGAGCATGACGGTCAGGGGTTCGTCAATCGAGTTCATCTTGGTATGGAATTCCAGACAGACTATACCGTCACCGATGTCAATGAGGCTGGCGCTGGCGTTTTCTTTAATAATCTTGTTGCGGCTTTTGAGATCAGGCAACAGGATGATCTTGGGATTTTCGTCAATCTTGGCGTAGCCCTTCTTTTCAAAGTCGTAGTAATACTTTCCATCGGGCTTTGGTTGTGTAGAAAGACTCACAACCTTTCTTCAGCATTTCATCGATCTTCTTGGGAACTTTCAATTTCAGCTTCTTCATGACTTCGACAGCTTCTTTGACGCCTACGGCATCCCAGGTTTCGAAAGGACCCAGCTTGTTGTTGTAGCCCCATTTCATGGCGTTATCGATGGCCATGATATTATCGCAGATTTCACCGATCCGGTTGGCCGAATAGATGAAGGTTTTGCATAAATACTCGCGCGTGAAATCACCGGCCTTGTCGTCTGCATTGAATACATGCTTAATGGAATCGGCAACGTTTTCCATCTTTTTCGCGGCGGAAATCGAGTCAAATTTCGGTTTGCCGGCGGGCACATATTCCATCGTGTCGATGTCCAGCATCAGTTTGGCAGTCTTGCCTTTGGCATCCTTGATTTTCTTGTAATAGCCCTGCTTGGTTTTATTGCCGAACCATTTGTTGTCGATCATTTTCTCCAGCCAAGGTTCGGCTGGAAAATATCCCTTGATTCATCGTCAGGAACGGCATCATAGAGGTTTTTGCCCACATGGTATCCTGTATCGAGACCGACGAGATCCATCGTTCCGAAAACGGCCGTGCCGGGATGTCCGAGGGCTTTGCCGACGATAGCATCCACTTCATCAATTTTTAACTTCTTTTCTACCATCAGACTGTGATGACATCGCACAAATCAAACACACCGATGCGGTTGCCGACAAAATTCGGGCTGTCTTTACAAATAACAACACCCTTGCCCAGGGTCTCCTCACTGAATTTCACCATGAAATCGACAACGTCTTTATCCGTGTCCGCACCGGGAATGATTTCCATGAGCTTCATGTAGCGGGGAGGATTGAAGAAGTGGGTTCCCAGGAAATGTTTTTTCAGACCGGCGCTGAATTTAGCGTTGATGTCTTTAATGGGAATACCGGAGGTATTCGTCGTAACGATACAGGTCGGTTTGATGACTTTTTCCACTTTGGCAAAAAGTTCCTGCTTGATTTTGAGGTTCTCCACGACAACCTCGATAACCCAGTCCACATCGGCCAGCCACTTCAAATTGTCCTCAAAGTTGCCGATTTTAACCATGGACGCGTTTTTCTTGGTGAAGAAACTTGCGGGTTTCGATTTTGTGACGCCGGCCAGACCGTTTGCCGCGAAGCGATTCCGCCACGCCGGACTTTTTTCCGTCAGGCCTTTTTTCTTGTCGTCATCCGTCAATTCGAATGGGATGATATCGAGCAGATAACACTCGATACCGGCATTGGTCAGATGAGCCGCGATGGTCGCACCCATGACTCCCGCACCTAAAACAGCCGCTTTTTTGATCTTAAATGACATTATTCTCCTCCTTCTCTTTCTTATGAACCGCGAATTTGATTTACGGCCCATAAATTGTTTGAGGCCAAGCTGCGCCTACATTAACTTTCATACCTCGTTCGATATTTCATGAACCGTGTAATCCCCGGTTCACATTGCATCTTAAATTATAATGGCGAGCCGATCACATCCTTTCTCCAAATATATTTCCGGCAGCAAAAAACAAGTCGCCATAGAAAATCCAGCAGGGAGTTTTTTGTTTATTGCAATTTTATGGCGATGTAAAAAAAGGGGTAACTCTTGAGAAAAAATAAGGGGATTAAACCAGCTCGACAAAGCTTTTAATCTGGATGCTACTTTTCGATCATCAAGCCATGCGATGAAAAATATGATAGTAAAGACTTCAGGCATTCAGTGGCTCCCTTTCCACATTAAAGAGAAGTCAAAAATAATGATTGAAATTGATTTTGCCCTGCGGATACACCCGGGTATCAATTCCGGACACTCAGGGGAGAATAATAATGGTGAACCCTGAGGGATAACCTTTAGCCGCCGTCTGGATTTAAGTCAACTACTGACTAAAAGTCATGTTGGTTATTAAACCAAACAAGGACTAAAGTCAAGGCAAATAAGTGATTTTTTGAGTTCTCCCGAATAATTTATCGGGAAGTCCAGAAAATGTCAATTTCACTCAAGATTTTGGAATTTATCATCATGAACATGACAATCAGATCATGAATTTTTATAAACAAATACGCCCCGTCGCTAAATTGCCATCTAGGGCACGATGTTATGCGGAAGATTTTTGCTTCTTAAAACTCGTCAGAAAACGCGAACCTCCAAAAACCATAAATACGAGCCCCCAAAACCAGCATGAAAAAAGCCCAAATAAGCGATGGGCTACCCCCGGACATCGGAATATTGCGATTGGGATTAGACGGGTCGAACCTAATTTCCATCGTATCATCAACCTGAAACATATCCCACTGTTGTTTGGCTATAATGCTGCTGGCGCTGATTTTACTGCCGGCGGAAGACATAAACCAATAGTCCAGATAGTAATTACCGCCTCCATCGGCTGCCGTCTGAAAATGCTTTTTCGTGATGTGACCAATGGCCCGCCCGCCATAATCCTGGACACTTTTATATTCTGATCGGCCCCCAACTGCCGGCCAGAAAAAAAAATCCTACACCCATGCAAACCAATCCAATAATAATACCGGAAATTGAAGTTTTCAATCCCGATACCTCCGACCTTTTTTCATTTCTTACATCATCCTTAACAGGCAAGTGCACGAAAAGCTCTGCGCTGAATCCGCGATATAGACTTCCATAAAAAAAGGGGTAGGGAACGCCCTCCCTTACCCTTTGTATTTGAACTTATCAAGACAACTGCTGCTCTTCTAATACAGCTTCTATTTACATTCACGGCCAAGGAGTATACGGTCCATTACTGGTCTGCAACGCCGGCGGCAGTAGAACCCCAGCGCACTGGTGCGGTAGAAAGGATAACCGTGTAACAGCGAGTATCGCACAGTAGCTACAATAGTGAGTAGCAACGTCAGTGTCGGGTTGTATCCAGCAGCTTGTAAGATCTGCTAACTGCCGCTGTGGCAGTAGCGAGCCATGTCTGCAGATTAGCATTACCAGCAAGCTATGCGCGCTGTAGGCATTCTTTGCATCGGAATTGATTGTTGCCATATAGCCTCTCTTTCTATACGCTGAAACTGCGGGATGGCGATGGCGGCCAAAATACCGATAATCGCGATAACGATCATCAACTCGATCAGGGTGAAACCTTTCTGTCCTTCTTTTTTACGAAATGCTTTTAACATAACTTTCTTCCTCCTTAAAATTTGTTTTTATTGATTTGTTTTTGTTTATATTTTCTTACATCATAACTTTATTTATCTGAGTGACTTATTTTCGTCGATTCACCTCCTGTATGTTCTCTCCAAAAACTTCTTTACGTCTTGTGGCTCTCTTTATAGCAATGGATGTGCCAAATAGAATTATTTTAATTTTAACTATTTATATCAATGACTTATAAAAATACATGGGATACGGGTCACCTTAAAAAACAACGCACCCGCCAAAAAAACAGGGTATTTTCACCAGTCGGCAGTCAATTTAAACGATTCCATTTAAAGTGTTTTCCCCTTGTGGAAAATGTGATAGGAACCTCCTCGATAGAAGAAGGATTGGAAACCATGTATGAAGTCACGATTATTAAAACATTTTCCTCGGCGCATCAGCTGGCCGACATCGGCGGCAAGTGCGAGGAATTACACGGCCATAATTTCAAGGTGGAAGTCACCGTCGGCGCGCCGAACTTGAATTCGGACGGCTTGCTGATTGATTTTCGCCTGGTTAAAAAATGGCTCAAGGACATCCTCGACGAGATGGACCACCAGCATTTAAACGATCTTCCCTTTTTTGCAGGCAAAAATCCGTCTTCGGAAAATATCGCATATTACATTTATACTTCCCTGCAACCAAAGGTAAAAAAGGAAAATGTCAAAGTGCTTCGCGTGAAAGTGTGGGAATCGGAAAACGCAGCGGTAACTTATAGTGAATAGTGGATGGTGCATGGTGGATGGTGAAGAGCGAACCCTTGAACCTTGCGCCTTGAACCTTGAACCGCTATAGTTCCTTGAACCTTGTTCCTGCAGCCTTGAACCTATTTTATTATGATTGACATTCAAAACCAAAAAGATTTTCGCCATATTGACATTAAAAAGGTCGGAGTGAAAAACATCAAGTATCCGATCATTGTGCTGGATCGCGCGCGCGGCACGCAGCCGGTCAACGCCACCATTAATATGTATGTCAACCTGCCGCATCATTTCAAGGGCACGCACATGAGCCGGTTTGTGGAAGTGCTCAATGATTTCAAAGGCCAGATCAGCATCAAGACGTTCCAGACCATTCTGGAAAAGATGCGCCAGAAACTGCACGCCCCTTCCGCGCATATGGAAATCGAGTTTCCCTATTTTCTGGAAAAAACAGCGCCCGTCTCCAAAGCCAAAAGCCCCATGGAATACCGCTGTCTCTTTGCCGGCGAAAACAACGCCGAACAGACCGATTTTCTCGTCGGCGTCATCGTGCCGGTAACCACCCTGTGCCCCTGCTCCAAGGAGATCAGCGCCTTCGGCGCGCACAATCAACGCAGCGTCGTCACGGTGAAAGTGCGTTTTAAGAAATTTTTCTGGATTGAAGACCTGATAAAAATAGTGGAAGATTCAGCCAGTGGTGAGGTATATTCCCTCCTGAAGCGCGTGGATGAAAAATTTGTCACGGAAAAAGCTTACGAAAATCCGAAATTCGTGGAAGACGTTGTCCGCAGCGTTGCCGTGAAGCTCAATGCCGATGATAATTTCATCTGGTACAGTATCGAAGCGGAAAACTTTGAAAGCATCCACAACCACAGCGCTTACGCCTATGTCGAGAAAGGATAGACCCATGGCCGCTCAAACCTTTTTCAATCTTTACTCCCACGGATTGATCCGCGCCGCTGTCTGCATTCCTGAAGTCAAGGTTGCCGATGTGTCGTTTAATGCCCAAAAAACAATTGAACTGGCGAAAAAAGCGGCAAAGCAAAAAGCGATCCTGGCGATCTTTCCGGAGTTGGGGCTTTCGGCCTATTCCAATGAAGATTTGTTTCACCAGGACGCATTGCTTCAAAAGCGTTGAAGAGGCTCTGGTCACCATTAAAGAGGCGTCCGCCAAATTAAATCTGATTCTGGTGGTCGGCGCGCCGCTGCAGGTGGATTGCCGTCTGTTTAACTGCGCGGTTGTTTTTTACCGGGGCAAAATTCTCGGGGTTGCCGTCAAATCCTATCTGCCCAATTATCGCGAATACTACGAGGCCCGGCAATTTTCACCGGCTTCGGCGGCTCTTTCTTCCAGCATTTCTCTGGCGGGGCAAAAAGACATCCCCTTCGGCGCGAATCTGATTTTTAAAGCCGCCAATGTGAAAAATTTCAATTTGTTCTTCGAAATCTGCGAAGATGTCTGGGTGCCGATTCCGCCGTCGAGTTTTGCGGCCATGGCGGGCGCGACCGTCATCGGCAATCTGTCCGCCTCCAACATCACCATCGGCAAATCGGAGTATCGGCATCAACTGGCCGCCAATCAGTCCGCGCGTTGTGTTGCGGCGTATCTTTACGCTGCCGCGGGTTTCGGTGAATCAACGACGGATCTGGCCTGGGACGGCCACGCCATGATTTATGAAAACGGCAATCTGCTTTCGGAATCCAAACGTTTTTCGGCATCGGCGCAAATGATTTGCGGCGACATCGATCTGGACCGCCTGGCGCAGGACCGGATGCGTCTCACCACGTTTGGCCAGAATGCGTCGGATCATAAAAATCAGCTCGCGGAATTTCGCCCGGTTGAATTTGACATGGACTGCCCGCAGGGGCGTTTGATGCCGGATCGCGAGATTCCCCGCTTTCCTTACATCCCCGCCGACCCGGCCAAGCGCGATCAGCGCTGTTATGAAGCCTACAATATCCAGGTTCAGGGCCTGGCCCAAAGGCTGAAATCCTCCGGCATCCCCAATCTGGTGATCGGCATTTCCGGTGGCCTGGATTCCACGCACGCCCTGATTGTAGCGGCCAGAACCATGGATCTGCTGGGCCTGCCGCGATCGCACGTCAAAGCCTATACGATGCCCGCTTTCGGAACCACCAACAAAACGTATCGCAATGCCATTCATCTGATGAACGCCCTGGGCGTGGAAGCAAACGAAGTCGATATCAAACCCGCCTGCCTCCAGATGCTCAAAGATATCGATCATCCGTATGCCCACGGCAAAAAAGTTTACGATATCGCTTTTGAAAATGTTCAGGCCGGACAGCGCTCGGCGCATCTTTTCCGGTTGGCCAACATGAAAAACGCCCTGGTTGTCGGCACGGGTGATTTGAGCGAACTGGCGCTGGGCTGGTGCACTTACGGCATCGGCGACCACATGTCGCACTATAATGTCAATGCCAGCGTTCCGAAAACGCTGATTCAATATTTAATCCGCTGGGTGGCTCAAACGCATCAGTTTTCAGCGGAGGTATCGGATATTCTGCTGGCCGTCCTGGCAACGGAAATTTCGCCGGAGCTTATTCCCGGTCATATCAATCAGCAACCCATACAAAAAACGGAAGAAACGATCGGACCTTACGAATTGCAGGACTTTAACAATTTCTACATCACCCGCTTCGGGTATCTGCCCACCAAAGTAGCCTTCCTTGCCTATTGTGCCTGGAAGGATAAAACGCAAGGTTCGTGGCCGGATGTGCCGCCGAAAAAGCAAAACAGTTACTCTCTGAAAGAAATCAAGCAATGGCTGCATGTTTACATCAACCGATTTTTTAAAACGTCGCAGTATAAGCGTTCCTGTGTTCCCAACAGCCCCAAAGTGGGTTCGGGCGGATCGCTTTCCCCGCGCGGCGACTGGCGCGCGCCCAGCGACAGCGAAGCAACCGTCTGGCTTGCGAACTGGAAAAAAATCCCGGACAGGGATGACGAAAAATGAAACCATCCTATAAAGATTTTGATGCCACGGAATTATTCTGCCCGCAATGCCGGCGCTCTGTGCCGGTGCGTAAAAGACTGCTGCTGATTCTTACCGAAGGCGAAAAATATGATTACAGCTGCGTTTACTGCGGAACGTCGGTGGGCGACAAACTGGTGAAAGAAAACGCCGACTCAAAAATCCTTCTTTGCTGAGAACGGGCGCGTTATCATGATTGTTTGCCGCCTGCGGGGGTTGGGGCTGGAATTAAGTCTTCTTTTGCAGAGCCTGCTTTAATTTTTGTGCCAGAAGGCCGCCGGATTCTGATGACGAGGCCGGGCTTTCTCCATAGACCAGATTGACTTCCCGGCTGGATGTATGATCTCCTAGGTATTCGGCCAAGACTTCCCGGCTGTGAACATCCTCATGACAGTAAGTGCAAAGGTTTTCCCAGTTACTGCCGTCGGGAGGATTATGATGATGATTGCCGTCTTTATGATGCACGGTTAAAAGCTGCCGGTTGACGCCTGTAAATTCCCGGGCACAACGGGCACACACCAGCCCGTGAATACTCAAGGACTTTTCCCGATAGTCCTCGCCGCCGGGGGCCTTGGCGGCGTTTTTCATCTCCCTCACCGTATCTTCCACGGATTTTTGCGCCTCGGCGCCCTGAGGCTTTTTGGAAACGGCAACACGCCCCCATTGATTGGAAAATGTCATCTTGGCCATTTCGTCCTAAACCCTTTGCTTGCCGGTCAACACATTGAGAAAAACCCTTACCCCTTTGACCACAGGAATCAGCTCTGTTGTTTTGCGAAAGAAGTGAGACTTGAGAGCAAGCGGCGAAATCAATTCCATGCAACCGACCACCTGGTTCATCACACCGTGAAACCGCTCAGCCGTGACGGCATACTTTTGAACTTCTCCATTGATCGCCGTCGTCGAATGATTAATATTGTTGGAAATCTCTTCCATGTTTTTCAGGATCGCCGGCAATCGCTCATTCAAAGCCTGCAAAGTCACCGTAACATCGCTCGCGGCACGCCACAGTTTCAGCAGGATTGGAATACAAAATAATACCAGCAACAGCAGGGCGATACCAAAAATGATCAAACCGATTTCGAGATTCATAATTCTTCTCCCCAACGATTTTTAAACTAGAAACGCAAAATTTTTGCAAGGGCACGACAAGGACTCAAACCGGCTTTTTATATTTTTCTTCCCGATACGCCTCCACTCCGGCGTCAAGCGCTTTCTTTAAACGGTTTGTATTTTCCGCGAGCACCTCTGCGCCTTGATGAGCAAGTTCACTGACTTTCCCTTCTAGTTCTCCCGCTTTTTCTCTGGCGGTTCCTTCGGCGTCTTTCAGGCGCCTTACGGCCGCCTCGTAGGCTGCTTTGCTTTTTTCCGCTGCCTTTTCATATTCTTCCTTTGCTTTAGCCAAAAGCTCATCTGCTTTCTCGGCAACATCCCGACGGGTTTCCTTGCCGCTTTTCGGAGCGAACAAAATGCCGATAGCCGCGCCAATCAGACCGCCGATCACCACTCCCTTCACCAAATCCCAATCTTTTTCCGCCATAAGTCACCTCCTGAATTTATTTTTCATTTCGCTGATATTATTAGCATTGAAGATCAGGATGTCAAGGCACAAAAAAACCGGGCAACCTTTGCGTTAACAAAGGTTGCCCGGTCCTATAATCCTGCAATTGATTATATGATTATTTTGCCGGTGCAGGGGCCGGGGCTTCGGGTGCTGCCGGTGCTGCGGGGGCTGCTTCGGGTGCTGCGGGCG
The DNA here is from genome assembly GCA_963726395.1 of uncultured delta proteobacterium. Taxonomy (GTDB): domain Bacteria; phylum Desulfobacterota; class Syntrophia; order Syntrophales; family Smithellaceae; genus UBA8904. The sequence continues at coordinate 224,328 of CAVSCG010000006.1, forward strand.
GTGCTGCAGGGGCTGCAGGCGCTTCAACAGCGGGAGCTTCGGCTTTCGGTTCTTCTGCTTTCTTGCAGCCGACTGCCGCAATCGATAAAGAAGCCAACAAAAGCGCGCTAACAAAAATGGCCAATACCTTCTTCATTAGACAATTCCTCCTTTCAAAGATTTTAGTGTGTGAACACACTAGCTTTACGATGGGTGACAATACGCCTTTTTTTTGCCTTGTCAAGATAAATTTAAACATATATAGATAGAAAAATTTAACATCAAAGGACGCTGCAATGATACTGGGTATTGACGTTGGCGGAACTCACACAGATGCCGTTCTGGTTCAAAATTTCCAACTGATCAAGAAGGCTAAAGTGCTCACGGATCAAATGAATATCATGGCCTCGCTTCTGGAAGCAGCCGAAAAGCTGATTTCAGATAATAATATAAATGATATTAAAAGGATAGTCCTGAGCACAACGATCTCGACCAACGCGATTGTCCAGAACAAAACCAATCGCGTGGCAATGGTTTTGCTGAGCGGTCCCGGTCTGTCGCCGGCCACTCTGAATCTGGGTAAAGATACTTATTTTGCCAGGGGTTACGTCAATCACCGCGGCATCCCCGTTAAAAACGTAAACAGCCGGCAAATTGCAGATATCAGTAACGAAATTTCAGAAAATTCAATTCAGCAGATTGGAATTGTCGGTAAATTTTCCAGCCGTAATCCTCAGCAGGAGCTGGATACAGCCGAACTGCTTCAGGATGCTTCCAGAAATATTTCTTTAGGCCATACCCTGTCCGGACAATTGAATTTTCCCCGCCGCATCGCTACAACGTATCTCAACGCGGCCATTTATGATATTTATCGGGGATTTGTGCAGGATGTTCAGAAGTTTGTCGCAAAGATCGGTCTCAATATTCCTGTCTATATTTTGAAAGCGGATGGAGGAACCATTCTGATTGATCAATCACTGGATTGTCCCGTACAGACGATCCACTCCGGCCCGGCGGCAGGCATCATGGGGGTTCTGGCAACCGCCTGCATCAGAGAAGACGCGGTTGCCCTGGACATCGGCGGCACCACGACGGACATCTCTGTCTTTGCCGACGGCGTTCCTCTTCTGGAACCCACCGGCGTATCCATTAGCGGGCGCAAAACGCTTATTCGCGGCCTTTACACGAAATCTATCGGCGTTGGCGGCGACAGTGTCGTGAAAATTGAAAAAGGCGATATTTTGATCGGACCGCAACGGGAAGGACCGGCCGCTGCATTGGACGGGCCGTTCCCCACACCCACGGATGCCATGATCGTGGAAGGAATTGTTACTTTCGGTGACCATCAAAAAGCCCAAAACGCCATCGCATTGATCGCCAAAAAACTTCACATGAGCGTTCAGGACGCGGCGCGCGCCATTGTTGAAAAGATGGCCGCAATGATTGCGGACCATGTCCGGCAGATCCTGGCGGAGATCAACAATAAACCGGTTTATACCATCCATGAACTTCTGGAAGGGAAAGTTATTCAGCCTAGAATACTCTACGTTGTGGGAGGTCCCGCCGCGATTGCCCCCTTCATCGCCCAAAACCTGGGCTACCCTTATTCCATCCCGGATCACTCGGAAGTCTCCAATGCCCTCGGCGTGGCCGTTGCCCGAACAACGGCTGAAATAACGATCCTGGCGGATACGGAAAAAAGAGAACTCATCTTTAGTGAAGAGGGGCGTGTGCAAAGCATTCCCCGAAGTTTTTCTATGGCAGACGCCGTTGAGATCGGCAAAAAAGCGCTTCATGAAAAAGCCGTCCGGATGGGCGCAAGACCGCAGGATATCATCATGGAAGTAACCGAATCACAGGAGTTTAATATGATTCGAGACTTTTGTACCACGGGGAAAAATATCCGCGTGAAAGTTCAGATAAAACCCGGACTGATTTCTTCCGGCACTGAAAGGTAAAAACATGCCTAAAAAAGAAAAAAAAACAGGTCTCATATTTTTTCCGGCATTTGACTGGGCCATATCCGCCAACCACCCGGAGCGCGAAGAGAGACTGCTCTATACACAAGATCAGGTTTTTGAAGAAGGACTTGCTGGATTTTCCCAACATACTGGAATACAAACCGGGCATCGCTACGTATGCCGATATCAACCGCTGCCACATTTGCGTTCCGAATCCGCAAAACCTGACAACGAATTCCCACCTCATTTCAGCCGGAGGCGCAATCACCGCCGCGCAAAAAGTTCTGACAGGCGAAGTCGATAACGCCTTTGCCCTGGTCCGTCCGCCCGGCCATCATTCCATGCTCGTCGCCCACGGCGCGCGCGGCTTCTGCAATATTAATATTGAAGCCGTCATGATTGAATACATCCGCCATAAATTCGGCGTCAAAAAGAATCGCCGTTGTGGATACGGATTGTCATCATGGCGACGGCACCCAGGATATTTACTGGAACGATCCCGACGTCCTGTGCATCTCCATGCACCAGGACGGACGAACCCTCTATCCCGGAACGGGCTTTGTGGATGACTTCGGCGGCCCCAATGCGCTGGGCGCGACCATTAATATTCCCCTGCCCCCCCGCACATCGGATGAAGGTTTTCTGTTTGCGCTGGACCATGTCATTCTCCCGATTCTGGATGAATTTAAGCCGGAAATTATCATCAACTCGGCGGGACAGGACAATCATTACAGCGACCCGATCACGAATATGAGTTTCAGCGCTCAGGGGTACGCGCTTTTAAATGAAAAACTCGCGCCGGACATTGCCGTGCTGGAAGGCGGGTATTCCATCGAAAAAGCCCTCCCCTACGTCAATGTCGGCATCATCCTCGCCATGGCCGGACTGGACTACAGCCAGGTGCAGGAACCGGATTACGATGCCCAACGCATTCGTCAATCGCCGGAAATCACGCGGCTCATTGAAAATGAAGTGAAGAATGTGATGACGCTGTGGAAGAAAAAGAAGAACCTGAAAAAACAGATCACCGGCACCGCCGCGTATATCCGCCGCGAAAAGAATATTTATTATGATACGGATGATATCACGGAGAAACAAATCGAAACCGTCCGCGTCTGCAACGACTGCGGGGGTCTGGTCATGATTGAATCATCCGCCGACACGGGCAAGAAGATCTACGCCGTGATCCTGCCTAATGCCTGCTGTCCTGAATGCCGTGAAAACGGTGAAAATATTTTCGACCGGATCAACGGTTCACAGTACAATCATGTTTATTTTCAGGACAGGCAAAGAGATATCTTTATCGTAAAATAATCATCGAGGGCCATATGAACGATCAATCCCTGAAAGAAAAAACACAAAAGACGGCGGAAAAGCTCTTCTCCGGCGGCGCGAAACTGGATCGTCCCTATTCGTTATGGCGCGAGTTTGATCGTGAACTGGCCAATGATTTTTCACGTTTTATCACGGGCAATTTATATTCACGTGAGGTGTTGACGATTCAGGAACGGCAGATGGCGGCCTGCGCCATGCTGGCGGCGCTGAAGGCCCGGGATGAGTTGAAAGTCCACGCCAACGCTGCGCTGAATGTCGGTTGCGACGCCAAAAAGCTCGTTGAAATTTTTTTCCAGACGGCGACTTACGCCGGTATGCCGGCGGTAAACGAAGCGCTGAGTGCTTTCAAGGAAGTCCTGCAGGCACGCGGTGAGTGGCCGCTTACCTAATGGGCACAGGGCTTTACACCCCTACCTGTCATTTTCCGGCTTCTGAAGCAAGGTCACGGCCACAATCGAAAGAAGAATCATCAACCCGCCCGCGGCGATACGCAACGTCAGGTCTTCGCTGAAAATCAACATGCCGAGCACAACGGCATAGAAAATTCGGGAGGTGGAAACCAGTGATCCCGCCCGCGCGGTAATATATTTATAGCCGTAGGTAATACAAACCTGCCCCACCACCCCGGCTGCGGCCGACGCCAAAAGCAGCAACCACTGGCTGCCTTGGGGCCAGACGAAAACCGGCAGCATCACCAATCCGTTCAATACCGTCCCGATCGACATCAAATAAAACAGAATCACCAACGTCGAATCGTTTTTTCGAGCCATATTCAGCGTAATGATTGCAAAGGCTGAAATAATCCCCGACAACAAGCCGAATATATCGCCCTTGTTGATGGTATGCAGATCGGGATTGATCACCAGCCAGATGCCGGCGAGCGCGGCAACCAGAATCAGATACAAGAAAGGTGATATTTTTTCCTGCCGGAAAAAAAGCGGCGCAAAAAGAAAGATGAAAAAGGGATAAGTCATATTGAGCATGTGCGTATTCGTGATCGTTGTGTATTGTGACGCCAGGAAAAATAAAATGACGGCAGCTGTATTGAGCACGCCTCGCCAGACCAGAAGCGATAATTTATGGGGCACAAGCGATATGGAATTTTTGTAAACGATTCCCGAGGCAACGATCCATCCCAGAAAAAAACGGGAAAAGGTTACTTCCAGAGCGGAAATATCCGACGAGTTGGTCAGCAGTTTGGAAAATATGGTCGATGCGGTAAAACACAATTCCGAAAGCATTAAAAAAATAATGCCTCTGTAGAGGTGAGCAGCTTTCAACATGGGCGGACTATAAGAAAGTCCGCCCTCCCTGTCAACAGCGTTGTTTCTTCTTTTCAGAGAAAACATTGTCAGCTTTTCCTTATTGTGCTACCTTCCTGCCCGATTCGCAAACGAGGATGATTGGATATCAATATGGATTCCATAGACAACGCTCAAAAAGAATTACAGGAGCTGATCGCACTGATTAAAAAACTACGCGCACCGGACGGTTGCCCCTGGGACCAGAAGCAGACAAAACAGGATATCGGCAAATATCTGCTGGACGAGTCCTATGAAGTGCTCGACGCACTTGCCGAAAATAATCCGCAACATATTCAGGAAGAGCTGGGTGATCTGCTGTTCCAGATCTTATTTATTGCCGAAATTGCATCCCAGTCTGGAGAGTTTTCTCTGGCGGATGTGATGGCGGCCATCAAAGAAAAAATGATCCGGCGGCACCCCCATGTCTTTGGCGACGTCAAGGTCAATTCCGTCCGGGAAGTAAAAGAAAACTGGCAGGAAATCAAAAAGACAGAACGAGGCGGCAAGACTCTCGAAGACAATCTCTTCGGTAATATTCCCCGCTCACTGCCCGCTTTGAAAAGAGCGCAAAAGATCACAAGCGTCGCCGCTCGTCACGGTTTCGACTGGCAAAACACCGACGATGTCCTGAAAAAATTGAATGAAGAGCTCGACGAACTGGCGGAGGCACGGAAAAAAGGCGATGCCGGAAAAATTGAAGAAGAATTGGGCGACATTTTCTTCACCCTGGTGAACCTGAGCCGTTTCCTGTCGATTGACGCTGAAACAGCGACAAACGGAACCATTGATAAATTTCTCCGGCGCTTTGCCCATATCACCAAGCAACTTGCTGCCCGCGGCAAATCGCTGACAGAGGCAACCCTCGATGAAATGGATTCGCTCTGGAATGACGCTAAAGAAAAGAGGATATGAGCGCGTGGACTATTTTCTTTGTGTAATGGGTATGGTTTTTATTATTGAAGGCCTTCCCTATCTGGTTTTCCCGGAAAAGTTAAAACCCTATCTGATTAAAATCACAACGCTGCCGGATGCTACTTTGCGGCTTATCGGCATTTCTGCCGTCATCCTCGGACTGATTCTGCTTTATTTCGGGCGGCGCTGATGTAATTTAATTGACAGTCGCAGCTTATTCTGATTATTTGCTCAAAATTTTGGCTTTTGCCAGGGATGCTATGAATTTACAGGATTTCTCATATTTTCTGCCCGATGAGCTCATTGCGCAACACCCGCGTCCGCAAAGGGACGCCTCCCGCATGATGATGCTTCATCGAAAAGCAGAAAAGATCGAGGACAGCCAATTTTCTTCCTTGCCGGAATATCTGCAACGAGGTGACGTTCTGGTGATTAACGACTCCCGAGTTATTCCGGCTAGAATTTACGGCAAAAAACCCACCGGGGCGATTCTTGAAATACTGCTTTTGACCTGCAAAGAAAAAAAAGACGGCTCGGAGTTATGGGAAGTGCTGGCCCGCCCCGGAAAAAGACTGAATGAAAATGACACAATCGATCTTGGACATTCCTGCGAGGCAAAGGTCATCGCCAGACTTTCGGATAAAAAATGGTTGATGGCATTTAACGCACAAGACGGTTTTGAAAACTACCTGGAGCGCTTTGGGCGCGCGCCTCTACCTCCTTACATCAAAAGAAAAAAGAGCCTTGCTCCCGATCAGACGGATGATCGGCAGCGCTATCAGACCATTTATGCGAAAACCGCCGGCTCCATTGCCGCACCGACCGCCGGTCTGCATTTTTCATCAGACATCCTCAATGCTATACAGTCTAAAGGCGTTCAGATTGCGCCGATTACCCTGCATGTCGGTATTGGCACCTTTTTACCGATCGAAACCGAAACCGTTGAAAATCACGTCATGCAAACGGAATTTTTTGAAATCGGCAGCGTGGCGGCTGAAAAAATCAATAATGCCAAACGGGTCATTGCCGTGGGCACAACCTCCACCCGAACTTTGGAGAGCGTAGCGGATAAAAACGGATATATCGCGCCCCAATCCGGCGAAACTTGTCTGTATATTTATCCCGGCTACTCGTTTAAAAGAGTGAATGGACTCTTAACCAATTTTCATTTGCCTCAATCTTCTTTATTTTTGCTGGTCTCGGCTTTTGCCGGTACGGATTTCATCAAGGAAGCCTATGCCCGGGCAGTTGAAAACCGTTATTTATTTTATAGTTACGGCGATTGCATGCTGATTTTATAGGATGAACTCCATGCCTTTTTCATTTGAATTGATCAAGCAAGATAGCCTGACCTCCGCACGTCTGGGGAAAATGGTCACGGATCACGGCATCGTCGAGACACCGGTATTTATGCCTGTCGGCACGCAGGGAACCGTGAAATCTCTGCGCCCTGAAGAAATTCAAAACTGTGGCGCTCAAATTATCCTGGGCAACACGTATCATTTATATTTGCGTCCCGGCCATGAAACGATTCGTAAGCTCGGCGGCCTGCATTCCTTCATGAACTGGCCGGGACCGATCCTGACGGACAGCGGCGGATTTCAGGTTTACTCTCTTAGCGCACTGCGCAAAATTGGGCCGGAAGGCGTCATGTTCCGGTCCCATATCGACGGCTCCAAACATTTCCTGAGTCCGCAAAAAGCCATTGAAATTCAGGAAGCGCTGGGCTCGGATATTATGATGTGCCTCGATGAGTGTACCCCCTACCCCGCGACACTCAAGCAGACTCAGGATTCACTGGCATTAACTCTGGAGTGGGCCACATTATGCCGCGAGGCAAAAACAAATTCCAACCAGGCGCTCTTCGGCATTGTCCAGGGCGGCACGTACCTGGATTTGCGACGCCGGGCCGTCGAACAAACCGTCCCCATCGGTTTTGACGGCTACGCCCTGGGCGGCGTAAGCGTGGGAGAACCGAAGGAAATGATGTATGCCATCACCGATGAAATTACTCCCCTGCTGCCTTGCGAAAAACCCCGCTACCTGATGGGCGTCGGCACACCTGCAGATATTGTTTATGGCGTTTCATGCGGCATCGACATGTTTGACTGCGTCATTCCCACGCGTTGCGCGCGGCACGGATTATTGTTTACAAATTCCGAAAAGATTGTTATAAAAAACGCCCGCTGGCGGGAAGATAATAATCCGCTTGATGAAACATGTGATTGCTACACCTGTAAAAATTATTCCAGGGGCTATTTAAGGCATCTTTATGTTGCCGGTGAGATACTGGCTATGGTATTGAATACCATTCATAACATCCGCCACTATCTGCGCCTGATGGAAAAAATACGGGCGGCCATCAGCGAAAATCGTTTTTTAGAATTTAAAAAAGATTTTATGAATAAATAAGATGAAATAATAAAAAATTCTGATAAAGAGTAGCTTACAAGGAGGGAATGAATTTGATATCAACAGCATACGCAATGGGCGGCCAGGGAGCACCGGGAGCGCAAGGGGCAGGCGGTTTCGGTGATTGGAGATTTATTCTCATGATGGTGGTTATTTTCGCCATCTTTTATTTTTTAATGATCCGCCCGCAGCAAAAGAAGCAAAAAGAACTTAAAGCGCTGCTCGATAATCTCTCTTACGGCGATATGGTGATGACCACGGGCGGCATTCACGGCAAGATAACCGGTTTGGCCGATGCGGTAATCACGCTGGAAATTGCCGACAAAGTACGAATTAAAATCGCGCGAAGCGCTATCGGCGCTGTTCTTCAGAAGTCGGGCTCACCGGCTCCGACGACAAAGCCATAGGATAGAAAGGGGCATTTCATGTTCAAATCTTTAAAGATCAGGATAGCTATTACAGCAGTTGTGTGTCTTGCTGCTTTTTACTTTTTGATACCGACTTTTATTTCCGATATTCCGTCCCCGTGGAACCAATATCTGCCCAAGGAAAAAATTCATCTGGGTCTGGATTTGCAGGGCGGCATGCACCTTCTTATGGAAATTGATACGGATAAAGCTTTGGAATCCATGATGGAGAGAACATCCAATGATTTAAAGGAATCCTTGATGGAGAACAAAGTCCGCTTCCGTAATATGGAAAAAACCAAAGGCGCCACGATTTCATCTGGAACTGACCGACAGCCAGGCAAAACCTGCCCTGGAAAAAGTGTTGAAAGACCAGTTTCCTGATCTGGAAATAGCCTCAAGCACCCCGCGCGACAGCGGACAACTGGTCAGTTTAAAAATTAATGATAAAAGAGCTATTGATCTAAAAAAGCTAACGATTGAACATTCGCTAGAAACCATCCGCAACCGCGTGGACCAATTCGGCGTCGCGGAGCCGGAAATTATACCGGAAGGCGACAACCGAATATTGATTCAGTTGCCCGGTGTTAAAGATCCGGAAAGAGCCAAAAATCTGATCGGTAAGACAGCACTTCTTGAATTTAAAATCGTTGACGAAGAAAACTCTTTAGACGAAGCGCTGCGCGGTAATATTCCGGAAGGCTCAGTCATTGCTTACGGCACACGCGAGGATAAAGCCAGCGGCCAGAGAGGCCAGGTTCCTTACTTGTTGAAAAACAAAACCCTTCTCACCGGCGCTTCGCTGGAAACCGCTAAAGTACAGATTTCCGACCGGTTCGGCGAACCGCATGTTTCCATCAAATTTAATGCTCAGGGAGCGGCCGATTTCGACCGCATCACCAATGAAAATGTCCGCAAACGTCTGGCCATTGTTCTGGACGGCGTCGTCCATTCGGCTCCGGTGATTCAGGAAAGAATTTCCGGCGGTCAGGCGCAGATTACCGGCAATTTCACCATGGACGAATCGCGCGATCTGGCCATCGTATTGCGCGCCGGCGCTCTGCCCGCTCCGGTCAACATTCTGGAAGAAAGAACCGTCGGCCCGTCTCTGGGTAGTGATTCTATCCGGCATGGCATTCTGGCAACTATTATCGGCTCGCTTTTAGTCATCCTCTTCATGCTTGTATATTACAGGCTTTCCGGTGCTGTGGCTGATCTAGCCGTCATCATTAATATCATTCTGATCCTGGCGGTTCTTGCCGCCTTCCAGGCAACTCTAACCCTGCCGGGCATCGCCGGAATGCTCCTTACGGTCGGCGTCGCGGTGGATGCAAACATTCTGATCTTTGAAAGAATTCGAGAAGAATTACGAACGGGGAAAACCGTCTCGTCTGGCTCTCAACACGGGTTATGACAGAGCTTTTATCACCATTATTGACACACATGTCTCTGGTATCGTGGCCGCCATTATCCTGGTTTTCTTCGGCACCGGCCCGATCAAAGGGTTCGCGGTAACAACAATCATTGGCCTTCTAGCCAGTCTTTTTACCGCCATTTTTATAACTAGGGTAATCTTTCGATTACGTTACATGTGAAACTTTAACATTAAAAAATTGAGTATTTAAATTCAAGCGCACGCAGGAGATATAACATGAGCATGGAGTTGATAAAACCGGGCATTCATATAGATTTTGTTGGAAAAATGAAGTACGCGGTGATTTTTTCAGCAATCCTGATCATCATCGGCATCGGATCGGTTATTTTTCATGGAGGTTTGAATCCCGGTATTGATTTCGCCGGCGGGTCAATCATTCAGGTTAAATTTTCAAAAAATATTTCCGCCGATGCAGATTCGGACGGCCTCTGAAATCAACCAAACTGGAAAACAGCACGATTCAACAGTTCGGCGCCAATGAATTTCTGATCCGCACATCGGAATCTTTTCAACGATCAAAAGATGCTGGCCGCCAATGTGGAACAACCGCTCTCCGCCGCTTTCAATAAGGATTATGAAATCCGGCGAGTGGAAGTCGTAGGCTCTAAAGTCGGTGCGGATTTCACCAGAAAGGCAATTATTGCTGTTATTCTTTCCTGGCTGGCCATGCTGATTTACGTCGGTTGGCGCTTTGAGTTCCGCTACGCTGTAGGGGGCATTCTCGCACTTGTCCACGATGTCATTATTACGATCGGAGCAGTTTCCATTATGAATATGGAATTTACCATATCTATTCTGGCGTCACTCATCTTTATTATCGGTTTTTCCATTAATGACACGATTGTTACGTTGGATAGAATTCGGGAAAATGTAAAACTGAATCCGAAACAGAAGCTGGGCGATCTTATTAACTTGAGTATCAATCAAACGCTCAGCAGAACGGTCTTAACCTCGCTGACCGTTTTCTTAACAGTTCTGGCCTTGTATATTTTCGGCGGAGCGGTCATCCATGATTTAGCTTTTCCAATGCTGGTCGGCGTCGTCATCGGCACTTATTCCTCCATCTATATCGCTTGCACCATCGTGCTTGCTTTTGAAAAAATGAAACCTTCAAAAATGAAGAGGAAGTAATAACATTGTCATCCTTGGCCACGACGGGATTTGTTGTTTTTATATTGTTATTGTTTATTGGGATTTATTTGAGTTTATTCGGATTACCCGGAACCGTTATTATTTTCCTGGATGTTTTGTTCTACGCCTTTTTTACCGGTTTTGAACAAGTCGGCTGGAAAGTTCTTTTGTTTCTGCTGGTCTTTGCCATTATTGCCGAAGCTATTGATTTTTGGGCGGGATCAACCGACGCCCACAAACCGCCGGTAACCAGTAAATCCGTCTGGGGCACAGCCCTTGGCGCGGTGACGGGCATGCTCATTCTGACGCCCGTTCTTTGGGGTCTTGGCGTCTGGGGAGGTTTTTTTCTTGGAGGACTGGCAGGGTTACTTCTCATGGAATGGCTCCGTCAATCTCGATTAAAAATTCCCCATCAGGCAACTCGCGGGGCTTTCTTTGCCATGATGGGTATCAAGGCAGTTAAAGGGGTTTTTGCTCTGATCATGATTTTTGTTTCTCTATCCAATATTTACTCATAGGAGTCGGCCGCTGACATGAAAGAAGATAAAAAAAAGACCAAAGAAAATAACGAGAAACAACCAAAAGAAAAAAACAAGGAAGCGACAAAGTCAAAAGTTCAAGAATACATTGAAGCAATTATCATTGCGATCTTAATTGCCGTGGTTATTCGAACTTTCATCGTTCAGGCCTATAAAATTCCTTCCCGGTCTATGGTGCCTAAACTGCTCGTCGGCGATCATCTTTTAGTCAACAAGTTTATTTACGGCGTTAAAATACCCGTCATCAGAAGAATTATCGTTCCTATCACCGATCCGAAAAGGGGCGATATTATTGTTTTTATCTATCCCAATGACCGCACCAAAGATTATATTAAACGTGTTATCGGCGTGGGCGGCGATAAAATCGAGATTAAGAATAAAAATATCTTCATCAATGACCAACCTTACAAAGACGCCTTCGGTATTTATTCCGACAACACCACCTACCCGGCGATCATGCAACCGCGCGATAACTTCGGACCGGTCACCGTTCCCCGGGGATCGCTTTTTGTGATGGGCGACAATCGTGATGAAAGCGCCGACAGCCGTTTCTGGGGTTTTGTTGACTTAAAAGATGTGGAAGGAAAAGCGCTCATCATCTATTGGTCATGGAACAGCGAAGAACAAGACAATCTTCTGAAGAAAATTCGCTGGCAGCGCCTGGGAAATTTGCTGCACTAACAGTCTTCGCCTGCTCATCTTTTATCTTGACAGGCATGACGCCAAGTTGTATGGGACTTCAAAATAACCTTTTAATTTGATCCGGTGAGATTGAAAAAGGACAAAGCCATGAAAAAGTTAAACTTAAAATCGATTGAAGCCTTTCTCCGCAAGGGGAAAGGCTTTTTTTATGCCTGTTTGCGAATTTTCAACTGATGGCGCTCCGGATTGTTTTGGCAAAGAAACATCGTTCCAAGGATAACGAAAATTCATAATGAGTTGTTGAGGGAAAAACATGACTGAAAAAAAGAGCCCCAAAATCGTGATGGACAGCAACGTGATTGAAAGATGTCTGACACGGATTGCTTATGAAATCTTGGAAAAGAACAAAGGCATGGATAACCTTGTACTGGTCGGCATCCGCACCGGCGGTATCTATCTTGCCGAAAGACTTCAGAAAAAAATATCAGCGATTGAGGGCCGGGAAATTCCGCTGGGCATTCTGGATATTACGCTTTATCGCGACGATATCGCAAAATCAAAAAAGAAAGCGCCCCTGGGGAAAACAAATATTCCCTTCGATCTCACGGAGAAAAAAGTCATTCTGGTGGACGATGTTCTTTTTACCGGAAGAACCATTCGCGCCGCCATGGACGCCTTAATTGATTTTGGACGTCCCAAAATGATCCAGCTGGCCGTTCTAATCGACCGCGGCCATCGTGAACTGCCCATTCGCGCCGATTATGTCGGGAAAAATCTTCCCTCCTCCCTGTGGGAAGCCGTCAGCGTCAATTTCCTGGAAAAAAACGGCAGAGACGAAGTTGTTATTGAAGAAGAAACGTAATCAAATATCGACAAGGCAAACCTATGATGAAACTCGGGAAAAAAGACATTCTTGGCATCCAGGATATGAGCATCGCCGAGATCAACCTGATTCTGGAGACAGCGGAATCTTTTCTGGAAATTTCGACGCGCGAAATCAAAAAAGTGCCGACCCTGCGCGGTAAAAGCGTGATCAACCTGTTTTACGAAGCCAGCACGCGCACGCGAACATCGTTTGAAATAGCGGGGAAAAGGCTGAGCGCCGATACCATCAATATTTCCGCATCGACCAGTTCCGTCGTCAAAGGAGAGACGCTGATCGACACTGCGCGCAATCTCGAAGCCATGAACCCGGACATTATTGTGATCAGGCACAGCGCCGCCGGCGCTCCGCACCTGCTCGCCTCCCTGGTCCGCCAATCCATCATCAACGCCGGCGACGGCGCGCATGAACATCCCTCTCAGGCGCTGCTCGACATGATGACCATTAAAGAAAAGAAAGGCAAAATCGCCGGGCTGAAAGTCGCGCTCGTCGGCGATATTCTGCACAGCCGGGTCGCACGGTCCAATATTTACGGTTTGTCCAAAATGGGCGCCCAAGTGGTCGTGGCCGGTCCGGCCACCATGATGCCGCGCGATATTGATCAGATGGGCGTCCGGGCTTACACAAAACTCGAAGATGCCATAGCGGACGCCGACGTCGTGATGATGCTGCGCATTCAGTTGGAGCGTGAGAAGCAAAATATTTTTCCTTCACTTCGAGAATATGCCCAGCATTACTGTCTCAATCGCACCAATATTAAACTGGCCAAACCTGACGCCATCGTCATGCACCCGGGCCCGATGAATCGCGGTGTGGAAATTTCGCCCGATATTGCCGACGATCCGAACTACTCCGTCATTCTTGATCAAGTCAATAACGGCGTCGCCGTCAGAATGGCGCTGCTTTACCTGCTCACCGGAGGAAACGAATGAAGCTTTTATTAAAAGGCGCAAGGGTGATTGACCCGTCGCAAAAAATTGATGCCCGGATGGATATTCTGATTGAAGAAGGGAAAATCGCCGGTTGCAGCTCAAATATCAAAGCCTCGCAGGATGTAAAAGTCATCGACCTGACCGGGATGATTGTCGCGCCCGGTTTGATCGATATGCACGTGCATTTGCGCGAACCGGGTCTGGAGTATAAAGAAACCATCGCCAGTGGTTCTGCCGCCGCGGTGGCCGGTGGTTTCACGTCGATTGCCTGTATGCCCAACACGGAGCCGGTCAACGACAATCGCTCCATCACGGAGTTCATCCGCAGAAAAGCCGTTGAGGCGAATCTGGCCAATGTCTATCCCATCGGCGCGATCAGCATCGGTTCGGAAGGCAGGCAGTTAACGGAATTCTGGGATCTCAAGGAAGCCGGAATTCTCGCTCTATCCGATGACGGGAAACCTGTCATGGACGCGGCCCTGATGCGCCGGGCCCTGGAATACGCTTCATCGCTTGATTTGCCGGTTATCCAGCACTGTGAAGACAAGAATCTTTCCGCGGGCGGCCTGATGAATGAAGGATATTATGCCACGATTCTCGGATTGCCGGGCATTCCCGCCATCGCCGAAGACGTCATGGTGGCGCGCGATATTCTGATTGCCGAATACACCCGTACACGGATTCATATCGCGCATGTCAGCACGGCGGGCGCCGTCCGTCTGATTCGCAACGCTAAAGCGCGGGGGCTGAACGTGACGGCGGAAACTGCCCCGCATTACTTCACCTTAACCGATGAATCGCTCCAGGATTATGACACCAACTACAAAGTCAGTCCGCCGCTACGCAGCACGGCTGATGTAGCCGCCATTAAAGAAGGCCTTGCGGACGGCACGCTCGACGTCATTGCCTGCGATCACGCGCCGCACGGACGAACGGATAAAGAAGTGGAATTCGAATATGCCTTAAATGGAATCAGTGGTCTGGAAACATCTCTGGGGTTGAGCCTGAACCTTGTCCATGAAGGCATTCTCCCCATGCCGGAACTGATCGTTAAAATGAGCTGTAATCCGGCACGCATCTTAAATCTGCCGAAGGGCACACTGATCAAAGGCTCCGACGCGGATATTACCGTGATCCATCCTGATCTGTCATGGACGGTAAATGTCAAAGCCTTCCACTCGCGCGGGAAAAATTCTCCGTTTTCCGGCCGGAAAATGAAAGGACGCGCCGTTTTGACCATTGTAGGCGGCGACATTAAATACGACGGACTTGCGTCAAAAACATGAGCGCACGGGAAAGCCATAAAACCGCCGGGTTTGTTCTGAAAAGTTTAAGCTACGGGGAGTCGGACTTAATTGTCACTTTTTACAGCCGTGAGTTCGGCAAGATCAATGGAATCGCCAAAGGCGCCAAAAGAAGTAAAAAACGTTTCGCCAATGTCTTTGAACCCTTTTCACTGACAAATATTATTTTTTCACGAAAAAATCGCGACGCGCTTGCGTTCATTGAATCCTGCGATATCATCGACCACTATGCCGCCATCCGCCGGGATCTGGAAAAAACTTTGACCGCTTCCTATTTCATCGATCTGACGGATCACTTCAGCCTGGAAGGGAAATCCAATGAACATCTTTTTGCGCTGCTTGAAGATTTTCTTGCCCTGTTGACGCGGGAAAATGTTTCGGACACGGCCATTCGTTTTTTTGAAATGCGCCTTTTAAAAATCGCCGGATTTGAACCATCGCTCACGGCCTGCGTGCGCTGCAAAACGCCTGTGATCAACGGCGCCTCTTACTATTTTTTTCCGAAAGAAGGCGGCATTTTCTGCGCCACGTGCGCGAGGCCGGAAAGATATGATCAGAGCGTCTCTGCCGGCACCGTCCGCACCCTGCTTTTGGGAAAAGACATGGACATTGAAAAAATGAAAATGGTCTGCCTTTCGGAAAGTCTCGCTTCCGAATCCCGCAATATCCTCTGCGGTTTCATTACTTACGTGCTGGGAAAAGAAGTCAAATCCCTCAAAGTCATGGAACAGGTGCGCAGGTATTGTCCTTAACGGAGGTCTCTATGCGTCGACCGGAATTACTTCTTCCCGCCGGCAATCTTGAAAAATTGCGTACCGCTTTACTTTACGGCGCGGACGCCGCCTATGTCGGCGTTCCGGGATTGAGTTTGCGTTCAGCGGCCGCCGAATTGTCGCTTGATGATCTGGCCACAGGCGTTTGTGAAGCTCATGCCCAAAATGCCAAGGTTTATGCAGCCCTCAATACATTCGCCCGTAACGTCGATCTCGAAGAGGCGCGGCGGATCCTTCCCGGGTTGATTGCAACCGGCGTGGATGCACTGATTATCAGCGATCCGGGATTGATCGGACTGATTCGTCAAAGCGCGCCGCAGATTGCGTTGCACCTGAGCACACAGGCCAATACAACGAATAGTGAAGCCGTCCGATTCTGGCAGGATCAGGGTGTTCAACGAATCATTCTGTCCAGGGAATTGAATTTAAGAGAAGTTGGGGAAATAGTCGCAGCAGTTCCCGGCATGGAACTGGAAATTTTTATTCACGGCGCGATGTGCATGGCTTATTCCGGACGCTGTTATCTGTCGGCCTTGCGCAACCGGCGCAGCGCCAACCAGGGAGATTGCTCCCAACCCTGTCGTTGGGAATACCTGTTGACCGAGGCGACGCGACCCTCCGATCCGCTTGTTCTGGAAGAGGATGAACGATTCACTTATCTGCTGAGTTCAAAAGATTTGTGCCTGATTGGATATTTGCCGGAGGTAATCGCCTCAGGCGTTTCCAGCGTTAAAATTGAAGGACGTATGAAATCTTCTTATTATGTAGCCGTTGTTACCCGAACCTATCGGCAGGCGCTCGATGCGTTGATCCAACAAAAAGAAAAATACCGCTGCAATCCGCAATGGATGGAGGAACTGAAAAAAATTTCTCATCGCGGTTATACGACCGGCTTCGCTTTTGCTGAAGAAAAAATAAACGAATCCAGCCCTTATATCAAAAATATTCAGACACATGAACCGGCGGGAATTGTCCTGGGCTACGATGAAATTCAGAAACACATGCTCATTGAAATCCGCAACCATTTGAAAACGGGAGAAGGCGTGGAGTTATTACTGCCCGATGAAACCGTTGAGATCAAAACGCGAACCATTGTAGATGATAACGGAAACAGAATCGATCAGGCTCATGCAGGCCATCATATCCGCCTCCCCTTTCCCTTCCCTGCACCGAAAGGTGCTTTGCTGCGCAAGGCGATTAGCACAGGAAAATAGGTTATTTCCCCTGAAGGGGACGCGAGGCTGAAGACCCTATCTGAAGCTATCCACCTGAAAGAAAAGCCCCCGCGGCATGCCGCGGGGGCTTCATTACTTACAGCTTGCAAACTCTTTTACCTACTTCTTGATGATATAATTTGCTTCCGCTTCTACACGACGGTTCTCGGTCTTCCCTGCTTTCGTGGCATTGTCAGCAATGGGTTTCTCTTCGCCGTAGCCTACTGCCGTCAGACGATTCGCATCAATGCCTTTCTTAACCAGGTATGCCTTGACCGCATCGGCGCGTCTCTGGGAAAGCTTTTTATTGTATGCGTCCTTGCCCACATTATCCGTATGCCCTTCAATCGTTACATTGAGATCCGGATATTGTTTCATGACACCGGCCAGAGCATCCACATCATCGAAGTAACCTTTTTTAATAACCGACTTGTTGGTATCAAATAAGACTTTCAGGGTGGTTCTGCCCTTCTCGATGATTTCCTTTTCTACCCTGGGCTGGACAACGACCGGCGGAGGACAACCGTCTTTATCCACTTTCACACCGGCAGGCGTGCCGGGGCATTTGTCCAGATAATCATAAACACCGTCATTATCGGAATCCAACGGGCAACCGTCTTTATCTACCGCAACACCGGCAGGTGTACCGGGGCATTTATCCAGATTATCGGGAACACCGTCATTATCGGAATCGAGAACGACCGGCGCGGGCGGAGGGGGAGGAGGAGCAGGCTTTTCACCGCCGAAAGCAAAGGTCAAACCGACGGTGGCAAGTAAATTGTTATGCATCGTATCACTATCGAATTTATAATTGATAGGAATAACATGACGAGCATCGGCGCGCAGAGCCCAATTTTCCGCCAGGAAGTATTTCAGCCCGCCGCCGACATCTCCTGTGAACTTATCTCTATATTCTTCATTGACATCCGAATAGATTCAGAATAGTGGATACCACCGACACCAACGGCCACAAAAGGCACGAACGCTCCATCCGGCAGGATGTTGAACAAGGCTTCAACTCCATAGCCGATAACGTTGACTTTTTCATCTTTGTAGTATAGTGGCATCGGTAGGCACCCAATGCCCATAAGCCTCAACACCAAAATGCTTGGTAAAATTGTATCCGAGGCGCAGACCAAGAGCAATCCCGGCGTCCATGTCCTCATTGCCTTCAAACTTATACATGCCTACGGTCGGTGTAATATTAACCGACCCTGCCTTCACCTGCGCGTATCCTGTGGTGGCAACAACCATCAACATCAGGACAGCGAATAACGAAATAACTTTCTTCATCTTTTCTCTCCTTTTTTGTTTAAAATTTTTATTGATTTTCTTTTGAGAAAAATCAATCACCCTTTTCAGAAGAAAACATCGTAATCTATAAAGCTTCAGCTTTATAATCACATGTTTCTGTTACGGTATTTATAGTCAATCATATGGTATATGTCAATATAATTTTACAAAAAATAGGCCGATTAGAACACAGAAGAAAAATTGACCGATACCAGCTTTGGAGGCAATCAATTTATAAGCAGAGTTTCAGTATGGCCCGCATCATGTCCAGCGTAACATCCTTATTTTCACCCATATTCATCATACCGTGTGCTTGAAGCTGATCAATCACTTGCTTAATACTCACATCCTTGATCCCATAGCTGCTCAAACAGGTCGGCAAACCCATTTTCTCAAAAAACATGCGGGTATTATCAATGGCAGCATCCATTCGATACAATTCACTGCCTTCTTTTATCCCCCAGATACGCTCGGCATACTGCAACAGTTTCTGCCGCTTACCGGACGCGCGAATTTGAAGCATGGCCGGCACCAGAACCGCCAGTGTCCGGGCATGATCCAATCCGTATAAAACAGTCAGCTCATAACCAAAACGATGTGCCGCCCAGTCTTGCGGCACGCCCGCGCCGATAAGGCCGTTTAGCCCCAGCGTCGCAGCCCACATGAGATTCGCGCGCACATCATAATTTTCAGGCTCAGTAAGCGCTTTGGGCCCTTCTTCAAGAAGAAGCAGCAGTAATCCTTCCGCCAGACGATCCTGAACTTTTCCATTCACGGGATAGGTCAGGTACTGTTCCAGGACATGCACAAACGTATCAACCACACCGTTACCGATTTGCCTTGCAGGCAGGGTATAGGTCTTCGTCGGATCCAGCACGGCAAAGCGTGGGAACAGGCAATTATTCATTATGGCGCGTTTCAATTGGACGGCTTTGCGTGAAATAATGGCCCGGTTGTTCATTTCAGAACCACTCGCCGGCAGCGTCACAACAGCACCGACGGGTAGCGCCTGGCTAATGTCGGCGCCTTTGTTCTCCAGCAAAAGAAATGATTCATTCGTTAAAGGGAATGGCGGCGGCCATGAACTTGGTTCCATCAATAACCGAACCTCCGCCAATCGCCAGCAGAAAATTTATTTTCTTTTCCCGCGCCAGCGCCACCCCTTTCATAAGGGTCTCATACTCCGGGTTCGGCTCGATACCACCAAACTCCGTGATGTCATAACCAGGCAGGGCTGCTTTAACTTCATCGAGCACACCATGTCTCTTTGCGCTGTCCGAGCCGGAGGTAATCATCACCCTGGCGTCTTCGGGAATTTCACCGGCAATCTGATTGATGGTGCCTTTGCCGAAAATAATCCTGGTGGGATTATGATATGTAAAATTGAACATTTTTACCTCTTGGTTGACTGAAAAGGCTTTTTTGAGCGTGATATTTGCGTCACGCGCATTTATCCATAGAAAAGTCGCCCGACCATGTCAACAAAAAACCTTGGCGCTGAATAACTTTTGTTTGGGCCGTAACCGTCATTTAAACGACTTGACGCCAGGTGAACTGTCCAGTCTTTTACCCTTTGATATTGACCCCATCGCCCTTTCATGCTAGGTAGCCGCTTGTAAATTTGAAGTTGGACCGGTGTGTGCTTCTATTTGGCAACCCCTAAGGAGGATATTGTGACTTTTCAGGAATTAATTTTTGCGCTCGAACAATACTGGCACTCCCAGGGCTGCGTCATCCAACAGCCCTATGATATGGAAGTCGGCGCGGGAACGTTTCATCCCGCGACCTGCCTGCGCGCGCTGGGACCCGAACCGTGGAACGTAGCCTACGTTCAACCTTCCAGGCGTCCCACCGACGGCCGCTATGGGGAAAATCCCAACCGCCTTCAGCACTATTACCAGTACCAGGTCATCATGAAACCTTCACCTATGAATATCCAGGAACTCTACCTCAATTCACTTAAAAGTTTCGGCATCGATCCGCTCGAACACGACATCCGTTTTGTTGAGGACGACTGGGAGTCTCCGACATTGGGTGCCTGGGGCCTGGGTTGGGAAGTATGGCTGGACGGCATGGAAATCTCGCAGTTCACCTATTTCCAACAGGTGGGCGGCTTTGACCTGCATCCGGTTTGCGCTGAACTGACGTATGGCACGGAACGCATCGCCATGTATATTCAGGGGATTAATAATGTCTATGATTTACAGTGGACGGATAAAGTCAAATACGGCGACGTGCATCATAAAGGCGAAGTGGAATTTTCCACCTACAACTTCGAAGTGGCGGACATCCCCATGCTGCGCAAGCTCTTTAACACCTATGAAGAGGAAGCCCTGCGCATTGCGGAGAAAAATCTGGCGCTGCCCGCCTACGATTATTGTTTAAAATGTTCCCATACTTTCAATCTGCTCAATGCCCGCGGCGCGATCAGCGTGGCCGAACGCACCAGTTACATCGGCCGGGTCAGAAATCTGGCGCGCCTGAGCGCAGAACTTTACCTCAAACAACGTGAAGAACTGGGGTATCCCCTTTTAAAGAACAACTATTGAAGTAAATCAAGGAGACAAAATGAGTAACGAACTGCTTTTTGAAATTGGCACCGAAGAAATTCCCGCCGCGTTTTTGTCCAAGGCCATCGGTGATATGGAAGAAATCATCGGCAAATCCTTAACGGAGAAACACATTGGCCATACCGGAATCAAGTGTCTGGCCACCCCGCGCCGGCTGGTTCTCTATATATCGGATGTTGCGCAAAAACAGGAAGACCAGACTCTCGAAAAGCTGGGGCCCGCCAAAAAGGCGGCTTTTGATGAAAACGGCCAACCGACGAAAGCCGCGCTGGGATTTGCCAGAGGGCAGGGAATGGAAGTCTCCCAACTGGAAACCATCGTCACTGACAAAGGTGAGTATCTGGGAGCGCGCAAAACCATTCACGGCCAGCCAACGGTAACGCTTTTGCCCGAAATTCTGGCCAGTTTCCTTCTGGCGATACCCTTTCGAAAATCCATGCGCTGGGGAAACTATGATTTGCGCTTTGCCCGTCCGGTGCACTGGATCTTGGCGCTCTACGGCGGGAAAGTTGTCCCTTTAAAAATTGAAGACATTGAAAGCGGCAATATATCCCGTGGTCATCGCTTCATGAGCCCCGATCCTTTTGCCGTATCCGACTTTGAAGATTATCTGTCCAAGGCCAGAGAAAATTTTGTTATCGCCGACCCCGCTGAAAGAAAGAAATTCATTCTGGAGGAAGCCCAGAAGGCGGCATCCGAAGTCGGGGGAAAACTATTTTATACGGAAGACCTGCTGGAAACCATCACGTTTATCGTAGAATATCCTGTGATTGTGCGAGGAGGCTTTGCTGAAGAGTATTTAAAGATTCCCAAGGAAGTTCTGACGACCACGATGATTTCGCATCAGAAATATTTCCCCGTCGTCAATAATCAGGGGAAACTTTTGCCCTATTTCATAGCCGTCAGCAACACCCTTCCCCGCGACATCGCTGTAGTCGCCAGCGGAAATGAAAGAGTGTTGCGGGCGCGCTTGGCCGACGCTTCGTTTTTCTTTGAGGAAGACAAGAAAATCCCCTTGGAGAATCGAGTCGAATCACTTAAAAAAGTGGTCTTCCACACGCTTTTGGGAACGTCACATAAAAAAGTCGCACGCTTCCGCAAACTGGCCGTGAAGATTGCCGCTAAAGTAAAACCGTCCGTCAAGAAAAACGTTGACCGCGCCGCGCTTCTGGCCAAGGCCGATCTGGAATCGCTCATGGTGGGTGAGTTTTCGGAACTTCAGGGCATTATGGGACGCGAATACGCGCTTTTAGCAGGTGAAAAACCGGAGGTCGCCCATGCCATCTATGAACATTATTTACCGATTGTCGCCGGTGGCGATCTGCCGCAAACGGATGAAGGCGCCATTGTCGGCATTGCCGATAAAATAGACACCATCGTCGGCTTTTTCGCGGTGGGGATGCCACCATCAGGCACGGCCGATCCCTATGCGTTGCGCCGTCAGGCGCTGGGCGTCATCAATATTATTTTGGCCCGGCGTTATCCGTTGAGTCTGGATTTTCTGATCGACGAGAGTCTGACGTCGCTGAAAGATGTTTTGAAAAAACCGGCCGGGGACATTAAAAAAGACGTCCTGGACTTTTTTAAGGGCCGCCTGCAAAATCAACTGATCGCCCAGGGTTATGCATACGATACCGTGGACGCCGTTCTATCCACGGACATTGGCGATCTTGTCCCGGTTATCGAGAAAATTCAGGCCCTGCAGGCTTTCCGGCAAAATCCGGAATTTGAACCCATCTCGGTCGCTTTCAAGCGGGTTGATAATATTTTAAAAGATTTTCGCGAAGCTCAGGTTGATGTCAACCTGCTTTCCCATGATGCGGAAATTAAATTGTTTTCAGCATTGGAAAACATTAAATTGCGTGTGGAAAAAGGTATTGCTGAAAAAGATTTCAATGCCGCGTTGAACAAACTTGCCGCTTTGCGTCCCCCCGTGGATAATTTTTTTGATCATGTTATGGTCATGGATAAAGATGAGAAAATCCGTATCAACCGTTTAGCCCTTTTATCTGAAATATCAGCGCTGTTCCACAAAATCGCCGATTTTTCAAAAATTGTGACCGCCGGCTGATAAACGGACATCCCGGCATCATCGTCTCTAATTTTAGGGCACATGATTTGAGAATCAGTTTCATTGACATTACTTCCTGCGCTTGCTAAGATACTAACGCTTTTCGTCTTAGAAAAGCGGATGGAGAAATTGCCTGATGAGTTTTCAGTTTAAACCTGATTCACTATCCAACGTGGATGAAAAACTGCGGATAAGCAAAAATCTGCAGGAAATCACCAATCGTATCCATGCCGCACAGAACATTCCGCAAATACTGGTTGATCTCAAAGACGGCATCCTGAATTTATTCAACGCCACCTCGATCACGATTTACGTCGTCGATCAACTTCATAATGAAATCTATTCCATGTTTCTGGCAGGATCGCAGCTTAAGGAAATTCGCGTTCCGATCAGCAACCAAAGCATCGCCGGATATGTCGCCAATACGAACCGTATTGTTAATATCAGCGATGCTTATAATCAGGCGGAACTCAAGTCCATTGATTCAGAGCTGACGTTTGATTCCAGTTGGGATAAAAAATCCGGATTTAGATCCAAACAAATTCTTGCCGCTCCGATTTTTTATGAAGATCAACTCATGGGAGTTATCGAAATCCTCAACAGAAAAACAGGCGATGGCCAATTTACAGAAGAAGAGGTCAGTCTGGCGGTGGAAATCGCCGAAGTTTTGGGCGTTGCCTTTTATAATCAGCAGCGATTCAAGCGTCGCCGTAAAACGCGCTTCGATTTTCTGATCACCCGTGGTTTAATCAAAGAGGAAGAAATGGAAGCGGCTTGGAAGGAAGCGCGCAAGAATAAAGAATACATGGAACATCAACTGATGAGTAAGCACAGGATTTCCAAGGATGATATCGGTCACTCTTTTGAAGAATTTTACCGCTGCCGGTTTATTGATTTTAACGATAAAATGGTTATTCCCGGCGATTTAATTAAAAATCTGAAAAAGGATTACCTCCGGCGTGAACTGTGGGTACCGCTGGAAAAAATTGACGGCAATATTCATGTAATTGTCGATGATCCTAACAATATCTTAAAAAGAGATGCCATCGAAAATCTTCTGAAAACAAAAAAAGTGAAATATGATGTCGCATTGCCCGATGATATTTTGAAATTTATTAACCTCTTTTTTCACTCCTCCGATGGCGATGCGCATTCTTTTACCGAGCTTTTAGGAAAACTGGACGATGATGATAGCGGCTCCGATGATGAAGGCGCTGATTTGGTCACGGAATCCGACAGCGTGATCATGCAGCTCGTTAATAAAATTGTTAACGATGCTTATGCCCGCCGGGCATCCGATATTCATATTGAACCGAATATCGGCAAAAAAAATGTGGAAATCCGGTTTCGTGTTGACGGCGACTGCGCCGTTTACCAGACCGTTCCATTCGGTTACCGAGCCGCAATTATTTCCCGTATCAAGATTATGTCCAATTTAGATATTACCATTAAAAGACTGCCACAGGACGGCAAAATTAAATTCCGATGTTCCAATGGTGAAGAACTGGAATTGCGCGTGGCTTCTATTCCCACGCAAGGCGGTGTTGAAGACGTCGTCATGCGGCTTTTGGCCAAAGGCGAAACCATGCCGTTGGAGGATGTGGGCCTATTGAAACGTAACTATGATGAAATGCTCAAAATCATCACCAAGCCTTATGGCATGATTTTAGTCGTCGGCCCGACAGGCTCCGGTAAAACAACCACCCTGCACGCAGCGCTGCACCATATCAACCGGCCGGACCGAAAAATCTGGACGGCCGAAGATCCGGTAGAAATCACCCAGTACGGTTTACGCCAGGTCCAGGTGCAATCCAAAATCGGTTTTGATTTCGCTGCAGCCATGCGCTCATTCTTACGCGCCGACCCGGATATCATCATGGTTGGTGAAATGCGCGATTTTGAAACCGCCAAAATCGGGGTTGAAGCATCGCTGACCGGTCATCTGGTTTTCAGCACCCTGCACACCAACAGCGCGCCGGAAACCATCGTCCGGCTACTGGATATGGGCATTGATCCGCTGAACTTTGCTGACGCCTTACTGGGCATTCTCGCCCAGCGTCTTGTGCGCACGCTTTGTAAAAACTGCAAAGAGCAGTATCATCCCACCAAAGAAGAATATAATGAAATCGTGGAAAGTTATGGCGAAGAGGCATTTGCCAAACTTATTGCCTATGACAATGACTTTCAAACTTTACCGCCCAAAAGGATGCAACCTATGCGATAAAACCGGCTATAAAGGCAGAATGGCCATTCACGAACTTGTAGTGGCCACTGACGGCATTAAGAGATTGGTGCAAAAACATGAAACGGTTGAAGTCATGCGTAATAAAGCTATGTCCGAGGGGATGACGACACTTCTTCAGGACGGTATCTTAAAATCACTAGCGGGTTTAACGGATTTCAAGCAAATTCGTCGAGTCTGCATTAAATAATTTTCCAAATCCACTGAACATTAAGTTTTGAAAAACTTCAGGCCTCATCCAGCAGAAAAAGGGGCGGGATCACCACCCCTGAAGGGTGGCAAGACCCCGCCCCTGCGATCATATCTTTCAGTTTTTAGCTTTGAATCTTCACACCTTCCCCGCAAATTCCTTCCCAAATGCTAGCGCCTGCGCTAATTCCTCGCCGCCCGGCTGCCATAAGGCTTTCAGGCCGTCGCTTATTACTTCAAACCCGCTGTTGGTAAGCCGATCCGTTAAAATCTTCACGCTCTCACCGCTCCAGCCATAACAGCCGAATGCGGCAGCTTTTTTGTTTTTAAACCGAAGGCCAGCAATCATGTCGATAAGTGCCGCCATCGCGTTGAGAATTCCTTTGTTGATGGTCGGTGAACCCAACAATATCGCTTTGGACTTAAAGACCTCTGTAACAACATCGTTGATGTCGCTACGGGAAATGTTGTAAAGTTTCACCGTCACCTTGTCATCGGTTTGTTTGATGCCCTTGGCGATATGTTCGGCCAACATTCTGGTGCCATCCCACATGGTATCATAGATGATCGTGATCTGATTTTCCTGATAATCCGCCGCCCACTGCAGGTATTTCTGAGCGATTTGCAGGGGATTGTCCCGCCAGATGACGCCGTGGCTTGGGCAGATGGCGGCAAGTGGAAGATTCAACGCGACCACTTCATTGATCTTCTTTGTCACCAGCGGTGAAAACGGCGTGAGGATGTTGGCGTAATACTTGGTCGCCTCCTCAAAAAGTTCGGATTGCACAACCCGATCATTAAACATATGTTCGCTGGCGATATGCTGACCGAACGCGTCATTAGAAAATAAAATCGCGTCTCCCGTAAGATAAGACATCATCGAATCCGGCCAGTGCAGCATCATCGCCTCTACAAAAACCAGTTCTTTTTTCCCCAAAGAAAGCTTATCGCCGGTTTTGACCACCTGGAAATTCCAATTCTGATGGTAATGGCCTTTGAGCGATTTGACGCCGTTGGCCGTGCAGTAAACCGGCTTGTCGGGAATGTGGCGCATCAACTCCGGAAGGGCCCCCGAATGATCCATCTCCGCGTGGTTGGCAATGACATAATCAATTTTATTCAGATCGATTTCTTTGGACAGATTCTCGACAAACTCCTTGGCAAAAGGCCTCCACACCGTGTCAATCAGCGCAATCTTTTCATCCCTCACCAGATAAGCATTATAGGATGTTCCGCGATGCGTGGAATACTCTTCGCCATGAAACTTGCGCAATTCCCAGTCAATCTTACCCACCCAATGGACATTTGGTGTTATTTCAAATTTCATCATCTACCTCCTTTTTTTATTTGATCATCACCAACAGCATCTTAAACTTCGTCATGGCTTTCAGCGCGTGCGGCTTGTTGGCCGGCATGATAATCATTTCCCCTTCTTTAACCAGATGGGGCTTACCATCGATACGAATCTCCGCCTCGCCATCCAGCAGATAAACAACCGCGTCGAAAGGCGCCGTGTGTTCACTCAAACCTTCATCCTTGTCAAACGCAAAGACAGTCATTGTTCCCGATGGTTTACGGATAATCTCCCGGCTGACGACGGAGTGTCCCTGAAAGGTCGCCATATCTTTGAGCACAAACACGCCGGTTAGATCTCTAATTTGGGTTGTGTTTTCAACCATATTGACCTCCTTTTTTAAAAAAAATGCCGACTTTAATGCCCATAAGCGAGAATAGAAACTTCCCAATATCATCTTTTGTTTTTTTTTAAAACAAATCCTCAACATTGTAATTGACTTAAGTCAAAATTTGTTATTGTTTTATTGAAGATATAGACTGTATACGCCTCGACTACCGGTCATTTGACGTTTATTAAAGTTTAAATTTCTTGAGAAAAGACCTCAATACTGGTATGAAAGTGCCAAAATTTAGAAAATTTATTTTAAGGATGGTTATTTATGTTAAACCCCAATTTTAGTTCCGGCCCTTGCAGCAAGAGGCCAGCGTGGAGTATCGATGCGCTGAAGAGCGCACCGGTCGGTCGCTCACACCGTTCCGCGTTGGGAAAAGAAAGAATCGTCAAAGCACTTAACGATACACGAAAAGTCTTAAATATTCCGTCAGATTACCTCGTGGGCATTCTGCCGGCTTCCGATACCGGCGCTTTTGAATGTGCGATGTGGTCACTTCTGGGTCCCAAACCGGTTACCGTACTGGTCTGGGAAAGTTTCTCTGAAGGCTGGGCTACGGACATCAACAAGCAGCTCAAACTCAATCCCACAATTATCAAGGCTGATTACGGCAAGATTCCTGACCTCTCCAAGGTAGACTGGAAAAATGACGTGGTCTTCGTTTCCAACGGCACAACCAGCGGCGTCAGGATTCCCAACTGGGATTGGATTCCCACAGATCGGGAAGGCCTCTCGCTTTGCGACGCCACCAGTTATGCTTTCGCCAATGAAGTTGACTGGAGTAAAATTGATGTTCTAACTTTTTCCTGGCAGAAATGCCTGGGTGGAGAAGCCGCACACGGCATGATGATTCTGAGCCCCAAAGCGGTCGCGCGTCTGGAATCCTATACACCGACCTGGCCGATGCCGAAGATCTTTCGTCTGAAAAAAGGCGACAAAATCAGCAAGGCGATTTTTGACGGAGACGTCATCAACACGCCTTCCATGCTTTGTGTGGAAGATTATCTGGACGCTCTGGATTGGGCAGGCAAACTCAGTCTGGACGGCTTAATCAAGAAAAGCAAAGCCAATTTGAAAGTCGTTGAAGACTGGGTCGCCAAAACCGACTGGATTGAATTTCTGGCCGATGATCCCAAAGTCCGCTCCAACACCTCCGTGTGTCTGTCCGTGACGCACCCCAAAGTCAAGGCTCTGGACAAAGACGAAAAAAGCAAGTTCCTCAAAAGCATCGCTTCCGATTTGAGCAAGAAAAATATCGCTCACGACATCAACTCTTACAAGGACGCGCCCGCCGGTTACCGTTTCTGGTGCGGTCCGACCATCGAAGAGTCTGATCTCAAAGTGGCGCTTGCCGAGTTGGAGAAAGTTTTCAATGAAAAGGTAAAAAGTCTTTAACTCAAGAACCTCTTGGAAAACGTTATGAAACGAGTATTAGTCAGCGATGCTATGGCTTCCGAAGTTGCCGAAATTCTGGGCAACGTTCCGGGCGTTAAAGTTGATGTCAAAACCGGCATGAAGCCGGATGAGTTAAAAGCCGTCATTAAAGATTACGACGCGCTGATCGTGCGTTCATCAACCAAAGTCACGGCGGAAATCATTGAGGCGGCCACCAAACTGGTCGCCATCGGCCGCGCAGGCGCAGGCGTCGATAACATCGATATTCCCGCCGCCAGCAAACGCGGCATCGTCGTCATGAACACCCCCGGCGGCAATACCGTCACCACCGCCGAGCACGCCATCGCCATGATGGTGTCGCTCGCGCGCAAAATCCCGCAGGCCACCGCTTCGATGAAAGCAGGCCTTTGGGAAAAAACCAAATTCATGGGCAACGAATATTGCAACAAAACCTTGGGGGTCATTGGCATGGGCAGAGTCGGCGCCGTGGTGGCGGACCGCGCCATCGGCCTTAAAATGAATGTCATCGCCCATGACCCGTTTATTTCTCCGGAAGTTGCGGAAAAAATGGGTGTGAAAATGGTCAGCATGGATGAACTCTATGCCAATTCGGATTTCATCACCGTGCATTCGCCGCTTGCCCCCGAGACCAGAAACCTGGTCAACGAGGAATCCTTCGCCAAAATGAAAAAAGGCGTTTTCCTGATTCACTGCGCCCGTGGAGGCATCGTCAATGAGAAAGCTCTTTATGAAGCATTGAAGTCCGGCAAAGTCGCCGGTGCGGCCATTGACGTTTTCGAAGAAGAACCGACCAAAAATATGGACCTCATTGGATTGGAAAATATCATCTGCACGCCGCATCTGGGTGCTTCCACCGATGAAGCGCAGACGAATGTGGCCATTGCCATCGCCCATCAGATTGCCGCCTATTTCGCCACCGGCGAAATCAAGGGCGCAGTCAACTTCCCCTCGGTAAGCACAGACGTAATGGCCGTCATCCGTCCCTACCTGGATCTGGCGGAAAAGTTGGGCACCTTCCAGGCGCAATTACTGACAGGCGCAATTCAGGAAGTCACCATTGAATACAACGGTGAGATTTTAAATCACAATGTTGCACCCATCACCATCTCTCTGATCAAAGGGCTTCTGGACCCGATTCTGAACGAAACGGTCAACTATATCAATGCGCCGGTTATTGCCAAGGAAAGAGGCATTAAGGTAGTCGAGATTAAGAGCACCGAAACCAAAGATTTCAACAATATGATTGCTCTGACCGTGAAAACGTCCAAGGAACTGAGCAAAACCGCCGGCGCCGTATTCGGCAAGAATGATCCCCGAATCGTGCGCGTCAATGAATTTTCCGTGGAAATCGTACCCGAAGGTTATATGCTGGCTGTCTCCAACGACGATCAGCCGGGTGTCATCGGCGATCTGGGAACCACGCTGGGCAACAATAAAGTCAACATCGCCCGCTTGCATTTGAGCCGCGATGCTCAAGCAAAAAAGGCGCTGGTTATTCTGAATACGGACTCCGCTGTAGGAACCGACGTACTGGAGATACTGCGTAAATTACCGCATGTATTGTCCATCAAACCCATAAAAATGTAGGAAATTAATCATGGCCAATGTTGCGGTTGTAGGCACTCAGTGGGGTGATGAAGGAAAAGGAAAGATTGTTGATCTTTATACAGGTAAAGCGGATGTTGTCGCCCGGTTTCAGGGCGGCAACAACGCCGGTCATACCCTGGTGGTTAAAGGCAGAACAACCATTCTGCATCTAATTCCCTCGGGAATTTTACATGATCATAAAATCTGTATTGTCGGCAACGGTGTTGTCTTTGACCCGAAGATTTTTCTGACGGAAATTGAAGAATTAACTCAAGCCGGCATTTTGCCGTCATCTACAAAGCTTTATGTCAGCGAAAAAGCGCATGTCATCATGCCTTACCACCGCAGCATCGATCAGGCGCGTGAGGCCCGTAGTGCGGGGAAAAAAATCGGCACAACAGGCCGTGGCATCGGTCCCGCTTACGAAGACAAGGTCGCCCGCACGGGCATCCGCGTGGGCGACCTCTACGAAACAGATCTGTTTCGGGAAAAATTGCGCCAAAGCCTTGAAGAAAAGAATTTTCTGTTGAAAAATTATTTCGGCGCTGAACCTTTGAATGCCGAAGCCATTGCCGATGAATATCTTGTTTTTGCCGAAAAGATTAAACCGTACGTCGCCGACACATCGCTTATTCTTGATCGTGAAATCAAACAAGGGAAGAGAGTACTCTTTGAGGGCGCGCAAGGCTGTCATCTGGATATCGATCACGGAACCTATCCTTACGTCACATCATCCAACACGGTTTCCGGCAACGCGGCCTGCGGCAGCGGAATCGGCCCCAATACGATTTCCACCGTCATAGGCATCTGCAAAGCCTACACCACGCGAGTCGGAGAAGGTCCTTTCCCGACAGAGTTAAAAGATGCTATTGGCGAGCGTCTGCAGAAAATCGGTCAGGAATTCGGCGCGACCACCGGCCGTAAACGCCGTTGTGGCTGGCTGGATATGGTTCTGGTGCGTCAGGCCGTTCGCGTTTCCGGCATATCAGCCCTGGCCATTACCAAACTGGATGTTTTGACCGGTCTGGATAAACTCAAAATCTGCGTAGGTTATCAATCAGCCCACGGCGAATTTACCCAGGCTGTTCCCGCCAGCATGAACGTGTTTTCAGCATGCGTTCCGGTTTATGAGGAATTTGACGGTTGGCAGGAAGATATTGCCGGCGCACAAAAAATCAGCGACCTTCCCGCCAACGCCCGGAATTATCTCAAGCGTTTAAAAGAATTATCCGGCGCCGATCTGGCGCTGGTATCCGTGGGCGCCGGGCGTGAAGAGACCATTCAGATGGAAAATCCGTTTGAAAAATAATTCACTTTCTTCTTGACAGACCCTTGACGAGCTGCTAGTGAGCCTTGTTCTTAAGTAACGCTCAAACAGTGGGCCGTTAGCTCAGCGGTAGAGCAGCGGACTTTTAATCCGTTGGCCGCGGGTTCAATCCCCGCACGGCCCACCAGGATTATCAAAGGTTTCAAGGCTCTACGCTCTGAAGCCTTTTTTTGTTTCTCGCCAAATTACGCCAAACCTCACCAAAATGCGGGCCAAATGCGGGCCGCCTTTTTGTCATAAGTAGCTATATTAAAGTCATAATTTGTCATACTTTCCTTTTATGGTTGATAACTCAAGCTATATTGAATGTAAGACATAAGATTTACGCAGCATTAATTTTAACATACTGATATAAAAGAGTATTTATATATTGCTCAATCATTACGCAATCCGATATAAAGTGGCGTTATTTGACCCCTTAGCATTCTTATCAACAGGTTTATCAACAGCTGTATTAACAATTCTGTTTATATCTGGACATGCGTCCAATTACTGTAAAAAATGGATATGTCCTTTAAGACGCTGTTCTCTGTCCTAAGAGCCCGACGACCTGTATGATCAACTCGGAATCTATTATCTCAGGGCGGATACGCCGGCCACCACAGGGCATGTATTAACTGATACGAGCGCTTGTGCTGCCATCCACGCACATGCTTTTTTATTTAACAAAAGATACAGAATTAGTCTTTGTTGCGTCAAGGATGGGAAGGAGGTAAAGTAAAAAATAATATACTGAAGGAAGGCGGTCTTTGCCTTTTTTCGGTATCCAAACCAATCGGGTCGTTGAACTCGGCACACAAATAGAACTTTAATTTTAGAGGATAGAAGATTTATAATTCCACAAATAAGATTGGCTTTAGCGATAGGATGTAAAATGAAGAGATAAAGATGAGGATATTGATATGGCGGCTATTTTTTTTGAAAAGGTGACGGGCAAGGAAAAACCCTATGTAGAATCTCTGCAACAACTTTTGGAACAATTCAAGCCTCCGTTTGCTTCCGGCGACAGCGTTGGTATCAAGCTCCATTGGGGAGAACGAGGTAATAGGGGCTATCTACCTCCGGACTATGCAAAAGAAATCGCCGGCTGGCTGATTGCGAAAGGAGCAAAACCTTTCGTTTTTGATACAACGGTACTCTATTCCGGTAGTCGGCACACCGCCGATGATTCTCTGAAAACCGCCGCTAATCATGGTTACACAGCCGATTTTCTCGGATGTCCGATTATCATCGCCGATGGCATGGATGGACGAGATGTCGTCTCGATTCCCGCAGGCTACAAACATTTTAAAACAGTTCAGGTAGGGTCTATCTTTGATAAGGCGAAAGGCTTCGTTATCTTTTCCCATTTCAAGGGGCATATGGTTTCCCTGTTTGGCGGCTCCATCAAGAATATCTCCATGGGATTCGCATCCCGTGCCCAGAAGCAGCGAATGCATTCAGATTATCATCCTGTGCTGAATAAGAAGAAATGTACCCGATGTGGTGTTTGCGTTAATATCTGCCCAACAAAAGCAGCCAGTATCACTGAACCCGATTATCCCGACTATGATTTAAAAAAGTGCATTGGCTGCGCCCAGTGTATCGCCATGTGCCCGGAATCGGCCCTTAAAATCTTCTGGGAGTCGGATAAGACGGTTTTTCAGGAAAAGCTGGTTGAGACAGCAGCCGCCGTCTGGAAGAAGATTGAGGGGAAGACCATTGTCATCAACGCCCTGCTTAATATCACCGTAGAATGTGATTGTCTGCCGGGAAAGAATCCCATCATCGGTAAGGATTATGGTTTTATCGGCGGCTATCATCCCGTGGAAGTGGATTCAGAATCCCTAAAGATGACCGGACCGAATATATTTGAGAAAGTTCATCCCGGGACACCTTGGCGTCGTCAGTTTTCCTATGCCCGCGAAATAGGATTTACAGCAAAAGCATGATGTTTTTCATAGAAAAGTAGAGTCGATTGGCCCTGCATAAACAAAGGCAGGACCATTGCTGACCCTGTCTTTCATATCCAGACTTACATCTATCAGAAAAAAAGTCAGAGCGCACCGTCAAGTTCAGCGGAAACATCTTTACCGCAAGACCGGCAACGCTGGGCTCCACGGAAAAGCGGTTTGCCGCAGGCAGGGCAATGGTACTTTTCGCATACGGCGCGCGCCCAGGCCACGCTGCCCTCTTCGTCGCCGAGTTCGGCGACCTCGGTACGCCAAAGGGGGATGGTCTGCTGCATTACCCTTCTGCCTGTGGCTAAGCCAAAGTTCTTTATCTGGTCGCAGGGCCAGTCCGTGCACTGGTGACAGGAATAGAAACCCTTGGACCGAACACAATTGCGGATGCCACACTCACGGCAGTAGCCATAAAGACATTGGGGCGGGTCGGCCTGCATGCACCCCAGGCACTCAGTTTCTTCCGGCTTGGTACCGTATAGATTGCCCATGATGGTCTTGAACTTCTGGTTATTGTCGCGCGTGGCGATATAAACGCCACAAGCGCCACAGTAGAGGCCACATGGCGCCATGAGATTCTTGTTTCTGATTTCATCCTCTTTCCAGCCTTCCATGGTTTATCCTCCTTTTACTAACAGCTAATCATGCACAATACTTGTCGACTCTTGTCGACAGGGAGACCTTGCTCGGCCCAGGCGGCGATACCACCCGCGAGGTGGGCGACGTGGGTGTAGCCCATATCCTGGAGGGTTGCGGCTGCCAGTGGCGACCGGTTGCCGGTTGCGCAATAGAGAATGACCCGTTTTTGAGGGTCGAGCACCTTGTGATGGTGGGGGTTGGTGGGGTCGGCAAGGAACTCCAGCATTCCGCGGGGGATGTGCACCGACCCTGCGATATGCCCCTTGTCGTTAAGTTCGTGCTGCTCCCGAAGGTCGACGAGCACTGCCCCCTAGCGTTCTCTTCCGCCACCGCCATTGGGTCTAGGTTCTCCACCCTTGCCTTGGCCTCGGCCACCATCTCATTCGCTGTCTTGCCCATTGGTACCTCCTTTCTACTTACCCCGATTTAGAACAACGACTTTATCTTCTTTGCTTCTACCGCTCACTCTCCATCTTTTACATTTGTACCATATGTTAAGTTAGAGTTCAGCCAAATTTGATTATTACCGATTGAAATGTTGTGTGAATTGGGAAAATAAGAAAAACAACATTACAGGAAGAAACAAATAAAAGAACTCGGATGGACGCTCCCGAACAACGCCCATGAAATGCTGAACGGGAGCTAATAATACGATAAGAGCAAGGAAAGGAGTCCTATTTAACAGCAGGGCTCTTTTTACGTTCAGTTTTTTCTTGCAATCCCAGCCGACTGTCGTTATGAATTTAGGCATGGAAAAAAACAAGAAAATCCCCTATCCTTCCTTTCATGGCAGTCTTATCGCGGCTGCCGTCATCTTCATGGTCATTAAGATTTTTGCCCCCGACTTTACTGGCAGTTTCGCCATCAAGGTGACTCCGGCACTTAGAGCCTCGCGCTGGCCATCCTCTTTACCAGGTCAATGAATATCTTCCAGCGGATTGCCATGCTGGCCGGTGCGCTGTTTTGTCGGCGCCGGTGACGTAATTCTCGACATCGACCGGGTCCGATTCTTTGTTCCTGGGCTTGCCGCCTTCCTTCTGGGACACGTCGGTTTTCTCGCCCGATTCTGGAATCCGCCGGGTTTCTGCGACTCCCGTCGGCGCCCGGATAATACCGTAATGTTTTTTGCTCTGGCCATGGCCATTGTCCTTGTTCCCCGACTCGGTTCGCTCATGATACCTGTCCTCGCTTATCTGGCTGTGATTACCATTATGACTGTGCTTGCCATAATGTCGGACGTCCGTCTGATGGCCGTGGTGGGCGCCTGTGTCTTAATGCTTTCGGACGCCCTATTGGCGCTAGCCAAATTTGTTTTTGATGGCCATCCTTCTCCTCTTGTTACTATTCCGGTCTATTTCGTGGGGCTTTTTCTTCTGGGTTTCGGAATATTGATGACTGTGAGGCAGCGCTGATTACATTTTGTGTGAGTGTGGCGATGTTGATATAATAAAAATTACCGGTTGAAATATCCACAAAAAAGGCAGAGCCATTGCTGACCCTGCCTTTCATTGACCAATCAAGAAAATGATTTTGTGAGATTTAGGTCACAAAATTAAGATAACCTAGCCCCGTAGGTGAGTTTTTCATTAGCTTTTCCCATTTAAAAAATCCTGATATATTGCAGCTGTTTCTGCAGGTTTTTCTATCTGGGGACATGGCCACATTCTTTAATTATCACTGATTTAGAATTCTTTATACCTTTCTCAAAAATGGGAACAGAGGAAATATGAATAACTCTGTCCGAATCTCCCCATACAATTAATGTAGGGGCCGTGATTTTGTCCAACTTGCTTTCCAGAATGAACATATCGGTCTGCATATCCTCATATATTTTTTCGTTAAAAGGTGTGTCCTTCAATGCTTGTTCGCCACATATTTTTTTACAAAGTTAGGTAATTGAGGTGGTTTCACAAAAACAAATTCTAAAAATTTATCAAAATCCTTTGCATCTCTAATCATAAAAGGATTTATCCCTTTTTCCAAAAGCAAGATAAACTCGCTTTTTATTGGCGCATTAACACCGGAGGCATCAAACAGCGCGAGCGTCTTGACCATGTCCGGGTAATCCGCTGCGTAATTACCGGCGATATTGCCACCCATAGAATTCCCGACTAAATGGAATTTTGTCAGGTTCAACGCCTTTGGCAAATAAATTTAATCTTTCCACCTGTGACGCGTGGCTATAGCTTACATCCTGGGGCTTAGAGCTATCGCCGTTACCGGATAGGTCAGGAATAATTACCCGATAATTGGGCGTAAGGTATTTCGCAAGATATACCCAATTATCTTTATTTCCGGCATAGCCGTGAACCATTATGATGGTATCGCCAGTGCCGCCCTCCGCGTAAGCAACCTTAAAACCGGGAATGTCAACGGATTTAATCGTTAGGTTGGCATCTTTGCGCTGGCCTTCAACGTATTTATTGAATAAATAGGGAGTGCAAGAAAGCATTGTGACAATTGCTAGCGAAAAAACTGCGATGAATAAAAAATTAGTTTTCTTTGAAAGCTTTTTCATAATCTTCTCTCCTTAAAATTAAACTTTGGCTTAATTGAGAATTAGAAATCTATTGAAACTTATAAAAGATAATGCCTGTAAGGCACGCAATAACCCCCTGGAGGCTTATAATTGTCAACTTCTGATAAACCCTTTACCCCTTATTAGCAATCCAATTATAACTACACCAATAATAAGTTCTGGCATTCCAAGTTGCTTAGTATATTTTTGCGCCAAAAGGGATAAGTCCAAGTTTAGCAAATTTAAAATGCTGTAGGCCAAATGGAATCCCTATAACCGTTATACAGAAAATTGCACCTATGATAAAATGTGTGATTGCTAACTCCCATCCGAATATGATGAGCCAAATAATATTTAAAATCAATCCTCCTGCTCCAAAATTTCCAATTTCAATTTCCGTTCCGAAAGGCCATAACACAAATCCCGCAATTTTGAAGCATTCAACACCAAATGGTATTCCGATAACTGTTGCACACAAAACAAGACCTGCTAAAAACCAAAAGATGGCTGTAATTATCCCTCCAATCAGCAACCAAATAATATTGCCTATGATAGTCATCTACGGTCTCCTTCTATTAGTGTAGTATTGCCGTTTTGACCTGTCCAAGATACTTTTAACATATATTAGGTTAGAGTTCAGCAGTATTTTGATTATTAGAGGAAGATGTGTTTGTTTAGTTTACCTGCTGCTGTTCCATCAATGGATGGGCAGTTGAAGAATTGAAACACCTCTATTTTTAATGAGTGGTTTGTTGAAGCGCAGCGACCGTCAAGGAGTCGATTCTAGGCACAACATTTACTCCGCATAAGTAGCTCTCTACTATACGGTCATAATTTGTCATACTTTTCTTTTATTGTTGATGACTCAAGTTAGATTGAATGTAAGACTTAAGATTTATGCAAGTATTAATTTTAACATACTGATATAAAAGATTATTTATATATTGCTCAATCATTGCGCAATCCGATATAAAGTGCCGTTATTTGACCCCTTAGCATTCTTATCAACAGGCTTATTAACAATTCTGTTTATAGCTGGACATGCGTCCAATTACTTTAAAAAAATGGATATGTCCGTTAAGACGCTGTTCCCTGTCCTAAGAGCCCAGACCACCGCAGAGCAACGATTTAGTTTGCGGAGCTCACCCTTAAATTGGTCTTTAAAAAATCACCCATAACCTTAACTAATTTTTCAAATGGTTCATCGACATACGGGTCAAAGTGATTCATGGGCATACTGATATATGTAGCCTTTTTCATCCTATCAGCCATCTTCTTCGGCCCGGTCGGTGGAAACAGCGTATCTTTCTCCGCGCCGATAACCAGTGTGGGACAGTTAACTTTTTCAGCATAGCTTATCGGTCTGTAAAGACCCAGCGTTAAGGTTATATTGCCAGGGCAGAAGTTATTTTTTTCAAAGTCTTTCGCCGCATCTTTTCCATACAGTTTGATTAATCCATCCATAGAGTCCGGTTTACTCATCATAGCAAATGCCTCACCGGGCCTGCCCGCAATACGTACATGATGGCGATGTTTAGTAAAGATGGAGGCGAACACATCGGCAAAACCATGATATGTCCCTTTCAGCGCAAACATCGGTTCAGTAATTATATAATCCCATTCAGTCGATATTCCATCCGTGAACGGAACCTGCGATACTACCGCCATTATTTCTGGATGTTTTGCCGCCTCGACAATGACATGCCCACCGCTGAATGATGTGCCCCACAAAGCCATCCTTTTTGCATCAATATTGTCCAGAGTCTTAACATAAGCAATTGCCGCATCCCAATCCTGCAAATGACGTGATGGATTAATATAATGACGAGGTTCTCCTTCGCTATCGTTGAATCCACGATAATCAAAAACAAAGACCGCCATACCTATTTGGGCGAATCTTTCCGCATAGGCTGGCAGACGTATCCAGCGCTCACCACCGAAGCCGTGGGCCATAACAACTACAGGAGGCTTTAATACACCCGCGGGCAGATAAAGCCACGCTTTCAATTTGTCTCCCTGACTCATGAAAGTTTTATCTACTCTAGAAAATTGCATAGAGGAGTCTCGCAACTTATCTTTATTGGCAGGCGTATTTTGTGCCCAAGAGAATGAAATCGGAAGAAGTAGCAATAAAAGAATCAAAAAACGATACTTGAACATTTCAATGCCTCCTTTTGTCCTATATTTAATCTTCCTGTGATGAAGTTCAATGAATAGTAAAAACATATTACAGATTCCAGGCGGTGTCGAAGCCGTCTCGCACCGCGTTGTGGATGCGCCCGGGCTGGCGTGCGTCGCCGATGATAAGAACGCGCGGGAAGCGCTTCTTCATTTCGCGCGCCTGGAGGTCGTCGCTTTTCACCCCCACCGACAGAACCACAGCATCAACCTGACGCGTAACACGCCGGCCTGATCTTCACATGCTCCAGCACTATCTCGCCTTCGCGGATTTCCACCAGCTTGTGGGAGGTGATGAACTCCGGGCGACTCTCCTTCAGACGGCCTAGCACGTCTTCCAGGTTCTGGTGATAGGCTCCGGGGCCAATCTGCTCTAGCATTTCCACCACCAGCAAGCGGTTGCCGTCCTCCGCTAGCTTCTCAGCGGTCTCCAGGCCGGTCAACCCAGAGCCGACGACCGCCACCGTCTTCTCCTTTCAGTTTGACCTCTCCCTCAAGAATCGCATTGACGGTGAACACGTTCTTCCACTGTACCCCAGGGATGTCCGGGATGATGGGCTGCACTCCGGTGGCGACAATCACCGCATAGGGGTTGATGGCTTCCACAGCCGCTACGGTTGCCTCGGTGTCGAAACGGATTTCTACCCCGCTGCGCCGGGCGGCGCCTTCCAGGTCCTGTATGCACCAGTCTATCTTGTCCTTCTTGGGCGGAACCCCGGCCAGCTTAAGCTGCCCACCAGCGGACCCGCTGCGTTCAAAAACCACTGCCTTGAAACCGCGTGAGGCAAGCACCTCGGCCGCCGCAAGACCTGCAGGGCCCGCCCCAATAACCGCCACCGTTCGCCCGTCCCCGTTCATATGTGGCTCCGCCGTTTCTCTCTCCCGACCCAGACGTGGATTGACGGCACACTCTAAGGGGAGGCCTATTGCCGCATTTGTGAACAACGATTCTATACAGCGTAGGCAGGAGATGCACCGCATGGTCTCGTCCGCCCTGTCCTCCATGGCTTTGGCAGTCCAGGCTGGGTCCGCCAGGAAGGGTCGGCCCAAACCAACGAAGTCTTGGATACCTTCGGCGATTTGGGCTTCGGCCTGTTCCGGCGAGCGGATGAGGTTGGCGGCGATTACGGGAATGGACACAGCTTCCTTGACTGCACGTGCCAGGTTCTTGCGCCAACCGTCCTCAAAGGACATGGGCTCACACCACCAGTTCATGGTCTCATAACTACCCGAGCTTACATCAATGGCATCGATACCCGCCTTTTCCAAGCGCCGGGCAATCTCCACCCCTTCCTCCAGCTCAATGCCCTGGCCGGATTCGCCGATACAGCGGCAGAACTCGTCCACGCTGAGCCTGACGATGATGGGGAAATCCTTGCCGCATTCACTCCGGATGCCGTTTATGATATTCAACAGGAAGCGCATGCGGTTCTCCAGGCTCCCACCGTATTCGTCCTTGCGCCGATTGCTCTGAGGACTCAGGAACTGCTGGATGAGATAGCCGTGGGCGCCGTGCAGCTCAACGCCGTCCCCTCCCGCCAGTTGAACGCGCCGGGCAGCCCGTACAAAATCCTGCTCCAGGCTTCTTACTTCCCATCTCCTCAGGGCGCGCGTCCTTTGGTTGTATAGACGGCTGGGCACCTTGGACGGAGCGACCACCGCCGGCCAGCGGAGCGACTTAACCATCCATTCGACAGCAGCCGGGAACTTTCCCATGGCCTGAAAGAGTTGAGGTAGGTGCTTGTACATCCCAGGCCAGAGGCGTCCGAATAGTTCAGTCTGGAGAGGGGTCATGCCCATCAAAGATAGGCCCTGACGGCCCGGGTGGTGGAGCTGGCAGAAGACCTTGGTGCCGTGGGCATGAATGCGTTCGACCATAGCTGCAAAGGGGGCGATGTGCCGGTCGTAGGCCATGGAGAGCTGCCTGGGCATGGCAGCCCCATGGAGAGTGTTGACGCGGGTAACCCCGGTGATGAGTAACCCCAGGCCGTTCCGCGCCCTTTCCTCGTAATAGTTGATAATCTGCTCCGAGGGGTTGCCATCGTAATTCGCCATTCCCGTCCCCATGGGCACCATCACCGTCCGGTTTCTGATGGTGACATTTCCGATTACTCCTTCGCTGAAGAGATGTGGATACTCCATGCCGGCCTCCTTATCTACGTCATTTGGTTGAGCAGCTTCTCACTTATAAATTCCTCTTAACCGTCCTAATAATTGATACAGACCACCGCTAGAGTCTGAAAATCAATTATTCTTTACGTGCATTATTTTATTGAAAGACCCTCAATTGTAAATATGAAATACATGTAAACCATTCCT
Organism: uncultured delta proteobacterium; assembly: GCA_963726395.1. Classification (GTDB taxonomy): domain Bacteria; phylum Desulfobacterota; class Syntrophia; order Syntrophales; family Smithellaceae; genus UBA8904. The sequence goes on from CAVSCG010000006.1 coordinate 265,471, forward strand.
ATAATTAAGTCTGCTACCCCGAACAGCAGCAGGAGGGCTATAGAGTTCATACATACAACATAAAAGAGAAGGTACAGGAAGACTATTATTCTCAACAACCCCTCCCAGAAGACGAACCAAGCGCGTTTCGTGATATCAAATGAGGCGATAACCAGCATGATACCGAGGCATACCACGCAAATCCCTGCAACATGTATCATCACAAGATGATTTGTATTCGCGGGGACCGGGAAACTCATCCCGCCGAGGCCGAGTGCATTATTCATTGCGCTAGAGATATCCAGCAACACCTTGAAAGTGAATGGAAAAAGAAGAGTGCTATAAACAACGATGTTAAAAATCCCTGTACCCAGTACCCATTTCCGGAAACATTCAATCTTTGCCGATGATTCCATAGCCGCCTCCTTGTTTAGAATGTTAAAATCATTTTAAGTCAAAGAAGCTACGCCGCATAGTATATCTAATTTTATTAATCTTAAGGCAGAGCCATTTTAACCCTTTATCTGCCTGCGTTTTATTAAGTTAGAAAGGTGATATTCTCCACGACAGTCTCACATTGACTATCGCCATCTTTCAAACATTTAATCATTTTTTCTTTTACAGTCACTCCCATGCCTTCATACCAACCAGCACGTATACCAAACAGCCGCATTGATAATCTTTATCAACATTAATGCTCTTAACTTTTGTGTGTGCATAGCATTGCTTCATAATACCTATCCCTTTATCTGGACTCTGAAATTGAAATTCGTAATCAAAATATTCCTGAGGGAGCAATGTCTGCATTGCCATTTCAAATAATATCATAAATTCATTTCTATCTTTAATCTCTTCCATATTCAATAACTTCATCAAGCGAAGCATTTCGACTCTACTAGTCCTTTGGGCGACTTGTAGATTCATTTTGTTGGCTATATCCCAACCTGAGTTTTTGACCACAGCCATCATCCAATATGAATCAAGTGTCCATTTGCTTTTAGCCAGAAGTTCTCTTTTTTCTTCCATGGTAATTTTATCCAGCCTTTCTCTGGCTGTTTTCTTTAATAATTGATAATCATCCATTGTTGGCCTCCAAAAATATTAATTCAATGTTTCATGTTTGAATTTAAAATAAAATCCTAAAATCAGGAAAATAATCCCTTGAAGGCTAATAATTGGCAACTTCCGGAAAAACCATCATGCCTCTTTCCATTTGGGAAGAAACAAATCCCTGAGATGAATCTCATCGCTCATCAATGTAATTACGATATAGAGGACCGACCAAGACAGGTCAACTACGCCGGTCCACCAGAAGGTGTTCGGAAAACCGGCGACACCAAAAATATACGCATACAACAGGACAACATAGAGGACCCTGCCTATTATCACCGAACCGATAATGAACAGGTATCGTTTTATGTTGAAAGCAGAAAGTATTTGCAGGTAGGCGAAGCAAAGAAAGAATGTTGCAATAAATATCGCGTAGAAACGGTCTATCGGGGGGTCTTTATAAATAGTTCCAATCATAAATGCGTAATTGATTCCGCCTATCATATCCCATATGCCGCTCATGAAAAATACAATGGCCAAGGCCTTAAGTGACTTTGATGAACTCACAATCCCACCCCCTTCTTTCTGTAAATTGGTACAATGACTTATTCACATATTCAGCCGGGAACGAAATCTAATTTACCGATTTGATTCTTTAGCAAAGATGGCCTTCCTCCTTTAATTATGCTTGCCAAAAACACAAAACCCCGCCTCTTTTCAGAAACAGGGTTTCAATAATCTCTTCATGGCACCACCCTTACAAAAAGGGTTTAGATTATTTGTTAACCTTTTGACGATGCCTTACTTACTTTGTTTCCATGTGCGCCTAACTCATATAAAAGTCAAGCGGATGTTTTACTGATTACCGTTCGTAAAAGTGGATTCCCGCAGGCCTCTGGATAGCAGCCCAGAAATGCCCGGAAAAGGGCTGGCGCCCGGCAGAATCTAGGGCAAAACGAACTTAATTTTGTAAAGGCATAGGAAGGTATGGGTCAGAAAGTTTTTATGACAAAACTGGACAGTTTCGCCGGGATATTATCTGAGCCTTGCCATTGCATCCTTCGTGCGGGTGAGCCAGTAGCTTTCGGGAGTTATTTCCATTTCCTGGTAGAGAGACTCCGCTTTCTTCAGGCTCTCCATGGCTTCTTCCTTCCGGCCCGCATTGGCGAGGAACTCACCGAGGTGAAGATACCCGACAGGGCTCCATAGTTTTAATTTTTTATCCTCTAAGATTGAAATACCATGCCTAATCTGGCGCTCCGCATCTTCAATAATGGCCGGGGTCATTTCCTCCACCATACATCCAAGGAGGACCCGTGCCATGCCCTCAGAGGCTTTTCCATTGCATCTCCTGTGAAATTCTTAAGGCCTCTTCAGCACATTCCCTGGCACGGCCCAGATTACCTGTAGCCCTAAGAGCAAAAGCAAGGAAACAATAACACCAAGATACCATAAAGGGCATGCCAACCTCTTTCGCAAGCTTGAGTGCCTTCTCGCCAGTAACTATCGCTTTTTCATATTCTCCACAGAGATAATAACCTCCCCCGAGCTGAAGCCACGCAATATCAAGGCCAAAAGAAATTTCTGCCTCCTCTAATATTTTAATGGCTTCCTGTGCATGCGCGATTGTACTATTCCCGTATCCTGCCGTGTGCGTTACGGAGGCGTACACACTTGTGTAAGCCCCATCATAAATTTATCATTGACTTCACAGGCGTTCCGGAATCCCTTCTCCAAAATATCGGTCCCTTCCTTGAACCTTCCCATCCATGCTAAAGAATGACCATAAAGCATACAGATGCCTGAATACGGGCTATACCCCGTTCCAAAACAGTCCTTTTCCAGATGGTTTTCCTCAAGGAGATGAAATTGCCTCTGCCCCCGATGTCCACACACTTTTGCAACATCGCCTGTAAACCAGTATGCGGTACAAACCTGGAATGCGCTTTGTGCCATAAGTCCAAAGTCATTAATCTTTTCCGCCGAATTGAAACATTTCTCAGCGTATTCCAGACCGAGGGATGGGTTGCCGGCAAATGTATAATATGCACTCAAACTACCTTGAATCTGTACAAGGCCTTCTTCATCCCCCAACTCCTGAGCGAGTATTTCCCCATTTTGAAGGATTTCAAGGCTGCCCTCCGGGTAACCCAAAAACATGAACGGGGCTACTCATCATGAGGTACACTGCCAACTTTTCCTTTTTATTCTCCACGCTTTCCGGCTGGGCATCCAGCATCCGGAGCGCTTCCTTGTAAAAACCGATGGCTTCATTGTTGGCGTAATTCTTTGCCGCCTTTTCTCCGGAGAGCTTCAGGTACTCATAGGCCTTCTGTGCAGTTGTCACTCTGTGAGTAGTGGTAGGCCAGGGTCTCGTAAAATTCAGGAAGGTGGTCCTGAAAGAGGCCCTCCATGACCAGACCGATTTTCTCATGGATTAGCCTGCGTTCCTTCATTAAGAGACCGTTGTAAACCACCTCCTGGGTCAGGGCATGCTTGAAGATGTATTCCAGTTCAGGCTGAAGAGACCGTGTCTTAATGAGGTCCAGCCTTTCCAGGTTCATCAGGCTTTTGTCAATGTACTCCTTCAGGTCACTGATGCGTTGGAGGATTTCATAGAGAAAGGCCCTGCCGATAACAGAAGCTTCCTGAAGGATACGTTTGGTCTCCCGTTCCAGCCTGTCCAGCCTTGCGGAGATGACCCCCTGCACTGTGGAAGGAATATCTTTTTCGGTAAGGGCTCTGGTGAGTTTCCAGGAATCTTTGTCTTTAATAAGCGTGTCCGTTTCAATCAGCGAGTTGATGACTTCCTCCAGGTAGAAGGGATTCCCCTCCGCCTTGTTCCGGACAAACATCTGCAACTGCCTGGGGATGGTTTTGGTATTAAGGAGTGACTCCACCATGCTCTGGGCATCAGTGGGGGTCAGGTCCTGGAGTCTAATCTCATGGTAGGACTTTATACTGCCTGCCTGGTGGCTGGTGAACAGGTTGAAGCTCGGACGATAGAGGCAAATAAAGAGTACGGGATACTTGAGGTCTATCAGGATATTCCGCAGGAGTTCAGTTGAGGATGGGTCTGCCCAGTGGAGGTCTTCAATACACATGACCGTGGGGGCACGTCTGCAGAGGTTGGCCAGAAGCAGATGAAGAGCTTCATGGAGTTTTGCCTTCCAGTTCTCGGGAGTGACCTGTTCTATTTCCGGATAGGGAAGTGAATAAAGGCTGCCGATGTAGGGAATCAGGTCTTTTCTTTCTCCCAGGATTGCTCCTGCCCCGTTCTCCACTTTTTGCCTGACCTGCTCCGGAGGGTCTCCCTCCTTTATCTGCCAGGCCCTGCTGAGAAGGTCCATTAACGGGAAATAGGGGATGTTCTGGGAATAGCCATAGCAATGGCCTTCTCTCCATTGGATGGTCTTAAGTTCCAGGGTGCTTTGAACTCTTCCACCAAGCGGCTTTTACCGGTACCGGCATCTCCGATGATGGAGAAGCTGGAGGATTTACCCTGTTTGAGATTGGTCAACTGCTTCTTTGAGATGGTCCATCTCCACCTTGCGGCCAATAAATTCTGCCCTCAAGCCGGAGAGACGATGGGTCTTGCTGTGAGCTTCCTTGGGTTTTACGACTTTGTAGATTTGAAGAGGCTCTTCTTTACCTTTAACCTTGACGGCTTTCTTCTTCTTAAATTCAAAATAATCCTCAGCATGCAGGTAGGTGTCGGCTCCCACCATGATTTCATCGGCTTTAGCCAGGCCGGAAATACGGGAGGCTATGTTGATGGTATCCCCCAGGACCCCATGGGTGCCTTTCTCCAGATTAAGCTCTCCCGTGACGACAAGGCCCGTGTTAATGCCCGTGTGCATGGAAAGAGACCTTCCGATGCGTTTCTCAACGGAGGGGCTTAAAGCTTTTACGATGTCATGGATTTCCCTTGCCACCTTGATGGCCCTTATCGGGTCATCTTCATGGGAATAGGGAACGCCAAACAAGGCCATGACGGCATCCCCTACAAACTTTTCAATGAAGCCTTCATATTTTGCCACTACCTGGGAAATCTTCCCGAAGATTCTGTCCATCATCTCTTTTACTTCTTCAGGGTCAAGTTTCTCGGTCATGGCTGTGTATCCGGAGAGGTCACTGAACAGGACGGTGACGTGCTTGCGCTCACCGTGTGTGCTGAGGCGGGGAGCGGGGCCGCTGTCTTTCGTCTTGGCAGAAACTGGTGATGTCTCAGGTGTGCTTGTTTCAGGCTGAACGCCCTTGGCCTTCAACCCCTCTTTAATGCGGGCGATGGCAGGGGAAAGTCCTTCCGGCCCCACCACAATCATGGCGGTCCCACCCAGGGCATGCCGCCATTCAGGCTGACACGCTTTCAGCTCGGGCGGTGTCATATTAATCAATACAGGGAAGAATAGTTTGCCCCTTTCAAATGCGCCTACCACCTCTTTGGTGACCTGGTCGGAACAACAAGCATCCGGGGATGCGATTAGGACAACGGCATCGCAGTATTCCAGGGCATGCGTTATCTGTATCAGGTAGCTCGTCCCTGCGACTACATCACGCTCAAAGTACCAGGTACGGTAACCTGATGATTCAAGGCCTTGTGAGATTTCCTGCATGATGGGGAGGTCTTTTCCGATGTGGCTTAAGAAAATGCGGCTCATCAACACGTCCTATTTAATGTATGATATCATTCCAATATATACAATGAATGCCCGACATGTTTCTTTGTTAGAGAAGTAAGCCAAAGCCACAGGAATGTCAACTACAATAATGGACATGAATAAGCATGACCTTGACAATCTGACGACTTGGCTTTAAAGTCCGCTTAGGTCACGAGGCGGCAATGGCCGTCTGAGTTTCGCAAAAAATGGTAAAGGAGAACAGAAATGAAGATCTGGAAAAAGCTAGGCATTTACACTTTCGGTATTATATTGACGTGTGCCGTATTAAGCATGACTGTTATGGCCGGTGGCCCGCCCTTGAAGGACAACGCGTGTGGCTCATGCCACAAGGACTACAATACCATTATGCCCAAAAAGCATCCGGATGTCGGCAAAGGGGAAGCGTGCTTGACCTGTCATGCTCCGGACCCTGCCAAAAATGAACCGACAAAGTTTTCAACAGAGGTTCACAAGGTTCACCAGAATGGCAAGACAAAGCAGGAATGCTCCGCATGTCACGCGCTTTAATGACACCACAGGACGAAAAATAAATCTATAGAAGTTGAGTAAGGCGAAAGGCAGGGTAATTTGGCTCTGCCTTTTGTTTGTGATTTATTGATTATTGTTTGTAGTCTTCGACTTGTCATCGAAATTCAATTTTATTGACTACAGTCAACGATCACGACACACTCGTTGTGACCTACGAAGAGTGGATGGCTGGTTTATGCACTGCCATTAATTAAGAGTCGTGAGAAAGTAACAACAAAACCTGATTTCCTTAAACAGGGACAAAGTCAGCTGACCGCACCTCTTTGAGTTTAAGGGCTTCAGTGGGACAGACTACGGTACAGACGCCGCAACCTAGGCATTTTTCGGTATCAACATCTGCCACATCACCATTCAAAAACAGCGCATCGAAAAAACATCTGTCCACACAAGCTTCACAGCCGGTACAGAGACTGCTGTCAATGTCAGCGGCAAAGCGACTGGGAGATACCCACTTTTTCGACCCTTTCATGACGGCCCAGTTCAGGCAGCAATCCTTGCAGCAATTGCAGATGACATGGCCTACCGTCTGGCGATTATCAACCACATGCACAAGCCCCTCCTCACGGCACTTTTTCAGAATTTCAAGGGCCTCGCTTTTTGACAATGCCCGGCCTGTACCCCGTTCGATGTTGTATTCGGCGGCGCGATCCACCTGCATGCAAACTTCCAGCGGCTTTTTACAATTGCCGGAAATCACGCGGCAGGAACAATTTGTAACGGAAAGCGTTTTAGCATCCCCGATAATCTTCACGACATCATCATAGGCAAGAATACGCGATTGCGGCTCGATACTTTCATTGACGGGGACAACCCGCATGATGGAACCGGGCAGGAAATCCATAATCACCTGACCGTAAGCCGGCCATTCTTTTTCCATGTACTCTTTCCAGAGGTCCAGCACCTGCCGGGATATTCCCGGGGTCAGACTGGTGGAATCGTGCATCTGGGGAATTGATTTGACGCGGTAGAATTTCTTTTCGCCGCCTTTTGTGGCTTTAAAGATCAACCCTCGGTGGAATAAGGAATCCATCATGGCCGTGATTGCATCCCTGGACAATCCGGACTTTTCCGCTAATTCTTCCGAAGTTGCCGGTGGGGTCGCTAAAAGCATGACCTTGGCCTCATCATCATTGACAAGAGCCTCAAAGATTTTTGGAACCAACGGTGATTCTCCTGCCCCAATGGCTTCTGCCAGTTTCTTACATAATATCATGTCCACCATATTTACATGTTCTCCGTTTCAAAGAATTTTGGAAAGTATCTAAAAAAATACATATCGTGTCAAGAATAAACAACTGTTTATTGTAAATGCATTACATCTATCGTGGTTTCGTATGCAAAAAAACAATATTCCTTGGATGACAAAGTCAAACATGAAATGCTATAGGATAACCTGAGAATCAGTCCATCAAAGCAAAAGAGGAAAACCAGACCCATGCATGAATTGCCCATCACAGAGAGCATACTGAAGGTTGTTTTGAAACATGCAGAAAAAAACCATGCCCAGAAAGTGATGACCATTCGCCTGCAGGTAGGGAAATTCAGCGATTTACAAGATGAATGGATTCAACGTTACTTCGATTACCTGAGCATGGGCACCATTGCAGAGGGCGCGCAACTCAAAATAGAACGCACACCGATCATATTTCAATGTAACAACTGCAACACATCCTATGAAGTAGAAATGGCAACTATGGGTAATGCCGTGTGCCCAGCCTGCGGAGTAAAAGACGGACTGCTGATCTCCGGACGGGAATATTTTATCAAAGAAATGGAGGTGCAATAGTGGAAGATGTACGGTTACGAAGATTCGATTATTTAGAAAATCAGCAGTTCTCTCAGTAAGGATTACTGTTTGAAAGGGAGTATGTTCACCAAAATTGCTGGATGCCTTGTTTCAGGAGGAAGTAACAAATAAAAAACCGATCATTGTTTTTTCATAATAACTGAACTGGCGGAATTAAGGTGCAACGACTGGGTTCATCGGGAGCGTAAGCGATCCAGTTAAACGACGCAAGCAGCTTAAGCAAAAAACCCTGCTTTTACGAAGGAGGCAAAAACGTTGTTTGAAACTTGCTGAAATTACAGAAAAGGTTTATATGAGATATTGAAACCATCTCTTAGTTCCAAACCTGTTCTGTCCAAAACCATTTGAAGACATGCAGTTTTCTGCATAGCTTGTCCATCATTCGATGGAATTCATAGATGGATAAAAGGAGTGGCCAGTATGGAGAATGAATCGTTTCTCAAGGTTGAAAAAATCGGACACGTAGCCTGGTTGATTCTGAACAGGCCGAAACAGCGCAATACGATGACTATGGAGTTTTTTCAGGAGATGCGCCGGATTTTTGAAGAATTTGATGCAGATGCCGATGTGCGTGTTGTTGTCATCAGGGCACAGGGAAAGAGCTTTACCGCCGGACTGGACCTTGTTGCGGCCCAGGCTCTCCTCGGGGATGGGTCGGCCGTTTACCGTGATGGCTCCGCAGGAAAATAATAGAACCTCCAGGAGAGTATGACCGCCATTGAAAAATGCAGGAAACCGGTTATTGCCGCCATTCATGGACACTGTATCGGCGGGGGCGTCGATCTTACCAGTGCCTGTGATATCCGGATCGCGGCTAAAGACGCCATCTTTTCCATCCGGGAAACCCGAATCGGCATCATAGCGGATATCGGCAGCCTGCAGCGCGTTCCTCACATTATCGGACAGGGCTGGTTCAGGGAACTGGCTTTGACCGGGAGGGACTGGACTGCGGAGGAGGCCCTGAAGATGGGGTACATTACACGGCTCTGCGAAAACAGCCAGGCCCTTTTCGAACAGGCCCGGACACTGGCCGAAGAGATCGCCAGTTTGGCTCCGCTCGCTGTTCAGGGAATCAAGGAAGTTGCGAATTACAGCCGTGACCACGGGATTCAGCAGGGCCTGGAATATGTGGCCCAGAGGAATGCCGCATGTGGTGCCCAATGAAGACATGATTGAAGCGGTTTCGGCATTTCTTGAGAAACGAACCCCGCGGTTCAACGGGCGATAGGAAATTTTGTTTGTTCTCATTTCTCCTGCACAATTTAGAGCAGGGGGCGAATCTGATTATGGGAGGTGTGCCGGAACCCAGTGATGGGAGTGGGAAAGAGACGCTAAGGATTGGAGCTTACCAAAACAAAAAGGAGGTGCAATATGTCATTTAAGAGAATATGGCACAAATCCTATGCTTCAGATGTTCCTGCGGAAATCAATGTGGAAAAGATCACCATGGCGGAAGTTCTAACGAGAACCGCAAACAATTATCCTGAGCGAGTTGCCTTTATTTACATGGGTAAAAAAATTACCTTCCGGCAACTGGAAAAATTGGTGAACAGGTTCACCCGGGCATTGATTGACATCGGGGTAAAGCAGGGAGACATTGTGGCAATGCTCCTGCCCAATATTCCGCAGATAATCATTGCCAATCATGCCGCCTATCGTGCAGGGGCGGTAACCGCTATGAACAATCCGCTCTATACAGAGCGGGAATTAACCTACCAGCTCAATGATTCAGATGCTACAGTCCTCGTAACGCTGGATTTGCTGCTTCCCCGGGTGCTCAAGATCAAGGGCGAAACAAAAATCAAGACCATCATCACCTGCCACATCAGCGACTATCTACCCTTTCCCAAGAAGCAGCTCTTTCCCTATGTTAAAAAGGGAATGTTCAGAAAAGTGGAACCGCAGCCGGACGTTTACGAATTTATGGATCTTATGGCTAAATACTCTGATGCGCCGGTGGAAAACAAGGCAAAGTGGGATTCACTGGCCGCTCTCATCTATACCGGGGGAACAACCGGTGTCAGCAAGGGTGCGATGCTGACCCATGCCAACATCTCGTCGGTCGTGCAGCAGTTCTCCGCATGGTTTCCCGATCTAAAAGGCCAATTCCAGAACCTTATGGGGATTTATCCCGTGTTCCATTCAGCAGGGTACTCGGTAAGTCAGAATCTTCCCATCTGGAACGGCTGGTGCTGTACGTTGGTGCCCAAGCCGGAGGCTGGTGTCATAGTGGACATGCTTGAAAAGTTCCGGCCGACATTCCTTCCCGGTGTACCCACGATATATACAGCACTTCTGGGCAACGAAAAATTCAGGAAGATGGACCTTTCCTTTGTGAAGGGGTATTTCGGCGGGGCGGCTCCTCTGCCGGAAAACACCCTGAACGAGTTAAAAAAAATCCACGGTGCAATAATCTATGATGTATACGGGGCAACGGAGAACACGGCCTTCGCAACAGCCACTCCCTGGGGCGGGAAGGTGAAAATCGGTACCGTGGGAGTTCCGCTTCCCAACACGGACATTAAAATCGTGGACATTGAGACAGGCACCAGGGAACTCCCCATCAATGAGCACGGCGAAATCTGCATTAAAGGTCCCCAGGTGATGACCGGATACTATAAAAAATCGGAAGAAACAGCACATGCCCTTAAGGATGGATGGTTTTATACAGGGGACATCGGGTATTTCGACGACGAGGGATACCTTACCATATCGGACCGTAAAAAGGACTTAATCGTTGCGAGTGGCTTCAACGTCTATCCCAAGGAGATAGACGAAATACTCTTCGAGCACCCGAAGATTCTTGAGGCCTGCTGTATTGGTGTTCCTGATGAATACAGGGGTGAAACCGTGAAGGCCTATATCGTGATTAAGCCGGGAGAGACGCTTACGAAACAGGAGGTGATTTCCTTCTGCAAGGAGAAAATGGCGGGCTATAAGGTTCCCACGATTGTGGAATTCATTGATGAACTCCCCAAGAGCGCGATCGGCAAGATCATGCGCCGCGAACTGAGGGAGATGGACAGAAAAAAAGGAGAAAATATAACATGAGCTCAATGATCCCGGAATTTAAAACATTGCTTTTTGAGGAAAAAGAGCCGTACATCGGCATAGTGACCATGAACCGTGCCGACCAGCTCAATGCGATCAACCTGGACATGCTGAAGGACTTCGAAACGCTGTTTCATGCATTGTCTCAGGACGATTCCATCAGGGTTCTCATTATCACGGGCGCCGGCAGGGGGTATTCCTCGGGCGCCGATCTCAATGACGCAATGAGCTAACAGGAAAGCTGAGGCGTTTGCAGATCCTGAAAAGTTTTTGAAAATCGTACAGGAGCGATACGCCTCACTGATTCTGGGCATGAGAAGGATTCCCCAGCCGATTATATCTGCCGTGAATGGACCGGCTGCCGGAGGAGGTTTTTGCATGGCACTGGCCAGCGATATCAGAGTGGCCAGTCCGGATGCATACTTTGTGGCCTCTTTCATAAACATCGGACTTTCAGGCGGTGAACTGGGATGTTCCTTTTTACTGCCCCGGCTTGTGGGGCTCGCTCACGCTTCGGACATGCTGTTCACCGGCAGGAAGATCAGCGCCGATGAAGCCGAGAAAACCGGTCTCGTCAATAAGGTGGTTCCGCGGGATGAATCTTCTAGAAACAGCGCTTTCCTACGCAACGGTTGATGGTGGGCAAAAGCGTAGGCGGCCTAAAACTCACCAAGCGGGTTCTGGATGAGAATTTAAATGCTCCTTCGCTTGAGAATGCCATGAACCTTGAAAACCGGAACCAGACCATCATGATTTTTTCAGGGGAGTTTTTCAAGCTGATCCAGGCCTTTCGCAAAGAGTAACCGAAATGTTTATTCGCTGCTTAAAGCATTCTTCTGTCTTGTGAAGACAGAATCATTTTTTTATTTCTCCTTCATTCATGATTCTCAATTGCCAAACTCCCTGAAGAAGACAGCATACCGTTCCAGCCTGATCCTTGATTTCCAGGTTCATTTTCCAGTCGGCTTTTCCCTTCGCCTCGGCTTCGGCCTGAATTGCGTCAACGTCGGCCTTGCTTAGCGTCGCCTCCACGGTCATATTCGTGACTGCCATCCTTTTAAATTGAATGTTGACGGCTTTGACGATGGGGTAGAACCTCGTAGTATCGAAAGAAGCAAAATACAGCGGCCCACCGATGTACTCGCCGACCGAGAAGAGTGAACCCGCATATACGCTTCCAATATGGTTGATATTAGGTTCATAGGGCAGCATCACCTTGACATGACGGTCCTGCATCTCCACAATGCGGATTCCCATTTTTTCAATAATCTTAACGGTACTCTCCAGCATGCCTAGGTGCGCCTGATACTTTTCATCGATCATATTTTGTCCTCACCCGGATAGATGATGCGGCTTCGGGTAAAATGTGCATGATGCTCATTCCCATGAAACAGCCGCGATAAAAGATCCTATCAATTTCAAATTAAGGTACCTTTAAAAAATAGCCTTGGCTTTCGTCCTATTTTTCTACATGCAGAATAATGGCCTCGCCTTGTGCAAGACCGCCGCAGATGGCCGCCACGCCATATCCGCCGCCCCTTCTTCCGAGTTCATAGGCGATGTGCATCGTGATCCGGGCAGCGCTTGCTCCTACAGGATGGCCGAGGGCAATGGCACCACCATTGACGTTCGTCTTATCAAGAATTTCCTTCCATTTTATTTTATCGCCATTGGCCAAGATTTTCGTGGCGGTCAATGTGACAGCCGCAAATGCCTCGTTGATCTCGATCATGTCCATCTGGTCAATTGTCAATCCTGCCTTGTCCAAAGCCTTGTTGATCGTAATGGCCGGAATCTCGGAAATTGCCCTCGGGGCCGTTGCTGAGGCAACGACAGCGAAGACGGTGGCCATGGGCTTGAGCCCCTTTTCCTCCGCCCTCTTCCTCGTCATGAGGAGAATAGCGCTGGAACCAGCGCTCAGAGGGGGTGCATTACCGGCGGTGACCGTGGGACTTCCATAAATGGTGGGCAGCTTGGTAAGGGCCTCCAGGGTGACCTTCCGGGGTGATTCATCCCTGTCGATCACAAGGGGATCTCCTCTTTTCTGAGGGATAACGATGGACATGAGTTCTTCACCTATCTTGTACTTCCCTTCGGTAAACGCCTTGGCATATTTCTCTTGGCTTCCCATGGCCCAGGCATCCTGCATTTCACGCGTCACACCGTGCTCCACAGCGACCTCTCCCGCATCCTTGGCAACGGATGAAAACCCCATGGCCTGATAGCCGAGTTCATAGAGGCCATCCACAAGTTTGATATGACCAAGCCGCACGCCTTTTCGCAGACCGGGCGCCAAATGTGGCGTCCGCGGCATATTATCTGAGCCGACGGCCATGCAGATCTCCGCCTCTCCTGCTTTGATCGCCCGGTAACCCAAACGGAGCGCTGTCAGGGATGAACAGCATGCTCGATCCAGGCTCAAAGATATATTTTCCGGCGGGAATCCGCCGAGCAGGGATGCCTGGCGTGCAGGGATATCCGTCTCCAACGCCAGTTCCGCCATCACGCAGCTCCCATAATTAATTTCATCCACCTCCTCCGGTTGGACATCGACCCGTTTAATAACCTCCTTCATGACCATGATACCGAGGTCAATGCTGGGAATATCAGCCATGGCGGAATCGAACTTGCTGAAAGGCGTCCTTACGGCACTGACAATAACAATATCATCATTGTTTTGCATATTTCACTATCTCCTCATATTTATCCTTCACCTCATTTCAATCGCTCATCATATGAAGGCTCTATTATCTACCTTTCACGATGTTCTCCTTTCAATTTTTTGACACTTATCCCTCATTTTTATGACCTCATGAGAAGATATTGATCCGCTCGTAGGTTGATGCTCCCGCATCAAAAATAGCGCACTCCCCTTCATCGGAGGAACCCACAACGAACTATATAACGACTGGTGGGTTCCAATAAAAGCTTTTTCCCCGGAGGGGCCACCTTCACGAAGAACGCCTTCCGAATCGCTCAAGCGAAAATATACCGGCGTATGGGAGTGACCGCAGAAGAGTATCCGGTAAGACATCTGCTGGAAAAGAAAAAATGCACGCTCAGTGGAACCTACATCTATGGGTTCGTAAAAGGACCGCAGGTAGTCGAAGGGAAAGGAGTGGGCAAAGCAAATATCATCCATGACCACCTTCATGGGAATTCTCTTTTATAAATTCATACATACAACCCTGGTCTGAACATCCAGCGACGGAACCGTTGGCCAGCGCCAGCTCAATTAAATAGTCGTTGTTTCCCTTGACGGCAATAACACCCAGTTTTTGAAAGATCCGGACGATGTCTTCCAGGCGGTCACGGCGGTTAGTATCGCAGAAATCGCCGAGATGGATAACCTGCTCGCAACCTCTGTCTATAAGGATGTTTATTGCTTCTTCGGTAGCCGGGAAGTTTCCGTGGCTGTCCGATATTAACCCCAGGCGCCGCGGTTTATTCATAGCTGCAATCTTTTCTCCCAGTCCTTGATACCCTAACGTTTCCCTCCCCGCTTATAAGCAGGGAATAAGAACGTTAGGGTGGGCTAGTTGGTTACAGGGAAATCCCTTTCACTTTTTCCTACTGGAGAAGCGGCATCATATATTCGAAGGATTCAGCGACGCTGCCTAATGGTTTCGCCCCGTCCAGCCCCTTAATGATACTCCATTGATCCTGGATCTCTTCCGGTTTGATCAGCCGTTTGCCATCACCGATAGTGACTCCCTTGGAGCAAACAACAGCCGTGCGGCTGTACCAGCCGGCACCGCAGTTGAAAATCATACCCGAATCCTGATTGGCCTCGGAAGCGAGGAAAAGGACGATGGGCATGACATAATCCGGTTTCAGTTTACTGAAGAGATCCGGCGGCAGCACGTCCTCGGTCAAGCGGGAGGCAGCGACCGGAGCGATGGTGTTGGTCTTGATGTTGTATTTTGCGCCTTCAATGTTCAGGACATTCATAAGCCCTACTACGCCCATCTTGGCGGCGCTGTAATTGGCCTGACCAAAGTTGCCGTAAAGGCCAGCGCCTGAAGTGGTGCATACGATGCGGCCATACTGGTTCTCGCGCATCACGTTAAAAGCCGGCTTGGTTACGCAGTAGGCGCCACGGAGATGAACGCTGTTCACCAGGTCCCACTCTTCGTCCGTCATCTTGCCAAAACTTTTATCGCGGAGAATTCCGGCATTGTTGATCAGAATATCGACCTTACCGAAAGCGTCAACAGCAGTCTTCACGATACTCTCCCCACCGGCGCCGGTTGACACGGAATCATAGTTGGCAACGGCCTGGCCGCCCAGTGCCTTGATTTCATCGACGACCACATCGGCCGCGCTATGGCTGGCGCCGGCACCATCACGGGAACCGCCCAGATCGTTGACGACTACCTTGGCGCCTCTTTTGGCAAATTCCAACGCATAGGAACGACCTAAACCCGCTCCCGCTCCGGTCACAATTGCTACTCTTCCATCAAATCTGATTTCTGACATGTTACCCTCCTTGAAATTTTGATTTTATTTTAATTCAAAAGCAAAGCGCTATCTTTGTTGGCTTTGTCGTCGGCTCGATCATATCTTCGCTTTGAAATAGTAATGATCAAGCAATAATATTATATCCTCCCTTGACAAGTTCAGATTACAGCGATTTCAACTGGCCGTCTGCATAAAGCTTGCGAAGCTCGCGTTTGTTGAATTTGCCCACACTGGTTTTGGGCATCTCTTTTAAGAAGATGATCTCGTCGGGTATCCAAAAGGCGGCCTTGACCTTGTCCTTGAGGAAATCCTTGAGCTCGTCGGCGGACACGCTCTCTCCCGGTGTGACAACGACACAGGCCAGAGGCCTCTCCTGCCATTTGGGGTGCGGCACGCCGATAATTGCCGCCTCCATAACCTTGGGGTGCGCCATGATCAAGTTCTCCATGTCCATCGAAGATATCCATTCGCCCGCGCTCTTTACCAGGTCTTTCTTCCGGTCGACAAGTCTGACGTAACCCTCTTCGTCGATGGTGCCAATATCGCCGGTATGGTACCATCCATCAATAAAGGTCTCCTTGGAACGTTCCGGGTCTTTGTAGTACTCATTGGCAATCCAGGGCCCCCTCAGGCAGACCTCTCCCCACTCCTTACCGTCCATCTTCACCTCGGCTCCGGAATCGCCCACGATCTTCATCTCCAGACCAATGGCGATAATACCGACACTCGTCTTGATGTCATAGAGCTTCTCGGCCGGCCAATCGGCCATGTAGCTTTTGGGGATTGCCGCGGTCGCGAGCGGCGTGGTCTCGGTGGAGCCATAGGCCTGCTTGATGGGAAAGTTGTATTTCTCGTTGAGGTCGATCATGAGTTGCCTTGGGATCGCTGCTCCGCCACTTGCTATGGTCTTCAATGAAGAGAAGTCATGCCATCCGCCTTTTTCAAGGTAGTCATACAGGAGCATCCAGATGGTGGGCACACCCGCCGTGAAAGTGACCTTCTCCTGGGCAATGGTCCTGCATAGCTTTTCCATGTTGATCACCTCCCTGCCCGGAAGCACCTGCTTGCAACCGGCCCCCACCGCGGCAAATGGCCCGCACCAGGCATTGGCATGGAACATGGGCACGATATGCAGGGCGCAGTCCGCCTCGCCGACACCGAAGGTAACGGCCACGGCATAGGTGTGGAGGATGATGGCCCGGTGAGAATAAACAACCCCCTTGGGGTCGCCTGTAGTGGCCGAGGTATAGCAGATCATGGCAGGGTCCCACTCGGAGAGATCCACAGGGAAGTCATACTCTTCGGGGAACTGGGCGATGAGCTCATCGTACATGATGAGGTTCTCTATGCCCGATACCGGCTTCTTTCCGGTGTGCGAGAGCACCACGATGTACTTGACGGTCTTGAGCTGGTCTTTTATCATCTCCACGAACATGAGCAGATCCTCATCCACGAAGATGACCTGGTCTTCGGCATGATTGATGATGTAGACGAGATGATTCATGGGCAGCCTGAAATTAACCGTGTGAAGGACCGCCCCGGAGCAAGGCACGCCGAAGTAGAGCTCCAGGTGCCGGTGGTCGTTGAGTGCAATACTTGCCACCTTGTCGCCGCGCTTGATACCCAAAGATTTTAGCGCATGGGCGAGCTGGCATACCCTCTTGTAGTAGTCCGCATAGGTATATCGGTGGACACATTCGGGAAACACAGAGACGATTTCTTTTTTGGGAAAGTATTTTGCAGACCTCAACAAAAACGTTCTCAGAAGCAAGGGAAAATCCATCATGATGAAGACCTCCTTATTGTATTAGAGTGTTTAGGTTATCACCGCCTGATAATAAAGCGGTTCTCGTATTCGTATATCTTCTCGGCTTCTGCATCAGCGTTTGCGGCATCGGCCTCCACATAGCGCAGGTACTCTTTCGAGAGAACCTTGAGATATCCCTTACGCAAAACTCTCCGTAGCGATCTCCACCATGGAAAGATCTTCACTTTTGATGGCCTTCGCAGCGGCATCGACCTCCGGCAGGATATTCTTGATGAAGAACCTTGCTCCGGCGACCTTACCGGAATAGAAAGCGGCATCACGGTTGTTTTTGATAAATTCTTTCCAGGCAACTGTATCCGAAGACGCCACGCCCTTTTCCCTGCTCAGGACAGCCAGCTTCTCCCTGGCGATACCGGCCTGCCAGAGAAGCAGCCAGCCGGAAACAACCTTCCCCATCATCATCAGGAAGGGATAGGCGTGACTCACCGGCACCAAAAATTTACCCTCCCGGGCACAGTTGGAAAAAAAGATGCCCATCTCAGCCAGCGTGTTAACTGCCCCCTGAACGTCGGCGGCCAACCCCGTCAGCTCCGGTTGTTCCTTATATTTGGTGACGGTGGCGTTCATTTCTCCCAAAAGGCTCAGGACGTAGGCGCCTTTCTTCATCCCCAGCTTGCGTCCTATCAGATCCAGAGCCTGGACGCCGTTGGCACCCTCATAGAGGGAGGCGATCTTTACGTCGCGCATGAACTGCTCCACGGGATAGTCGGCACAGTAACCATAGCCGCCATAGACCTGGATGGCCAGCTCGGTAACCTTAAAGCCAACATCGGAACAGTAGGCCTTGATGATCGGTGTCAGGACCTCCAGCAGGCCGTGCCATTTCTCTTTTTCAGCATCATCCTCCACCGTCATTTCCTTATCGATGGCAAATGAGGCAAAATAAATCAGAGCCCGCATCCCTTCCACGTTTGATTTCATCCACAAAAGCATCCTTCTTACGTCGGGATGCTCGATGATGGCAACCGCGGAGCGGCGTCATTGCCGAAATCGGCGATGGCGATGACCCTGGATGCGTTCCTTGGCATACTGCAGGGCGTGAAGATAGGCGACGGAACCGCTGCCCAGCCCCTGAAGGCCCGTTCCGATGCGGGCCTCGTTCATCATCTGGAACATGACCTTCATGCCCTCTCGTTCTTCCCCCAGAAGCTCCCCGAAACACTCGTCTGTTGTCGCCGAAGTTGATGGTGCCGGTGGGGCTGCCGTGGAGGCCCATTTTTTCCTCGATTTTAGCGATCACGATAGTCGTTTCTCCTGCCCAGGGACCCGTCGTCGTTAACGAGGTATTTGGGGACGATGAAAATGGAAATACCTCTGGTCCCGGCGGATCACCTTCGATTCGGGCTAGAACGGGATGAATGATGTTTGCGGTCAGGTCCTGGTCGCCAGTGATGAAGGATTTGGTCCCCTGAATCGGAAGGTGCCGTCGGGCTGACGGATCGCCTTGGTGCTGAGATTGCCTACGTCGGTCCCGGCGTCTGGTTCGGTAAGGCACATGGTTCCGCCCCACTCCCCGGAGATCATCTTCGGAAGAGTATTTTTTCTTCTGGGCCTCCGATCCGTAGGTCTCGACAAGGTGCGACGCCCCTTCGGCCAGAAAAGGCAGGACCATAAAGCCCAGGTTGTGGATGAACCACTCTTTGGCGGCCACATTTATGCAATAGGGAAGGCCCTGTCCGCCGATTTCCGGAGATTTGCCCATCGTGATCCAACCGCCTTCTCGATAGATTTTGTACAACCGATGAAAGGCTTTGGGAACACTGATCTTCCCGTTCTCCAACCTGCACCCTTCACGGTCCGATTCCACCAGGGTGGGGAATATCTCTTCCACCGCAAACTTTTGTGCCTCCGTCAGAATCATGTCAAAAATATCTGGAGAGAAGTCCGTGTAGGGAGCCTTCTCGCAAAGCTTATCCACCCCCAGCATTTCGTAGAGAACAAATTTCTGGTCTCGTTCGTCTACAATCAAATTCGCCATATCATTTCTCCTTTGATAAAAATCTTATTTAGAAGGAAGAGCGGCGATGAAGCTGCCGGTCAACTTGACGCCCCCCAAGGCATCGACAGCCTGAATTTCGCACTGGATGCGGTTCTCTCCACCTTCCACGAATTTATTCACGACCGTGCCGGTGACGGTAATTGTAGCGCGGGCTTTCGTATTTTCAAGGTCTATCAGATCGGCCGGTTCCGTCATTCCGGAAAAGCGAACCTTGAAATTTTTTAAGCATTTGTTATCGATCCATTCCGTGATGGCACGGCTCGTCATCCCCATAATCAGCATTCCTTGGGCGATAACCCGCGGCATACCGAACATGGATACGAAGGTCTCGTCATGGTGCAGGGGATTGAAGTCTCCGGAGGCGCCTGCATAACGGACTAAGTGAGTTCTTGTGAGAGGGTCCGACGTGAAGGCGGGCATAGCGTCACCGATATTGACATCTTCGAAGTAGATTGCTTTAGACATGGCGTCCTCCTTATCTTTCCACTAAGGTAGAGCGGGATTTGATGACGAGCTCTCCCCGTTGATTGCGGATTTCTGTTTCAATAACTGTGAATTCCATGAATTTGCCAGGTTTGTCTTTCTTTTCCTTGTCGTACATATCGACGACTTTAGATTTTCCCGTCATAATGTCGCCGGGATGGATGGCGCCCAGGTAATTGTATTCCTCCTCACCGTGAAGAAGTCTAATCAGATTGATGTTCAGGGCTTGAATGATCGGCATGAGTCCTCCGGAGGCCCAGAGCGGGAAACTGGTTTGGAAGGTGGGCGGCGCGATGATGTCCTTGTAGCCGGCTTTTTTCGCCGCTTCCCTGTCCGTATAGAGGGGACTTATCTGATCCTTATTTTCTTTCTGATAGATGGCCATAGCAAATTCGGCTATCTTTCCCTTTTCCACTTCAAAGGTGTAGGGGGGAAACTCCATTCCTAATTTTGATTTATCCGCCATTTTGTCCTCCTTATAAATTACCGTAGTCAAACAAATTGTTTTAAATACATCCCCCTCTAAGAAGGGGGACCACTTTTTTAATATGATAAAAATCTTTAATAACAGATTGATTTAAAAATTAATTAAAAGCCCCCTCCTTTTCGTAGTCCCTGATCTGTTCTTCCGTGTAGCCGATTTCAAGAAGAACTTCCCGGGTGTGAGTGCCAGCGGGGCAACCGAGAGCGCGATATTCCTGCTTTGTGGCGGAAAACTTGATAGGGTTTGCGATTTGTTTCAATTTTTCTCCTGATGGGAGGGCAAACTCCACAACCATTCCCCGCGCCCGAGTATTTTCATCGGCAATCGCTTCAGCAAGCGAAAGGACTGGCTCCACACAGGCATCCACCTGAGAAAAAATTTTCGTCCATTGGTCCCTCGTCTTTTGCATGAAGATTTCCTCGAATCTCTTTTTTTACCTTTTCCAGATTAGGCGGGACAATCCCGTGGGGAATCAGATCTTCACGATCTATGATCCGGCAAAATGTGGCAAAGAACTGTGCTTCCAGGCCACCGAAGCTCATATATTGTCCGTCTTTTGTTTCATAGAAATCATAAAGTGAGCCACCATTTAAAAGTTCCCGTTCCCTTTTGGGTTCTTCTGCTCCGGCCAGATAGGTCGTGGCCGTCATGGCGTTAAAGGCCATGACGCCATCGGTCATGGAGATATCGACATGCTGTCCCTTGCCCGTATCCTTCCGGTGGATTACCGCCGCCAAAATACCGATGACGGAGTTGTTAGAGCCGGAAGCTACATCGGCAATTTGCATACCCATAAGAGAAGGTCCTTTATCTTTTGTTCCCGAGTAATCCATGAGCCCGGAACGGGCTAAATAGTTAATGTCATGACCGGCACGGCCTTGGAGAGGCCCTGTCTGTCCGTAACCCGTGAGAGAACAGTAAATCAGGAAAGGATTTACGGTCTTCAGATCTTCATAACCCAAACCCAGTTTGGCCATGACGCCGGGTCGGAACTGTTCGATAACGACATCGTATTTCTTAATAAGCCGATGGACTATCTCGATAGCACTTGTTGACTTGAGGTTGAGATTCAGGCAGCGTTTTCCCCTTCCCAAGTAAAGAAGGTTGCAGGATAAATCGCTGCCGGGTAGAAATGGAGGCAGGAATGCAGCCATATCGGGGTATGAGTTGGAGAGTACGCGAAGTACCTCGGCGCCCATATCGGCCATCATCATCGTTGCGTAAGGTCCGGGCAGGAGCGTCGTAAAATCAAGGATTCTCAAACCTTTCAGTGGGCCGGGCATATACTGTCTCCTTTAAAGACCCATAAAACGGGCGGCGATCATCTTCATGATTTCGTTGGTTCCGGCAAAAATCCGGGTGATCCTGATGTCCCTCCAGGCGCGGGAGATGGGATACTCGTCGCAGTAACCATAGCCGCCGTAAAGCTGGAGGCAGCGGTCAGCTACCTTGAAGGCCATATCGGTTGTCCAGTACTTAGCCATGGAGACTTCGACAACCACATTTTTACCCTCCATATGATCCATGATGAGCTTGTCTATAAACGTTCGTCCCAGCTTTGTCTCTGTAGCCATCTCGACAAGCTCGAACTGGGTATGCTGGAACTTGGAGATAGGTTTCCCGAAGGCGGTTCTCTCTTTGCAGTACAGGATTGTCATGCCAACATCATCTCTGCTGCGGCCACGGCGCCGATGGCACAGACGAGCCTTTCCTGCTGAAGCTTCAGCATGAGATTCACAAATCCCGTTCCCTTGAGTCCCATCCGGTTTTCCTTGGGTATTCGGCAGTCGGTGAAGTACATCTCCGCTGTGTCCTGACTGTGCCAGCCGATCTTTTTGATCTGTTTGCCTTTCTCGAAACCGGGGGTAGTGGCATCAACGAGGAAAAGGTCGACGGCGGCATGGGGATCAGTAATGGAAGGGTCTCTAGCGGCCACAACGATGAGGTCGCAGTTGATGCCGTTGCTGATGAAGGTCTTCTGGCCGTTTAAGACGATATGATCGCCGTCTTCGATGGCGGTGGTCTTTATGGCGGCCAGGTCGCTCCCTGCGTTGGGTTCTGTCATGGCCACGGCGGTGATAATGTCGCCGGAAATACAGCCGGGGAGATATTTATGCTTCTGCTCCTCGGAGGCGAAAGATGCGATATAGGGGACAACGATGTCGCTGTGCAGGGCCGCCGTCAGACCTGAAAAACCACTTTTCGTGGTCTCTTCGATGACGATGACGGAATAGAGGAAATCCGCTCCCAGCCCGCCGTACTCTTCCGGTACGCCCGTACAGAGGAAACCTTGATCACCCATTTTCTTCCAGACGCTTCTCGGAACAATACCCGCCTCTTCCCACTCCTCAATGTGAGGTACGACTTCCTTGTCCAGAAACTTCTTTAGCGAATCTCTAAATATCTTGTGTTCTTCCGAATAATTAATGATCTCCATTTCCTGTTTCTCCTTTATAAAAGTCTATCTTACTCAAAAAAATGTAGACACACTCGAGCAATGAATTTAATCAATTATCTTCATTTATTTAATCATCATATTCCTCAATTCCCGTTTTAAGATTTTCCCCACGGCGCTTAAGGGCAGTTCGTCCATAAACTCGATCACCTTGGGGACCTTGTAAGGCGCTACCCTTTCCTTCATGTATTCTAAAATCTTTTGCCGTTC
Source organism: uncultured delta proteobacterium (assembly GCA_963726395.1). Classification (GTDB taxonomy): domain Bacteria; phylum Desulfobacterota; class Syntrophia; order Syntrophales; family Smithellaceae; genus UBA8904. Next base: position 288,488 of record CAVSCG010000006.1, read on the forward strand.
GGCTTCGCTTTTGTCGATGCCCGGTTTCAGCTTGATGGCGGAGGCGACGATTTCGGAACCCGGGCGTTTCGGGTCGGGGATGCCGATTGTGGCCGCCATGTCTATATCGATATGTTCCATGAGGATATCGTCGACGACGCGGGTGAATACCTTGAATCCCGAAACGCTGACCATGTCTTTGAGCCGGTCTACGATGAAAAAGTAGCCGTCCTCGTCCATTTCGGCGACATCGCCCGTGTGGAACCACCCATTCCGGAAACTGTTGGCATTCTCTTCCGGTTTATTATGGTATCCCTTGAAGACCTGGGGACCCTTGACGACCATCTCACCAGGTTTTCCCAAGGGGACCGGTTCACCGTGGCCGGATCGACCAGTCTCACCTCCGTCCCCACCATGGGTATCCCCACTGATCCCACCTTCTTCATTCCTCGCATCGGATTGGCGGTAATCAAGGGGGTTGTTTCCGTCATGCCATAGACCTCCATCACCTTGCCCTGACCGACGATTTTCTCAAAATCACGGATAGTTTCTGCAGGAAAGGGAGAGGCGCCACTGACAAAAAACTCGACGCCTGAAAAATCCAGCGCCTTGAATTCCTTCATCTTCATCAGTTCCAGATAGAGGGTGGGCACATTGATGAGCGCCGTGGGTTTCAATTTTTTCATGGCTTTGCACATGAATTTCAGGTCTCGAGGATTGGTCAGGAGTATGGCCGAGGCCCCCAAGGCGATGGCCCAAAGGGAGAGGAAATTGCCTGCCTGATGAAAAAGGGGGAAGGCGGAGGCGATAGTATGCTCACCGATATTATTGAGGCCCGTCCAGGTTCTCATCTGTTTCATATGACAAACAACATTGGCTTGGGTGAGCATGGCACCTTTCGGGGGACCCGTCGTGCCGCCAGTGTACATCATGAGGCAGGGATCATCAGGACCGACCTTTACGTTGACTATGTCCTTGGGCCGGCCTTCGATTGCCTTTAAAAAACGAACGACTTCGATATTAGGCAGGGAATGGATCTCTCCTGCGGGAATCTTTTTAAGGAGCGTCCCCAGGATTTTTTTGATGGTAGGGAAGAAAATCGGCGATGGAAACAACCACCACCGTTTTCACCTTGGTCTTAACGACCACCTTTTTCACTGTCTCAAAGTTGAAGTCGAAGGTTAGCAGAACCTTAGCGCCGGAGTCGTTGAGTTGATACTCCAGCTCCTCGGCCGAAAGCAATATGCTGATGCCGGTAAAAACGCAACCGGCCTTCTGGATGCCGATAGCCGCGAAAAAAGATGCAGGAACGTTGAGCAGGTGAAGCCCCACGACGTCACCCGTCCGGCATCCCTGGCTGATCAGAAAATGGGCGAACTGGTTCGAGTAGGTGTCGAAGTCGCGGAAACTGATGTTGGTGCCCATGTAATTGAGCGCCATCCTGTCGGGAACGCCGTCGAAGGCCTCACGCATGGCCTCGGCGCAGGACATCTGGGGATAGTTGGTTATGTTCGGTGGAACATGCTTGTCGTAAGACTTCAGCCAGGGTTTGCTCGCGTAAACGTCTTCCATAAATCTCCTCACTTAATTTGTGAATCGATATGATACCCCCGATTTTTCTGAAGTAATCAGCTTGATTTTCAATCCTTGCGATACATGGTAACGACGCAGGCACCGCCGAGGCCGATATTTTGCTGGAGGCCGATCCTGGCGCCTTCCACCTGGCGGACGCCGGCTTCCCCACGGAGTTGCCAGACAAGTTCAGCACATTGGGCAAGGCCTGTGGCGCCCAGAGGATGTCCCTTGGAAAGCAGACCTCCTGAAGGGTTTGTGACGATACGGCCACCGTAAGTGTTATCGCCATCTTCAATGAATTTTTCTGCTGTCCCTTCCGGGGTCAGACCGAGCGCTTCGTATGTCACGAGCTCATTGCAGGTGAAGCAATCATGCAGTTCGACCACATTCACTTCTTCAGGGCCGATGCCTGATTTTTCATAGACCTCTTTTGCGGCCGCAGCCGTCATATCGTAGCCGATTATACTCATAGGGCTTCTGCTCTCGAAGGCACCGGGAAAGTCCGTATACATGGATTGGGCAGCGATATAGATCGGTTTGCTGATGTTGTGTTTTTTGGCAAATTCATCGGAGCAGACAATCGCAGCGGCGGCGCCGCAGGTGGGCGGACAACACTGCAGGCGGGTCAGCGGCGGAGCCTGCATAGGAGAAGCCAAAACTTCCTCCAACGTCACGAGATTCCTGAATATGGCTCGCTCATTGTGCTCGCTGTGCCTTCTCGCCTTGACGGTGATTTTGGCAAAGGTTTCATTTTTGGTGCCGTATTTCTGCTGATGCTCAATACCTGCGCCACCGAAGAGCATGGATGCCATGGCGACGCCCTCTATTGGCGGAATGACCTCAAACAGCTTTTCAAAGAATGTTTGCATGGGAACGGGGCGGTCATTGAAGACTATACCCAGGGCGCCGGGGGTCATCTGCTCGAAACCTAAAGCCAGAGCACACTCAACCACGCCGGTGGCAACCGCCTGACGGGCCAGGAAAAGAGCGTTCGATCCCGTTGAGCAGTTGTTGTTCACGTTGAAGATAGGAATACCTGTCATACCGACTTCATACAAAACCTTCTGGCCGGCACAGCTATCCGCATATACCCAACCGCAATAGGCATGTTCGATCTGCCTGTATTCAATCCCAGCATCCTTAAAAGCGTCCAGAAGCGCCTCTTTACCCATCTCCGTATATGGCCGAAGGGCTTTGGGCGATGTAAATTTTGTCATACCAACACCGACAACATTAACTCTTCTCATTTTTCCCCTCCTCATTTTTTATTTCTTGCTGCGATTGCAGCTGGCATTTTCTACTTATGTCAATTGGTACCAACCCTACGCTTAGAATAAATAGAAATATTAATTGACTTATTGTTGACATATTGTCATACAATATGTCAACAATAATTTTAAATATTTTATCAGTTATTTACTATTTCATTGACACACAACACAGTTCTCCTTATACTCTTGTTTATTAGAAGCAATATTTTATCAAAAAAATTGTACGGTTATCATACGGCAATTAAAGACAGGAAAAGGGCTAGGCATGGATAATAAATCATTTGGCATGTCGAAAATTAAGAAGTCACCCGGTATTCCCAGTCTTGTCGCCAAACAGATTATAGATCGCATCGCAAAAGGTGCCCTTAAACCGGGCGATAAACTACCCAGCGAACATGAGATGACCAAGCTCTTCGGCATCAGCCGCATATCCTTGCGCGAGGCCATGAAACTGCTGGAAGCACGTGGCTATATCGAATCTCACAACAGTCGTGGTAAGTTCGTCAAATCTATGGTTGACGATATGCGTACCCCACTGAAAGAATTTCTCTCCATTGATCATGAGCGCATTTGGGAATTGTTGTACGTGAGACGCATTATTGAGGCAGAAGCCGCCTATCTAGCTGCAAATAACGCCAGTCGTGAACAGATCAAACAGATTAGGGATATGTTCAAACAAGCTATGAAGATCAACTTGGATATCATTATCAACACCAAGGAAGGCGGAATATTCTATACCCGTTTTTTTGATCTTCTTGCCGACGCTACTGGCAATACCGTATTCATGCACCTGCGCAAGACCATCACCACCATCCTGCGGGAAGCCTTCCCGTACAGCCGTAAGAAGCTCTCGACTATTCCCGGCAGTTCGCGCGATATTTTCACGCAATTGCGCAAGATCGGTGACGCCGTCGAAAAACGCATTGCCGATGCAGCCAGAATAGCGACTATCGAGCATATCAACTACATCGAAAAATCGCTAAAGAGCGTACTGGAAAAAATGTAGCAACGCATCTTTCGCTTGGATCCAGACTTCTCTTTTACGCCAAGACTCAACAAATAAAAAAATGTATAGCGGTGCTAATGCAGGCTAGTCCAAAAAGTTTTTAAATAATATTCGGCAAGGCTTCTTCTGGTTATGGTGTGGACCTGTAGGTGCTATATGTAACAAAAATGATCATGACGCCCGCTTTTTCTCCAGAATCATCTCCATGAAGGCGTCAATTCTAGTTTGAAACTGGGCCATCGAAAACTTCTCGCCATCCATATGGTCGCCGTCGAACATGATGCTGGGAACGGATAGTTTCTCTTCAAGGACCCGCATGATATCTATTTGCCCCATCGAGATGGGCCTGCAGCTCCGATTCGAATGGAGAATGGCCCCGTCGATCTTGTAGTCGCAGACGGCTTTGGTGATCAGTTCGATCCGCTTGTTCAAAGACACGCAGGAAACCAGCGGGTAGGAGACGAGGGATTTGTAGGCAATGCTCTCCAGCGGCTTGTCCGGATTTAATCTCAGTGACCAGGCGGAAGTATACGTTTCCGCCACGACCACAGCATTCCACTTCTCGAAGTAGTTGAAGAGCTGCATGTTATACCAGAGCGGGATGTTGTCCCAGAAAAGCCGTATCTTCTCATGGGGGATTACACCTTGCCCACGGGCTACCCTCTCCTTGACTTCCCGTAAGACATCTTTCAGAAAATTCACGGCGATTTCGGTCCCGTGCCGGGTCACCATGACAAACATGATGCCGATCTCGGCAGCGGAAAACGGGGAGGGAATCGTCGATCGCGTTGCCATGATCTCATTCCAGAGCCGACACGCCTCATCGGTATAGATGACCGCCTGCCGAAGTTTATCGATATCGAACTTCAGGCCTGTCTCATTTTCAAGAAACTGGATCAGCCGTTTGATTTGGGTTACAGCATACGCGATATGACGTTTTTCGATCTTCTCCATAGCCACTTGGGGAAGGTCGGCCCTGAAAATCGGGACGTTGAAGTGATCGCAGAGCACCTGGAAGGTCTTCATGGTGGGGATACAGCCGGCCCCGAAGGAGATAAGGTAGTCAGGTTTAGGAAGGCCGTTCAGCGGCTGGTTCTCCTCATTGATTCCGTCCAGCGCGTAGCCCACGTTGTTTCGGAAATACCCGCAGAGATCGCTCGAAAATCCCCGTTTGGCCGCATATTCGAAATTCTTTCGGTTGGTGCCGATGGCGGCGCAGAGAGGTGCCCAGTTTTCCGGGAAGACTGGGGTGATCCCCATGGCATAGAAAAGCTCGATCATGCCGTTCATCGGCGGAATCCAGATCACGGGGCGTCCTTCGGCTTTGGCCTTGTGCCCCTCCGCGTAGAAATCGCTGATGATCTGACGCAAGGCTGTGTTCGTCTGGAGCCGTTTCTGGGTTTTCTTCCCTTCCATTACCTCGCCCCCAGCATTTCAATAAATCCTTCCAGTCGCGTCTGCATTTGTCCGCTAAGTCCCTCCGCCTCTAATTCCAGTTGTATCTGAGGTATCCCTTTTTCTGTTAACACGTTTTTCAGGAAGGGATGATCCCCCAGATGAGGTTCGCAGAACTTCTGGTGCATGAAGATGACGGCATTCACGTCAAAGTAGGAAATCGTCTTTAGGATATAGTCCTTTCTCCCGGGGAAATCGGCCCTCGAACTGCAAGGCGGGAGATCGAGATAATACTGGACAAGCGCCGAAAGGGGGTCTTCCCCAGTCGGAACCCTCTCCCGCACCAGTCGATATCCCAGGCAGGTGTCATCCGCTACGATGTTTCCCCCGAGCGCTTCGATCCGCCCCAGAATATCCTGATCGGAGACGACACTTCCGGATATCAGGATCCGATGCCTCTCTCCTTTTCCAGGGCTCATCCGGATATTAGACAAGTACCTCTCGTAAAAGGGGACAACCGTTTCGATCGGCAACACCTGTAGCGCCAGGTTCATGTGATACAGATCAAGATAGCGGACGGTCGAGCCGTTTCTTTTTGCCTGGTAGATCGCACCGATGCGCTCCCGAGCCGCATCATAGAGCCTGATCGACTCCTGAAGCTTCTCGGCCGAGAATCGTTTTCTTGTAAAATCTTCAAGGGCGGCGATCAGCGCCATGAATTCCGCTCTGCCGTATACGACGGCCTCATCCGTGTTCATGTAGGGGGGGCTCAGCAGGAAGGAAAAGGCCGGCTTCAAATTGCGGCACCAGATATTGAACAACCCGCACGTCGAGTCGCAGGTGTAAGAGTGGATCACCCCATCCAGAAAATCATAGTGGCCGGCCAGACCCATCGCCATGATATTCCGCGCCGGGGGGCAGATGAAGGCCGGCAGCAGCGTGTTTGCCCGTTCATTGTTCGTGTCTTCTCCCCAAAGTCTGACGGGCAGGATATTGAAGGCATGCAGAATCTCGACGGGAACATAAGAACATAGCGTGCCAAATACAAGGCGACCGTTTTTCTCTTTCTCCTCCCGCGCGATTTCCTTGTTACGTTGAACCAGATCTTTTAATTCTTGGTTCATGTTCATCCTTCTTGGAGACGATATTCACGAAGCCTTGCTATATCGCCTCTTTCCAAAGGGCTTTCTTGTCTATCTTGCCCACGGCGACGATGGGCAATTTCTTCCTGATGTCAATATGCTTCGGCATTTCGTAGGTTGTGGTGGTTGATAAGAACCTTCTTTTTGCGGTTATGAAGTATAAGAGACGTGGACTTATGTGTCAAGAAATACTTGGCCACTTGTGTGGCCAAGATTTCCTTGACACACAAGAACGCCCATTCTATACTTCATCTCACAAAACGGAAGTTCTTATTGAAAAATACCATAAGGACAATTTGTTTTGGACAATAGTGGCACAAAATTTAGGTATTCTATGTTATTAGAGTACTCTTTAATAAAAAAGATATGGAAAGGAATAGGAGGTTTTTTATGTATCGGATTGATCTGTTAAACAAAATTTCGGAAAAAGGGCTCAGCCTTTTTACTGAGAAGTATGAGTATCGTACTGATATTCCCGATCCCGACGGCATCCTGGTAAGAAGCAAGGAAATGAAAGAGATGAGCCTGCCGTCGAGTCTGAAAGCCATTGCCCGTGCCGGCGCCGGTGTCAACAATATTCCCATCGACAAATGTTCGGAAAAAGGCATCGTCGTTTTTAATACCCCGGGAGCAAACGCTAACGGCGTAAAAGAACTGGTGATCCTGGGCATGGTGCTGGCGTCCCGCAAAGTGGTTGAAGGAATCGCCTGGGCCAAAGGCCTGGTGGGTGAAGGCGACAAGGTGCCGGACCTGATCGAAAAGGGCAAATCCAAGTTCGTCGGCACCGAGATCCTGGGCAAGAAGCTCGGTGTGGTGGGTCTGGGAGCCATCGGCACCATGGTGGCCAATGCCGCCGAGGGCCTGGGCATGGAAGTCTGGGGATACGATCCATTCCTGTCCATCGAGGCAGCCTGGAGACTGTCCCGCAATACCAAGAAGGCGCCAAGCCTGGACAAACTCCTGTCCGAGTGCGATTTCATCTCGATACATGTCCCTCAGAACAAGGACACCAAGGGATTCATCAATACCGATAAATTCGCGGTCATGAAGAAGGGCGTGGTAATCCTGAATTTCGCCAGGGGAGGGCTCGTGGATACCCCGTCCCTGAAGAAGGCCATCGCCGACGGCATCGTGGCGTGCTACGTGACGGATTTCCCCGATGAAGAGGTCATCAAGACGGACAAGGTCATCGCCATTCCGCATCTGGGGGCCTCCACGGAGGAGTCCGAAGAAAACTGCGCCGTCATGGCGGCCATGCAGCTCATGGATTTCCTGGAAAACGGGAACATCAAGAACTCCGTCAACTTCCCCGAATGCTCCCTCGAAAGGTCGGGCAAGCAGAGGCTGACCATCTCGAACCAGAACTCGCCGGGCATGATCGAAAAGATCACGCATTTCATGGCCGACAACAAGATCAACATCGCCGACATGATCAACAAGAGCAGGGGCAATGTCGCCTATAACATCATCGATATCGACGGCGACATATCCGAGGACCTGGTCAAGAAAATCAGAGCGGCTGAAGGAGTCATCGGGGTCAGAGTGCTTTAAGAATACCTCTGGCACGTTCTCCATTTATCAAAAAAGTGTCTGGCTTAACCCTGCCAGACACTTTTTTATTTATGCGCATACCGCCCAGATATCCCCAGATACAATTCCATTTCCGGAGTTGGTTGTTTTTAATATCGGATCTCCCCATACGGCGTTGTTGCAAAATTTAAATATATTTTCTGCATGTCAATGGAGCGATTGTACTGATTTAATATTCGGCCGGGTATCCGGTAATCTGAGCGATCCGGCGATTAATCGGCTCCAGCGTGTGAAAGGACTTTTTATACACATCATTGAACAGCTGTGTATAGATGTGATGACTTTGCGGATTGGGCATAAAGGTTTTGCCCTTGCGAACCATGGCCGCCACCGCTTCGTCAAATGTTGCATACAGGCCTGTACCAACAGCCGCGTCCATGGCCGCGCCCAACGCCGCGATCTCGGAGGTCGCCATGCGCGAGGTGGGCAGATTGAACATGTCAGCCGCGATCTGCACCGCCACGTCGCTGCGTGAACCGCCTCCGCCGACGCGAATCTCCTTTATGGCAATACCCGTCTTGCTCTGCACGATCTCCTGCATGCGGCGCAACTCGAAACAGATGCCTTCAAAAATCGCCCGGTAGATGTGCGCCCGCGTATGGATATCTCCAAACCCAATGATCGAACCCTTGGCGTATTTGTTGCTCACCGTGGGAGACCAGTATGGCTGCAACATGAGACCCATGGAGCCCGGAGGGATGTTCCGAATCACCTCGTCCAGCACTACCTCTGGCGCCACTCCTCTTTTCTGTGCCTCGATGGCCTCGCGTTGGCCGAACTCCTGCTTGAACCACGTTACCATCCAGAAGCCGCGAGTGATAAACATCTCTATATTCCATGCTTTGGGGACCGCGGCAGGCCAGGTGAAAAAGCGCAACTGTCCGTCACTGATGTATTTCCGTGTGATCACTTCCATGGCCGTACCCGTACCGAAACTGATCTCGGCAATGGACGGATCAATGGCACCGGCTCCCAGGAGCTCGCACTGTTTATCACCAGCGGCAACGACGACCGGCATCCCTTCGGGAAGACCCGTTTCCTGCGCAGCCTGGGCCGTGACATATCCCAACACTTTGTCCGGGGAGTAGAGTTCAACGCATTGTTTTTTCTCGATCCCCAAGGCATCGTAGATAAAGCTCATGACGCCTACCATACAAGCGTAGTGCCTTATAATCAAAGGGGTAGATACCGGAGATCATGCCGTAGGAATCGCGAAATTCACCGGTGAGCTTGCGCACAAAGAATCCCGACGCTTGAACGAACTTGTGCGTCTTACGGTAGATTTCTGGTTCGTTTTGTTTGATCCACAGGAACTTGGAGTTCTTCTGGGCATACCGCAGTGCGTCGGTCTGGCCTGCCAGCATGATGGCGAGCTTACTGAGCTTACCCAAGGGCGGCACATTGGCAACTGTGCGCTGGTCGAGCCAGATGATACCCGGCCGTAAGGCATTGCCATCCTTGTCCATGGGGATGACCGTGTTGCGCTGGCTGGTCAGGCCGATTCCACAGATCTGCCGCAGATCGATATCGATCTTGGCCATAAGCCCTCTGCATACCAGGCAGAGTTTGGTCCAGTAATCTTCGGTCCGCTGCTCGGCCCAACCGGGGGCCAGGGAAAAATAGGGTTCGTAGTCGGCCTGCTCTAAAGCGATTTCAGTGCCGTGACGATCGAAAAGCACCGCGCGGATGCTCTGGGTTCCGGAATCGATGGCGATGATATAGCTTTTATCGTTCATGGTTTTACCTCTACCTGTCCTAAATCAAGGGGACGATATTGGCTTGAGAGCCCTTGAGCTTGGCCGTAATGAACAGCGCCGCGGAACGCACCGGATCCATTCGCGACAACCGGATCGGGATGGATCCGCATCTGTTTGCACAGGCCGGCGGTGACAGCGCCAGGTCATTGCATCCCGGACTCATGGTCACATTGCGCTTGCCCAGGCGCGCCTGGAGAGCAACACCGTAATCCTGGATGGCGCAGCTGCCGGCGATATGCACCCGGCCTGTGATCTTCTCCACCGCCTGCTTGTCGATGCCCTTGCCCATGAGAATCGTAAAACCGCCTTTGCCGCCATGGTCGCGGTAGAGCATCTCCACAACGCTTTCCGTGTTGCGGCGGCAGCCCTCCTTGCAGCAGCGCTCATTACCCCGGAGGAAGGTGAGTCCGGCGGATAGTCATCGAGCAGCTCGCAGGTGAGGTTTTTTTTGCGTTCATCGAACAGGGGTTTGTTGATGATATCGATGCGTTCCATATCGCCCTGGCCGATGCCGGTGGCGCGGCAGAAATTCAAGGTGCTTGACCTCGGCCAAACTCGAAGCCCATCAGGGCCGCCCCCACCACGTCAGTGGCCAGGGGATCGGCCCGCCGATGAGGAGATTCATGGGCACCATGCATTTGTCGCGTTATACGCCGTGGGGTAATGGCCGTGATTGGTGGCGATCAGGCCGTCGATCAGCGCGAAATCCGGCCGCAGAACCCGGTAGATGTCCGCGAATTTCTGGTGGAGGCGGTAGTTGTGGTCCGCGATGCGGCTCTTCTGATGCACGAGTCCGAACTGGTTCTTGATGGACAGGGTCACCTGGGACATGGAGTGGGTCTTGAGCTTGGGCAGGGAGAGGTAGAAATTTTCATCGCCCTGTTCAATAAGCCTTTCAAACACGAAGGCCGAGATGTCGATGAATTCCTCGATCCCCTCCAGAAAGACCGGGACAGCCGGGGTTTCATCCAGATAGACCGGGACGGCGCCGGTTTCCTTGCAGATTCTTAAATATCCGGTGGCCTGGAAAACCAGGCGCGTGAAGTTGGCCTGGGTGCAGTTCTCCATCACATAGATCGTTGCGGCCCCGCACCTGCGAAAGTAGAGGATGGTTTCGCGCAGCACTTCCGGGTCGGTATAGACGTAAGGCTCAGACCCCACGCCATTGACCTTGATGTAAACATCCCGGCTGGAACGCAGGAGTTTCCCTCCGCCGCCGAAATGTTCAAAGACCTCGCTTACCGCTTGCGCGATGCCGTGCTTTGTGTCCGCCAGAATAACCCCTGCCATAGTTTTCTCTCTAGGTTCGACTTTCTTCATGTGCTCCTCTTTATCTTTAAAGTACAGAAATTAAGGGTAAACCCGATTCACCTCCTTGCGGGGATATCATCGAGCCCGAGCTGGCCGCCCGGATTCATGAATGTTGTGCGGGTCGAAGTGGTGTTTCAATGTCCGCAAGACCGCCATTTGTTCCTTGCCCAGATGTGTTTCCATCCAGGGTGCGAGCAGGCGGCCCACCCCATGGTGATGGCTTAACGACCCGCCGAATTCGTGAATCTGGTCGATGATGCCGCTTTGGAAGGTGACATATTCGTCCACATCCATGCGGGCGAAAAAGATGAAGTAGAGATTGGTCCCCTGCGGGTAGAAGTGCGAGGCATGCGTCATGCACATGGTGTCCGGACGGCTCTTGACGTAGGCGCGCACACCCTCGTGCAGGCGGTGCAGGTTATCCCAGGTGACGCCGGCCTCCAGAGTATCGATGAGGATGCCGTAATCGTTCAGATCCTCGCGCATGTAAGGTTCGGTATAGCGGGTGTGTTCCCATTTGCGCGCGGCATAACCGCCCAGGGAGATGGCGCCATGTTGACGGGCGATGCGCTTGATTTTGCGCGCCACCAGGCGGGTGTAGTCTTTGTCGCCCTCGACATTACCCAGGCATAGGCAGCGCTGCATGGGCTTGAACCCGCGGAGTCCAAGGAACGTATCCACGAAGCCCGGCATGCCATAGAGCTTCAAGCCCCGGTCGGTTTCCTCCGGGTCGGAGATGCGGAAGATGGCGGGCTTGCCGAACTCGGACTGCATGATCTCGCGGCTGGCGTTCACCGCCGTCTCCCAGGTTGGGTACATGAAACTGAAGCGCCGGCGGTTCTCCGGCATGTAACGGAAGATCTTCATGGTGACTTCGACCAGGATGCCGAAGGTGCCCTCCGAGCCCTTCATGATGTCGTTAACCTTGGGGCCTGTGGCCGTTGCGGGGTAATCCAGGGTCTTGAAGGTGCCGGCCGGGGTGACGTATTCCTGGCTGAAGACGATGTCGTAGGCGTCGCCGTAATAGGTCGAGGCCTGGCCCGAGCCCAGTGTCACGATCCAGCCGCCCACCGTGGAATACTCGAAGGACTGCGGGAAGTGGCCGCAGGTATAGCGGAGCTTGGTGCCAAAGAGCTCCGGGGATTGATTCAGGGCCTCCTCGTAGGCTGGTCCGAACATGCCCGGCTGGACGCGTGCGGTCTGGTTGAGCTCGTTTACCTCCAGGAGCTTGTTCATGTGCGTGCTCAGCACCAGGGAGACGCCGCCCTTGAAAGGGCGGCAGCCGAAGTTGCAGGACGAGCCGCCGCTGAAGACCGTGATGGGGATGCGCTCGGCGTCGCAGTATTGCACGATCTTCTGCACATCATACTTGTCCCGCGGATGCACGACCACATCGGACACCTCGCGGATAATGCCCTGGCGGAGCTCCAAAATCTCCTCGGAGGTCTTGGCGGAGGAATATTTAACGCGGCTGTAGTCGTCCAAGGCCACATTTTCCTTGCCCACGATGGCCGCAAGCGCCTCGATCTGTCCGGATTTGAGCGCCGGCGGGCGGTTCAGAACCACCGGGGCATGCCCCTCATTCTGCTTGTGTGAGAAATCGGCATCGCTCAAGTGGAATTCCTCTTTCATCATCTTGACCCAGGCATCGCTGGGATGCTTGAAATGATGCGGATCGCCATACTTGACGATGGACCGGAAGGTTCCGGGCGCGGGGGCCTTTTCCGTCCAGTCCGGTCTGAAGTATTTTTGAGCCCATGCATTAACCCTCCGCTTTATAAATTTTACATTTTGCCCTTATGTGTTGCTGTGCACATGTGCGTTCCACACCTCTTCACACCCGAGTGGTGTGTTACGCCTCCGGCAGCTTGAGCAGATTAGTCGTAACCAAAATTTCCTGCTTAATTTTGCCGGCATCCCATTTCAACTCCCGGGCGGCAAGGGCGGCAACCCTTTGCAGCACTTCATCACCGGGATTACCAAGGGTGCCGATGCCGGTGCGCCGCATGACGATATCAGACAGGGTGCGGGCCATCTCATGGCGTATAGCATACGTGACCTGAGCCAGGATCTCGCCATCAGCGTTGAGTGTTTCGGCCAGGGACTGGGTCTTCGCGTGCCAGTTTGAGGATCGCGTCGTATTCGGTGCCGTAATTGCGGCTGAGATAGTCCAAGGTGTCTGCCGGAAAAATCCGGGTTGTTCCTCTTGATATCAAGCAGAAAAGTGTTCAGATCGGGGATGGCGCACCCGGATAGATGTTGTTTGTCGGTCATACTCTTGCCCAATGAACGGCCAAGTTTCGCAGCCACGATCTTAAGGCAGTTTTCAGCCAGTTTGCGGCTGGTGGTGTATTTGCCGCCCTCAACCGTGATCAGGCCATTTAGCCCTTCTTCGGCGTTGTCAAAGATTTCATAGCGGCGCGAGCATACATACGTCTCTTCGGTTTGGTCCTCCACCAGCGGTCGCAAGCCGCCGAAGGTATGCAGGACGTCGGCAGAAGCTTAGCTTCCCATCGCCGAAGGAGGCATTGACCTCGGCGATCAGTTCGTTGATACTTTGCCGCGTGACATGGTATTCGTCCGGATTACCGGTGAAGGGTTTGTCGGTAGTGCCGATCAGGGTGTGGTTCCGCCATGGGATGAGGAAGAAGTGACGACCCGACGGGGTCATGGAGCCCACCACATACTTGCCGGAAAGCAGCTTCTTGCTGGTGATAACATGAATTCCCTCGGAGCGGCGCAGCACGCAGCTGTCGCTATTTGATTTGGCCAGACCGAGCAGAATATCCGCCCATGGCCCACCACAGTTGATGGTGATGGTGCCGTTTAGCGTGTGGGTTGCGCCACTTAATAGATCTTTGGCCTGCACGCCGGTTACTTCATGCCGGTCATTGAAAAGAAATCCCTCAATCCGGGTATAATTGGAGACCTTGGCACCATAAGCAACTGCGGACTTGATGAAGGCCAGTGTCAACCGTTCGGGGAAGATGCTGGTGCAGTCATAGAAAATCGATGCGCCGGTCAGGCCTGTGGCGCTTATGTTCGGCTCTCTCTTCAGCACCTCTTGCCTGGAAATAGTTTTGTGCATGGGGATCTTCTTGCTCTTATCCCAGGTGAAGTTCTTGTCATAGGACAGCACGTCGTACATCAGCATGCCCACCTTCACGACCCGTTTGTTGTTCTTAAACTGCGTATTGTTGTGGGTCATCATGACTGGCATGGGATAGACGAAATTGGGCGCAATATTTTCAAGCACCCGGCGCTCGCGGAGTGACTCGCGCACCAGCCTGATCTCGCCGTTGGCCAGATAGCGCATCCCGCCATGGATCAGCTTGGAGGTTGCAGCCGAGGTAGCCCATGAAAAGTCCTTCTTCTCCAGCAGGGCTACCGTAAGTCCCCTTGTTGCTGCCTCATAAGCGACCGACGCCCCGGTAATGCCGCCGCCTAGGACAATGACATCAAAATGTTCGTTTGTGTGATTCTCGATAAACCGCTGCATGGTGTACAATCCTTTTTACGGTGTGCGAGCTAGATTAGCCTTCACGGCTTGTTCCGCATACCGGAGCACGTCCTGCATGATGCGGCGGGCCGCTTCCGCCTGCTGATTCTTGATTGCCTCGAAAATCTCGCTATGAAACGTGCGGGAGTGTTCAATGTTACGTTCATCATCGAAATACAGGTAACCGTACTTGCGAAAGAGCTGATTGAAGAAGTTGAGAAAAATGGTGCAGAGCATGTTATGGGTGGCGCGGGCAATCATCTGGTGAACTTTGATATCCCGCTCCAGCATGGTCAGATCCTGATGGAAGATGGCCTGTTTAAGTTCGTCCAGGTCGGCGGCGGTGCGTTTTTGCGCGGCGATATAGGCCATCTCCGGCACCACGAAGCTGCGCACTTCCAGTACATTGAAGAGGGTGGCATTGTCTACGTCCATGCTGACGGCGGCCTTGATGAGATCCAGGTTGCCGCTATCCAGGAAGTTCCTGGCATAAACCCCGTCGCCGTGGCGGATTTCGAGTAGTTCAAGGTTCTCGAGTTTGTGCAGGGCTTCACGTAAGGTAGTACGATTCACATGGAAGGTCTCAGCCATTTCGCGTTCAGGAGGCAGCTTGTCGCCCGGGAGAATCGTACCGTTCATGATCTGCTTCTGGATGATAGTCGCGATTTCCTCGTGGAGCCTTGAACGCATAATTGGCTGGGCAAAGACAGCACTGACCGGCATGATGAGCCTCCTTCCGGGCCGTCATGCTTAAGTGGTTGATTGGCCCAGTGGTCCAACCATAGATGATGTTCAAACCAATGTCAAGATAATTCGAGACCTATATTGTATAAAGGAGGTGTACGTTTTCCTTGACGGGAAAACTGTTACCTCCTCATGATTTTATATATACTACTGTCCGGAATAGAATTATTTAACACACCTTAATATACGGTTATTGTTTAGTAAACATGCCAAATACACGAGTTATCGACTTGAAAATTTATCATCGATCTGAGCATCCCCCTGTAGCTCAACAGGAGGAAGTAACTCATGTATACCGGCAAACTCATTTTCTCACAAGTCATGGACTTCATGCCCATGCATACCTTTCGACGCTGTGTGACACGATATCAAGGCGATTACAAAGTGAAGAAGTTTACCTGCCTCGATCAATACCTTTGCATGGCCTTTGCGCAAATCACTTACCGGGAAAGCCTTCGCGATATCGAAGTCTGTCTGCGCGCCCAGGAACAGAAACTTTATCATATGGGCATTCGCGACAAAGTATCCCGCTCAACCATTGCCGACGCCAACGAACAGAGAAATTGGAGGATCTATGCCGATCTGGCCTATTCGCTGATCAATACGGCACGCAAGCTTTACAGCGACGAACCCTTCGCTGTCGAGTTGGAACAAACAGCTTATGCACTCGATGCTACAACCATCGACTTGTGCCTGTCGATGTTTCCGTGGGCCACGTTCCGACAGAACAAAGGAGCTATCAAACTGCATACCTTACTGGATTTGCGTTGCAATATCCCAACTTTCATTCATATCTCCGACGGCAAACTCCACGAAATCAATACGCTCGACATTATTCCCTTCGAGCCAGGGTCGTTTTACGTTATGGATCGCGGCTATCTGGACTTCTCCAGATTATACAACCTCTCGCAGACTTCCGCCTTCTTTGTGATCCGTGCAAAATCCAATCTCCGGTGTCGGAGAATTTATTCGCATCCGGTGGATCGGACAACCGGCCTGATCTGCGATCAGACGATTATGCTCACCGGATGCTATCAGAGCAAAGACTATCCCGAAAAACTACGACGCGTAAAATATTACGATGCCGAAACCGATATGACTTTTGTTTTTCTGACCAACAATTTCAAACTGCCGGCTCTGAATAGTCGCAGATCTTTATCGCTCTCGCTGGCAAGTGGAACTCTTTTTCAAATGGATCAAACAACATCTGCGCATCAAGAGTTTTTATGGAACATCGGAAAATGCAGTAAAGACACAAATCTGGATCGCCATCTCCGTTTACATTATTGTGGCTATACTGAAAAAACAACTTCATCTCCCAGAGAGTCTCTACACAATTTTACAGGTTCTGAGCATCTCAGTTTTCGAAAGAATGCCGCTTTATCAACTAATTACGAACACAAGTCACAAAACGGAAAACCCTATGTCAGCTAACCAACTAAATTTATTTGACCAAATACCCGGACAGTAGTGATTCCGATTGGTTATGCTACTGACCCTGCGTGCCGCTGGATCTCTGCGGGGGAAGCACTTTCGGTCGAATTTTCTTCCAATTTTCCCCGACCGGGCAGACACGCATACATTCAATGCAATTATCTACATCCGTAATATAAGTCTGCCCCATTTCCACCAGGAGATCCCGCTGTTTCAGATGTTGACGCACCATTTTGATATATCCCGGCCATTCCCCAAAACTGACAGGCGGCAGGCGCTTGAAACCGGAGCTCCAGTAGGCAAAACAGGGGTCCACATCATAGCGGTCAGCTTTCAATGCCCCTGATGGACAGGCATTCACGCATCGCTTACAGTTGAGACAGAGATCGAATTTCTTCCCTGGATCAGCTTCGAGGGGCGCTTCCGTCACGATGGCGCACAACCGCTGATGTGGTCCGAATTCGGGCGTAAGCAGCAGGTTGTTCCGGCCCATCTCGCCCATGCCGCAACTGATCGCTGCATGCTTCAGGGAGAGAAAACCTGATGTACGGGTCTGGCGGAATTTCTTACCGGTTTCGGGGTTGTGTTTGAAGATCTGCACCGGCTTATCCGCAGAAATCGGAAGGGAGAGAAAACCTTGCCGTTCAAGCAGGCGGCCAATTTTTTCAGCGGTTTCATCCAGCAACCGGGAGGTCTGCATTTTGTTTCGCGTCCAGAGCATGATGTCTGGTGAATACACGGCGCCCAGCGAATGAGAGACAGCCATGACGATGACGCTTCGGGCAGATGGCATCAGTGCTATGACCGGCCGGAGCGGATAAGCCGGAATAAGATTTTGTGCATCGGCAATTCCCACTAGATCTATGCCTTCGGCCTGAATGCACTTCTTAACCGCTTGGGCATCGATTTTATCGATAGTTCCTTTGCTTGACATGCTCATACAACACCACGCTGGAGTTGTTTCGGAATCTCTGATTCACAGGGAACACCTGTAGCGCAAAGGCCGCATCCATAGATAAAGATGTGATAATGCTTATTGCAGTATTTCAAGGATTTGGCCACCTTTTGATAACAGGCTTCCTTATCATGAGCATGCTCCGCTGTTATGGCAGTCCACCGGGCATCGCTTTGCGCATTTCAGGCACGGCAGCCCCTGATAATGCAGACAATAGGCATGGATATCCTCCGGCCGCTTCCGGTTGGGCTTAAGCTTCAAATTAACGACAAAGCTGCCGAGCCTTACCGCCGCACCTTTTTCCGTGATCATGAAGTCATGCATCCCGAAGGTTCCAAGTCCGGCGGCATAAGCCATATGTCTATGGGACCAGGGAGACGCCCATCCGACTTTCGGATAGCGCTTTTTGTTGAACATGGGGGTCACATCCGGCGAAATGGCCAGAATACCTCTGCCCCATCAGGTCGGTAACAATTTCACGCACAAAGGTCTGGCTGAAGATTTCACCAAGAAGGCGCGTCTGCGCCCATCTTTCGGATAGTCCATTCAACGGCGGCGGCATTATCCCGTTTGGTTTTTGGCGAAAAAGGCATGACAAAAGAAACCACACTAAGATCTTCGGACCGGCGGTTTGACACCATTGTTTTCCGCTTGCCAGCGCATGATTTCCCAAGGGGTGAAATGGTGAGGCCCAATAATCTCCTTGTATTGTTCCAGGATCGGATCATTGCCGCGGACAAAGCCAACCAGCGGTTCCTCGTAAAACGGTTCGCCATAAAACGGAAAATCCATGACATTGTCTGGATGATTGGCAATTTTGTCTTTAAGTGTCTGAATAAACCAAGCTTCATCCGGCAAAGGATGGGAAGCCCTAAGGTGAGCGTCCTGATTCAAAACGGGTTGTTTGGGGAAAAACTTTCCGTGCATTTCTCCTATGGCATTTTTAATCCCCTCCATGTCGGACAGGAATGAAAAATTGCGATATCGATCTTTCATTAATTTGCGTTTACCCATTTTGTTCCGCTTTGATAGGACATTAAATGTTTATGATGAACTATATGAAACTCACTATACCTTCATGCCCTGAGGCGGGTGCGCGATATGATTTCCAGCTTGCTTGCATCAGGCAGGTCATCGAAATATGCGCAGTAGCCCGCCACCCTGACCACCAGCCCCGGGTATTTTCCCGGGTGTCGTCTGGCATCCTCAAGCTTCTCGGCATCCAGCACATTGAGCTGAAGTTCCATGCCGCCCTGCGAGAAAAATCCTTTGACAAGCGAAGACAGGATGTTCACACCCTTTTCGCCCGCCAGCGTTTCGGGGTCAAACCTGAGGTTCAGGGCATAGCCGTTCATGGCCAGCCTGGAATCCACATGGGCGACCGAATTGAGAAGGGCTGTGGGCCCAAGGCGGTCTTTGCCGTTGGCCGGTCCAAGACTCGGGGCAAAGGGCTCGCCTGAAAGCCTTCCGCTTGGTAGCGCAGGCGTCCTTTTGCCGAAAGCCACATGGCATGTTACGGAGTAGAACCCCGGCACATATCGCCCGCCCCGGGTGTTTGTGTGACTTGTGAGGGCATCATGAAAGATATGCGCTGCAAGATTGGCATAGCCGTCCGGCAAAGGATTGTCGTTGCCGAATTTAGGCGCCTTCAAGAGTTCCGAACGCAGTACGGCCGCATCCTTAAAATTATTTTTAACGGCCTTTATCACATCCGGCAGGGAATATTTTTTCTGAACAAAGACCACTTCCTCAATTGCAGCAAGTGAATCGGCCACATCGGCCAGCCCCACACCCTGCACACCGCTCGAATTGTAATGGGCGCCTCCTGCGGTCACATCTCTGCCGTTTTCAATGCACCCGTCAACAAGCATCGAGGAAAAAGGCGTCGGGTGATAGTCGCGATTCCCCCTCTCCATGACCCTGAAATCATCCACCATTCTTTTGACCATGAATTCTACCTGCCTGCGGAATGCATCAACAACCTGATTCATATTTGTCATCGTCAAGGGGTCAGGCGTATCGGCGCCCAGCCTGGTCTTTTCCCCGAACCTTCTGCCCTGATTGAGCGCAAGTTCAAGGCACAGCGGCAGGTTCATAAGTCCGGCATCCGTCGAGAAAAAACTCTTTCCCGGCAGCGCAAGTTCAACGCAGCCGACAACGGCATAGTTCCTGGCTTCGCTGATGGGATAGCCGTGAGACGTGAGTGCGGCAATGGCCGCCTCGTCGCAGAAAACCGCGGGGACACCGCCGCCTTTTCTGGCCACGTCAACTACACGCCGCAAGTAAGATTCGGGGCAGTCCTTATGTATCCTGGCCTGATAGTTGGGATCCCTGAGCCCCAATTGCTCCATGACATCCAGGAATATATAAGTGAGTTCGTTGGTCGAGTCCTCGCCCTCTTCAGTGAGGCCGCCCACGATCGCGGCCTGAACTATGAGATAGCCGCCGTGATACTGGCTTGTCCGCTCTGAGATATGGAATACATGTTCAACGGCCTTGGCTGAAAACAAGAGAAGCAATTCCCTTGCCTTCTCGGGCGTGATCCTTCCGGCCTCGAGATCGGCTTTAAAGAACGGATATAGATATTGGTCAATCCGGCCGAAGGATATTGCTGAGTTAAGCCCCTCCAGATTAACGGCCATGTGGAGGAGCCATAAGGCCTGCAGTGCCTCATGAAAGGTTCCGGGCGGGTCCATCGGTACCTTGCGGCAGATGCGGGCAATCTCCCTCAGTTCCGAGGCACGCAAAGAATCAGGCTCGATATCAGCCAGCTTTGCCGCTTCCCCGGCCAGCCTTGCAGCATATATCGAGAGCGCCTCGCATGCAATCTGTGCCGCCTGGTAAAAGTCACCGTTTTTGCCCTTCAGCTTATCCAGAATAGCCCCTTAGTCCCAGGTTAAGAGCCTTTTCATAATTCGGCAGGAAGTGTCCTATGCCTCCGGCCTCGTTTATCAGATAGTATGTGGCGTTCAGCTGCTCTTTGACATAGCGAGCCATTTCGCCAAGGTGCGGGGAAAAAGCCCTGAAGGCCATATTCCGCATCATCCAGTAGGGGATTACCTTCAAGAAAAGGTTGAGGCGTTCTCTTAACGGGATTTTGAAAGGCGTTGTTTTACGCCTGTTTATCCAAAGGAGCTCTTCACTCATGAAGACTCCGGCCAGTTCAGGCTGCATGATCGCCGAGATGCGGCTGCTGCCCATATTCCCAACAATCAACTCATCGTCATAGATATTGATCTTTTTATTCTCAAGGATGTGTTTGAGGGCCTTGGCCCTGCGCACAACCATAGGCTCTTTTTTATTGTCATGCCTTTTAAAGTACTCGGTGACGAGCAAGGCACGCTCCGGGCACAGGCTAACAGGTGTGGAGAGAAGCGTCTCCCTGATCCGCTTGTAGCGCGGACAGGTCTGGGCGTCTTCCCTGTTTTCTTTAATCGCTTGTGTTTGCATATTTGTTGAGTATCATTCTAGCACTGTTTATTTTTTTTGAAAGAGGAAAATACACAGCGTCATTGATTACGGATTCGAAATCTTGTTGTCCTATAGTATGAAGTCCACAAATCTGATTGAATTACTCTCCTTCAGCCCCGGAGGCGTCCCTGAATCGAGAATTAAAAAATATCAGAACTCACTACTGTCCCAACGTTAGTTGAATAAATTCAACTGGTTATTCGATAAGCACTATCTTCGTTCTATGTGCCTCGACATCTGCAAGTGCTTGTAAAAGCGGCATTTTCTCGAAAAGTGTGACACTTAAAATCTGTAAAATTGTGTAGAGACTTTGCTCCAAATTCAATTGCTTTTTGATAATGGCTACCAGTACATAAATGGAGATGGCAATCCATATTTGTGTTTTGACCGCATTTTCTGATGTTCCATAAAATGCCTTGATTCGAAGATGCTGCTTGATCCATTTGAAGAATAGCTCTATCTGCCAGCGTTTGTGATAGATCTCGGTGATGGTCAGAGCCGGCAAGAGTAAAGTTGTTGGTCAAGAAAACCAGGTTCTTGTTTTTCTTGTCGTCGTAATAAGCAACCCGCCGAAGTCTTTCCGGATAATCTTTCTTGGAGTAATAGCCTTGCAGCGTAATGATCTGATCGCATTTGAGTCCCGTCGTTTTGTCGATCTTTTGTGAATAAAGTCGGTTGAAATCTGAAGTTGCTTTTGGCTCGTGTCACAAAGAATGCTGCTGATTGATGGATTTTGTATAGACGAGCGAAATCCAGATAACCACGATCCATAATATAAATTGCCCCGGCTTCTATGGGTAGCTTGTCGAGGATGTTGACTTCGTGAATTTTCCCGTTGGTAATAAAGGCTACGGTCGGAATGTTGCCTCGCAAATCGAGAAGCGTATGCAGTTTCACAGCTCCCTTGGTTTGCGGAATTTTGCCCAGGGAAAGAGAGACAGACAAAGGTCGATGGTCGTGGCATCCAGTGCGTAGATGGTTTGTTCCAACTCTATACCAAATGAATCGTTGGCATAGAGTTGTCGGGCTTTCTGAATGAGTATTTGAGCAAAGTCGGCATAGATGCGCCAGTCTCTTGTCTGATTGGCGTGGGCCAGTGTATTGCGGGAGATCTTTCCACGAATGCCCATGTGATAGAGTCTTTTGTTTTGCAGCTCGCAGACACGCTTCGATATCTCGCAGGCTTTCTCGGTAAGTCAGTTGCGCAAACGCCATGCTCAGAAATTGATCCCAACAGGAGAAGCTCTTGATTTTGTAATTGCCTGAATATCGCTCGACGCACTGTCGGAATTCGTATATTGGCAGGTAATCCATGATTTGAGAAAATATCGTTCTTCCAGAATTCATCAGCCATCTCCCTCGCAATGTAATGCGAGAGTATGGCATTCCGAAGAAAAATATTTCAAATCGATAAATAACTTTTTGTTGCTTATTCGCATTGTTTTCTATACCTTAGCATCATCAGCTAATTAAAACGTTGGGACAGTAGTGATCAGAACTCTAACTTAATATGTGGTAAAAGTAGCGGTGGCAGCTCTGGACTTATAAGGTGAATAATGGCTATTTTAGAAAAGACTTAGAGTTTGAGCTGGAAGCCAATTGGCTGTTTAATTATCCAAACCTTGAATCAGGAGGAGATATGAATACAAGCGAGAAAATCTGGAGAGATAAGCACGGTGTCTGCCACGTTGAGGGGAAAGACAGGGCAGAAGTCTTCGGACTGATGGGATATGCCCATGGAAAAGACAGGGGAATGCAGATACTTTTAATGCGTATTTTGGGACAGGGCCGGGCATCTGAAATCCTCGATGCGAGCGATGAAGTGCTTGGAATAGACAAATTTTTCAAGCGAATGAACTGGACCGGCTCAACTTCTTCGGAAATTGAAAAATTCTCTCCTGAAGCAAAAAAAGTAATTGATGCATACTGCAATGGAATAAACAAGGCTCTTACAGAAAAAATTCCGTGGGAATTCAAACTTTTCGGTTATAAACCAGAGCCCTGGTGCGCGGAAGACGTGATTCTTATCTCACGGATGGTCGGCTATCTCACCCTGGCACAGTCCCAGGGCGAAATGGAAAGATTGCTTATCGAGTTTGTCCAGGCAGGCATGGACGAAGAAAGATTAAACGAGCTTTTCCCGGGAATACTTGGAGATCTCGATATTGATCTTGTAAAAAAAGTAGAACTTCAGGAACGGCTCGTTTCTCCTGCATCTCTCTGGAATATCGCCGCACCATTGATGATGGCATCCAATAACTGGGCAGTCTCAGGGAAAAAGACAGCTTCGGGAAAGCCGATTCTAGCAAATGATCCTCACCTGGAAGTAAACAGGCTTCCGAATATCTGGTATGAAATGGTACTACAAACTCAAGACACCTATGCAATGGGCGGAACCATGCCTGGCGCCCCAGCCCTTTTAGTGGGTCGAAATCCGGACCTGGCATGGAGTGCGACGTATACGTTTATGGACGGTACAGATTCCTGGATTGAAAAATGCAAAGGCGGCAAATATTTACGTGAACCTGACAAATGGCTGCCATTTACCGAAAGGGAAGAAATAATAAAAAGAAAGAAGAAAGATCCCGTAAAAATAGTTTTTTATGAAAACAACCACGGTGTCCTTGAAGGAGATCCGAACAAGGAAGGATATTACATAAGCACTGCATGGGCGCCTGCATTTTCAGGTGCTGCTACCTTGGACAGTTTTATTAAAGTGCTGGACGCAAAGACGGTTACAGAAGGAATGGATCTTTTCGGCCGCGTAGAAACATCATGGAATTGGATCCTCGCGGACAAGGACGGAAATATCGGCTATCAGATGTCCGGTCTGATGCCGAAAAGAAGGAAAGGGGTCAGTGGATTTGTTCCCTTGCCAGGCTGGGAGGAAAAAAATGACTGGCAGGGATTTGAAAAGCCGGAAGACCTGCCGCGATGCTACAACCCCGAGTGCGGCTACTTTGTTACAACCAACCAGAACCTTAATGAATATGGAAAGGTTGATCCCATCAATGTCGGCATGGGACCCTATCGCTCAGACCGGATTGGCAAACTTCTTTCTGAAAACAATGAAATTACATGTGAGTATATGTACAAATTACATTATGACGTGTATTCCATGCAGGCTGAATTATTCATGAAGATTCTCGGCCCTCTTCTTCCTGATACAAAACTGGGGAAAATACTTCAGAACTGGAATTTTGAATATTCTGCTGATTCAGAAGGAGCATTTCTTTTTGACAGGTTTTACAAAGAACTTTACCTGGAGGTTTTCGGTAAGAACGGTTTCGGCACAGAGGTTGTTGCGCATATCGACAAACATACTGGCATGTTTAACGATTTTTATATAAACTTCGACCGGATACTCCTTTCTGAAAAATCATTATGGTTTGGCGGCAGAAAAAGAGAAGATATCTATTTACGAGCAGCTGAAAAAGCGATGAAGGAACAGCCTGAAAAATGGGGTAATGCCCGGAAAGTCATTATGAAAAATATTCTTTTTGACGGCAAGCTTCCAAAATTTTTAGGGTTCGACCGTGGACCCATAACGATCATCGGAAGCCTCGCCACACCGCACCAGGGACAGATTTTTGAAAGCGCCGGCAGACAAACCTCTTTTGCTCCGGGTTTCAGATTGGTTACAGACCTTTCCACGGACGATATCTACACTAATTTGGCAGGAGGACCGTCTGACCGGAGATTCTCAAAATGGTACTGCTCGGATTTGGAAAACTGGATATCGGGAAAATACAAAAAGATAAATGTAAATTCTGATAAAAAGCACAAATTATAAAACGAGTTTTCAATACTTATTTTTGTTTAACGCATTACTTCAGATTCTTACAGTTTTGGTAGTGTAAAAGAATATGCAGACTGCTCCTGTAAGATATAATCTTAAGGAAGTGCTGATATTATCCCTGCATAGCTTTTCGAGTTCTTTTTGTGCCTTTGGAGTAAGGTTAATCCTCATGCATAATCCTCATTGATACAATACGTCTGACTCCTGTTGATACTGATCGAATTGAGTCGAGTAGCACGGTTTCTCCACGATGCAACAGATTGAAAATTATTTTTCCCGTTCGCCGTCTATTTCCCCGGTGGTGCCAAATTATTCCAACCATTATCAATTGAAGTGTAGCATAGAACAATGGAACGGAGAAACAAGAGGAAGCAACAGATAAAAAACTGATTACTAATTTTTCAACATCGCTGAACAAGCGGAAGTGCTGACTCACCTACAACACAATTTGGTAGTCGTGCAAATGGAGTAGTCGAGTGGCGCGAGGGGATTTCACCCTCGCGCTCTCCCAGAACTGGACGTGACAGTCTCCCGTCATCCAGCTCCTATTGTCCAGCCTTAACCTGAGAGAGCTGCCAATGGGCAAAAAGACACGGTTGCCTATGCACTATGCGCTGCAACCAAAGACACGCTCGTCGCTTATGCCCTCTCAATCTTTTGTATTTCCGGGATGCCCACCGAACAAGAATATTGTTCAGGTGCTGAAGGACCGGTAAAGGGCTGATTTGTAGAAGCTACCGTAGTAGTTGATCCATCCCCTTAACACTGGGTTGGACATCTGGGCCAGATCATCCAGAGATTTGTCCGTACGCCGGTGCAATTTGCCATTGCCTCATGGTATCGCGTATCGATTTTGCGGCTTTATTGCTGATTGCAGGAATGAAACCGACGAAAAATCTACCCTGGCGGTCTTTTCGCTCTCCGAGGCCGAAACGTAAAGCCCAAGAAATCAAACTTCTGCTCAGGATATTCTCCTCGCCGATTATCATCCTTACAGTAAACAATCTTCGTCTTCTGCAAGTTAAGTTCCAGCCCACATTCCGCAAATCGCCGTTCAATCGCCACCCGAAGTCCTTCCGCTTCGGCTTTGCTCCGACAGTGACAAATCCCATCATCGGCATATCGCTCGAATGGAATCTGAGGATACTGTCTCTGCATCCACGTATCGAACGCATAATGCAAAAAGAGATTCGCAAGCAAGGGACTGATCACCCCTCCTTGCGGAGTCCCTTTATCCCGATGAATCAGGCTGCCATCTTCCAATTGCACCGGGGCTTTCAGCCATCTCTCGATGTAGAGAAGCACCCATTTGCAATCGGTATGTTTCCTTACCGCCCGCATCAAAAGATCATGGTCGATATTGTCAAAGAAGCCCTTGATGTCGAGGTCCAAGAACCCAGTCGTATCGCCAGCACCGCTGACGTGCAACCCCTACGGCCTCAATCGCAGACTTCCCTGGCCGATACCCATAGGAGTCCGGATGGAAATACTCTTCCAAGATCGGCTCCAGGTATCGCTTGACTACCGTCTGGGCAATGCGGTCTGCCACCGTTGGAATCCCCAACGGCCGCGTTCCCCCATTGTCCTTCGGTATATCGACCCGACGTACAGGTGGTGGAAAATAGCTGCCTGAGGACATCCGATTCCAGATCTTAAAAAGATTATTTTTCAAATCCTCTTCAAACTCTGCAATGGATTGCCCATCTACTCCGGCCGCTCCTTGGTTCGCCTTTACCCGTTTGTATGCCTCCCATACCTCCCATTTTGAAATACAAAACGGCTTTGCTTTATCCACAAGGCTCCTCCCATTTCTGGTTGACCTGCAAATAAAGCCAGACAACGCAGCCCCTTCGGTCCAGTTCCATTACAGAACCTTCCTCCCTACTACGGGCTGCTCCGCCCCTGTGCTCCGCATCGGTACTCTCATTCTTATGGTGTCCTCCACTTGAATTTCTCCCTTATCATCGGAACGACAGGTTCCCACGTTCCACACAAGAGCCTGGATCAGGTTCGCGCTACCTTTATGCCGGATGCCGCCCAAGCAGTAAACAGGTTCCCCTTGAACTTATCCTGGAGTCCGTCAAGACCCCCAGTTTTGACATCATCCTTTTCATTTCGACACCTCAGAAGTAGTTCGCTTGCGCTCGCCTCCCTGAACCTTACCTGACAGGGTCTTGCCCTGCCTTTTCCTTAACGCTCACCACAATGGCTCTTTACCAACGCAGCTTAAGGTGGTTTGAAGCCAGCTCCTGCAAGCCGGCTCCGAGGGACCTACCCTCATCTCTTGTGCAGCCTCGTGGCGCACTTACCATTTGAAAGGCGCAATGGATAGAAATAAAAAAAAGTCCCCTATTCAGAAGGCCCTTTATTCTATAGATCCAACACTTTTTTTATTTTTTCCCAAAGTAGAATACCACGTCTATGCTTACGCCGGTTATCTTTTTCTTTTTCATTTCATCGAAGACTATTTGATCAAGCAATTTTCTTTTTTCTTCCGCGAATATTTCATACCACCATAATTCATTTGTAGAACTATAAAAATACCAAGCTTTTTCGGGTGAACCGAACTCGTCAACCCAAGTTAGCCTCTTTACCTTCTGATCCATCGTCACGATCAAATCCCACTTCTTACCGGAAACCCCTTCATGCGTGCTCCCATCCTGATGCAACATCATCCCCGGCAAAGGACTGCGCTCTCTCCGCCATCGGTGTACACCTTTCTTCTTCAACTTCGGAACCATAATATAACTCTTCAAAGCGCATCTTCCGGATCTCCTGTAGCATCTCCGTCCGTCTCATCTGTCACCTCCATCAAGGTAAATTAACAACCGGACAGTTTATGCGCTACAAAACTGGACATATCATTTGCTCCTTACAATTTTAAATAATTTTATTGACATACGGCTATACTTGTCTTAAAAGTAACATGCATGGTTAAACTGTTTTTGCTTCTCATACCTCCAAAAGAAGTTTCGACAGAGCATGCGTAATAATCCGAGTTCCCTTCGTTGTCTGGTAAATGAATATAAAGGGAGCACATTCCTTCTAAAAGTAAAATCTAAATCATAAATACGGAAAGTTTGGATACTCTATTAACATAAAAACCTTTTTCTTTGTTAGCTTGTTTAATGATCTAATCGATTTTGTAATTAATTGCTGAGGCCCGCACGACAGATTGATGAAAGGAGATGAGATATCTATGGAATAAGGTCAAATAGACTACAGGCAAGAATGATACGTGCATGAGGTAATTTTATTAGACAATTTTGATATCATGCCTTGGAGGAGGGGAAAAATGAGAACTATAAAAATAAAGCTTTTTGTGGTTATCGTATCGATTGCCTTTTTCCTTTTTGGTCAATGGGGTCAAGCTTATTCAGCTTGTTGCCCTTCACTACCTGATCCGGGTGGATGTCCTTTAGTGGCTGGTTCACCACCGGCGCAACTCGTTTTCGATCGCTGTTTTGGCGCTTCCCCCATCTCCGGAACGGCAGGTTATTGCAGCCCTACCAACATCGGCATAACAGTCTGTAACATGGTCAGAGATGTGAATAAAGTCAAAGCAATGATTACATCTGGTATCATTTATCAACAGGACGAGGCAAAGAGAGAACTTGAAGCGTTTTACAGGAGTCATTGCTCAGGATGCTGTTAATCAGAATTCCATTAGGACGTTCAATGAGGCTGCAAAATATCAAAATGCCATTGTGCAGGATGTCACGAATTATTTGAACGATCGGCAGTGCGGCACCAGATATGCCCTTAACAATTTAAAAACTTTCTTCGAAACTCAGTTGAATAACCTGATAGCCTGGGTAACATTGCTGGAAGAACCGCTGATGCAGCAAAAGCGGCATATCCTGCCGCTCAGGAAACAGTAGCGATTCTTGCAGAACTTGCCCAATTGGCAGGTGAGGTAAATGCAAAAGGCCTCGAGGCTCAGAGACAGTTTAACATCTTAAAAACAGCTATTGAGCAGCTTGGTCAAGAGGCGTATGAGATTTCAAGACTCGATATAGCAGCTGTTGCCAATGATTTTATTAATGTTGTGACAACTGTGGGGCCGATGTTAACGAATTGCGCTACGTGTGCCGTTTTGCTGGCAGATGCTATTCCAAACATATCGGTCGGTATGGCCACAACCGTGGGCGGTGTAGCAACTTGTCCTGAAACTGTGGCAGCAGCGGGAGGCGCATGCTGGATTCTTCCGGGCGGAATAGCTATCAGCGGAAAAGGGGCAATAGAAGGCGCCATAGCATCCATCCCGTGCTCATATGCTATTGATAATGCTAATAAAATTCAAGAATATGTCAATAATATTTCGAAGTTTATCAAGTCAGCCATAGAACTTGCCAAAAGGGTAAATAACAGCATACAGAAACTGAAAACCGCATCCGAAGCGCTTGTAAAACTAGCGGGTCAGTTGAGTGTAAATGCACAACCGAGACTTTTGAGGATTCAACAGAGTCTCGATCGGTCTGTTGATGCGATCAACAACGCATATACCATTTTGTCGACGGAAGTTTCTCCGCGAGTCGAAAAATTCTCAGGCAGTGTATTACAGCAGATCAACGATAACACGGCCGCATTGGCCAATTGCTACAACAGACTGAAGGCTTTAATGTTTAAACTAGGAGAGAGAACCTTTCAGGCAATGGCAGAACTGTCCGAGGCGTTGGTTTTTCTGGTTGATGGCGGTAAGATCATTACCAATCTTTATAATCAATCTCGGGCGGGTATAAATTCTGCGGGTCAATACATAAGTAATAACTGGGGTTCCATAGATAGCACTTTTAAGAATCTGTATAGGCGCGCCTTCGGCATCGATTACCCGACAGTCAACCTTTTCATAACTATTCTTTATCTCGGTCGGCTGGCAACGAATCTGACAGAAGTGGGGAATATTATCAATGAAGTTGGGGCTATCCCGGGCAGAATCACCAATCTTATTGTAAATGCCGTAGTGCAAGGGAAAAGGGCTTTCTTGAATCTTGATGGTGATAAAAGAACTGCAAGAGGTAAATTTGATATTGCCGGATCAAAAGCTCAATCGGCTCTTAATACTTACAAATCTTTAAGCGCCCCACCATTACTTCAATCATTCCAAGCCATAAGTATAGCACCGCTGCCATCTTTTACATCAACTTTGGGTTATCAAAGGGCAGTGAAAGCCCCCATCCAGTATCCGGTAATCCAGCAAAGACAACAGCTTCCGGTCCCGCAAAGACGATGAAAGGATAAGCGCATTTAGAGCGATTTTGCACATGATGAAATAACGATACATGATACTAACCAGCTTTGGTTAGTATCATGTATTCTGTAAAGGCCTCTTAGGACGGTCTTCTGCCTGTCATGTTCTATTATGATTTTTATGTGAGTGATTGATGTACCGGCCTATGGGGATGGTTTTGCCCCGTTCCGACGGATAATCAGGAAACTTAAAACATTAGATCATTTAAGTTCAAGCCAATCGAAAAACCCGTTACCAAAAGGCTTACTTGGATACGATGATAACCTTGGCTTCGGCCAGATAGTCATTGCCGTGCATGGATGTCTCGCGGAGAACCCGGGCAGCGTCAGGTGAAATGAGGATCATGCTTCTCTTTTGTGACGCTGTCCACAGGGATGATCATGGCATTATTGCCGATATAAGGGTTGCTCTTTGCCTGCATCTTCGTTGTCGGTATAGCGGACGACGCCGTAACTGCGGATGATTTTTGGCGTAACGTTTTTAACGGAATAAACGGTGATCTGTTTGTCCTGGTCCCGACGCTGTGATAATGATGGGCAACAACTGGCGCTCGAAAGGTTGTCTTTGCAAATTGAAAATGGCTCCCGTTACCGGTTTGCTCCCGTCGAACGTGACGAGATTTTCGGCGTCTTCGGTGGGGCGGAGGTTTGGAGGCGTCTCCGGTGACCTGGTCGCTTCGGGGGATTTCGCCGTAGGCGGTCTTTGTGGCCGTTTCCGTCGCCGCAGGAGGGCTCATTTTGCAGCGTCAATCGATCTGGGGGCGTAAGGCGGTTCGCTCTTCTGGGGTGATATCCAGAGGCCGCCATGAGAGAGGAACCCATGTTGCAGCCCCCCACGTCGTTGCTTAAACAAATCCGCATTTCGATGCTCGCCAAGAGGGATGTTGCCTTCCCAGGTTACATCCCGTTTTACGATCTGAGCGCCTTTGACGATGCCTTCCACGCGACTGTGGATGACATCTTCTTTGAGCATGAGATTTTCGACGGTCGTTTTGGAATCGACCTGGACGCCTTTGAGGGTTTCCAGAAGGGTTCTCTGGGCGACCAGTTCCGCCGCCCGCAGGGATTTCAAGCGGTCCTTGACTTTATTACCGCTGGGATCGGCCGTTCCGTTACCGACGGCACTGATATAACCCTGAACCCAGTTGATTTCACCGGATCTCATCTCCTGGGCTGCTGCGATCGAGGCAAGATGAAAAGACAACCGGTCGAAACGAGAGTATCGCTCCCGCAATGGATGGTTCTTATTGTCATGTTTTACCCTCCCTGTTCATTACTCGTTCGTCTGACGTGGTCGTGATCTGCGGGTGTTAACGGCATGCGCACCGGTGATGGAAAAGAACTCCGTTTTTTCGGGAGACGTGTTGCCGGCGTTGTCGGTTGCCTGAACGACGGCATTGTAATTGCCGTTGACCAGGTTGAAAAACTTCGACGATCCTTCCCAGACCTTTCCCGTGGGCGCCGCCGTGTCCTGCTGGACGAGATTTCCAGGGTTGTCGAATATCCTGAAGGAGAGGCCGATTAATCCTTTGTCGTCGGTGACTCGTGTCCCGACATTGACGCCGTCTACTCCTATTTTGATGATAACGATATTGCCTATCATGGGCGGCAAGTCGAGACTGGCAATGACGCCGGCAACTTTGATCGAGCACTTCAACAGTTGAACCGGTTCCCGGCTGTCCCGCGGGCAGCATCATTCCTCCCGGAGGTTGCTGCATAATACCTCCTGGCAGGCGAGTGTAATCATTCCCCCGAGGGCGGCATCACCCCGCCATGCCGGCGGCATCCGCGCCATCATGGGTTGCTGCATTCCCGCCCATAGGTTGTGGCATCATGCCACGGTAGAGTGCCAGCAGGCGGTTTCGGGATCTGGATCTTCCCGTTCACGGGGTCGCTTTTCATTCTTATATCATCTTCCAGTTGAATAACGTAGGCCAGTGATTCTTCCATAAACGAGGGATCAAGCTCAACGACGGTGTTCAATTCACCGGAATAACCGTCGCGGGTCCTCCTGTTGTCATATTCTTCGATCTTGATCTCTTTGTGATCCTTACCGGCAAAGATTCTCACCATGACCGACGGGGTTTTCGGCCTGCCAGACAACACGGAAGCGGACGGTCTTTATGGGCGTATGTTTCGTCATGGCTGATCACGATCGGTTTGTCTCGCCGCTAAGACGATCGCAAAGCGACATTAGAAGGATGGACGCTATACCATCACCGTCAAGTCTACAAGCGAATCGTTTCATAGTGCGACTCCTTTGTTTAGAGGCCGTATGCGCTTTCGTTATTCCAAATCATCGGGCATGACCTGTTTGATTTTAAAAGATTCGTCGACGATGGAAATCCTCGCGTCCCACGTCTTAATCTTCAGGTTGTCTGTCAGATCGGCGTCGATAATCGACGATATTGATCTTCTGCCGGCTGATCCTGTCGGTGAGGGGATCGAGTCTTCGAATAAACGACGTCGCTGAAATTTTGACAATCGTCCACTCTCGGGTAGGCAGGGAAGGCGATGGTCAACGATTTTCTTCTTAGGGTCGGTCGGCTTCAACTCCACGATCCAGGTGGCCACTATATCCCGGCTGAGGGCGGCGGCGCGCTCGCAGGACCAGAGCAAGGTTTCTCGGTAGGGATCTGCCGGCCCCCGGCTCGATGATCTGCAGCCTGGCCTTGACAAACATCTTGGACGCGGGAAAGTCGACGACCTTATCCAGGGGGAGAGGCAAGATTCCCGGAATCCTGGACTTCATAGGTCCTGTGGGTCAATCACATGGAGCTTATAGGCAACGACAAGGCCATCGCCTTCCGTACCACCTTTGGAGTGCACCCCGGCTTCGGCGACTCGCGCCCGCGATTCCGAGGGTAGCTCC
The DNA here is from genome assembly GCA_963726395.1 of uncultured delta proteobacterium. Classification (GTDB taxonomy): domain Bacteria; phylum Desulfobacterota; class Syntrophia; order Syntrophales; family Smithellaceae; genus UBA8904. The sequence goes on from CAVSCG010000006.1 coordinate 321,538, forward strand.
GGCCTGTCGCCTGGACGCCTGCTTTACTGGGCTTTATCCTGCTGCATTTTGAAATTCGCCAGACGCAATGCCTCCGTAATATAAGGAGTTTTGGGTTCAAAAGGGATGTCTGCCAGAGAAACGGGGGAAATGATTTCCACCCCTTCCAGGGCCGCCTTTTTCGCGCCCGCCGTTTGAGCGCCCGCCTGTCCGCCCGGCCCGATAATGTTTTGAGCGCCGAGACCAATGCCGACATTGTAGGCAAAATCCTGCTGGACATTGTTGAAGGATTTTTCCTTCTTGATGCGAATATCCGCCACGGAGGGATCATCAACCGGGCCGAACTGTTTAGACCAAGCACAGCCGATGTAGTGGCGGTCGATAGGTTTCTTCGGTATGAAATACTCCTTCTCTGCGATGGTCTCCACACCCTTCTTGTGGCTTTCCATGGCGGTGGTTGCACAACCTGTAAAAATCATCAGGACTGCCGTAAGCGCAATGGGTATACCCTTCATTATAAGACCGATTATTTTCTTGAGAGTTTTATTTTTTATCATGAACTCCAAAAAATATCATTGCTGATGATTACCAAATTGCCGGTACCGTTTATTAGTCAGATTTCCCGACTCCGCTCCTCTGATGATGAAACGCCATAGAACTCTTGTTTGGAGAGTTAACAAGCCTTCTTCGTTATCTGGAGTTTTTTTTGGAAGGCTTATTCTTACACATGTACTTACCGAATAAGGCTTATTGTCACATGGAACGGGAAGGCTTCAATGGTGAATGTGCTATGCCTAAGATACTTGTAATTGGAGGCATCAAATATTATCAATTTCCGAACTATTCCATTCAAGCCCTCAATAAACACAAATCCCTGCACTCTTGTTGAGAAACGGGGATCTAATAATCTCTTCATGGCATCACTCTTTAAATTAAAAGGGGGTTAATTGAGTTATTAACCTATTAACTATGCCTCACTTTTTTTTTTTATGATCCTATTTCTTTAAAATGTAAGAATAGTATCAACTGATTACGATCTGGAAGGATGGGTAAAAATGCTACAAATAAATAGAGCAAAAGAGTTTAGGTATTGCGGTTTACCGTTGGGAACAAACAACAGCTACCCCTGATAAAATAAACTATTTATCGAATTCCCGTCGCTCACGGCGAATAAAATGATAGCTCCCGAAGATACCCTGCTGCTTGCGGTGGGGATATTACGAACAAATCTCTTTATACCCTATATAAATAGATATATAATTAAGTCGAAAGAATTTGACATCTCTATAGCTTTTAAGTTAATTTGCCATACGTAAAGATTCAATTATGACTAAAAAGTAGTCATGAAGGTATTTTTATGGTGAAGTACAAAATCTTTTTGCCGTTAGTTTTCATTTTATTGGCCGCTATTGCCTGGGCGGCTCCTCCCGTGCAAAAGCATCAAACACGACCACTACCGCAAAAGCAACTGCATCAGGAATTGCTGCGCTGGGTCCAGCTTTCGACGGATTCCCGTGACACGGTGCGCGAAATCATCCGTTCTGAAGTGGACAGCCGCGAGTCTTTTTCCAACAGAGAGGAAGAAAAAACTAATCTTAAATCTGTGGAAGATGAGAAAGAAAGGGAAGATTCTGATTATAAAAACGCAATCATTGTTGCAAACCGGGAGTTTATCCGCTCCAAAAAAAGACGCGATGATCTCACTTCGCAATTTCATATGGCGTCCATGGACCTGGACGAATCCGCTAAAGGCATCAAGACCATCCGCGCGACCATTGAAAACCTGGATGGTCAGATTAGCCGCTACGAACAGGACATCAAAGCGCAACAAGAATCCCTCAAACGCTGGTTGCAAACCGAAAAACAAGGTGAAATTCTTGTTGCAGTGATTTACACGCGCGGTTTCCGAGACAGTGCTCATTCACTGGAAGCAAAAGCGGATATAGCTTCTGCACCACTGATTGCCGCTCACATGGGAACATACATTCAGTCCTTTACCAAAGTGATCAACAACGTCACAGCGTTTGACTTTATCCGCGCATCGGAAGAAGGGACGGCTAAATGGAATAATGAAGAACCCCTCCGCCTTGAACTGGATAAAACAGTTAAAGGCACATCTTATTTGAGAGTGAAGCGTTATGAGTTGTATCCCTTTCAGGAAAATAAATCCGGTAAAGTCAAACCGGCGGTCGGCGCCAGCTATCAAACAGCCATTATTAAATCCCGTAAAGATTTAGACTCGTTTCTGATAGCTAACCAATTTTCGCCGGGCAATTATGAACTGGATCGGGCGGACAAAATCATCACCAATACCAACCAAAACAACGCCGCAGCGGAAGAGGGATTGAACGAACAGGTCAAAACATTTCAGGATAGAATCCTGAATCTGCAGAGCAAAATCAATGTAGCAAAAACCGAAAGTAAAACACAGAATAATCTCCTGAAACGTAGGGAAGAAAGTTATTACAAACTCAGCCTCGATGTTGCCGCGATCCGGGAAAAGAAGGACACGGCGGAAAGATCATTCCAACAGGCTCAGACCACGCTACAGGAAAAAAAACGCGTTCACGAATCCATTATTATCAAAACCGCTCTGGCCACTACGAAAGGCTCACAAACACCCGCCGAAGCTTCGGCGGAAGTCGTTCTGGATAAGCTAGCTGAAGTGAAAAACGATGCGAAAATCCAACACTCCAGTTCAGCAACTGAGGTCACCAATTTTCAGGTCACTTCAGAAACGGCCACCCAATCCATCACGGAAGCCAGAATTACTGCAATCCGTTTAATATCTTTTGTCAATGAGGGAGATAGCGTCAGGGTCAAAATGGCGTTTCGGGTGCGGACCATTCTGGAGGAACAGCCTCCCGCCGAAGAACCGGTAAGGCCTGGTGTGCCACTGCCGGTGAAAACGCATACGGAGCCGCCGGTGAAAGCTTGGACAGAATCGACGGTCGCTCCATCACCTCAGACAAAACCGGCGCCCACCGTGCAGCCTCCGCAGGTAATCTCCAAGGTAATTCCGCCGTTCCAACGCACATATCAACCGTTGGCGGTCAAAGATGCGCTGGGATGCCTGTTTGAACTGCGTAGTGTAAGTGTCTCAAAAGACGGTTTGAGTGTTCTGGTGGAGGTCATCAATACGGATAAAGACCCTCGCAAGGTTGCCTTCTATGATGCCAAATTCGGATCCTGGAACAAATCCAAAATTTATGATGAAGCTGGCAACGCCTATCCCACAGCTCTTTCATATGTATGGCAAGGCTCTCAAAAAAACTTAATGCTGGACATTGGCAGGCGGGGTGTTGAAATTCAGCCGCAGACATCCATTACAATGGAATTGATTTTTAAAAATATTCCGAATAATGTCAAGACGGTCAAGATCAATCTGCATCCATTTATATATTACAAGAGCTTTTACCGTCCAACTTGGCAGGAGTTTGATCTTAACATGCCAGATATGCGTCTGCGACGCTAATCATGAGACTTTTATGAAAAATAATATTATTTGATCGATGATTTTATTTTCGGAAATGGCCACGTCTTGCATTAACCACCTACGACCAAATAACTTTTAAAAGTCCTAATGTTGTGAATTACGACTCGAAAGGTGATAAATGGCAGGACTATTTCTGACCCTGCTCTGATCCTTGAAAATTGATAATATCTTCTTCCTGACTCATTTAATTGATATCGGGGGGACAAACGTCGAGTACATCTAATACCGAGTCGCATTCTTTGGATAACTTTCTTGGCTTGCTCTTGTGGTTTTCCGCCGAGTTTCATCCTTGCCGCCGCGTTATCTTTTGAATGCAACTTAGTACAAAACCTGCTAAATCGCATTGACATTTGTAATCCTCTTCATAATATTAAACAACTTAGGGCAGCGTTTTATTACTTCATTGTTCTTCCATCCGATGACGAACGTCAAGGCTGCAATGTAACCAACCTATAGATCCTTTCAATCAAAGGAGGTACGAAAATGCGAAAGTCAGTGATCATCGTAATGATTATAGCAGCAGCGTCAATCTTTTTTTCAACCTTAGCTTTAGACGCTACTCAAAAGACTCCCGGCAGCCAGCCGATGCCTCAGCCGGGCAGCGGGGGCCAACCTATTCTTCAACAACAGACGCTCCAGTTCAAACCCCAAATAAGGCCAAATATACAGCCCCAGCAATTTGGTCCAATACCGACTGGCAATGTAAAGGCTATTACTCCCCGCTTGGTAAAATTCGATATCAATCGCGGAGTCGCGGTTGCCACAAACGATACAGTAACCTTGATTTTAGCACCGCTGCTCCCTTGAGTAAACGCCCAGAAGATATTGAAGGATCAAAACCGACCCATTATCGCTGGAAATTGAGTAGTGGATTTCCTTACCGCTGTGAGGTCGGCACAGCTTATGCATGGAGTAATTGGACGCCCGTCCATCCAGGCATTACACCTTTTGCTAGACTCCAAAGATACTGTCAGAGTAGAAATAATGGGGTAAATCGTGACCAGACACTCAGAAAAGGGCTTTGTGGTATGACCACTATACAACTGCAGGTCAAGAACTCTGCAGGGGAATCGAATGTAATGGAGGACCGCATCGATTTCATAAGTGAATCTGAGTTCATAATCTCGGGAAGTACCCATCTACTGAAATCGTATAAAGCAAGGGTTGTCAGTTCAAGCTTTGGCTCATCCTGTAAGGTCTACAAAAAATTAAAGCAATATGTGCAGGGCGTTGAGGAGTTGTCGGGTATCGATGAGCTTGCTTTGCATGGATTAACTTACGGATATGGGCTTGACGAAGATGCAAATTTTTATGCAACGGGTGCAACACCGGCCAACGGCTCAAAATGCGAATATGAACTGTACCCCAAAATGCTACCGGCAGGATGGTCGGTCGTGAGATTGAATACTTATTGTTATAGCCATC
>CAVSCG010000007.1:0-5583 GCA_963726395.1 uncultured delta proteobacterium
TCAAAAAATCAAAGACAGGTCATCAAAATACTACCTTACGGGTCATGAATAATATGGCTGAGGGACAAGGACTCGAACCTCGATTCACAGGGCCAGAACCTGTTGTCCTACCTTTAGACGATCCCTCAGTGCAGAAATTAAAAACCTGGATAAAACCATGACTGATACGATCAAGACGATTTCGTTCCAATTTTCATCAAACGCATGAGTGAAAAGCAATTGCCATGCCATTGAGTTATTATAAACTTGTTCTTAATATCCAATAGGTTCCGTAATGCTATTGATTGTAAATGATACATCTTTGTCAGTTTTAAGAACGAACAGGGACAATGAATAGTGAACTTTTATAAAAAGAGGTAGTATATTCATTGTAAATGCTCGATGATGTATTCCTTTATTACGGAAAAAATTAGCACTCCTACATCGGCACAATTATGTTTTACATTTTTTTAAACTGCACAAATATGCGCTCTCCCGCTCTGTTATTAATTTTATAACATACTGTATTTAATAACTAATATATTCTGGCAGGATAATTGCTGTCATGCATTCCCATATATAGACGGGAGGGGTATAGATATGATGGGTGTTCAAATCAGTGCGGGCGATACCGCCTGGATATTAGTGTGTTGTTCTCTTGTTCTTTTGATGACGCCAGCCCTGGCGTTTTTTTATGGCGGCATGGTGCGGAGGAAAAATGTTCTCTCTACCTTAACTTTGAGCTATATCTTCCTGTCCCTGATCGGAGTTCAGTGGGTGCTTTATGGATATTCTCTTGCCTTCGGTCCGGACATCAGCGGATTGATCGGTGGGCTGGATTTCCTAGGTTTTCAGGGGGTTGGCGCCCAGCCGAATGCCACCTACGCTAAAACCATCCCTCATGAACTCTTTGCCTCTTTTCAGATGATGTTTGCCGTCATTACCCCCGCGCTGATTACGGGCGCTTTCGTGGAACGGGTAAAATTCAAGAGCTTCCTGCTTTTCAGTCTTCTCTGGGCGACGCTGGTATATGATCCCCTTTGCCATTGGGTCTGGGGACAAGGGGGGTGGCTTAAGGAGATGGGCGTACTCGATTTTGCCGGCGGGACGGTTGTGCATATCGCCGCGGGTTTTTCGGCTTTGGCGTTTGCCTTAGTCATCGGTCCGCGCAAAGGCCACGGCAATGTTCCCATGGAGCCGAACAATATTCCGCTTACAGTTTTAGGAACCGGATTGCTGTGGGTCGGCTGGTTCGGCTTTAATGCGGGCAGCGCACTCGGGGCAAACGGTGTGGCGGTGAATGCTCTGGTGACAACCAACACCTCGGCGGCAACCGCCGGTCTGGTCTGGATGCTGCTTTCCTGGCTCGACGGCAGACCCAGCACCCTGGGGATTGCGACAGGAATGGTTGTCGGTCTGGCAGCGGTGACCCCTGCGTGCGGTTTTATTACACCTCTGGCTGCTATGGTTATCGGAGCCGTGGCCGCGCCTCTTGCTTATTATGCGATGCGATTTAGGGAACGACGCAAGCTGGATGAATCCCTGGATGTCTGGGCCTGTCACGGCATGGGCAGTACCTGGGGCACCATCGCCACAGGATTATTCGCTACAGTGGCCGTCAACGCCGATGGGGCCAACGGTTTATTTTTCGGCAATCCCGCCCAGCTTGGCATTCAGATCCTGGCTGTGATTGTCACCATCGTTTTTTCCTTCGGGATGACCTATGTGCTGGCGAAAGCACTCCATGTGAGCATCGGATTGAGGGTCAGTCCGATCGAAGAAGATGTGGGACTGGATATCAGTTCCCATGGGGAGCGATCATACTGATAGACCTTAATGATCATTCGTGGATTGGCAATCAATAGAATTTTTTATTGGAGATTTTAGCATGCTGAAAAAAATTGAAGCGATCATTCGCGAAGATAAAGTAAACGATGTTATCGACGCCCTCAAGGAGATTGGAATTGTGGGCATGAACACGTTTGAAGTGCGGGGACATGGCCGGCAGGGCGGCGTTCAACTGGTCGGACGCGCCGGAACCTATCAGGTCAATATGCTTCCAAAAATACAAATCAACATTGTTTTAAACACGCGCAACCTGGACGCCGCGCTGGAAGCGATCCTCAAATCGGCTTATACGGGCGAAACGGGCGACGGAATTATTTTTGTTACGCCTGTTGAAGATGTCATTCGGGTCCGGACACGCGAGCGTGGACCGGGCGCCATGATGTATCCCGGGGATATTGACGAACGCAGAAATAAGTAATCAAAATGTTCTTACCAGGAAAGTAAGGATATTGTCCATCATATGGTTGATGGATTGATATTGTGCGGGATTGGCGGACAGGATTTCCTTCTCGGTCTGAATATAGGGCGCGAGGACGAGTTCATCCCGGCAATGCTCAACAACGTCCTGTGCGGACTGCGGTGTGGTTTCCAGATGAAACTGTAAACCGATAACCGATTGGCCCAGTTGAAACGCCTGATTTTCGCATCCATCGCTTTTCGCGAGATGCGTTGCTCCCGTCGGCAGGTCAAATGTTTCTCCGTGCCAATGGAAAGCCTGCACCGATTGCGGGAAGCGAAAGATGGATCTGTCGCTGGAAGAAACACCATATATGGGAAACCAGCCGATTTCTTTTACGGAATTCGGATACACCTTTGCCCCCATCGCGCTGGCGATAAGCTGCGAGCCCAGGCAGATGCCCAAAACCGGTTTGCCGGACATAACCATTTGCCGAATAAATTGTTTCTCGGGGACAAGCCACGGATATCTCTTCTCGTCATTGACGCTCATCGGTCCGCCCATCACAATCAGCAGGTCAATTTCCTTCAAAGCGGGCAGGTTTGCCGATTTAAAAAAAGGCGTGCAGGTGATGGTGTAATCGGCAGTCGTAAGCCATGATCGGATGCTGCCGATATCTTCAAAGGGCACGTGTTTGAAATAATGGGCATTCATCGAATGATGCTCTCCTTTTTAAATGTTAGCCGATGGCCAGGCGTCCCGATTCCCCGGTGCGGATGCGGATGCATTCCTCCAGCGGAACAATGAAAATTTTACCATCGCCTATATTGCCGGTACGCGCACCTTCAATAATCGCTTCCAGCGTGGGTTTGACATAGTCATCGTTGACTGCGATTTCAAAACGCACACGATCCAGAAGGTTTCCTTCGGTAATGATCCCATCGCCGGTATCGGTTTTACCGACCTGTGCTCCACAGCCGACCACATCGGAAACAGTGATTTTACCTACCTTGACGTTGCGTAAAGCCTGTTTGACGTCTTGCAGCTTGTTGGATTGTACGATTGCTATGACAAGTTTCATAATGGTTCTCCTTTAAGTTATTCAAGAATATATCTTAACAATGATGATACCAAAAAAAGTTATGTTTTATAAACGATTGTTGTCAATATATTTGGGTAATTTTTCTTTCATGACCCCAAAGCCGCTGCAATTTATTTTGAAATAAACTGCAGCAGCGCTGAAGCAGCGATCGCTGCCTAGAAAGCAAAACTCAGAACGACTCCGCCGTAGAGGTAGGAACTATCCCTATCGGACGGAGTGGTGCCCTGCAGGCCGCGCCCTCTCATTTCGTATTTGGCGTCGCTCAAAAGTGGGAAGACGTACGTCATCGTTGGCGTGACGGTCAGGTTTGTGATGACGTTGATTGGCAGAGAAATGGAGACCACGCCGTCATGCAGATTGTTGAACTTGTCCGTGGTGGCCACCGAATTGCTGTCAAATTCCGGATAGGTCGTTTCATCTTCACTCTTGAGATAGCTTACCTGCGCCGCCATTTTCAAACCGATCTTTTCATGCAGGGCGAAGGTATGAGAAACGCCCAGCGTTGCATACCATTGATGGTAATGGTCGATTTCCTTATAAACGGTCAAAGTCGGCGCCAAAATTGTATCCAGGCCCAGGGTAACAAATATTTCCTGTGAATCGAGCAGATCCGTTCCGCCGGGGGTCGTTGCTGAAAGACCGTAGTAGATATACCCTGCGCCCGCCTGGACCATGCCGAATTTCCGCGAATAGGAAAGAGTGACATCCGTTTCCGTAAAGTTGGATGAATAACTCTGGTCGCCGGCTGCGTAAGGTTTTGTATCGATATTCCCCCAGAGGTTGGCTGTAAACCCTTTGTAGCTTGCCGTAACGGACGGCTGAATCACAAAGGAATGGCGGGTCAGCTCCTGACCTCTCCAGATATAAGCGCTTAAAATACTTGTGGCCACCTCGCCTGTTACCTTGTCTTCTTCCTGTTTTTGCTGTGCGGCCTTGGGTTGTTCGGCCGGTTTCGGTTCTTCCACTGCCCAGGCCATCATCGGGAATGACCCCAACATCAGCGCCAGCAAAACCATGTTCATTGTTGTCTTTAGATTTCTTTTCATTGTTTTAGATTCTCCTTATCCATTATTTGAATTCAAATTGTGTATAATCGATTTCATATTTATGGATCTTGCCTGCCAAAACGCGTTTTGTTGTTCCCAGCATCTGCGCTGCCACCGTGGTGTCGCCTTTTGATTTTCTAAGAGCTTGAATGATGACCGTTTTTTCGCAGTCTGAAACACAACGCTCCAATGCACTTGCATATGTTTTGCCGTTATCCATGATCACAACCTCAGCCAATGGCAAGTCCGCCGCGTTCGCCGGAGCTGATTCGGATGCACTCGGCAAGCTCCACGACAAAGATTTTACCATCGCCGACTGAGCCGGTATGCGCACCCTTGGTGATAGCGACAATGGTCGGTTCAACAAAGGCTTCGTTGACGGCGATGTCCAGGCGGACTTTATTGAGCAGGCCCCCGGCTTCCTTGGCGCCGCGGTAAATTTCCGTGACGCCTTTTTGCCGTCCTTGGCCCACTACGTTCGTGACGGTCATTAAATTTACGTCCACGGCTTCCAACTCTCTTTTCACAGCCTCCAGTTTGTGCGGCTGAATGATCGCAATAACTAATTTCATGATTATTCCCTCCTATTCAATCACGGTGTAAGCGGCTTCGCTCTGTTGCGTTAAATCCAGGCCGATGATTTCATGCTTCTCTTCGACCCTCATACCGACGATGGCGTCCACAATCTTGAAGATAATGAAAGTCATGATCGCGGCAAAGGCGATGGTCACCACCAGCATCAGACATTGAACCCCGAACTGATGGAGGTTCCCGAACAGCAGGCCGTCCGCGCCCGCCGCATTGACGGCTTTTTCTGCGAATAATCCTGTGGCGATTGTTCCGACGGTTCCACCCACTCCATGCACGCCGAAAGCATCCAGAGAGTCATCGTAACCGAGTTTGCCTTTAATGATGGCAACGGCGGTGTAGCAGACGATAGCGACGATGATGCCGATAAACATGGCATTCATCGGGTTGACAAAACCGCAGGCGGGTGTGACGGCAACCAAACCCGCGACGGCGCCGGTCGCCACGCCCAAAATTGTCGGGGTTCCATTGTGCCACCATTCAATCAATGCCCACGTCAAACCGGCGGCCGCTGTTGCCGTATGGGTGGTAATAAAAGCATTGGCGGCAAGACCGTCGGCTGCCAACGCGCTGCCAGCGTTAAACCCGAACCAGCCGAACCATAAAAGAGCCGCGCCCAGAAC
>CAVSCG010000008.1:0-46765 GCA_963726395.1 uncultured delta proteobacterium
TTTCGAAGGCCGGCAATAAGGAATTACCTAAATTAAAAATGGATTTGCCGATACTTAAGGAAAAAAGAGGCGCTTTTGTCACCTTAAAGAAACGGGGTCATCTTCGCGGCTGTATCGGCTATATTAAAGCAGTTAAGCCTCTCGGGGACACCGTGCAGGAAATGGCTGTCGCCGCAGCCTTTCATGATCCTCGTTTCCCGTCTGTCAAGGATGAAGAAATTCGGGAGTTAAGCTTTGAGATCTCTGTTTTAAGCCCTCTACAAAAGATACATAACATTGAAGACATCGAAGTGGGAAAACATGGATTGTACATTGTCCGGGGATATAATTCCGGTTTACTTTTGCCGCAGGTGGCCATTGAATATGGCTGGGACAGGGAAAGTTTTCTAAAAGAGACCTGCTATAAAGCCGGTCTGCCACCCAAGGCGTGGAAAGATAAAGAAACTGAAATATATATTTTCTCGGCAGATTATTTCAGCGATAAGGCTTAGATTCTCTTTATATTCTTTCCCCATATATATTTGTAAATAATTTAAAAATTTACTTGACAAAAACAAGCATAAAAATTAGAGTCCACAATTCGCACGAAGCAGTGTAGTCGTTTTTTTGCGTTTAAAGCAAGGATGGCTGCATGCGAAACGATTGAAATTAAAAAGGGTTTGCTGGCGTAGCTCAATCGGTAGAGCAGCTGATTTGTAATCAGCAGGTTGCGGGTTCGAGTCCCATCGCCAGCTCCAGATGAGTAATATAACTGGAGGGGTTCCCGAGCGGCCAAAGGGAGCAGACTGTAAATCTGCCGGCGGAGCCTACGGAGGTTCGAACCCTCCCCCCTCCACCAGTTTTTAATGGACGGATAAGCGGGAGTAGCTCAGGGGCTAGAGCGTCAGCCTTCCAAGCTGAGGGTCGCGGGTTCGAATCCCGTTTCCCGCTCCAGGTATTTTTTTTAATGCCGGTTTAAAAGTTTAAAAGCCGTGCCCACGTAGCTCAGTTGGTAGAGCACATCCTTGGTAAGGATGAGGTCACCAGTTCAATCCTGGTCGTGGGCTCCAGTGAAGGAGAATTATGCGAAATAATATTATTTTAGCTTGTACGGAATGTAAGCAGCGAAATTATACGACGACAAAAAATAAACGCACCATGCAAAACCGTTTGGAAATGAAAAAATATTGCAAGTTTTGTCGAGGACACAAACTGCACAGGGAAACAAAGTAGTCGGAAATAGGACAGGCCAGTAGCTCTAATGGATAGAGCGCCGGACTCCAAATCCGGATGCTGGGGGTTCAAGTCCCTCCTGGCCTGCCAGTTTTTCCCGAAAAAGGGCTGAGAATATGGAAAAAATCAAGTTGATCATGAATAAGGCAATACAGTTTGTTTCCCAGGCCAAGGCTGAGCTGAAAAAGGTCACCTGGCCAACTCGGAAGCAAACATTAGCTTCCACCGGGGTTGTCATGGTTATTGTTGCGATCATGGCTCTTTATCTGGGAATCATTGATTTAATTCTCGCAAAATTAGTCAAGTTTATTTTAGGTTAACTTCATGGCTTTTAAATGGTACGTCGTACATACTTATTCGGGATTTGAGAATAAGGTAAAGATGAGCCTTCAGGAAAGAATTGAACTGGCCGGTGCGCAGGATTGTTTTGCCGATATTTTGATTCCGGAAGAAGATGTTGTGGAGTTGATTGCGGGAGAGAAGAAAACATCCAAACGTAAGTTTTTCCCAGGTTATATTCTGGTGCGGATGGAAATGAGTGATGAAAACTGGCATATCGTTAAAAATACGCCGAAAGTTACCGGTTTTATCGGTAGCAAAGATAAGCCTTCCCCGATTCCGGATAAGGACGTTGAGAATCTGAAGGTAAGAATTGATGAAGGAACACTGAAGCCAAAACCAAAATTTAAGTTTGATGTCGGTGATCATGTCAAAATTATTGATGGCCCTTTCACCAATTTTGACGGGGTCATCGATGAAGTCCGACCCGAAAAAAGCAAGCTCAGGGTGATTGTCAGCATCTTCGGTCGTCCGACACCGGTGGAGTTGGATTTCATCCAGGTAACGCAAGGATAAGTGATTTTAAGGCGCAAGGTTAAAGCCTAAAAAATTTTTAGATCAGGTGATTGTTATGGCAAAAAAAGTTATTGCGAATATTAAATTGCAGATTAAAGCGGGAAAGGCGACACCATCACCCCCGATCGGACCTGCGCTAGGACAGCACGGCGTTAATATCATGGAGTTTTGCAAGGCCTATAATGCGTTGACGCAGAATCAGGAAGGAATGATTGTTCCCGTTGTGATTACGGTTTACGCGGATCGATCATTTACCTTCATCACTAAAACACCGCCGGCTTCCGTCTTGCTCAAACAGGCGGCAAAAGTTGCCAAGGGAGCGGCTGATCCCAAAAGGGAAAAAGTGGGAACCGTCACGGCCAAACAGGTTCAGGACATCGCGCAGTTGAAATTCAATGATTTGAACGCCGTCAATATTGAAGGCGCGGTCAAGATTATTGCCGGTACGGCAAGGTCAATGGGAATCGAAATAGCAGGTTAATAAAGACGAGGTTTTATCATGTTAAGACGAGGCAAACGCATAATAGCTGCAAAAGCTAAGGTTGAGCCGACCAAGCGCTACACGCTTAAAGAGGCTACGGAAATGATTGTATCAATGGTTGGGGCCAAGTTTGACGAGACGGTGGATGCCGCCGTCCGTTTAGGCGTTAATCCGGCTCATGCCGATCAGATGGTTCGGGGTAGTGTTGTTCTTCCCAATGGCCTGGGCAAAACAGTGCGCGTGCTGGTTTTTGCCAAAGGCGATAAAGAAAAAGAAGCGCTGGAAGCCGGAGCGGATTTAGTTGGCAACGATGAAATCATTGAAAAAATAAAAGGCGGCTGGTTGGACTTTGATCGCGTGATCGCTACACCGGATATGATGGGGTCCGTAGGCAAGATTGCTAAAATTTTGGGTCCGCGCGGGTTGATGCCCAATCCCAAAGTTGGAACGGTAACGTTTGATATCGCCAATGCCGTAAAAGAGCTTAAGGCAGGAAAAGTGGAATTCCGCGTGGAAAAAGCCGGTATCATTCATTCACCGGTTGGTAAAATTTCTTTTGGCGCTGAAAAATTAAGCGAAAACGTCAATGCGCTTCTGGAAATCATCATCAAGTTGAAACCCGCATCCAGTAAAGGAACTTATATTAAGAGCATTGCAATATCCAGCACAATGGGCGCGGGCGTTCGGATTGACCCGTTGGATATTAAGAGCGCAAACTAAAATAATAAATATGAATTCGCGAAAGGTGCTTCTAAAGAAAGAAACCGGACGCGAATGAGTAGAAGTATTATAGGTCGAAGACAGCAGGTACGGAAGTTTAAACGAAACAAGGCCTGTCGAGACTCGTAAAGCAAAAAATAATTACTGAATTTTTAGAGGTAATCATTTTTCGGGAAACGGGGATCGGCGCTCTGGCGGATAAACCGTTTTTCCATTCTGTATGTGGCTAGATTCTCCGGCCTCAAGTAAAAAAATAATTTTGAAAGGAGGCTGATATATTGGATCGGAGAACGAAAGAACAAATTGTATCCGAGCTTCAGGAGAAACTCAAGCAGGCCAAGTTGGGCGTTTTGACCAGTTTCAACGCTATGAATGTTGATAAAATGGAAGCCCTGAGAAACGCATTGCGTAAGAACGATGCGGAATTAAAAGTTGTCAAAAACACCCTGCTGGGCATTGCCTCAAGAGAGACCGGCTTTTCTGTTTTGGCGGACCATTTCAAGTGGCCCGTTGCGGTTGTCTTGAGCTATAAAGACCCGGTAGCCCCGACGAAGGCATTGATTGAATTTGCGAAGAAAAATCCTGAATTGGAAATCAAAGTCGGAGTGCTCGACGGCAAGCTGTTAACGAAATCGGATATTACCGCTTTGGCCGAATTACCCAGCAGAGAGGTTCTTCTGGGCAGATTGGTTTCAGCCATGGCGGCGGTGCCGACATCGTTTGTCACTGTTTTGAGCGGTGTTCCAAGAAGCTTTGTGCAAGTGCTCAATGCCTATTGTGATAAGAAAAAAACTTTAAACTAATCAATACATACTAAAGAGGAATGGAAAAATGTCTGATCAAATAACGAAAGAAGATGTCATCAAATTCATTGAAAATATGACCGTGCTGGAGCTCTCCGCTCTGGTGAAAGAACTGGAAGAGAAATTCGGTGTTTCCGCCGCCGCTCCCATGATGGCCGCCTTGGCGGCTCCTGGTGCCGCACCTGCCGCCGCCGCTGAGGAGCAGACTGAGTTCAATGCCATTCTCACCGGTTTTGGCGCAGAAAAGATTCAGGTCATTAAAGTGGTCCGCGCGATTACCGGATTAGGCCTGAAAGAAGCCAAAGATCTGGTGGAAGGCGTGCCCAAGGCTATTAAAGAAGGCGTCGCTAAAAACGAAGCAGCCGAGATCAAGAAGAAAATTGAAGAAGTGGGCGGTACCGTCGAGATTAAGTAAACTAATCTCTTATTTTTTATTTTATTTTTAAGGATACTATGGGCGACTTTAGAAAAAATTTTGGCCGTGTAAAACAAATACAGGAAATTCCTAATCTGATTGAGATCCAGACACGATCTTACGAAAAGTTCCTACAAGCCGATGTCCCGCTGGCGAAGCGGCGCAACATCGGCTTGCAGGGCGCTTTCAAAAGCGTGTTTCCCATTTCGGACTTCAGCGGAAAATGTTCTCTGGAGTTTGTCAGCTACAAGATTGGTGATGTCCGGTATGATATGAAGGAGTGTATTCAGAAGGGCATGACCTATGCGGCTCCTTTGAAAATTTTGGTCAGACTGGTGGTGTTTGACACCGACCGGCTTGCCGACGGCAAGATCAATCGTGAAGCGGCTGAGACCAAGCCGATCCGCGACATTAAAGAGCAGGAAATTTATTTCGGTGAAATTCCACTCATGACGGAAAACGGCACGTTTATCGTCAATGGATCGGAGCGCGTGATCGTCAGTCAGTTGCACCGGTCGCCCGGTATCTTTTTTGACCATGATAAAGGGAAGACGGTTGCTTCCGGTAAACTGATTTACTCGGCACGAGTGATTCCTATTCGGGGGTCTTGGCTGGATCTGGAATTTGATTCCAAAGATTTACTTTATGTCAGAATCGACCGCCGCCGGAAAATGCCAGTCACCATTCTGTTGAAAGCTATGGGCAATTCGACGGAATTTATCTTAAACTATTTTTACAACATCGAAAAAATAACCCTCGAAGGCGAAAAGGTTTATTTCGCGGTTGATGAATCTCTGTCCGGTCAAAAGGCGCCGGAAGATATTAAAGATCCGAAAAGTGATGAAGTGATCGCTAAAAAAGGGCGTAAACTCACCAAACCTCTGCTCAAGAAGGTCATGGATGCCGGGGTTAAACGCGTGGCCATTAAAGAGGCGGATTTGACCGGGAAAGTCCTTTCATCGGATGTTCATGATCCCAGTACTGGAGAGATTCTTTTCCGCTGCAATGAAGAGTTGCCGTTGAATGGACTCGAGATTGCTCAGGAAAAGGGCGTCAAGGAATTGAAGTTCATTCACATTGATGAAGACCTCGATAACGCCTCCATTCGTGACACGTTGCTGATGGATCGCATCGATACTGCAGAAGACGCGATTATGGAGATCTACCGAAGGCTTCGTCCCAGCAATCCTCCCACGCCGGAGACTGCGGCGAAGTTTTTCAACAGCCTATTTTTTGAGCCCGAAACATACGATTTATCGGATGTCGGCCGCGCGAAGATGAACTATAAGCTGCGTTTGAATGTTTCGACCGATTTAACCGTATTGCGCAACGAAGATATCCTGTCGTCTGTCAAATATCTCATCGATTTGAAAAACGGAGTCGGCGAGTGCAGTGTGGATGACATTGATCACCTGGGGAACCGACGCGTGCGCTCGGTAGGCGAACTTATTGAAAATCAGTACCGCATTGGCCTGGTGCGCATGGAACGGGCCATTAAGGAAAAAATGAGTCTGCAGGATATCGAAACCATGATGCCGCACGATCTCATCAACGCCAAACCGGTGTCGGCGGTGGTTAATGAATTTTTTGGTTCCAGCCAATTGTCCCAGTTTATGGATCAGACCAATCCGCTTTCGGAAATAACCCATAAGCGACGCCTGTCTGCCCTGGGACCCGGTGGTCTGACGCGTGAGCGCGCAGGCTTTGAAGTTCGCGACGTTCATTCGACGCATTACGGGCGCATCTGTCCGGTCGAAACGCCGGAAGGTCCGAATATCGGTTTGATAGTGTCCCTCAGTACTTACGCGCGTGTTAATGAATTTGGATTCATAGAAACACCGTACCGCATGGTCGAAAACGGCAAGGTGATGGAAGCTGTGAAATTTATGACAGCCATCGAAGAAGAAAATGAAATGATCGCGCCTGCCGACCGACCGCTCGATAAAAAAGGGAAATTTGTGGAAGAGCTTATTTCGGTTAGAAAAGGCGGCGACTTTGTCTCTGCTATGCCGGAAGACATCAAACTAATGGATGTTGCCCCCAATCAGCTCGTTTCGGTGGCTGCTGCTCTGATTCCGTTTCTGGAGCATGACGATGCCAACCGCGCGCTTATGGGATCCAACATGCAGCGTCAGGCTGTGCCGCTCATGTGTCCAGAAGTGCCGGTGGTCGGCACGGGAATGGAGGCCATTGTCGCCCGCGATTCAGGCGCTGTAGTCGTTGCGAAGAGGTCGGGTGTCGTTGAAACTGTGGACGCTTCGCGCATCGTGATTCGCGCCGATAAGCCGGAAGAAGATGGCCTTGATACCGGTGTTGATATTTATACGTTATCTAAGTATCAACGCTCCAATCAGGACACCTGCTTTAACCAGAAACCTATTATTGCTGTTGGCGATCGTGTCCAGAAGAGAGATATCTTGGCCGATGGCCCGGCGACGGATAACGGCGAATTGGCGTTGGGGCGCAACGTGATGGTCGCCTTCATGTCCTGGGGTGGATACAACTATGAAGACTCTATTCTGGTCAGTGAAAGAATTGTCAAGGAAGATATTTACACATCGATTCATATTGAAGAGTTTGAAACCATGGCCCGCGATACCAAGCTGGGCAAGGAAGAAATAACACGGGATATTCCCAATGTTGGTGAGGAAGCGCTTCGTAATCTTGATGAAAGCGGGATTATCCGTATTGGCGTGTCCGTAAAACAGGGAGATATCCTGGTCGGCAAGATTACGCCTAAAGGAGAGACGCAGTTGTCCGCCGAAGAAAAATTACTGAGGGCGATTTTCGGCGAGAAAGCTAGTGATGTGCGAGACACCTCTTTGCGTGTCCCGCCGGGTGTGGAAGGTACCGTGATCGACGCCAAGATTTTTACGCGCAAAGGCGCCGACAAAGATTTACGTTCACAGTCTATTGAAGAAGACGCGATTGAGCAGCTGACGAAGGATCGTGATGATGAAATCCGTATTCTGGCGGAATCCATTAAGAAGGATATCGCAAAACTGGTAATCGGCAAAACGTCAGCAGGCAAAATCGTCGATGTGAAAAAGAAAACCCTTCTGAAAAAAGGCGACAAAATCACCAAGGAAATTTGGCTGGAAATTCCTTTCACCTACTGGAAAGAAATCACTCTCGCTGAAAATGACGGTTCGGAAGAAAAACTGACGAATCGGCTTTCCGTGATGGAAAGAAAAATAGATTTTGTTAAAGCCCATTTTGAAGAAAAGCTCGACAAAATTAAAGCTAGCGACGAGTTACCCCCCGGTGTCATCAAGATGGTGAAGGTATATATCGCTATCAAAAGGAAACTGTCCGTCGGCGATAAAATGGCGGGACGTCACGGTAATAAAGGTGTTTTGTCCAGAATTCTTCCGGAAGAAGACATGCCGTATTTTGCCGATGGTTCAACCGTCGATATCATACTGAATCCGCTGGGCGTTCCATCCCGTATGAACGTCGGGCAGATTCTCGAAACACATTTAGGCTGGGCCGCAAAATCGATCGGCGAGGGCTTAAATGAATTACTGGAAAAGAATAACAATCTGAATTCGATCAAAAGCGATTTGAAAAAAACGTATTCATCCCCCGATTTTGATGAATTTCTGGAAAAAGCTTCTACGGAAGACATTAAACGATTTGTTGGCCGCCTGAGAAAAGGCATGCTGGTGGCCAGCCCTGTTTTTGACGGTTGTCCCGAGGCGCAAATTCGCAAATTACTGGATACGGCTGGTCTGCCGGAAACGGGCCAAGCGGTCTTATTCGATGGCCGAACCGGTGAGCCGTTTGATCAGGAAGTAACAGTTGGCATTATTTACATGCTGAAACTGCATCATCTTGTTGATAATAAAATTCATGCCCGTTCCATCGGACCCTATTCACTGGTCACACAGCAACCTTTAGGTGGTAAGGCACAATTCGGCGGTCAGAGACTCGGAGAAATGGAAGTGTGGGCCATGGAAGCCTACGGCGCTTCCTATACCCTGCAGGAATTCTTAACCGTCAAGTCAGACGACGTTGCCGGGCGCACGAGGATTTATGAATCCATCGTCAAAGGCGAACATACATTCGAGCCGGGTCTTCCGGAATCTTTCAACGTGTTGGTGAAGGAGCTCCAGAGCCTCGGATTAGACGTGGAATTGATTGAGGAAGAATAAACTTCCCAATTTCACTTAAGTTTTTAAATAGTAGGAGACAAATCTGTGGAAGACGTTTTCAGTTATTTTGAAAAACCAAAAAATCCGATCAGATTCAATGCGATGAAGATTTCGATCGCATCGCCGGAAAAAATTCTTTCCTGGTCCAACGGCGAAGTCAAAAAGCCGGAGACGATCAATTACCGGACATTCAAGCCGGAGCGCGACGGTCTTTTCTGCGCCAAAATTTTCGGGCCGGTGAAAGATTATGAATGCCTTTGTGGCCGTTATAAGCGCATGAAGCACCGTGGTGTTGTATGTGAAAAGTGCGGTGTCGAAGTCATTCAATCCAAAGTTCGCCGTGAGCGGATGGGACATATTACTCTGGCCACACCGGTTGCCCATATCTGGTTTTTGAAGAGTCTTCCCAGCCGTATCGGCAATGTGATGGATCTGACGCTCAAAGAACTGGAAAAAGTGCTCTACTTTGAATCCTGGATTGTTCTGGATCCGAAAGACACACCGCTTAAAAAGCAAGAACTCCTCACGGATGAAGAATATATTGAAGCCAAGGAACAATACGGAGAGACTGGATTTGTCGCGGGAATCGGCGCTGAAGCCGTGCGGCAGCTGCTCGAAGAAATTGATCTGGAAAAGCTCTACGAAGAACTCCGTGCGGAAGTGGTCACATCAATTTCCGATACCAAAAAGAAAAAAATTGTCAAACGACTCAAAGTGGTTGAAGCGTTGCGTAAGTCCGGCAATAAGCCGGAATGGATGGTTTTGACGGTTCTTCCGGTTATTCCACCTGATCTAAGGCCGCTTGTTCCTCTCGACGGCGGACGATTTGCCACATCCGATCTTAATGATTTGTATCGCCGCGTCATTAATAGAAATAATCGTTTAAAGCGCCTGCAGGAGCTTAATGCTCCGGAGATCATTATCCGTAATGAAAAACGTATGCTGCAAGAAGCAGTGGATGTTCTTTTTGACAACGGCCGCCGGGGACGTGCGATTACCGGAACCAACAAGCGGCCATTGCGTTCCTTGTCGGATATGCTGAAGGGCAAGCAGGGGCGCTTTCGTCAGAATCTGCTCGGCAAACGCGTGGATTATTCCGGACGTTCGGTTATTACCGTCGGTCCCGATTTAAGACTGCATCAATGTGGTTTACCCAAAAAGATGGCGCTCGAGCTTTTCAAACCCTTCGTCTATAACCGGTTGCTGGAAAAAGGCTATATCACGACGGTGAAGAGCGCCAAGAAAATGGTTGAAAGAGAAACGGCTGAAGTATGGGACGCCTTAGATGAAGTGGTGCGTGAATACCCGGTTATGCTGAACCGCGCGCCGACGCTGCACCGCCTGGGTATGCAGGCTTTTGAACCAGTGTTGATTGAAGGCAAGGCGATCCGTCTGCATCCGCTCGTTTGTACCGCTTTTAACGCGGACTTTGACGGTGATCAGATGGCGGTGCATGTGCCTCTGTCTATTGAAGCGCAAACAGAAGCGCGCGTGCTCATGATGTCCACAAACAACATTCTGTCTCCGGCTAACGGCAAACCGATTATCATCCCCAGTCAGGATATTGTTTTAGGGATTTATTATATGACGCGGGCAAAGAAGGATGTAAAGGGCGAAGGAATGATTTTTTCAGGACCTGACGAAGTTCGCTCCGCCCTTGATGCCGGCGCAATTGATTTACATGCGCGGATTAAAGTACGCATTGATTCCGAACTGAAGGAAACGACGGCAGGCCGCATTATTCTTTACGAAATTATTCCAGAAGAAGTCAGCTTTGACACAATCAACAAGTTGATGAATAAAAAAGAATTGGCGAACCTGATTGACTATTGTTACCGCCTCTGTGGTGATAAGACAACGGTTCTTCTGGCCGATCGACTCAAAGACCTGGGCTTTAAGTATGCCACGATCTCCGGTTTGTCGTTTGCCGTGGGCAATATGATTATTCCTGAAAATAAGAAAAGCATCGTTTTACAGGCCGACAAGGATGTACTGAAAATCCAGAAACAATACATGGATGGTCTGATTACCGACGGCGAGCGTTACAATAAAGTGATCGACATCTGGGCGCAAGCCACCGAAAAAATTGCCTCGGAGATGTTAACCGGCATCAGCACCGAAGAAGTGGTAGGCTCCGATGGCAAGAAACGCAGAATCGAAAGTTTTAACCCGATCTACATGATGGCCGATTCCGGGGCCCGCGGTTCGGGGCAGCAGCTCAGGCAATTGGCCGGTATGAGAGGTTTGATGGCCAAACCTTCCGGAGAAATTATCGAGACGCCGATCACGGCTAATTTTCGTGAAGGTTTAACCGTTCTTCAATACTTCATTTCAACACACGGCGCCCGCAAGGGTTTAGCGGACACGGCTCTGAAAACAGCCAATTCCGGTTATCTGACACGAAGATTGGTGGATGTTGCTCAGGACTGTATCATTACAGAGCAGGATTGTGAAACCGTTGACGGGCTTTACGTATCGGCGTTGATGGAAGGCGGCGAAATGATTGAAACCGCCGGCGAGCGTGTGCTGGGTCGTGTGGCATTGCAGGAAATAAAAGATCCTTTTACCGACGAAGTGATTGTAAAAGCCAATGAAGCGATTGATGAGGCGCTGGCGGAGAAAATCGACCACGCCGGTATTGAACGGATTAATATCCGCTCCGTTTTGACGTGCCGCGCCAAGCATGGTGTTTGCGCCATGTGTTATGGCCGCGATCTGGCCCATGGCCACATTGTAAACATTGGTGAAGCGGTCGGCATCGTTGCCGCTCAATCTATTGGCGAGCCCGGCACGCAGCTGACCATGAGAACGTTCCATATCGGTGGTACGGCAAAGTTTGACGAGCATTCCACGCTAGAGGCGCGTCATGATGGTTTGGTAAAGTTTGTAAATTTAAATACGGTGAAAACCAGAGAAAACGATTATGTGGTCATGAACCGTCATGGTGAAGTTCATGTTCTCGATGAGCAAAATCGTAGCCGCGGTAAATACACCGTGCCCTACGGCGCCCACCTTAAGGTAAGCGATAACAGTTCGATAAAACGCGGTCAACTGATTGCCGAATGGGATCCTTTCTCCATACCGATCCTTGCGGAAGTAGATGGTATTATTAAGTATGGTGATATTATCGAAGGCAAAAGCATGAAGGAAGAAGTCGATGAAGTCACCGGTCTATCGCGTAAAGTCATTGTCGAGTTCAAAGGCGGCGATTTGAGGCCGCGCGTGTCGATTAAAGATAGTAAGGGGAAAACCGCAAAACTGGTCAGCACAAATTCCGCTGCTCGTTACCTCCTGTCTGTGGGTATCAATATTGTTGTTTCCGAAGGCGATAAGGTGCGAGCGGGAGATATTCTGGCGAAGATTCCCCGCGAGACGACCAAAACGAAGGATATCACAGGCGGTTTGCCGAGAGTCGCCGAATTATTTGAAGCGCGAAAACCAAAAGATTTTGCTGTAATCAGTGAAATTGATGGTGTTGTTGCTTTCGGCAAAGATGCCAAGGGCAAGCGAAAAATCATTGTTACGCCGGAAGTTGGTGAAGAAAAAGAATACCTGATTCCCAAAGGAAAGCACATCAGTGTTCAGGAAGGTGATCGGGTGACCCCTGGCGACGCTCTGATGGATGGTGTCAACAACCCCCATGATCTTCTGGCGATTAAAGGCGAAAAAGAACTGGCCAGATACCTGGTCGATGAAGTTCAGGAAGTTTATCGTTTGCAGGGTGTTAAAATTAATGATAAGCATATGGAAGTTATTGTTCGCCAGATGTTACGCCGGGTCCGGATAACCGATCCAGGTGATACAGCATTTATCGCCGATGAGCAGGTTGAACGTTACCGATTCCAGGAAGAAAATGATAAAGTAATGGCTCAGGGTGGACGCCCTTCTATTGGTGATCCATTGCTTCTGGGAATCACGAAAGCATCTCTCAGTACACAGAGTTTCATATCGGCTGCTTCATTCCAGGAAACGACCCGAGTACTCACTGAAGCATCACTGTCCGGCAAAACAGATTACTTGAGAGGCCTTAAAGAAAACGTCATTATGGGACGTTTAATACCGGCAGGCACAGGCCTGGTGATGTATCGTAAGCTGGGCATTAAAGTTGAAGATGAGGATGTGGAAGCGATTGCCGAATAAATGGCGAAAAAGGAAGAAATTACTTGACAGACGCAGCTTGAATTGATAGTCACCACAGATTTGCTGCTGCTTGCAAAAATGTAGTAAAACGTTCGGGAGGAGAAATGCCGACAATTAGTCAACTGGTTCGTAAAGGTAGAACCCAAATTAAAAGAAAGACAAACGCCCCGGCTTTGGCCGGTTCACCCCAGCGTCGCGGGGTGTGTGTGAGAGTTTATACGACAACACCCAAAAAGCCGAATTCGGCTTTGCGTAAAGTGGCCAGGGTGAGACTGACCAGCGGCTATGAAGTATCATCGTATATTCCCGGTATCGGTCACAACCTCCAGGAACATTCGGTTGTGCTGGTTCGCGGCGGTAGAGTGAAAGATTTGCCCGGCGTAAGATATCATATCGTCAGAGGCACTTTGGATGCTGTTGGTGTTGCTGACCGCAAACAGAGTCGATCAAAATACGGTGCTAAAAAGCCCAGCTAAACGAAGGACAGGAAAATGCCTAGAAGACGCGAAATTGAAAAAAGGGATATTTTACCGGATCCCAAATATAACAATAAACTGGTTGCTAAGTTCGTGAACTCTTTACTCAAAAGAGGGAAAAAGAGTGTTGCGGAAAGTATTTTATATGGCGCTTTTGACATCATTGAAAAGAAAGTCAAGGAGCAGCCGGTTGAATTTTTCGAAAAGGCCGTCAATAACGTAAAACCGGTGATTGAAGTAAAGTCAAGGCGGGTGGGTGGTTCAACCTACCAGGTGCCGACGGAAGTTGTGCCCGCCAGACGTACCGCTCTGGCTATACGCTGGTTGATTTCCAATGCGCAGGAACGCACCGAAAAAACCATGCGTGAAAAACTGGCGGCTGAATTAATTGACGCCGCGAATAATCGAGGTGGCGCGATCAAAAAAAGAGAAGCTGTGCATAAAATGGCGGAGGCGAACAAGGCCTTTGCACATTATAAATTTTAAAAGAATTGACTATTCAACGACAAGGAAACCAACCATTCAAAGTTAAGGAGGAAAGGTGAGATGGCAAAGAAAAAATTTGAAAGGACTAAGCCGCATTTAAATATAGGAACAATCGGTCACGTGGATCACGGCAAGACTACATTAACGGCCGCAATTACCAAGCATCTGGCCAAAAAAGGTTTTGCGGAATTTCGACCTTTCGATTCTATTGATAATGCACCGGAAGAAAAGGAACGTGGTGTTACCATCAATATTTCTCACGTGGAATATGAGACGGAAAAAAGACATTACGCTCACGTGGACTGCCCGGGGCATGCCGACTATATCAAAAACATGATTTCCGGCGCCGCTCACATGGACGGAACCATTCTGGTTGTGGCCGCCTCCGATGGTCCGATGCCGCAAACGCGCGAGCATATCCTCCTTGCCCGTCAGGTGCAGGTTCCTTACGTCATCGTTTTCATGAATAAAGTTGATCTGGTTGATGATCCAGAGCTTTTAGACCTTGTCGAACTTGAATTAAGAGAGCTTTTAACTCAGTATGAATTCCCCGGTGATGATATTCCCATCATTCGTGGTTCAGCGCTGAAAGCGTTGGAAGCCGAGGATGGCAATTCGCCCGATGTGAAATGTATATGGGAACTTCTGGATGCAGTCGATAACTACATTCCTCAACCTAAGCGAGATACCGATAAACCTTTCCTGATGCCGGTCGGTGATGTTTTCACTATTTCCGGTCGTGGCACTGTTGTGACAGGAAGAGTTGACCGCGGTATTGTTAAGGTTGGCGAAGAAGTTGAAATCATCGGAATTCGCCCAACCATTAAGACAGTAGTTACGGGCGTCGAAATGTTCCGTAAAACCCTCGATGAGGGTCGTGCGGGCGACGATGTCGGTTTGTTGATTCGCGGCATCAAACGTGAAGAAGTGGAAAGAGGCCAGGTTGTGGCTAAGCCCGGTTCGATTACACCCCATACAAAATTTGAAGCAGCGGTTTACGTCCTGACCAAGGAAGAAGGCGGGCGACATACTCCGTTCTTCTCCGGCTATCGTCCGCAGTTTTATTTCCGGACAACGGACGTGACGGGGGTTGCGACGCTTCCCGAAGGCGTAGAGATGGTCATGCCCGGTGATAACGTCAAAATGAATATCGAATTAATTATGCCCATCGCCATGGAAGAGCAATTAAGATTCGCTATCCGCGAAGGTGGTAGAACCGTAGGAGCAGGTGTCGTAAGCAAGGTTATTGAATAGAAACTGGAAATAGGTTATCCGATCAATGAAAGAACAAAAGATAAGAATTCGTCTCAAAGCTTACGATTATAAACTGCTGGATCGCTCTGTTGAAGAAATAGTGGATACTGCAAAAAGGACCGGTGCACGTGTAGCCGGTCCCATACCTCTTCCTACGGAAATCAATAAATACTGTGTCAATCGTTCACCGCACGTGGATAAAAAGTCCCGGGAACAGTTCGAAATTCGTACACACAAAAGATTGATTGATATTGTTGAGCCGACGCAAGCCACAGTGGATGCATTGATGAAACTGGATCTATCCGCGGGAGTGGATGTCGAAATAAAAGCGTAGGCATGGAGTCGTGGCGGTGGAAAGTGGTTTCAAAGGTTGCCATTTTTCAGAATGTTGAATATCGTGGCTTTATTTATATAAAAGTTGGATGATGATGAACAAGGGAATCATTGGAAAAAAATTAGGAATGACACAGGTATTTGCTGAAGATGGCGCTGCTGTTGGTGTTACAGCCATTGAGGTTGAACCGTCGGTTGTTGTCCAGGTGAAGACCAAAGAGAAGGATGGCTATGATGCCATTCAAATCGGATACGGCCGTGTGAAGCAAAAGAATGTCACGAAACCGCTTCAGGGGCATTTGAATAAGGCTAATAAGGGTTTCTTCCGTATTCTTAAGGAATTTCCTGCTGAAGCCGGTCAACACGAAATCGGCCAGGAAATCGCTTCTGATATTTTTCAGGCGGGCGACTATGTCGATGTTGTTGGAACATCGAAGGGCAAAGGTTTCCAGGGTGTCATAAAAAGACACGGTTTTCACGGCGGTCGGGCGACTCACGGTTCCATGTTCCACAGGGCTCCGGGATCTATTGGTGCCAGCGCTGATCCAGCTCGTGTATTTAAAGGCACCAAAATGGGCGGTCATATGGGCGATGTTCGGAAAACCATTCAAAATCTTGAGATCTGGCAAGTACGCCCTGATCGAAATTTATTGTTATTAAAAGGTTCCATTCCCGGCGGAAAAAACGGCTATGTCATCATTAAACAAGCCAGGAAAAAAAGTGCGTAAATCAGTGGAGTTATAAACATGGCAGTCGCAGATGTTTTTGATATTGAAAAGAAGAAGGTGGCCGAAGTCGAGTTGAACGACGCTGTATTTGGCGCGGAAGTCAACGAAGCAACGATCCATGATGTTGTCAAGATGCAACTGGCATCACGCCGGTCGGGGACGTCTGCAACCAAGGGGAGAAGCGATGTGAGTGGCGGCGGGAAAAAGCCCTGGCGTCAAAAAGGAACCGGCCGAGCCCGATCTGGATCGTCGCGATCACCGATCTGGAGAGGAGGCGGTATCGTTTTCGGGCCTCAACCGCGTGATTATTCATACAGCGTTCCTAAAAAAGTACGAAAGAAGGCTCTCATCTCCGTACTCAGTATGAAAGTCAAGGAAGAAAAAATGACGGTTTTGCGGAATTTTCCACTGGAAAAGATCAGTACCAAAGCCTTTAAGAAAGTCGTGGATCTCTTCGGCCTAAAAAAAACGCTTTTTGTTATCGATCAGAACGATACCGTTCTGATGAAGTCATCGCGTAATTTAAAGAATGTAAAAATGATTCGGTCGGAAGGCATCAATGTTTATGATGTATTGAAATATGAGCATCTGGTCCTTCTTGAACCCTCTATAAAAAAGATCGAGGGGGCATTGCTGGCATAATGGAACTGCATCAGATTATTAGAAAGATATTAATTACGGAAAAGAGTAATCTTGACCGAGAAACAGCGAATAAGTATCACTTTGAGGTCAATCGCAAGGCCAACAAAGTTGAGATTTGCCATGCGGTGGAAAAGTTATTTAAAGTAAAAGTTACGGATGTGCGTGTCTTTCATGTTTTAGGCAAAAAGAAACGAATGGGAAAGGTCATGGGGCAGAAGAGTTCCTGGAAAAAAGCGATTGTGACTTTAGCTGAAGGCAGCCGTATTGAAGTCGCCGAAGGCGTATAGAACGATTTAAGGATTAAGCAAATGGGAATTATCAAGTACAAACCAACATCACCCGGCAGGAGATTTCAGAGTGTCTCTGATTTTGCAGAGATTACGTCAACTGAGCCGGTCAAAAGCCTTTTAAAGCCGATCAAGAGAACAGGCGGTCGCAACAGTTATGGCCGGATCACGGCGCGTTACATTGGTGGTGGTCACAAACGTAAATATCGGATGATTGATTTCTGTCGCAATAAGACGGACATTCCAGCCAAAGTGGCGACTATTGAATATGATCCGAACCGGTCGGCCAGAATTGCACTGCTTAACTATCGTGATGGTGAAAAGAGATATATTGTGGCGCCGGCGCAGATCAATGTCGGCGATGTTCTGATTAGCGGCGCAAAGGCTGATATCAAGCCGGGAAACGCCATCCCCTTGAAGTATATTCCGCTCGGCTCCTTGATTCATAATGTGGAATTAAAAGTAGGACGCGGAGCGCAATTGATTCGTTCTGCGGGCACTTATGGCCAACTGATGGCGAAGGAAGGAACCTACGCCCAAGTGAGACTTCCGTCCGGTGAAGTCCGCAAGGTATTCATTGAATGCATGGCGACAATTGGTCAGGTCGGTAATAATGATCATGAAAATATCAGTATCGGTAAAGCCGGAAGGACTCGATGGCTGGGTAAGACGCCCCATGTGCGCGGGGTTGTCATGAATCCGGTGGATCATCCGATGGGCGGTGGCGAAGGAAAGTCATCCGGTGGCCGTCATCCATGTACGCCTTGGGGTATTCCGACCAAGGGACACAAAACGAGAAAGAACAAAAGAACTGATAAATATATTGTAAAGAGAAGAGGTTAAAAAAACGTGGCACGTTCGATCAAAAAAGGTCCTTATATAGAAGAAAGTTTGCTGACCAAGGTGAGAAAAATGGAAGCCGAAAGCAGCAAGAATGTAGTTAAGACTTGGTCGCGGCGTTCAACCATAACACCCGAGTTAATCGGATACACGTTTGCCGTGCATAACGGGAAAAAATTTATTCCGGTTTATGTGACAGAGAATATGGTGGGTCATAAAATGGGCGAATTCGCGCCGACTCGGACTTTTTATTCTCATTCCGGTGATCGGAAAACAAAGGTTAAAAAGTAATCATTCTCGCGCAAACGGACAGGCTTGGAGTTGATGAGATATGGAAGCAAAAGCAGTTGCAAAATATATTCGGATGTCGCCGCAGAAAGTTCGGCTGGTTGTTGATCTGGTTCGAGGCAAGAAGGTGCAGGAAGCGCGCAATATCCTGCTTTACACCAGGAAGTACTCAGCGGGTATCGTTGCCAAGGTGCTGAAGTCAGCAGTCGCTAATGCGGCCCAGAATCCTAATATTGACGAAAACACGCTTTACGTTAAAGAGATATTTGTGGACCAGGGACCGTCGTTGAAAAGATGGCGGGCCAGAGCCCAGGGAAGAGCGGCAGGAATTAAGAAGAGAACGTCACATATTACCGTTGTTGTGGATGAAAAGTAAGGAGGAACGATATTGGGTCAGAAGGTTAACCCGGTAGGATTACGATTAGGCTACATTAAAAAGTGGCAGTCCGTATGGTTTGCCGAAAAGAATTACAGTGGAATGCTGCTTGAAGACTTAAAGGTCAGAAATTACCTTAAGAAAAAGCTATATCATGCCGGTATTTCTCATATCGAAATTGAGCGGGCGGCGAATAAAGCCAAGGTGAATATTTATTCTGCCCGGCCGGGTGTCATTATCGGGAAAAAGGGATCGGAAATAGAAAAACTCAAAGCGGAAATTGAAAAATTTTCGCAGGCGGAAATTATTATCAATATTTTAGAGGTCCGAAAACCGGAAACGGATGCCCAGCTGGTAGCCGAGAATGTCGCCATGCAATTGGAAAGACGCGTGGCTTTCCGCCGTGCAATGAAAAAATGTGTCGGTTATGCTCTGAAGTTTGGCGCCAAAGGCATTAAGATAACCTGTTCCGGAAGACTCGGCGGCGCTGAAATTGCCCGCTCGGAATGGTATCGTGAAGGACGTGTTCCGTTGCATACCCTGAGGGCCGATATCGATTACGGTTTTATTGAAGCTCATACGGCTTATGGTTTGATTGGTGTTAAAGTTTTGATTTTTCATGGAGAAGTATTGCCCACAAAGAATGAAAAACAGTCATGATTCCAAAAGGGATTTTCTGTACCAGGGAAAATCGCTGTAAAGGACAACGGGAGTTTTAAATTATGTTAATGCCAAAACGGGTAAAATATAGAAAATTGCAGAAAGGCCGTATGGGAGGAAAAGCAACCAGAGGGGGTACCATTGCCTTTGGCGACTATGGATTACAGGCGGCTGAATGCGGATGGGTCTCCGCAAGGCAGATCGAAGCGGCGCGTGTTGCGATGACTCGTTATGTGAAGCGCGGTGGTAAAATCTGGATTCGGGTATTTCCGCACAAATCCATCACGAAAAAACCTGCTGAAACTCGAATGGGTAAAGGTAAAGGAGCGCCGGAAGGATGGGTGGCGGTGGTAAAGCCCGGATCGGTTCTCTATGAGATGGAAGGCGTAACCAAAGAAGTAGCCAAAGAGGCGTTTCGCCTGGCATCGCATAAACTGGCCATTTCGACAAAGTTTTTATCAAGGGAGATATCTGATGAAAATTAGTGAGGTCAGAGGTCTCGGTATTAACGAGCTTCAAATTAAAAATAGTGAATTAGTAGAAGAAATGTTTCGGTTGAAGATTCGGCATGCATCGGGTCAACTCGAATCAACCGCGACGCTGGGCCGCCTCCGTAAGGACATTGCCCGTATCGCAACGGTGCTGAAGGAAAAGGAGGCCGCAGGTTAATATGGCTGAAAAGAGCAACAAGCGCACGATTAAGGGCGTGGTCGTCAGTGATAAGATGGACAAAACCATTGTGGTGAAAGCCGAAAGATTGGTCAAGCACTCTGTGTTTCATAAATATATCCGCAGGCATGTTAAATACAAGGCCCATGATGAACAGAATCAATGTAAAATGGGGGATACTGTATTAATCATTGAGGCGCGGCCGATGAGTAAAGATAAACGCTGGCGGATGCTGGAAATTCTGGAGAGAGCGAAATAGAAACTTGGCTTCCCAAGGCAAGTAGCTTGTTATAGTGGGGTTTATTTTATGATTCAGATGCAGACAATTCTAAATGTTGCCGACAATTCCGGCGCCAAGCGAGTCGCTTGTATTAAAGTGCTTGGCGGATCGAAGCGGCGTTATGCGAGCCTGGGCGATGTCATCGTCGTTGCCGTGAAAGAGGCGATTCCGAATTCCAAAGTAAAAAAAGGCGATGTGATGAAAGCGGTCATCGTCCGCACCGTGAAAGAAGTAAGACGGCCGGATGGTTCTTATCTTAAGTTTGATGACAACTCCGCTGTTCTCATTAGTAATCAGATGGAACCGATCGGGACAAGGATATTTGGACCTGTTGCCCGTGAATTGAGAGCAAAGCAGTTTATGAAGATTATTTCACTGGCGCCAGAGGTTTTGTAAACCTGTTTTGAAGAGGGAAAAAATGAGTTTAGGCAGATTGAAAAAAGGGGATATGGTTAAAGTTCTTGCCGGTAAGGACAAAGGAAAGACCGGTAAGATTCTGAAAGCTATACCCGAGAAGAATAAAGTGGTCGTTGAAAAGATCAACGTGATCAAGAAGCATAAAAGACCTGATCAAAAAAGCAAAGGTGGTGTCGTGGAAAAAGAGGCGGCGATGGATGTCTCCAAGGTCAGCATTATTTGTGGTAAATGCAAAGAAGCGACCAGGATCAGAAATCGTATCCTCGAGGATGGCAAGAAGATTCGTATCTGCAGTAAGTGTAATGACGTTATCGATGTGGGTTAAGAAAAAATGGCAAGATTAAAGGAATATTATTTAAAAACAGTGGTACCGGCTCTGGTCAAAGAATTTGACTACAAAAATCCCATGCAAGTGCCCAAACTGGAGAAGATTGTCGTCAATATGGGTTTGGGAGAGGCCATTTCTAATGTGAAAATTATTGATGGCGCCGTGCAGGAAATGGCGATGATTACGGGACAAAAGCCGGTGATCACCAAAGCAAAAAAATCCATCGCGACATTTAAACTCCGCCAGGGCATGCCGATTGGTTGTACGGTCACTTTAAGAAAAGAAGTGATGTACGAATTTTTTGACCGCCTGGTGAACGTAGCGTTGCCGAAAGTTCGAGACTTTCGGGGAATATCGCCCAGCG
Organism: uncultured delta proteobacterium; assembly: GCA_963726395.1. Lineage (GTDB taxonomy): Bacteria > Desulfobacterota > Syntrophia > Syntrophales > Smithellaceae > UBA8904. The sequence continues at coordinate 21,209 of CAVSCG010000008.1, forward strand.
CATTTGACGGCAGGGGAAATTATTCCATTGGCCTTCATGAACAAATCATTTTCCCGGAAATTGAATATGACAAAATCGAAAAGGTCAAGGGAATGAATATTACCATTGTGACATCGGCAAAGACGGACGACGAAGCCCGTGTGTTGCTGAAGTTGATGGGTGTACCCTTCAAGAATTAAACGAGGAAGCTCCGGAGGAATTTCGCGTGGCAAAAAAGTCATTAATAGCAAAATCAAACAGGAAACCGAAATTTTCGGTCAGGGAATATAACCGCTGTCAGATTTGTGGTAGGCCTCGAGCGTATTATAGAAAATTTGAAATGTGTAGAATTTGTTTGAGGAAACTTTCCTTACAGGGTGAGCTTCCCGGTATGATAAAATCAAGTTGGTAATTTTAGTTTAAGGAGAAAAAGCATGGGGATGACTGATCCTATTGCCGATATGCTGACCAGAATTCGAAACGGGAATAAAGCTCGTTTCAAGAATGTCAATGTTTACATGTCGCAGATGAATATGAATATTGCCAAAGTCTTGAAAGCGGCTGGATATATCAACAATTATGATGTTGTAAAGGATGAAAATGGCCATCCGATGCTGAAGATCACCCTTAAATATCCGGACGCAAAACGTACGGTGATCACCGACATCAAAAGAGTCAGCAAGCCCGGGCGCAGAGTGTACGTTGCTGCTGATAGCATTCCGAAAGTGCTCAACGGTTTTGGCATTTCGATTCTTTCAACTTCCCGCGGTGTCATCACAGATCAGGAAGCCAGAGAATCCAATGTCGGTGGTGAAATTCTTTGTAAAGTTTGGTAATTAAATTTAGATTTTAAACGGGAGTTCTTGTTCATGTCGAGAATAGGTAAAAAACCGATCACTTTTCCCAAGAATGTAAAAATAAGCCAAAGTGCCGGTATTGTTAAAGTCGAAGGGCCCAAGGGCACGTTATCTTCGAAATTGCCGAATGGCATTACGATGATCGTTTCCGATAATAATTTAGCCATCGAGCGAGAATCAGAGGATCGCCTTGTCCGGTCATATCATGGATTAGCCAGGACATTGATCAACAATATGGTGACCGGTGTCAGTACCGGCTTTGAAAAGGGACTGGAAATATCCGGGGTTGGCTATCGTGCCGAAGTAGCTGGTTCGACTTTGAAATTGGTTTTAGGTTATTCCAGTCCCGTGGAATATACGTATTCCCAAGGGAATCGACGTGAAAGTTGATAAACAGGTTAATCTCGTTGTTTCTGGAATTAATAAGGAACTTGTCGGCCGGGTGGCCTCGGAAATTCGGTCGCTGAAAAAGCCGGAGCCTTACAAAGGCAAAGGCATCAAATATGTGGGTGAGCATATTCGGCGTAAAGCCGGTAAGTCGGCAGGGGCTTAAATAAGAGTTAATAAAATTATATTGCCTTAAAGAGGTGGAACATTGGCTTCCAAAAAGACACTAAAAATTAGAGATAAAAGAGAGAAAAGAGTAAGGGGCAAACTCACGGGGACATCGGAGCGGCCACGTCTTTCTATTTTCCGTTCGGATAAACACATCTATGCTCAGGTGATCAACGATGCTCAGGGCACAACCGTTGCGACAGCTTCTACGCTGAGCAAAGAACTGGCCGGTAAACTCAAGGGGATCAAGAAAGTGGATGTGGCCAAGGAAGTGGGTAAGTTGATTGCAACACGTTTGCAGACCTTAGGCGTAGAAAAAGTCGTTTTTGATAGAGGAAGATTTCTCTATCACGGCCGCGTGAAAGCTTTAGCCGAGGCTGCGCGGGAAAATGGTCTTAAATTTTAAACTAAACTTAGTGCATAGAACTCATGATAAGGGAAGAATCGTTGGAAAAAAAAGAAATGAAAGATGGGGAGCTCCTCGACAGAGTGATTGCCATTAATCGTACGGCAAAAGTCGTTAAGGGAGGAAGGCGGTTTCGTTTCAGTGCGATCGTCGTGGTCGGTGACGGCCAGGGCATGGTCGGAGCGGGTTTGGGTAAAGCGCATGAAGTTCCCGAAGCGATCCGCAAAGGGATGGAAATGGCCAAGAAGAATATGGTTAAAGTCGCGGTGGCCAATAAAACGATCCCTTATGAAGTTTTAGGAAAGTTCGGCGCAGGTAAAGTATTGTTAAAACCCGCATCGGAAGGAACTGGTTTAATTGCCGGCGGCGCGGTAAGAGCCGTTTTGGAGGTTGCCGGTGTTCATAATATTTTGACAAAATGCTTAGGTTCACACAATCCGCATAATTTGGTCAAAGCCACGGTAGAGGGGCTTTGTCAGTTGAAAGATCCGGCGGAAATTGCCGCTCAGAGAGGCAAGTAAAATAATTGACGAGGGTGTTTGTACAGTGGGCAAAATGTTAAAAATTAAAATGGTGAAAAGTGTAATTACCCGGCCGGAAAAGCAAAGAAAAATTATGCGCGGTTTGGGACTGAATAAATTAAACAGCACTGTGACTCTGGTGGATACCCCGGAGATCCGCGGCATGATTAATAAAGTGATCCACCTCGTTTCTGTGGAAGAGTCAAAGGAGTAGGCTATGGATTTGAGTTCTCTGAAAGCGCCCGCCGGAGCGACAAAAAAAAGGAAAAGAGTCGGCCGCGGCGATGCTTCCGGCCACGGAGGAACTTCCGGTAAAGGTCATAAGGGCCAGAACGCCCGTTCGGGTGGTTATACGCGGGATGGTTTTGAAGGCGGTCAAATGCCCATGTCCCGGAGACTGCCGAAAAGAGGTTTCCGCAATCCGTTTCGGCAGAGTTACGTTGCTGTGAATCTGATGGATTTATGCCGTATATTTGAAAAGGGCGCCGTCATTGATGAAACGGCAATCTTAGCGAGTGGACTTGTCAAGAAAAAGGGTGACGGCATCAAGATTCTGGCCAAAGGTAATATTGATTTTCCGGTTACTGTGAAGATGGCTAAAATCAGTTCAGCTGCAAAAGCAAAAATCACCGCCGCAGGCGGATCTGTTGAAGAGGTAATTTAACTTGCTAGAGGGATTAGGCGGCGTTTCTAAAATACCTGAATTGCAGAGAAGAATCTTGTTTACCTTGCTTCTTTTGGCGGTTTATCGTGTCGGTGTATTCATTCCAACCCCTGGAATTGATAATACGGCATTGCTGGCGTTTTTTGATCAGGCCAGAGGTTCCATGCTGGGTCTGATGGATTTGTTTGCTGGCGGCGCATTGAGCACATTTTCCATTTTTGCTCTGGGTATTATGCCCTATATCACGTCATCCATTATTATTAATTTGTTAACCGTAGCCATTCCGCATTTGGAAAAACTTTCCAAGGAAGGTGAAAACGGACGAAGAAAAATTACGCAATATACCCGTTATGGTACCGTCGGTTTAAGCATTGTTCAGGGATTCGGTATTGCATGGGGATTGCAGCAGATGGCGTCTCCAACCGGGGCTCCGATTGTGCTCAATGCCGGCTGGCCTTTCATATTAATGACCATTATCACACTCACTTCCGGTACTTCATTTTTAATGTGGCTTGGTGAAACCATTACGGAAAAAGGGATTGGTAACGGAATATCCCTGATTATTTTTTCGGGTATTGTGTGTAATATACCTCGGGCAATCGGTAGTACTTGGCGTTTGTATTCGTCTGGCGAATTACATTTTATTATTTTAGTTTTATTAGGGGTATTCATGATCGCTGTGATTGGCGCGATCGTTTATGTTGAGGCGGCGCAACGAAGAATTCCAGTGCAATATGCCAAGAGAATCGTGGGCAGGAAGATGTATGGTGGACAAACGACCCATTTGCCGCTCAAGATTAATTCTGCCGGAGTTATTCCTCCGATCTTCGCATCATCTGTTATCATGTTCCCTGCGACGATTGCCAATTTTGCTCCGCAGGGCTGGATGAAAAATCTTTCCGGATATTTAATGCCCGGACATGTCGGATATGAAATCCTTTTTGTGGCGTTGATCTTCTTCTTCTGTTTCTTTTATACGGCCGTCACGATTAAGCCTGATGATATGGCGGAAAACATGAAGAAATTTGGCGGGTATGTTCCGGGAATCCGGCCGGGTAAGAAAACAGCCGAATATATTGAGGAAATATTGGAAAGACTCACCTTCAGCGGTGCGGTTTACGTTTCCATTATCTGCGTACTGCCCAGTGTATTGATTTCTCAATTAAATACGCCTTTTTATTTCGGAGGCACGTCTCTTTTAATTGTTGTCGGCGTGGCCATGGATACGGCGAGCCAGATTGAGTCACATTTACTAACCCGTCAATATGAAGGTTTTATGAAAAAAGGACACATGGCCCGCAGACGATAAAAATGATTTTTAAAGGTTGGGGTTCATGGTCATTCTGAAGCAGCCGGATGAAATCGACAAAGCCAGAGCAAGTAACCGGATTGTCGCAGAAGTATTGAGTGTTCTTCGTGAAAAAGTAAAACCGGGCGTGACAACCCGGGAGTTGGATAAGATAGCTGAAGGTGTCACAGAAAAAAGGGGAGCAAGGCCGGCGTTTAAAGGGTATAGAGGTTACCCCTATTCTTTGTGTACATCGGTCAATGAAGAAGTGGTTCATGGGATGCCTTCGAATCGAATTTTAGTGGAAGGCGATATTATAGGACTTGATTTCGGTGTTTATTATCAGGGCCTTTATGGTGATTCGGCGATAACACTTCCTGTGGGCAGCGCGAGCGAGCAGGCGGTTAGACTGATGCAAGTGACCGAGCAGAGTTTATACGCGGCAATCAATCAAGCCTGTGATGGAAACCGGCTGGGTGATATCTCGGCAGCGGTTCAGGAAACGGTAGAAGCCGCTGGTTATTCAGTTGTAAGGGATTTTGTCGGTCATGGCATAGGTAAAAATATGCACGAAGACCCGCAGATTCCGAATTTTGGGAAAAAAGGACGTGGAATCGAACTTAAAAGAGGGATGATTTTGGCCATCGAGCCGATGGTCAATGCAGGGAAATATAAAGTGAAGATTTTATCGGATGGTTGGACGGTGATTACGGTGGATGGGAGTTTATCGGCTCATTTCGAGCATTCGGTGGCAATCACTGATAACGGACCGGAAATATTAAGCAAATTAAATTGATTGATTTCTTAATTTAACCGGCAGGAATTAGAATAAATGTATGGCCAAAGAGGAAGCAATAGAAGTTGAAGGTCGGGTTCTTGAGCCCCTGCCCAATGCCATGTTTCGGGTAGAACTAGAAAACGGGCATAAGGTTTTGGCGCACATATCCGGCAAAATGCGGATGCATTTTATTAAAATATTGCCGGGGGACAAAGTGACGGTAGAACTTTCGCCTTATGATTTAACCCGGGGCCGGATTACTTACAGGACGAAGTAAAGAAATATTTTTTTACCGAGGATAAGGAGTTGGAAGCGTGAAAGTAAGATCGTCAGTGAAAAAAATATGCGAGAAGTGCAAAATTGTTAAGCGCAAGGGTGTTTTGCGTGTTATTTGTGAAAACCCGAAACATAAGCAGCGTCAGGGCTAGTTACAAACATTTCAGGAGGTTATAGGTGGCACGAATTTCAGGTGTTGATTTACCGAAAAATAAGAGAATGGAAGTTGCTTTAACTTATATTTATGGTATCGGCAAGACAAGGGCAAAGCAGATCCTGAAAGATTCGGGTGTTAGCCCGGATACAAAAACTGACCAACTGGCCGACTCCGAAATATCGGCGATCAGAGGCATTATCGATAGAGAAGGTAAGGTGGAGGGTGATCTCCGCCGGGAAATATCCATGTCGATTAAACGCTTAATGGATATTGGTGCTTACCGTGGTTTGCGCCACCGTAAGGGACTTCCTGTCAGAGGACAGAGGTCGCACACCAACGCAAGGACAAGAAAAGGTCCGAGAAGGGCAATCGCAGGCAAGAAAAAGTAGTTGGGATTAATTTTCGACCGGAGGGAAAATGGCGAAAACAGTTAGAAAAACAGGTAAGAAAAAAGAAAAGAAAAATATTACGGAAGGGGTTGCCCACATTCAATCCACTTTTAATAATACCATTATTACGATCACGGACATGACCGGAAATGTTATTTCCTGGTCATCCTCAGGATTACAAGGCTTCAAGGGTTCACGTAAGAGTACGCCTTTTGCCGCACAGATGGCCGCAGAAGATGCCGTGCGCAAAGCTAAAGATCAGGGCATGCGCCGGGTTCAGGTTTACATCAAAGGTCCGGGCGCTGGACGGGAATCGGCTCTGCGTTCTTTGCAACTGGCCGGATTGACCATTACCATGATACGCGACGTCACGCCTGTTCCGCATAACGGTTGCAGACCGCCGAAGCGGCGCAGGGTATAAACAGATAAATATTTTAAGAATGATTTGAGATTAAAGGGAGGCGTTTTTTGGCAAGATATACGGATTCCTCATGCAGGTTGTGTCGCCGGGAAGGCTTGAAGCTTTTTCTGAAAGGCGATCGTTGTTATTCGGAAAAATGTTCCTTTGAAAGAAGGGGCTATGCTCCGGGAGATCATGGTCAGTCCCATAAGAAACAGCAGTCGGACTATGGCACCCAGTTGCGCGAAAAACAAAAGCTCAAAAGAATGTATGGGCTTTTAGAGAAACAGTTTCACGGCTACTTTGAAAAGGCCGATCGGCAAAAGGGCATTACGGGTACGAATTTGCTGGTACTTCTAGAACGCAGGCTGGATAATATGGTATTTCGACTTGGTTTTGCCAATTCGAGAGTTGAGGCAAGGCAGTTGATCAGCCACAGTCATTTTCTGATTAACGGCAAAGCGGTCAATATACCTTCTTATCTGCTGAAAGCAGGCGATGAAGTCACGATTAAAGAAGGCTCTCGAAAGATTAATCGGATACTTGAAGCAATGGAAACCGTCGCGAGACGCGGTGTGCCACATTGGCTGGGATTGGATAAAGATAACTTTAAAGCGACCATTAAAATGCTGCCGGTTCGTGAAGATTTAACGATGCCGGTGCAGGAACAGCTTATTGTAGAACTTTATTCGAAGTAGGCAAATGAAATCTTTAATAAACCAGCTATAGAGGTGGGTTTGATTATGCAGAGAAACTGGTCGAGTTTGATTCGTCCCAAACGTGTTGATGTTGATGAAGCAACGCATACACGATTCTATGGAGAATTTACAATTCAGCCTTTGGAAAGAGGGTATGGAGTAACGCTGGGCAACGCGTTAAGAAGGGTGCTTTTGTCTTCCATTCAGGGAGCGGCGATCACTTCCATAAAAATTGACGGCGTTTTACATGAGTTTTCTACGATTCCCGGAATCAAGGAAGACGTCACGGATGTTATTTTGAATCTGAAGGGTGTTCGCTTTAAACTGGGAGTGGCGGATACCAAAATTGTGAGATTTAATGTGACCAGCGCCGGTGTAATTACGGCCGGTGACATTATTACGGATGGAACCATTGAGGTTTTAAATACCGATCATTATATTGCGACTCTGTCCGGCGGTGGCGCCTTTAAAGCGGAAATGGTCGTAAAGATGGGCAAGGGATATACGGCTGCCAGGAAGGAATTGGAACCCGATCAGCCGGAGGGAACCATTAATATTGATGCCATTTTCTCACCGATTAAAAAAGTGAACTATGTGGTGTCGCACGCCCGCGTCGGCCAAATCACGGATTATGACAAATTGGTGATGGAGGTTTGGACCGATGGTAGTTTGAATCCGGGCGATGCTATCGCTTACGCAGCAAAAATATTAAAACAGCAACTGGATGTCTTCATTAATTTCGAAGAAGTTGAAGAAGAGATTTTACCGGAAAAGGAAGATGAAAAAGGAAACGTCAACGAAATTTTGACGAGGTCTGTTGAAGATCTGGAACTTTCCGTCCGTTCAGCCAATTGCCTGAAAAACGCGGGGATAAACACGATTGGAGAATTAGTACAGAAGACAGAAGCGGATATGCTCAAAACAAAGAATTTCGGCCGCAAGTCACTCTCCGAAATTAAGGATATCCTCAATGAATATGGTCTTGTTTTTGGAATGAAGCTGGACATCAATCCGTAGGAACAGCGACATAAAGTAAGTGACATGGCGCAAAGCAGGATTTGACAGTAAGGAAAGGAAAATTTCACAATGTATCATGGTAAGGCGGGCAGAAAATTAGGACGAACGTCCAGCCATCGGGAAGCTATGTTTCGCAATATGGTGACTTCGATTATAAAACATGAAAGTATTCGCACGACGGATACAATGGCCAAGGAAGTGCGCAAGCTGGCGGATAGAATGATCACGTTGGGTAAAAAAGGCGACCTTCATGCGCGGCGCCAGGCGTTATCAATTGTCCGGGATAAAGATATGGTCGGTAAGCTATTCGGCGAGTTGACTGAGCGATTCCGTAATCGCGCCGGCGGTTATACACGGATTGTCAAAGTCGGCTACCGCTTCGGCGATAACGCACCGGTTTCCATTCTGGAATATATTCCTGATGAGAAAAAGAAGGAAAAAGCAAAGTCGAAAAGAAAAGCAAAGGAAAAGAAGGCTGAATAATCCATCATACTGAACAGCAAAAAGGCAGGGCGCAAACCCTGCCTTTTTTTGTGGTTGTTTTTTAAAAATAAAAAATGTATTAAATCCAAGAACACTGAAGCGTAATTTGCGGATTCAGCCCGTTGTCCGACTTCAAGACGGTCGAAATTATCCTTAAAAAAGCAAAGAATCATGCAATTTAACGGATGGAGGATTTATTATGGCAGAAAAAAAGATCGGCGAAGTGGTTAAGTTTTTTGCAAAACCTTCTGTGGCTGCTGTTCATATTACGGAGGGTGAATTACAGATCGGAGACAGCATTAAATTTTCCGGTCATACGACGGAATTTACTGATGTGATTCAGTCCATGGAAGTAGACAATAAATCAGTGCAAAAAGCTGTTACCGGTGATTCCATCGGTCTCAAGGTGTCAGACCGCGTGCGCCCCGGTGATGAAGTATTTAAAATTGTGGCTGATTAATTATTCTATATGGTCTTGATTGTAAGGATGGCGGCACACGATGCCATTGACGTTGATCCCCGTCTAATGATTCTGCTTATCATGAGTAACTATGGCAAAAATCCTGATTGTTGATGATGAACCGGATATCGTTGAACTGGTGTCCTATAACCTGGAGCGGGAGGGATTTGTCACGATCAAAGCGCATGATGGCGAAACAGCGCTTTGCAAAGTCAGAATCGAAAAACCGGATTTGCTGATTCTGGACCTGATGTTACCCGGTGTCAGCGGCTTGGATATTTGCAAAAGGATCCGTGCCAATCCGGAAACCTCTCCTTTGCCGATAATTATGCTTACGGCTAAAGCTGATGAAGTCGATAAGATTATCGGTCTGGAACTCGGAGCGGACGACTACATAACCAAGCCCTTTAGCGTGAAAGAGCTCACCGCCAGAGTAAGAACGCTTCTGAGGCGTATCCAGGAAGGGAAGAAACCGTCCCACAAAGAAACTTTTGAATTTGACGGGCTGGCCATCAATTACTTATCATGTACAGTTAATGTTAACGGCAGACCAGTCATGTTGAGCCCCACTGAGCTTAAACTTCTTTTTTTTCTGTCCCATAACCCCGGCCGGGTTTATTCGAGAGATCAGATTCTGAACCACGTCTGGGGTGATGATACGTTTATTATTGATCGCACCGTCGATGTGCATATTCGTCGCCTGCGCAGCCAGATCGAGAAAGATATGGACAACCCCAAATATATTTTAACCGTTCGGGGATTCGGTTATAAATTTAACGATATGCAATAGGTTTCGGTTATTTCAGGAGTGTTTGCTTCCTTATTCCAAGCTGTTTCTACATTTTCTTCAAGCTGTCATAAAACTGTAACATTGATCCTGTAAAAGATTCACAAATTAAGAAATCAGGAGGATAATCCAATGTTAGGTATTTTCAAAAAAGTGGTATTGGCCATGGCCGCATTTGCGATGATGAGCGGAATGTCGTTTGCGGATCAATCCATTGTTATCAAGGGATCGACGACGGTTTTGCCCGTAGCGCAGGGTACCCTGGAAGCCTATATGAAGGCCAATCCCGGCGTGCAAATGTCTTTATCCGGTGGCGGTTCCGGCGAAGGCGTCAAAGCATTAATTGACAAAACAACTGATATCGCCACCTCATCACGGGAAATTAAAAAGGAAGAAGTTGCTCTAGCTGCAAGCAAAGGTGTTAAACCAGTTGCCCATGTCGTGGCCTATGACGCCATCATTCCCGTTGTGCATCCGAAAAACAAAGTCAAGAATTTATCCATCGACCAATTAAGCCAGATTTACCAGGGTAAAATTACCAACTGGAAGGAAGTCGGCGGAGAAGATTTAAAGATCGTGGTGATTTCCCGCGACTCATCGTCCGGCACATTTGAATCCTGGGATCATTTTGTGATGAAGAAAGCAAAGGTGACACCCAGAGCGCAGATGCTGGCTTCCAACGGTGCTCTCGTGACCGCAGTGGCAAAAAATCACTATGCTATTGCTTATCTGGGTATCGGTTATGTCAATAAAAGCGTAAAGCCCTTACAAGTCAACAGCATAACCGCATCCATTCAGACGGCGATGTCCAAAGAATACCCCTTCTCCCGTGAGCTTTACATGTACACCAACGGTGAACCGGAAGGCCACGTTGCTAAGTACATTGCTTTCGTCAAATCGGCAGACGGTCAGAAAATTGTTGCCAAAGAAGGATTTGTTCCCCTGGTTGACGTGAAGAAAACAGGTAAGAAAAAATAATTGCCAATGATAATAACGAGTTTTCGCTGCGGGGACAGGTGTTTTTCATCACCCGCAGCGAAGCTTATTTTCGTAAGACCGTGAAGCAATCCAATGGTGGGCGTTGAGGCAGTATGACTCGTCAGACCAAAGAAATTATCATCAAATACATATTTTTTCTTTTTGCCCTGGTTTCAGTCATCGTTCTGGGGCTGATCGTGTTTTCCCTTTTTCGCGAAGGCCTGCCGATATTCGGTAAAGTATCCGTCAAAGATTTTATTTTCGGGATGGAGTGGTATCCCACCTATGATCCGCCGTCCTTCGGCATTTTCCCTCTGATTTTTGGCTCTTTAATCGTTACATTGCTGGCAACTTTGATTGCCGTGCCGCTGGGTGTGATGTCCGCCATTTACATTTCTGAAATTGCTCCCCAGGCGATCAAGGAGATTCTCAAGTCTGTCATCGAACTTCTGGCCGGTCTGCCTTCCGTTGTTCTAGGTTTTTTCGGGATGGTCATTGTGGCGCCGTGGTTGCAGGATACGTTTGATCTTCCTACAGGCTTGAATATCATCAATGCCTCGATGATTCTGGCCCTCATGGCGATCCCGACGATATCGAGTATTTCCGAGGATGCCCTGTATGCTGTGCCGAGGGAGTTCAAAGAAGCATCTTACGCACTGGGTGCGACCAAATTTGAAACCATTGTTCAGGTGATTTTACCCGCCGCGATGTCCGGCATTTCCACCGCGGTGATGCTAGGGATGGCCAGAGCCATCGGCGAAACGATGGTGGTTCTGATGGTGGCCGGAGGCGCCGCCGCTATTCCGGAGAGTCTGTTTGATTCGGTTCGTCCGATGCCGGCAAGTATTGCTGCGGAAATGGGCGAAGCGCCTTTCCGCAGCGCGCATTATCAATCACTTTTCGCTATCGGTATCGTTTTATTTTTCCTGACATTGTTTTTTAACCTGGTTGCTGATTACGTTTCTCACAAATTCCGGCAGATAGGATCGGGAACGCTTTAGATGGAAAATATATGAATTCATCTAAAAATAATTTCATGAGGTGGCGCTATTTTAAGCAAGCGCTTTTTTTCGGCACGGTGCGTTTGTCAGCTTTGATCATCGTACTGGCTCTGTGCGGACTTATTTTGTATATCATCGTCAACGGCATTGGCGCAATCAGCTGGGATTTTATCACCAAACCTCCTACGGATTCCATGACGAAGGGCGGCATTATGCCCGCCATTTTGGGGACGATTTATCTGACGGTCGGTGCGGTTGCCATCGGCCTGCCGCTGGGCATCGCATCGGCGATCTATCTTACGGAATATGCCAAGCAGGGTAAAATTGTCCGTTTCATCAAAGTAGGCATTAACTGCCTGGCCGGTGTGCCCTCGGTTGTTTTTGGCTTGTTCGGGCTTGGCTTTTTTGTCATTTTTCTGAAGTTCGGTTCGAGTATTCTTTCTGGGTCGCTGACCCTGGGATTTTTGATTTTGCCGACCATCATCGGCGCGTCGGAAGAAGCCCTCAAATCGGTGCCGCAAACTTTCCGGGAGGCATCGCTGTCTTTGGGCGTTTCCAAATGGCAGACAACCTATCGGATCGTGCTGCCCAATGCCATGCCGGGCATTCTGACCGGTTCTATCTTGGGAATTGGCCGCGCCGCCGGCGAAACGGCACCGATCATGTTCACCGCTGCAGCCTATTTCACCGCCAAACTTCCCAGTTCGGTTTTTGATGAAGTAATGGCTCTGCCTTATCATATTTATGTGCTGGCGACGGCGGGCACGAACATAGAGGCAACGCGACCCATCCAGTTCGGAACAGTACTTGTTTTAGTGGCGGTGGTATTGGGAATTGATCTTGTGGCGATTGTTATCCGGAGTTACATGAGAAGAAATAAAAGGTGGTAAGAATGGATTCCAAAACAATTATTCAATTAAACAACGTGAATTTCTATTACGGTTCAACCCGAGCGCTGACGGATATATCGATGACATTTGGAAAAAATAAAGTAACGGCGCTCATTGGGCCGTCCGGATGCGGCAAATCGACATTGCTCCGACTTTTGAACCGGATGAATGATTTAATTGACGGGACAAGGGTTGAAGGGGAAATCCTTTTTGAAGAGAAAAATATCTATGCGCCCGATGTCGATCCGGTGGAAATCCGCCGCAAGATCGGCATGGTCTTTCAGAAGCCCAATCCGTTTCCCGAAAACGATTTACAACAATATTGCCTATGGTCCGAAACTGACGGGCATGAAGAGCAGGCGATCTGGATACACTTGTGGAACAGAGCCTGAAACAGGCAGTTTTGTGGGATGAGGTCAAAGACATCTTGAATAAATCCGCCATGAATCTTTCCGGCGGCCAGCAGCAGCGGCTCTGCATCGCCCGCGCTCTGGCAATGAAACCGGATATTTTGTTGATGGATGAACCGACCTCCGCACTCGATCCTATTTCCACTGCCAAAATCGAAGAATTAATTGAAGAGTTGAAAAAAGACTATACAATCATCATTGTTACTCATAATATGCAGCAGGCGGCGCGTATCTCCGATGAGACCGCTTTCTTTTATATCGGAAACTTAGTCGAGTATAATAAGACGGAGAAAATATTTACCAAACCGGATGTTAAACAAACGGAAGACTATATTACGGGAAGATTCGGCTGAAAAATCACCTGGAGGGGCAACAATGGAAGAAAAAAGACACACCAGTTTACATTACGAAAAAGAGTTGCAGGAGATCAAGAACGGCCTGATCTATCTGGGCGCTCTGACCGAAAAGGCCATTCAGCAGGCGATGACGTCTCTGTCGGAAAGAAATTCGGATATTGCTCATAAGGTCATCAAGGAGGATAATGAAATTGACAGGCTGGACACGGACCTTGAAGAGCGGTGCATCAAGATCCTGGCACTCAGGCAACCCACGGCGATTGACTTGAGGTTTATCACCACGGCGATTAAAATTACCGGCCATCTGGAAAGGATCGGCGATATGGCGGTGAATATTGCCGAGAAGGCCCTGCAATTAAACGAAGAGCCGCAACTCAAGCCCTATATTGATTTGCCCCGGATGACCGATCTGGTCGGCTCGATGATCAAGGATTCCCTCGATAGTTTTATTCGCAACGATATGCAGATGGCCGAAAAAGTCCGGCAGACGGAGCAGGTCGTCGATGACTTAAACGAACAAATATTTCGGGAACTCTTGACGTTCATGATGGAGGATTCCAAATCGATTCACCGTGCCCTGTTGATCATGCAGGTTTCTAAAAATCTAGAGCGTATCGCCGATCACTCCAAGGGCATTGCGGATATGGTTATGTACATGGTGACCGGCGAATGCGTTCGTCATCAAACCTGTCCCTTAAACGAATAAGGAGCCGGCGTGAAACGCAATCTATTTTTAAAGATATTTATCTCTTATCTCGTCATTATCTTTTTTTCCTTTCTCGTTTTAAATATTTTTATCAAGGACGAGATTCGAAAGGTTATGACCGATAAGATTGAGGGAGAACTATTGACCTATGCCGAGCTGATTGATTTGAGTTCCGCAAAAGAAATGTCTGATCAATTGCGTCAAATTGCAAGTATATCCGGTTCCCGGGTGACGCTGGTGGATGAGCAGGGCAGGGTCTTTGCCGATTCGGAAAAACACATCGCCCAACTTGAAAATCATCTGAACCGTCCGGAGATACAGGAAGCCAGGCTTCGAGGCAAGGGCAAGTCTATCCGCTTCAGCCAGTCGCTGGGTGTGGAGATGCTCTATGTTGCCGTTCCCATCAAAACCAAAGCGCAGATCACCGGCTATGTCCGGCTGGCTCGTCCTCTGCATGATGTGCAGTCTCTGATTGAAAAAGTTTATCAAAAAATATTGTTGGCGATCTTTGTGGTTGCGGTTATTTCTCTGCTTCTTGCGCTTTACATTTCTTATCGACTTGCCGAGCCGATTCGGGCGATGGAAAGATTTACCGAAAGGCTTCGTCGGGGAGAGACTCAGGGGACCATCATTTTGCATACCTCTGATGAAACGAAAAAACTGGCGGACAACATCAACTATCTGGTGGAGGAACTGCAAAGCAAAATCCGCCTGGTCCACGAAGAAAAAAGCAAGCTGATGACTGCTTTGACTAGCATCAACGAGGGTGTTTTGATTTTGAATGCTGAGGAGAAGATTGAATTTGTCAGCCCATCATTGGCGAACATCCTTGCCGGTCAGTATGGAGACATTAGCGGCAAAACGTTGATGGAAGCCTTTCGCAATGTGGAATTGCGGAGAGGTTTCCAAAATTTCAGAGAATCCCGCGTTACCGTTGCCCGGGAAATCACGCTGGGCAGTGTTGATCCCGTGATTATGAATATCAGCATTTCCGAAGTCCACGACTATCCCGGCGAAGAAAAAATCATGATCGTGTTTCACGACGTCACAAGGTTGAAAAAACTGGAGAGGATTCGCACGGACTTTGTCGCCAATGTCACGCATGAAATCCGTACGCCGCTTACCGCCATTATCGGTTATCTGGAGACACTCCAGGCCGGTGCCATCGATAATCCCGAAGATGCCAGGCGGTTTATCGATATCATCCTCAAACAGTCGCAAAGGCTCAACCGGCTGGTGGAGGATCTGATGACCATCTCAAAGATCGAACTGGGTGAAATAAATTTCCGTTTTGAAGATGTGTTTCTCTCGGATGTGATCGATAGCGTTCTGCAGCTTATGGAAGCTAAAGCGGGGTTAAGAAAATCAGTATTGAGAATAAAATCCCGTATAAAATTCATCATATTAAAGCGGATCGTGACCGGCTCTGTCAGGTTTTTGTTAATGTGCTGGATAACGCCGTGAAGTTTACCCCTGAGGGTGGCCACGTGACCCTTGACGCTGAAGAAAAAGCGGGCGGTATGGTTGTAACGATTAGCGATACCGGAGCAGGCATTCCCCGGGAAGAAATTCAGCGTCTGGGCGAGCGGTTTTACCGCGTGGATAAAACGCGCTCGCGCGAACTGGGTGGCACGGGACTGGGTCTTTCGATTGTCAAACACCTGATGCTCGCGCACGGCGGCAAAATGGAAATTGAAAGCCAACTAGGACGCGGCACAAAAGTGTCTTTATTTTTTCTGTTGGATGCAGAGTAGGGTCGCGACCGTTCCCTCCAAAATCACAACGCCTCCATTTTGTATTAATACGATGATAATCAAAATAAATTAAAAAGTGCTTGACATTAGAACGTTCGTTCTATATAAGGGAAGCCATGAAAAAGACTCGTGACATAAAATCGATTGAGCAGGCCCTAGTTGCTTTTTATCGTTCTTCAAAACGCATGCCCACCTATACCGAGATGATGGACCTGTTCGAAGTGCGTTCAAAAAGTGTGGTGTCTTACTGGATTGATAAACTCATCGAAAAAGGCATTCTGGAAAAAGATGCTCAGGGATTTCTCAAACTGTCGGGGATTTCCTTCGGAATTCCCCTGGTTGGCAATGTTGCCGCCGGTCTTCCCGTCTCCGCCGAAGAAAGCGCACGCGACGTTGTGTCTATGGATGAATATCTGGTGGCCAAACCGGATTCTTCCTTTTTGTTGCGTGTCACCGGCGACTCGATGATCGGCGCGGGCATTATGGAAGGTGATCTGGTCATTGTCGAGCGGAACCGAACGCCCAAAAACGGCGATATTGTTCTGGCCGAAGTCGATGGCCAGTGGACAATGAAATATTTCCGCAGGCAGGGCAGGGAGGTTGTTCTGGAAGCGGCCAATCCGGCTTACCCCCTGATACATCCCAAGGAAGAACTCAAAATAGGCGGCGTGATCACCGCCTCCGTCAGAAAATATCTGATGTAACCCGGATCAAAAAATACGGAGTAAAAGTTATGCAGACCACAACCGGTATTTCTACCTTGCCGATGGCGATGAACGAGAATTCGACAGGATCATTGAATCGGGAATTGTTCGGGGCCATGATGCGCAAAGCCCGGAAAACAGACTGGGACGGGGTGATAGCAAAGATCGACAAACAGATTTCCAGTGCAGGTGCTGTTGCTCTTGCCTTGTCCGTCCTGTATTTTGCCCCGATCTTTGTGTCCATGCTGTTGAGATAGAACCACCATAGAAATAATCAATTTACAGACGCGCTGGACAATGCCGGGCTTCTGCTCACGGATCAGGAAGACCTGATGCACAAAAAGGGGATGTTTTAATTGTTGACATAAAAAAGAAGCGCTTATTCCAACGGCGGTTGGTCTTGTTCGGCGATTTCCAGAATTTTATCCACGTTAAAAATGCGTTTTTCCCGGCGGTTGAGGCAGAAAGCTTCCAGCCCCAGGTAGGGGTATCCTTTATATTCCATTTCACCCATAAAAAGGGGGCGCACGGTCCGGCGTGATTTTTCATCCTGCCCCTTGAGGTAGAGGATTTCGATATTTTTCTTTTCAATAATCGCCGTTTCGATCATTTTCAGCTTATCTTCGCGGCTGAACGTTCTGGCGGATTGAGCGTATTGAAGACCCGTAAGGAATTTTACCACCTGCCAGTCCATCAAAATGTGATTTTTCTTCAGCGGCTGCTTGAGGACAATACCGTTAAGGGTAGTGCAGCGTGAGAGAGCCACATACATCTGACCGTGGGCAAACGTGCCGCGCCCCACATCAATCACCACGTTTTCAAAGGTTTTTCCCTGGCTTTTGTGAATGGTGACCGCAAAGGCCAAACGAACCGGATACTGACGGAACGATCCGACTTCCTCCGAACGCAGCTCGTTATTCTTTACAAAAAAACGGTAGATCTTCCAGGTGTAGGGTGAAATGCGCGCCGTATCGCCGTTGTCCAGTTCGGCCACAATCACATCTTCATCCTCGTCGTCTTGTTCAAACTTTCTAATTTTGCCGATGGTGCCGTTGATCCACTGGCCCAGGGAGTCATTATTGAGCAGCATGATCTGCGCGCCTTTTTTTAGTTTCAAGTCCACGGCCGTCGGCAGATATTCCTTGCCGAAATCGCCTTCGATCTGGCCTGCGGCTTTCCAGAGTCTGCCGGGCAGTTCGGCCAGGCGCTTTTCGTTGATGGCATCGGCGAGAGCATTGGTGCTGGTCAGCGACAGATAGAAGGATCCCGGAGGCGCTTCAAACTGCGGATCGCAACGTTTATTAAATTGCACCAGATCGTCATCCGTCACGGAGCGATTGCGGATCGTGTTGAGCAGCCGGACAAACTCATCGTCTTTCTGGCGATAGACTTTTTCCAGTTCGACATATTCAATATTTATTTGGTCAAAACATTTCGCGCTGAAAAAATAGGGCGTCGGGTAATGACTTTTGAAGATGTCGCGCTCTGCGGATGTGACCACCGGCGGCAGTTGATACAGATCGCCGATAAAAATCATTTGAACGCCGCCGAATGGCTGCTTTTCATTCGGTCCGTTGAGATGCAGGAATTTGTCGATGCAGTCGAGCAGGTCGGCACGCACCATCGATACTTCGTCAATCACAATCGTGGTCAGCTTCTTGTAGATGGTCGGTTTATCTTTTTCAGACTTCTTTTTTCTTTTGATCGAAGCCGGCGTTACATTCGGCTTGAAATGAAAAAAGGAATGGATTGTCTGACCTTCGACATTGACGGCCGCTACGCCTGTCGGCGCCAAAATAACCACTTTCTTTTTAGTGGAATTGCGGAAATATGTGAGCAGCGTTGACTTCCCCGTGCCCGCCCGTCCGGTGATCAGGATATTTCTTTGCGTCTCCTCCATGAGCGCCATTGCCCGCTTGAATTCGGCATTGAAATCGATCTCGACCGGTTTGGATTTTTGATTCATAATATTTTCCTGTATGGCCTGCCTATTTATAAACACAATTTGTCCCGGCATTCAATGATGATTACTTGATTTTAAAATATTGTTAATGTTTCTTGTTAAATCGGACAATTAGATATAATCATAAGTAATATTTTAACATGAACAGAAAGCAAGGTTAAATCATGAACACAAAAATGACAGCATTCAGCGAGTCGGACATCGACAAAAGAATATTGAAAGCCATCAGCGACATGGGATTTGAAACCCCGATGCCTGTGCAGCAACAGGTCATTCCCTTTTTGCTTAAACAAACCAGGGATTTGGTTGCCCTGGCCCATACCGGAACAGGTAAAACCGCGGCCTTTGGTATCCCGATTATTCAACAGATCAACACAGCGTCCAAGCAAACACAGGCGCTGATTCTGGCTCCCACGCGCGAGCTTTGCCTCCAGATTACAGACGATTTGACCAATATGGCAAAGTATATCGACAACCTAAACGTAGTGCCGATCTACGGTGGGGCCAATATTGTCACTCAGATTCGTCAGGTGGCCGCAGGTGCGCAGATTGTTGTTGCCACACCGGGCCGAATGCTGGACATGCTCAACCGGAAAAAAGTGAATGTCTCCGCCATCAAATGGCTGGTGCTTGATGAAGCCGACGAAATGCTTAACATGGGATTTAAGGAAGAGCTGAGCGGCGTACTCGCCTCTACGCCAGAGAATAAAAGGGTGTTGCTCTTCTCCGCCACCATGCCGCGTGGGATTGAAGCCATCGCACACAGTTACATGAAGAAGCCGATGGAAATCACCGTCGGCACCCGTAACACCGGCGCGGAAAATGTTTCTCATCAATATTACGTCGTGCATGCCAAAGACCGGTATCTCGCGCTCAAGCGGATTGCCGATTTTTACCCCGACATTTACTCGATCATTTTCTGTCGCACGCGTACCGAGACGCAGGAAGTTGCCGATTGGCTCATCAAGGATGGCTATAACGCAGACGCCCTACACGGTGATCTGTCGCAGGCGCAGCGCGACTCCGTGATGAACCGGTTTCGTACCCGAAATTTGCAGATGCTGGTGGCCACCGATGTTGCCGCCCGCGGGATTGACGTAGTCGATCTGACCCATATCATCAATTATAATCTGCCGGATGATATTGAATACTACACCCATCGTAGCGGCCGCACCGGACGGGCGGGTAAATCGGGCATTTCGATTGTCATCGTCAATATCAAGGAAGTGTTTCGAATAGGCCAGATCGAAAAGCAGATCGGCAAGAAATTTCAACAGGCCAAAATTCCCACCGGTGTGGAAGTTTGCGAAAAGCAACTGCTGCATCTGGTGGAAAAGCTTAAAGCTACGGAAATTCAGCACGCGGATATTGACAGGTTTCTGCCCGCCGCGTATGAGCGACTCAAAACATTGAGCAAGGAAGACATCATTGCGCGTTTTGTTTCGGCGGAGTTCAACCGCTTCCTCAGTTATTACCGCGACGCCACCGACATCAATGTGTCGCAGAAAAAAGAGATGAAGGCCATGCCTTCCCGTACTGCGTCCAAGGCCGCACCGGGCGGCCTGACGCGCCTTTCAGTCAATCTGGGGAAGATGGAAAAATTCAACGCCAAGAAACTCCAGGCTTATTTGCTGGAGGTGGCCAATATCGCAAAACTGCACGTAGCCAATGTGGATGTGCAGTTGTGCAATTCCTACTTTGAGGTGGACGCCCAGTTTGCCGAAGTTCTGATTGCCAGATTCGGCAAGGAAAAGTATGCCCAGCGGCGCGTGAGAATCGATTACGCCGAAAGAGGCGGGCGTGGCGACTATCCGGGAAAGCGTTACGCCGGCGGCGCCAAAACCCGCGAATCCTTCTTCTTCAATAAGCGCAAAAAGAAACCCGGCAAGAAATATTAGCGGGCTCTACCGGGGATGCTGAAAATCGCATGCCTGGATGGGTGGCGCGAAGCGCCGGGGTGATCTCTTCTTCCAGTTCAATATCCATAACATGTTTGTAGAGGAAAACCAGCGCATTAAGCGCCTGCCTCTGCGTTGAGGCGCTTACCCTGCCTTCGGTAGCCAGATGGGAAAGAAACGCCTCAATATTTTTTGCACCGAGAAGATTCGGATGGGTTTTACCTCCGAAGTAGTTGATATAACGAAGTATCCATTGACAATAGGTCTGCTCCGTGCGATAAGCGTAATGGTGATACCGAAGAACCTCTTTTACCTGGTCCATTAATTTAAGTTTCGGATTGGGGAGGAACTTTGGTTGATTTTCAATACTCATATTTTAAAATAGTTAAGCATTTCTATAAATTATAAGTGTAATCCCGCCCAAGGCGGGGCTAATCGTGGAGGGTTCCATAGCTGTGATTTTCCATGTTTTATACTTTAATATCATAATAAGTAGAAAATTTTTCCATCTATTACACTGTTAGGCGTCTTAAATTTGCGGGCAACTTTAAACTCGAGAGAAGCAACTATGCCAATACCTAACGATGCTCCGTGCCTTCCGGTGGGCGTTACGCTGACCCGCGCTGCTGTTGGACGATGCAGCCCGTCGCAATCGTTAATCAATCTTCTTCGCCAAGCTCGGAACGGATACGACTGGCCCGCGGGGACAGGTGCGGCACAAAGTAAACAGACGATTTTAAATCTTGAGGCGACAGTCCACGCCTATCTGGCAAATCGCACTCCCGCTAATGCGTTGGCCATAGTTGTGGCAGTGTCACTATGGGCAAGTAATAATGCCAACTCACATTCCCAGATCGCTAGCGCGTCACCCGCACAACAAGTTCGAATGCAAGCGGCCATCTCTTGCCTCATCAACCCTGCACATGAGCGTACTGGCATTGATGCGTTATGCGCACTTCCCGGAATCAGTCTCGTAATCGCATCAAAGATTTTTCGCTTCTGTTCCCCAAACCACGGTGCAGCTGTTGACAGACATGCCTCCTATTTCTTTAACTCACTGCAAATTGTTGGTGGGGGCGCTGCCACGCACTTTAATCGAGAGTGGGCGAACGGCCGCCATACAACTTCAAGGCTCGCCATCTACAACCAACCCAGCTACAAGCACAACAAGGCCGAATATTTCTTGAACTACTTGCCAACTCTCGCCTGCATTGCGCAAGCAATGAATGCAATTCCTGCTCTTTACACGTGTGCGGCACAGAATATCCAAATGAACTGGACACCCGCCGATATTGAGATGGCAGCATATTACTGGTGGGCAACAAATGGCACAAGGTAAGCCGCCCAACAACCGGTTCGAGCCGACCTCTGGGACGCTGCGCGCCCCCTCGGCGGCTTAAACGGAGCGTTGGGCATATGATAGGGAGGAATGACAATGAAAATAATTTTCAAAGGTGCCGTACTACTGTTTATTTTTATTATGGAATTGTTGGTGATGCCTGTATCGAATGCAAACGCCGTGGACACAGAATTGTTTGTTCATAAATCACCTGATTTCACTTTGACTATTCCCAAATGGGTTGATCAAAAATCCCAGGATCTAAATGCTATTCTTTGTCGTCAGCCCAAGCTCGGGTCGGCTACAACTCTCGAAGTCGCGGTGCATGATCTTCCCGCTGGTATGACTTATCAGGATGCGACACTTGTATTTAAAAAGGCTCTTGAGGGCCCGTGGAAGGCATCCAATGTTAAAATACTATACGGAAAAGAGATTAAACTGAAGGATGACACACAAGCATACGAGTTTGAGGTGAAATGGAAAAGTGGAATATGGCCTTTACGTTCCTATGCCGTAATAGTTTTTAAAGATAAAAAAATAATAGAGGTTGTCGTCACCTCATCTTTTTGGGTCGGAGGCAACCTGAAACAGTATCCTCTGTCTCTGATATTGAAATAGTGATTTTCTCGGAATAATGGGTCTAGTCTGCCGATAGGGTAGGAGACTGCGGAATGAATATCGAGACAAAAGGGGAGTTTCCAAAAGAAATTTTAGCCCAATGGGGCGCTAGAGCCGATCGCTACACTCCGACTGATTTTTTCGTTGGGCTTGGAGAATTGAATGAGACGCAGATGTGAATGGTGTGGAAACAACCCCCTTTACATTGCATACCATGATAACGAGTGGGGCGTACCTGCTTATGATGACGATCAACACTTATTTGGAATGTTGCTCTTAGAGGGCGCACAGGCGGGGCTGAGTTGGATGACTATACTCAAGAAGCGAGCGAACTACCGAAAAGCGTTTCACGCCTTTGATCCCGAGAAGATAGCCGCTTATTCTGAACGTGATATCCAAAGCTTGCTCACCGATTCTGGCATCGTGCGAAACCGACTCAAGATAGAATCGGCGATCAAAAATGCACAGGGGGTACTGAAGATAAAAGAGGAGTATGGGACACTGGCTGCATTTCTCTGGCAGTATGTGGATGGCACGCCCCGGCAGAATAATTGGACATCCATGGCAGAACTGCCGACACGAACTGATCAGTCTGACGCGATGAGCAAAGACCTGAAACGACGCGGGTTCAACTTCGTTGGCTCAACGATCTGCTATGCGTTCATGCAAGCCGTTGGCATGGTTAATGACCATATCGTTGGTTGTTTCCGCTATGCTGAAGTGAAGCACATGGCCCAACAAGACAAATCCTGCGTACGCGGTAAACCACGCCGCTGATCTCTCACGTTCGGAGCAAAGAGGAGAAAGATAATGAAGGTTGAAATGAATATCGTTCAGGGAGATAACAGACTTCGCTGCAATTCGGACACAATACATTTTGTGAGCCTGGTTGGTTGCTTAGTGTTACTGATTTTGGTCTTTGGAGAGATACAAGCTCAAGCAGAATGGTCCCATGTTATTCTATCCAAGGATGGTACTCCGATTTCGTATGAGGTCTACGGCGCTGGAGAACCGACTCTTGTGTTCGTGCATGGTTGGAGTTGCGATGCCCGCTATTGGCGTGCTCAGTCGTCGCATTTCTCAAAAAAGCATCGTGTCGTCATTCTTGACCTAGCCGGTCACGGTCACTCGGGGATGTCACGTACAAAGTATACCATGGGCGCTTTTGGAGAGGATGTGCGGGCCGTGACAGAAGCAGTTGGCAGCCCTCGCGTCATTCTGATAGGTCATTCCATGGGCGGCTCGGTGATTGCAGAGGCTGCTCGACTCATGCCGAATCGAGTTATTGGTTTGATCGGCATCGATACTCTTGACAATATAGAATACCCGTTGACTTCCGAAGAGCTAAAAAAGATGACCGCCCCTCTGGAGAAGGATTTTCGAGCCGGGAGCAGGCAGTTCATCGGGGAGATGATTTTGCCTCAAACCGATCCTCAACTCCGCGAGTGGATTCTTTCCGATGTTTCGGCCGCGCCTCCCACTGTTGCCTTAAGTGCAATGAATGAGATGATGGCACAATACATCACCGGTGAAGCAGCTAAAGTATTTGAAAAAATCCAAATTCCCGTCATAACCGTGAATGGAGATTTGTGGCCCATTAACTATGAGGCAAACAGGCGACACATGTTTTCTTACCAGGCTATTGTTCTGAAGAAGGCGGATCATTTCTTAATGATGAATCGTCCGGAAGAATTTAACCGTGCATTGGAACAAGCAATCAAAATGCTTTTGGAAAAATCGGAGAAATAAAGAATCCGAACCAGCTCAATTCAGCCGATCGCTACGCTCCGGCTGATTCCTTCGTTCGGTGAAAGATTCTAGAAATATGCATGATTTTATGATAACTATCAATTATGATTAAAAAAGTTGTTCGCAAAAGTAGTCTTTATAACCTCCAATCTGCCAAGATCGATCTCTTGTACTGGTTAAGCCGACCTGCGGAAGAACGCGTTGCAACCGTCGATTATCTGAGAAAGCAATATTATGGAAGCACAGAAAGACTTCAAAGAGTTGCTAGAGTTATTCAACGGGCATAAAGTTGAATACATGATTGTTGGGGCTTATGCCCTCGCATACCATGGAGCGCCGCGTTTTACCGGCGATATTGATATTTTTGTTAAACCTTCACTCGAAAACGCACAGAGAATCTTATCTGCTTTGTCTGATTTTGGTTTTGGCTCGCTGAACCTGACAATTGACGATTTTCAGAATCCTGATTCCGTGGTCCAGCTCGGTGTTCCCCCAGTTCGCATTGACATCATTACTTCAATAACTGGAGTTACATGGCAAGAGGCTGATAAAGGGAAGCTAGAAGGGGTATATGGAGATATTCCTGTTTACTTCCTTGGCAGAGAACAATACATAGCCAATAAACGGGCAATTGGCCGGAAAAAAGATCTAGCAGACCTTGAATCTCTTGGTGAAGAATAATTTCGCAATAAAAACCAAACACTAATCCAGCCGATCGCTACGTTCCGGGCGATTTTTTCGTTATGTGAAAAAACTTGATTTAGCCATTATATTGGCCTATATTTAGACCGTCAAATATAGCAGAATAAGGAGCCACTATATGAAAACCATTTCAATTTCAAATGATATTGTTCCCATTGCGGAATTTAAAGCAGGCATCTCTAAATGGTTTAAAAGTATTCAAAAAGCCGGGCATCCGTTAATTATAACACAGAACGGAAAACCCGCTGGAGTTCTCCTTGCTCCCAGTGACTACGATGAACTGGTTTATAAAAAAGCTTTCGTTGATTCTGTCAACAGAGGAATATCGGATACGGAAAGTGGAAATGTTTATAGCACTAAAGAACTTAAGGTCGCATTGAATGCGAGAAGAAGCATGTGATGAGAATCAAATGGACTAATGAAACTCTGATACGATTGTTCGAAATTGAGGATTTTATATCGCAGGACAGTCTCGAACGAGCCGAGAAATTTGTTGATCAGATAATCGAACATGCAGAAACTTTGTCAGATAAGCCTCTCAGAGGAAGAACTGTTCCGGAAATTTCCAACCCTGATTTACGAGATCTGATTTTTAAAAAATATCGAATCGTCTGCAGGATCAAGGGGAATAGCCTTTATATCCTAACGGTTTTTGAGGGACATAGATTGCTGCGAATAGATGAAATAGAAGTATAGCATCTATAATGTATTCCCTCCTCACATAACCAGTCATTCAAGCGGACTGGGCAAAGAGCCGCCAGCCGTTTAACTTGT
>CAVSCG010000009.1:0-42362 GCA_963726395.1 uncultured delta proteobacterium
TGATAGTGGATAGTGGATAGTGAATGGTGGATGGCTGATAGCTGGTAGCTCATAGTTAAAGGGGCAAGGAAAGAATCCACCCCCGGCGTTTCACGCCACCCCCGCCTGGCCAGGGCACGTGAGGGAAATCACGAAGTGAAAAAGGGCGGGGGACACAGCAAGGCAAGGATCTCTTCGAAGGTCATGCTTCTTAGACCGGATACATCCTTTACACTTTTTCAGTTACGAATAACCTTGTTCATTAACATACCTCCCTGGCTTCCGGTTTATCCGGGTTTCAATGAAAAATATCTTCCAAACGCTTTTTTACGACAGCCGGGAAAGGCATGACCATCTGCATCAGAATATCTTTATTAATATGTTCAAGATCAAGTTCATCTGGAAACGGAATATGTTTCCTTAAGTAAATGGTATCGAGAAGAGCTTTTTCCGGCCCAGCCAGATTGAAACCATCTCTCATCTCAAAACCATTAAATAAACGAGAGGCAATACGGGAAAATTCAATTGTAACACCGCCGAATGCGATATTGCGCGACTGGCCGACCGCCGTATCCAGCGTTAATACCGTGCAAACAAACGGCGCTTGAATGATAATACCGTGACTATTGAGAGCCCATTCGCAGGAGATGTAGGACGGAGTGCGCAGAAAACATGCTACTTCCTCAATCGCCGGTCTGCCATCGCGCATGGAATTGAGATAAACGCCGCGCGCCACCCGCTCAACAAAGCCCTTTGCAAGCGCTCTCGTGAGAAAGACATTGGCATTGCCCGTAAACTTCTCAACATCGGCATATCGGAAAAGTTGCGGCAGTTGCCTCAAGATCGCCACAGATGTCATGGCAGTCGCACTCCTTTATCCTTGAGTTCCTTAAAAAGAGATTGAACGGTGCCAATATAAGCATCAAAACTTCCTTTACGTTGAACCTCAAAAACATCGGAGGGCAGAAAACGGGATAAATCTTGCGAAATGGCTGTCGTCATGGACGCTTTGCTTTCTTTCGTTAGTACGGCAAAAAAATCCATCGAACGGCGAGCAATGAAAGGTTCCCTGTACATTTTGAATTTTCGCTCAATGATTTCAATATTCACAGCCGTGTTCAAAACGTTGCGGAGATGCCAAACATCGAACAGGTCGCGTCCTTTGAGGTAGCGGCGTTCAAGCAGAGAACGCACCTTGTCTGAAATAATTTCCTGCAGCGTTTCCGTGACGATAACAGCATTGGGGCGCGGCACGCGGAAATCCCCGCCGGCAATCATATAGGCCACCGATGGAAGCCCGGAAAGAATATGGTTTTGACTTTCCGGTAATTGATGGGAAGCGAGGCCTTCAACTTCAAACTTAACGGAAATCTTTTCCCTCGATGATTCAGGATTGGAAATTCAAAAAACATTTAAACGAATTCGGCCGCGATTGTTTTTCTGTTGCCGTCAACGTACCCGTGCCGAAATGGGAAATCATAACCCGCTCCATCCCTTTCAGTGCGGCATCCAAAACAGGCCCTACCTTCTCAATGGTCAGAGGCGTCACAAAATCCAAATCTTCCGAGAAACGATTGCCGCCATAGCACCATCTGATAGCTGTCCCTCCTTGAAAAATCAGGTCTCGGCTTTCTCGCTGCTGATAGAGTTGATTCAGAATGATCAATTGGGCAATCTCAGCCCGTCTGATATATGTCTCACGATAATTCTTCATAGTTATTTACATTATAATACATATTTGTATTTTAATGTAAACAATTATTTGATTTTGTCAGGGGTGTAATTCGGGTAATTCGGGTAACAGGTAATTCGGGTAATGCGGGGGGTAATTCGGGGGACATAACACTTAATTCTCTCTTTCACTTCTTTTTCTTGAGATTCGTGGCATGAAGCGCTCATAAAACTTTTTTTCTGCCTTAAGCAAGTGAATTAAGTGTTATGTCCCCCGAATCAAACACTTGTTATAATTTGTACAAGGTATTAAATTGCTGCTGCAGGTTGTCCAGCGCCTGCTTCAAGGTCTGTCTCTCACTCTGCAGGTTGTTCGCCATCACTTCCATTTCAGACTCACGCTTGGCCAGCTGCTCCTCAAGCGAAGCCTTGGCCGTGCTGAACTCTTCCTCGATGCGCTTCCGTTCTTGGATCTCGTGTTCCAGCTTCTCCTTAAGAGAGGTTCCTTTCCGGCTTATTGTTGGCCAGCTGTTCCTCAAGCGAAGCCTTGGCCGCGCTGAACTCTTCCTCGATGTCGTTTTCCGTTCTTTTGAGAGAGTTCCTTTCCGGCGTTATTTGGCCAGCTGCTCCTCAAGCGAAGCCTTGACCGTGCGGAACTCCTCCTCGATACGCTTCCGTTCCTGGATCTCGCGTTCCAGTTCTTCTGAGAGAAGTTCCTTTTCGGCGTTATGTTGGCCAGCTGCTCCTCAAGGGAAGCCTTGGCCCCGCTGAACTCTTCCTCGACACGTTTTCGCTGAGTCAACTCATTTTCCAGATCTACTTTCGTTTTATACTTGTCATTGAGCTGCTGCCGCATTTCAGCGATCTCTGAAAATAAAGTCCTTATTGTTTGAAACTTCTCCTGGTTGAATTCCGAATCTTCCATAAAAATCCCCTCTTGTTCCGATAATTATTTTACTCTCTTCCGTGCAAATTTTTACAACGATAGCGGCCTAAAATCAAGAAAAAACATGGTGTGGATAAAAGGGTTGCCGGCAGGCAGGTCGGGAAGGGCGCAGAGAAAAAGATCGAAGAAGAACTCCGGGCGAGATTTCCGTCATGATCAGACGGGACTCTGCAAGCCCTTGCTGATGAGGTTGAAGAACTCCTCGGAGATATGCTCGATACTCGGCTTTTTACGTTTTCCTTTTTTTACAATAAAGTAATAGTAAGCGATCCGTAAAAATCCGCCAACTAGAATATTAGCCATCACATCAATGTCCATATCTTTCCGGAAAAAACCGGCTTGAACCCCTTTTTGAAGCTCATCGGTGACATAATTCAGCATCTTCTGCTCGAATCTCTCGATATACGGTTCAAAAATATCGTTAATGCCGGGTCCGATACGAAGATAAATATTGCACAATTCTTCGTTCCGTTTAAAAAAATCAAGGCTGCGGGTGATGAGGGCCTGGAAGTAACTCTGGAGATCGTTAAGGCCTGGATCTGCTGTGGCTTTCAGGACAACCTCCTCCCAATCATCGAGGAATCTTTCGAGAATCGAGATGAACAGATCTTCCTTGTTCTTGAAATATAAGTAGAAGGTGCCCTTGCCAAGTTTTACCTCCCGCAGGATATCCTCCACGCGGGTTTGGTAATAGCCGTTCCGGGCAATAAGCTTCTTTGCCCCATCGAGAATCTGGATTTTTCTTAATTCACCCTTCATGTTTCTTTCCAATTCAATATTTTTTGCACCATATGATAAATTAATCTTGACTTCAAGATATATTTATTTCATATGTTTACAACATAATTAGACCTGACTCGTCAGGTTTTATTCTAAAAAATTTGCGATAGCATACCAAGTAAATGATTTCAGGATGGGAGAATACATGAGGGCATCAACAAAAGCTTTGATGGCAAAGCATGGCTGGCGGATCGACAGGGCCATCCACAACTATATTTATTTCTCATTTTATTATCCTTATGTGCGGTTTGTATATTAACTATTTGACTATCCTGGCAAAATATTTATCCTGGTTTAAACCGCATCAAGCCTGATATCAAGGTATGGCGTTAGCCCGGTATCATGCAAAAATCATATCCGGCGAGAGACGTCGAAAAAGATTATTGACACTCAATGAAGACATCAGCGCGATCTCTGAAAAAAACAAAAAAATCGTTCCCTTCAAATATGCCTACAAGATCCTGTTCAGAAATCCGGAGTTCATCGCGGTCATGGACTGCCCCTGTAAAAAGACACTGAACGCACCGGCCCGGACGATCAACTCCTGATCATGCGTGGGGAGAAGACGTCGCCTTCTGGCTGGACCGTCTGTCGGAAAAAATACAATGCCCGGAAGATCTCCAGAAGGAGGCCATGGACATCATCAAAAACTTCAGAGGAAGATGGGTACGTCACCCAGGCCTTCTTCAAGGTGGCGACGGGGGGGAGTACGGGGGTGATCTGCAACTGTCACCCGGACACCTGCGTGACCCTGCAGGCGACGAGTTCGCCCGAAGTTCGACAAGAGCTTCACCATGAGCCGTATTCCGGGCTACTCCATCAGCCAAGATGACGCGAAATGCAGGAAATGCGGGACATGCGCCCGGATCATGCCATTTCGAAGCGATCGTAGGTCGATCCGGAAAAAAACGGTCCTACAATAAGGAAAATCTGCACTGGGTTGCGAGCTCTGCGTACGGAGCATTGTCCCGAACGGGCTCTATCCCTTTATCAGGACCCGACAAAGCCGCTACCCCTCGACATGGATCTCGTAAAAAAGAATACGAATTCTGTCAATTAAATCAGGATCAAGAGGAGTATTTCATGAAAAAGAATATGATGTGATCGTCGTAGGGACTGGGACAGGCGGCTCAACCGTCGCGCGGGAAATGACCAATCGCGGGAAAAAAGTCTTGCATGCTCGAGGCGGGCGGGCGATGGGAATGGATGGGCAACACCATGACCGTCGCTATGATTCTAAAGCATTTCGGGCTGGTGCGCAGCAAGGAGGGGCGAACGGTTACCTTCGCTGACAACTATGGCGGCTTGTCGAACATTGCAGCAGGATGCGCGGCGCCTCCGCCCAAAAGTGTTTTCGACCCGGTGGGAATCGACCTCACTCAGGAGGCGGAAGAGGCGAAGAAGGATCTGTGGATACAGAAACAGCCTGACGAGCTCGTGGGCAAGGAGAATTTGCGCCTCGTAGAAGTCGCCAATAGCATCGGGTACCACTGGGGGAAAATGGACAAATTCATCGATCCGAAGCGGTGCAATGCAAGCGGGGACTGTATGCTGGGATGCAAGACCGGCGCCAAGTGGACCGCTCGTGTCTATGGCGACGAGGCGGTAAGTCAAGGGCGCGGACCTCCATCTCCATACGAAGATCACGGAAGTCATCGTTGAAAACGGTCGGGTAGTCGGGGTAAAGGGCACACGACTAGGAGTCCCCGTCCAATATTTCGGAAAATTCGTTGTGCTCTCAGCGGGGATCGACAATGCGCATATACTCCGCCGTGCCGGGATTTCGCGCGCCGGAAAGGGTTTCTGCTGCGACTGGCTTCAATTCGTGGGGGCGGAGATCCCCGGTATGAATACCGTCGGTGCTACGCCCATGTCCGTAGGTTCGCTGGAGTTCTATGAATCTGACGGCATCGCCATTGTTCCGGTATTTCCTAACTGGGCCATGTATGCGGCAACCCTTGCCTTTGCGGGGCCGAAGAGTCTGCTGAACTTTCCCCGATTTTGGAAGCTCTCGGGCATCATGGTGAAAGTGCGGGATGAAACAGCGGGCGAGCTTTTCAGGGAGTATCCTTCTCCAAGAAGGTCAGCAAGGCTGACCAGATGAAACTCGATAAGGGAGTTGATATCATCAAAAAGGTGTTTCGTAAGGCCGGCGCAAAAGATTCGAGTATCCTTCCTCTCAATCCGCAAGGCGCTCATCCATCGGCAACATGCAGAATCGGCGATGTGGTGGACCGTAACCTGGAAACAGAGATCAATAACCTCTACTGCTGCGACGCAAGCGTCATGCCTTCGGCTCTGGGGTTGCCTGTGATGTGGACGGTAGTGGCTCTGGGTAAACGTCTTGGAAAACATCTGGATGCCCGGATCGGCTGATCGGCAATGCATTAAACGGGACATGTCGGTTCCATAAATTCGCGAAGGGGGAATAAGATGAAACTTTGGTCAAGAGGTTTGGGGAAGCAGGAGATTTCCATGGATTTCAGGTATTGCAAAACCTTGAAGGATCCTGAAACGGGGAGCATGCTCATCATCGGAAACATGCAGAGCCCCGTCACCTGGGAGTTTAAAATTACATTCCAGCCCGGAAGATATCGGCGGTATCATGAAGGCCGTGTTTACCCCTTCCATGTTCTTTTTTGCCCTTAAAAATTTGCCCCAGTACCTGGTCTATCTTATGAACAGGAATAAATTTAAACCGGAAGGTAATCTCGTAGAAAGAGTGAATGCCGCCTATGAACAGTGCATGACCGGCGGCAGGGTCTATCACCGTGAGCCAGGGTCGCTTTCTTCAAGCGCGGCCATAGCGAAGGAGGCATAAACATGCCCGATTATGATGTTATCGTTATAGGAGGCGGCATCAACGGCCTCTGTTGTTCCGCCTACCTGGGGAAGGCAGGCCTGAAGACCCTCGTCCTGGAAGCCAGGGGCGAATGCGGGGCCCATTGTGACACCAGCGAACCGGGTATTCCCGGATTCCTCTACAATCTTCACGCGACCATGCTGGCCACGGGTTTCGGACCGCCGATGCAGGATCTGGAACTGGAAAAATACGGGCTGGAACTGAGGAACACCTCCTATGTCTGGGGCAAGCCGTTTCTCGACGGCACCAACGCCCTCATTGGGTCCAACCCTTACGACACCATGGAAAACTGGGGAAAACATTCCAAACAGGACCGTGCGCTTCTGGAAAATGCGCTGGAGTTTCTGTATCCGCAGATGCTGGATTTTACCGATATCGTGCATCGGTTCATGTACACAGCCCCCAATGCAGAGTCCATGCAGGCTTTTTCCGATTTTATGGGCCGCTTCTTCAAGCACATGGGCAAAAATGTGACGGGCGAACAGTTCATGAAAATGAACGGCTTCGAGGTCATGGATGCCATGTTTGAATCGGACCACATCAAGACGATGGTGCAGGCCATGGAATGGATCATCGGGTTTCCGCCCATCCATCCGCAGATCGGTGCGATCGGCTCCCTGATGGGGCTGCTTTCCGGATCCTTCTTCCCGCTCACCACGGCCAAGGGAGGGTCCCATGCCGTGACCCATGCCCTTATCCAGGCGAACGTGGCCAGCGGCGTCAAGATCATGCCCTGCTGCCCGGTGAAGAAGATTCTCATGAAAAACGGGGAGGCCCAGGGGGTGGTTCTCCATGAGCACGCCATTTATCCCAACCAGGAGATCACGGCTAAGAAGATCGTCAGCAATATAACCGTTGTGCCAACCTTCATCGACTTGATCGGTGAAGATCATATTTCAGACAAGGACCTGGTCAAAAGAATAAAGAACTTCAATTACCATGAGCAGACGATATTCACGGTCCACTATGCCCTGAGCGGTCCGCCGCAATGGAGAACGGCCGATTTTGATGAAGGCATCATGCGCTCATGGATGGGATATTTCGGCGGTGAAACCACCGATGAGATGAAAAAGTACGCACAGGCGATCATCGACCAGGAGATCTACCCGGAGATCTACGCGAACTGGTACCTTCCCACCCTTGCCGATCCTACTCAGGCCCCGGCAGGGTGCCATGTAACCCAGGCGTGGATCGACATGCCGGGGGAACCCCTGAAATGGAAGCATGGGCAGCTCGGAGGCAAGAATTCGTTTCTGGATATCAAGAACGTCCTGGCCGACCAGATCACCGATGCCTATGAACGCTACGCACCGGGTTTCAAAAAGCAGATCCTGAACCGCTACATCTATTCGCCCCTGGAGCAGGAACGGAACAATCCCTCGGCGATCCAGGGTTGCTGGGCGGGCGGCAGCGTTATTCCGGAACAGTTCTACGACAAGCGTCCGGTCCCCGGCGTGTGCGTCGGCGGCGGGTCCAGGACCTTCCTGAAAAACCTGTACCTGTCCAATTCGATTCACCCCTTCGGGATTACGCCGCTGGGTTCAGGATACATCGCCGCCTGTGAGGTTGCCGAGGACATGGGCGTACGCGAGCAGGAATGGTGGACCAGCAAGGCGACCCACTGGTATCTGGAGAACGCGGCCAATATCCCGCTCGATCTCGGCGTGAGGAGGTCATCATGAAAACCAATGAATATGATGTCATCATCATAGGAGCCGGCCCCAACGGCCTCATCTGCGGCGCCTATCTGGCGCGGGCCGGCCTCAAGGTTGCCCTCATGGAGCGCAGGCATGAAACCGGCGGCGGCCTTGACACGCTGGAGCTTGCCGGGTTTAAATACAATCCGCACGCCATCTATCACATGATGGGGGAATACATGCCTCCCTACCGCGATTTCAAGCTTGCGGAGCGCGGGGTGAAGTATATCTATCCGGATGCCCAGGCCGCATACATCGGGAAGGGGCACAAGCCGGTCATGCTGTATCTCGACCCGCAGAAAACAGCCCAGTATCTTTCAGCCAACTTCAGCCATGAAGACGGCGAGCGCTATACGCGGATGTATGGCGAGTTCAAGGAACTTTCTGAGAAAATCATCATGCCCCTGACGTATATCCCGGCCATGCCGGCGATGGAGCAGGTGCCGGCTTTCGCGATTGAGCACGGCGAGCTGGGCGAGAGATTCAATGAAATATCGGAAATGACGCCGCTGGAAATACTGGAAAAGCGTTACGGCTTTTCAGATCCGATAAAGGCGGCCCTGTACAATCTCTTTGCCATGTGGGGCCATTCCAACTATGACGGACTGGGATTTCTCTTTCCGCTTATATGTATACCGCATGCTCAACGCCGCGCTGGTCAGCGGCGGTTCCCACCGGCTTTCATCGGCCCTGCACAAGGTGATCATGGAGGCGGGAGGTGAGATATGCGATTTGTCCGAGGTCACGAAAGTCCTCCTTACGGGGGGCAAGGTATCGGGTGTGCGCCTCGCCGACGGAACCGAAGTCAAGGCAAAGACGGTTGCATCCACCGTTGATCCGAAGCAGAATTTCCTCGAGTTTTTTGAGGAGGGTGAGCTTCCTGCCGATCTCGTGCAGTGCGCCCGGCGGTGGGAGTGGGAAAAGGTGTCGTATTTCGGGATGCATCTTTCGCTGCGGTCGGCGCCCCAATATATCGGCACCGAAGGCATTGACGACGCGAACAGGGCCCTGATGACCCACCTGGGGGTCAGCGATACCGAGGAAATCCTGTCAAACTTCCAGGACATGGAAGACGGAAAACTCCCCGGCCATCCCCACGGCCATATCACGGTCGCGTCTCTCTTTGACCCGATACAGGGATACGGAACATACCATACCGGCCGATGGGAATCCCTGGCTCCCTTTGACCAGGACTGGGACTTGATCAAAGACGATTACGCGAAGCAATGTCTGGATGTATGGAAACAGTACGCCCCGAACCTTGATCCGCTGGATCCGATGAACACGCTCATCTATCCTCCCACCTACATAGAAAAGAAATTCAAGAACATGGTGCGGGGCTCCATCAAGCAGGGATCGTACATGACCCTCCAGATGGGATATAACCGGCCGCATGACTCCTGTTCCCGCCACTATACTCCCATCGAAGGGTTTTATGTGTGCGGGGCCAGCACGTATCCCGGAGGGATGGTCATCGGCGGCCCCGGGTATCTTGGCGCAAAAATTATCGTCGAGGACCTGGGGGTGAAGAAGAACTGGTAGTAAACGGGGCAAAAGACATGGGGTAGGTTCCGGCGAAAGATTATTCATAACATAACGATGCTATTGGAGGTATAATATGGCAAACGTGTTTTTATCAGATACATGGTTCGATGAATCACAGAAGATTGCCGAATCTTTTGGAAAAATAGATCTCCCTGAAAAGCTGGTTGGGTTTATCCTTAACCTGACCGTGACCGGGGCCCCGGAAGGCGACAAGGCGATACACTTCACCGAGGGCAGATTCGGAAACGGGCATCACAAAAACGCGAATACGATGCTGACCCTTCCTTACGACATCTGTTACAAGGCGCTGCTGTGCAACGATACCAAGGAGGCGATGAAGGGATTTCTCACCAGGAAGATCAGGGTCAAGGGTCATATGGCCGAAATGCTCACCCTGGCCAGCATCAAGTCCGAGGGCGACCTGGAAGCCCTTCGGGTAAAAGTCTGTGAAATGACCGAGCCGGTTGCCTGAGAATATCCGGGCAGAAACATGGATTCATAAGCGATGAAAACAAGAATCACGGATTTGTTCGGGATACGATATCCCATCATATTGCCCGGAATGAGCTGGATCAGCGTTCCGGACCTCGTAGCGGCAGTATCAAACGCCGGCGGTCTGGGCGTTCTCGCCACCGGCCCGCTCTCAACTGAAGAAACAAGGACATCGATACAGAAAATCAGGAAGCAGACGGACAAGCCCTTCGGTGCGGGAGTCACCATCCTGATGCCGGGGGCCCGCGAAAATGCCGAGGTCGTCATCGAGGAGAAGGTTCCGGTGGTCATATTTTCCCTCGGGAGAGATAAAAAACTTTTCCAGAGAATTCATGACTATGGCGGAAAGATCGTCTGCACGGTCACCACTGCCAGGCACGCCCACGCCGCAATCGAGGCAGGCGCCGACGCCCTGAGTGTTATCGGATATGAAGCTGCCGGCCACGGGAGCCTCGTCTCCACGCTGGTG
This sequence comes from uncultured delta proteobacterium, assembly GCA_963726395.1. GTDB lineage: Bacteria > Desulfobacterota > Syntrophia > Syntrophales > Smithellaceae > UBA8904. Next base: position 10,443 of record CAVSCG010000009.1, read on the forward strand.
TTGACGCCTTCCATTGTTGACGAGGTAAAGGTTCCGGTCATAGCCGGCGGAGGGATCGGCGACGGCCGGGGACTGATGGCGGCCCTTGCCCTGGGAGCGGACGCGGTTTACATGGGGACTCGTCTATCGATGACGAAAGAAAGCCCGGTTCATGCCAATTCCAAGAACCTCACGCTGCTGCACGGACATGGAAGATACCCTTTATTCCGACCGCTTCGACGGGCTTTACTGCCGCGTGCTCAAAACGCCGCAGGCGGAAAAGTTGATCAGGCGGGGCATGAGCTTTCCCCGCGCCTTTCTGGCTTCTTTGAAGATTTCGCGAAAGCTGAAGATGCCGTGGATAAAGGTCTTCATCGGTTCAATGCTGCAGGGAGGCCCCGGACTCCTCATGAAACTTGCCCATTTTGTCATTGCCGTTGAAGCGATAGAAAAAATGACCCTCGGCGGCGACACTAAAAAGGGGGTCCAGCTGACGGGCCAGGTCCAGGGCATCATTCATGACGTTCCAACGGTGTCGGAGCTTATCGAAAGAATAGTGAAGGAAGCCGATGAAATATGCAGGACCATGCCGGAGAAGGTTTTCTTGTCCCCAGGCGCCGGTCCGGGAACATCGCAAGATAGATTGTAGTTAAAGCGTCTAAGGATACTATTTCGATCTCTGATAGGAGGCCTATGAGTCTGAAGCAGTCATTCGTCGCGTGGGTGATGCAGCACAAAGCCCTGTTTGTCCCCGGTCATCGTGCCATCGAGTGGCCATTTTTCCTCGGGTATATCCCCCTGCTGCGGGACATTCATCCCTGGCTGGACCGGCGCGAGAGCACCATCACCTACCTCCCGATCAATGAAACCCTGCGCGCCGAAGGCATCCCGATGCCCGCCGAGGTGATCGCCGCGTACATCGAACAGTCGCCCTACCATGTCATCATAAATCGTTGTCTCTGCCGTAGGGCACGCGACTGCCAGGATTACTCCCACGACATCGGATGCCTTTTCATGGGCGAAAGCGCCCTGCAGATGCCGCCCCAGATCAGCCGTCGCGTGGACGCGCCGGAGGCCTTGCGTCACCTCGAACGGGCGCTCGACGCCGGCCTGGTCCCGCTCGTCGGTAAGGTGCGGTTCGACAACTTCGCCTTCCTCATCCCGGATGAAAACAAGCTCCTGAGCGTCTGCTTCTGCTGCCCCTGCTGCTGCATGATGTCCTTTTACCGACACCTCCCGCCCGACCGGCTCGATGGGGTATTCCCCCGCCTGGAAGGATTGACCATCGAGGTCACCGATGCCTGCCAGGGCTGCGGCATCTGTGCCCGAAACTGTTATCTCAAGGCGATCACCGTGGAGAACGGCAAGGCCGTGCACTCCGCGACCTGCCGCGGATGCGGGAGATGCGCTCGTATCTGCCCCAACCAGGCGGTACGGATCACCCTGACCAATCCCGATTATCAGGAACAGGTCCTGCGGAGAATCAACAACCGCGTCGATTTCAGGTAAGCTGTTCGACGATATTGATTGGGTAGGCTATTGCTTCCAATATAGGCGAAGACGGATTGAAAAAGATGACATGGATAATGGCCGCTCAACGATGCCTTATCCAAAAGGAGATGAAGGTTGCCTGAACTTGAGCAAAAGATAAAAGCGTTCTTAAGGGATCGGGGTGTGCAGGTGGCGGGTATCGCGGGGCCGGACAGGCTGGATGGCCCACCCTCGCTGGATCTCGATTACAGTATGAAAGGCGGGCGGTCCGTCATATCCATGGCCCTGCCCATGAACGTTCCAGCAATTGATGCATTCCTCTCCAAGCGATCGCCTGCACCCCACAATCTCGACCAGTTTATTAACTACCAGCGCCTCTTCAGAGTCGAGACGGAGCTGGCTGATTATCTGATTTCGCTCGGATACAAGGCACGGGCTCTCCCCACGAGTGCAGACTATCGCCGCGCTCCTTACGTTTTTTCACTGCAGCCCGCCTTTTCCATGCGCTACGCTGCAATGGCGTCGGGCATCGCCGGCCAGGGATGGTCCGGCAATGTCATAACAAAAGAATATGGAGCAGCCGTTTATCTCGGGGCAGTCGTTACGGATGCCCGGCTTGTCGGTGATTTGCCCCTTCCCGCAGATTATTTCTATGAGACGCGTTGCAAGCAATGCCGGTGCTGTGCCCGCTCCTGTCCATCGCGGATGTTTTCAGACCACGAGAATGAAAAATATCTCCTTAATGGGGAGCTTTATACGCGCGGAAAAAGGCGATCCGTGGATCTATGTAAAATATCCTGCTTCGGCCTCCATTCATTGAGCTATGACAGAAAATGGACAAACTGGGGGCTGCATTGGATTGATGATTGGATTGAAAAGGAACCGAACCCAAAGAAAAAAATGACATTGCTGGCAGCCATGCTCCGCAAAGGGCTGACGACAGGTGACTCGATGCCACGCTTTGATATCCTCAAGAGGCTCTGCACCCGTTCATATTCCGGTGAAGTCAGCCGGTTTCTCCCAAGCCTGGATCAATTTCCACAGGATGAATCCGAGCGCTATCGAATTCTGGCAGCCTTTATTCGCAGTCTGGGCGTACAGGGCATTGATGATTATCCCATCCCCATGATCTGCGGCCAATGCGCCCTGGTATGCGGACCAGCACCGGAGGAAACACGCCGCAGATACCAACTCCTTATTTCATCCGGATTGGTAGTCCCTGGCGAAAAAGGGCAAATGAAAAAAGTGGAAACCTATGAGGAAGCATCTCTTCTCCGGAGACGACATCCTCTCAGATCGCCACTTTACCGCAATCTGCGGGACACTTTCAATAGCCTCTATTTGTGGCACCGGTATTACTTCGGATTGGACCTTCACGGTCACCTTCAAGCTATCCGTTATCGTCGACGCATGAAGAAAGCCCTTCGTGATCATGCGGATCATAAGACGAGTACCCTGTAACATTAACCAAAGAAGAACGGGTGCTGGATCAAATGCAATCCATGTGCAACTAAAACATCGTTTACATTTTTTTCCGGAAGTAAACTTGATGATGACTGTCTTTATTCCTTTGCTTCTTTGATCGCTGCTGCGATTATCTTATCATGTATCCAGTAACCTGCCGCCCTCATCTGCTGCAACAGTTCTTTAACACTTGACACAAGACGAGCTTGTTTGGCATCAGTTAGCAGGCGGGCCGTCCCAATCACTTGCAATCCATACACGTCTCTGGCTACCCGACGACCTTTTCTTTCATCCATCAAGATTTTGTATACGCCGATCTCATGTGCAAGCTGAATGACCGATGCTTCGCCAGTATCCAGGACAGTCGCAAGCAAGGTATCTTCTGACTGCTGCAATTTCGAAATCTTAATCCAGTCTGCTTTCCTATAATCATCCAGACCAGTAAAATGACGTCCGCCGCGTAAAATCTCGTCATTCACAGCTTCCGGCAAATAAATTGAATCATACAGGTTTTTGAGAATATCCAGCTTTTGAATGCTGGCAAGGGCGATGATCGGGCCAGTGTTGCATACGATTGCTGTCATCCAGTTATCCTTTATTGGAATTCTTTCGATATTTCGCTATCGTCCCACTCAACGGATGGAACACCCATGTTGATGCAGGTCAATAAAAACTCAACCCGTCCTATCCCGGCAAGCTGGGCCGCATGACCAGAGCTTAATCTGCCCATTTCATAAAGCTTTACCGCCATGGCTTTACGGGCCTCTTCCTCAAAAGTTTCCGGACTCTGGTTTGAAACTGCGGGTAGCGATTCCGGATAGACAACGACTATGGATCTTTGCATAAGGAATGCCCTCCTTCACTTACTTGCTGATTATCAAAATTCATATCTGTGTCCTTTTAATATTTTGTTAATCTCCCTGCGTTTTTGATGATTTAATTTTGTCTAATATATTATTTTTATGACAAAAAATAAAGTAATGATTTGCTAATATCACGTGCGGAAGATATTGCATGAATCCCCCAGACCCCCCGTCGGCGGATTACAAAGCATGGCAATGAATTGCCCTTTATTTCCAAAACAAGCGTTTCTTCTTTCAAATTCCGTATCCCGTCCGTTCGATGAGTTCGATCTGCATGTCCTTGTTCAACGTGACGAAATACGCATTGTATCCCGAAATGCGCACGAGAAGGATATCGATATTAGAATTTTAACGCAACATATGGTAGAAGTTCATATCATTGATCCTGCTTGTTGAGCAGAATTTCACTGGAGGGATAAGCCATGAAAAAGCCCCTTAAAATCACAATCATTGTCCTAGCCGCTGTGCTCGTTGTCATCGCCGCTACTTCTTTGTTCTTAAAATCATATATGACGCAGGAGAGGATGCGTGCCCTGGTCTTAGAGATGACGGAAAAATCGCTCAACCGCAAGGCCGTCCTCGGTGCAATTGAGGTCAGCCTCTTTCGGGGGATCGTTGTCAAAGACTTCGAGATCCGCGAAAAGGACGCCGAGGCTGTCTTTCTCAAAACGAAGGAATTTGTTCTGACGTATCAGTTTCTCCCGCTGTTCGCCAGAAAGCTGGTGATCGACAAACTGAGCATCGTGGATGCTGAAATTTACCTGAAGGCCAACCCGGACGGCACATATAATTTTTCTGACTTGGTAAAATCGGATAAGCCCCAGGATCCAAAAGAAGAGAAGGAGAAGGCTGCCGGTCTTCCTGTGGACCTGAATGTAAAAGATATCACGATCAAGAATGCGAAGCTCGGTTATATCGACGCCGTGGGGAAACTGAAAAAAGCGGATGTGATTCTGAACGCGGAATTGAAAATTGCCGGACTTTCCAAAAATGCCCTGTCCTCGGAGGGATCGTTCGATGCGACCCTGGCAGAAGCGTTGCTGAAAGATGGCAATAAAAGCTTTAAAGACATCAAGACGGCTGTCCACTACAAAATTGACGTGGACATGACGGCAAAGCAGATCACCGTCTATTCAATCGATGCGGATGTCATGAAGATTCCCGTCAACATCACGGGCACGGTCAGCTATGCTTCCGGAACTGCTTATGCCCTGGTCATAAAGGTGCCGGACTACAATCTCTCCCAGATCAAACCGGATATCGCCTCAGCATTTCTACCGAAAGGGATGGCCCTCGGCGGCAATGTTGCCATGCTTTTTCATATCGACAAGAAGCAGGAGAAGCAGAGCCCTCTTCATTTCGACGGGAATGTCAAGATGACCAAGGCCTCCTGCATTTTTAAAGGTATGAACCTGGTGCTGGACGGATCCCTGAAACTGACGCCGGAATTGATCACGCTCGAAGGCTTGAAACTCGTTGCCGGTCAGAATAGAGCCGATATCTCGGGGTCGGTGAAAAATTATAAGGAGTACCCTGATGTGAACGTCAACGTCAAAAGCCGGTTTATCGCTCTGGACGATCTTTTTGTTCCTGCGCCTGCTTCCGATAAGCCGCAGATGGCCAAAGGTGACGGGAACGAAGCAGGGCAAACGTCAGCCAGGGGCGATGTTAAGAAAGAGCCGGAGCCGATGAATTTGAAGCTTAAAGTCAACGCCTCTCTGGATATCGATAAAACCGTATACAAGGGGATTTCAATGACCAATTTCAGGTCCCGGTATGAGCTGAAAAATAATGTCTTCACCATACCCTATCTGAAAGGCAATACACTGAGCGGCGCCTTTACGCTCAAGGGAGCCGTGAATCTCGCACAAAGAGGGACCCGGTACGACATGAATGTGGATCTGGGTGGCGTCAAAATCGAGGAAATTATCAATGCCTTTGCACCCAAGGCCAAGGGCAAGCTCTTCGGCGTTTTGTCCGGCAAGGCGGCGATCAGCGGTGCGGGCACGCTTCCCGTAAACGTCAAGCGCAACCTGAAAGGAGAGGGAACCTTCGCAATCAAAGACGGGTCCTTGAAAAATGCCGAGCTGAGCGCCGGCCTGCTGGCGATCCTCGGACTGCAGGATCTGAGAGAAATCCCGATCGACACGGCAAACGGCCGCTTCAAGATCTCAGACGGGATCGTGAACCTCACCACCCTGATCGGCAGTAAAGACATGATGATCGATGAGACGGGAACGGTCGGAATGGATGAAAGACTCGATCTCGGCATACTTGTAAAGGTTTCCGACCGGCTTGCGTCCAAGGTTGCATCCAAGGTTGTCAGTCAGTCGTCAATCAACAAAATTCTCTCTGATGAAAAAGGATGGACCAGCGTGCCGCTGAAGGTCGGAGGCACGATTTCCAAGCCGTCATATGGTATCGATACGAAAGCGCTCGGCAAAAAGGTCAGGGAAGGGGCAGAGAAAAAGGTTGGAGAAGAACTCTATAGAATTCTTCAGAAGGATAAAAAGCAATCATCCGGAACGGAGCAGAAAAAAAGCTCAAGTCCGATAAAGCTCCGGGATCTTTTTGGCAATTGAAATATGCGCGCCATTCGACAAGGAGCAGGAAAGGGGAGAGCCCTTCAGGAACACGACGGTTCTAATCCCGGTGCCTCGTCTCGTGAATTGCCCTTTATTTCCAAAACAAGCGTTTCTTCTTTCAAATTCCGTATCCCGTCCGTTCGATGAGTTCGATCTGCATGTCCTTGTTCAACGTGACGAAATACGCATTGTATCCCGAAATGCGCACGAGAAGGTTGCGATAATTTTCCGGATGGGCCATCGCGTCTTTTAGCACCTCCGAAGTGACGACATTGAACTGCATCTGCATGCCTCCCTGCTGAAAATAAGTCTTCACGTATGAACACATTGCGTCAATAGTGTCTTCCCTTTTACCGGTAAGTCCCGGCATGAGCTTTACGTTAAAGGCAATATTGTTATCCATGTGCTGAGGATTGAGATGCGCGACGTCGGTGATGTTATCAAGAAAATTTTTCGAAGCAGACGGCTGCGGCGTGAGTCCGGGTGTAAAGGCCTTGCCCGCGCGCCTTCCCGAGGGCAGGGCGCCCGATAGCGAACCGTATGCAACGTGCTGTGACATGGACCAAAATCCTGCCGTGTACTTTCCGCCGCGGTAGTTGGTGTGTCGGTTGTAACAGCCATGGATGAATTCAGTTATCCTGTCGGCAAGTGCGAGCGATTCCCTGCTTCCCGATCCGAAGAGCGGAACCTTGTTTTGCACCAGCGCGAGGATTTTCGGATAACCGGTAAAATTCGCATCGACTGCTCTTTTCAGTTCGGTGAAGGAAATTATTTTATCATCGAAGACGAGTTTCTTGATGGCCATGAGTGAGTCGGTAACATCCGCAAGACCGATATTCGAGCTGCCGGAGGTATTGTACCGGGCCCCGCCCTTGGTGACGTCGGTCCCTTTTTCAATGCTGCCGTCGATCAGTGTGCTGAGCAGGGGCGTTGGCCTCAATACGGTGTGCGCCTCGGCAAGCAGGTTGTTGAGCTCGACCGCCTGGTCAATCAGAAATTTCTGCTGCACGGTGTACGCTGAAAAAAATTCCTCGAATGTGCTAAAGCCGCCCTTTTCGATGCTTCCGGTAGCGGGCCCGAGGTCCCAGTCCATCGAGGGGTGGCGGCCGTTATTGAGCGCCATTTCGAGCGCTGCGACCATGTTCATCAGAATCGAACCGGTATGGCCCATGTGCCTGCCGCAGAGGGTGGGTTCGACGCAGCCGGTGGCGGCCCAGTCGCGGACATCTTCTCTTGCATAGCCGTGCGGGGCGAGAGAGGCGGCAATATTTTCATCGCTGTGCATCGACGGCGTAGCGACGGTGATATAATTGACCTCACAGAGGCGTTTCAGATAGGTGTTGCTGTTCTTTTCAAGGCTGAACCGCGCATTCACGTTGGGGTCCCGTATGGAAAGCATTTCAGTGACCTTGAGGATGATATAGGTCATGTCATTGACGCCGTCTTTTCCGTCAGGGGTCACGCCCCCGAGGGTGATCGCCTGGTCTGAAGAACTGCCGCCAAACAGATAATTCCCGATATCCGGCACGAGCGGAAGGTGGTCGGTGCCACGCATAAAGAAACAGGCGACGAGTTCAATCGCATGGGCAATGTATGCTCTCCGTTCGGTTTCGGTGCGGATTTTTTCCATATCCTTCGCGAAATAAGGCTGAAGCCACTGGTCGAGCCTTCCTATGGAAAGTCCCGTGTTGGTATTTTCCATGTGCAGAGCCACCCAGACGATCCAGAGTGTGTTGACCGCTTCATCGAGCGTTTCCGACGGTCCTGCGGGCACCTTCGCGCATATCCCGGCGAGCAGCTCGAGTTCTTTTTTTCTCACTGGATTCTGTTCGGATGCAGCAAGCAAAGCGGCTTCACTTGCGAGATTTTTCGCGTACGCAAGGACTCCCTCGAGAGTTATCTTCATCGCCGTGAGTGAGATATTATTTGCTTCCGTGTTATTTTTCATCGGAGAGCCGCGCGTCAATTTCTGCCATGATTCCGTTGATCCCTTGGTTCAGTACCTTGGGAAAATCAGGGATGGTGTGGGATATGCCGACCGATTTCCAGACAAAATAGTACACCCACCTTTCATCGATCGACAGGCAGAGAGGGTTGTGATATTTATCCCGGACGTATTCCCTGAAATTCCTCTTGGTCCAGAACGTGAAGACATCGTGCAGCACGAGGGCATCTTCTTCGGATATGGTGTAGGGATTCAGGCCGCGCTGATCGACGGACCCGAGCTCTCCCCAGATCATGGTGCCCTGCGCATCAGGATAGATGATAACGCCGGTCGGTTCTTTCGATGTCGAAGTTCCGGCGATGAGGTCATTGCCGTGGATAAGGGGCTTCCGGTTTTCCATCAGGTGCCGATAGGCGAGGGCAGCCCTGAGTTCCGGCTGCCAGGGCTTTCCTTCGGCATCAAACTCAAATCCGTTTTTTCGGTACCATTCTGTAAGGAGTCGGGGGCGTTCGGTGCAGATTGCCGGTTTCAGGGTAAAGTGGTCATCCAGAAATTTTTTAATTCTCGGAAAATTATCGATACTATATTCGGAGAGATAAGGATCTTCAAGATATCTGACATGCTCATCGGTCTTCATCCCCTTTAATCTGTTCTTATTCCGGTCAGCGATTTCCCTGCCGCGTGCTTGATGCCCGCCGGCATCGTATTCTTTTTTACGGGAGACGACGTCCTCTTTGATCTTTTTTGCCAGCATCCTCTGGTGCTTTTTCCCGAGGAGCAGCGAAAGATAAAAGTTAAACAGCTGGAGGTACGCGATATTGCCTTCGAGGACCATTTTGTTGTGGAGGATTAAGCCGAGAATTTCATTGGGCGTGATTTTCAGCATCTCCTTGACCGTTTCTTTGTTCACGAAGCGCATGACCACGTCCGTATCGGGTGCTATCTTCCCTGAAACACGCGCCTTGCCGTTTCTGAAAGTAATGGACTGTTCAAGTTTTCCGTTTTCGAGTTTGATCCCGACGGAAAAATTTATCCAGCCGTCAGTTGTTTTTAAATATTTTTTCAGAGCAGGGCGGGTGTTGAACATTAACGCCATTGTTTTCAGAAGAAGGCTGGTGACAAAATTCATGATTTCAGTCTCCTAAATTTATATTCATCATCACGGTTGTTCCAATGTCTCGATTCGGTGTTGATGTAACATAAAGGAAACGAGGATAATGTACAAGAAGAAGTTATTCATGGACTTCAATCCATCAACAATTCAAGCCTGTCGAAAACATCGACCGGACACCTCCCATACATTCCATTGACACATAAGATCGTTATTCATATACTCTCAGCGTCTTCCCAGTACAAAAAGAATGAGATAGAATGCAAAGTGTGCTGACCGTCAGCTAATATCAACGGTCTTGATAGGGATGCTACTTCAACTACAGGCAAATTACTACGAGGAGGAGGCAGACGCATGAAAATTTTGAGAACACCCGATGAACGGTTTGAGAATCTTCCCGGTTACTCTTTCGCGCCTCATTATGCAGAGGTTCCCGACGGTGAGGGGGGAAGCCTGAGAATCCATTACGTTGATGAGGGACCCCGGGATGCCGATGTTGTTTTGCTTCTCCACGGGGAGCCGACATGGTCATTCCTCTATCGAAAGATGATACCCATCATTGTGAAAGCAGGTCATCGGGCGATTGCCCCCGATCTGGTCGGTTTCGGCAGATCCGATAAACCGGCCAGCCGAAATGATTATTCGTTTCAACGCCACGTGGACTGGATGCTGTCTTTGATCGACAAGCTCAAACTGAATCGGATGACACTGGTTGGTCAGGACTGGGGCGGGCTCATCGGGCTTCGTCTTGTGGCGGCGAAACCGGAACTCTTCGATCGGGTTGTAGCAGCCAACACAGGCCTTCCTACGGGAGATGGGCCAATTTCCGACGCTTTTCTGGCGTGGCAGACCTATTCTAAAGAAGTTCCCCGGTTCGAAGTGGGAAACATCATAAAAAGCTCCAATGCGGCCTTTGTCAAGGACAACAGTTTACCGATACTTTCCGACGAGGTTGTTGCCGCATACGACGCACCTTTCCCTGATCAATCTTACACGGAAGGCGCCCGTATCTTCCCTTCGCTTGTTCCGACAAAACCGGACGATCCTTCTGCAGCAGCCAACCGAAAGGCATGGGAAGTGCTTTCCGCCTTTTCAAAGCCATTCTTGACGGCATTCAGTGACGGGGATCCGATAACACGCGGAGGTGAGCACATTTTTCAAAAGCGGATTCCCGGAACGCAGGGCCAGCCTCATACAACGATTAAAGGGGCAGGACATTTCCTTCAGGAAGACAAAGGTGAGGAATTTGCCGCAGTCATCGTAAATTTCATCGCCAACACACCCGCGTAGATTGTAAATAGCACCGAACAAGGATGGGAAATTTAATAGATAAGGGGAATACGGTTATGTCTAAATTACTTGAAATGCTTGGTTGTCGCTACCCGATAATACAAGGCCCCATCGGAATGTTTAACAGCCCTGAAATGGTGGCTGCTGTTTCCAATGCAGGAGCATACGGCATGCTGGCATTGGGCTTTAGCGATCCTGATGATGTAAAGAGGCTCGTTGGTGAAGTGAGGACATTGACGGATAAACCTTTTGGGGCAAACCTCATGCTCATGAATCCGCATAATGAAAAAATTCTTGAAATACTGGCTGGTGCCGGCATCAAAGCGGTTACTACATCTGTCGGTTCTCCGGCAAAGGTATATCCGATCATCCATAACCTCGGGATGAAAGGTATTCATGTGGTTCTTGCCTTGCATCATGCGAAAAGCGCCGTCAGTGCAGGCGCGGACGGACTGGTTGTGGCAGGATCAGAGGCCGGAGGACTTCGCTCTATAAATTCCGAATCGTCAACGATGGTTCTTGTGCCTTTGGTCGCAAATCACGTTTCAGTGCCAATTATTGCCGCGGGAGGCATTGCCGATTCACGGGGTTATAAGGCAGCGTTTGCGCTGGGTGCGCAGGGTGTGCAGGTTGGCACGCGGTTTCTGGCATCCGAAGAGAGTCCTGCCGCAGAGCATTGGAAAAGGGCGATTGTTGAATGTGGAGACGGCGGCACCGACCTGATACCCTCCAGAAATATGAGAATGGCGGAACGCGTTATCACAACGCCTTGGATCAAGGAGAAAAAAGCCGACCCCACGGTGAAATGTATCGCCGATGAACTGGATTATCAAGCGGCGGAAACAGGCAATTATGATCGAGCCGCTTTTGGCGGAGGGCAGGTCAGTGCTCTTATTAGGGACATAAAGCCTGTAAAAGCAATTATAGCAGAGATGGTTTCCTGACGACGTTGCCAACCAAGGAGCTAAATAATAATCTGAAACCTACTCTTATCGGATGGATTGAATCATGGGAAAAGAACTCATCCATACTTACAGGTTGTTTCTTAAAGACAGCATCCGCAAGGTCATCGACTTTTCTCAAACGGATCAGAACCGGGGAATTGCGCCTCCTCCCATTGAAAAACCATACCCAAAAGATGCCAAACGCATTGACCTTCCCCAATATGATCAGCTAAAAAAAGTCAGCGGGATCGATCTTAAGACAGCCATAAATAATCGTAAAAGTCGGCGATCATATAGCCATCAGCCTTTATCAATGGAGGAATTATCTTTTCTTTTGTGGGCGACCCAGGGGATAAAGCAGAAACTTGACGACGGACATGCGTTAAGAACGGTTCCTTCTGCAGGTTGTCGTCATGCCTTTGAAACGTATCTCTGCATCCTGAACGTCCAAGATCTCGATCAAGGAATTTATCGTTACCTGCCCCTCGAACATCAACTCCTATTTGAATTTACTGAGGAGAATCTGAGCAAAAGAATGAGTCAGGCTGTTTTTGGCCAAAGCTATCCAGAGGTTGCGGCAGTTACCTTTATCTGGACGACTATCCCGTACAGAATGGAATGGCGCTATGGTATTGCCGCGCATAAGGTCATTGCCATTGACGTCGGTCATGTCTGCCAGAATCTTTACCTTGCCTGTGAAGCTATTGGCGCCGGCACTTGTGCTATGGCTGCTTATGATCAAGAAGTGATCGACGAGCTTCTCAGAATTGACGGACAAGATGAATTTACGATTTATCTTGCCTCTGTCGGGAAATGTTAAGGTATTTAATGGTCAAAATTGCCATTGACATAAGTTCGCATATACGCTAACCAGCGTGTTGTCATGCTTCATGCGTTTATTAAGAAAACGCAGGATACCCCGGAACAGGAACAGAAGATAGCAAGGAAAAGAATGAAGGAGGTAAAGAATGGCTAAATCAAAATATGAACCTGCAATCCATGATCACAAGACATTTCTCAAGAATGCCCGCAAAAGAGAAGGTTTCAGTAAGGCATACAATGATCTTGAAGAAGAATACGCTCTTATCCACGAGATGTTATCGGCGCGCTCCAAATCCGGCCTCACCCAGGAGGCGGTTGCTGATTTGATGGGGACGACCAAAAGTGCGATTTCACGCTTAGAATCTGCCGAAAAACATTCACCATCCCTGGCAACCTTGAAAAAATATGCGCAAGCCGTTGGCTGTCATCTGGAAATTAAATTCATTTCCAAATCGGATTCGACAATTCATGCAGGTGAAAGATAGTCAGATGGCGACTCATTTTGACAGTGTCTGTTCAGTTAAAGATAGGTCAGGACACTTAGCATAAAGGGCAGCGACAATGCCAACCAGGGTAGCGCTTCCTTACAAGTGTTTCACCTATTGAGAAAGGAGGATGGATCATGCTCACAAAAAATCCAAGAGTAAATATTATTGTTGAGCAGCCTCTGTATATGGCTATGCAGGACCTCGCAAACAGGGAAGGTGTTTCTATGTCGACTATTGCCCGTAACCTTATCCTGGAGGCAATTGAATTGAGGGAGGAAGTTGCCCTTGCAACGTTTGCCGACAAGCAAATGAAGACCTTTAACAGAAAAGCTTCACTTTCGCATGAAGATGTGTGGAAATGATACATGCCTTTTACATTACGCTATCATCCTGCTGTTCGTGTTGAGGATTTGCCTCTCATCGATCGAAAAACAAAAGACCGAATCTGTAAGGCCATAGAAGAGCGCTTGCAGACAGCACCTCATGAATACGGGAAGCCTTTGCGAAAGTCACCCGTCATATTTTTTACACCTGTCGACGAATGGCAAGTTTTAATATCCTGGTCGCCTGCTTGACAAGCAGACCCTTCCGTGGTTCTATTTGTTCAAACTTTTCAGGGAGGTGTCAGATGAATCGAAAGCATACAATAATAAACTACATTACGCTGATTGTTCTCCTGGCGTTCATGGTTTTCATCATCGGCGGGTGTGCGTCACAAAAGCTGCCGTCACAAAAGACTGACTACGATGTAATCGTCATCGGTGCCGGTATGGGTGGGCTTTCCGCCGCAGCGCACCTGGCCGTGAAGGGACAGAAGGTGCTTGTGCTGGAAAAGCACAACGTCGTAGGCGGCAGCACTTCGAAATTCACACGCGGCGAGTTCACTTTCGATACCGCGCTCCACGAGATGGCCGGCGGCGGTCCCGGCAAGCTTGACCGCGGTCTGTATCAGCTCCTCAAGGTCACCGGTGTGGACAAAAAGGTCGAACTCTATGAAGTCCCGCATTTTTACCGCTCTTACTTTCCCGGTGTGGACATTACGCTTCCCCCGAACTGGACGGGATTTAAAAACGAACTCAAGAAAAAATGGCCTGAAGAATCCAAGAACATAGACAATTTCCATACGCTGTGCGGGGAACTGTTCGGGGACTTGATGGAGCTTCGGGATCTTTTCCGCTATGATGGCATGCGTGCGACTGCCACGAAGGTCATGGTGCCGCTTCGGCAGAGCACCTTCTTCAAATGGAAGAACCGCACGGTGAAAGACCTTATGGATCATTGTTTTAAAAACGAGGATCTCAAAGCGGTAGTTTCCCAACTGTGGGTTTATTACGGCGCTCCTGTCGAAAAAGCATCGGCTCTCCTCTTTATGGCGGCAACGGAAAGCTACTTAAGTGATGGCGCCTGGCATGTAAAAGGAACGTCGCAGGCACTCGCCGACGGTTACGCTGCACGCATCCGCGAATTGGGCGGCACCGTGAAAACCGGCACGCTCGTGAAAAAAATCGTCATCGAAAACGGCATGGCGACTGGTGTCATAACGGCAGACGGCCAAAAAATCACCTCCCGCTACATTGTGGCTAATACGGACCCCTACCAGCTCGCTTATACACTGATCGGCAAGGAAAATATGCCCGATGCCTATATTAAAAAACTGGAATCCATGAAGCCGGGTAATTCCCTGTTCGGGGTTTCTCTGGGGCTCAACATTGACCTGAAAGAACGCGGCTTTACCGATACGGAAATTTTATATAGCACCTATCGTGACAGCACAAAAAATTATGAAGCCATGATGAAGGGTGACTTCGCGAAGGGTGTAGTAGCCATCACGGTTTACTCCAACCTGGACGACCCTATCTATGCTCCCAAGGGCAAGTCTGTGGTCAAATTGGACGCATACTCCGATATAGGGATCTGGCCCAAGGATCGGGTGGCCTATCTCAAATTTAAGGAACAAAAGGTGGACGAACTTATCGCGCTGGCATCGAACGTGATCCCTGAACTCAAAGACCCGAAAAATATTATCATCAAAGAAGGCTATACACCAAAGACGATCGAGGACGACACAAAGAACAAGGGAGGCGTGGTCTACGGCTTCGAGATGACCCCCGAACAATGGGAGAAGATGCCCAACACGACGCCCGTTAAAAACGTATTCATCGCCAGTAACTGGACACAGGCCTGGCACGGTGTGAGTGCCTGCCAGGTCAACGGCTGGCGAGCCGCCCGCCTGATCCTCGACAAAGAGGGGATTGAATGACATGAAGAAGGACTCCCGGGCAAAGGGGGTGCCCTTCTTGCCGTCTTATCAACCCGGAGCTGAACACGGTTTCGGAAGGGAGACGCCCCTCTCATGAACACAAGAAAGTTCTCCAGGTTATTGCTCGGCATCTGTTTTGCCCTGACCGTCTTTGCTGCAGTCCCGCAGGCCCAGGCCACCCTGGGCGAATCCGTTGATTCGATCGCATCTGACCGGAAAGCGCTCTCGTCCGTGCGGGGCATCACGACAATCTCTCCGGGATATACCGTCCATGAAGTCAGATCTGAAACAACTTCAACCCGGGAATACGTCTCGCCGTCAGGTATCGTGTTCGGTATCGCCTGGAACGGGCTGACCCATCCCGATCTGACGCCGCTTCTTGGCTCCTATCATCATGAATATCGGAAAGCACTGGGGCAGACACCACGGCGGCCAGGCCACAGGCATGTCCAGGTGAAAACAGAACGTGTCGTTGTGGAGAAATGGGGGCATATGCGGAACAGGCAGGGCCGCGCCTATGCACCGGCCTTGATACCGCAGGGAGTGAGCGTTGATGAAATCAAATAAACTGCTCATTCTTGTTCCGATCTTTTTACTGGCAACGGGCCTGTGGTGGTGGCTCCGACAATAGCGGATCGGGGACTTCCTCACCTGTAACGCCAAACAACGTGCTCACCGTGACAGTAAACGGGTCGCTCTGTTCAGCCGGATCTTACCCCAACAAACCCTGTGTCAGTGTTACGGTCTGTTCTCCCGGCACTTCATCCTGCACGACCATTGATGATATTCTGTTGGATACGGGAAGTTCCGGCCTGCGGATCTTCGGTTCACTCCTGACAGGCATCTCCCTCACCCAGGTGGCCAGCGGTTCAGGCTCGCTCGCACAATGCATACAATACGCTGACGGTTCGGCAGATTGGGGACCGGTGAAGACAGCAGATGTCCACCTGGGGAACGAACCAGCGGTTACCATTCCAATCCAGGTCATCGATGTCAGCTTCGGCACGGTGCCCGGTTCATGCGGAAACCCGGACACGAGTCCAGCAGCGGCTGGATACAACGGGATTCTTGGTGTCGGCCTCTTCACTGAGGACTGCGGTTCGGTTTGCCAAAAATATGCAAATAACGAGATGTACTATTCTTGCAGCGGTTCAATATGCACTGCGACAACAGCCCTACTCTCTAACCAAGTACAGAATCCGGTTTCACACCTTCCTGTTGATAATAACGGTGTGATAGTGCAGCTTCCGAGTGTTCCTCTGGGAGGCGTGACCTCGATTAACGGGACTCTTACCCTCGGTATCGGTACACAGGCGAACAACACGCCTTCCGGGGTTAGGATGTATCCTGCCGACCCATTGTTGGGAGAATTCATAACATTATTTAACGGCAATACATACACCGATAGTATCATTGACATCGGTTCAAACGGACTGTTTTTTGATGCAGGTTCACTAAGCACCCTTCCTGCCTGTCCCCCGGGTAGCTCTGGCCAGGGTTGGTTTTGCCCTTCCTCCACGCAAAGCCTGTCTGCAACCACCGAAGGCTACGCAGGCTCACCGAACGGCGCTGTTTCGTTTCAAATAGGCAACGCTTCAAACCTTTTTAATTCACCCAATAATGTGTTCATCGAACTCGGTGCCCCCGAACCGGGCACATCATTTAATTGGGGGCTTCCGTTTTTCCTGGGACGGAGCGTGTACGTGGGGATCGAAGGGAAAACGTCCAGCCTCGGAACAGGCCCCTATTGGGCGTATTAGGGAGGAGGACTGAAACAAGATGGCATCAGCAAACCCTGTATCCTGAAAGTGAGCAGTCGGTATTTTTGACGGGTATCCAACAGTTCAGGGTATAAATCTTCAATTCGGGCTGAAAACGAGAGCAATTTCCATATTGACTTACCAGTTGCAGATATGTATGATTTGACCATAGATTCACTTTTTATTTCAGTAGACCAACCAACTGTCCGGTACGTTTCTGGAGACTTTTGTGTTTTTGCCCTCAATAGAGGCGAAGATACGAAATCAATATCTTTTCTGTTTTTTTATGTCATTCAGTGAAGTGTCTTTTTACTAAAGAAGCGTAGACGTATCAATTTTCCACTTTAACCCAACATTATAATTTATTTAAAGGGAGGGAGCCAAGATGCAGAAAAGAAATTTTTATACTTTGAAACATTTATGTTTCCGCTGGCTGACATTGTCCATTCTTCTGATTTCTATCGCCATCATTGGGGTGGGATGTTCTTCTGACGACGATACAACCCATCGCCAATCCACGGTAACAACCACACGTGACGCAAAAGGTGTGTGGTTCATTGCCGGTTCGGAAAAGGACAGACTCTACGATGTATTTGAGGCAATGGGCTATGCCGTTGCCACTGACCGGCTCTGGCAGGCGGAAACGTTCAGGCGGTCCGCCCGGGGAAGGCTGGCTGAGATATTCGGCTCCTCTCAGTTGGCCCAGGATAAATTCGTACGCACTACCGGCTATTCCGACCAGGAACTGCAAGACGGTTTCTCTTCCATGGATAAGGAGTCACGGGACGTGATCAACGGTTATGTGGCAGGCTTTAACAGGCGCATAGCCGAGATTCGCAAGAATCCTTCACTGCTTCCATTTGAATTTTCAGCAGTTGGAATTGCGAATACTGCGCTTGAGGACTGGACGTACAAGGATGTTCTGGCCTGGGCGTCGTTGATGTTGAGAAACTTCGATCGCGAAGGTCAGGAGACGGGACAGATCGATAACGCGGCATTGTACCAGGGGCTCGTGGCTGCATATGGAGTCACGCAAGGAACGCGAATGTTCGAGGATTTACGATGGGTCAACGATTCCGATGCGCTGACCTATATCCCCAAACCGATCAAAGTTTCCAGTGCTCAAAAATCAACAGAAAGAACGCTGTCCCCGCTGATGGAAAATCCTCCTTCATTCCCTGATCTGCGTGAGGTCGCCAAAAGCATGGCCGAGAGGCAGTCGCAGATCGACGAAAATCTGAAGAAGATAAACGCCTATGTAAAGATGGGCAGTTATGCCTGGGCGATAAAAGGGAGCAAAACGGCCTCAGGTAATCCTATCATCTACTCCGGTCCGCAGATGGGATTTACCGTACCCTCTATCATCGGTGAGGGTTCCATAAGGGCCGGCGGTTTGAATGTTTCCGGCATGACACATCGCGGGGCTTCCCGCCATCGTTATCGGTCGTACACCGCACCATGCATGGTCCATGCAGGTGGGTCATGCCCATACCGTGGATTATTACATGGAATCCGCGTCTGCCATGACCCTTCACAGGACGGAGACCATCAAGGTGAAAGGCGGCAGCCGATGTGGTTCTGCCGATATACAGGACCGCCCATGGACCCGTTGTGAATGCAAGCCCTGTCATTTCATGGAAGTATTCCCACTGGGGATATGAATTTAAGATTGTTAGGGCATATCTTGGTCTTGCCCGGGCAACCAGTATGGACCGAGTTCGGGGCGGCCATAGAACTCGTGCCGTTATCTCAGCATTTCACTTATGCCGACAGAGATGGAAATATAGCCTACTGGATGTCGGGAAGGGACCCCGTCCGTCCTTACGGTGAATGGCGGCTGCCGCAGGGTCGCTGCAGGGACAGCCCTGGAATGGGACTCAGCAAACCTCATCCCCCGTTCAACCGATCGCAATACCAGCCAGGGTTATTACTGCGGCTGGAACAACAAGACGAATGCAGGCTACGCCAATCCACCCAATAACGTCGGATATTCCTTCGGCACGTTCCACAGGGCCCATGTAGTCGATGATTACCTTTCCGCAACTAACAATCTGACCTTCGAACAAGTCAGGGATCTGGCACTCAACATCGCAACGACGGACTCTTTCGGCGGTGGGGGTAATCCCTGGAAGTTTGTGTCTGATTATTTCATCAGCTGCTGTAAACACTGACTCCGGATGCCCCTGATGCTGCCCGTTCAGCGGCACTTGCCCTTCTTGCTGCGTGGGACGGACATTTCGTAGATGGAGGAGTCGGATCATGGGCCACAGGAATGAACCGTGCCGATGCATGGATGCTCATGGACGCATGGATCAAAGAGGTTCTGAAGCTTACTTTCGAGGAGCTTGCCTCTCCTCTTCCAGCAGCAAAGCAATCAGGTGCTCTTCAATGTACTCCTCCACGGCCTTAAGCCAGGAGGTGTCGTTAACTACTACAACTGGTTCCAGAACGCGGATAGCTTAGCGCCTCAGACCGCCAACGCGATCATCGTAAAGGCACTGGACAATACGCTTGCCGCACTGGGAGACACGCCTTGGGGTACCGGTGCGCGGGGCGTTATCGATGTATAACCACATGCTCTGCTGGGACCGGTACATCAAATGCCCTTCTCGTCACGTTCCACCTACGCGCACACGGTTGAATACGCCAGCACGGGCCCCATCAGCGATCTCAAGCATGTTCCCCCTCGGAGAATCGGGAACCATATTGGGTGTATCCCGCACCGGTTTCGATGCCAATTTCTTTAGCATGACCGAGTGTGTTCGACGAGTTTGTATACAGAGACTTCCCTCTGTTTACACCGTAACCATTCAGCATTCACAAAATGTAAAATAACGCCTCACCAACCCAGGTGAGGCGTTATTTTTATGAAACTCACATAACGATGCCCATGGAATCAGAAATTGACGACTGCTTCCAGAGGCACCGGCGGATAAATCTGCCCGTGATTGGGAGGCATGGAATTATAGACCCAGTCAATATCCAGCGTGCCCAGTTTGACGCCCCGATAACGGGCATAGCCGTTAAAGACGCCCCGCACCAGGACATCCTCCATCTGCATGGTCAAACCAAAAACAGCCGCCGTCATCCCCGGTTTGAGCAAGGCCAGTTCATCTGAAAAAGCCCCCGGATGAAACGCCAGCCGGCCGCTGTCCGACGCCTGGCATTGGATGACGGGTATAACGACCGGGAATCCATCGTCTGCAATAAAGGATAAAAATTTAAGAGAGTCCAGTCTGTTGAACAAGACCTCTCCGAAAAACGAAAGCACTCTTTCCGCCTTGACTTTGACGGCGCCGCTTTTTGCCATTTTGGTGAGCAGCGCCGACCGGACAATGGAGACAAGCGGCAGTGGCGCACCAACCGTGGTCTCCTTCAGGTCGAGGTAGTGCACGGTGTTAATGCCGAAATAGGTATTGTAGCGGAACATGGGTTGTTGATTATATACTTCATATTCCGGGCCTTCTTTTTTTAAATGCGTCCAGAGGGCTTTTCCCCGCCAGAGTTTTTTATCCAGCGTCAGGATGGCAAAGCCGATTTTTCCTGTGCGCTGCATGTAATCTTTGCTCAGGCCCTTGCAGAATTCGCCAATGGTGAGTTTTGCCGGTGCCGGCGCCATGACGGATGTCAGAAGAGACATGTGCGGCAAGCCTTCCGGGGTCACCGTGGCGATGATGCCGACTTTCTCCGACGGCGCAAAGGCCTGCATGTCCGCTTCGGAAAATTTGTTTTTACGGGTCATGAGTTATTTCCTTTCTGCAATTTTCAGCAGCCGGGCAGGGAGATGTTTTTATCTTCCGTTGTGCCCGGTACTTTTTCAGTTGCGTTTCTCTCCAGCTTTGTTGCTCCGCTCCAGCAGACTATCGATGGCTTCACCCGGCTTTTTGCAACCCGGGTGAGTTCTTCCATCCATGGTTTTTCCACAAGGCCCTGATCGGCAAACGACCAGTCCAGACCCAACCGTTTATACTTGTCCCGGCATAGATTGTTAAAGGCGCACAGTTCCCACCGGTCAACGGCTTCTTCGAAGTTTGACTGGATGAAATCGCCGATGCCCTGAATGTTTTCGACCGTGTCCGTGGCGTTCGGAATCACCGGCGTGCGTATCCAGAGCGTTTTGGGATAAAGATGGGTTTTTTTATACGTTGCCGCAAAAACCGCATTGGCGAGTATTTTTTCGTTGCCGGCGCCGGTAAATATTTTATGCTTTCCCGGATCGATTTCTTTGAGATCATACAGCAGAATATCGACATAAGGCAAAAGGCCGGCGAGCACGGATTGGGACACCTGTCCGCAGGTATCCAGCGCCGTCTGGATTCCTTTGCCTCTCAGTTCTTTTAAAAGGGCCAGGCAGAAATCATGCTGCAGGGCCGCTTCTCCGCCGGACAGGGTGACGCCGCCGCCGGACTGTTCAAAATAGACGCGGTCTTTAACAAGTTCGCAGGCGAGATCGTGGACGGTCCATTTTTTGCCTAAAAGCTCCATGGCGGTGGTCGGGCATTCCTCCGTGCATAAACCGCAGCCGTTGCAAAGCGCACGGTTGATGGCGATACCCTGGGGTGTCCGGGCCAGCGCTTTTTCCGGGCAGGTCTCCATACAAATACCGCAGCCGATGCAGCTGGTTTGTATCCACTGGATCTGCGGCTTCGGGCTGATGCTTTCGGGATTGTGGCACCAGCGGCAGCTAAGCGAACAGCCCTTGAAAAAAACAGTTGTCCGGATGCCGGGGCCGTCCTCGGTGGACATGCGGATGATTTGCAGAATATTTCCCTTTTGTTTTTGTGAATGTGTCATCGGTCGCCAGCCTTAAAATTTATTGTGACTGACCCGCTCAATCACTTCGTTCTGCAGTTCCCGCCCCACGGTGGTGAAGTAGGCATTATAGCCGGTGATGCGCACCAGGAGATGTCGATAGTCCTGGGGATGAGCCTGCGCATCTTTCAGCATGTCGGGATCCAGCATGTTGATCTGCAGCGCGGTGCCTCCGTTCAGGGTGTAGCCTTTCAGAAAAGCCTTGAATTTATCCTTGTGCACCGGGTCGCGCAGGATGGATGGATTGAACGTAATGGTGTGACTGGCTCCGTTCGGGAGTTCATTGAGATAATCCTGCCAGTCTCCCCGGCCGTTTTCGGCTTTCCCGCCCAGCACTTTTCCGACGGAGTTGGTGTTGGCGGTCGGGCCTTGAATATCGGCTCCATTGGATGGGCAGATGGCGTTGGACAGGAACTGTCCCTTTGTCCTGCCATCCGCGCTGGCCGCCATGACATAGCCGTCGCCGGCCCAGTAGTTCCAGCTGAGCATGCCCGGCCGGAATCGGCGCCCGGTGGCTTTCGTCCTGTGACGCCAGGCTTCATCGCACCACAGTTGCATCACTTGACGGGCGAGACGGTCTGCTTCATCATCGTCGCGGCCGTATTTGGGAGCGCGATTTTTGGCCATGGCCTGAAGCACCTCGTAGCCCTTCCAGTTCGCCTTAAGGGCGGCAACCAGTTCCTGCATCGTGCAGGCTTTTTTGTCGAAGACCAGATATTTGACGGCCAGCAGTGAATCCACGGTGGTCGCATAGGTGACGGCTTCCAGG
The DNA here is from genome assembly GCA_963726395.1 of uncultured delta proteobacterium. Taxonomy (GTDB): domain Bacteria; phylum Desulfobacterota; class Syntrophia; order Syntrophales; family Smithellaceae; genus UBA8904. The sequence continues at coordinate 33,026 of CAVSCG010000009.1, forward strand.
GTGGCTAAACTGATCTGAGCCCCGCCCTGCGTGACGTCTATTCCCTTTTCGGCGCAGCCCGCGACCATACAGGAAAGATAGGGGGTGGGAAAGAATCGGGCGCGGATGGCTTCGGAGTATTCATACACATTCACGCATTTTTGAATAATATATCGCGTCTGAACGCCATAGGCTTTCCAGAAGTCTTCCCAGGTTTTCAAAGATGAAATCTCGGGGGTGCGGGGGCCGTCCTGTCGGACGGGTTCGGTTTTCCCGGTCATGGGATCGTGGAAGGGCAGAAGGTCTTTCCCGCCGGTCAGCGTGAGCTCCACGGCTTTGAGGAGATTGATGTTGTTGTCCACCGTGCCGGAACGATCGTTGCCGACCATGGTGTTCTCCAGGCATCCGACGGGTGCGTATTCGTGAACATTGTCCTGGTTAATCAGGTCCGCGAGGCCGGCCCTCTTGGCCTCCAGCATCATGCCCGCCATGGACCGTTCGTCAAAGTTCAACAGGAAAGGCGCGCCCTGGCTGGATTCAATCATGTCCACGATTTTATCATATAACGCTTCGGGGCGTGTTCTGGTGCAGGCGCACATTGGGCTTGGGTTCCAGGATGGGCGACATTTCGTCAATCACTTCGAGCATGACGTAAGTCAGATCGTTGGTCATATCCTGGCCGTTTGCCCCGAGGCCGGACAGGGTGATCAGCTGGCCGAACCCGGCAGTGATGCCCTGGTTGCCGTTGCGGATCATGGCGTCGTAAGCCGTGTTGGCGTGGATCCAGAAGCATTTCAGAATTTCCTTGGCCCATTCCCGGGGCATGCCGTCGCGGATGGATCTTTCATAATAGGGGTAAAGATACTGATCCACCCGGCCAAAAGAAACGCCCGCGCCGGGATAGTTTTCATCCGTCATGACCAGCATGTGATTGATCCAGAGCGCCTGCAAGGCCTCCCAGAATGTTGTCGCCGGTTCCCAAGGCACGCGGCTTAAGTTGACAGCCATGGTCCGAAGCTCTGCTTTGCGCTGAACATCAGGCTCTTTCTGCGCAAGGTTTTCGCACAAGGTTTTGTATTTTGTAGCCAGATCGCGCGCCATGGTGGAGGCGGTCATCATGGCTCTCAGTTGGGCGCCCTTCGACCCGTTGCGTTCGGGGGTGCCGAGGGCGTTATAGAGAGACATCAGCTCCGCATGGACACCCTTCCAGCCGAGAGTAAGCAGTCGCTCATAGCCGGGGATCAGATGGCCGCTTGTGGCGCCGGCGTTTCCGTAACCATGATCATGAAACCATTTCATCTGCGCTCTTGCGCCGTTCTTGCCTTTCACCAGTTTTTGCCAGGTCTCGCTTTCCTCTTGTGTAAAGCACAGGGAGGTTTGGACATTAAACCGGGCGCCGGCCAGCAGATCGCCGGGCAGGATTTCCTGAGGCACGTAGTTGACGATCACTTCCCGGACAAACCACGCGCGCCTTTCGGCAAGCGACCCTTGCCAGAAATCCGGATGAAGTGCCACGGGTCTGGCGGCCTGAAGATAAGATGCGCCCAGCGTGTTGAGCAGGGTATAGGATTCGGGCACGATATAGAAGGTCATCTCATTATAGATGATGTCCCAGGGTGTTCCGGTCGTCCAGGACGTGAATTCATTGTTCCAGGGCCGTTCGGTTCCCCGGAAATAATAATCCCTCAGCCATTGGATGCGGTCGGATAAGCCTGAGGGCTCTTTGAGAGTGTGTTCAGACGCTAAAACGGTTTTCATATCAACCTCCCTTGGGTGAAGATGCTTTGAAACGGTCAAACATCCTGATCGATCATTTTGCGAAGATATTTTTCTCCGTGCTGAAGTATTGCTTTCATGACGGATTTTGCCTTTGGTCCATTTCCGGATTCAATAGCCTTCACCATGTCCTTGTGGTATTTGTGGACGGTGGCGGTGACCTGGAAGTCTTTGAAGAACTGGCCGGAAAGATTTGTGTACACCTGCCGAAATGAATTTAAAAGGAGCGGATAAACCGTGTTGCCTGATGCCACGGCAATCAAAAGGTGAAATTCAAAATCAAGATCTGTTATTTTTTGAGTATTCCGCTGATCGGCGGCTTCTTCATTTTCAAGGATAGCGTAAAATTCCCGGACCTGCTCCTGGGTCCGGTTTTCCGCAGCGAAGCGCGCAAAGGCCGGCTCCAGAAGCAGTCTCATCTGCAGCAGACTTTCCAGAAGCTCGGGCTCCAGTTTGCCTTTTTGATACTGGATCAGCGAGGCCAGCAGGGTGATGGATCCCTCTTTGCGGTAATCATTGACGATGGCGCCGAAGCGCGGCTTGAGGGAGACCAGCCCGCGCGACGCGAGCTCAACCAGGCCTTCATGCACCACCGGGCGGCTCACGCCCATTTGCAGGGCCAGTTCCCGCTCCGACAATAGCTTCTGCCCTATTTTTACTTTTCCGGAAAGAATCAGCTCTTCAAACCGAAGAACAAATATATCTTTGAGACTGTCGGTCCTGAGGGGTTCTATTAAAGATTCGAGCATTTCTTCTCCCTTTTGCTCATGTGGCTGGTGGTATTACCAGCTGCAAAGTAAGCTTTAAAAAAGATTTTGTCAAGCGGTAAATCCATGCGGTGACGCGGCTTGATATATTCATAGAAACAAGCTATATAAACAAGCAATTATTCACAACTCCCAAGAGGATTAAGGCTTGAGCATGACTTCAAAAGAACCGGTAAAATGGCTGAAGATTGAAATAACGGCGCCTGTGGATCTGATTGATGCTTTGAGCAACTTTCTGGAGGAAACCGGCGCACAGGGTGTCTTTTCGGAATCGGTGCTGCCGCCCGGCGCGAATGATTTTCCGGATCCGGGGGATGTTGAAGTGATTCAAGCTTTTTTCCCTGCGGATGTCCGCAGCGAGAAGCGGATTTACGCCGTGCGCAAATATCTAAAAAGTCTTGAGGAAATTTTCCCCGATGTCGGCGCGCCTGTGCTTTCGACCGAGATCATTGCCGATCCGGACTGGGGAGAGCAGTGGAAAAAGTATTTCAAGCCGATTCGCGTCTGCAAAAATATCGTTGTCAAACCGACCTGGGAAAGATATACGCCCGCCAGCCGTGACATTGTGGTGGAAATTGATCCGGGCATGGCTTTCGGCACCGGCCAGCATGCGTCCACGCGCATGTGCATGGAAGCCATTGAAGATATTATTCTGATGGATCGTTCCATTAAAGATTGGAAAGTGCTCGATCTCGGATGCGGCACGGGAATCCTCGGCATTACCGCAGCGAAGATGGGTGCGCAGGATGTGATTTGTGTGGACAACGATCCCAAGGCGACGGAAATTGCAACCCAAAACGCCGTCATCAACGCGGTGGATGACCGTTTGCGAATATTCAACGAAGACGCGGCGCAAATAAAACAGCCGCGCAATTTGGTCATTGCCAATCTGACGGCTAAATTGCTGTTGAAGCTTCATGCGCATCTGGTCAGGCTGCTAATGCCTGGCGGCTATCTGGTTATTTCCGGGATCATCGAGCCCGATATGCCCGGCATTGAGGAACATTTCTGTGTTGCGCCACTTATGAAGTCCAATGTCCTGACGGAAAAAGAATGGGTCTGTTACGTGCTGAAAAAAATTCCGGCGGACGGGAAGTCCTGATCGTTTCCAGGTGGCAAGAATCTTTCAAGGAAAGTGTTTGGCTTTGACTCTGCCCCGAATATACAGTTCTGAAACGCTGCACAATGCGGCAACCTGCGAGCTTGGCACGGATAATCTCCGTTATTTAAAAACGGTTTTGCGTCTCAAGCCCGGCGACCAGATCGTTGTCTTTGACGGCTTTGGGCATGAGTTCGAGGCGCACATTGAAAGCTTCAGTACGTCCGGTTTGAATGTCCGCCTGGGAGCGCCAATTCCGCAAGCGGATAAGAAAATTCGCATGACACTGGCCCAGGCGATTCCAAAAGCGGGGAAAATGGATTTGATCGTCAAGACCGCCGCCGAATTGGGGACGGACGTCATCATCCCTTTTACAGCCGCCCGTTCGGTCAGCCGGATCGAAGGAGAAAAAGCGTCGTCAAAGGTCGCCCGCTGGCAAAAGATCGTCAAGGAAGCGGCTCGCTGCTCGCGCAGTCCGCAGGTGGCCTCTATAGAGCCGGTTTTATCTTTTGCCGACATGCTGTTAAGAGCAACGCCCGATGCCCGAAAGCTGATTTTTTGGGAAGAAGAAGATCAACAAAACATTCGGGATGTGCTCAATGACCCAAGGGTTGCCAAAGCCCTGCATTATTTTATTGTTGTCGGGCCGGAAGGCGGATTGTCCCGGGATGAAGTCTCTCTGGCAAGAGAGGCGGGATTTATTTCAGTGAGTCTCGGCAAACAGATTTTAAAAGTGGAAACAGCGGCCGCGGCGATTTTGTCCATTATCCAGTATGAAAAAGGCATATTCAGTCAGGCGGCAGGAGTAGGAGGAAAATGACGACATACCAGTTTGCGGGTTTCTGGCGGCGCTTTGTCGCGTATATGATTGACGGGTTCATCATCGGTATTATTTTTATTCTTTTGATGATGGTTGCGGGCTTTGCCTATCTGGCCGGAGCGATGTCCGGACACGGCGGCGCGATCCTGGCCAAAATAACCGATCCGGAACAGATGGCTTCTTTGAGCCTGTGGATGTGGGCGTTTTCGATCTTCATCAACATCGCCTATTTTACCTATTTTCACGGTTCGACCGGGCGCACTCCCGGTAAAACGCTGCTGGGATTGCAGGTGGTTTCAGCCGACGGCACATCTATTTCATACGGCATTGCCTTCTTAAGATCGGTCGGTTACCTGGTTTCCAGCCTTGTTTTTTGCCTGGGTTATATCTGGGTTGCTTTTGATAAACAGAAGCAGGGCTGGCATGACAAAATTGCCGGCACGGTGGTGATTATCCGCGAACCGCAGGGGAGTGACGTCGGAATTTCCATCCCCGATGCTGCCTCTGGACAGAAAAGTCCAGCCGGGTTTGGATGCATCCCTGTCGACCTTTCAGAGGTGGAAGCGACAAAGCCCCAAACACCGTCTGGCGAGGATGCAACGGGGGCGGACGGCCAAAAAATACCTTGACAAAAGAAATCAGATTTTATAGAGGTTTCCAGCCTTTCGCAGGTTAGACAACAAGACGGGTCGGTAGCTCAGTCGGTAGAGCATCGGACTGAAAATCCGAGTGTCGGCAGTTCAATTCTGCCCTGACCCACCATTAAAATCAAGGGGTTGCAAGTGCTAGTCATTTGCAACCTCTTTTCTTTTGTAAAGTTTTTGTATAGTTGAACTTTCATTAATGGTGCAGTCCAGACATCTCATAGACATACTTTTTGTCATATGGTATTCTTCAGGATAAAAGAAAGAGAATTTGGAGCCGATAATGACTATGTACGTAGCATTCTTTGATCTTGATCATACCATTCTTAATGTTTCCAGCGGGCGGATTATGTTTAATGGTTCTTGTACGCATAAGCTTATAGGCAGGAAGGAAATCTGCAAAGCCATAATCATGACCACGCTGAATCGGATGGGTATTTTGAGCGCGGAATCGGCAATCGGGCGCTCTTTGAGGTGGTACCGGGGTATGAGTGTTGAAATGTTTAAACCCACAGCGGTCTATTGCGGTGAGAAGCTCAAAGGCGAAATCCGTAACGATGCCCGCAAAGAAGTGAAATTTCACCAAGACAAGGGTGCGCATACGGTTATCCTTTCCGCATCAACAACTTTTTTATGCGAACAGATTAAGATGGAACTGCAGATAGATGACATTATATGCACCGAGCTTGAGTTAATTGACGATCGTTTTACCGGGAAAATGAAGGGCAGATATTGTTATGGAACTGAAAAGCTTGTGCGGGCGCGTCAATATTGCAAAGATAAGGGACTGCATATGGAGGATGCCTTTTACTATGCTGATTCAATATCTGATCTTCCGGTATTCGAGGCAGTTGGTGTCCCTGTATGCGTTACTCCCGATAAAAAGCTTGAGAGGATTGCGCTGAAACGGGGATGGAAGATCAACAGGTGGGAATAAGACGGACCTTTCTAAAGGACAGGGACCGCAAAGAGGGCGGGAATGATTTCTGGACATGAACTGATTAAAAAATACGGGATTCAAGATTTTGAGTTATTCAATCTTATCAAATCCGGCTTGACCGCCTATTCTGAAACAGGGCGACGAATCGTTGACATTGATACCCTACCCAGAAAAAAGAAAACTCTCGAAGAAATAGAAGAGGAAATTAGAACACGGTCATCTGGTGCAAAAAATGCGGATATGCCGCCGACAACAAGTGGCAATAAAGAAACAATCGAAACAAATATCAAAGAACTTGCTCTAATAAAATTTAAACGGCAAATTGGCGACCCATATATGCCCGCCGCATTGCGATATGATGGACTTCACATTGCCACGTGATAGCGAGAAAGTAAAAAAGAAACTTAAGGAAATCAAATATTTTCGTTTCAAATTAAAAGATGTTTCCAAATTTTTACCATACCCCAAGGTGCCGGAAAAGTGAATCAGCAACAACTTATAAACTTGCGCAAAAATGCTAAGTCTTGGACAGAGAAGCACCCGGACATCCAAACAATCTATTTGGTTACAACAAACACAATCTGCAAAAAATATCCGTACTTTGATTGCACCTTGATTGCAATTATTCCAGAGCAATTTCAATACGAAGCACAACGGAAGTGCGCCGGTAATGGAGCATGGGAAGGTCCCGAAGACGGAATGTGGCAGTTTGTCAGGAAATATATGACCGCCAACACCAAGTATCAAAAATGGGCAGGAGATGGATTCTCGCATATTCACGTACGGGAAGATATGGACAGGCTCGGCTTTAAGCGTGTTCAATTGTTGACTTTTGATAATATGGAATCGGCGGAAAGATTCTATGCTGAAATGATACGGCCTCAGTTTCACCCAGAGGACGAAGTCAAATGGTTTAACCTGACCGATGATAATCTGTATCCTCCAAAATCAAATAATTTTGATGAAAACTATAATTTGGGAGAAGGTGCTTAGTCAAAAAGCGCAGTGTACCGGAAAAGGTCGGCATGGCCATCCGGAATGAATTAAAGGGTAACATGCTACATTACAAATCCGTAATCCTCAATTATGGTAATAGTCCACCATTGAAAAGTTATAATGGTGTCGCTACACGTTAAACACAATTTTGCCGACATCGTAAATCTCACCGTTTTTGATAACCGTTTGCGGTTTGCGGCAAGTCTCGATTTTTTCCAGCGGATTTTCTTGCAGTATCGTTAGATCAGCGTATTTCCCCGCCTCCACAGAGCCGATCTTATCGGCCATACCGATAATCTTCGCGTTGTTTATCGTGGCGCATTGCAGGATTTCGGAGTTTGAAAATCCGATACGTCCCAGCATCTCCATTTCGCGCCATAATGTTCCATGATAAGATAAAGGAACTCCGGAGTCCGTGCCGCAACCAATTACAATGCCCAGATCTTTCATTGCCATTAAATTACCGGGTCCGACAAGTAGGATATTGAAATAGATTTCCGGATTGGCCATATACTTATGATTTTGGTATAAGTTGCCCAAACCGTATTTTAGATAGTTTTCCAGATAAGCGATATTACGTTCATGAATAGATGTTTCTGTGTAGTCTTCCAATGAAGAGTTGATGATGTATCCATGCCGGATTCTCATTTCACGGTCAATGAAGTCGGTGCGGTATTTTTTGGGCAGTTCATCGTACGCTTCCTCCGCGGCCAGCATCTGCGCAATAATCATGGTTGGAACAATGGCAATCTTCTTTTTAGCCATTGCGGTTACTTCTTTTTCGGTCAGCACCGCGTCGGCAATGGAATGTTCCATCGAGCCGATGCCATATTGCAGGGCACGGTCAAACCCGAATTTGGTATGAATATGTCCGGCGGTCGCCAGATTGTTTTTTTGCGCGAAGTCACATATAATTTTTAAGTGTTCATCCGCGTACACAGGAATCTCGAATTTCCCGGCCAGGCAGGACTTTTTGTCCATGGTAAGTTTAATAAACGCTGCGCCCCGTGAGCTGTTTTCCCGCATCTTTGCTTCCAGTTCTTTTGTGTCTTTGAACCATAAATTCATATCACCAGTTAACAGCATTCCCACCGGTAAAAAAATGCTGACGTCTGAAGGATCAATAGACGGGTGGCCGCGGTAAATATTGGTAAATGAATTGCAGTGAACAATGCGCGGACCTATGAGTTCACCTTTTTCTATTTGCGAGATAAAGTCATTTAGTAATTTCGGCATCGCGCCCATGTCGCGGATGGTAGTCACGCCATGCTTGATCTGCTGAACGTAGTTTCTTTTCAGTTGATTCATCGTCGTCAAAACGCCCAAAGGATCAAAAACGGATTGACCTGGCATGGTTGTATGGCAATGCGCGTCAATTAAACCGGGGATTACGAACTTATTTTTTAAATCCAGAATCATATCACCTTCCCGAGAGTAGGGAAGTTGATTGTAAATTGCTTCAATAAATCCATACCGGATGGCAATCGTCTGGTCATGAAGAATTACGCCATGGACAACATCAACAACATCGCTATGGATGATATACAGCGCTTTGCCTTTGGCGCAGCCCGAAGGTTGATATTTGGGAAGGGATGAGCAACCGCTGATATTCGGCATTCCCATAAAAAAAGCGGATGCCGCTGCTGTCTGCAATAGTTGCCTCCTGGTCGTTTTTGGAAAAGCATTCTCCATGGATTACTATCTCCCTTTAATATTATCCAAAATCACCGATATAATTAGTTATGGTTTTATATTAAGAAAGTAGAATATAGCAAGAATATATTAATGGAATTCGCATATCATTAAAATCTTGCAGGTTGTGAGTATTAATAAATGGTAATCCTCAATTCTAGCAATTGCCTGCCATTGAAATTTTGTAGAGTTAATCAGTATTTCCGCTGGCGCGGCGATTTTAAAAAATCAGTCTTCGGATTTCTGTTTTGTTCTTCCTGAAACCTCCGTGCCGACACTTCGGCACAAAGGTTTCAGGATTAATAATGGATGGGTTCAGTATACTGATCACCTTCACCGGAGGTTTGGCTTTAGCCCTGGTTTTCGGCTATCTTGCACACCGCCTGAAGTTGTCTCCCATCATTGGCTACTTGCGGGCTGGTGCTGTGGTCGGCCCCTTCACTCCGGGTTTCGTTGCCGTAATCGCTGCAGCTCAATATAACAAATTTCAACTGCGAAGCTCAGCGCTGGAGCGACATACATTGCGTGGCCAAGGTTCCCTTGACATACAAGGCCGCGTTTCCTATACTTCATCACATAAAAAGGAAGTTCTTATCACTGCATTCAATAATTGAATCAGTGGAT
>CAVSCG010000010.1:0-65814 GCA_963726395.1 uncultured delta proteobacterium
GAGTTGCCAGGGTGGCCGATTCGCTGTCAGAATCAAGAGCTATCCGCCGCTACTCGACTGGTGCTCATACGGCGCGCCATCTCCGCTTTAGACAACTGCTGTTCTTCTATGAGTTTGGCAATCTGAAAAGCCAAAACGCGGTTGGCCGCAACGGTCTCCGCCTCGGCGAGGCGGCTTTCTTCTGTCAAGGAATTGTCGAGGCTGCTGCCCAAATGCTTCTCGTTCATGATACCTCGCCTAGGACCTGAACGATTTCGTCTGCGGAGTAGCGATCGGCGAGGTACTCCAACGCACCCCACTTCACCAGATCGCGCTGATCGGCGTACCATTGGTCTTTCATTCTTCTGCTCCCTAGCCCAAGTAAGGTCTGTGGTCTCGAACCGTGCGCCATCCGCGTTGGTGTCACACGGATTTTGGTCCGGTGGTGCCATCGGATCAAGTTGGCTGTGCTTCGATAGCGGACTGCGCTGGTTGCGGTGTGGGCACGACCTGTACGTGCATCTGCTCGGCTTTGGCGCGATAGAAGGCGATTTGTTCTTCCGGATCTTGCCGCGCAACTGCTCATAGTGCGCATCGCGGATGCGTTGCACTGTCTCCACGGCCTTAATCGGTTGTCTTCATCATCGCTTGCCCCCGAATCTTAAACACTACCCACCTCGCCGACCATAACTAACCTACTGTTGATGAGTTACGGTGCGATGTTTTGGAGTGGCATGATGAAATAAACGCCTTGATGATTGTCTCCATGAACTTCTGGCTGTGCCGCAAAGCCCAGAGAGAGTTTGATGTGATGGTTCGCGTCGCGCCCGTAACTGCTGTAGGATGCCACCTGATAACACCCAAGGTCTTTAGCACGCCGTATGGTTTGTCTCTGTAACTCCATGCCGATGCCTTGACCCCTGGCATCCTCGCGCACGGCAAAAGCATGGATTTTGGCTTCAGTAAGTTGGACACCATTGAGATACAACGTCGGACACTTTGCTTCCGGGCCGATGGGCTGAACCGCAAACCTGATAAAGCCGACAACCTCATTCGCCTGAAGCGCAACTAACAAATACGATTGATACGCGCGATAGTACTCCTCGAACACAAAAGGCGCTTGTTCGGGAGCCACCATGTCAAGACACGCCACAAACTCGTCCCAGCGTGGATGTGCTTCGTCCCATTCCTCAATCGAGTACTTTGCTTTCATGTCGTCATTAAGAATATCAAATTCATGACACTGCGAATTCCAGCACACGTGAAAACGAGGAAGACAACGAACCAAGAGACCGCTCTGAAGCGATTGCAGCACTCGAGGTCGAGGAGGTCAACAGAAATGCGGCGAATTGGGTGCTACTCCACAGCCGCTGCAATGGCCCCAACTCCTCGACCAATTGTTTCTATTCGCGCATAGGGGGGATCAACGCGCCAAGAGCAAGCTGACCAAAAAAGGGACGGCTGCCACAGTGACGCCAATGAGCAAAAATCGCGCCGCCGACAGCTTTCGAACGCCGCCCGCCCAGAATGCTCCAAATAGCAGCAGCATCGTTCCGAGCATCACGAATACCAGAGCAATTGGGTTTATCATTTCAATGCCTCTTGGGCTCATCTGAACCAGCGGAGATGCTTTGCCGAACTCGCGGGTCTGTTGTGCGACCAATCCGGAGATTCTGCCTTTAGTCCATGACTGCCAGCTCCCGGCCCGGCCGCAGCTCGATTTCGTAGTGGATGATCTCTTGCTCAACGCGCATGCCCACGCGCTGGTAGAGCCGCGTGGCGCCAGTCTTGTTCTTGGCGTCGACAAACAAACCGACACGCTTAACGCCCCGTTGCTGCAGCGCTTGAAACGTGTGAAGCAGCAACGCCTGGCCAAGGCCTCGGCGACGGTAAGCCTTGCGCACGCCGAGCATGGGGATATAACCCATCTGGGAATCTAAGTCAGAGCGCTCCTGTGAGTTGATCAGGCCGGCGATTTCTTCTCCTTCCAGCGCCAGGAACCACAACTCGGGCTTCAGCCCTTCCGCATCGAAAGCGTAGCTCTTCCAGCGTTCGAAGGCTTCCTCGAAAGGACGCTCGACGTATCCCCAATGCTCTCGAAAAGCCTCGTTTTGGGCCCAGTAAACCGCCTCAAGGTCCTCCGGGTAGCGCAACGTGCGTACAATGATGCCGTCGGGCCATTGGGGTTCGGGGATAGGGGTATCGAGGTCGGTGATCATGCGCCAGGAATAGCGGCACGGGGTCATTCCCATGATCTCGAATAGCTCGATGCTAGGTCCATGATCGGCCGGCGCGGCGACGTTTGGGGCAAAGCGCGCGTCCTCAGGTAGCCGATCGAGGGCTCGTTTCGATGTGGCCAACGCCCAGGCAAGCAGCGCACTGCCAATGCCGCGACCTTTCCACTGCGGGTGGACGCGACCCCAAATCCAAGGCGCGACGGGAGGATTGAAGTTATCCCACAGCTCGACGCAGCCAATCATTGACCCATCGGGAGCAAGAACCACGCGCGTGCTGGCTTCGAGATCGATGCCGCTCTCCTGCCATTCTTTCCGGTAGCGTTCAACCGTCCAATCACCGGCGCCGTTGAGTTCAGCCTCGGCTGCATTGAACATGGGGACTAGCTGCGGTAGATCCTCGAACCTGGCCGGCCGCATTCGTAGCCGGCTTCGGCGAGTTGTCTAAAGAACTCATCCATGGTTGCATTACTCCTCTTTCACTGGTCCGTGCGTTTGCGGACTTTCCACACTTCTTCGCACGGCCACTGCTTGGCCCAGTCCAAAGTGACGAACGGATAGCGTGTCGTCGCGGTTTCAGGAGGGCGCACCTCAATAAGGTCCTCAATCTCGAACCCCGACCGGCGCAGGAGCCGGATCCAGTCGCCGTGCGACAGGTGGAACTCCACCTCAGGACCATCCGGCCACTCAAGGCGGTACAGGCCGAATGCCGGGCGCAGCATCCGGTCGGTCGCAGCAACATCTGCGTCCTCCGGCGTGCATAATGCCATCAGGAACGAGTTGGTGAGAAAGACGAGTTTGCCGCCGGGCCGTATAGGCGCGCGGCCTCGGGAACCCAACGTTGCGGATCGGCCCACAAGCACGCGCCGTACTCGGAAATTGCGAAGTCGAATGAGGCGTCCGGATAGGGAACCGTCTCGGCGTTCCCGTGGAGGAGTGGAAAATCGAGCCCGTGCAGCTGTTGCAGGCGCCGCGCCGTGGTCAATTGCACTTCGGAGTTGTCGATACCGATAACCCGCGCGCCGCGCCGGGCCATCCAAGCGGATACATACGCCGTGCCGCAGCCGAGTTCGATTGCGTCCTTGCCCGCAAGATCTGCCGGCAGCATCCCGAGGTCGGACTCGGGGACATCCCAAATCCCCCAAGTCGGAGTCTGGTTTGCCCAAGCAGCTTCACCAGGTTTCACATACTCGTTCGCCCATTTGTCCCACGCGGCGCGATTGCGGCGGACATGCTCAGGAAGGTCATTTATTGAGGGTTCAAGGTCATTTTGGTTCGACATACCTCTACTCCATCGTCGTTTCGGTACAACGACTGTGCTTAGTCACCGACGTGCGGTGGGCGTCAGCGGTTTCGAGAATTACCGGTCGTCGCCAATCCAGGCGTTGTAGCCATCCTCGAGCGCATGGTACCGCCCGTGTGCCCAAGAATAAAAACCCTGCCACGTGGTTAGGACCGTGTCTGTCCCTTCGATCTTCACCTTAATGCCTGCTTCCACGGCGCGACGGATCTCTCGAAGCTCCTCGACCAGGATTCCCCAGTCGCTGGGCCGTCTGGATGGCGATCTCGCTTCATACAAGGCGTCGAGGCCTCTGAGCTGTTCAACCGAGATTGTGTCGTTCATTGGTCTGTCTTTCTCGCCACCAACGAGTAACTCAGCGGCGGTTTCTTGGCAAAATGCTCAAAGGCGGCATACACCGCCGAGATGTCGTGCCCGTATTCTTCAAAAAGCGTCAGGCTAAGCCCGTATTTGAGGCAACCGCCGATGACATCCGAGAGCTTGTGCGGAAACCAATACGACACAGCCTGGACCACCTGCGTCGGGTCGTAGTAATCCGGTGACTCTGCATCGACAAACGGTTCGGTTTGGAAGTAGGATGCCTCGACTGCCAGCCCTTTGGTGGCATCGAACATGTTCAAAATTGGGTGCATTTCGTAGATGAAGAGCTGCCCGTCAAGTTCCTGACCAGGCGTGACACAATCCCAAAAGAACGCGTCGAAATCGGGGGAGCCAACCCAACACGCCGATTGTAACATAAACAAGGTCGAACTGGCCATCAAAGCTGTGCGGGATATCATAAACGCTCGAACGCACGAAATCGTCTTTATACATCGCTATCTGTTTATATCGGGATTTATCCGTTAATGAGTTTGCTGTAAACGTCATCCTGCAAAGGCGTCGGATCGCCTGACTCCTTGGCTGCGCGGCACAGATACGCGGTTACCCCACTGAGCAGTTCTTCGACAATCTGGCGTTTGAGGTCGGTAGCAAAACTTCTCCGGTGCTTCATCGCAAGATCCTTTCTCCCGTTCTTAGGGCCTTATGATCCTGCCAACTACTCTAACATATTTTGTCCAATCCGTGGGGTGCATTCCATAGTCAACAAGCAAGTTCACAGAGTTTGTTTTCCTGCAAATTTCCCAAAATTTTTGGCGAAGACTTTTCTATATAAGCAAAGAATGACCGGCCCAATTTCCACGCGTCCGGAATTTTTGGCTTCGGTTTTTATATACAGGGATATGATTTTAGGCGACCGGGGGTGTCCCGAGGCATCCTTTTTTCTGATGTGTGAATTACACAAGCAGTTGCCAGTAGAAGGACCCATACCACCCCTGTTTTGTTTTTCGGGTCATAGGGGCGGGGGTCTGAAAAGAATTCTTTTTTCCCCCTGATGGACAAGTTTAAACATCTCAGTCTTTTTTCTTGTTATCGCTTTTCTTTCAGCATCGTCAACAGGCCTCGTATCCTCTCCTTTTAATTTGTTTTGATGAGCTTGCTCATGTTTATCGTACATCGATTTTAAAAGTTACAATAAGTTTTCGTGCCTTGACTTTAGCCTATAATATGCTTATATTATTAATAATATCAATAACATAGAAGATAGATGGAGGTCGGAGTTAAATCACAAAATGATTACAAATTTTGTGCGCCTTGGGCAAATCCCAGTAATGAAGGATGGGGCGTTAAAAGATGGGATGGTGGAAACTGGGAAATTTTATTGAAGGGAGATAGTTATGGTAAAAACATTTAGTTGTAAATGCGGGAATAAAGACCCTCACCAAACCGTAGAATATCATGGCCTACTCGGATATGAAGCTTTAATTTGTAAAAAATGTGGCCGTTATTCTGATTACTCTGGTGACCATGAACCTGAAAAGGACAAAAACAGTATATTGTATTTTGAAAACATTCGATGAGGGATTAAAATGAGCTACTATAAAATGAAAGCACCTATTATAAAAGGGAAAGAAGGGGAACTGGTTAAATATCCTGTCAGCTATAAATACAATGGGGGGATTGTGGTTAATAGGAAATGGTATGACGGATTTGAAGTCGGCAACCCGATTGTTCCCGAAGGTTTTAAATTAGTGGGCATCGGTTGTGGATTGCAATTAAATAGTATTCCGCCAGAAGCAACATCAAGATTAGTGAAGGAATGTCCCAAAATCTCATTACTGTCCAACCCATTTTCTCAAGTTCAGCAGTTATAAGCTTGTCACGCCTTTTATTCCCATGCCAAAAAATCACCGTCACAAAATACAGCAATTTTAGTGCTTGAAAAAGCAAAATCTGGCCGCAGTCTAATAACTGTTCCTCGGTGGCCTCTGCACCGCAAGAAGCCGTTCTTCAAATTCCTTGCATTCATTACTTGTCCATCGATGGATAAACCATCAGCGCCAGCAATCAAACAGTCACGGGTAAGGTAAAGGTCAGGTCATCCTCTGCGTGAATCAGCCGTAGCTCGTAGCAGAAAGACTATGGCTTGGTGATGGTTCATCCTTGAATAGGACCAGGCAGATTTTAAGGACAAATAAAGTCCAATGCGGAAGGGAAAAAAGAGCGAGATTTATTTTTTGGGGGTATATTTGGGGGCATGAGGTAAATCATGCTATGAATAATTGTAATGATTAAATCTTGTTATCATATTTATTCGAGTCCGCGCTGGGAGCCAGAATATAAAAAGCCCGTTTTTTGGAACGGGCTTTTTATTGACCTATTCATCATTATCTTGCCTCAAAATCTACGATGCGATATAAACGGACATCTCAAATTTTGGATGTCCGATGAGAAAGAAACTCGGCAGTCAGACAAAACTGAAAAAAGATGTATTAGAACGAAGCCTCTGCACTGGTTGCGGGGCTTGTGTCAGTCTTTGTCCGTATCAAGTCATCTACTCCGACCGGACGGTTCAGCTTTTTGACTGTGATCTGCAAGACGGCAAGTGTTACGCGTTTTGTCCACGGACGCCTGCCGACTATGGAAGAATTCGTGAAAGTCTTTTTAATGTTGATGAGCTAACGTCTGAAATCGGCGCGGTGAAAGGCTTTTATCTGACACGAGCCGCTGATCCTGATCTGAGAGCCCGCGCCCAGCACGGCGGCACGGTGACGGCGCTATTGGAAGCAGCGATGGCCGAAGGCTTGATTGATTCCGCCATCATTTCCGCCCGCAATGCTGATTTGGAGCAGGAGGGAAAGCTCCTCGAAGATCAATATCTATTGCGCGATAACGCAAAGAGCAACTTCACGGTTTCGCCGACGGTTGCAGCTTTCAACCGACTGGATGGAGCAGGGAATAAAAAAGTTGGCGTTGTGGCAACGCCCTGCCAGGCCATCGCTTTGGCCAAAATGAAGACGGCAGACGTTCAGGGCTACCATAAGATTAATCAGTTGAAGCTGGTGATTGGTTTGTTCTGCGGCTGGACGCTTTCGATAGAGAGCTTTGGCCGCCTTTTGCGTCAATATGGATTATTCCGCGAAGCGCTCGCGGGTATGGACATCCCGGCTGGGAAAAATGTTCTGGAACTTTACACGAAGGGATCCGTTATCGCCATCCCGATGGTTGAGGTGGACAGCTGTGTGCGGATGGCCTGCCGGTATTGTATTGACAGTACGGCGGAGTTTGCCGATCTGTCCGTCGGTGCGGCGCGTTTCGGCGGTGAGTGCGATGAGATGTGCGGCTGGAACCAGGTGATTGTGCGCAGTCAGTGCGGAAAAGATTTAATAGAACTGGCGCGAGAAAAGGGTATGCTGGAATTTCGTGAAGCTCCGGCGTCGGCCTTGCAGGATCTGAAAAACGCGGCGGCGGGAAAAAAGAGAAAAGCATTAAAGAACATTGTTGAGAAAAGCGGTTCGGTAAAAAATCTTTTGTATCTTTCAACCGATGATCCGGTTGTGCGAAAATATTTGAGTGTTGAAAAGAAACGAAAAAGGAAATCATGACCAAGCTATTGTCGCCGGCAAAATCCAATGTTTTATTTCTGGGCAATGAAGCAATTGCGCGGGGCGCGCTGGAAGCGGGTATTTCGGTGGCCACGGGCTATCCGGGAACGCCGTCTTCCGAAGTGATCGAGTCGCTGGCTCCTGTCGCCCGCGAAAGAAATCTTTATGTGGAGTGGTCGGTCAACGAAAAAGTGGCCCTCGAAGTGGCGGCAGCCGCTTCTTTTGCGGGCCTTCGTTCGATGGCGGTCATGAAACAAAACGGCGTGAACGTGGCTTCGGATTTTCTTTTACATCTGACCGCGTCGGGGACGCGTGGGGGCCTGGTGCTGGTTTCCTGCGAAGATCCGGGCGCGCTTTCCAGCGTTAACGAAGGGGAATCGCGCTACTTCGCGAGAATGCTGGAAATGCCGCTTCTGGAACCGGCTGATTTTCAGGAAGCCAAGGATCTCACTAAATGGGCTTTTGAACTCTCCGAAACCATAGGCAATGTCGTGATGTTGCGCTCAGTCACGCGTATGTCGCACGCCAGCGGGAACGTGGTCTGCGGCAAACTGCCGGTAAAGACTCGCAAGGCACATTTTGAGTATGACGGTCCGGTGATGGATTCAAGCCGCGGGCCAATGATCAGTACGCCGGTGGTGGCCAAACATCTGCTCCATCAGCAAAAGCTTAAAGTCGTTGAGGCGCTGTTTGAAAAAAGCCCTTTCAATCGTTATGCCGGCGAGGCTATGCCGGAACTGCTTATCATTACCAGCAGCGCCTGTTTTCTTTATGCTGAAGAAGCCGTTGAGATGCTGGGACTGCAAAAGCGCGTGGGGATTCTGAAACTGGGGACGACATGGCCTTTGCCGCATAAACTGCTTGAAAAACATCTGCGCAAGACGAAAAAGATTTTAATCGTTGAAGAGGTGATGCCGTTTTTGGAAGAAAACGTTAAGGTTCTGGCCTCAGGCATGGTGAGCCGGATCGGCGTCAAAACATTCTTCGGCAAATATGATGAGACACTGCCTGCCGCAGGAGAGCTCAATCCCGATATCGTGGCCGAGGCGTTGGGAAAAATTCTGAAGGTGAAACGCAAGGCGTTGCCTGCAAATTATCTGAGAGATGTCCAAAAAGCCGCGGCGTTGATCCCGGTGCGGGAGCAGACGTTTTGTGCGGGGTGTCCCCATCGCGCGTCATTCTGGAATATCCATCATGCCATCGCACTCGACGGCCGCGAGGGATTTGTTTGCGGCGACATCGGCTGTTATTCCATGGCGGCGCTCTCGCCCGCGACCGGCTATCACACCATGCCCACGCTGCATTCCATGGGGTCCGGAACGGGACTGGCGAGCGGCTTTGCCAAGTTGGCTCAATTCGGTCTGAATAAACCCATTCTAACGGTCTGCGGTGATTCCACATTCTATCATGCGGTTATTCCGGCTTTGATTAATGCTCAGCACAACCGTGCGGACATTACGTTTATTGTCCTGGACAATGCCGGTACGGCTATGACCGGTTTTCAGCCGCATCCAGGTCTGGCATTAAGTGCGATGAAAGAGGCGGTTCCCGCCGTGGACATTGCGGCGATCTGCAAGGCTGTGGGAGCGAAAGTGGCTATGAGCGATCCATTTGATCTGGAAGCCACAAACAAGATTCTGACGAATTTTCTGGCGGAAAAAGGATCTCTCAAGGTGCTGATCCTTCGGCAAGCCTGCGCCCTGAGTCCTGAAAAGAAAGGCAAGAAAACATTTGACGTGAAGGTGAATGAAGCCCTGTGCCTGGGCGACGCCTGCGGTTGCAACCGTCTGTGCACGAGGATTTTCCGCTGTCCGGCTCTCACATGGGATCGGAACAAAAAAAAGGCAGTGGTCGATGAGGTCATCTGCGCTGGTTGTGGCGTATGCGCGTCGATCTGTCCGCAAAAGGCAATTATTAAACTGGAGGCAACCCGCTGAGATGAAAAAGCGAATCCCTTCAGAAACAAAGAATGTAATTTTAACCGGCGTCGGTGGCCAGGGTAATGTCATGGCGTCGCGCGTACTGGCGGGGATGCTGGTGGATGCGGGTTATATTGTCACCATTGGCGAGACGTTCGGCATGTCCCAGCGCGGCGGTTCGGTGATGAGCCATCTGCGCATCTCGCCCGAATGGGTGAGAAGTCCGCAGATTCCACGCGGCGGAGCGGATGTGATCATTGCCCTGGAACCCCTCGAAGCCCTGCGCGTTCTGACGGTTTACGGCAATCCGCGATGTCCATGTTTTGGCCAATTCGCGCCCCGTCTATCCTATCGGTGTCATTACGGGCGAACTGAGTTACCCCTCCGATGAGGATATAACAGCGGCGTTTGACCGGTTATCCGCCGCGTCCTGGATGATTGATGCGACATCCGTTGGGCTGCAACTGGGCAATCCCGTTTTAAGCAATATCGTCATGATCGGCGCACTGGCTAAAACAGGTCTTCTGCCTTTTGACCGCCGGATGTTTGAAAAAGAAATTAAAAAAACACTACGGGCGGACAAATGCACTATAAATCTAAAGGCTTTTGACGCGGGCGCCGGCATGATTAAATAAGAGTTGACGGCACGTTATTGAAGCTTATATTACAACTCCTACAACACGATTGAGGTGACGATCCATGACGGATATTTATTCAGCTATCAAAATCAGCGAACATGTTTACTGGGTGGGTGCGATCGACTGGTCCATACGCGATTTCCACGGTTACACGACGCCTCACGGTAGCACTTACAATGCCTATCTGGTGATGGCGGACAAAATTACGCTCATCGATGCGGTCAAAGCGCCGTTTATGGATGAAATGCTGGCGCGTGTCTCGTCTGTGGTCGATCCGTCGAAGATTGACTATATTGTTTCCAATCACTCCGAGCAGGATCATTCCGGCTGCCTTTTGAAGGTCATCGACCGGGTGAAACCGGAAAAGGTTTTCGCGTCGGCGACGGGCGTCAAAACCCTGAAAGATATTTTCCATGATAATTATAATATCCTGCCGGTGAAGGACGGCGAAACCCTCAACCTGGGCAACATGGATTTAAAATTCATGGAGACCCGGATGATCCACTGGCCGGATTCTATGTTTTCCTACTTGGAAAAGGACGGCCTGTTGTTTTCACAGGACGCTTTCGGCATGCACCTGGCAACGTTTGAGAGGTTTGCCGACGAACTGCCAATCGATATGCTGGAATATGAAGCCGCTACCTATTACGCCAACATTGTGCTGCCTTACTCTCCTGTAGTCCTCAAACGCTGGAGAAAATCGCTTCGAGCGGCTGGGCGATCAAAATATTCGCGCCGGATCACGGTCCTGTTTGGCGAAAGGATTTGGACTTCATTGTTGACTTGTATAAAAAATGGGCACGGCAAAAACCCGCCAATAAGGCAGTTGTCGTTTACGCGACTATGTGGCATTCTACGGAAATAATGGCCAAGGCGATAGCTGAATCGATGGCGCAGTCGGGCGTCCGGGTGAAACTTCTCTCCATGAATGAAGCACATCGCAGCGAAGTGGTTTATGAAATCCTGGAAGCCGGTGCGTTAATTGTGGGATCGCCCACGCTCAACAATAACATGCTGCCGCAGATGGCAGATGTCATGACCTATTTGAAAGGTCTCAAACCCGCCAATCTGATCGGCACGGCTTTTGGATCCTTCGGCTGGAGCGGTGAGTCGGTCAAAGATCTGGAGGCGATTCTCAAAGAGATGAAAGTGGATATTATTGCTGATCCGATTTCCGTCAAACACGTTCCAGGAAAAGACGTTCTCGATAAATGTTCCGAACTGGGTAAAGCAATAGCGGCTGAATTGAAGAAAAGAATTTCTAAATAAAATAATTTCGAGTTTCGAAGGAGGCGAAAAATGAAAAAGTATGTTTGCGGTGTCTGCGGTTATGAATATGATCCGGTGAAGGGAGATCCGGATAACGGTGTGGCGAAAGGCACGGAATTTAGAGATTTGCCGGCGGATTGGACCTGCCCGGTTTGCGGCGCCGATAAGAGTGAGTTTGCTCCGGGATAAAACTTTGCAATAGAGGTTTATAATATATGGAAGAAGAAATTCGTGAAGCTCTGCAGCAGGCCTATGTCGGCGAAGCTAAAGCCGTTCTGAGGCTTAAAATGTACGCTGACAAAGCGGACGCGGAAGGCTACAAGCAGATTGCCCGCCTCTTCCGCGTGATCGCGTTTTCCGAAGAGATCCACGGTATGCGTGCGCTCAGAGTGCTGAAGGAAATTAAAACGACGGAAGAAAATCTGGCCACGAGTTTTGAATCAGAAAAAACCGTGGCGGAAATCGCCTACGATAGCTTTGTCAAAATGGCGGAACAGGCCGGTGATAAGTCTGCGCTTATGCATTTCAGCCAGAGCCGCGATGTGGAAGAAACGCATGCCAAACTCTACAAACAGGCGATGAATCACTTCATGGAAGAACGTGAAACGGTTTATCACGTTTGTAAAGTTTGCGGTTATGTGGCGGACGGTGTGCTGCCGGATGAATGTCCCGTCTGCGGTGCGAAAAAAGACCAGTTTACAACTTTCGATCAATAAGAAGCTGTTTCTGATTCGTAAATAAGACAGCGATGGGAGCGGGAGGATGGTTGCACGTCGCAGAGTCCTTTTCATGTTGGTGCTTATTTTTCTGGTGTTGCCGCTAAAATCCTTCGGTGCGGAAAAGCCGTTGTGGGAACTGGGCGTTGGCGCCGGATTCCTCATGATGCCGGATTACCGGGGTTCCAATGAAACCCGTGCCTATCTTCTGCCGTTTCCTTACGCGGTGTACCGTGGGGGAATCTTCAGGCTGGAGGATAAGAGAATTTCGGGAAGGATTTTCAAAACCGACCGGGTCACACTCGACGCCAGCGGTTACGGCGCGGTACCTGTGCGCAGTGACGATAACGACGCGCGTGCGGGGATGCCGGACCTCGATCCCACCTTTGAATTCGGGCCTGCTTTGCGCATCAAGCTTTTGGACTCCATGGAAAACAGGTACAAGTTAAGCGTGGCACTGCCGATACGTGCTGTGTTTTCCACGGATTTTAGTTCCGTACGTTATGAAGGGCTGGTATTCAACCCGCGACTGAATTTTGAAAAAGGCGACGTGATTCCCGGCACAGGATTATATCTGGGCGTATCCACCGGTCCGATGTTTGCCGATAGGGGTTACCACAACTATTTTTATGAGGTTGAGCCGGCTTATGCGCGGGGAAACCGTCCGGCCTATGCGCCCAGTGCAGGTTACAGTGGTTCGACGCTGACTGTCGGATTGGGAAAAAATTACAAACAATTTATCTTTAACTCATTTGTCAGCGCCGATTTTCTTCAGGGCGCTGCATTTGAAGAAAGTCCGCTGGTGAAGACCAAAACATCATGGATGGGCGGCTTCAGTGTGACTTGGGTGTTTTTAAAATCGGAAAAGAGGGTAACTGACGAAGCAACGTATCAATAATGATGCGGTTTGCTAAGAAAGGACAATTCATGCTGGTTCTTTTGATACGCTGGCTGGTCATTACCGTGGCTATCTTACTTGCCTCCGCGATTCTTCCCGGAATTCATGTGGAGTCTTTGACGACGGCCATTATCGCCGCCGCCATCCTGGGAATTCATTAATACTTTTTTGCGCCCGGTCTTGCTGATTCTGACGTTGCCGCTGACCCTATTAACGCTGGGTATTTTTGCTTTCGTCCTCAATGCTTTAATGCTGCTTTTGGTGGCCTATTTTGTTCCGGGATTTGAAATCGATGGTTTCTTTTGGGCATTTTTGGGCGCGCTGATCATCAGTATCGTCAGTTGGATTGCCAATCGCTTCATTAACAAATCCAATAATAAAACCCACAATAAACCCCCCATGAACAATCGCCAAAAGACTGAATATATTGATCTGGAGCAGGGAGATGACGGGAAATGGCGCTAGACGCAACGCTCAATCTTACCCCTGCGATGAAGCAGTATGTCGAAATCAAGAAAAAATATCCTGACTGTATTTTGTTTTACCGCATGGGTGACTTCTATGAGATGTTTTTTGAAGACGCCCTGACGGCTGCGCCCATTCTGGAAATTACACTCACCTCCCGCAATAAATCCAAGGAAGATGCCGTTCCGCTTTGCGGGTTTCCGTATCACGCAGCCGCTGCCTATATCACAAAGCTTGTGGAAAAGGGCTTCAAGGTGGCCATTTGTGAGCAGGTGGAAGACCCGAAAAACGCCAAAGGGATTGTCAAGCGGGACGTTATCCGCGTGATCACCCCGGGTCTGGTGGTTGATGAGGAAAATCTGAAGGCTGGAGAAAATAATTATCTGGCCTGTATCAGTTCGGACCGCGACGCACTGGGACTGGCCTTTCTTGATCTATCCACCGGTGAATTTCAAATCGGCGAATTTTTCAGCCGTGACGCGCTCCTCGCCGCTGTGAGCGGTCTGGATTTCAAGGAATTACTGATTAGCCGTACATTTCCGGATCCGGTATTGACGAAAATGCTGGAGGCGCAAATGCCCGCCGGTTGTTTCAATGCGATCGACGAGACCTGCTTTGAACCAGGCGGGGCCAATACGGTTTTGGATCGAGAGCTTGACGCCGACGTTCTGGAAAAATCAACAATTAAAGAACATCCGGCAGCCAAAGTCGCTGCAGGTGTCATTTTGCGTTATGTCAACTCAACGCAGATGGTCCGCGCCTCTCACATTTCCGAAATCAAAGAGTACTCGCCTGAAAATTATCTGATTCTGGACGAGACCGCCCGCCGAAATCTGGAAATATTTTCGACCATCCATGATAATGTCCGCGCCGGCTCTCTTTTTTCCCTGATCAATGAAACGTTAACTCCGATGGGAGCCAGGCGTTTGCGCTGGTGGATGGGCTATCCTCTGGTGGTACCCGAAAAAATCCGTGCCCGGCTTGCGGCTGTTGCGGAAATCAAGGACAGCCACGCCGTGCGGTCTAATTTACGCAAAACGCTTTCGCGCATCTATGATCTGGAAAGACTGGCCGGACGCGTCGCGCTTCGAGTGGCGACGCCGCGTGACCTGATCGCGCTTAAATCGTCGCTGGGCGTTTTGCCCCAACTGCAGTCGATGTTGACGGATTTTACCGCTCCGGCATTGGTTAAGATCCGCAAAGAGATGACGGATATGTCCGCTCTGGTGGATTTGCTTTCCCGCGCGATTGTCGCTGATCCGCCGCCGCGTACCCAGGACGGAGGATTTATCGCTTCCGGTTTCGATGACGGGCTCGATCAACTGCGCTCGATCAGCCGTGACGGCAAAAAATGGATTGCCGCGCTGGAGGCCAAAGAAAGACAGGCCACGGGCATCAACTCGCTCAAGATCGGATTTAATAACGTTTTCGGCTACTACATTGAAGTGACCAAGGCTAACGCCTCGCTGGTGCCGGACTCCTATGTGCGCAAACAGACACTGGTCAATGCGGAGCGCTATATCAATCAGGAATTAAAAGAATTTGAACAGACGGTGCTGGGTGCCGAAGAAAAGATCCGTGAACGCGAAAATGAAATATTTAATCAGCTGCGCGAGGACCTGATGCCGTATATCGCAGACATTCAGTATAATGCTTTTCGGGTGGCCGAGCTCGACGCGTTTTGCGCGCTTGCGGAAGTGGCTGAAAAGTATTCCTACGTCTGTCCGGAAATCGATGAAGAAGACGTCATCAACATCAAAGACGGACGCCATCCGGTGGTCGAGGCGGCTTTAAAAAATGAAGGTTTTGTGCCCAACGATACGCTGCTGAATTTGCAGGGTGACCGTCTGCTGGTGATCACCGGCCCGAATATGGCCGGCAAATCAACCTACATCCGGCAGGTTGCTTTAATCGTGCTGTTGGCGCAGATGGGCAGTTTTGTGCCGGCGTCCCATGCCCGAATCGGTGTGGTGGATAAAATTTTCACGCGCATCGGCGCGTCGGACAGTCTGACTAAAGGCCAGAGCACTTTCATGGTGGAAATGATGGAGACAGCCCGGATTCTAACGGACGCGACATCCCGCAGCCTGGTTATTCTCGATGAGGTGGGCAGGGGCACTTCGACTTTTGACGGGCTGAGCATTGCCTGGGCGGTGGCCGAATACATTCATGATTTTGGCGGCCAGGGTATGCGCACTCTGTTTGCCACTCACTATCACCAGTTGACTGATTTGGCCGCATCCAAAGAAGGCGCGAAAAATTACAATATCGCTGTGAAGGAGTGGGGCGAGAAAATCATTTTTCTGCGTAAGATTATGGAAGGCGGGACGAGTCGAAGTTACGGCATCGAAGTGGCGCGCATCGCCGGCGTGCCGGCCGGAGTGATTGCCCGGGCCAAAGAAATTTTACGTAATCTGGAAAAAGGTGAGTTCGACGAGATCGGCATGCCGCGAATCGCTCGGGGTAAGAATGTCGAGAAGCAGGGCAATCCGCAGTTAAGTCTGTTTGCGGAAAGTGAAGATGTCATTCTGGATGAACTGCGTCAAATCGATATTTCTTCCATGACACCGCTTTCCGCGCTCAATAAACTAAGTGAGCTGAAAAGCAAATTATAATAATATGATCGTTGGTTTCCATAATGCCGGTAGCGGAAGAGTCATCTAAATTCTTTTCCTGATATACCTTAGGCTGTTTTTGTGGTTGCCATTGCGCATCTTGTGAATAAAAACTTTACAAATGGAATCATTAAGATATATTTAAAAACCTCAACAAGTAATGCGGCTTTGGTAAGTTTTGTGTCTTGAAATAAATAGTGAACTTTTATTGTCAAGGATATTTTCGTGCGGACCTTTAGAAAAATCATGCTGATTCTGGTGATGGTCGTGGTCGTCCTCGTGGCGGGGATGTTTTACGCCCCGAGATTTTTAGTTTATTCAACAAGCTATGCTAAAGTGGATGCCATCATTGTTTTGTTGGGACCAGTTTTTAACGCTCGCGAGAGACATGCCCGGGATTTGATTAAAAAAGGGATGGCTGACTATCTCATTATCCCAGCGTACAATAAAACTTATTACGTCGATCAGGGAATAATAAAGCCTTTACCTAACAAAACCGGACAAAAACAATATCAATGGGGAAAATAATCAAGTTGTGCCGAGATATTACGAAGACACGCATCTTGAGTTAATTGAAGCAAAAAAGATAATGAAAATGTATGGACAAAAATCGGCGATATTTGTCAGTTCACCCTATCATATGCGCCGTATTCAACTCATGGTGGATAAGGAATTTGACCATCATTCCAAATCGTATTTTTCACCGACACCCTACGATCCGGTTCCGCTGAACGTTTGGGAATTAAAAGCGTCTGACTGGAAAAAAGTACGGAGAGAATACGGCAAGATTTTATGGTTTATGATCTATTCCCCATGGACATAATAGGAGCGGGTTGATTCGCGTTGTTTTGACCCATTATCTTTCCTGGGATCCGAGCTTAGTTGTCCGGCTTTAGATACGGCAGTGCTAATTGCACTTTTTTGAGCGCCTGCTTTTCAATCTGGCGGGCGCGTTCGCGAGTGATGTTGTATTTGTCGCCGATTTCCTGAAGCGTCAGCGGATCATCCGCCATGACGCGGTGTTGAATGATGTAGCTTTCCCGTTCATTGAGGTTGGCCAGTGCGCCGGCGATATCGCGTTTGACCAGGCTCCTTTCTTCGTGCTTGATCAATGATACTTCCTGATTATCGCCGTCATGCGTAAGAAAATCCAGATGGGACGTGTCGTTGTCATCATTGATGAACTCATTGAGCGACAGATCACGCGTGCCCATGCGCAAATCCATCTCGGCCACTTCGGAGCCTTTAACCCCCAGAGATTCCGCAATTTCACTGAATTCAGGATTTCTTTTGGAAATCGTTTCCAGTTGCTTTTTGGCCTGGCTTAATTTGAAGAACAGCTTTCTTTGCGCCTGTGTCGTGCCGATTTTCACAATGCTCCAGGACTTGATCAGATAATTCTGGATATAGGCGCGAATCCACCAGACCGCGTAGGAAATCAGGCGGTAGCCTTTTTCGGGGTCAAATTTCTTCACGGCGTGAATGAGGCCGATGTTGCCTTCCTGGATGAGGTCAGCCAGTTTAAAGCCGTAATTGCGGTATTCATGGGCAATCTTGACGACAAACCGCAGGTTGGAAACAATGAGCTTTTCCGCCGCTTCCAGGTCGTTATCTTTCTTCAGGCGCATGGCCAGTTTGAATTCTTCCTCGGCGGCTAAAAGCGGGAAGCGGTTGATTTCGGTAATATATAAGTCAAGAGTGCCGGTAACGACGGGTAACTTCATCGTTTGGGTCTCCTTAATAAATTAAGCATTGTCACTTTGTACCGAAGAGTGGATTTGTGGTCAAGCAAATATTTCCGCGTCTTGACAGGCAAACCCCGAATGTTTATTCTATGACTAAAACAATCTAAGGAATTGAAATGAAATCAGTTAATAAGACGATGATCGAATCGGCCATCAAACTGGCCCGCGAGGTCAAAGCCGGTTGTGTTCTAGTGTGTGTGGATGTGAAAAGCGAACTTGCGGAACTGCCGGAAGATGTCAAAACATCGGTTCATTTCATTCTGGTCACGCGAGAGGATGAAGATATCCCGGAGAGTCTGGCGAAGTATTCGAAAAAACTGGATATTCCCAATGTAAATTTAAACCGGGTGGGTAAAATCAAAATCGCGATTGCCAAGGGCATCGTTTCCGGACTGTTTAAAAAGGGAGATAAAATCATCTGCCTTTCCGGTGTGCCGAAATTCGGTTACGCGGACAGCATCTTTCTTATCGATGTCGGTAAGGAATTCGAAATCCTGACGTCCGATTTCATTAATGATGTCGTAGAGGCTGTGCAACCGGAGGTCTTCAATGCGGTGTTGAACATCGCTTGTGAACTGGCTGCGCAAGGCCGCGAGAACCGGAAGGTGGGAACGATCTTTGTGCTGGGGGATGATGAAAAAGTTTTGCAGCTTTCCCGACAGATGATTATGAATCCGTTTTCCGGTTATTCTGAAGACGAGCGTAATATTTTGAATCCGGAACTGGAGGAAACGATCAAGGAATTTTCCGCCATTGACGGTGCGTTTGTCATCAAGTCCAACGGCGTGATTGTGACAGCCGGAAGGCATCTGAGCGCTGCGCTTGAAAGCAAGGATTTTCCGTCGGGACTGGGCAGCCGCCACATTGCCGCGGCAGGCATCACCAATGTAACCAGGGCTGTGGCCATGGTCGTATCCGAATCTTCGGGAAATGTCAGCGTCTTTAAAAACGGGAAGCTGTTTGTGACGATAGAAAAACCAGTGGAGTAGAAAGAGGTTAAATGATGAGATTTGATAAATTCACATTAAAAGTACAAGAAGCGATTCAGGATGCCCAATCCCTTGCAGGGACTTTGGGCCACCAGTCCATTGAGCCGGAACATCTTCTGGTTTGTTTTTTGCGACAGGAAGACGGTATTGCCGGCGCCATCCTGAATAAACTGAACGCTTCGCCCCAGTCCATTGAGCAGGAACTCAACAATTATCTGAAAAAACAGCCGAGCGTTCAGGGCGCAGGCTCGGGCCAGGTGTATATGTCCGGCCGCCTCAATAAAATATTCGATAAGGCGCTCACCGAAGCGGCGCAACTCAAGGATGAATACGTCAGCGCCGAGCATGTGCTGGTCGTGATCGCCGAAGAAAAGGAAGGCCAAGCCGGGAAAATTCTGCGTCAGGCCGGTGTGACCAAAGACAATATTTTTAAAGTTCTGGTGGATATTCGCGGAAATCAGCGTGTGACTGATCCGAACCCGGAAGGCAAATATCAAGCTCTTGAACGCTATGCCAGGGACTTCAACGAACTGGCACGCAAAGGAACGTTTGATCCGGTGATTGGTCGGGACGAGGAAATCCGCCGCATTATGCAGGTACTCTCACGGCGTACCAAGAATAATCCCGTGCTTATCGGCGAGCCGGGCGTCGGCAAGACGGCCATCGTGGAAGGTCTGGCGCAGCGCATCGTCAATGGCGACGTGCCGGAAAATCTCAAAAACAAGCGCGTGATCGGTCTGGATATCGGCGCTTTAATTGCGGGCGCGAAATACCGTGGTGAATTTGAAGAACGCCTGAAGGCGGTTTTGAAAGAAGTCATTAGCGCCGAAGGCGAGATTATTCTTTTTATTGATGAAATTCATACCGTTGTCGGAGCGGGTGCGGCGGAAGGTTCGATGGACGCCTCCAATATGCTCAAGCCTGCACTGGCGCGCGGAGAACTGCGTTGTGTCGGCGCGACGACCCTCAATGAATACCGCAAATATATTGAGAAGGACCCGGCGCTGGAGCGGCGTTTCCAGCCGGTTTTAGTCAAGGAGCCGACCGTGGAAGATACGATTGCCATTTTACGCGGCCTCAAGGAGCGTTATGAAGTGCATCATGGTGTGCGAATCAAGGATTCGGCCATCATTGCCGCCGCAACGCTTTCCCATCGCTATATCACCGACCGGTTTTTGCCGGACAAGGCGGTGGATCTGATTGATGAAGCGGCGTCGCGCCTGCGAATCGAGCTCGACAGCATGCCTTGTGAAATAGACACGATCGAGCGGAAGATCATTCAACTGGAAATTGAGAGACAGTCGTTGAAAAAGGAAACGGATAAGACCGCCAAAGAAAGGCGTGAAAAGATTGAAAAAGAACTGGCCGAATTGAAGTCCAGTATGGATCAGATGAAGATGCACTGGTCAGCGGAAAAAGACGTCATTAAAAAAATTCAGCAGATCAAGAGCAAGATGGAAGCGCTGAAAACCGAAGAAGCCAATGCCCAGCGCGAAGGCAATCTTGCCAAAGCCGCGGAAATCCGTTACGGCAAACTGGTCGCGTTGGATAAGGAACTTCAGGAAGAACAAAAAAAACTGGAAGAAACTCAAAAGAACAATCAGATGCTCAAGGAAGAAGTGGATGCCGAAGACGTGGCGGAAGTGGTTGCCAACTGGACGGGTATTCCACTTGCTCGTATGATGGAAAGCGATGTGCAGAAACTCATTCATATGGATGAGCGACTCAAGATGCGGGTGATTGGTCAGGACGAAGGCATTCAGGCCGTGTCCGCCGCGCTCAGACGCGCGCGCTCCGGCTTGCAGGATCCCAATCGTCCCATTGGCTCGTTTATTTTCCTGGGGCCGACCGGCGTCGGCAAAACCGAACTGGCGCGGGCTCTGGCCGAATTCATGTTTGACAATGAGCAGGCGATGATTCGCATCGATATGTCGGAATACATGGAAAAGCACGCGGTGGCCCGTCTCATCGGCGCTCCGCCAGGCTATGTCGGCTATGACGAGGGCGGTCATCTCACGGAAGCCGTCCGTCGCAAACCCTATTGCGTCATGCTTTTTGATGAAATTGAAAAAGCACATCCCGACGTGTTCAATATTCTGCTCCAGATTCTGGATGACGGCCGGCTTACCGACGGTCACGGCCGCACGGTGGATTTCAAAAACACCGTGGTGATCATGACGTCGAATGTGGGCAGCCAATGGATTCAGGACCCGTCGCTTGACGATGAGGAGAAGCAAAACCGTTCCATGGAAGTGTTGCGTGCGACGTTCAAGCCGGAATTTTTAAACCGCATCGACGACATCATTATGTTCTCGGCTTTAAAACTGGAAGATATTCACAAGATCGTCGATATTCAGCTGGGGTTAATTGATAAGAGACTCAAGGATCGCAAGTTAAGCATCGAATTGACAGACGCGGCGAAAAAATATATAGCCGAGCAGGGTTACAGCCCGATTTACGGGGCGCGGCCGCTCAAGAGGGCGCTACAGAAACTCATTTTAGATTCATTGGCAATGGATATTCTGGCCGGGAAATTCGCCGAAGGAGATCATATTGTCATTGGCGTGTCCAAAGGCGAAATCACTTTCAATAGAAAAGGCTAAATGCTAAAGACTGACCACTTAAAGGTGGCACGAGGTTAAAGACGAAGGTGGGGGCGGGATTATCCCGCCCCTTAAAAAAGTTAGGGAGGAAGGTTGTTTCTATGAATGAGGAAAAAAAAGGAAACGGATTCGTTGTTAAAGATAAACGTTTTTCAGAATCGTCGGAAACCAAAGAAGAACCGGCAGCCGTGAAAGAACCGGATGTAAAAGAAAAAGTGGTAGAACCCACTGCTGAACCGTCGGATTATCCGCCGGTCAATTTTACAAACTTTGTTATATCGCTCAGCACGTCTGCTCTATTTCATTTCGGTGATTTTCCTGAATACGAAGGAGGCAAAGCCGAAAAGAATCTTCCGGCGGCCAAGCAAACCATTGATATTCTGGACATGCTGAATGAGAAAACCAAGGGGAATCTTGACCAAAATGAAGCCAGTTTAATCCAGGGTGTTCTCTACGAGCTGAAAATGCGCTACGTCAAAGAAAAGGGCTGACATGCGTAGCAAAGCGCCCGCGAAAATCAACCTTTTGCTGCGTGTTTTGCGGAAGCGTCCGGACGGTTATCACGACTTGGCTTCCGTCATGCAGCAAATATCCATTTATGATGAACTCGAATATACGCTGCAACAGGAGGGGATAACGCTTCATTGTCCCGGCACAGATCTCCCCACCAATGAACAAAACCTGATTTACCGCGCCGCCCAGACTATTTTCAATCATACCGGTTATCGGAACGGCGTTGAAATTGTCCTAAACAAGTCTATCCCTTCTGCTGCCGGTCTGGGTGGAGGCAGTTCGGATGCTGCAACGACTTTGATGACCTTAAATGACTTGTGTTCATTGGGGCTGAGCAAGACTGAACTGATCAAACTGGGAGCAAAACTGGGGGCGGATGTCCCTTTTTTTATTTTCGGAAGGTCAGCTTTTGCGACAGGCATCGGTGATAAGCTTCAAACCCTGCCCGATTTGCCTCAAATAAATATGGTTTTAATCAATCCCACCTTTCCCCTTTCCACAAAAACGGTTTACGAAAACCTTAATTTAGCATTGACAAAGAAAAAAAATAATTATAGCATTCCGCGATTTTACGCACTAGGCGACGTTATTCGGGAATTGCATAATGATTTAGAAGCGGTATCGCTGAAGATGCATCCCGAATTGAATGATTTGAAGCAAATGCTCATGAAAGAAGGCGCCCTGGGTGCATTGATGTCGGGCAGTGGCCCCACGTTATTTGGCATTTTTGCGGATGAAAAATCCGCCAAAGAAGCGCGGGAGGCAATTTTGAAAAAAGTTTCCGGAGAATGTCTGGTTTTCTTTGCCCAATCACTGTAATAGCTGGTTTTGTTCAGTATTTAATTTAAGTGAAAGACGATGGGGCGTCGTCAAGCGGTAAGACACAGGATTTTGGTTCCTGCATTCGGAGGTTCGAATCCTCCCGCCCCAGCCAGAAAAGATTGCGGAGAAATATTTAAATGTTAGAAAGAATAAGAGTTTTTTCCGGTAATGCCAATATAGCCTTGGCGCAAAAAATATGTGAAAAATTGGGTGTGCCACTGGGGAAAGCCAATGTTACCACCTTCAGTGATGGAGAAACACGTGTCGAAATTGACGAAAATGTGCGGGGGATGGATGTTTTCATCATCCAGTCCACCTGTACACCGGTGAATGTCACATTGATGGAGTTACTCATTATGATCGATGCCATGAAGCGGGCGTCGGCCGACCGCATTACCGCTGTCGTTCCTTATTATGGATACGCCAGGCAGGATCGAAAAGTTGCTCCCCGCGCGCCCATTTCGGCTAAATTAGTGGCCGATCTGATTACCACCGCAGGCGCCCAGCGTCTTTTATCCATGGATCTGCATGCCGGTCAGATTCAGGGTTTCTTCAACATTCCCGTGGACAATCTTTTTGCCACACCGGTTTTGATTGATTACATGAAAAGAAATTATCAGGACAATACGGTGGTTGTATCGCCGGATACCGGTGGCGTGGAAAGAGCCCGGGCTTTCGGCAAGAGGCTGGGGGCGTCTCTGGCCATTATCGATAAAAGAAGAGAAGGCCCTAATGAAGCGCAGGTAATGAACATCATCGGTAATATTAAAGGGAAACGGGTCATCATCCTGGATGATATGGTCGACACGGCGGGAACCGTCGTTCAGGCGGCCAACGCTCTGACGGACGCAGGTGCTCTTGAAGTATGCGTCTGCTGCACCCATCCGGTTTTATCGGGTCCGGCAATTGATCGCATTGAAAGCTCCAATATTAAGGAGTTTATTGTCACGGATACGATTCCTTTGAGTGAAAAGGCGGCCAATTGTAAAAGAATAAAAATATTATCGGTGTCCGGCCTGTTATCTGAAGCTGTGCGCCGCATATATTATAACGATTCAGTAAGCTCATTATTTATTTAGGAGGAGAGGGGTAAATGGAAATAACCGATTTAGCGGCCCAAGTCCGTAAAGAACAGAAGAAAGGTCCAGCCCGCCGATTGCGGCAGCAAGGATTTGTGCCGGCTATTTTTTACGGCGGATCCACTGAAAATATATCGCTGGCCGTAAAAAGCAGTGATCTGTTTAAGCTGCATAAGGAAAAGAAAGATCACGCTTTTATTAAACTGATTATTGATGACGGTGGTCAGAAATTGGAGAAACTTTCTTTGATTAAAGAGCTGCAGATTCAGCCTTTAACCGGGAAGTTTTATCACGCTGATTTTTATGAAATTGATATGAAAAAGAAGCTCGCGTTTGACGTCACTCTGAATTTTACAGGTAAAGCTATTGGCGTGGAAAACGGCGGAGAACTCCAGCATATCAAACGCGAAGTGAAGATTTTGTGTCTGCCGACAGATCTGCCTGATCATATTGATGTGGACATTACCGCGATTGAGATTGGTCATTCCATAAAAGTCAAGGATATCAAAATTCCTGAAGGTCTGACCCATTTAGATCCGTCGGATGCCGCTGTCGTATCGGTTGCCGCCGTCAAGGTTGTGAAGGTTGAAACCGCTGAAGAAGTTCCGGCCGAAGGTGAAGCAGCAGCCGCGGCTGAACCGGCAAAAGAAGAAAAGAAGGAAAAGGAAAAATAAGGTTTTATCCCGCTTCTGCGGGACGAGCGTCAATTCGCCTTAGCTTGCTGCGAGTTGGTTGATCAGGAATTGGGCGGGAGATCATGCTTCCCTCTGCTTTGGCTAAAATATTTTTTCGGTTTCGAAAAGAGAGGGAGCAAATGGCGCATCTGATTATCGGTTTGGGTAATCCGGGCAAACGCTACGAGCCAACCCGACACAATATCGGGTTTATGGCACTGGAAAAGCTTGCCGCTCAGTTGGAAATAGAATTGAAACAGAAGAGTTTCAATGCGTTATGGGGCAAAGGGGCACATTGCCGGGAAAAATGTTCTTCTGGCACAGCCTCAAACATTCATGAATTTGAGTGGTACTGCGGTAAGGCAGTTACAGTCGTTCTTTAAAACGGATATCAGCAATCTCATCGTTATTCACGATGACCTTGACTTGCCTTTTGGTGCGATTCGGCTGAAGGCGGGTGGGGGGACTGCCGGTCATAAAGGGCTGGCATCTATCGAGTCTAATTTGGGAACTTCCGAATTTACGCGGGTGAGACTGGGTATTGGCAAACCAGTTGACAAATCCCGAATTGAGGGTTATGTGTTGGAGCCTTTTCGGAAGGAAGAGCAAATCGCGTTGCCGGAATTGCTTCAATGGGCAGCCGATGCGAGCGCTGAAATTGTTTTGAACGGTCTGCAGAAAGCCATAGGCAAGTACCAGACAAAAAATATAAATTTCCTAAAAAAGGAGGACTAGTAAATGTTTAGAAACAGAAGAAGTATTTGGACATTTTTACTGAGCGGATTGATGATCCTGCTCACTGCCGGTGCCGCTTTTGCCGGTGAGGCAGACATTAAATTGCCGGATCTGGCCCAAGTCAGCTTTATGGGAGGTCAGCTTAGCGGTATGATGATTCTCAATGTTGGCTTGATTGTCTGCCTGATCGGTTTGATTTTCGGTGTGATGCAGTATGTGCAAACCAAGAATCTGCCGGCGCACAAGGCCATGTTGGATGTTTCCCAGACCATTTGGGAAACCTGCAAGACCTATCTTTTCCAGCAGGGTAAATTCCTCATCGGCTTGTGGATTCTGATCGCCATTTGTATGGTCTATTATTTTGGCGCTTTGCAGGGAAAACCCGTATCAGACATTATTATCATTCTGGTCTGCTCGATCGTGGGTATTCTGGGTTCTTACTCTGTGGCCTGGTTCGGTATTCGTATCAATACCGTTGCCAATTCCCGCGCCGCTTTTGCCTCACTCTGCTGGCGAGCCCTTGAACATCGTCAACATCTGTCTGCGTTCCGGCATGAGCGTTGGTCTTCTGCTGGTCAGCATCGAATTGTTCTTCATGATCATCATTCTGGCTTACATTCCCAAGGAATTAGCCGGCCCCTGCTTCATCGGTTTTGCCATCGGTGAATCGCTGGGTGCTTCCGCTCTGCGTATCTGCGGTGGTATCTTCACGAAGATTGCCGACATCGGCTCCGACCTGATGAAAATCGTCTTCCATCTTCCCGAAGACGACCCGAAAAACCCCGGTGTTATCGCCGACTGTACGGGTGACAACGCGGGTGACAGCGTCGGCCCCACGGCGGACGGTTTTGAAACCTACGGCGTTACCGGCGTTGCTCTGATCGCTTTCCTGGCGCTGGCTCTGGCCGGCAATCCCGAAATGGGCGGCAAATTGATCGTCTGGATTTTCGCCATGAGAATCCTCATGATCCTGACCTCTCTTGTTTCTTATTTTGTCAACAACGGTATCAGCAATCTGCTCTTTAAGGGCAAGAAAGACTTTAACTTTGAACATCCGTTAACCTATCTGGTGTGGATTACCTCTATCGTATCCATCGCCGTTACCTTCATCGCCAGTTATGTTCTGCTGGGCGGTCTTGACCGAACAATATGCTGATCTTGTGGTGGGCACTTGCCATCATCATCAGCTGCGGAACCATCGCCGGCGCGTTGATTCCCGAATTTACCAAAATATTCACCAGTACATCTTCCCGTCATTGCGAAGAAGTCGTCAACGCTTCTAAACAGGGCGGTCCTTCCTTGAACATTCTTTCCGGTCTGGTTGCCGGTAACTTCTCCGCTTTCTGGATGGGCATGGTCATCGTCGTTCTTGATGTTCATTGCGTACCTGGTATCGAAAAACGCAGCCATCATGGCTCTGATGCCTCCGGCCTTTACATTTGCAGCGCCCGTGTTCGCCTTCGGTCTGGTGGCTTTCGGTTTCCTGGGCATGGGTCCCGTGACCATCGCCGTGGATAGCTTTGGACCGGTTTCCGACAACGCGCAGTCCATTTACGAACTGTCAATGATTGAATCGCGTCCCGATGCAAAAGCCGTTGTGAAAAAAGAATACGGTATTGAACCTAATTTCGAAACCGCCAAGCACTTTCTGGAATCTGCTGACGGCGCAGGAAATACCTTTAAAGCAACAGCCAAGCCCGTGTTGATCGGTACAGCCGTAGTCGGCGCCACCACCATGGTGTTTGGTATCATCATCCTGTTGGAAGGTCTCTTCGGCAATGTTGTCACCAAACTTTCTTTGGTGCAGCCGGAAATCATTCTGGGCTTGATCATGGGCGGTGCGGTTATTTACTGGTTTACCGGCGCATCCATCCAGGCCGTAACCACCGGTTCTTACCAAGCCGTTGTATTCATCAAGAAGAACATCAATCTGGACAAGAAGGAAGCCTCGATTGAAGACTCCAAGAAAGTCGTTCAGATTTGTACCCAGTACGCTCAAAAGGGTATGATCAACATCTTCATCGTGATCTTCTTCATGTGCTTGGCGCTGGCCTTCTTTAACCCCTACTTCTTTATCGGTTATCTGATTGGTATCGCCTTTTTCGGTCTGTACCAAGCGATCTTCATGGCCAATGCCGGCGGTTGCTGGGATAACGGCAAGAAGATTGTTGAAGTCGATCTGAAGATGAAAAACACCCCGCTGCACGAAGCCAGCGTTGTCGGCGACACCGTCGGCGACCCCTTCAAAGATACATCATCTGTTTCTTTGAACCCGGTCATCAAATTCACGACCCTGTTCGGTCTGTTGGCAACGGAAATTGCTGTCACCATGACGAACCAGAATTTGAAATATGCTGTGGCCGCCATCTGCTTTGTCATTGCCCTGATCTTCGTTTACCGTTCGTTCTACAGTATGCGAATTTCTGATGAAAAACTGGGCTAATAGAAAGTAGTTTTAACCCTTAACCTCAAAAGGCGCTCCCGAAACGGAGCGCCTTTTTTTATGGTGCGTCCGGCAGGGCGCACTCACTTGGTGGTGGAAGTCCACTATTCGCCAGGCAAGGGGAAGAGTTAGTCGAACGGCAAGGGTGTCGCAGGTGACGGCGAATCTGGAGGAAGCAGATGGTAAAGTGCTTGCTGGTTATTCTTTTCTGATCTTCTTCATGTGATCAATACGTTTCTGAATCAGCGCGTCAGTGCCGATGTCTTCACGGTAGGCCACGGGGCCGCGGACGGCTTTCACGCCTTCCTCTGCGATCTTGCGTGCCATATCCAGCGTGTCGGCAATACCGACAATGCCGATGGCGCGCGACGAACTCAAATACAATCCGTCTTCTTTTTTATCCACAGAGGAATAGTAAAGCCTGGCCTTTCCCACATCGCCTACTTCAATCTTGGCGCGCGACGAGGCCGCGTCGGAATGATCGGCGGGAAGACCATATCCCTTGGGCACAACGTATTTGCAGACGGTTGCCTTGAGCGCAAATTCGATTTTTAATTGATCTAGTGTCCCGGCGATGATGTGACGGCATATTGAAACAAAATCGGTTTTTAAAAGCGGCAGGATATTCATGGCCTCGGGATCGCCGAAACGCGCGTTGTATTCCAAAAGTTTCGCACCGTTTTTAGTGGCGATAAAGCCGCCATACATGACGCCTTTGTAAGGACTACCCGTTTCTTTTAAAAGCGCCGCTGCGACCTGGCGGGTGATTTCCAAACCTTCCTCAATATCCTGTGGTTTTAAAAAAGGCAGACTGTGATCGGGCAGGGAGTAAGAGCCCATGCCGCCGGTATTGGGCCCGCGGTCTCCGTCAAAGCGTCT
This sequence comes from uncultured delta proteobacterium, assembly GCA_963726395.1. Taxonomy (GTDB): domain Bacteria; phylum Desulfobacterota; class Syntrophia; order Syntrophales; family Smithellaceae; genus UBA8904. The sequence continues at coordinate 28,439 of CAVSCG010000010.1, forward strand.
TTTGTGATCCTGCACCAGCGGGGTGCCGACAACGGTTTTCCCGTCGCACAGACATTGCAGTGAAAATTCCTCGCCGTCGAATTTTTCTTCAACGATAAGGGATGAGCTTTCCTTCAAAATCTGTTGGCATAATTTCAGTGCTTCATCTTTCGTGGCGAAATGATCGCCCTGGACCAGCACGCCTTTGCCGCCGGTAAGACCGTCCGGTTTGATGACAATGCCTTCTAAGGAATTCAAAAAAGTTTCCACGCCATCCATCGCCGTAAATACTTTAAACTGCGGATTGCCGGGAATATTATATTTGCTTACCAGATTCCGAGTAAACGACTTGGATGTCTCTAGCCGCGCCAGGCTTTTGTTGGGGCCGACGGCCGGAATGCCGTATTTCGCCAGAGCATCGACGACGCCGTTGTTCAGTGGGTCTTCCGGACCGATCACAGCAAGTTCTATTTTGTTTTCCGTCGCAAAGTCGGTAATTGCCGCCAGGTCTGAATAGCTGCCGATCCGGATTTTCTCCGAAAGTGACGCTATCCCCGGGTTATTGGCTTTCATAAATGAAAACAAATGCGGGTTCTGCTGGGAGCGTGAAATGGCTTCAGCCATCGCGTGTTCGCGCGCGCCGTTTCCGACGAGCAGTATGTTGGGCATATCAAAATCTCCTGAAGCGCTCTTTCTTATTGATGGTAACGCTATTTGAAAACTTCCTTGAGCAGAGAGGTGACTCTCGCCTTCGGATTTGTTCGAATGTCTGCCTCTTCCTTGGCCAGCATGTAAAACAGTCCATCCAGGGCCTTCCCGGAAACATACTGGTTGATATCAAGATTGATCGCTTTGCCGATTAAAGGCAGGTTCTGCACTTTGCCGGTGATCGCGTCGTATTGCTGTGTTACCTTATACTCGCCCATGGTTTTGCGAACCTCGGGTTCAAAAAGCGTAAGCAGCTTGTTATAGGTTTTACCCTTAAGATAATCTGTTGCGGCGGTGTTGCCACCCCGCAAAATCTTATTGGCATCGTCAAAGGACATTTCCGAGATGGTGTTGGCGAAAATATCCGCGGCCAGGGGCGCTGCTTTTTCCGCGGCCCGGTTCATACTGAGCGTGAATTCGTCCAGCTGCGGCCCAAAGCCGACACCGCGCAGAACTTTTTCCGCTTTCTGGACTTCCGCGGGCAACAGAATCTTGACGGCCTGATTGGCAAAGTAGCCGTTATTTTTGCCCAGATAATTAATGGAATTCTTGACACCGACATTCAGCGCTTCTTTGAGCCCCAGGTCGATCTTGCCGTCGCTGGTCTTTGTTGAACTCACAGTATTAAGCGTATCTTTCAGCACATCGAGGAAAGCGGCCTGGCTGTATTGACAAAACAAAAAAACGATAAAGATGCTCAATATTATCCTTCTTTTCATGATGCTATCCTCCTTGCTGTTGACTCGATAAGCGTTACATAGATTTAATGGTCTGTCGATTTTGAATTACATTTTTCATTGTAAAGTATAGGAAGGAAGCTTTCCGATGTCAATGGAATAATCATGACGCGATGGGTTTCGCGGTTAAAGATAATCTGGAAAGTGCTGTATCTTTTTTTTATCTATTCTGATAAATTGACCAATATCAACAAGTGCAGTGAGGTTTAATAGATTGGTTCCGAGTTCTGATATTATCATTCTGCTGATTCTTTTTTTGTTTTCCGGTTTTTTTTCATCGGCGGAGGCGGCCCTGCTTTCGCTTTCGGATCTGCATCTGCATAAGATGAAATCGGATGATTATCCCTTTTTGAATTCCGTGGTGAAGTTGCTGAAGAATCCAAGACGTCTGCTCATTACGGTTGTCACCAGTAATGAGGCTGTCAACATCAGTATCTCCATTCTTGCGGCCTCTCTGTTTATCAGTTTGTTCGGCGTCAATGGCCAGTGGATTTCAATCATCGTGACATCGATTATCCTTTTTCTGGCCGGTGAAGCCATCCCAAAAACGTTTGGCGTCAATTATCCCATGCAGATTTCATCGGCCGTATCGCCGCTGTTACTGCTGATTTCGCGGCTGGAATTCCCGATCGTTGCCGCACTGGAAAAAACGCCCGATTTGATTTTAAAACGGCTGGACAAGAGCAAGACCCGGGATACGGATGTTTTAATGGAGGACGAATTCAAACACTTGATTGATGCCGGAAGTCGGGAAGGGGTTGTGGATGAATCGCAAAAAGAACTCATCAAAACTATTTTTGAATCGGGCGACAGGCCTGTAACGGATATCATGATTCCCCGTGTGGATATGTTTTGTCTTTCATTTGATATGCCGGCGGCGGATATTGTCCAGAAGGTTGTTTACGGCCGGTACGAGCGAGTGCCCATTTATCGGGACGACCGCGACAATATCATCGGCATCCTCTTCGCCCGCGATTTACTCCATGACGCTTTACGTGCGCAGGCAACGGTCTCTATCGAAAAGCTGCTGGCCAAACCCTATTTTGTTCCTGAAGGTAAAACCATTAACGGCCTGCTTCATGATTTTCAGGAAAAATCGATCCAGATAGCTATTGTGGTGGATGAATATGGCGGCGTTTCCGGTCTGGTGACGCTGGAGGATATTCTGGAACATTTATTTGAAGATGCCTACGGTGATGATGAACCGACCAACTGCGGGTGTGATGTTCTGGATGAGAATACGATGATTGTTCCAGGCAAGATGGCGATGGAACAGTTAAATGATCTGCTGCAAGACTCTTTGCCGCAGGATGAGTTTGATACCATCGGCGGCTTTGTTCTGCATTTATTCGGGAAGATGCCCGAGCGCGGCGAAATCATCCATTTTGAAAACTATTCTTTCCGTATCGAGAGCATCGGCAGAACAAGAATCCTGAAGGTTCGAATCGAAAAAGAAAAACAGGCCGAGCCGGAGCCGGAGGCGGAAAGATGAGCCTCTATCTGATTATTGCCGTCATATTTATTTGCCTGATTCTGGAGGCCCTTTATTCCGGAGGAGAGGTTGCTTTATTTTCCGCCGACATTAACAAAATAAAATATTACGCGCGCAAAGGGTCGTCAGCCGCCATGCAGGCTGTCCAATTAAAAGAACATCCCGAATGGTTTATCTCCACCGCGCTCATCGGCACGAATCTGGCGATTATTATCGCTTCCACACTGGCCACGGGTCTTTTGATTAAATATTTTGGCACCGAGCGCGGCGAGCAAATCGCCTTTCTGATTATGCTGCCGACCTTGTTTGTTATTATTATTGTCCGCAGCATTTTCCAACACTACGCGGAGTTTATGGCAATCAAGGTTGCCCATTTTATCCGTCTGTCATCACTGGTCTTTTATCCGCTGACCTATATTGTTGCGGCAGTATCCAGAGGTGCTGTCAACATTTCGTTTGATCAAAAAGTGAAGCAGCCCTCCTACATCACCAAAGAAGGTTTAAAATACATTTTAGGCGAAAAAACACAGGGCAGTGACATCTTGACAACAGAAAAAGAGATGGTCGGCCGCGTATTTGATTTTTCCGAACTCACGGCGGAAAAGATCATGGTGCCTATCTCCGCTCTCACAGCCTTACCGCAAACGATGAAGATTGATGAAGCGGCCCGCATTGTCGCGGCAAAAAAATATATGCGCGTTCCTGTCTATTCAGATACCGTTTACAATATTGTCGGTATTTTGCATTATTTTGATCTTCTGGACATGTTATTGAAACAACAGCAAGCGCCAACGGAAGCGTTGGGTGTGGCCGCGGTGGCGGGATGCATGCGGACGGATGTTTTTTATGTTCCGGAAACGAAAAAGGCAGGCCCGCTTTTGATGGATATGCAAAGAAAACGCGAACACATGGCGGTGGTTGTTGATGAGTATGGCGGCGCGGTCGGCATTGTGACGATGGAGGATATCGGAGAGGAAATTGTCGGAAGCATCGATGAGGAATATAACAAAGGCGAAAAACTTTACAAAAAAATAGCCCCCGGCCGGTATTTGATCAATGGCCGGATGAAAATCAACGATCTGAACCAAATCTTGCTGAAAAAGCTGCCTGAAGGAAATTATGAAACCCTGGGCGGTTTTCTGATACAGCAGGCGGGCAGAATTCCCCTGCGTCGTGAACGGCTTGAATTCGACGGCATGATCTTTATCGTGGAAAACGCCGACCAGAAATCCATCCGGGAAATTCTGGTCATTTTCCCACCGCAACTGGAAGGGCCGCGGACACTAACGGTGTGAGGTGAAAACAATTGGTAAAAAATAAAGCATTCTGTGCGCTCATTTTAGCGGCGGGGAAGGGCACCCGCATGAAATCAGATATGGCCAAAGTGCTTCATGTTCTGGAAGGCAAACCGCTCTTGTATTATTCATTAGAGGCGGCGCGCGACGCCGGAGCACAAAAAATTATTGTGATTGTCGGCCATCAATCGGACAAGGTACGGGAATTGTTTCCCGATCCGGATTTGATTTTTGTGGAACAGATACCGCAACTTGGCACCGGACATGCCGTCATGCAGGCCAGAGAAGTTCTTTCCGACTACAAAGGCTTGACGGTTATACTCTGCGGTGATGTGCCGCTTCTCAAATCGGAGACGATTCGGTTGCTGATTCATCATCATCAAGATGCACAAGCCTGCGTGACCGTGCTGACCACCGAGCCGCCCGGCCCCCACGCATACGGCCGCATTGTGAAAAATAATCAAGGCGAAATCCTGAAAATTGTTGAGCATCGGGATGCAACCGAAGCTGAAAGAAACATTCTGGAAATCAATACAGGTATTTATTGCGTCGATACGCCGTTTTTATTTTCAGCGCTGGCCCAGGTTAAAAACGATAATCAGCAGAAAGAATATTATCTGACCGATATCGTGGAAATCGCCCGCCGGGATGGTCGGAAGGTCCATGCATTTTTAACGGCGGACTATTTTGAAGCGATGGGCATCAATACTTTCGAAGAATTGCGAAAAGCGGGTGACCATCTTCGGAAGTCAACATCCAGTCAGGTTTGATCTGTGTCCGGTGTCATCAATCTTCTTCAGGGTAAAGCGCTGCTCGCGCCGCTGGCGGGTATTACGAATCTGCCGTTTCGGCTGATTGCCCGTGAATTTGGCTGTGACCTCTGTTTTACCGAAATGATCAGCGCCAATGGTCTGATTCGCGAATCAGCAAAAACAAATGAATATTTAAAAACTTGCTCTAAAGATCAGCCACTGGGTGTTCAACTGTTTGGGGCCGATTCCCATATTATGGCGCAGGCGGCCGCTATTGTTGCAGAGCACCATCCGGATTTAATCGATATTAATATGGGCTGTCCGGTCAGAAAAGTCGTTAAAACCGGTTCAGGTGCCATGCTGATGAAAAATCCCATCCTTGCCGGTCGTATTATTACGGCCGTGATCAAAGCGGTGAATGTGCCTGTGACGGTCAAGATTCGTTCCGGGTGGAGTCGCAACTCTCTCAATGCAGTGGAAATATCTAGAATTGCTGAGGATTCTGGAGCGGACGCGATCATTATTCATGGTCGGACGGCCGATCAGGGGTTTTCCGGTCATGCCGATTGGGGTGTCATTGCTCAGGTAAAAAATGCCGTTAAAGTTCCGGTCATTGGCAACGGTGACATTTGGCAGCCCGAGGACGCTTTAAAAATGCGCACCCAAACCGGCTGCGATGCGGTGATGCTGGGCCGAGGCGTTCTAGGAAATCCATGGATATTTCAAGGAATTAATCAATTATTGTCAGGTATTCCGGCCAATTGCCATCCTTCTCTGTCCGAGCGACATACTATCATTAAAAAACATTGGGAAATGGAAACGAATTATTACAGCAGACGAATTGCAAACCGGTCTTTTCACAAACATTTGCTTTGGTACACCAAGGGCTTAACCGGTTCCGGACGGTTCAGAGAAGCAGTGGGAAAAATGACGGACAGCAATAGGATGTTTGCTGTATTGGACAGATATTTCGAGACGCTTTCAGAGTCGCAAACCGAAATAATGACTTGACATTTTAGGTGCGAATTGGCATAAAATAAATTAAAATTGTAAAGAAGAATCACTGGCAGTGCATTCTGAAAAAAGGACTGAAACGAACGTGGAAATTGCTAAATTTAAAGAGCTTGAAGATAAAATTAAACATATTGTCAGTGAGCAGGTTTTTTTTAAAAAACAGATTTCAATATTGGAGGAAGCACTAAAAAATAAAGAATCGGAGATAGAACAGTTAAAAAGTAAACTTAGAGTATTGGATGAGGAAAGGAATAGCGTACGCGCGAGGGTGGATTCACTGCTTGATTTACTTGCAGATATAGAGGTGGTAAAATAAGCTTCCAGGGCGTGGAATTTGAAAAAGCGTTACGACATTAAAATTTTAGGACAGGAACTTGCGGTTACAAGTGATACGGAAGATGACCAAGTGGCCAATGTTGTCCGGTTTGTCAATGATAAGATGGAAGAAATTGTGCGATCTAGGGATGGACTTAGGACATTGGACGTCGCTATCCTGGCAGCTTTGAACATTTCAGAAGATTATTTAAAATTAAAGGGAGTTAATCAGGACCTGTGTGATCAGTTAGAACTACGGTCCGAAAAATTGATTCAACTGATTGAAAACGTAAGTTAATTAAAAGATTTTTACCCCTGCGATGTGCGTGATTGTCATCTGTTTTTGAGCCAACAATTTGAACTTGGGGCCTATTCTTGTTTGCGGTGTGCATGTCCGCTTTTCCCCTAGTCGGGTGGCGGAAAGCCTGAAACAAACAACACCGGGCGCCCACTTTTTAGAAAGGTTCAAAATCGTGATTAACACGGCATAGGCGGGGATTTTATTGTCACTGCCCTTCCTTTCTCCATCGATATACATTTAAATTAAAGTGAGCCATGAATCCTTCGGCGAAGTTGTTCATTCACACTAACCGGAAGGTTTAAATATAATCCTGCTAAGGTACTTTGCCCAGTTATTCTAGTAAAGAAGTTTCGTAAGGCATTGTTTTAAGTGGGATAAAGAGGAGGTAAGAAAAATGTTAAATGGCGGTTTATCAGTCCTGTTTATAGTGGTTGCGATTTTGGTGGGCGCTGTTGTCGGTTCCGTTCTGAAGCAAATGTTTACGGCAAAGAAAATCAAGGCGTCGGAAAGTCTGGCGGCTCGGATTGTTGAGGAATCCAAAAAAGAAGCGGAAACCATCAAAAAAGAATCGATTTTACAGGCCAAAGAAAATCTGCTGAAAATGAAAGCGGATTTTGACCGGGAGACCAAGGATGTTAAGATTGATCTTGAAGGATTGGAAAGACGTATCCGGGCCAAAGAGGAGAATGTGGACAAGCGCATCGATGCCCTGTCACAAAAAGAATCAAGCATTGAAGGACGGGACAAAGCAGTAAGTCAAAAAGAACATGTCCTGGAGGAAAAACACAAGCGAGTGGATGCGCTGGTGGAAGAACAAAAAGACAAGTTAGAGAAGATTGCGGGCATTACGCCGGAAGAAGCAAAAAATATCCTGATTCAATCCATGGAGTCGGAGGCCAAGCGCGATGCAGCGGCGCTTGTCCGTAAAGTTGAAGAGGAAGCAAAACTAACGGCGGATCGGAAAGCGCGGGAAATCATCGCCTATTCCATTCAAAGATACGCGGGAGATTATGTCGCGGAACATACGGTATCCGTCGTCAATCTGCCCAGCGAAGAAATGAAAGGCCGCATCATCGGGCGCGAAGGCCGCAATATCCGCGCGATTGAAGCGGCCACCGGTATTGACCTGATCGTGGATGACACGCCCGAAGCGGTGGTTCTTTCCAGTTTTGATCCGATTCGCAGAGAAGTGGCCAGGATTTCACTTGAACGGCTCATTCAGGACGGACGCATTCATCCCGGCCGGATTGAGGACATTGTTAAAAAAGTGCGGACGGAAGTGGAACAGATTATCCGCGAAACCGGCGAAAAGGCGTCTTTCGACTGCGGCGTCCACGACATTCATCCGGAAATCATCAATATGCTGGGCGCGCTTAAATACCGCACCAGCTATTCGCAAAATGTTCTGCAACACTCCATTGACGTGGCTTATTTGACCGGCTTGATGGCCGCTGAGCTGAAAATGAATATCAAGGAAGCCAAGCGCGCGGGACTGCTGCACGACATCGGCAAAGCGGTGGACCATAAAATTGAAGGAACGCACGCGGCCATCGGCGCCGACTTTGCGAAGCGTTTTGGCGAGAGTCCGCGCATCGTTCAGGCGATAGCGACGCACCACGACGACGGGCGCAACAACACGCTTCTGGGTGTACTGGTGCAGGCGGCCGATACACTGTCGGCGGCCAGACCGGGAGCGCGCCGCGAGATGCTGGAAACCTACGTACAGCGTCTGGAGGAACTCGAAAAGATCGCTCATTCTTTCAACGGCGTCGATAAGTGTTTTGCAATTCAGGCAGGTCGCGAAATCCGAATTATGGTTGAGAACGAAAAGATTTCCGATAATGATGCCGTGATGCTTTGCAACGATATCATCAAGAAAATCGAAAATGAATTGACGTACCCGGGACAGATCAAGGTGACAGTCATTCGGGAAACCCGCGTATCGAATTTTGCCAAATAAACGCGGGCGAAGATATGAGTGAAACATGAAAATTTTGTTTATCGGTGATATTATCGGCAAGCCCGGGCGCAGAGCCGTCAAGGAAATTTTGCCGTCTCTCATTGGCAGCCGTGAAATTGATCTGGTGATTGCCAACTGTGAAAATGCCGCTGCGGGTTTCGGTATTACCCGGGATATCGTTGAAGAGCTTTATGATGCGCACATTGACATCCTGACGTCCGGCAATCACATCTGGGATAAAAAAGAAGTGTTGGGGTTTATCGAGGATTACGAAACACTCCTGCGTCCTGCCAATTATCCGGGTATTGTGCCGGGAAAAGGGTCGGTATTGATGCCGACCGCCGCGGGCGACTATGTCGGTGTGCTTAATCTGGCCGGCAGAATCTTCATGGCACCGATTGACTGCCCGTTTGTCACGGCAAAAAAAGAAATCGTCCGGCTTAAAGCAAAAACTAATGTCATCATCGTTGATATGCACGCGGAAGCGACGTCCGAAAAGAAAGCATTAGGCTGGTATCTCGACGGCGAGGTTTCCGCAGTATTGGGCACGCACACGCACGTGCAGACGGCGGATGACGAAGTTTTGCCGGGTGGCACGGCTTATATCAGCGATGTCGGGATGACCGGGCCGTTTGATTCAGTCATCGGCATCAAAAAAGACACCATCATCGAAAGATTTTTAACACAGATACCCAATAAATTCGATGTGGCCAAAGACGATGTGCGCCTGCAGGGGGTCCTTATGGATATTGATGCGCAAAGCGGCAGGGCCAATGCTATCGAGAGGATAAGTATTAAATTAAAAGAATAAACGGAGGCAATGGGGGATGAAAAGCGCGTATGAGATTTTAAAGGAAAGAGGTTTTGTCGAGCAGATCACCGACGAGGCCTTGATTACCGAGCTTTTTGCCAATGGCCCCGTGACCTGCTACATCGGCTTTGATCCCACCGCCACCAGTCTGCATATCGGAAGCCTGGTGCCCATCATGGCGCTGGCGCATATGCAGCAAAACTGGTAATCGTCCCATTGCCCTGGTTGGCGGCGGCACGGGGCTGATCGGAGATCCCAGCGGCAAGACGGAAATGCGCCAGGTTCTCACCCGCGAGCAAATTGACTACAATGCGCAGTGTCTCGGTAAGCAGCTCTCACAGTATATCAACTTTACGGACGGCAAAGCGTTGCTTCTCAATAACGCCGACTGGCTGACTAAAATCAACTACATTGAATTTCTGCGCGATATCGGACGGCATTTCAGCGTCAACAAAATGCTGGCCGCGGAAAGCTACAAAATCCGTCTGGAGAAAGGCTTGAATTTTATCGAGTTCAATTACATGCTGCTGCAGGGCTATGATTTTCTGTATCTGTTCCAGCATTACGGCTGCGCTCTGCAAATGGGCGGTAATGACCAGTGGGGCAACATGCTGGCCGGAACCGAACTCATCCGCAAAGTCGAAGCCAAAGACGCGCAGGCCGTCACTTTTCCACTGATTACCACATCGCTTGGCCACAAGATGGGGAAAACCGAAAAAGGCACCATTTGGCTTTCAGGTGATCTTACCAAACCTTACGAATATTATCAGTATTGGGTTAACTGCGACGACGCGGATGTGGAAAGGTTTCTCAAGCTTTTTACGTATCTGCCGCTTGAAGAAATTACCGTGGTCCAGACGCTTACCGATGCGAGACTGAACATGGCTAAGGCTGTGCTGGCCTATGAGGCGACCAAAGTCACTCACGGCGCTGAGGCGGCAAAAGCTTCATGGCGCGCATCGATGGAAGCTTTCCATTCGCGTCCGGTAGATGGCGATCTTTTCCCCGCAAGTGATATACCACGCGAAGCGCCGCAGGCCGACACATCGGCCATTCCCCGTTATACGATTTCCCGCAAGGATCTGGAAGCAGGCATCCTCATTTCTTCTGCATGTGCCAGATCGAGGCTCACGCAGTCCATGTCGGAAGCCAAGCGTCTCATCGAGCAGGGCGGTATCTATATCAATGAACGTCAGGTGAAATCCGTGGATGAAAAACTGTCGCTTGAAGACTTCGCCGGCTGCCTTGAACTGCGCGTTCGCAAGGGCAAGAAGAAATATTTGATTATTGAAATAAAAGATATGTGAAGATTTGAGGTTTAATTTTATTTGCAGTGCTGAGCACACCTGCTCTTTATCAAGTCAATAAAACCTTCATGCTTAAAACTTAATACTTTTTTACATCCTCAAGGAAGGGCAGCGGTTTGTCCAATCGGTAAACCAGTGACTGGCAGACAGCCAGAAGTTTTCCCGAGTCATCGGTAGCGCGGATATCGTAGGTGGCGGTTCTCTTTGTTTTGTTGATTTCTCTGGCTTCGGCGATAAGCAGCGCACCTTTGGCCGGTGAGGCCAGATAATTGATGTTCATATTGAGAGCAACCGCCATTGTGCCGTGTGAATTGGAGGCGACTTCAAAAGCCGCATCCATTAGCGAGAAGATCACGCCGCCGTGCGCCATACCGAACATGTTTTCCATGTCTTGGGTAAAATGCATTTCAACTTTGGCGCAGCCTTCCTGAACGTCAATAAGTTTCAATCCGAATTTTTTCCCGAAGGGTTCATTTTCAATCTGCTGATAGATTGCTTTTCGAATTTTATCATCCATAAATACCTCCCCGGGAAAAGATGTAGGGGCAAATCACCTGAAGATGACTTAGGAATCATTTGCCCATACAAAAAATATCGACATAGGTTAATATACAAAAAGGGCTTCCGTTTGGGGAAGCCCGAAATTCTTGGTGGTGCTGGCATTCTACTACCAACCAGTCTTTATACCAATTACCTTGACAACTTACCTGTAATTAAAAGCCAAGTTGCATCCGGGCAGTCGCTAAACGTCTTACACAAAATCTCGCACAAAACAAGAAATAAATGAGATAATACAATATAATAACACCGGTATTTTAAAAAAACGAAGTTTGTAAATTAATAGTTGACAACTATATAATAAATATATAGTAGTTCAATTATAAAATCGAGTCATGAAGGAAAATCCGTGTCGATTAAATACGCCATTCTTGGACTCCTTAATTATTCGGACATGCATGGATACCGGATCAAGGAGCATATCGAGAAAAATTTCGGCCACATGTGGTCGATTAATTTCGGACAGATTTACCCTAATCTAAAAGAGCTGAAAGAAGAGGGGTTTATCAATATGTTGGAAGTCGCACCGTCGGAAAATGGTGGACCCCATAAAAAACTATATTCGATAACTAAAAGGGGGAAAGTTGAATTCTCGAGGTGGCTTGCCGCTCCTCCCAAAAAACCTATGCTTATCAGGGACCCTTTCTTGCTCAAGTTCGCATTTTTCGGATTCGGGGAAGATGAAAAGGCCATGAAAATTATGGACGAGCAGATCAAAATCTTTGAGACTCAATTGGAACGACGGCAGATAAACCGAAAGCGTTGGGAGCGTCAGGGCGTTTATGTCCGCCTCCTTTCTGAACTCGGTGAAACTCAGAATAAAATGTATGTGGAATGGCTCCGCCATGCCCGTACTGAAATAGAAAACAATTTGAAAGGGACAGTCCTGAAAAAAGTCTAGTATTTTTATCATTATCATCTTCGTAAGGAGGGAATCATGGAATTTACGGGAATTACCCTCGTTACCGGTGCGGCCGGGTTTATGGGGAGTCACCTTGTTGAATTTCTTGTCCGGAAGGGAGTCCGGGTAAGGGCTTCCGCCCGTCCCAGGAAGGACACGTCATTTTTTGACCGTCTGGGCGTCGAATATGTGGCCGCTGACCTGACGAAGCCTGAAACGCTGCCCCGTCTCTTTGAAGGCGTTGTTGACCGGGTGTTCCACCTGGGAGCGATCTGCAATTTTTCCACACCTTATGAATCCCTCTATCCAACCAATGTTCAAGGCGTCAAACTGATCACCGACCTTGCCTTGAAAAATGGCGTAAAGCGCTATGTTCATGTCGGTTCTACGCAGCGTTTACGGGTATTACCGGGGCAAGCCTTTCAAAGAAGACAGTCTCCGCGTGATCCGCATGATTCCTATGGGAGGAGCAAACGGGACGGCGAGGATGTCGTCTGGGGCCGTATCAAGGAAGGCCTGCCGGCCATTATCACACGGCCGTGCACCGTTTACGGCCCCCGCTGCAATGACGGCGCGGGCAAGGCCTTTTCGCGTCCCTCCAGCATCAGCGCCATTCCGGGAAACGGCAGACAGCTTCTTTCCAACGTTCGGGCGGAAGACGTGGCCGCCGCCGTTTACCATCTCTCGTTTCTTGATGCCGCTGTCGGGCAGGCCTTTAATCTCGCCGAAGATACACATCCGACGCTGGAGGAGGCCCTGCTGATGGCCTCAGAAGCTTTCGGCACCAGGCCGCCGAAGATGCACCTGCCTCTCTGGCTGGTGAAGACTGTCGCGCGGTTGGACGGAGTGATCTCGGCGCGTAAAGGGCGGATACCGGACCTGGAACTGGATGCGGTAAAATACCTTTATAATGATTACGTAGTCGATAACAGCAAACTGAAGGCTTTGGGATATCGGATGATCTATCCGGATTTCAGGGAATCCATGAAGCAGATGGGACGAGTGGTATCGTGCGGAAGCGGTACAACACAAATCCGTATGAATGAACTGGAGGTGCAGGTATGGGGCAGATTGTGGTTATTACCGGGTGTGCGGATGGGATGGGGCGTCATGTTGCTAAAATGCTTGCAGCGGCTGGTCATTCCGTTGCTGGTTTTGACGTCGATTCCGAGGGGATAACATCCCTGGAGAAGGAGCTTAAAGAAATCGGTGGGGATCATCTGCTCGAAACAATTGATATCACCGACCGTCCGGCGATCACAAAATTCCGTGATCAGGTTCTGGCCCGCTACGGGCATGTCGATACGGTGCTTTCGAATGTGGGAATCGGGTTCTTCAGTCCCTTTGAGGAGGTAAATCTCGAGAAAGCGCTCAAGTGCCTCGAAATCAATGTCATAGGGGCGGCCTCGATTTTTCAGGCTTTTCTTCCATCGATGCGTGAGCGGCGCTCCGGCAAACTCATCGCCATGTCCTCACTGGTCGGACGTATTCCTTTCCCATTTGAATCCATATATTCAGCAAGCAAATTTGCCGTCACGGGAATGGTGCTCTCACTCAAGTACGAAGTGGCTCCCTTCGGCATACAGGTGGCCCTGATCGAGCCGGCGCAGGTTTCCACGACTTTTGCAGCTAAAATCCACGTCCTGCCACCCGAAAATTCTGTCTATCGGGATAGGGCCCGGCGCTTTATCGAGCGGGACGACGAACTAATCAAAACGGCGCCCACACCACCCGTTGCGGCCAGGAAGATCATGAAAGTCATCGAAGCGAAAAAGCCGTCCCTGTTCAATCAGATCGATTTCATGAGCAGCTTTTTTCTGTGGCTTAATCAGTTTCTCCCGCGATCGATAAGGGACGCGATCCTGGTCAACCACATGCATATTAAAGTTTGATGGAATAGGAGGTATGCCATGAGCACACAACAAGCCCTGTATCAACCCCCGACACAATCCCGCGTCGATAAGCTGCGCTGGAAGATCATCGAGGCGCCTCAGGAAGTCTGCATCGAGCGTGCCCGGTACCTTACCGAAGCGATGAGGCACAACTGGGACAAACATCCCTTAACCAGGATGAGCCTCGCCTTCGAACATATTCTGAAGAACATCAGCGTTATTATCCGCGACGACGAAATCATTGTCGGCTGCCGCACATCCAAGCTCAAGGGAGCTCCCCTGTTTCCGGAAAACAAGTCGTTATGGATTGAGGGTGATCTGGAAAACTTCGATAAACGGGTACTGCAAAGGGCACTGATCACCGAGGAAGAAAAGAATGAACTGGCTGCGAAAATTCTTCCCTTCTGGAAGGGGAAGACTGTGGAAGAGCAGATGCAGAAGCTCATGCCGGAAGACATCCTGACCGATATGGACAAGTACATTTTCACCATGATGCTCGAGATCACTTACGGGATCGGTCATTTTACTATGAACCACGAGCGGGTGCTTGCCCGCGGGCTTCGCGGTGTCATAGATGATGCCGAGCAAAAGCTGGCAAGCCTCTCCCCCGAAGAAAAGAATGGTGAAAAAGGCTTCTTCTACGAAGCGGTCATTCGAAGCTGTCGGGCCGTCATTTCCTTCGCCAAGCGTTACAGCGAACTGGCGCTTAAAATGGCTGTGGCGGAGCCCGACCGCGAGCGGGCGGCAGAGCTTCGGGAAATTGCCCGTGTCTGCAGCCGCGTTCCCGAATACCCGGCCGAAACGCTCCATGAAGCGGTTCAGAGCCTCTATTTTATACACCTGGTGGCTCAAATTGAATCGGGTGGAAACTCCATATCCCTGGGACGGATCGATCAGATTCTGTTCCCGTATTATCAAAAGGATGTGGAAGCCGGACGGGGATCGCCGGAGAAGGCCCGGGAACTGGTGGCCATGCTTTTTATCAAGACCAATGAGATCTGGAATGTCCTCGAAGAGGCCTTCATCCCCGGCGGAGAGGGCACCGAGGGCAAGACGACGCAGAATGTCACCGTGGGCGGCGTGGGACTCGACGGGCGGGATGCAACCAACGATATGAGCTATATCGCGCTGGACGCTTATGCCGACGTGAGGACGGTGCAGCCCAATTTCGGCGTCCGTATTGCTCCCGATTGTCCCCCGGAACTGATGCGCCGGGCGGTCGAGTATGACCGCGACGGCGTGCTGATGCATTTTTTCAATGACGAAACGATCATCCGATCGCTGGTACAGGCAGGCCATTCGGTTGAAGATGCCCGGAATTACGGTATGGTGGGTTGTCTGGAGCCGAATGCGCAGGGGAAAACTTTCGGATCCACCTTCGCCGTGCAGTTCAGCGGCATCAAATGCGTCGAGTTGGCTCTGTCCAATGGTATTGATAATATCTTCGGGTATCCGAGCGGTATTGAATCGGGAGATCCTGTTGGATTTAAAAATTTCGAAGACCTCTGGAACGCCTACGATAAACAGATGCGACATTTCATCAATCAGATGGTCCGGGGAATGGAAGTGCTCGACCGTGCGATTGCCGAAACGGTTCCCTCTCCCTTTGCGTCGGCGATGGTTGACGGATGCCTGGAGAAAGGCCTGGATCTGACGCGGGGAGGCGCTCTCTACAATTCCACGGGCGTGCAATTCATGGGGTTTGCCAATGTAGTGGACAGTCTGTACTCGGTGAAAAAGGCGGTCTTTGAAGATAAGCTTTTTACCATAGCCGACCTGACCGAATGGCTGTCGCAGGATTGGCAGGATGCGGAGGACAAGCGCGCCTATCTTCTGAACCGTGTTCCCAAATACGGAAACGACCATGATGAGGTCGACGCGATGGCTGTCCGGGTCATGAATCATTACTGTGATGTTCTGTCTCCACACCGTAACTTCCGGGGAGGCTTCTTCTGGCCGGGCATCTTTTCCGTCGGCTTCCATATCACGATGGGCGCTTTCACGGGCGCTACGCCGGACGGCCGTTTTGCAGGAGACGTCCTGGGAAACGGCATCACGCCCACGACGGGCAACGCCAAATCGGGTCCGACCGCCATCATGAATTCCGTGGTGAAGCTCCCTGTGACACGCGCGTTTAACGGCGTCAATCTTAATATGCGTTTTCAGGGGAAGAAGATCAGCACGGAGAACCTGACGACCCTTATCAACACCTATTTCATGTCCGGCGGCACGCAGGTGCAGTTCAATATGGTGGATTCGGCAATTCTTCGGGAAGCGCAGATGCATCCGGAGAAACACCGTGACCTGTTTGTGCGGGTCAGCGGTTATTCGGCGGAATTTGTCGGTTTGAGCGATATCGCCCAGGACGAAATCATCAGCAGGACCGAGTTTGAAATGCGCCCGTGAAGGGGATGGCAAGTTTCAAGCTGGTTAATGTCGGATACATCAGAGTCATATGCAAAGGAGGATGGGTATGGGCAAGGTAATGACCACCACCGAGGCCATACAGAAATTTGTCAGCAACGGCGAGTTTCTGTTCATTGGCGGTTATATCTGCCGGCCGCCGTTCGCGGCGATCCACGAGATCATTCGTCAGAAAAAGCGGGATCTGACAATCACAAGGAGCAATGCCGCGGACGACTTTGATATGCTGATCGGCGCGGGCTGCGTAAAAAGGTTCATCGCCACCTTCATCTCCTTGGGCCTGTACGGCTTGGCCCGCTGTTACCGGCGGTCTATCGAAAAGGGGATTCCGCACAAGATAGAACTGGAAGAATACACCAACCTTTCGCTTCCCCTCATGCTGATGGCCGGCGCGCTGGGGATGCCCTTCGTGCCAGTGAAAGACATGGTGGGGACCGACCTGATGAACGTCAAATCTTTCATGGGCGACGGCAAATACAAGATGATCGAATCTCCCTTTGACGGCACCCCGGTGATGTTGGCCCCGGCGCTCCGGCCGGATGTGGCGATCATCCACGTGCAGCAGGCGGATGAGGACGGTAACGCCCAGATGTGGGGTATCGGCGGTGACTGCAAGTGGGGCGCCAATGCGGCAAAAAAGGTGATCGTAAGCTGCGAGCGGATCGTCAGCCGGGAAACCATAGGCAAAGACCCGTCACGCACCATTGTCCCATCCTTTAAGGTTGTTGCTGTCAACGAGGAACCCTTCGGAGCCCATCCCGGATATACGCCGGGCTTTTATGACGCGGACTTATCCTATGGATACCTTTACAAGGAAGCGTCCAACACGGTCGAGGGATTTCAGGCGTTTCTGGATGAATGGGTTTTCGATCAGAAAGACCGGACTGAATATGTCAATCACTATATTCAGAAATTCGGATACGCTCAGTATAAAAGGCTTCAGGCCAAGTTCGACTACGGCTATCCCGTATCCTACGCTTACTGAGGAAGGAGAACCTATGAGCAATCATCCTGACCATTACATCAAGCCGGAGTTGATGGCGTGTTGCGGCGCCCGCGAAATCAGGGACGGCGACATTGTGGTTGTGGGCACCGGATTTCCCGCCATGTCGGCCAATATCGCCCGATATACACACGCGCCCGGCGCCATGCTGATGCAGGAATCGGGCGTGTTCGATGCGCGGCCCGCGAGGCCCGCCCTCTCCGTGGGCGATCCCTGCCTCAATCCCGGCGCGGCGATGATCGGCGGGCTTACGGATGTCATGGGGATGTTTTTACAGGGCGGATGGGTTGACGTGGGTTTTCTCGCCGGGAGCCAGATCGACAAGTATGGAAATATCAACACGACAGCTATCGGCGACTATGAAAAGCCTAAAAGCAGGCTTCCCGGATCCGGCGGCGCGAACCCCATCGGAGCGCTCGCAAAAAGATGTCTCATTATCGCCCTCCATAATACCCGCAGTCTTGCCGAGAAAGTGGACTTCATCACAACACCCGGCTATCTGGATGGCCCCGGGGCGCGTGAACGGTGGGGACTGCCGCCCGGTACGGGTCCGCAGGTGATCATCACCAACAAGGCCGTCATGCGGTTCGACTCGGAAACGAAAGAAGCATATTTGGAAAGTTATCATCCCGGGACTTCGGTTGCCGAGGTGGTGAAGTTCACTCCCTGGAAGCTCAAGGTGAGCCATGACGTGCACGAGACCGAGCCCCCCCGGGAAGAGGAAATTCGAGTGATACGGGAAATCGTCGATCCGCACCGGATGATACAGATATACGAGAAGCGCGGATACGTATAGCCGCGTCGGTCGGTGCGTGATGTATCCTCTGCCAGAATGACGAATTTCTAAAAGAAGGAGATGTTTTATGGATTATACGCAACAACTTGTCCGGTTCTGCTCTGAACTTTCTGTTGATGCCTTACCCTCTGAAGTAACGTATAAGGCGAAGCTCTGCGTACTGGACTATGTGGCCAACATTTATGGGTCGCTGGAGCTCGATGCGGTGCGTTCGGTCATTGATTTCGTTCGTTCACTCGGCGGTCCCGAAGCCGCAACGGCGCTGGGATGCGGATTTAAAACCGGGCTGCAGAACGCTGCCTTCATCAACGGCGTTACTGCCGAAGCCATTGAGGCGCAGGACGGTCTCCGCTTCGGAGGTAACCATGCAGGGGTGGCTGTAATCCCGGCGGCGTTTGTTATGTCCGAATGTCTGGGCCTGCCGGGCTCCCGTCTGATTGAAGCGGTGGTGGCCGGTTACGAGGTGGCCAACAGGACAGCATCGGCCATGCATCCTTTTCACACGCTGTCGGGATTCCTTCCCACCGGAACATGCGGCACACTCGGCGCGGCCGTGGCGGTTTCCAAACTGATGGGCCACGGGTATCCGGAGATGCTCAACGCCATAGGCAATGCCGGATATATTCTGCCCATCTCCATGGCGGAGCAGCTCATGGGAGGCTATACGGTAAAAATTCTTCAGGGCGGCCAGGCGGCCAGCGCCGGCATCATGGCGGCGGGTCTTGCAGGTAGGGGCATTACCGGAAGCCCGTATGTCCTGGAAGGGACGGAACTCAAGGGCGGTATCACCCAGATTACCATGAAGGTGGATGCAAAACCGGAACGGATAACGGAGAAGCTGGGCGAGCATTATTCCATTACCGATGTTTATTTCAAACCATACACAGCCTGCCGGCACACACATGGAGCGGCGCAGGCGACTTTGATGCTCACAAAAGAAAAAAAGATCATGGCGGATGATATCGATTCTATCACGGTATCAACATACGGCGTGGCCACTATGGCTGTGGGGAAGGGCGTCCCGGAAGGCGGGAGCTTTGTCTCGGCGCAATTTTCCATTCCGCATATCGTTGCAGCCTGTATCCTCGACGGTGTGCTGGGCCCGGCGCAGTTGACCGAGCGGCGCATCGTGGACCCGGCGATCATCGCGCTGAGAAAAAAAGTGACAGTGAAGACGGATGATGATCTGAATAAGATGTATCCAGACAAAACCGCCAGCCGCGTGGACATCGTGCTGAAAAACGGTGAGCGGTTAATCAAGCAGGTGGACATCCCCAAAGGCGATCCCCGTGACCCGATGGATGCCGGGGACATCGCACAAAAAGTGAAATTTTTTGCCGGAAACCGGGATCAGAATAATTTGGAACGAATTGTCGATGTCATTCTGGGCCTGGAAAAGGCAAAGAACATCAGAGATCTGGTTTCCCTGATCTAATATAACGTATTGAATTAAAGGAACGAGAATGGATTTTACACTAAGTGAAGAACAGAAAATGCTGGTCGATACCATCCGAACCATGGGCCAGCGGGAAAAATTCAAGGAGCTGGCGAAGCATATCGATGAGACAGGCGAATTCCCATTCGACCTGCTCAAAAAATATGCAGACCTGGGATTGCTGGGTATGACTATTTCAGCCGAGCATGGCGGGGGTGGCCAGCCGGCCATGAACGCTATCCTGTGCATCGAGGAGCTGGCCAAGTTCAGCCCCATGATTGCTGGGCCGGTCTTCGAATCGAACGTGGGGCCGGTCAGGGTAATCGACATCTTCGGCACTGAAGAGCAGAAAAAAACCGTTGTGCCGGGTGTATGCCGGGGCGAGCATAGCGTCTCCGTCTGCATGACTGAGCCGGAAGCGGGTTCGGATCTTACGGCGCTTACGACGCATGCAGTGGAAGATGGAGACTCCTATCTGCTCAACGGCCGGAAATGCTTTATTACCGGCGCAGGGCATGCCAGCCATTATATGGTGTACACACGCTTTGGGAACATAAAAGGATACAAGGGAATCGGCGGTCTTCTCGTGGAGAAAGGGATGCCTGGTTTCAGCTTCGGCAAGCAGGAAAAATTCATGGGGCTCAGAGGGATGCCGTCGTGCGATCTGATTTTTGACAATGTACGGGTCCCGAAGAAAAATGTCGTCATCCCGCCAGGCGAGTTCAACAAGCTCATGTGGACCTTTGACATCGAGCGGTGCGGCAACTCCGCAATGTGCCTGGGCATAGCGGGCGGCGCCTTTGAAGAGGCGAAAGCCTATGCCATGGAACGCAAGGCTTTCGGCAGGCCCATCTGCGAATTTCAGGCAGTGCAGTTTATGATGGTGGATATGGCTGCAAAAATCGATGCGGCAAGGCTTCTGGTCTATCGTGCCGTGAGCGGCGCGGGGCAGGGGCTTCCATCGATCTATGAGGCATCCATGGCCAAGGCTTACGCCAATGAGATGGTGGTGGATGTAACAAACACGGCTATGCAGGTATTCGGAGGGTACGGCTACAGCACGGAATTTCCCATGGAACGCATGTACCGCGACGCGAAAGCGTGGGGCGTTGCGGGTGGAACCATTCAGATGCTTAAAGTAGGAGTCGCCGGCATGATCTTTGGCAGGCGTTTTGACCAGCGCAAAGGGTAAAACAATCTATTTAAAGGAGAATGAAAATGAGCCAGTATTATAAGGATGCTGAGGATCTGTACAAGATATACGGGTATTTTCTGGACAGGGTATTGCAGGACGAAAAAATCGGCACGAAAATGAGCAAGGCGGGCATCATTATCAAATTCATGTACACAGATCCGGATGCGGAGATCACCATTGACCTGAAGAATCCGCCCAGCAAGCCGGGTTATCACGGCACTTTTTATCTGGGGCCTTGTGGTCTCAAGGAAGATGTGTGGTCTAAACAGCCAGCCGATCATTCGCACCGTTTCTGGCACGGTCTCGAAAACCCCATTGCGGGCATCACCAAAGGCATCATCAAACAGGGCGGCAAGGTGACCGCCATGCTGAAGCTTTTACCGGTGATCAAACCGGCTTTTCAACTGTTCCCGGTTGCGTTGCGTGAAATGGGACTGGATCACCTGATCGTTACGAAAAAATGATGGCGTACACCTTCAATAAACAGGCGGGCTGTGAGATCTAATGTATAACTAAAAGGCACTGATACGGGCATGAAAGGTAATACGGGAAAGATTGCTATAATCAACCTCGCCACGGGTGCTGTAGAGAATCTTCAACTGCCCGAGGAGACCTACCGCGGATTCATCGGCGGAAGCGGTCTGGCGGCTAAGCTATTTTGGGACCGCGCTGATTTTTCCGCAGAGCCTCTTTCTCCCGAGGCGCTTTTAATCTTCATGAACGGCCCCCTGACCGGCATCAAGCTCTCCGGTGCGAGCAGAATGAATGCCACCGCGCGTTCACCGCTTACAGGAGGACTCGCTGAATCCTCCTGTGGCGGCTATTTCCCGCCGGCTCTCAGGCTGGCAGGATACGACGGCCTGGTTATATCGGGAAGGGCCGAAAATCCCTCCTATCTTCTGATCGGTAAGGGAAGCGTAACTATCGAGGACGCGAGGTCTCTCTGGGGCAAGGGTATCCTGGAGTGTACCACTGATCTGCAGAAAGCATGCGGTAAGAAGTCAACGTCTCTGGTGATCGGACCGGCCGGTGAAAACATGGTTCCCTTCGCCTGTATTCTCAACGAATCCCACCATGCCTTCGGGCGATGCGGTATGGGCGCCGTCATGGGTTCGAAAAACCTCAAGGCCCTGGTGGTGAAATCAGGAACAGGGAATCTTTCCATGGCCGATCCGGAACGGATAAAATCGCTCATCAAGGAACTTACCCCGCGCATAAAAGATTACCTTATTTCCCAGGTTCTCCATGACTTTGGTACGTCCGGAAACCTGGAAGGCCATATGTATGAGGGAGATGTACCGGTACGCAACTGGACATCCAACTTCGATGAGGAGATGGCGGGTGCCCTGACGGGAAGCACGTTATCGGAGAAATTCCTGAAAAGAACCGCCACCTGCGCTTACTGTGCGGTTGCCTGTAAGAGGATCGTGCAGGTAGAAGAAGGGCCATTCGCCGTGACCGAAGGACCGGGGCCGGAATACGAAACCGTTGTTTCCTTCGGCAGCCTGCAGGGCACGTCGGACCTGGCCGCCGTTTGCAAGGCGGGAAGGATTTGCAATGATCTCGGCATGGACACGATCAGCGCTGGTGCCACGATTGCCTGGGCCATGGAAGCCTATGAGAAAGGTCACCTCACGGATGAACAGACCGATGGTGTCCCGCTCACCTGGGGTGATATGGATACGGTGGTAAACAGGATCCTTCCAATGATGGCTTTCCGCAGCGGCAGGCTGGGAGCTCTGCTATCCATGGGAAGCGCCGCTGCGGCGCGTATCGTCGGGAACCATTCCATAGAATATACTGCGCAGAGCAAAGGGCTGGAAGCGCCCATGCATGACCCGCGCGGTGTTCATGGACATGCAGTGGCTTACGCGGTCAGCCCCAGAGGTGCTTGTCATGTGCAGACGGCGATGCATTTCATGGAAACGGGGGCGTGCAATTATCCCGAAATCGGCTTCGAGTTCGATCTCGAGGCGCTCACCCATGAAAAGAAGGCGGAAACCATGGTGTCTGGCGTCAGCGATCGGCAGCATTGAAAACAGTGCATGCTTGTGCCAGTTTGCCGACAGGTCTTTGACCCTGTTAGAGATCGTTGAATTGATTAATGCCGCTGCAGGGTATGAGTATGATATCGAGACGATGATGGAAGCGGGATTGCGCGTTTTTAACCTGAAGCGTTGCATCAACTATCGTTTCGGATTTCGCGCGTCCGATGATGATCTGACTCCGCGGCTGAAAGAACCGGCGCGAGACGGTTATACAGCCGGTATCGAGATTCATTTTGACGAGATGAAGAACAGATTTTACAAACTGATGGAATTCGATCCAGCGAGGGGCGTTTCGTCTCGTGAAAGGCTGGAGGCGCTTGACCTGACACAAGAAGCTGAATTTATTTGGCCGCACACATAAGGATGAAATCTTAGTCTAGTCCCCGGAGGGAAAAATGAAGGCGCTTTACTTCGACAACAGTCTTCCAAGGATCGTGATGGTGCAGGCCGCTTCCCTTCTTTACCGCCAAGCGGCGCTCATGTCCTTTTCACCGACCCACTACACAAAGGTGCCGGAGCCGGAAATCCCCAACCCCCGGTGGCTCAAGGTGCGGAACATGGCATGCGGAATCTGTGGTTCCGAACTCACCGGTTTCCGATGGACCGCTGGCGCGATGCGGTGAAGACTTTTCTTTCCAAGGGCAGAGAGGGGGCCATCAAGATCGTCCTCGAACATCCCCAAGTTTGACATTATCAATCCGCCCAGCTCCATTTACAGACCTGAAATAATCAAAATACCGATGTGCTCTAGCTTAACATGTGGTACAAGTTTCGGAGTAAATCACTTTGTTAGTGATATCGGCATACCCGGCAAAAGGAAAGGAAGGCAGTATATGGAACTTAAAGACATCAAGAAGGTTCTCATTCTGGGGGCTGGCACCATGGGCCAACAGATCGGCTTTATGTGTGCCATGCATGGCTACAACGTCACGCTCTATGACATTTCAGACGACATTCTGAAAGCTTCCGTGCAGCGCATCGAAAAGCTTGGATCTTCATTCTTCGTGCCCATCGGCAAGATCACGATAGATCAACTCAAAGAGATTATGGGACGCATAATCGCCACATCTGACCCGAAAGCAGCGGCAAAAGACGCTGACATTATCAGCGAATCCGTACCCGAGAACCCGGAGCTGAAAGCAAAGGTCTTTGCCCAGTTCAACAAGCTCTGCCCGGAACGGACCATCTTTACCACCAACACCTCACTCCTTATGCCCTCGAAATTCGCCGAGGCCGCAGGAAGGCCGGAAAAGCTCGTGGCGCTTCATTTCCATGACGTGAGGATCAACAATGTGGTGGACGTCATGCCCCATCCGGGGACTGACCCGGCAGTGGTTCAACTTGTTCAAGACTTTGCCGTGAGCATCGGCCAGATAGCCATCATGCTGCACCGGGAAAACAACGGCTATGTATTCAACGCCATGATCTCCAGCCTCCTCACGACCGCCATGACGCTTGTGACCACAGGCGTGGTGAGCATCGAGGACGTCGACCGGGCATGGATGGGTGTTATGCGCATGCCCATAGGGCCCTTCGGAATAATGGACCAGATGGGACTGAAGACCGTGTGGACCATCAATGATTACTGGGCGCATAACACACAAGATATCCCGGATAACCAGATTCAGGTGAATGCGGACTTCCTGAAACAGTATGTGGACAGGGGTGAACTTGGTGCCAAGACGAAAAAAGGATTTTATTCCTACCCGATGCCTAAGTATGCCCAAGCGGGATTTCTTTCAGGAGCAACCGAAAAATGAATAGTGCTATTATGATATTCAACTCATCGAAAAAAGCAAAGTTTGCATATTAAATGTTAGCGATTTTGGAGATCTAACATGGAAAGATACCGAATTTATTGCTCTGGTCCACTATTTTGCGCCGAAGAGATTGGTGGCATGAGTGCAATTGCAAAAGTACTGGAAGATGCAGGTTTTCAAACATTTTTGCCCCATCGTGATGGGATGGAAGGTTATGTCTTGCGTTTCTCAAATTCATCGTTTCCATCAACCGTTTCAGGGATACGCACACATATTGATTATGCCATTTTTTCATTGGATGTATACGAGCTGATTGAAAGATGCAGTGCTGTAGTATGTAACCTGAATGGACGCGTTCCCGACGAAGGAATGATCGTTGAAGCAGCTCTTGCATATGCAGTCGGTAAACCCCTCGTGCTTTTCAAAGATGATCTTAGAGCGCCTTTTGGCGGATATGATAATTCAATGCTGACGAGTCTAGTGCGCGGAATAATTGTTGATAAAATAACGAATTTACCTGTTGCTCTCATGAATATGATATCTCAAAAAACTGACTCAGTTTTCCTATCGAGTGATTTGAAAAAAGCAATTTCAAATGGGAAACGTATTTCATCGATATTAGAGAGCTTGCCTGAAAAGATGTTTAAAAAAAAGTGGTCAGATGAAGTGATCTGCCAAGTAATAGATGAGTCATTAACAAAGGGATAATCTTCGCTAACTCGGGAGTCAAAGGTAAAACATAACCATCAAACGTAAAGCCAAGAAGCTAAGGAGTCGCTAAATGAATCATGTCCACCATGTTCATCTTTTTGCTTCGGATCTTGAAAAAAGCCTAAAATTTTACCGGGACGCATTCGGTGGAAAAGTGATCCTTGATGAGAATATGGCAGGGGCCCGTAACGTATTTATGAGAATCGGCACTGGCCGCATTCACTTCTACGACCAGGCGCCGGCATTCTCAGGTAGAGGCAGCATCCATCACTTCGGGATACAGACCGATAACATCGAAGGCGTTGTAGAAAAACTCAATGTCATGGGTGTTCCTTCCACTAAAGGCATCACAGACATCAGTGCATGGAAATACATCATGGTTCCTGCACCTGATAACGTGCTTATCGAACTTTTTCAGGTGAACAAGGATGTAATTCCGGAGCATTATAGAGACTATTTCGACTAACTATTGTCCTTACGAATAGGCTTGCCGTCTCCGTTGCACTTGAACATGCCTTCCTGGAAGTAAGCATCCGGCAATTCTGGCGGAGATCCACTCTTCCGAACGGTAATCAGTAAAACATCCTCTTGACTTTTTTATGAGTTAGGCGCACATGGAAATAAAGTAAATAAGGCATCGTCAAAAGGTTAACAAATAATCTAAACCCTTTTTGTAAGGGTGGTGCCATGAAGAGATTATTGAAACCCTGTTTCTGAAAAGAGGCGGGGTTTTGTGTTTTTGGCAAGTATAATTAAAGGAGGAAAGGCCATGACTAAAGATACAAAGATTCGATGGGGTTGGATTAAGGGAATGTATATTTACACCATTGTTGTAGCGGGATTATTTGGCTTGGGAATTATTGTCGTTCCTGAGATGATAAAATCAAAATTCACTTGGCCGGTTGAAGAACCGGTAGCTTTTGGGATTATTGGTAGTGTTTACATGGCATTCGGTTTATTATCTATATTGGGTCTTAGGTCACCCCTCAAATTTACGCCTATTCTTTTGCTGCAACTTTGCTACAAAACGATATGGTTTATTGGTGTTGTTTTACCCCTTTGGGCCACTGCCCATTTCCCAAGTTACGCTATGCCTACCGTGATAATCTTTGCAACCTTTATCGTTGGCGACCTGATTGCGATACCTTTTCCCTATGTCTTTGCTAAAGAATCAAATCGGTAAATTAGACTTCATTTTTAGCCGTATAAATAAATAAGTTGTCGCAATAATCACGGAGGGCAATATGACAAAAGGTGCGTTACAGGCGGTATGTTGGGTGCTTGTCGGCATGATACTTATGGGGCTTATCGTATGGTTCACTATGCCATCATTGATGTTGATCAAGCAAAAGAGTAACCGGAGCTACGACGACACTATTGCTATATTAAGTGAAACTCTTAAGAAAAAACAGGACTGGCGGGTGCTGACGATAAACGATTACCAGAAAAGCACCGCAGCCTTCGGAGCCATGGAACGAGTCGGTAGCATGAACGTCTGCAATCCACGCCACGCCGCGAAGATCCTAGCCGATGATGCGAACCGCGGCGTAACGGCATTCATGCCGATGGCGATAGGGGTCTTTGAAGACAAGAAAGGGCAGGTGTTTGTCTCGCAGCTCAATGTCGGACTTCTGGGCATGATGTTCGGCGGCACCATAGCGGACGTAATGGGAGCAGCTGGCAAAGACCTCAATGAGGTCGTTGCATCCGCCATTGTTAAGTAGAAGTCTTTGTTACAGTTGTCGGCCTGATCGAATCCGTAAGCAAAATGACGCCGGCCACGATTCTCAATGCGTCTAACGTGATGAACTATGCCTTTTTCCGCATCCTCGGTTTCCACGTCGGGCAGAATTTCATAAAACAATACAGTTCATCGTCCTGCATCAACAAGGGAAAAGAGCTGGCCGGCCTGACTGAAAAAGAATATTCCGACAGCCATCAGGGTGATAATATTATGATCGATAAGTGGGCCGCCTTTCTGAATCTATCAGGCTGGTTCAAGTGGCGCGGCTTCGAGGATGTTCCGGCAAATTACGGACAGATGTAAACGATAACCGAAGTGTCAAGGAGATCAAAAGATGAAAAACGTGGAAATGAAACTGGATGGCGATATTCTAACGATCAAGGTTGATGTGACCAAAGAGTTCGGCCCGTCATCATCAGGAAAGACGATTATCATCGCGTCAACGGAAGGCAATATTTCCATTCCGGAGAAGGATGACGTAAAAATTGGATTGAATGTTTACAGAAAGAAACCAGTGGCGGTATAAAAAACCCCTCAAGCTATGGAAGCCTTGAGGGGGTGTGCTATATCAACAGATCATGTTTGTTGTTGTAGCGGCTACATCTTTACAATTTCCTATCAGGTTACAATGTTCTTCACTGCATCAATAACAGGGTTGGTAAACAGCGCCATCAAAATGGTGTAAAGAGCGAAGGCGCCAACAACTTCCGCCGTGTACATCTTGTTATACTTCCTTTTCAGGCTGACTAAAATCAATCCGCCCACAATCAGGCATCCCAGTTGAAAATACGGGAAATTCGTTGCTCCCGCTGCTGCATACTCCGCAAAACCAAAGGTTGCCGTTAAAAGAACTACTGCCGCCGCCGCTACGATGGTTCCTAATGTCTTTTTCATGATCTGTTCCCTCCTTAGGGTAGTTTGTTTATTTGCCTTCATACTAACGAAATTTGCGTGCCAAATATTCAATACGACCAGAAGAACATTGTAACATAATGATATATAGCATGATTTAGCGGCATTGACCCATCGTGATAACAATCTCAAATGTTCCTTTTCGCTCATTTTTTCAATGAAACGTTCAAGCAGCTTTAACGATATATGAAAAAATATGGTGACCGGACGGATAGTCGAGTATTATAGAAGTTAAGAAGGAAAAAGTTCCAATGACCCCGATAGAATCAATATACGAAATTAAATCAGCTGTTATTGATCTCCAAAGATACCTGTGCTCCAGGAGCAGGGTGGTTTCCAAATATGCGCAGACAAAATACGAACCATGGGTGAATAGATTTTTCAGGGAGAATGAAAAGTTTGTAAAACCTGAACAGCGCTTTTCCTGTTTGCAGGATTCGGATTATTTCCTGAGATTGATGGATTACGTAGTAAACGAGTATTATTTGGATGTGGAGGAATAATGGCGATTCATATCATTCCGGTCAATAAACTCAGCGCTAAAGCCTTGCAGGGCGTCATGGAAGAATTTATTTCTCGAAACGGAACCGATTATGGCGCAATGGAGTCTTCCCTTGAAACAAATATCAGACAGGTAAAATCCAAACTTAAAGATGGATCGGCGGTTCTTGTTTTTGATGACGAGACCGAAACCACCAATATATTCCTGGCTGATGATCCTATCATGAAAAAGCTTGATACATAGTCAGTGATCAAGCGACAATATAATATCTTTACCGAGAGATGTGTTCCATGCAAAAGGTTATATTTCTGATTGACATGAATGCCTTTTTTATAAGCTGTGAAATGACAAGGAATGGTTCCCTGATAGGGACACCAGCCGCTGTTGCCGGTGATCCGAAGAAGCGTTCAGGAATCATCCTTGCCGCAAACTATGAGGCAAGATCATCTGGGGTCAAAACGACCATGGTTCTCCACGAAGCTTTAAAACTTTGCCCCAAATTAATTTTAGTTCCCCCGGATCATCATTTCTATGGGCAGAAATCAGAAGAAGTCATGGCCTTACTATCGAACTATACCCCTGTTCTGGAACAAAACAGCATTGATGAGGCCTGGCTCGACATGACAGGCTGCGAAGGGCTTTTTGGCGATCCGCTGACGACCGCAAAACGCATCATGGATGAAATCGAAGACCGGCTCGGGCTTTGGTGCTCCATTGGAATCGCAGAAAACAAGTTCCTGGCAAAAATGGCGGCTGAAATGAAGAAACCTCTCGGCATCACCGAACTGTGGGAAGACGACATCCCCGGGAAACTCTGGCCACTTCCGGTGAAAGAAATGTACGGTGTTGGGGCTAAAACAGCTGAAAAGCTGAACCGCATGGGCATAAAAACGATCAGGGATCTGGCACAGTTTGATGCAAACCTTATCGTCAAAGCTTTGGGGAAAGGCGGAAGTGAGATTTATCTACATGCCAATGGGATAGACACTTCCCCTGTTCAAGCCCGCATGGCTGATGATATGAAGTCAATCGGGCGCTCAACGACACTGCCGAAAGACATATCCGACATTGAAAACGCAAAGCTGGTTCTCATGGATCTTGCCGATGACATTGGCATGACGGCAAGAAAACATGGTAAAAAAGGCCGCACGGTTCATATTACCTTAAAATATTCTAATTTTAAAGTGGCCACTAAACAGACAACCATTCCTGCTACCTATGCCACCAGGGAAATATACAAGGCCGGTTGCAGCCTGCTTGAACTAAATTGGGATAGTTTCCATCCGGTAAGATTAATCGGAATAAGCCTGTCGGGATTTCATGAAGATAGCACGTCTGATCAGTTGTCACTCTTTGGCCAGGTGGAAGACAATGTAAAAAGCGACAAGAACGAGAAAATCGACAAGGCGATGGATACAATAAGAACCAGGCACGGCTCTGAAACAATAACCTTTGCCGCATTGATTAAAAAAGAAAAAGATGGCAAGTGATCATACCTCAGTATAAAAGTAACATTAAAGCATCCGCCCCAAATGATCACCGCTCTGGGAAAAGTGAAATGGGTCAGAAGCCTTATTGTGGATGAGTTTCTTTGAAGCGGGTCGGAGTTCGTCAATGCATCCAGGGTAATGAACTAGCAAATGGCGGATTACATCTCGTCTTATGAGCATACCTGTCTAAAATATCTTTCTTCCTCCTGGATTGTTTTTCTAATTTTCCCACTTCATGCAACCTTTCAATCCGTAATAATTTAAAAGTGACAGAAAACTAACTTAATATGTGGTACGAGTATCGGTGGTGGGTCAATCAGGATAGAATTTTAAATATGAATGAGAAAAGTTGTTATGACGGATGCCAATAATTCTTCACCTGTGTCGCTCTACAGGCTCATAGGTTTTGCTCTGGGTCTATTTGCGGTCCAGACATTTTGGGGATTTACCTGGGCGACGTTGCCCCTTTATCTGAAGGAACTCACCGGTTCGAATACGGCGACAGGTATTATCATATCGATGGCCGGTATCACCGGCCTGTTTTTCCCGGTGATTGCGGGCGCCGTGTCCGACCGGATCAACACACCTCTGGGTCGGCGCAGACCGCTGATCATCACCGGATGGATTTTGGCCTGCATAATGGTCGGGCTGCTGATGCGGATTGATTCCCTCTTTGCGGCATTGCCCGTAATCATGCTGGCCTATGCGGGATTCTTTCTCGCCATCGGGCCTTATTTTGCGCTTCTTCCCGACACCGTTCCCGCGGCGCAGCGAAGCTTCGCCTCGGGTGTCATGTTTCTTATCGGGGGCACCGGTATGTTGATCTATCTGATGTTTGCCGCCCGATTGTGGGAGACATCGCACACCCGTCCGTTTGTATGGGTTGTGATTGCGGTTGCCGTTTCCGTGACGGTCATGTGCTTTTCCGTGAGGGAGGCAAGGGTCCCGTCCGGCTCGCGCAGCCAAGCCTTCTTAGAGAACTCCTCCGCAGGAAAAACGTCCTGAAATTCTTTGCCGCCATGACGCTGCAATGGATCGGCCTTTGGATGTTGAGCGCGTTTTTCGTGATCGCCAGTATGGCGCTTTTCGGGCTGAGCGTCGAACGCGCCATCGAGGCTTTTTTCGTAATGAATGTTTCTTTCGTTTTGTTCGCGCTTCCCGCAGGATTGCTGGCGACCAAACTGGGACTGAAGAGGACAACAATCTCCGGTATGGCCATCATGATCGTCAGTTTTTGTTGTGTCTCTTTTGTCAAATCGTATTCGGCCCTGATCGTTTTGATGGTCATCTCCGGGTAGGGTACGGAACGGTTCTGGCCGTATCCTATCCGTTTTTCCTCAGCCTGCTGCCGGAGGGAATACCGCCGGATTTGTCGGATTCTATCATGCCTGTCAGAACGGAACACTGCTCATCGGTCCGGTCGTTGGGGGATTTATGGTCGACCATTTCGGGTACACGACCCTTTTCTACGGGGCAGCCGCGGTCATGCTGGCGGGGCTCATCACTTACACTTTCGTGCGCAATCCCGAAGGGCGCGTGAGAAACTGACGGGGGATCCGAGGATCAGCAAAGTGTATCTGGGGGGATAGGCTGTAGGCTATTATGAATGGTAATATTGACAAATAATAGTAGATTGATTCTGACATAATGTAGGTGGATAATCCAGAGCGTGACCATTTCCGAAAATTAAAACATCGATGATGGATTTGTCCCGTGATTTTCTTCCTGTACTGTTGAGCCCCTTGAATTTCCATTCTTGATGCAACATTTCAATCGGCAATCCTTAAACTTGATTGGCAAGAATTCCCTGTTATTTTCATTGACATACAAAGTCATCCATCGTAAAATTATAAAAGATGAAGAAACGTTTTTTAGTCAATATCGATTTCACAACCTTAAACAATCGCATCGCACCGCACCGAAAGGAGAACCCTATGAAAAAGATTTTTGCTTTTCTGTCCGTTGTAATCTTTGCTACCGTCTTCTTTGCCTATGCTGCCGATGATGCTAAACCGGAACTACCAACCATTAGCCAGAAGGCAATGCAGGCTCGAGTAGCTTGGTTAACCGCAATAAACCAAAACCTTGACGCTAAAAATTTTAATGCTGTTGCCAAGGATGCCGATGAACTGGCCGCCCAGACAGAGAAACTTGGCGCAAACCATCCCAACCCCCTTGGTAAAGAGCTGTCCCTGGCTATTTCGTCACTTGCCAAGGACATCTCCACTGCCGCTGCCAAGCAGGATGGCGCTACCATCAAAGTCAAGCTGGGAGAGATCAAGGGCAAGTGCGGCGAGTGTCACGCTCAAATCCGTGACAAGAAATAACCTAATGCAATGGTATTAGACAACAAAACGGCTGCAACCACTACCGACCGTTTTGTGCTGCACTTATTCTCTCTATTCCGATAGGCGATCAAAATACCGATGCTACAACGTTACAATCCAGAATAAGTATTGCTTGAATAAAAAGCAGGTCAATTGGCTCTGCTTTTTTATGCACCTTTCAAATGGTAAGTGCGCCACGAGGCTGCACAAGAGATGAGGGGTGAGGGCCCTCGAAGTCGGCTTGCAGGAGCAGGCTTCAAACCACCTTGAGCTGCATTGGTAAAGAGCCATTGTGGTGAGCGTAAGGCAAAAGGCATGGCATAAGACCATGTCAGGTGAGGATCAGGGAGGCGAGCGGAAGCGAACTACTGATGAGGTGTCGAAATGAATTGGACGATGTCAAAACTGGAGGGCTTACCAACTTCCAGGACAAGCTCAAGGGAAACCTGTTTACTGCTTGGGCGGCATCCGGCATAAAGGTAGCGCGAACCTGATACAGGCTCTTGAGTGGAACGTGGGAACCTGTCGTTCCGATGATAAGGGAGAAATTCAAGTGGAGGAAACCACAAGAATGAGAGTACCGATGCGGGGCACGGGGGCGGACCAACTTGTAGTAGTGTTGAAGTTCCTGTAATGGGGATGGAGCGAAGGGGTTGGATCATCTGGTCTTATTGTTTGGTCAACCAGAGATGGGAGGAGCCAGGTGATAAGGTAAAACCGCCAAGTTTAGTTTGGTGGTGGGATGATAAGAGCCGTATGACGGGAGACTGTCACGTACGGATCCGTGGGAGCGTGGGGGTGAAATTCCCCTGCGCCACCCGACTACTCAATTCTAATAGCCGTCAAATACTGTGGATTAGTAGGTGAACGAGTTAGCTCGCACCCTGTGCTTTGCATCCTCGTTTTACATTCCAAATAAATTCCCAATTTTTAGAAAATTTTGCCGCGCCATGCAGAGAGGCTGACCACCCTATCCCGATGCTCTCGGATAATTGCCCGGCAGGGGGTTGAAGGTTCGGTGCGGTGGGCATGGCGGGCAGGTGTGAGCAATTCTTCCTCTGTAATGGTTAAAATCGAAATTCGGTGATGAGTCAAAGATTACAAATGATAATCAATGAAATCAGAATATAGCAAAGGCAGGATCATTTCTGACCATGCCTTTTATGTTGAGATTTTGATCTATTTAATCTCTTAGGGTTAAATTCTCCATCGCTAGTGAGGAAGAAAATATAAAACAACAAGATATCACGCTGCTTGAGCAGCTCATTTTTTTACAACTTCTTTTGATTCTTGCTAAGCCTATCAAACCAAGCTCAGTAATATGGTTGATTCGGGAACAGAGGTGACGCTAGCACCTTAACGTTTAATTTAATCACTTAACCTCGTCATGACTTTTTAGATACTTATCAAGTTTGTAAATATGCGATAAATCCACATCAGCACTGCCTATGCCTCCAATTTCAAACGGATTATCCATATCTTTTATCAGCAATAAAATTCCTGTGATAAGAAAAGTTACTGTAGAAATAATGACCATTCCTATCAAATAAGGGTCAACTATGGAAAACAACAGTATAAGGAAAACCAATAAAACAGCCATTTGCGATAAAGCATAAGCTGAGGGAAGAAAATTAGTTTCTTCTATTGTATCAATCCTGTTTGAGATTTTTTCTATATTATTAAGCTCATTCCGCATTTTTATTACATATGGCGGCATCATGTTTTGTGCGGCCATTACCTTTATTTCAGGGTCTATTTTTTCGATGATCACTCCAATTTCCGACTGCTTCCACTTGTTCGATTCAAACTGGTTTATTATGACACCAATCAAGCTTTTTAGGTGAGTAAGCGCAATGTCGGCTTCCTTTTTTGCCGTAAACTCCAATAGTTCAAAGTCCTTATGAAGCGCCCTTATAGATGCAGCCAATTCTCCAGGAATTTTCTCGCTTTCCTTGAAATCAGTCATTACTCCTGTTAATAAAATCGCCATGGTAAAGATTACGCCACTTATCAATGCTGAAATAAGGGAATCGATAGGAATAAATTCAAGATTTAAGGTGTGTAGACCGAATTTAACGCCTGCCAAACCGCTGCCACAGCCATTGCTTTAATTACAATCATCCATTTATTCACGTTTTTCTCCTGTTTTTAGTTTTCATATCTCGTCTTTTGCTCCCTTATAGTTTCAAACGTCATCGATCAGAGACTTGAGTGTAATCGATTAATTATTGTGTCACTTGTATAAGCCCGAGTCTGGTTCCATGTGAACAAGCACATCGACAATCTGCGGGAATACACTCATTATATCTTTTTGAATTGTATGATTCAGCAGATGCGAATCCCGCATCGTCATATCCGCGTCAATCTGTATATGAAGGTCGAGATGCACGTCATCGAGCCGACCGCGGGTTCGAATTTTGTGGCAGCTTTTTACGCCCTTTATTTGAAGCACTGCGGCTTCAATTTTCTTCGTGTCGGTTATCGCAATGGCATCACATAATATCCCCGCCTCCTCCCGTATGATGATGAACGCAGAATAAGCGATAAATCCAGCAATAACCAGCGTAATGGCAGGGTCAATGATTGGGAACCCCAATTTTACACAGACCAGCGCCACGATGACCGAAACCGAGGTAAATATGTCCGCCCGCGTGTGCATCGAATCGACAACCAAAATATCGCTATGCAGTTGTTTTCCTCGCCGATATTCATAAATCATAACCGTGATATTGACCATAACGGTAATAATCATCACCGCAAAACTGATAAAATCAACCTGGGGAACCATGGGCTTGATAATCCTGCCGACACCCTCCTTGCCAATATTGAACGCCACAATAAGAAGCATCGCGGCTATACCCAGGGCAAAAAGCGTTTCGTATTTCTTATGACCGTAGGGATGGTCCTCATCCTTCGGCCGGGAACAGAAACGAATACCAATGAGGCCAATAATATTTGAAGTGCCATCGGACAAAGAGTGGAAACCATCTGCGGTCATACTGGTCGAACCGCTTATATAGCCATAAATCATTTTGGCTGCGGCGACAGCCCAGTTCAAAACCAAAACAATCCACAGGACTTTTTGAATCTCACGATAATGCTTTTTTATATCAGCCATTATGCGATTCCTATTGCCCATGATGTCGTCTCCCTTGAGAGACTTCTTTCTTTAGTCAACAAATCAGTGGAGAAACTCCCTTTTCTTTTTGTTATGACCTCCGTTATCATTGTCGTGATGTTTATCATAATGCTGACTATGGTGGTCATCGAGTCGCTCCAGATAAGGCCGGGAGGCTATTTTCAATAAGGCACGCTCGATTATTTTATCTAGCGCGCCCCAGTCCAGCCACACGCCGTGACATTTGGGACAAAAATCAATATCTACACCTTGGTGCTCGGCCATGGTCAATGGGATATTACAGATCAGACACTTCATGGTTATTTTCCCTTATGAGTTAAATTGTTTAGTGATCCTATATTGCACGACTACCCGATCAAAGGATTGATCGGACTTCGGCAGCTTTAATCGTGATAATATGTCAGAGTTTTGCTGAATTAAAAATTGAACGGAGGAGCTTTATTAGGATAGTTTTCGACTATCTGTGAATCGATGAAGACGGTTCTTCTGTCAGGCAGAACACCAGATAAATACAGGAAAATAGCCATCAACGAAAGACAACAAATTGCAACGGAGGGGGCGGAATCGACATTGATTTTGCTGAAAGTCCCGGAAAGGGATGCTTTAACTTTACAAATGGAACAAGTGGGCAGCAAAAACGCGTTGTCATGGTGATGCAACGTGAGGGCCATGACGCCCAATAAGAAACAGGATAGCGATAGAAAAATAACATTTTTTATCCGGATTTGATGCATGGTTGAATGACGCCTTGTTTTATTCATAAATCTAAAGAAACCTTATCATCGATCCTAAAAGACTGTCAACAGGGATATTAATTGTGAAGCAAAAATCAAAGATTGCCTCATTTGTTAGCGAGATAACACACTTGCTTCATAAAACTTTGCTGTTTTGATGTTACGGTAAGAAGTCAAAAACGCTTTCCTTGAAAAATAATACCTGATATACATTTTCGACCCGGAGGGAAATAACTATGGCGATAAATCGCGAACCTCAGGTTTTTTTATTTCTAAGTAAAATCCTGGGGAGAAGTATTATTGGCGCCACGGGCGAAACATTGGGCCGCGTTTATGATTTAACCGCGGAGTTTGTTGAACCTTATCCAATTGTTACCGGCATCATTTTACGCTCCGCCCAGAAAAAAAATCCTGTTGTTCTCCCGTGGAAAGATGTGGTGGATATGGATCAAACGATATCGGTGTCCGTATCATCCTCGGAAGGAAATTGCCATGCTTGCAAAATATAGAATCGAAATTAGTCGAATATTCGTGGTAGCGCTGGTTATTGTGATAGTTATTTCCACAAGTGAATGGGATACTACTAAGGCACCTTTTGTCAGCACAGTCTTATTTATGATCGGTGTTGTTTTAGTCGGTATCGCTACCCTTGGACGGTTATGGTGTTCCCTTTATATTGCCGGCTATAAAAAAGATGTTCTGGTGACAGCAGGACCGTATTCCATGTGTCGCAACCCTCTTTACTTTTTTAGTCTTCTCGGGGCTGTTGGGGTCGGTTTTGCTTCAGAAACGTTTACGATTCCAGTTGTTTTTTTTCTCTGGTTTACGATCTATTACCCGTTTGTTATAAAAAGCGAGGAAGCGGAGCTGCTGAAACTACACGATGATAGATACAAGACATATTTTGAAACTGTGCCACGATTTATCCCGAAACTGTCAAAGCTTCAAGAACCTAAGGAATATGTCGTAAAACCGGTTATCTATAGAAAGCACATGTTTGACGCTCTCTGGTTTGTCTGGCTTATCGGGATAATGGAAATCATTGAATCGCTGCATGAGTTGAACGTTTTACCCACGATATTCAAACTTTATTAGAATCCAATCTAAATGTAAAAAGTTACTCTCTTTCAATTG
>CAVSCG010000011.1:0-55965 GCA_963726395.1 uncultured delta proteobacterium
CCCGGATTGCAAAGCGCACCGGCGCTGGCTTCGCGAACATCAGCACCATTTTAATCTTTGAGTGCAGAGCTCGAAAGGACTTAAGACATCTTATTTTATGGATATTATCGAAACTATTGACCTAAAACACCGGCCATTTCTTGTTGAACGCTTCAGGCAGATGCATTTAAATATATCAGATTACACCTTTGCCAACATCTATCTGTTCCGCAATGTGAGCCGTTATAAAATACTGACGAAAGATTGCGGCACGTTCATTTCTGCCTACAACCGTCAGGATCAGAATTACATCATGCCGCTGGATAACCCGCAGGCCTGTTCTCCGGACACACTCAGGCACTTGCTGAATGACTGCAATTTTTTCTTTCCGATTCCTGAAGAATGGATGCCTTTTTTCCCCGAAAATGAATTCTGCATATCGTCCTGTGACGGCGAATCGGATTATATTTACCTGACCGAGAACATGGCGTCATTCGCCGGGAAACAATACACGCGCCACCGCAATCATCTGAATCAGTTTTTCGGCGCATACCGTCCATCCGATCAACCTCTTGGCGCGGATAATTCCCGGGATGCAATGACCATCCTGCAACACTGGCAGGAAGAATCCGTAGTGACTGCAAGCAAAACCGATTTTGCGGTATGCGCGGAGGCTTTGCAAAACTTCTCGGAGCTTGCGCTGTGGGGCACAATATATTACATTGAAAACAAGCCGGCTGGTTTCATTGTCGGTGAGGCGCTGAACAGCGATACGTTCTGCCTGCACTTTGCCAAGGCCTCCAAAAACTACCACGGCATTTATGAGTTTATGTTCAACGACACGGCCAAAAAATTACAGGCGCAGTATAAATATCTGAATCTGGAAGAGGATATGGGCAATAAAAATCTGCGGCGAACGAAAAGCTCTTACGGCCCGGAACGGATTCTTAAAAAAATATCGCGTCAGTCTCAGGGTTGGAGTTCAATGAATAACCTGGTTGTCATCACAGATTTACAGGAAGGAGATCAGGGCGTCATTCATTCCATTGGAGACGGCTCGGCTCTGACCAGCCGCCTGGCCGGCATGGGTATCGTAACCGGTGCAAGGTTTCGCATTGCGCAGGTCAGCGGCGGAATGATTGTTGTTTTAGTGTCGGCAACCCGAATTGCTTTAGGAAGAGGCGAAGCCTCGAAAATTACGGTTTACAAGATCGATCCTGACTGATGCGACCTGCCTTCCCCCTGTTGAAAAGGAAATATGCGTCGCCCTGGTCGGCCAGCCCAATGTCGGCAAATCCACGGTCTTTAATATTCTGACGGGACTTTCCCAGCATGTCGGCAACTGGCCCGGGAAAACCGTTGAAAAAAAAGAAGGGGTGCACCGCGCCAATGATATTTTGATCCGGATTGTCGATCTGCCCGGCACTTACAGTCTCACCTCTTTTTCCGAGGAAGAAAGAGTCACCCGCGATTTCATCATTCAAGAAAAGCCGGATCTCGTTGTGCTGGTCATGAACGCCGCTGCACTGGAGCGAAGCCTTTATCTTTTATCCGAAGTTTTACTGCTGAATCGACCGGTAATTGTGGCCATCAACATGTTGGATGTTGCCTCGGACCAGGGCACGCAGATCGACACAAAAGCCTTGCAGGATTCTCTGGGCCTGCCGGTCATTCCCATGGTCGCCAAGCGCAACAGCGGAATTAAAGAACTGGTGGATCAAATCACCGAGCTGGCCTCCTGCGATCAAAATTTTCAACACGCATTACCGGAAGTTTCCGCTGATCATCTGGAAATTTATCAAAAAATACTGGAAACCATCCGGCCCTATATTCAGGCACCTTACACCCCCGAATGGGTGGCTGTTAAACTCATGGAAGGCGACCCGGAAGTTTCCGCCATGGTTGAAAAGCAAGCGCAGCCATCCGGCTGGAATACGATTCTGACCCTGCTTAGCAAACACGAAGACGCCCTGCATGCCGTGGTCAATGGCCGCTATGATTGGATTGAAAAAATGACCCGGGCGGCCGTCTCCCACTTCAAAATGGGACAGGTCGTCCTGACCGACCGGATCGATCATGTTCTGACACGTCCGATATTCGGTATTCCGATTCTACTGGCCATCATGGCCTTTGTCTTTTTTCTGACCTATTCTATCGGCGTGCCGTTACAAACCTGGCTGGCCGATTTAATTCAGCAATTTATAGCGTTTTGCGAACCGGCCACAAGCGGCTGGCCTGCCTGGGTCCAGGGGCTGCTGCTCAACGGCGTCATCGGCGGCGCCGGCTCCGTGCTCACATTCCTGCCGGTACTGCTGATCTTTTTTGCCATCATGGCCCTGCTGGAAGATGTCGGCTATATGGCGCGTGCCGCCTTTGTGATGGACCGAATCATGCATCTGGTCGGCCTGCACGGCAAAAGTTTCATCCCGATGTGCCTGGGTTTCGGTTGCAACGTTCCCGCTGTCCTCGGCGCCCGTATCATCGAAACGCGCAAGGCCCGGATGATTACGCTGCTTCTGATTCCTTTTGTTCCCTGCACCGCCAGACTCGCCGTCCTGACGCTGGTCTCCGCCGCCATTTTCAGAGAAAACGCCGTTTACGTATCGTGGAGCATACTGGCCTTGAACATTGTTGTGCTGGGCATTGCCGGCGTATTCGTCAATAAGACCCTATGGAAACAGGATGCGCCGTTCATCATGGAACTGCCGATTTATCACCGCCCCGATTTAAAAACGATTTTGATGGTCATTAGGTCGCGTACCGTTTCCTTCGTCCGCAAAGCGGGTACTGTTATCCTGGGCGTTTCGCTTTTGATCTGGCTTTTATCTTATTTTCCAACAGGCAATGTGGAAGAAAGCTTGCTGGCTTCCGCGGGCAAATTACTTCAGCCGCTGGGCGTGCCGCTGGGACTGGATTGGAAAATGATCACCGCGTTACTCACAGGACTTGTCGCCAAAGAAAATGTGGTGGCGACCCTGGGCGTCCTTTATTCAGTCGGCAAAGATGGGCTTTCTCAAACCTTGCCCACCATCATGAGCCCGGAATCGGCCGCCGCCTTTCTGGTTGTTATGATGCTTTTCATTCCCTGCGCCGCAACCATCGCCGTCCTGCGCAAAGAAATGAACAGCAATAAATGGTTCTATTCCACTCTCGTCATGACGCTGATTGTTTCCTACCTGGGTGGGATGGCGGCGTATAATTTTGTCAGGTGGTTGGGGATTTAGGAGAAAGGTCTAAGGCTAAAGGCTTTGAGTTGTCATAAACCATTCTTGACTGGACAGGCCGTGTCCTATCAAACCGTATCCTGTTAATGTACATCAACCAATGATTGACCTCCTGTGAATCATTAATGATAAGTTTATTATTTCCCTAAGTCGCATTCTTCGCTCATCTGCGCACACGCTTTTCCGCCCATTCGAAATACGTCTCGATGGCGTAAAGGGCTTCCTGTATTTTGGAATAAACGGGGAATCCCGCCTTGCGCAGTGCATTAAAGGTCGAAATTCTGACGCGCTCTGCCTCGAGATCATTTTCCAAAAAGCATGACAAGACGGGGATCACCGGTTTCTCGATCTGTTCGGCCATTTGCAGGATAGTGTCGGCGCTGTTTTTTACATTAAGAAATAGCTCCGCATGCATAATGTATTCAACGGAAAAATAGGGAACGATCACATCAATGCCGTCGTCTTCGTTGAGGGCTTTCATGGTGTGCAGCATAACGTTGAGGTCGAAGCCGAATGCCCCGAGATCGACAGGGTTTGTCGTCGAGGTGTTGACCCCCATGATCTTTTCACCGATCATTTGCTGCGTGCGCGCGCTCAATTCGGGAAGCACAACCCCCGAGGTAACGGCCAGGTCGCTGAACAGAACCGAAACGCCGCCTCCGGCGCCAAGAAAACCTATGCGCCTCCCCCGAGGGAACTTTTTAGCCGTGCCCAGCATCGCCAGATTCATCAGCTCTTCAAAATCATCTACCAGAAGGCCCCCATGCTGCAGCACAGCCGCGGCCCAGATCGTATAATTGCTCGCCATGGCGCCCGTGTGACTTGCCGCCGCCTTTGATCCCAGTTCCGTCTTGCCGCCTTTAAGAATAATCACGGGCTTTTTGGCCGTCGCCCTCCTAAGCGTTTTGAGAAATTTATTCGCATCCTTGATATCTTCTACATAACAGGCGACGAGACGGATCTTGTCGTCATCCGCCAGATACTCCAGGTAATCTTCCAGCCGAAGATCAATCTGGTTTCCATAGGAGACGACTTTGTTCAGCCAGATTCCTCTTGTTGTCGCCATGGCCACAAAACTGGATGTAATTCCCCCTGATTGTCCCAGGAAGGCGATCGTGCCCGGCTGCTCTTGCGCCTTGGTGAGTCTGAAAGAAAGTTTCGACTCGAAACATTGAACGCCGATGCAGTTGGGACCGACGATCCGGAGATGCCCTTTCCGGGCTTCCCGGACCAGATCCTTCTCCAACTTCAGGTTTCCCGTTTCTCCGAAACCGGAAGTGAAGAAATGAATGAATTTGATCCCTTTGCGGACGGCCGCTTTGACAATGTTAATGGACTGCTCGACAGGCGCGGCAACCAGGGCAAAATCGACGGGTCCCGGAAGATCATCGATAGACGCATAGGCCTTGACGCCGCATACTTCAGCACGACGCGGATTAACGGGATAGAGAGCGCCGGCAAAACCGTTTGCCTGCAGGATCTGAAAATAGGGCAGCTTCCCTCCGCCAAGATTGTCAGACGCACCGATGATGGCCACACTTTCGGGATAAAACAACAGATCGAGATTCATTGCATTCCTCCTTCATGTCTCCAATCGTAAATCATTGGTCATGGTCATTTCCTGCGTCTTATGGTTCTGATCGCATGGCATGCTTTTCAAAATCAACAGGCCATCATGCGGAAAGAAGGGGTTGGGTTTATCGTGCAGGAGCAGATACCATTCCATTTTAAAAGTTCTTTTGAA
This sequence comes from uncultured delta proteobacterium, assembly GCA_963726395.1. Lineage (GTDB taxonomy): Bacteria > Desulfobacterota > Syntrophia > Syntrophales > Smithellaceae > UBA8904. The sequence goes on from CAVSCG010000011.1 coordinate 4,948, forward strand.
AATGAGGGACAGTGCCCGGGTTTTTCTTATCCTCGCAAAATTTGTCTTTTAACCGGCGCTATCTTACAACTTTGACGAAACGTTGCAAGGGAAAATAGAAAAAAGGGTAATGGGCAAGAGGAGCTGGGTTGGAGTTCAAGGTTCAAGGTTCACGGGCGAGATGGCGACTCATATCCTTCCTTCCATCTTTCAAGAAGCTCGAATTGTGTTTATTGCAGATTGAAATGCAGCATATCTGGAACGGTTGAAGAATTGATGAGTACAGGAATCTAGAGTTGTCGTTGATGTCTCTATTAAAAAACAGGATCAAGACGGGAGAAAAGGATCATAGATTAACGCTCTTTTTTATGACAAAAATAACTTGGCATGAATGATTTCCGTTCTTAATTTTTCCTCTCAATCGCACGACGCAACTGATCTTCCTGGAATCCCGATGGGACCTTGCCAGAATGGGCAAACTGATATAGAGCCGCCTGAAAGATGCCCGATAGAGCAGCTTGAACAACGGAAAGGGCAATGAGATAGAAGGCGGCTATGATCATCAGCACCAGGGTTAGCGGACTATTGCCGGAATATGCCCCAACACCTACAATAAACACAACAGGCAAACTCATTAACGTAAAGACCAGGCCAAAGCTGAACGTTCCTATGAGACCCTCTCCCCATGTTTTCTTCAAAAGTGATACAGAACCCGAGAGCGCATCAAATGGACCTTTATTCTCATTAACTAAAATCGGAATAACCAGGTAACTTGATACGCTCCATGCCATCCCTAACAGACCGGCAAGAGCTCTCCCTATGAAGTTCGACTTTCCCTGGATCATCCGGAGAATCACGCCAACGCTTGCACTGACGAGAGCCCAGAGTATTATCTTAAAAATCCGAGAACACGCCACATTCAACCCATCAAGGACTGTTGGATCCCTACCATCCATCCTGATCGTTGCGCACGCAACGATTGCAGAGTTAAAGAATATGATGATCAGATAATTTAAGAAGTAAAATAGAAACGACATAACCATCATTGTGTTTCCATCTTCGTTCATAACGCGTTGCATTAAATCGGGGTCACGGAACATAAAGAATGGCCAAATGAAAGAAGCCAACATGACCATCATCGATATACCTGATATAACAGGAATTAACAGGATTTCTTTATCCTTTTTCAGGAGTCCCCACGATGCCCTCATCAGGGCGAACGAATTGTCGAGTCTGCCCATTGCTCTCGCTGCCATTGATTCAAAAATATTTTATTGCTGTGCCGAAGTATAAGAAGCACGACCTTTTATGTCAATAGAATTATCACCACAAAAATGTAAGGCGCTTGCCGAGCTTGCCTGCTTATCTTTAGCGATGTTAGAAAAAGCGAAGATTACATGTTGGGTTATTTTTTAATAGGTTCTTCTTTATGTAATTTCCCTTTTCCCTTGACAGAATCCTTCCGTCCTTCTATCGTCACGGTCATCGGATTTCTCATATGGAGAGTAAAATGATGAACAGCCGTACCCCCGTGCGGCGGGAGGAATAGAGAGCATGAGCATGTGCGATAGAAACATCGACAGCATTTCCGGAAACACCCCCGGGGACCATCACCATAGCCGCAAAGCGGCCTTCAGCAGCAAGGGCGGGTTCTATTTCCGGAGGTTTTTGCTGATTCTCCTGCTGATCCCGCTGTTGCCCGTTTCCTGTGCGGCCGAAAATCTTACCTGTAACCGCCTGCCCAGGCTGATGGAAGGGTTACTAGCCAACCACTACGCAACGAAAAATATGACCGGGGAGATCAACACTCACGCCGTTGACCAGATGATCAAGAGGCTTGACCCCTCTAAAACGCTTCTTTATGAGTCCGATTTGGGATGGCTAAAGCCGGCTCTACACGGCGCATTTGCCAGCATGCAAGCGGGTAACTGTGCAGTGCTGCAGCAGGTTTACGACCTGCTCGTCGCGCGGGCGCGGGAGAACGAAGTCATCGTCAAAAAGATTTTGGGACCGGACTACCGACTCGACGAGACGGTGGAACTGAACGTCAACTGGGACAAGCGCCCCTATGTGAAGACAGCGGCGGAAAAGCATGAACTCTTAAGGAAGGTTGTGCAATTCCAGATCGAAAACGACCTGTTGGCAGGCATCGACCTGACTGAAGCTAAGAAGCAGCAGATTCACCACTATGAACTGCAAACGATGCGGGTAGTCGAGCGCAATCCCGAAAAGCTCATTACAAGCGCCGCCAAGGCTTTCGCCCTAGCCTTGGATCCGCACACGAACTATCTGTCCCCCGAAAATCTTGAGGACTTCGAGATTCAGATGCAGCATTCCCTGGAGGGGATCGGGGCCTCGCTCAGCAGCGATAACGGCTTTACCGTCATTGAGGAGTTGATTCCTGGCGGAGGCGCCGAGCGCTCAGGCCGTTTGAAGTTAAAAGACAAGATCATCGCCGTGGCCCAGGAAGGGGAAAAACCCGTTAGCGTCATCGATATGGACCTGCCCGACATTGTCAGGATGATCCGCGGCAAGAAAGGTACGAAGGTAACCCTTACAATCCTGCGACAGGCGGAACACACGAACCGCTTCGATGTTACTATCATACGTGACAAGATCGACATCAAGGAACAGGCGGCCAAGATCGACTACGAAACACGGATAGTGGGCGGCAGGCAGTACCGCTTCGGCGTGATCGATCTTCCTTCCTTCTACGGCGACGAGAAGGAAAATACGTCCTGCTACGAAGACGTGAAAAACCTTCTCGCGGAGGCCAAACGCCAGCATGTCGATGGGATCGTACTGGACCTGTCGCGCAACGGAGGGGGGCTGCTCGAGGAGGCGGTGCGCCTTGCCGGGCTTTTTCTGGACAAGGGTGGAATCGTGGCGACCAAGGACAGTAGCGATAAGGTGACTATTCTCGCCAACGGTGCAGCCGCATCGGGGACGAAAGGCGACAAACGCAAGGTGATTATATTCCCCGCTGAAGATCCGCGTGCGGTCTATACAGGACCCCTCGTCGTACTGACGAGCCGCCTGAGCGCATCGGCTAGCGAGATCGTGGCAGGTGCTCTCAAAGACTACCATCGTGCTGTGATCGTCGGATCGGACCATACCTTCGGCAAGGGGTCCGTGCAGGCACTGATGCCATTACCTTGGGATCTGGGCGGTATAACAGTCACCACGGCGCTGTACTTCCTGCCCGGCGGCAAATCTACACAGAAGATGGGCGTAGAAGCGGATGTGCGGCTGCCTATCTGGTTCATTCATCGAAGATATTGGTGAAACGGGGCTGGATTACCCGCTTCCGGCCCAGGCGATCATGCCCTTCCTCGGCATCCCGGGAAACGCCGCGCCGCTCTGGAAAGCTGTGGAGCAGCCCCTTCTCGTGGAACTGGCAGCAAGGTCCAAGGCCCGGGTCGCCAAAGACGCGAAGTTCGCCGAGATCATCAAGAACAACAAGGAAGCCGCCGGCAAGAAGGGTGTGATACGGCTATCCGACTTACGCAAGGAAATGGAGAAGGAAAACGGTGGAAAGAAGAAGGAAACGCTCACAGAGCTTAAGCAGAAGGCCAGAGACCAGTATGCTCCCTTCGTAAACGAGAGCGTCAACGTTCTCCTCGATATGGTAACGCTGAGTGCAGCCAAGTCTGTGCTGCCGTCACTGCAAGCCAAAGCGGATATGTCGGGACGTTGAATAAGACGGTGGGACGCTGTAGTTAGTAATCGTCATTGATGCAAATGCAAGTTTGGTGTTTACAAGGGGGTATCTATGGGACGGAAAAACTGTTTTCTGGTAGCAGCACTGTTGCCACTTCTGATAGCTTGTGCAGCCATCGGGCAGCAAGGAGGCAAGCTTCCGCAGCCAACCGTGTGCTCCGGTATCCCGGAGGAAGCGCCGATACCGCAAATGCTGACGGTGCGCGGGCATCAACTGGCAGTTACGGAAGCCGGTGATCCCAAGGGTTTCCCGGTATTTTACGCCCATGGGAACCCGGGGTCTCGCCTGGAATTGGCCCTGCTGGATCAGGATGCCCGCCATTTCGGTTATCGCTTGATTGCCTTCGATCGCCCCGGTATTGGCCGTTCTCCCTATATCGAACCCTATTTGCTCAAGGATTTTGCCGAAGATCTTGCCGCTGTGGCCGATCTGAAAAAAATCGCCCGCTTCGGCCTGATCGGCTGGTCCAGCGGCGTACCGCCCGTCATCGCGACGAGTTACTATTTCCCCCAACGGGTGGCATTCACCTTTGCAATTTCCGGCTATACGGACTTTTCCCGTTTTCCCGATGCGAAAAAATTCATGGCAGACAAGGGCTTGCCCGGCTCAAAATTGGCGGAAAATCACCCCCTGGCATTTAGTTTGACGGTATGGGGTGTGCGGCGTGCCGATCTGCATCGGCCGGATTTCTACCTGCAGGAGGCCCTTGAAAAAATGCCGCCATCCGATCGCCAAATGCTCGATTCCCGTGCCAGCGCCTGCTTGTTCATACGCACACAGCAGGAAGGCCTGCAGCAAGGCAGTGACGGTGCCGTGCAGGATCTTAAGGTACAGTGGCAATACTGGGGCTTTGAGATGAGTGCGGTAAAGAATCCTATTCAGATCATGCAGGGCGAGGCGGATGCGTTTGTACCGCAAGCGTTTGGCCGCCATCTGGCGGCGAATCTGGCAAACGCACAATTGCAACTGCTCCCGGGAAAGGGTCATCTGCTGCCATTTTCTGCAGATTTCCGGCAAGCGATGTTCAGCCGAGCTCGGCAGCTGCAGGAGATGCCGCTGTTGGAAGATGAATAACCGATAACTTTTGAGTTTATCGTTGCTTCCAGCCTTTAAATCGGTCTTCTTCCATATTCCCTGGTTGCCCATTATTTATAGCGGGAAATACTTTCTGTTAATGCCTTTGGTTGCATCGCACCGATCAGTGATTATGTTATGCAGCAGATACCGCAATACCGGAAAGCGTGGACGATGTAGGCGTCGGTTTTATCCATACCGGCATAGCGCTTTCCATTTATCTTTTCCTGCGAGAATTGGAGGATGCCTTGAGAATTATTTATATCGCCGACATCCATGGCGCTTTTGACCGTGTGAAGCAACTCTTGTCCGAAACGATGGCCGATGTTTATATTATTGCCGGTGATCTCATTGATATCCCTTTCTACAATATGAACACCGCCATTAACTATCATGAACTTCAATCCTATTTTCACGGCTTGCGTGTCAGAATGCATAAAGAATCGATGACCATCGAAGATTTTGTGGATGAATTGCTCGATATGCCGAATCTGTCAACCGAAATCGAAGAAAACGGGACAAAGTACCAGCAATACACAATCCGCGCGCGCCGCGTTCTTCAGCAAAAATATAAAGTTCTGGAAAATATTCTCTCCATCAAACAAAAAGCGCAGATGTTCGCTTTGCCCGGCAATTATGACATGGATCTGAAATATACGGCCCTGCATGAGCGGGATCTCCATCTGCACTGGCATAATATGAAAAATCTGAAAATTGCCGGTTACGGAGGAGCGGACATCTGGACGCCGGGCATTCCGGAGCGTTATGTCGTGCGTTATCAGGGAAGCGTGCCGTTCGAAACCGGCCGCAATGAAATGTATAATTTTTTTAAGGCTGTGAAACCGGACATTATTGTCAGTCATCAACCGGCGCACGGCATTCATGACCGGGTGAATCAATTCGGAACATCCGGATCGCCGGCGCTCCGACACTATTGCGACAACAATCCGGTGTTGATGTGCCTGACCGGTCATGTCCACATGGACTGGGGATTTCAGATGAGTGAAAAAACGATATATCTCAATCCCTCTAATTTTGGCGAAGTCACGACGCTGACCGGCGGCGTGGCCGAGGGTGGTTTTTTCTACACCATTGAAATGGACGGCAGGAAGGTAGAAAAAATCATTTTCAGAAAGCTCGTTGAAGACCGTGTCCACGACATTGCCGATTACTATCTCCACAATGGACAATGGCGCGAATCACTGGTTGACGCCGAGCGATACACTGCCCTCAAAGAAGGGCGAAATTTCGATATGAAGGAAACAAAGTATTCTCATATTCCGGAAATTCAGCTTTATAATGAGATTAAACAATTTTACCGCACGTTCCAGACGGAAGAAACGGAAGAGCGCCTGGAAAAGCTCGAACAGATCGCGAGGCTTATTGAGGAGAGCGTCCACGGTGATATTGCGATGGACGTTATGGGTTCGACCAATATGGGGCTTTGCGAAAATACGTCGGACATCGACTTTGTGGTTTATGTCCGATGTGATCCCGGTTTTACAGGAGAGATCACCTCCTGTTCACAATATAAAGACGCTGAGAAGATTATCGAGACCGTCTTAAAGCCCAAGTATGCCTTTCAGATCATGGATACCATCGATCTGAACATCGTTGAAAAAGCCATACGGGAAAAAGATTATGAAAATGAAATAGCCATGCGCTTTGTTGCCTATCGTGCCATCTGCCGACCGATTAACTACAGATTCATCGCCCCAGTTGAAGATTTGTTGAATCAGAATATGGAATACCGTTCAGAGCTGGAGGGCAGTATTCGTTCATATTTCCGGATATTCATTAATACGTCGGAACATACGCGTTCGTTCAAAAAGTATGAAAGCCGGATTAGAGAAATCGGTATCAATCTGCCCGAATCGGTCCGAATGAAAATTAAAGATTATTTTCAGCAGGATCCTGATCAGACGGATTGCACAATTGATTCTCCGGATGATTCACCGCAACACTAGATGATATTCATACCCATCAATCTCACGGAATCATTAAATAACACGAAGATGCTTTTGTCCGAAGCAACTTTCTCGACAAAACCCACCCCGAATACCGGATGATTGATCACATTGTTGAGTTTGAAAGTTTCCTTGATGGAATAATTCCGTATGGATGTTTCCGGCGACAGATTGCGGTTTTTGAGATCCCACTGCAGAGGCGCGTCATTAACCGTCACTTTTGCCGCCACCTGCTTTTTAGCCCGCACAGCTCCAGGGGTGCGCACGGCGGCAGTCTTTTTGGCGCCCGGTACTGTTCCCCGATATTTGTGTTTCGCCCCGCAGGTTTTACATTGCACACGGTTTACCACACCATCCACTTTGAACAATATCAGGTGAGCCAGAACCAACTTGCATTTCAGACAATAAGCATCAATATTTTCACCAACAGAAAGCACCATAATCTCCTTTTTTTGTTTGTAATTGAGATAATCTTTATCAGATTGCCCGAAGATGTCCTAATGAATTCTATAGCGAGCGTCCCTCCTTCGCTTGCTTCGGGGGTAAGCGAACGGATACTTAATTATATTATTCCTTAAGAATCGAAGATTCTCCGCAACTTGCAGCGGAGAGCTTCAATATTTTCCCGTGAGTGTTAATATCATGAAATCCTTAATAAAACCGATTCTAAATCAAAGATGATATCGCGGCGGCTAGGCAGAGGCGACGAGGCGTATTTTTATACGTCGAGGAAGCCGATAACGACGCCAACAAAGATAGCGCTTTGATTTAGAAGTGGGGTAAGATTAAAGAGTTGAGGCCAAAATAGCCGCGCCGATCGCTCCATTGACCTGAGCATAAGACGACACCGCGATCTTCACACCGAGTTTTCTTTCCAGCGCGTCCACAACTCCGGCGTTGCGCGCGACACCGCCGGTGATCATCACCGGCTCGGCAACCCCAACACGCGCGATCATGGATGAGACACGGGCGGCGATGGATTCATGGATGCCGGCAATGATGTCTGGTCTTTTTTCACCGCGGGCAATCAGCGAAATCACTTCTGATTCCGCAAAAACCGTGCACAAGCTGCTGATTTTTGATGGTAGTTTTGATTGCAGTGACATCGCGCCGAATTCATCGAGGTTGACTTCGAGCGCCCGGGCCATTACTTCCAGAAAACGGCCGGTTCCCGCGGCACACTTGTCGTTCATTACAAAATTCCTGACCTTGCCCTTTTCATCGAGCGCAATGGCTTTGCTGTCCTGCCCACCGATGTCGATAATTGTTCGAATCTTCGGATTCAGAAGATACGCGCCGGCGGCATGCGCCATGATTTCCGTAAAGGTCTTGTCGGCAAACTTCACCGAATTGCGGCCGTAGCCGGTGGAAACGATTTTAGCAATGGATGATGTATCCAGACCGGATTCGGAAAGCAAATCCTCATACACTTTGACGCCCGCCGCCTCCGCGTTATAGCCGGTGAAAATAATCTTCGTCCCAAGAATTCCCCCGTCTTCTACAATGGCTGCTTTCGCCGTGATGGAACCGATATCAATACCCGCTGTCCGCATTTCTGATCCCTTATGTTTTGATCTTCAGCCTTGGACCTTGGGCCTTTAGCCTTTAGCCTCACGCCCCCTGTAGGGGGTTTTCCTCTCTTTGATGATTTCCATGAACGCGTCGATCCGGGTTGAAATCTGGCTTTCGGAAAAACTCCGTTCATCAACCATATCCGCCTCGATCATCAGACACGGAATCCCTCTTTCTTTTTCCACAATCCGCTGAATGTCAAGCTGGCCGAACGAATAGGGTTTGCAGCTGCGGTTGGAATGCAGCACAAATCCATCGACATCATACTTATCGATCATCTCGATAACCATTTTCGCCATCTCATCGACGCCGATATTCAGATAAATTCGCGAGTAGGCCTCGGCCATCGAATCGAGAAACTTACTGTCGTCGATATACTTCATCGATCCGCACCAGGCCGATGTGTAGGTGTCAGCCACGAGGCAGGCGTCGTGTTCGGCAAATTTTTGTGACAGCCATTTCATCCGATACCAGATGGGGAGATTGTCCCAGAGGAGGCGATACTTTTCTTGCGGAATGGCGCCAATGCCCGCCTGAACCCTTTCTTTCATTTCGGCCAACAAGCCTTGGTAGTAATCAATGGTCTGTTGTGTGCCCCGGAGTGTGACGATTAAGGCCAGGTGAAAAAAAGCATCGAAAGCCGTCAGGGGAGAGGGTTTGTTGATCGCCGTATCCAGGACTTCCTGCCACAATTTCTGACCCTCAAAAGAAATCTTGCCGACTTCCTTCATATGGTCCTGATCCATTTTGCGGCCACAGATGTTTTCCAGAAAGAGGATATATTCATCAATCTGCCGCTCGACATACCGTTTTGCCTCTTTGGTATATTCCGTGTGGCAGAAGGGGGTATCGAAAATAAAGAGGGGAACATTGAAATAACGGGCCTGCACCTCATACCATTTAAGGACGGTCCCACAGATGTTGTTGCAGCACACCAGCATGTCCGGTTCCGGCAGACCGCCGATAGGGCCGCCGTTGACGGTCGCACAGGATATATCAGAACGGGCATAAGAACACAGGTCGTTTGAATAGCCCATCGCCTCAGCTTTTTCACATAAATCGACGCCCATCTTGCTCGCGCCGATCATGGCCCCGTGGTTCTCCGGATAAACGGGAATGATGTCCATGGCAATCAGCGGTTCCACCGGCCCGCCGCTGGTAATCCAAGCCACCTTCTTGTTATTCTGCCGGGCTGTTTTGGCGTCTATATAATAAGCCGTCATGATATCTCTCATCTTCTTTTCGGACTTGATCTTCCTTTTATCTTTTTCCAGGTTTGTTTCTGACATGACGTCTCCTTTCACACCATTTCCAGAAATGCTTCAAAACGTGTTTTCAGCTGCCCTTCGGCGGGCAGGGGATCATCGATTTCCAGCAGCAGAACCGGAATCCCCGCCTCATCCATATATTTTTTGATGTCGGGATAATCGAACGCATGCGGGTCACAGAATTTGAACAGTAAAAAGATGACACCCCGGGCGTTTTTCTCTTTTACCAGGCGGACGATATGCTTGGCACGCCCGTCAAGATCGGTATGTTTTGCCGGGCAAACCACGCGGTTGATAAGTCTCTCTGCGATACGGGCTATGGGATCAGCTCCCTCATGAATGAACTCGGTAAAATACCTCGCCCCCGTGCAAAAATCATCCCATACAACGGCGCCCCCGGCATCTTCGATCATGGGATAGATGTCCGGATGGTTGCAGATGCCGCCGGCAAGAATAATGCGCTTCAGGGAAGCATCCGCCCTTTCCTCACCTGCTTTTGCTTTCAATTCCGAAAGCGTTTCGGACAGCAGATCAACCAGAGGCTCCCGGTCCATGATCATGGACGCCCGAACCAGCGTATATAAATCCGAACCCGGCATAAGACGGGGATGTTGGCTCCGCAGCTCGTAAATGTCCTGTATCGATTTCCGGATGGCATTCGTTGTCGTGATTGCTTTTCGCAGGGCGTCATCGGTAACTTCTACCTGCAGTGTTCGACCGATATCGGTCTGGAATTTTTTCAGGACATCGACCATATAGTCCCGAGCGCTTAACGTGTTGAGTTTGACGGGCAAAACCAAGTCCAGATGAAACCCGAAAGGGATATTCATGCGCCAAATGTCGGACAGCCTTTGAATGGAATCGCAGCTGTGCGGAAAAACCATGCCGTCCAGAAAATCAATCCTCCTGGACAGCCCCTCCTCCAGAATCCCCCGGACGAGAGAACAGCAGTAGGATTGGAGATGGGAATCGGCAAGATGGATGTTCTGTTTAGTGCCGAAAAGACGAAAAGGATGCGCGCCTGCCGCCATGATAATTTCCTCCGGTGTATAGGAGCAGACATAGCCCACCATCTTTTTGCCGCTTTTTTCTTTGAGTTTTTGTAGATACGAATAAGGTTGATCAACAATTTTCCTGAACTCAGCGATTGTGTCCATAGCGCATCCTTCCCTGCCGGTATATAGTATTTACTGCTTCGCCATTTCGTGACGGCAAACTAGCATATTTAGATCCAAAAGTCGCAATAATTTACATCCCCATTTCAGCATAGGCGCCGATGATCAACGCGGATGGGATGATGCCATACATAGCCTGGAAAATCATGAAGCACTGCATCAAAATAGACAGGACATTCTTGCGGCGCACCCATTCTCCGCAGAAAAACGCCAGACTAAGATGCGGGAAAGAATCCGGCGTCATGTCAACAGTTTGAGGAAAATGGTTGCCAAGGTCAGGTATGAAAAAAATCCGAAAGCGTCGGTAAAGGCTGTCAACAGAATATTGGAACCAAGCGCCGGGTCAAGATTAAGCCTTTTCAGGGCGAGTGGAATCAAGACGCCGACCATCGTGCCCACGAAAACACTGATGATCATGGCCAGACCAATAACGAGTCCCAGAACGGGTATGCCTTTCCAGAAATAGGCAATAACAGCGATAACGATGCCCACGGCAATGCCATTGGTCACTCCCACGGCAATTTGCCGGTAGAGAACGCGCTTGGCGTTTTCAAACGTGATTTCTCCCAAAGCGATGCCGCGGATGATCAGCGCCAGGGTCTGTCCTCCCGCGTTACCACCCAGGCCGGCGATAACGGGCATGAAAAAGACCAGCGCAACCATGAGCTTGATGGTGTCCTCGAAAAAACCGATGACCAGCACGGAGGTCAGCGCCGTCATGAGATTGAGATAGAGCCATGGAAGGCGTTTTTTGACGGAGTCGATGGTTTTGTTAAAAATGGTATCGTCATGGCCCAGGCCGGCGATGCGATAGATGTCCTCAGATGTTTCTTCCTGCACGGTATCCATAATGTCGTCAATGGTGATTCGCCCCAGCAGATGCTGTTCCTTGTCCACAACGCCAACGGAGACGAGATCGTATTTTTTAAAAAGACGCGCCACTTCTTCCTGATCCATTTCCGCGTTGACGCTGGGAATGTCTTCATCGATGACGTCCACAATGGGCGTGAACCGCTTCATCGTGATCAGGCTTTGCAGGGGGACGGTGCCGATCAGCTTGTCTTCTTCATCGACGACAAAAATATTATGGATATTTTCCATGTCGTCTTTGGCGTCCACAACCGCCTGGAACGCATCATTAATAGTTGCCGCTTTTTTGACGGAGACCAGTTCCGACTGCATGATGCCGCCGGCGGTATCATCGGCGTATTTGAGCAGTTCTTGAACTTCCTGGGATTCCTCGGGTTCGATGGCGTCCAGAACGGCCTTGGCCTGGTCATCGGAGAGCTCGGCGATGATGTCCGCCTTGTCATCCGATTCCATCTCTTCGATGATGTCGGTGAGCTGTTCGTTGGATAGGTCTTCGATGAGCTGCTCTCTGGAGGTGTCGGAAAGTTCCAGAATAACGTCGGAGGCCGTGTCCACATCGAGCAGCGAAAAAAGATGCAGGCGGTCTTCTTCATCGAGTTCATCGATCAGATCGGCAATATCCGCCGGATGCATGTCGGAAAAGAGATCGATGATGTCAAACTCGCGGTTGCGGCTGATCAGATCTTTGAGGGTTTCCAGCGTCGTCGGTTCTTTTTTCTTGACCTTTTGCATAAGGCTACCCGGTTAAAAATATTTGGTTGATAATTATTTCCTGTTCAAATGATTCAGCAGGAAATGCATGAATCATCCCGCCGGTGCGCCATCTGGAGGGAGAAAATTTTTTCTGCGGTCATAAGCTGGTCAGTTACTGCTTTCCGGCAGCGGAAATATAAGGAAGTTCCCTTTGTATGTCAATGTTTTTCTAAGAAAATATCGACTAAATACCGTCATAAAAAGATTAGAAGAGAATTGGCCTCGTATTCTCCAACACACGCCGAATGGCTGACTGCAGGATAGGGTTAAAAAAAGGCGACCCTCCTGCCGGTATTCGCATGCGGGTCGCCTTTTTTGAAGGGAATGGCTTATTGCACCTGTTGATCACAGAGCCTCGACTAATCTTTGGTACTGCGCCATACGCTTTCATAAAAACCTCCTTTGTTTAGAAATTTTCATTCAGGGTTGATATTATTTAGCACGTTATTAATTTCACAACAAATGGATTGGTGGTTGTATCTGCGGTAATTTATCGCCTTCGTATAAAACTTTTTCCAGAAAAAGCCCGGAAGGCGGTGCTGTATGGCGCGCGGGAACGTCGGAATAGGCACGAAGCATTTGCTCCAGGTCTTTGGTCGTGATGTTGCCGCGTCCAGTTTCGACAGTCATACCCACGATGCGGCGAACCATTTTCCACAAAAAATGCGAACCGACAATCCTAAGAGCGATGATGTCTCCAAATTGTTCAAGCCGCACGGATTCAACATCAACTTTCGTAGAGGCGTCCTTGTCCATTCTCTTGTCGGCAAAAGACTGGAAATCATGAAATCCCTCAAAAACGGCCAGCGCCTGATGCATTTTGCCGGTATGCAGTTTGTCTTTGACCCACCAGACATACTTCTTTCCAAAGGCGGTGCGCCGGGTAGCGATCAGATATAGATAACTGCGGCTGACGGCCGAATGGCGGGCATGAAAGCGCGGGTGAACGTTTTCCACGGTTAAGACATTGATGCCGGCGGGGAGAAGATCGTTGAGTCCGATCCGCAAGGTTTCATCATTGAGTTTGCGCGTGGTTTCCAGATGGGCCACCTGCCCCAACGCGTGCACACCGGCGTCGGTGCGCCCCGCTCCCTGAATTTCCACCGGCGTGTCCAGAAATTTTTGAGCCGCATCAATCAGGGCACCTTGAATGCTTCTAGCGTTTTTCTGCGCCTGCCATCCACTGTAGTTAGTGCCGTCGTATTCCAGAACAATTTTATATTTGATCATTGGGATGGTTTCTCCTGATTGGCGGGAACCAGGATATTCATCGCAGCAATGTTATCGAGCAAAGAACCGGCGGCCGAATCAATATCCCGCAACTCCCGTCCCGGCTGGAGTGTTGTAATCACCGCCTGTCCGATTATTTTCCGTCCTTCACGGCCTGCTAAATCTTTTGTCCGGATGCCCCAGATGTTATGAAAGATGAGTGCCCGGCCGTCCTTTGATCCGATATACAGCATGACGTGGCCTTTACGCCATAAAAGGCTGAGGTAAGGAACGCCCTTCTCCAGAATGACTTTTTCTTTTTGTTCGGGACTAAGGCCGAAAAGGTCGATATAAGCGCCTGCTTCTTTCACCTGATCTTCCGAGTGACGTGGCAGCCAGAGGCCGAATACGGTGAAGAAATCGCGGGTCATGGAGGAACAATCGCGGTTGCCGTAAAGTCCGCCCCAGCCATAGGGTTCGCCGATCATTTCATTCGCTATCTTTGCCGCGTTGACCCTGTTGAAGCGCACTGGTTTTTCTGCGGCCGCGTCCACTGAGACGAAACCCCGTTTGATCACCGCCCGTCTGTCTCGATCAGCCACGGCGACCAGCATTTGCATCTGGTCCGACGAACGTTCCGTTAAAGGAAAAACATGCCCCACTGACGCCCGCACAAGGAACCGGCCGTTTTCATCCAGAACGGACGTATGATCACGGATGATCACCGCATAGCGTCCTGATTCCCACGTTTTGACAAATTCGTTGTCTGCGGAAGCAAAATCCTCAACCGGAATCCAACCGTAAGTGTAGGAAGTCTCAACCAGCGCCCAGGCTTTATCCGCGCTGAGATGGCAGACATAAATCGGCGTATTGACGGGCACGGAAGAGCGCTGCAGATTATCGAAAGGCCAGGCGGAGCTGTCGCCGTCGGGACTGTTAAAATCAGGCGTGGACGTCGGCAAAACCCGCAAATTTGTATTCCGGGTGGTGATTCCTCGAGACAAAGCGTTAGGGTAGTTTTTGAGCGTGGCGTTTTGCTGAAGTTTTTTCAACCAGGACGACGCATGACGTTTTTTGTTTTCGCCATAACCGGGTTTGAGAGTAAATTCCCTGAAATCCTGCTGGACCCTGTCCGGCAGAGCGTGAAAAGGACCGTTTTGGTGCCAGACGGAAAAGTAGATAATGTTATAATCTTCATCCATCCGGACTTGACTTGCGGCAGCCAACGGCTCTTCGCTTTGGACACTGTCGGTAAAATAAGAAGCATGATCCTGACGTAATTCACGGACGTCCTGAATGGTATCCGGTGTGGCAATACAACCTGATAAAATAAAAGATAAAACTATTGCTAAACTTAAAATTATTTTCATCACGAAGATGTCCCTTAAAAGATGGTCTTATATAATCTTTTTTTACGATTCAGGCAAGATAAACGGTTTATGACTTGCTTAATCATTTTATTTTGCATTCTAAGGAATTTCGTGTAAATGACAACCATGATCTCTTGGGTGTTTAATAATTCCCCCGTATTAAGAAGCTGAGCATTTATTTCAAAAGGAGATGACCATGCAGGATTTTGTTCCCAAAAAGATTTTTTTTACCAAAGGAGTCGGCACGCACAAGGATGAATTGCATTCCTTTGAGCGCGCCTTGCGCAATGCCGGTATTGAGAAATGCAATTTAGTTCAGGTGTCCAGCATCTTTCCTCCCGGTTGTAAAATGATTCCCAAGTCGCAGGGACTCAAATCGCTGGTGCCGGGCGCGATTACCTATTGCGTCATGAGCCGCTGCTGCAGCAATGAACCCAAGCGGCTGCTTGCCGCTTCGGTGGGTTGCGCGATCCCCGCTGATAAATCATCCTACGGCTACATCAGCGAGCATCATGCCTTTGGCCTGACTGAGAAGCAGATCGGTGACCATGCCGAAGACCTGGCCGCGGCCATGCTGGCCTCCACGCTGGGCATTGATTTCAATGTGGATGAAAGCTGGGATGAGAAAAAAGAAATTTTTAAGATCAGCGGCAAGATTGTCCGGACGCTGAATGTGACCCAGTCAAAGATCTGCCTGGATAACAAATACACGACCGTGGTTGCCGCCGCTGTTTTTGTTTTCTGATGATTGGCCGACTTGCAACACGATAACCATTTTTATGTTTACAGAAAAAGGTTTTGTTCACTTATGAAAAAAGAAATACCTGAAATAAAAATGCAAGACGTAGGGGGCGCCAAGCTGCCCTGAAATTTATTCCGGGAGATTTTAGCATGTCCAATCCTGACATTATCGCTTTTTGCAATCAAAAAGGAGGCGTCGGAAAAACAACCTGCGCTCTCAATGTCGCTGCAGGCCTGACCCTGTTTAAGAAAAAAGTTTTAGTAATCGATTTTGACCCGCAGGCACATCTGACTTATTCTCTGGGACTGAACGCTCATGATCTGAAAAACACGATTTATTCGGTGATGAAAGGAACAACACCGATTACCGATTCGGTCATGGACATCAAGGGCATGAAAGTTCTGCCTGCGAATCTCGACCTGGCGCGGCTGGAAACGGAAATGGCTGCCCTTCCCAAGAAAGGAAATGATTCTGAAAAGCCGCCTGTCGGCTGTTTCCGATGTCCAATATATTATCATTGATTGCCCGCCGGCGGCGGGACTGCTGACGATTAACGCGCTGGTGAGCTGTCAGGAAGTTTTTATTCCACTACAGATGGAGTTTCTGGCGCTCAAGGGCATGAGCAGGCTTTTGAATCTGATTGAGGAAGTCAAAAAGAAATTCAATAAAGACGGGCCCACGTATCGGGTCATTCCCACACGCTATGACGCGCGAAAAAGGCTGAATAATGCCATCATGGATAAAGTTCGAGAACGGTTCGGTGCACAGGTCTTCCATGCCGTTATTCGCGAAAATATTGCGGTAGCTGAAGCCCCCAGTTTTGGCCAATCCATTTTTGAATACGCTCCCAAAAGCCACGGCGCAGAAGATTACCTGGATCTCTGTAAGGAAATCATCCGCAAGAGACCTGCCGGTTAATATTTTATTTTTCATTGTGGTGAATCGATTTAACTGACGACGCGTTTGAGAGTTGTTTAAGGGTTCTCTAAAAAATAAGAAAAGGAGATTTTATGAGACTGAAAGACAAAGTAGCAATTGTAACGGGATCAGGACGCGGCATCGGCGAAGGTGTTGTTTTGCGCTTTGCCGAAGAAGGTGCGAAACTTGTCATTAATGATGTTAACGAGGCGGATGCAAAGGCCGTTGTGGACAAGATCAAAGCGAAAGGTGGCCAGGCGTTTGCCGTCTTGGGCAGCGTGGCTGATCGGGCGGTGGTGCAGAAGATGGTTGATACGGCCGTGAAGGAATTTGGAACGCTGGACATTATTGTCAACAACGCGGGGATCACCCGCGACAGCATTTTGCACAAGATGACGGACGAGCAGTGGGATTCCGTCATCAGCGTCAATCTGACGGGCGTCTTCTATGGCATTCAGTGCGCGGCGCGTGTGATGCGCGAGAAAGGTTATGGAAAAATCATCAATATCTCATCGACGAGCGCACTGGGGAACGTGGGCCAGATCAACTACTCTGCTTCCAAAGCGGGCGTGATCGGCATGACCAAAACCGCAGCCAAGGAACTGGGGGCGAAAGGTGTGAACGTCAACGCCATTGCTCCGGGGATGATCTGGACCGACATGATGAAGAACATGCCGCCGGAGACTATCAAGCAGATGGATATGATGCTGCCCTATATCGTGCCGATGAATCGCAAGGGGTCGCCGCTGGACATCGCCAATCTGGCGCTTTTTCTGGCATCCGATGAAAGCTCGTTTATCACCGGACAGATCATTTTCTGTGACGGCGGCATGAAGATGTAAAAAAGATTCAAGTCTGAAGATTGAGATGTATGGCGCAATGTGCCGTCATTCCTTCGTGAGGGCGGGAATCTGGGAATAAACAAATAATATCATTTCCTAGTTGTTGTGCAACAAATAGCTGCAGGCACCGCGTTTTAGAATTTTATTGTTCAACTCATTGTCATAGTTGCATCACAACTAGGAATATTTTTATTATAAGCTAACAAGAAAACCTGTAAACTCTTCATTCATGCCTTCATGATGGCTTCTTCCCACCAGCGAATGTATACGCAAAAACAGTGATGGCTAATGCGACTGATAATTTAAAAAAAAGTATAAGTGCGTTGATCAACCATGGGAATTCAAGCGGAAGGTCATACCACACGATCATGGCTAACACGATCAGTGCAGCGATCAGAATAATGATTCGTTTTAGGTTCATTGTTTATCCCCTTCGTTATTACATCTCATTGTTCCGAAAAAAGTCATACGTTCTTCACGTTACGAACATTAATTAATCCTTATACCTGATGGCATAGGCAAAGACCGGCCCCTTGAGAGCAGTCATATCCGACGTGATGAACACGGCATGGGCGCCTATGCTTGCAGCCGCTTGGCGCAGCTTCTTCTCCCTCTCCGGGACAGACAAGGTGTCCCCTGCATCGAGCACAACCTGGCCGAGGGTCTCGAACGGGCGCTGCGGTTCCGACTGCAGCAACATGACGCTTTCTGGATCTGCAGGCGGATAATGTGGTGCCCCGTCATTGAGCACGATTCGGACGGGAGATACAGTGGCACATCCTGCCAAAAGCATTATGCATCCGAAAATGGCCACTAGCAGGATCAATATAACATCTGGTTTTCTTTTCATTGTAAATACCCTATTCTTTTTTAAATAGAGGACTGTCGCCGTCCATGTCCCCCAGTATCCGGTAGAATGTTTGCCGCGCCTTATCGTCATTCAAGATACCTACGTGGGACGCATTGAAACCGTAAGTCTTTTGAGCAACGAACTGTATTTTATGCTCCAGTTGACTTTGTAGAGTGATGGTGCCGTCGCTGCTCATGCCCGTTTCATAACCAAAGAAAAGGTGAAAAGGGATTTTCCTGGCAGCCGATCCCTGATAGAGCCTTTCAAGAAAGGAACTGCCAGGAGTCACATCTCGCCAGGCAGCTAATACAGCAGGCGCACTTTCAACTGCCTTCTTCGCCGATTCCACACCTCCGTACGGAGAGTTAAAGGAAATGTACCCTTTAAGATAAGCCGGCGCGCCGTTGAGGCATAATTCGTTTAGCGCGGAAAGCCCTATCAGACCACCCATGCTGTGGGCTACGACAATAGCCCGCTTTATACGGAAATTTTCGTTTTCTTCCAAAACCCTCAAGATGTTGGACAGGAGCGATCCCAGTTTCTGCAGGGGCATCCCTGATGGATAAAAGTAAAACAATGGCTGATAGCGTGTTCCTGTCGAGGCCGTCAACGAGGTACTTGAAATCCCTTGGTGTGCCCGCTACCCCATGGACAAAAATAACCATTGTCTTGTTGGGATTGATCTTTTCCAGGGCAAACATAAACCGCTGTGTGTGCGCGAATAATTTTTTAGGGTCGTACATGCCTATCTCGCCGTATTGAGGATCAAAAAATTGGTCGTCAAGGGAACGAAATACGTATTCTTGATCCCTCACCTGAACCTTGATGGGCAGGTCTGTTGTTGCCGGGCTATTCACATCCAGCGTGAATGCAGGACCGTTGAATGTCAGGCCGTCTTTGACTTCTTTTTTTCTTACATTTATAGGCGCTCCCGACGTCTGTCCGATCATCTCATGGGCATCGAAATAGCCGTTTCCATTAAGATCCGCAAAAAAATAGAGATCGTAATTTCCTTCAGACAAGTAGGCCTGATAATAAAGAACCGGTGTTTGGAGAATCTTTTCCACCACGATTTCCCGTTTCTTAAACATGTCTGTTACGGCCACAAGAAGCACCGGTCCCTCATAATTCGTTTTCTGATTCACGGGACCCACGAGCATAAAAGTGTTTCCCGGTTGAAGTTCTCTCAACAGTTTAGCCGTCGGTTCTATACTGTATTCTTTCTTTTGCGTCCGTTCCATGTCCCAGAAATCGAAGTATTTGCCGACATGAGAACACCCGGCCAGGACCAGCACAACCAGCGCAAGCATCATCAAGGACAGCAGTAGCTTGAAATGTTGCAGTTTTTTCATCAGGTCAATCCTCTTTATTTTGGTAATACATACGACTTTTCAAAAAACCTCTGAAATGAACTTATTAAAATCATTCACCTGACTTTAGGGATGTGCCCTGTTGCCAACAATTTTAGAGAAAAAAACATGAGATTGGGTGCAGTATCGTACTTTATTTAATAATGCAGCCCCATCGGCAGCATCAGTAATTCCAGAAAAAAGAAGCTTTCACGGCCCAGTCCCCTTCGCGGTTCGGACCCCAGTGGATCTCCGGCTTGACCCACGTACCGAAACCTTTCGTCCACATTCTCAGGAGGAATATACCTGATTTGAAACTCTCCTGGTTGTCTCGCTCCCAGTTGACCTTTGCTTCCGTGTCGGCACCTGCCCACCACCTTTCACTGAGCTTCATCAAAAGAACAGGGGTCACTGTCATGTAATGAATATCAGCGCGATCAGACTGGCCGGCAAAGGAGGCAGTATCCTGAATCTTGACAAAGAAAAGCCCTCTGGGATCCTTGAACCGCCAGCCCGGTATGGCCAATGGGGCAACCTGCCATTTCCCTCCGCCCAGGCTGTTCTCTGTGGCAGAGGGCATTATGATGCCGGACCCGATAGCCAAGAAGAGGCTTTCAGTTTTATACGGTATCAAAAGAGCCTGGGCGTAAATGTCGCCCAAACCATTGTCGGTGCCTTGTATCATGTCAGCTGTTACAAAGGGGACGTCAAACCGCAGGATAAGGTTCCGCATACCTCCAAGTCTGATGATGTCCGTTCTCAGGATGACGGCATTTCTCCTTGTGTCACTATTCAGATTGTAGAACTCCTCGCGAAGGTTAAAGAAGACCGGACGAGTCGGGTCGATATCCCCAATGCTTTCCTCTTGTTTCTCAGCATCATCCGCCAGAACTCCTGTGACAGCCATGGGAATTGCGAGTATTATGGCAACGATGACCAGGACATTCTTGATGTTCATGGCGTACCTCTGTTATTCTTTCGATCAAGGCTGACCACTCAAGTCCTTGATCAACTTTTGGAAATCTTCGGATTCCCTCAGGAGGAAACGGGCCGCTGCCCTCAATCTATCCACGTCTTCAGATGGTAACCGAAAAGACGTTGGCAATTGGGCCAGGTAATCTCCCTCTGCCTTATCTCTGAGATTTTCGAACCGGACATCAACCATGTAAAATTCGATGTCGCCACAGGAACCCGGCTCTCTTGAGACTTGCCCCGGCGGGCACCGACCCGAACGGATCTGGTGTGCCCACCTGTCGAAGCTCTCCTGGAGAACAGCCATGGTCTCGAGGTTGTAACGGACGATGGCGATCGTTGAATAATTCGAGATCATCGCACCCAGAGACGGGATGAGATCCGTCTTGTCCCAGACCGATTCGATTTTCGTTTCGGCATTGACGATGACGAAGGCTACCTTCCGCACCTTTTCCCTTCCTGAAAGTTTCATCATTGTCCAGATGTCACCCACCGAATCGACGGACTCCTCGACGGCTCTGAGGCCGAGGTTGTCGGCCACTCCTCCGTCAATCAGGTGAAAATAGGATTTCTTCTGCGAATCTAACAGGAGCGCTATGTTGTTTTTCATTTCACGCTGACGGTAGTTCTTTGAGTTTGTATCAAACAGCGGAGGTAATTTAAATTCGCAAGTGCCCGCGTAATTTTTCAGCACCACCGGAGTGAATAAACCCGGCACGGCAGACGATGCAGCACAGGCTCGGGCCACGGGAAATTTTAAAAGATCGGAACAAATGGCATTGAACGGTGCCTGGTGGAAAGTGAAGCGGGTCCCCAGCGACAAGTCAGTTGCGTTGATGAGGACCATGGGCCCCTTGCGCTTCAACATATCTCCGAAGGTTTGTCCGTCAAAGACGTTCTTATTGTAGTACTCGGCAGCCAGGTCGCTCCTGTCGAAGAAAGGTGAAGTGAGCCGGAAAAAATTGACGGGATTCAAAAATGTTGCTGTCAGGATGTCGCCCTGAATATTTTTCTTCAGGAAGCGGGTCTCGAAATCCTCGAAGGTCCTGTCACCGAATAGCCCAAAGTAGGCCGCTGTAAAACTCCCCCCCGAAACGCCCGAGATCATGTCCACTTCGTCCAAGAGGCGACGTTTCTTGCCACCAAGGAAACCCTCCGTTGCGCGCAGCTCCTCGAGGACGCCATAGGAGAAAGCGGCCGCCCGGGTTCCGCCCCCGGAGAACGACAGGATCAGAAGAAATTCTTCCGAGTTGTCCTCCCTTACCATGTTTTGGGGTACATAGCCATAACCCGGAGTGTATTTGTCCAGGGGCGCATTCACCGGGTAATGTCCGAAGTGACTGCAGCCGGACACCAGGATCAGGGTCAGGATCAGCAGCAGCAAAAACCCTACGCGTCTAATTGATATCTTCATAGAACACCTCTTCGATGTTTAAATATATTTCGGCTGCGGCTTGGTTATTTTTCAGGAACCAGGGGTATTTCGGCAGCCGCTTCATACTTGATGACCGCGCGGATCTTGTTTTCAATCTGCAGGTAACGGATGACCTTGGTAGCCGGCAGCACCTTGTTCAGCTTCGGTACGTACGACTGCATCTGTTTCACTTCATCCGCCTGAAGCGTGAGGAAGTCTGACGTCAGCTTTTTTGCTTTTTTATTGTCCATGGACTCCAAATTCCATGCATCGGCATAAAAGTCGATCATCGCCATCGTGCGTTTGTTGATCTTGGATAGATCATTCTGGTAGGCCTCATACACCGGCCAGAAACCCTTGGCCTCGGATTCGGTGAGCTGCATGTTTGCAGCCACCACGAGTTTCTTATCTGCCTTGATCTTGTCGCGCAGGATCTGCATGTTGTCTGCCGGCTTGTCAGCCGGGGCGCTCTGGGCAAACGCCGGTGTCATAATGCACAGTGCAAAAACCAATAAAACAGCCATCTTCATAAATTTTGTCATAATGCTCTCCTTTTCTTTTTATAGTTGGGTTACACTCACTCTCATGTTGACTTTAAAATTAGATTACCACTTATCACTCTCCCGGCTACTCCACGCTCATATATTCCAGAGTGATGGTCACCGTGCGGTTGAACGCCCGCCCCTCCGGTATCGCGTTGTCATAAAGCGGGGTTTTCGGACCGACACCCATGTAACGGAAAGAATTGCCCGTCCTTATGTACCTTATTTGCTTTACTAGATCCAGCCCAGTTCCTGGAACCAATCCTTGAGCACATCTGCGATTTCCTTTGCCGTTTGATCGGCTCGCCCCTCTACCTTACTTTTACCACTCATTTCCCCATACGCTTTCATTCCGGTGCTGATGATGAGTCCAGCCGGATTTGCGGTAGCAATGAAGGTGGCCGCTCCCACAGCCGCCCCCGGGGTTTTGTTGGGCCTGTTTACAGTTTCATCACCAGGGCGCCGAAAGCGACAATGCCCATTACACTCAGCACCACTGCGACTATGAACTCGATGCTCAGCTGGATTGGCAGACCCTGCTCACGGAGTTTATGCACGCGTCTACGGTACTGAAAGGCCGCACCAGAGAGTGCCAACGTGCCGATAATCACGAGAAAGTAGGCGATGGTATCGATGCCAATCATTCTTGTGCCCCTCAATCCTGTCACCTGAATATCTTGTATGGTCTGCCCGAGTTTTCCGATCGTGAATCCGAAACTGATCATGGAGAGTGCTGTCCTGATCCAGCCCATCAGTGTGCGCTGCGCAGCCCATAAAGTCCGATCGATCGCCATGTCCGTGCGTTTGTTCGCAAGGAGTGTGCTCACATCGCTCGTGCCGGCCTCGGATTTCTGTGCGGATGAACTATCACTGGTCTTTTTTTTCATGGCTTCTCCTACCTTTGCTTATGCGTTGAATGATACGGTTGACTGGACCCCGGAATAGCATATAGGGGATAATTGCCAGAATCACCCCTGTAATCACCTCTGCGCCTGGACGAAATTCGCGGAATACGATCAACTGAAAAACAATGTCGAGGATGATGGCGATGATGAACACTTTGCCTACCGACTTCCAACCGCTCTTTAGCCTTTCACGCCGGTGCTCCGGCTCGCTAAACAGGGCCCAGAAATAAGGTGTCACCCCCTCATGCGCGTCCCTCCTGCCGTCGCGGACGGCGAAGAATATCGCCATCAGCGGCTGCATGAGGAAGCGGAAGCTCATGGGGCCGGCCAGCCGGATCAACAATCCATCAATGAAACCAGAGTAATCACCCATATTCATTTTCTCCCTTTCTGTTTCGTCCCCTGTCACGCCCGCCGGTACGGTTTTATTAACATGAAACAGTGTTGTACCCACCTCTTCTGCTTGTTTTCTCTGCCACGGCCAGCGGCCCTCTACCTCGACTGTCAGCGTCCAGCCCAGGAAGGTTCTTACCAGCACAAGGAGCCCCAGGGTCGCAATGTTTTGCATCGTCGCTTCCAAAACCACGGTGCGTATAATGTCAGCCGCAACCAGCAGTTCAATACCGACCAACAGTGCTTTTCCCAGGAACAAGCGGTAGCTCCCGTAAGCCTTTCCAATCTGCCTGCCGGAGAAAAAAAGCCATTTCACGGTTCCGATCATAATGAATCCGAGCATCATCACCACAGCCATGACCTCGATGAACTTTGCAGCATACTCGATCCAGTCGTGTAAGTTTCCCATAGTATTATCCTTTCATTACACCGGAAAAAGTGACCTTGTCCTGCGTGCGGCCTGGCATTGTTTTAACTTCTTCCCGATCGCGCACAGGAGCGGCAACCATCTGCATGATCTCGTCGGCGTAACGGCCCTGACGAATCAAGTCAGCCATAATCATCATGGGCTTTTCGACATGGGTGAAGAAAAGCTTGTAACCTTCGCACAGATAGTTGAGACCTTCTTCGCCGTCGGGTGTCGTAATAAAGCGGTTGCGCGGACACTCGCCGTGGCAGGCGAAAAGCACTTGGCATTTGCGGCAGTATTTGGGCAGGCTGTAAGTTTGACCCGGCCGAATTCCTGTTGCTGTTTCGAGGCAGCCAAATCGTACATCGGCTTCATCTTAATGTTCCCCAGCAGGTATGCGGGTTCTACGTAGTGGTCGCAGGAATAGAGGTCGCCGTTGTGTTCCAGGCACACGGCGTTGCCGCAGGTCGGCGAAAAGATGCACAAAGAGGGTTCTCCGATGAAGTTCCCCAGCGTCGCGTCAAAGGTCTGCAAGAACACCTGGCCCACGTCGCGTCGCACCCACTCATCAAAAATGGCAATCATGAAGCGGCCAAACTGCTCCGCACCGACGGAGCGCTCTGTTACATGCCCGCCGCTTTGGGTGTAAAGAGGCCGGTCCGCGCCGACATGTTCACCCCAGCCCCGGTTAGCGAGTGGAAGTATTTCTGATGTAGCCCGCTCCACGATCGGAATGAACTGGAGGAAGTTCGCCTTCAACTCGTCACGAAAGAAGCGATACACATCGAGCGGATAATCGGCATTGGCCGCGTGGATTGTACACAGAATGTTGACGTCCACCTGATGCCTCTGCAGTATCTCCCAGGCGTGCATGACCTTGTCGAAAGTACCTATGCCACTCTTCGTGACACGGTAGGCGTCGTGCATCTTTTGCGGACCGTCCACGCTCAAACCCACAAGAAAACCGTGTTCCTTGAGAAACGTGCACCATTCGTCGTTCAGAAGCACACCGTTGGTCTGTATCGTATGCAGGATCTGCTGACCCGGTTTGCGGTGCCTCTCTACGACATCCATCGAGCGCCTGAAGAAGTCGAGTCCCATGAGAGTCGGCTCGCCGCCCTGCCAGGCGATGGTGACCTCGGTCGCTTGCTGCGGTTGAAGCAGCTGGCGGATGTAAGAATCCATCGTTTCGTCGGACATGCGGAAACTCTCGCCGGGGTAGAGACTTTCCTTGGAGAGGAAGAAGCAGTATGTGCAATTGAGATTGCAGGCGGCGCCCGTCGGCTTCGCGAGAACATGCAAGGCTGGTAATGGATAATTCATATGGTCGCTCCTTTTGTCTCATAAACCAGCACATCGAAGCGCAGCCATTCCTTCCTATATCCGGATAATAAACTGTTCGTGGACATTCCTTATCACGTCCTCTAATTGCCTAGAATATTGATTGCGCGTGACGCGACGACGACGATCGTCATAAGCGAGATCGTACTTTCGAGCATCATCATCATCTTGGCGCGAGATGTTAGCGGCATGACATCGGTGGTGCTGAATGCCGTTGCTGTCGAGTAGCTAAGGAAGAGATAGTCGACGAACACCGGACTCCAGCCGGGCGGTACGTTATCGGTTGACGCCGCCTCTTGTGGGAAAAGCCAATCCGGCCGCATACCCGCGTGGTTTATCCGACCCTCAGGACCACCGCGATCGATCTGCCAGTATAAAAGCGAGAACATGAGTACGTTAACGACCCACACCGAAATGCTTGAAGTGAGGAGTTGCAGACCGCTTATCTCCACCGATTTGTACACCATCGCTTGAATCAGATTTGCCAGGTTCGCCAGGGTTCCAATCCCCGCAAGCAAAAAGAAGAGGATCGTGACTGTGCGCTCGGCACGTATACACCATGCTTTAGCGGCCGTTACTCCGACCAAGGCCATAGGTACCAGAATTGCTATTCCCATAACGTAGGGAAGCCAGACCGGAAACAGTTGGATACGCCCGGGCATTAGCGCCAGCAGGCCAACGACCACCAGGATCGTAACCGCAACAGGCCAACGCCGTTCAAAACGCGATGCCTGATTCTGTTCTTTTATGGCCATTGACATTCATCCTATTTTACAAATCTTATTCAAATCTCTTTGGGTGACGGCTTCCAAGCGTGGCAGCCGCCACCCTTCGAGAAACTGTTTAATAACTTCCTACTGCCGCGCCATGGCAATGCGGATGGCGTCCTCCGGGTCGATCTGGTGATCTGCGCTCTCGGCCGCGTCGGCGATGGCGAGCTGCACGCCCTTGACCTTGCCGTTGAAGCGGTTGTCGCCCGGCTTGTAGTCCGGCGAGACCGGGGCGCCGCTGTCCTCGCCGACGTCGCAGCCGTCGTCGGCGGAGAAGATGATCGCCAGCGTGGCGCCGATCTCGCCCTCGCCGACCTTCTTGCCGTCGATGAAGAGCGTCGCCTTGCCGCCCTTGCCCAGGCCGCCGCCGGCATAGGCGAACTCCATGCGCACCTGATGCTCGCCGGCCGGGATCGCCTGTCCGCGGACTCGACGATGAAGTGCTTGAAGCCGCCCCAGTTGTAGCAGTACTTGAGCTTGCCGTCCTTGGCGTAGAGGCTCCAGCCGCCGATGTTCGCGCCCTGGGAGATGATCACGCCCTCGGCGCCCTTCTCCGGCACCACGATCTCGGCGGTGACCGAGTGCGACTTGTTCTTGAGGTTCAGGACGCAGTTCTCGGAGAGGCGCCCCATGCCGCCGAACAGCAGCTGGGTCTTGCCCTTGATCAGGACCGGCCGGCCGGCGGTGTCCGGGTTGATCTTCTCCATCATCCGGTCGTCGAGCGGCAGCACCTTGTAGCGCGTCGCCTCGATCAGCCAGAGCCGCTGCAGTTCGTGGAGCTTCTTCGGGTTCTCCTTGGAGAGATCGTTCGCCTGGCTCCAGTCCCCGGGCTCGTAGAGCTCCCAGACGTCGTCGTCGAAGGCCGGGAGGCTTTGCATCCAGGGGCGTCCAGGGTGTGTGGTGCTTGGTCACCGCGGTCCACCCCTTGTGGTAGATGCCGCGGTTGCCGAACATCTCGAAGTACTGGGTCTCGTGCC
This sequence comes from uncultured delta proteobacterium, assembly GCA_963726395.1. Classification (GTDB taxonomy): domain Bacteria; phylum Desulfobacterota; class Syntrophia; order Syntrophales; family Smithellaceae; genus UBA8904. Next base: position 32,330 of record CAVSCG010000011.1, read on the forward strand.
GTTCCGGCGCCTTGGCGTCGTTGAAGGCAGTAGAGCATGCTCGTGCCCTCGATCGGGTCCTGCTGGATGCCGTCCACCGAGACCGGCTCGGGAATGCCCGCCGCCTCGAGGATCGTGGGCGCCACGTCGATGACGTGGGTGAACTGGGAGCGGATCTCGCCCTTGGCCTTGATCCCCTTGGGCCAGTGGACGATGGTGCCGTTGCGCGTGCCGCCCCAGTGCGAGGCGACCTGCTTGGTCCACTGGTAGGGCGTGTCCATGGCGTGCGCCCAGCCCACCGCGTAGTGGTTGTAGGACTCGGGCCCGCCCAGCTTGTCGAGCCGCGCCGAGAGGTACTCGGGCGTCTCGAAGGCCTGCAGGCCGTTGAAGTAGCTCATCTCGTTGAAGCAGCCGTTGATGCTGCCCTCGGCCGACGCGCCGTTGTCGCCGATGATGTAGTAGACGAGCGTGTCGTCGAAGATGCCGAGCTTCTTCAGCCCGTCGAGGATCCGGCCCACGTGGTGGTCGGTGTACTCCATGAAGCCCGCGTAGACTTCCATCTCGCGGCGCAGGAAGGGCTTGAACGCCTCCGGCATGTCGTCCCAGGCCGGGACTTCCTTGTTGGGCGCGGTGAGCTGGCAGTCCTGCGGGACGACGCCGAGCTTCTTCTGCCGGGCGAGGGTCTCCTCGCGCAGCTTGTCCCAGCCCTGCGTCGAACTTGCCCTTGTACTTGTCGGCCCACTCCTTGGGCACGTGGTGCGGCGCGTGGGTCGCGCCGGGCGCGAAGTAGACGAAGAACGGCTTGTCCGGCGCGAGCGCCTTCTGCTGGCCGATCCAGTTCATGGCCTTGTCGGTCATGTCCTCCACGAGGTGGTAGCCCTCCTCGGGCGTCTTCTTCGGCTCGACCGGCGTGGTGCCCTCGTAGAGCGTCGGGTACCACTGGTTGGCCTCGCCGCCGATGAAGCCGTAGAAGTACTCGAAGCCGCCGCCGCCCGTGGGCCAGGCGTCGAACGGCCCGGCCGGGCTCGTCTGCCACACCGGCACCTCGTGGCACTTGCCGAACTGCGCCGTGTTGTAGCCGTTGAGCTTGAGCGTCTTGGCCAGCGGCGACATGGAGTTGGGCAGCACCGAGCAGTAGCCCGGCGCGCCGGTGGCGATCTCGGTGATGCCGCCCATGCCGGCGGAGTGGTGGTTGCGGCCGGTCAGCAGCGCCTGCCGCGTCGGCGAGCAGAGCGCCGTGGTGTGGAAGCGGTTGAACTTCAGGCCGCCCGCCGCCAGCTTCTCCGCGGTCGGCGTCTGGCAGGGGCCGCCGAAGGCGCTGGAGGAGCCGAATCCCGCGTCATCGATCAGGACAATCAGCACATTGGGCGCACCCTTGGGCGGCCGCAGTTGCTCGATGGGCGGAAACTTGCTGTCCGGGTCCTTCGCGTCGTAGGCGATGAACTTGGAGCGTTCGGTGTTCGGCATCGGCAGATGCGAACGGTGTTTATTATTTTCACTACTCATAGATTTTTCCCCTTCTCTTAAGAATATTTAGCCAGTCAACACTTGCCGTCCCTATTGTCTGGGACGACAAGTGATACTGCTTTTCCATCTTTATATTTTGGATTAATATTGATATCTTTTAGCATCATCGATAAATTTAACGAGTCGCTCAGCACCAGAACTTGAAAGCGTCTTTGGCCGATCCATATCTGGTGAATCGTTCTATAAAGGCCGCTTTCTGTTGGTCAACTGCTGTTCCAATCACCTCATTGGTTGTGGAGTCGAGGATCTGGACCTCGCCGCATGTTTCACCACTGCCGGTCCATCCGCCTGTGACGCCTTTCTTGACAATGCTGACGGCAAGCCCGACAGGCACGACGGATGTGACGGCACTGATGACCGGCCTGCTCTGTTTAATATTCGTAATGGCAACACGAATACGCGCAACGTCAGGTCCAGGTTCGGAAACGATCTCGTACTTGCCCTTGAAAGCCGCCACCATTTCGGCGTTAAAGGCGTCGGCCAGCTCTTTCGTCAACTCGGGATCGACGCCTTTGAAGTCCGATTGCTCAGAAATGTAAAAAATGACGCTGTCCACCATGAACTTCTTGTACTTCGCAAAGTCCGTCCCCTCCTTGATCCACCGCAGTTTGGCCCCGTCTTTCGGACCGGGCTTCAATTGCTGATAAACGCTCGGATCACCGAGAAACCCGGAAAAGGGAGGATTTCCCTCTAATAACGCAGCGAATGCTGTTGATGCCAAAAACAAAATACCTATCGCTGCCACCATGATTATTCTTGCCATTGCTTTCATACGAACCTCCTCTTTTGAGTTTTTACTCTTTAAGATTAAATAATTGCCTTCAGAAGACCAAGGCCTAACGGTTTTCGACCCTTGAGAAATCGGAAACCCATCTTTTTCTCTATATCCCTCTTTTTATTTTTCCTTTCTCATTCTCTTTAGGATTTCTATTCCCCCCCACGACTCCTCATCGCCAATCCTGACTCTTGATGTTTCACTCAACACGTCGATGGCTCCGAGAAACGCGCTGCCATTGTTCGACCGAAGATAATTCTCAAGTCCTGATCCTTCTTTCCAGTCAAAAGTAAGAAAGAAGACACCCTCCTCCTCTGTGTCTTTATAGATATGGCACTCTCGGCATCCCTCGTGCTTACGAATGGTGGGAAGAAGCGCGTATAACGTCTGATAAATCTCCTGAAACTTTAATTGTTTGGCTCTAATCTCGATTGTCAGTTTCATGACCTCTCCCCGTCTTTTTTTGTTTTTTACTATTCAGTTTGAAATCCATTTCTTGGTTTACGCGCACAATACGCTGTATGTTTTTTGTCAACCATAGGATATACATTCAAGAAGCATTCCAGAATGGATGACCCTGGTAAAATAAATATAATTATTTGATATTTCTAATTTATTTATGAATAGAGATTCTTTTGGAGAAAGCTCGTCGCAGAGGAGTTCTCAACATATTACGAATGTGCAACATATTGAGAATTACTCAAGCTGCATAATGGGATTTTCAAGAACGCGTAATGCCCAATTTCTTGATCCGGAACCGAAGGGTGCTGGGTTTAAGTCCGAGGATGGCTGCGGCACTGCCTTCACCATTGACCTTCCAACGGGTTTTCTGGAGGACTTTCAGAATATGTTCTCGCTCTATCGCTTCCAGATCCCTAAGCGCTTCTTCTGGTTTGTCTTCCGTCTCGTGATCAAGTTTGTCTGCAAGTTGAAGCGTCGATCCCGTGCTGGTGATGATGGCTCTTTCTATTACGTGTTCTAGTTCCCTCACATTACCGGGCCACGGGTAAGTTTGAAGAATCTGCATAGTGCCCTTGGACACGGTCTCAATCTGCTTGTTGGACTTCCGCGCATACTTGTCTATAAAATAATAGACAAGCTCCGGGATATCCTCCAATCGCATTCTCAAGGGCGGAATCGAGACGGGAAAAACGTTCAGTCGGTAATACAGGTCTTCCCGGAACCGCCCGTTGCGCACATCAAGCTTCAGGTCACGGCTTGTTGCGGCGATCACCCGCACATTCACCTTAATGGTCCTGGTGCTGCCAAGCCTCTCAAACTGCCCATCCTGAAGTACCCCCAGGAGCTTTGCCTGGAGTGCAAGGGGCATCTCACCGATTTCATCCAGGAAGATCGAACCACCGTCTGCAACCTCGAAACGACCGATCTGTCTCGCGTGGGCTCCCGTGAAGGCACCTTTCTCCCGTCCGAAAAGTTCACTCTCGATGAGGTTCTCCGGAAGGGCGGCACAGTTTATCGTGATCATGGACTTTTCTTTGCGGGTGCTCATTTCATGGATGGCATGGGCCACCATCCCCTTGCCCGTGCCGGTCTCGCCGAGGATGAGGACGGTGGCATCGGTAGGGGCGACCTGCTGAGCCCTGAAGAGAACATATTTGAGGGCATCGCTGCCCCCTATAATCTTGCCGAAACCCAGTTCTGTATTTATCTCCTCGCGGAGATAAACATTCTCTTTTTCCAATTGAATCTTTAACGTATTGATCTCCTCCAGTTGCTGCCGCAGCTGGCTTTCCATTTCCTTGAGCTCGGTTATGTCCTGAGCGAATACCGACACCCCGAATACAACATCATCGCTCTTGAGGATATTGAGATTCAAACGCAGTATCCGGCCTTGCGCGTAAGCTTGGTAATCCGTTGTGAACGACCCTTCCTCCAGTGCGCGCCGGTAGAAAGCATACCACTTCTGAGCAAACTCTTTGGGGAGGAGATCATCAGGATTCATACCGATTTCGATATGAAGGCCGTCCCATGCAGGAAGTATTCAGCAAGCCCCGTGTTGAACGTAAGCAGGCCGAAGCGCTCTGTGTCAACCGACCAGATCAAGTCAGGCGTGCTGTTGATCAATGTTGAGAGCAGGGTCTGAGACTCTCTCAGTTGCAACTCCATCTCCTTGCGTTCGGTGATGTCGAGCGACATGCCAATCATGCGCTCCGGCTCCCCGGTCGATTTGACAAGCGTTCTGCCCGCGGGCCACAATCCATCTGATGCTTCCATCAGGGAGTACGATCCGGTAATCGCAGAGAAGGCTCTCTCCTGACTGGAGTGAGTGCTGCACCTCCTGGTGGACCCGGTCCCTGTCTTCGGGATGGATCATCCTGAAGTAACTTTCATAGTTAATCTCTTCATCCGGGCTAAAATGAAACAGCTCCCGGCTCTTTGGCGAAACCCAGACCTTTCTCGTGTCAACCTCCATGATCCACAGGCCTGCTCCCACGGCTTCAGTAGTCAGGCTCAGACGCGTCTCGCTTTCACGCAGCGCCATTTCGTTCTTCTTGCGGACGAGCGCGTTGGTGAATACCTGGGCGACTAGTTGAAGCCGTTTAATAAGCGATTCCGGCCAGGTGCGTTCGGCCCGCATGGTATTGAAGGACAATGCGCCCATGGGCGGCCTCCTCCGATCGACAGCGGGAAGGTCAAAGTGGTCTTGATGCCCAATTGGCGCCAGACCTCCTGGTCACGGGCCGCCTCTGCCGGGAGATCCTCCATGGATGAGACGACAACGATGCTGCCTGCCTCCAGTTGCTTGCTGGCACCAGGGAAAATACTCATAGGCATACATGGGCTCGGGAAGCGGCGGGCCTCCAAGGGGTCGATATAAGTGGGTCAGGGTGAGGATACGGGGAGTTTCCATCGACCACTGCCAGAGCACGGAAAGATCCAGCCCCAGGCATTCACAGACACGGCGCTGCGCATCTTCTATTTCGCCATCCACCTGGTCGGCAGGCAGGTTGACAAAACGCCCCGATATCTCAGACAGGAGCGTCTCGAACCTGAGCTGTTCCACCAATTGCAAGCTGCTCCGCTTGCGCTCCAAGGCATTAACGAAAATTTCACCCAGCAAGCGCAGACGGGGTAAATACTCTTCTGGCCAGGCCTGATGACGCTGTCTCTGATGTATCGTGATTATTCTCGAAATCTTGCCGTCAACGGCCACTGGAATGGCCAATCTTGATGCTGTGCCCATTGCGGCATAAGATTGCCTGTCTATCTGGGCTTCTTCAGGATAATCTTCCACACGGCTGATGATGATTGGATTTCCTCTCATCAGTTTCCTGTAAGTCCACGGATACAGTTCGGCGATGTTTATGTTCCCTGGTATCGGTTCAATGCCTTCGCCATACACGGCATGAGATATCCTGACAAAGGCTCTGTCTTCCAGTACTTCCATCAGAGCGCACAGATCGACCTGGAAAAACTCCATTACCTGCCTCAAGGCATTATCGATATCGCTGTCGACCTGATCGAAAGAAGTGGATATGAAACGTGCAGAAATTTCGGACAGCATCTCTTCAAAACGGAGACGCTCTGCCAGGGTCTTCTGATCGGTTTTCTCTTGCTCTATCTGCATTCTACCTCAGAAAGCTCTTATTGCATTGTTCAAGATATGTTCCAATAAGTATTCTGCACAGCAACAAGCTACTTGAATATCATTTGATAACGTTCAAGATTTTTTGAAATGCTGTGAAGATTCAAATCCGGAGCATAATCTATCAACAGCAGGATGGGCATAGAGATTAGACAGGGTATCCTTATGTGCTGTTGATTTTTTCATAAACCTCTCACGTTAAATTGCAGTGCCCTTCATCGCGTCTCACCCCGCTGTGTAACCTTATTCCATCTTTTTTGCCACGGCCAGCCGTCCTCGATTTCAACCAGGAGCATCTCGAGCCTGTCCTGTTTCTCCAATTGTAATCTGTTCTGCATGCACTCCAGAGTGTTAACGACAATTTCTCCCAGCAGTCACAGTCGGGACATAAATTCGTTCGTCCGTGTCAGGTTCCCTTCTTCATCCGCTTCCGGACTTCGACCTCATCACACGGAAAATCGGCCGCCCATCCTGAACGCCACATAGATTAACAGGGAACTGTTTTTATTTATAATTTATAAGACAATCTCTTATATGTGTCAAGTAGAATAGGAGACAGAGTTTACATGACAAACCCGGAAAACTTTGAATAAGCATCCGAAAAGAAAGTGATTGTGCAAGAGAAGGAGAAACAGCGCAAGTTTCTGTAGTAAAAGCAGAGTAGCCTTGCCAGATATTGCAGGCACTGTAACTTCCGCTCACTCCCCCATAAAGGACAGGAAAAATATGGAAACCAGCTTTACCATCAATGATGGAATGAAGAATGAGAACCATGAACGAAGAGAATAATGAACAGACACCCAAGGAGGGTCTGGGCTAGACAGAAAAAAAGGGCCAAAAACGGCGATGTTGCTATGCGCCCCGCACACTAACGCACGGACCTCGCCATGGAGCGGAACTTCCTGTCTCTTGACCACATACTCATGGGCTGGATCCCTGCGTCATTACCTTCTCACCTCTTAAGCCTATTTCGGAAACAGGAACTTGACGAAAAAGCGCAGCCCCCAATCCGGGCCGTAGTCCGGCTTTTCCGCATAATAGCGATATCCGAGCTCCAGGCTGATCGGCAACTTGCCGATCTTAATCATCTGCCCGATGGAAAAATTGATCGGGACCGTCCACTGGTTATTTCCCCAGTCATAAACCGACTCCGTATTCACGGAGAACGTCGTATAAGTCTTCGTTGTCTTGGCAAGGAACGGCTGCAGGAAAGTTATATTGACTTCCTCCCGGTCTTCCTGTCCGGCGAATGACCAGATGTGGTTCGCGAGCATGCCATAAGTCCATCCGTTCTTCTGCTGCAGCGCTATGAACGAGGGACCTGCGCCCCATTTCTCGCTGCCGAGCACTTCATCCGTCGCTGAAGGGTACATGATAATCGGCCCCGCCCCGATAATCCATCCACCCACCGGCTCTTTGGGCGTGAAGAAGAAGCTCTGCTGGATGTCGCCTAGGCCCGACTTGTCATCGCCGCCTTCCACCGGCGACTCCGCTTCAATCCAAGGTATGATGGTGCGGACGATCAGGTTCCAATCCTGGCCCAGCGAAAACGGAATAACCGGCATGAATTTCAGCGTCTGCTGCGTCGCGTCCGCCGGGCCTATGCCGAAATCAATATTGTACTGCAGCGGCATGATAATCAAATCTGCGACCGGATTCTGCGCCTTTTTCGCCAGTTCCGCCGCCTGATCCTGCTGCGCACTTGCGGCACCGGCAGGCTTAGGGGTGGCTTCGTTGCTATCGGCGCTCATGGCGGTTAGTGGCAATACGGCAGTCAGGAACACTATGATTGATATTACCCCTGCACGTGTGAGGTCTCTGAATCGTTTCATGATTTTTTGTTTCATTTTGCATCTCCTTTTTGGTCCACCGGTTTGAAAGCCAATAGCACCTGTATTTTATTGTGGAAAAAGCGATTGCGCAATTCTGATGCGCTATACACTTATCCGACGACTCTTTCTCAAAACGAGTCAATCTCACTCCATAAACCAACCATGGCTGACAATCAGCGACTGGCCGGTCAGCGCGTTGGTCGGGAAGGCAGCGAAGAATAGTGCGGCCTCAGCGACGTCATCAACAGTCGTAAACTCGCCGTCCACCGTTTCTTTGAGCATCACGTTCTTGATAACCTGCTCCTCGGTTATGCCCAGAGCCTTGGCCTGCTCGGGAATCTGTTTCTCCACCAGCGGCGTGCGCACAAAGCCGGGGCAGATCACGTTGGCGCGTACGCCGTGCAAAGCGCCTTCCTTGGCAACTACACGGCACAGACCGATTAGCCCATGTTTGGCAGCCACGTATGGGGCTTTAAGCAGTGACGCCTCCTTGGAATGCACCGAACCCATGTAGATAATGCTCCCGCCGCGGCCGGACTTGTACATATGCGGGATGCACGCCTTGGTCGTCAGAAATGCGCCATCGAGGTGAATCGCAATCATCTTTTTCCAATCGGCATAACTGAAATCCTCGATGGGATGGACAATCTGAATTCCGGCGTTACTCACCAGAACATCGACACCGCCAAATTCGGCGACAACGGACTTGACGCCGGCGTTCACCTGCTCTTCGTTGCTGACGTCCATAGCCACGCCCATTGCAACGCCGCCTTTGGCGACGATTTCCTTTGCGGCCGCCGTCGCCGCATCTTTGTTCAGATCGGCGATACCGATTCTGGCGCCTTCGCGGGCGAAGACGAAAGCGATATCCTTGCCGATACCGCTGGCGGCGCCGGTAATGATTGCTGTTTTACCTTTCAATTTCATGATTTTCTCCTTTCAGTGTTTAGATAATCGTAAACAACGGTCCCCAGGTTCAGGGTGAGGTCGCACAGGATGTGGGTTGCAGAGAGCACTTTCAGCACCGGCAGGTCGGCGACCGGTGCCAGTGCGTGGTGGAACAGTTCCAGCGCCGCCGGGCCACTCCATGCGCCATGAACGGTGACGTCGCCGCAGCAGTAGCGCACAAGTTCGCAGATGCGCGGCTTGCCATCGACGTGCGGGATGATCTTCAGCAGGTAGCCCGGCTCTTCCACCGACTCGCGCGCCTTGTCGATGTCCAGCGCCCGGTGCTTGTAGCCCATCGTCGCCACGGCGACCGGCACCGGGCCGAAGCGCAGCACGCCGCCGAGGGTGTCCTTCTCGACCCTGAGGATGGGTGAAGCGAGCTTCTTCGGGAAACCCCACAATTCGCGCCCGCCGGCAATCGGCGGGTCGCAGTCGAGGTACATCGAGTGGACGTAGCCGCCCTTCTCGCCGCGGAAGCTGACCGGGATCACCTGTCCGCTCTCGGTGTAGTCGCCGAACCCGGTCGAGTCGGGCATGCGGATGAATTCGTACTTGACGATCGGTTCGGTGAACTCCAGCGGCGCCGGGATCACGGCTCGCAGCGCATCCGGATCGGTCCGGTAGGCGATGATAAAAAATTCACGGTTGATGAAGCGATATGGCCCGGGAGGATACGCCGGGCTGGTCAGCGGCATTGCAAATGCCCGATCTCTCACTTCAGTTTCATTCATGATGCACCTCCATATCTGAAGGGGTATTGGTCTTGGTAAAATCATAAATGCGTACGCCCGGCTGCAGTTGAGTCGGCAGGATGGAATCCATATTTTTGGCCGCGTGGCGAACATCTTGAAGGCCTGCGTCCCATAGCTCGTTCACGGTTGCCCGCGAAAACTCGTAATCCTTCGTAGAACCTGAATGCGTGCGACGGCGATGGATAAACAACCCGATCGACCAGTCCCTCTTATCACAGAACGGCTCCAGGAATTTCACGTCGGGATCGGACCTTAACTTGGGCGGAAGCTTGGCAATCAGACGGCCGACCGCCACTCGCAACTCACCGAGTGTCCTGACGGTGTCAACGCTCAGTCGCGTTTTGCTGGAGTATTGAATTTCCTTGGCGCGCTCCTGCACCTCGTCCATGTTCCGCGGCAGTTCTCCCCGCGCGTTGAAAATATCCACCTGGAAAATCAATGCGCTGTTCAGCGGTTTCTGATCCATCACGTATGTCAGGGGTGTATTGCTCACCATGCCGCCGTCCCAGTAGTACTCGCCATCGATGTTTACAGGCGGAAACCCCGGCGGCAGAGCGCCGCTGGCACGCACGTGGTCCGGACCGAGACGGGTATTGTGATTGTCAAAATAAAAGGAATTGCCGGTCAGCACTTTCGCTGTGCCCAGCGAAAGTCGCACCTTGCGGTTGTTGATCAGGTCGAAATCGACCAACTCCTCGATGGTGGCCTTGAGCGGACTGGTATCGTAGACGCTCACCGCGCCGGGAATGCCGTGCGGGGTGAAACCTGCCGGGGGTATAAGCGGTTTGAAGAAACCCGGAACGCCGAAAGCCATCACGCAACCGGCGCTGATTTGATTAAGCATCGAACGCATGGAATCGGGAACAGATGGATAATCCAGCGGCGCGTAAGATGAAACGCGATCCCAAAAAGTCCGCAGTTGCTTCACTCTTTGTTCCGGAGGATTGCCGGCGATGATAGCTGCGTTAATCGCGCCAATCGAAATCCCTACGACCCAGGTCGGGACATGGCCGACTTCCGCAAGGCCTTCATACACGCCCGCCTGGTAAGCCCCCAGCGCGCCTCCGCCCTGCAGAAGCAGGATTTGATGATCAAACTTGCGTTTCATGATTTTACCCCCTCAAAATTTCTTCTCCGTCGCCATTTTGACTCTTCAGTTCATTTTTCGTCGCTCATCACCGGACCGGCGGTGATAACCGTTTATTTAATGCCAAGCCCGGCAGCCTGATGAAACTGGAATTGCGGGAGAGTCCGGACAAGCCGAACCCTCCCACGATCCCTTAAATATATTACCGGCGCTTCGCTGAGCTTCTTCCTGACTAACCGATTCGACCTCCTGATTCCAATGTTCCAGCGGTCTTGGGAAGCTTTGCAGTGGTTCTTTTCTTCCATTCTTCTTCCAGCAGTTCTCGTGCCGCCTTCTCCAGGAACTCCGGCGCAGCCCACTTTTTCACATCGAAGTCGTTCTTGATGTAGCCGTGGCTCAGCATAAAGTTCTTGCCGATCTCGACAGCAGCCAGGTTGAGTGGTGACAGGTTGGGCACCAAGTCCACGTCCCTGATGCCTTGGTAGGTGTGCTCGATGTCGCTGTAGAAGGTCTGTTGGTCAAGGATTTCCGCCGCGGCGCGCTTGTTCTCGTTGGCCCAGCGCCCGGCGCGGATCATGCCTTTCATGAACGTGACGGCAAGCTCAGGATGTTTCTCAGCCATCACATCCGTGCAGGTAATGGCCGCGGGAATGTTGGCCACCTGCAAACGCCAGTCCGGATAGCGGGAGAGGTCCTCGATCGCCGCGAACTTGCCCGTCGCCTCGGAGACTTGCTGGAGCGGCTTGGTTTGCATATACATCGCATCAATGATCCTCTTTTCCAGTGCGGTTTCCAGCGGACGGAAAGCCAGGTCGCGCTTGTGGTCACGCTTCAGCCACAGATCAATCGAGAGGTCCATGGTTGCTTTCATCATTTCCGGTAGATTATACCAGTCATCCGCGTAGGGGAATTCCACGAGTTCGATGTCTTTCATGGTCATGCCGTTCATCCGGAGCATGAGCTCGATACCCTGGTGCTCCTGAATGCGCCACCAATCGTTCTTGATCTTGTTCATGCTCTTGGAAATGCCGATTTTCTTGCCCTTCAGATCACTCATCCGGTAAATGTCGTCCTTGGCGCGCACCATCATGACACCGCCTTCTGCCGGCATCTGCGTAACCCCCAGCAGCCGGGTCCGGCGGATGTCCGCGTGAACCTCGATGGGCGGAAACAAACCGCCGAAGCGGATAAGGTTTTCCTGATTGTGGATGTAGTGGGGATACCAGTCGGTTTCGGGGGTCGAACGCATGTAGGCAAACTTCACGCCGATCTTCTTGAACTCCTTCTTGGTCAGGCCCAGTCCCTCGTCCACATTGGCTGCAGAAACGAGCGGGCAGTTGGTGTAGTAAACCTCTTTCCAATCCAACTTCACCACATTCAGTTTCGTGTTTTGCATTGTTGTCTCTTTAATCTTTCTGTTTCGTTAGCCATAATTATGTTCCTCCTTTTATTTTGTTGCTCCTCACCGGACCGGCGGTGATGGCGGATTTTTAAAATTCAGGCCCGGTTGCCTGGATGTCTTGATCTATCGCATGCCTCCTCAGGGTGTCATTGCTACCCGCTCTACATCCCTACTCAACGTGAGACAGGACCAGCAGTAGAGCCGTATATAACAGCGCGCCCGCCAGGAAGGGCCAGTGCCGCCCCTCACCCTCTTTGGGGAGTTCGGAGATGGAGGTATTCATAATCACACCGCCGGCCACGACAGCCACCAGGTTCACTAGAATGGGTTTGGGGATATCCAGGGCCAGGCCGGTTGCCCAGCCCGCCAGAGAGGCCAGCGCCAGCAGGTAGGCACCGCGACGGTCGTAAACCTTCTGGTAATGGCTGCGCAGGTTGCAGGCGACCGGGAAGATGTGCATGCCCATGGCCACCCCGTAAAGGCACAAGGCCAGTGTCTCGTGTACCTTCCATACCATGATGTAAGACAGCATCCACGCATACAGGGCAAAACCGCCGATATGGACCCACGCCTGCCATGGGGCCGCGCCATCGTGGCCGCCCGCGGGGTGCTCCGGACCTTGTTGCGGCCTGGCCACCATGGTCTCGAGGCAGTAGAAGGCCAGGAAGCCGGCCATGGCCCACAGGTAAACGCTGTATTCCGGGAACACCCGCTGGAAATCGCCCGGGGTCTCCATCACGATGTCGCGCATTCTGCCCAGGGCGGGCATCACGTCCACGAATACGTAAGCCACCGCGATACCGGCAGCGAAGGAGAGGAACCTCCGGTAGCGCCGGTGGCCGGGCCGATAAGCCAGGCGTCCGCCGAAAAGGAAGATGGCGGCGAACAGCAGCGCGATGATCAGTGACGTGAATGCCGTCATGCCTCAGCTCCCGCACCGGTCTTGCCGGCCAGCTTGGCAAATATCGGCGCCACCGCCAGGAGCGCGATGATGACATGCAGCGGAACCACCAGCAAAACCATCAAGAACATCCCCTCGGGCGCGTTGGTAATGCCAAAGAACGCCACGAACCCGGCCGAAATATTCCGCGAACTCTGGCCCAGGGCCATGACGCTGCGCTGATTTTGTTTCAGGCCGAAGCCGACCAATACGGCAGCACGGCCATCACGACCATGAACACCACCCATGCGCCCGGGGCAAAACTGCCCACCGTGCTGAGCATCTGCTTGCCGTAGATCCACAGGGTGGTCGCCAAGGCAGAGCAGCAGCCAAATGCCACTGATTTTCTTGACCGGCTGGGAATATCTTGGTCGGCCACCGTCGGCTTGTAATACCGGATCGCAATACCGATCAGCAACGGAATGAGCACCAATATAATGAGCGGTTTTGCCAGCGGCCAGGTGCTCAAGGTCAGCCCTTTGATCAGCAACGGTGCCATCAGCGGCATCAACACGACCGTGACGACGGTCCCCAGCAGGACGTAGGCTCCGGTGAAGGTCATGTCTCCGCGGGCTTTCATCGCCGCCAGCGGCAGGAACGGCGCGATCGGTGCCAGACTGGCCAACATCAGTCCGGCAGCATGTCCCGCCGACAGCGGCAGGACCTGGAATCAGCCAGGCGAACGCCGGCCCAACCACCCAGCTCCAAAAAATGCTGGCACGAGGAGCTTGGGGCTCCGCAGCCACTTGATCGCTTCTTTCAAATCGCACTCGAGGCCTCCGGCCATCAGGTTCGACACGGTGAAAACCACCACGGTGATGTTAAACCAAGTCATAATGTCCATAATCTATTTCCTTTCAAGTGCATCGGTGATGTTACTGTTGATTGTCAGCATAACTAACCTCCCGTCATTAATCACTTTCATGTATTTTAACTCCTGTTGGTCATCAGGGAGTCGGCGTTGTTTGTTTGGAAGCGCCTTCTTTAATGATCATCTTGTCCGGATCAATGCCGTAAACCCATGGCAGACCTGAGTTCTTCCAGCCGTTTCTCATTCTCTTCCCCATAAAGACGCTTCCCGGATCATCGACCTTGTCCCCTTCCATCCCGTCAACAATATTGTAAGCGTTTTTAAATCCGGCCGCCGCGAGCTGATTGACTGCCATGGCGCTGCGGCCGCCTGACCGGCACATGAGCAGCAAAATGTCGTTCGGCCCGGCTACTGTTTTGACTTCGGTGACAAAATCCGGATTCATCTTCACGGCGTATTCGAATTTGCCGTCCTTTCGCTGATACGTTACAAAGGCAAGCGGAATATTCCAGGCCATCTCCGGGTGGCCGACAAGGGCGTATTCTTCAGGAAGACGCACGTCTATAACCTTTATCTCATCCGGTGCGGCTTTCCACGCTTCATAGGCCTGGGCGGCGCTCATATAGAGCCCGAGAGTGGTTTGCTTGTCTTTGGGAAGCTGACGGGTCATTTCTGCATCCAGTTTATTCATATTAAATGCTCCTTACTTGTATTATATGATTTCTATCTATCATAATAATATTATAACTTTTTCGCCTTGGCCCGCAGCTCCGCGACTGCGTCCACCTGCTCTCACGCAAACCCCTTCCGGCCAAAGTGCCCGTAGGCGGCCGTCGGGTAGTACACAGGCCGCCTCAATTTCAGGTGGTCGATGATCCCGTACGGCGACAACGGGAATACCTTGCGCACGAGCTTCGCCATCCCGCCTGTTTGCCCAGGCCTTACTTCTTCTCCGATGCCAGAAACGCCAGGCGCCTCTCTTCCCATTCCGCCATGCTGGCAGGGATTGTGGAACCACTCCTCGGCACATACCGGTTCCAACCTTCGTCTTCCGTTCTAACTGGCCCGGCTTTCCAGCATCTCCATGAACGCCTCGGCGCGGGTCTTCACCTGCGCTCCAGCCGGGTGGCCGTACTCGAGGTCAATCTCCAGGATGGGAATGCCGCGCGGTTCCATCTGCTTCTTGAGATCGAACTTGTCCCAGCCGTTGTAGGTGCAGAAGCGAACGATCTCGGACACAATCCCGTCAACCTTGTATTGTTCAACCATCTGGCCGATGAACGCGAGTCGCCCGTCGGAATTCCAGTTGTGCATGTCGACCGGACGGCCCATCACGTAGTAGCGGGCCAGGGCCTCCATCGGCGGCATCTTGGTGTCCACCTGGCCCAGGGCTTGCCGGATGCCGCAATTCATCTCGTCCACGACGACCAGCGCGTCCATTTCCTCGAGCGCGGCGACCTGGTTGGTGTTGTGAATATCGTTGCCGATGACCATCAGGCGCCTGGCCTTCTTGATCTCGCGCCCGGTGCGCTGGATCTCGTCAAGCAGTTGCTCCATCAGCTCGTTGAAATGCTCACGCGGCAGGCGTGCGGCAGCCTTGCTCACTTCCAGGGCCTCGGCGCCTGTCACAGGTGGGCGATCACGCTTGCGCAGTTCGTAGAGACGGTGCATGAGCTCACGTCCCCGGTTGTAGACGCGGATGGCGTCCGCGACGTCCCGGTCGGTGATCCTGCTCAGCCGGTACAGCGAGAACCTGTCCCTGAAGTCCTCGAGATCGGCCAGGTACAGCTTGACAGCTTCCTCGTCGCGCTTGCGCGGCGCGTAGAGGATGTCCATGTAGGGAAGCTTCTTATAGTACTCCCACACGCTATACAGCCGCTTATCCTGGTCGCACATGTTGGAGAAGACCAGGCCGTCCAGGAAACCGTACTTGCCGTCGAGCTGCAGCTGCCAGCAGGTGCGAATGTAGGAGCAGGTATTGGAGAGGATGTAGGCCTCGGCCCCCGGCATCTCGACCGGCTCGTTGTCACCGGTGATCTTGAATGGAAGCATCCCGGCCGCGTGGATGATCTCCTCCGGGACGTAGGGGTTGACACAGCCGATCACCTTTCGGCCAGAGGCTTTCCAGTCCTTGACGGTTACGCTCTCCGGGAATGGAGAGGTCGCTTTCCGCATTTCGTTCAGAACTTGCAGTTGGGGGTTCATGCGTTTGCCCTCCTTTCCTGGTAAGCTTCGCTTCCCTCGACCATTTCAAAAAAGCCGTCCAACTGCCTTTCGACCTCTGCCCGGCTGGTAAAAGTTGCATCAATCACATCCACGGCAAGCGTGAGGGTCGGCACGCCGCATTGACGCAGCAGCTCGTCCCTGATGATTGGTTCCAAGCCCGCAGCCTGCTTGCAGCCCCGGTTGTTGTTGAAGATCGCCACATCCGGCTTGTATTTGCGGGCCTGCGCGACGACTTCCCCGGCCCAATCTAAGGAGGGCGAGTATTGACAGTTTCCGGGCGCGACCTGGGTCCTGTATGCGAGGTTGCCCAACGGATCATCCGGATCCAGCATCCAGTTCGCCTCCCCGCGCCAGCGCTGCAGCACCTCGCACACCGAGACCGCTCCGTACTTCTCCTGCATGAAGGCCATGATTCCCGGGTCCCAGAACGGGGTGAAACTGCTCCACATCACCCGGAAGCGTTCCGGCTCGACGGCGGCGATGCCCTTGGACACCCGTTCCTCGAGTTCCGCCTTCAGCGATTCCAGGTAGTCCACAGCCTCCTGGGTCCCGCACATCAGGCGGATCGCCAGCAACACTCCCCCAAAGCATTCGGGGGACATGGGAGTTGGGACATGGGCTACCAGCTTGTCGATCTCGCAGGCGATCTCGGTAAGACGGTAAGAGAGGCGTAACGTCTCATTGAGACGGTCATAGTCCATCCTCTTCCCCGTCTGCTCTTCCAGGAAGGCGATCAAACGCTTGTGCTCGTTCTTCCAGTGTTCCATCGCGTGGGGTGTGAACGGGTAATAGGGCCGCTCCATGCCGAAACTGGGGATGCCGTATCGCCGGCCCAGCGTGTGGAACGCCTTAACGTTATCGCACGAGGAGGTGGCGTAGACAAACATATCCGTATGCGGCCACTTCCCGGCGTGCAGCAGGCCGTCCATGTTCCGGAAGAAGGAGCAGACCTCCTGCGGTGTGCCGGTCGAAGCCGAAATATTCATGGCCGCGGGGACGGAATCCGTGTTCACGACATCCGAGATGACACCCCAGAACTCGTTGAAGAGGCACACGATGTCCATAGCTTCGTAAATTTCGAGGGGCTGCTGGGTGCCATGGGTAACCACATATTTGCCCTTTTCTTTGGCCGTCACGATCCGCTCCACGTAATTATAAACCAGTTCCATATAGCCTGTGGCGGACTTCATTAAGCCGGGCTTCTGCTTGATGCCTTCGGCGGCCATCTTGAGCCGCCCGGCCAGTTCTTCCGCCGTAATCAAGTTGGTTGTGTTCATCTTGTTTCTCATCCTATTCTCTTCGCGAAACGAAGCCGTTTCTCGATTCTACCTGTTTGCCCAGACATTACTTCTTCTCTGCCAGAAACGCCAGGCGCCTCTCTTCCCATTCCGCCATGCTGGCGGGAGTATGAAACCACTCCTCTTCAGAAACCGGCTCCAGCTCGATGGCATCCGTCGGGCATTTAATCACACACACGCCGCAGCCGATACACTTGGCCCGTTCCACCTCCGACTTGCCGGGATCCAATTCCACGGCCGCACAGAGAGGCCCTGTGGGCAAGCGCTTCGGGCCCTCGACGATGGCGTCCACCGGGCAACGCTTGATGCACAGGCCGCAGGAGATGCATTTTTTCGAATCAATGACAGCGCGGTAGTTTGAACGCTGTGCCGCTTCCGAAATGCCGGATATCTTCTGGCCGTGGAGCACACCGCAACAGCAGGCGCAGCAGTTGCACCCTCCGACATACTGAGGCGTCTCCGCACCCATGACGTATCCATAGGCCGCGAGGTGAACGTGTCCCTTCTGCTCGAGTTCACCAAAAAGTTTTAACGCCTCCTCCCGGTCAAGTACGTTTTCCGAAAGCGGCGTCTGGGGCGGGACGCCCACAAAACCGCAACGCTTCATCGGCATATCGCAACTGTGACCGTGCAACAACTCCTGCTCCCTTTTACATACGCAGGGCAACACGACAAATCGTTCGTGCCGTTTGAAATGCGCGTCGATGTCAAGGTGGGGCTCCATCACTTTCATTTGTTCTGGCGATAGTGACCCCCGAACGGGAACAACACCAAGAACTCCAGGCCGGGGAGCAAGTATTTTTTCACCTCCGCCTTCAATAACATATTGCTCGAAGAGCTCGGCAAATTCCTTGCCCAGCAGCCGCATATTGGCTTCATACCAGCCAACCAGGAACATGCCCAACCGGTATTTCTTCGGCCCATCACCGTGATCTTGACCGGCCATATCATACCCGGGCGCGTCGAGACGAACCAGGCGCCTGGGGATCAGACTCTCGCACAACACAGTTACGTCTGCTTCATCCATGCCTACCCGTTTGGCAATCTCGGCAGCGGTCTCGGGGAAGCGGGTCAGCTGACCGGCAAGGGCAACCTCCTCGGGCGTAAACGCCATCTTAATCAATTTCATTTCCACCCCGGATTTCGTCCTGGGAAAGCCACTGGGAAGCGCCTCTTGGGCGGCCGCCAGCCGTTCATAAATATCAATTGATTTTTTAGTCTTGCTCATTGGTAATTTCCTTTCGACCTTATTGCTGCATAGGACCTCATTTGTCATTCGCGGCTTTCTGGCCGCTGCGGCCAAAGGCCTCATCAATCATTGCCTGAAAGCGTTTAACCACATCATCCGAAGGTGTTTTGTAATCATCGAGTTCGTAAACAACACCAAGCGATTCGTACTTGCCGAGGCCAAAACGATGGTAAGGAAGAAGCTCATAATCAATCACATTTTTGTGTGGTTTAATGAATTCGAGCACACCCCGGATATGTTCATCATCGGCATTTACCCCCGGAATAAGCGGTGTACGGGCAATAAAATCAACGTCAGGAAATGTTTCATACGCTTTTTTGAAGTTGGCCAGTATTCTTTCATTGCCCACTCCTGTCCATTTCTTATGCCTCTCCGAATTCATTAACTTAAGGTCATGAAGCATGGTATCCACATGGGGGAGTACTTTCTCAAGGAATGACCAGGGAGCGTTGCAGGCTGTTTCGATGGCCGTGTTGAAACCCCGGTTGTGTGCTTCCTGCAGCAAAGCTGCCGCAAAGTCGGGTTGCAACATCACTTCTCCGCCACTGATGGTCATACCTCCACCGGTACTTCGGTAGATGGAGGAGTCTTTCTCCACTTCATCCAGCACTTCGCCAACCATCATGGTTTTGCCGAACATTTCGAGCGCACCTGTCGGGCAAAGCGAAACCAGTTCGTTATCTATGTCCATAGCCAGATCCCAGTTAACTGCGACTTTTTCATCGTCTCCATCTACAAAATAAAAAGCGGCTTCGGGAAAAGGAGCCTTCAGACACACACCACATTCTTTACCTTTACACTTTTTAGGATCGTATGATATTTCGGGCTTCATCCTGATGCTTTCGGGATTGCCGCACCATTTGCAGCGCAGAGAGCATCCCTTTAAGAAAACATTTGTACGTATACCGGGACCATCGTGGCTGCAATAGCGCTGGATATTCAACACAGTGCCTGTTGTATCCAATATATTCTTTGTTTGATTTGTCATGATTTTTCCTCCTTATTTGCCACAATAAATACCCAATGAATCTGCAATCTTCAGGAATTCACTTTCTGTGGGCACGGTTCTGATTTTGTTGATTGCTTCTGCCAATGGAACGAACTTTATTTCAGGAGGAACAAAAGAAACCATTACACCGTTTTTTCCGGCTTTTAATGCCTGCAAAGCGCCGGCACCGTATGCCATACCCAATTGACGATCAATGGATGTGGGTTTTCCACCCCTGACCCACGGACCGATTACCATTGGAAAAGTTTCCTCCGGTATCTGCAACTGTAAGCCTGTTGCCACAGCCTGTGCTGCCTGGCCGGAACTGTGAATAACATACTCACTGTTGGAATCACTGGTTGCCAATGGCGAAAGTGAAGGTTTGAGGGAAGATACCGGTTCTTCATTCTTAACCTGGTTGATCAGTTTCGCCCCTTGGGCCACTACGACAAGCGCATAAGGCCTTCTGGCCGACATTTTATCTTTTATTCTGACCGCCACATTTTTAAGATCCACAGGAATTTCAGGAATTAAAACCACATCGGCCAAAGCAGCAATACCGGCCTGCAATGCAATCCATCCGGTCTGTTCACCCTGCACTTCAACAACTGCAATTTTGCGGGCGGCCTGAGCGGCCTGTCGGGCACGGTCGAGCATATCGATGGTAAACGTGAGGGCGCTGTTGAATCCGAATGATACCGCGGTTGAAGCAATATCATTATCGATTGACCTTGGAATACATACCGCATTAAGGCCTTTGCGGTGCAGTTTGTAAATTATGGACACGCCTTTTGCACCTACAACCGAAATCAATCCATCGATTTTTTCTGCTTCAAGCCTTTTGATCAGCTCATCCGACATATCAACTTCCTCGACCATGTCGTCTTTATTTATTGTGCGGACATGAAATGGATCGACCCTGGCTGACTGTCCAAGGACTCCGCTTGCTGATGGATCAAGGTTTTCAATCAATTGCGGATCGAGTGTTACCAATCCACCATCGGGATATTTTTCGGGGTGCAGCAATCCATCAAAGCCATCGCGGATGCCAACCAGTTCCCAACCCATTTTGTTTGACGCCAGGGCAGCTCCGGTTATCACGGCATTTAAACCGGGTACATAACCTGCTCCCACCATGATGGCAATGCGCCTGAGAAAACTGGCATGACCTATTTCTGTACTCATAATAATTTCTCCTTTTGATGTTTCTTAGAAAATCAATTTTATGAGATCAAAAAGGTAAGGCATGACGTACTGTCATGCCTTACCTTTTTCCATTTTATCTCATCCCTTTTCGAAAGTCTGCAAGGTTCGTTCGATGACCTCGTCCTGTACGCCCTTAGCCAGTGCGGTGAAGAAGGCACTGAAACCGGCTACCCGGACCACGAGGTCACGGTAGTTTTCCGGGTGCTTCTGCGCGTCCCTGAGGATGTTAGTATCCAGGACGTTGAACTGGATGTGATAGCCATCGTTATCAAACAGGGTCTTGACCAGACGCAGCACATTATCCCGGCCCTTGCGGGTCTTCAGCTGATCAGGCGGGAGTTTCATGTTCATGTGGGTTGCGGTGTACTTGATGGCATCCTGAGCCTTCGCCGCAGACATCACCAACGCGGTAGGACCGCTGACATCGGTTCCCGGCATGGCCGACAGACTTCCATCGGTGAGTGCCACTCCGGCTCTCTTGCCGTTGGGCAGAGCCCCGGTCACCATACCCATCAGGTTGTGGATGCTCTTGGTATAGGCATCCGGCGCTGATTTGATGTCTTTGCTGAGGTAGTTGCCGCCGCCGTCAACATTGTTGAAAGCCTTGAAAATGCTTTCGTACACCCTGTGCGCCATCCTGTTCATTTCAGGGATGTCGTTGCCATGCTTGGGAGCTTCGTAACACAGCTTCCGAACCTTCTCGTATTCCCCCTCCCAGTTGGCGGCCAGGGCTTTCTTCAATTCGGCCATGGTGATCTTCTTGTCGTCATAGACCAGTTTCTTCACCGCCATGAGACAGTTGGCCGCGTCGATGCCCCCCACCACAATCTGGGCAACGGTGTAGTAATTGGCCCCGCCGTTCCACACCTCGGTGCCGGTTTCAATGCAGCCGCCGGTCAGGAGCGAGCGCCAGGGAACCGGGAGGAAGTCGGCGCACAACATGCTGGCGATCCAGGCGCCCCGGCGGAGGACCTCCTCATTGAAATCGATCTGCTTTTGGAATGCCGCGTAGAGTTCTTCGAAGGTTTTGAAGGTCTCGGGATCACCGGTCTTGGGTCCGACCTGCTTCTTGGTGCGAGGATCGAAGCCATTGTTCATCACCAACTCGATGACCTTGCCCAGGTTGGGCTGGCCTTCCACCGGGTGACCGGTCTCGTAGGGAGGGTAAGAACCCACACAGGCGCCGATGCAGGTGCGCCTGGCTTTTTCGAGGGTGATGCCCTTTTTGGAGTCACCGAATAGATTGAGGGCACGTTTCGATCATCACACTGCCATTCACGAACTGAGGCATGCCGATACCGGTGCCGATGACATCCAGGACCTTCTCGAGGAATTTGCCGCTCATCCTCTCCGTGTAGACGCAAGTCAGCGGAGGCTGCGGCAGGTGGAGATAGTTGCATGCATCCAGAACCACATAGTCCATTTCCGCGGTGGCATCCTCCCCATCCTCGGTAAAGCCTCCGAGGGAGACGCTCTGTCCGAGGTCGGCCGAGTTCTGCAGGGCGACCTTCTCTCCAAAGTAATAGCCGATCTCGTTCAGCTTGATCACGAGATTCTGGAACATGAACGTCGCTTGTTCGTAATCGACCAGGCCCGCCGCTTTGTCGCGCTGATAGTAGGGCTCAAGGTTCTGGCCCAGATAGGCCTCGGAGTAACCGCAGCCGACCTGCTCGAGCTCCGCACAAATGTGACAGAAGAAGTGGCATTGGATGGCCTCTCTCAGGTTCCGGGCCGGATGCTCGGGAACTCGTTCCATGGTTTCGGCGATGGCAATCAGCTCTGCCTTGCGGGTTTCATTCTTTTCCTTTTTCGCCATTTCCCGGGCCAGCTCGGCATAGCGATGAGCCAGGCGCACAATGGCCCTCATGACGATGAGGCTGGCTTCATAGAAGTAGAGCTTGCTGGCATTGGGCAGCCGCATGTCGAGGGCCGCCTGCCGCTCCTCGACCTCCTTGATCATGGCGGCCAGCCCATGGTTGTAGATCCTGGGGTAGTTCAGGTTGCCGCCGCCACCCGGCCAGTCAAAGAAACTGACGACAAAGCCGGAATCATAGCAAGGTTTCGGATCGAAACCATACTTCTTCTCGAAGATCTCCAGCGTGCGGGGCTTCAGCGCGCGCTTTTCCCAGTAATCGAGCGCCCACTGGTTCGCCTTCTTGTCCACCGGATCCTTGCACTTCTCGACGGTATTATCGTCCTTCATCCAATCGATGTTCCATTCCGGATACGTGTAGATGCCGTTGACGGTGCCGGCCATGCTGCCCACAAAGCAGTTGTCGTCGATGTAGAGCTTCTTCCGCTCCAGCAGGGCGGCATAGAACTTGGCTCGACGCATGATATTCTGGTCGCCTTGAGTGGCCGCGTAAACCTCCTCCATGATCCTGATCCGCTCAAAATCAACCTCAGCAGGGGTGCTCCTGAGTTGTTCTTTCAGCCGGTCGATCCGTGCTTTATCGGCCTTGACCTGCGCGGTGGAACTCTTCTTTGCATCCTTTTTCTTTTTCATTTTGTTTTCTCCTTTAAAATTATTGTTACTAGTCTATGTTTTGCTGCGCATTAACTGACCGGCGAGTGATGGCGGTTTTTTATAAGATAGGCTCGGCCGCCTGCATAGCCATCTTGTAGGCATCTTCTTTCCTGGGTCAAATACTCCCCCCCGCCAGATGTGAACGCGACAGCATGCCCCCGGAAATGTTGCGGGCCTTGAATCCGTTTTGCAGAAGTATTCGTGTTGCATAGTAGGCGCGTTGCGCGGAACGGCAGATGATATGTATCTCGCGATCACGAGGCAGTTCGTTCAATCGTGCGCGAAGTGCCGGAAGCGGTATATTGAGCACTCCCGGAATAGCCTCTACGGCAAGTTCAGCCGGGTTGCGCACATCCAGGAGAAATCCGTCTTTTATCGAATCCCAGTGACTTACCGGCATATCGCCGCTGACGATGTTCGCGGCCACCATCCCGGCGAAGTTGACCGGATCTTTCGCGCTTCCGAACGGGGGCGCGTAGCAA
>CAVSCG010000012.1:0-71285 GCA_963726395.1 uncultured delta proteobacterium
TAGTTTATCGGTAGTACAACTCGATAATCAAAAAAATAGTGGGAAAGAATTTGCAGGTCTTGACCTGGTTGTAAGCTTGTTTGACGCGTGAGCGTCTCACTTAAAACTTACTCCTTAGAAAGGAGGTGATCCAGCCACAGGTTCCCCTACGGCTACCTTGTTACGACTTCACCCAAATTACTAACCACACCGTCGGCGCCTGCCTCCTCTATAAATAGAAGTTAGCCCAACGACTTCTGGTGCAATCAATTTTCCGGGTGTGACGGGCGGTGTGTACAAGGCCCGGGAACGTATTCACCGCGGCATGCTGATCCGCGATTACTAGCGATTCCAACTTCATGGAGTCGAGTTGCAGACTCCAATCCGAACTGAGGATGGCTTTTTGAGATTGGCGCGCTCTCGCGAGTTGGCTTCTCTTTGTACCACCCATTGTAGCACGTGTGTAGCCCTAAGCATAAAGGCCATGAGGACTTGACGTCATCCCCACCTTCCTCCGGTTTAACACCGGCAGTCTCTTTAAAGTGCCCAACTTAATGATGGCAATTAAAGATAAGGGTTGCGCTCGTTGCGGGACTTAACCCAACATCTCACGACACGAGCTGACGACAGCCATGCAGCACCTGTCTCCAGGTTCCCCGAAAGGCACTTCTGTGTTTCCACAGAATTCCTGGGATGTCAAGCCTAGGTAAGGTTCTTCGCGTTGCATCGAATTAAACCACATGCTCCACCGCTTGTGCGGGCCCCCGTCAATTCCTTTGAGTTTTAATCTTGCGACCGTACTCCCCAGGCGGTTCACTTAATGCGTTAGCTGCGGCACTGAGAGGGTCAATACCCCCAACACCTAGTGAACATCGTTTACAGCGTGGACTACCAGGGTATCTAATCCTGTTTGCTACCCACGCTCTCGCGTCTCAGCGTCAGTATAGGGCCAGAAAGTCGCCTTCGCCACCGGTGTTCCTCCTGATATCTACGAATTTCACCTCTACACCAGGAATTCCACTTTCCTCTCCCCTACTCAAGCTGAATAGTTTCAAATGCACTTCCTGGGTTAAGCCCAGGGATTTCACATCTGACTTATTCAGCCGCCTACACGCTCTTTACGCCCAATAATTCCGAACAACGCTTGCACCCCCCGTATTACCGCGGCTGCTGGCACGGAGTTAGCCGGTGCTTCCTTTAGCGGTACCGTCAAATATCATGGATATTAGCCACGATACATTTCTTCCCACTCGACAGAGCTTTACGGTCCGAAAACCTTCCTCACTCACGCGGCGTTGCTGCGTCAGGGTTGCCCCCATTGCGCAATATTCCTCACTGCTGCCTCCCGTAGGAGTCTGGACCGTGTCTCAGTTCCAGTGTGGCTGATCATCCTCTCAGACCAGCTAACCATCGTAGCCTTGGTAGGCCATTACCCTACCAACTAGCTAATGGTACGCGGACTCATCTTTCAGCAAAAGCTTGTAAACAGAGGCCTTCTTTGACTAAGCAACAGTAGTTGCTCAGTATTATCCGGTATTAGCGCACCTTTCGGTACGTTATTCCCAACTAAAAGGCAGATTATCCACGCGTTACTCACCCGTGCGCCACTTTACTCATCAGCCGAAGCCAACTTTCTCGTACGACTTGCATGTGTTAGGCACGCCGCCAGCGTTAGTTCTGAGCCAGGATCAAACTCTCCAGTTTTAATCCTGTAAAAGGAAGATTACTCTTCCTTTATGAACTCGCTTGATACTTCAATAAATTAATAGGACCCACAAATTCATTTTCCCACTATTCAATTTCCAAAGAGCCTTCTTGAAACGAGCTTTGACACATAAATCAATTTGATTTTCTTGTCAAGCCTAAATTTCAATTTTTTGTTCCGTCAGTAAGCAGGAATCATCCGACAACTAAGAGTTATACCATCGGTGAACATGTTGAAAACTTCAACCAACCTTTAAGCACATCTCTGACGAACAGAAGTGAGCTTCTACTCCCTATGATTAAAACTGTCAAGAAGAAATTTTCATTATTTTACAATTATTTCTCAATATTTTATTTGTTAAGTTTAAACATAGGCTTAGATAGCAATCATAATAGCTTCGACCTGCGATTTCATCCACAGCAGCATTCTGCGAACATCGGGATGTTTGATAATTGGCACGGAGGTAAAATCGCCCTTCCTGGCGGAATCCGCGTCCTGAATTCTCTTTTTTTGCGTGAGTGACAGCGAGCAGGTGACCGAGCCCTTGATGCCCGCTTTGTGTTCAATACCCGTTGTCGTAACATCTTTGGGCTCACAGAGGTAGCTGTCTGGGTTGACGTAATGTTTGGGAACAACAAAAAATGGATATGCCGGGCGTTCCGTGAGGATCGCCGTCGATTCTGGCCAGAACCGGCTTGAAATTTTCATCCTCTCTCTGCTTGATGACAAACATTTTCTTCACAAATCCCGAACGGGTCGATTACTGGGGAAATACCAGCAAAGTAAAATTTGTTGGCGTCTTCATAGACCATTAAGAACGGATTTATTAAGGATACCGAATGGGCGCTTTTTTTCATTGCAACGATGAAACATCAAATTTCTCATTCATTTATGATCAACCAATTTCGTCTTGACAAATGGTGATGACTATGGTTTAGGCATTGCCCTATTACTTTTAGGGGCTTAAAAATATGAAAAAGACTTTGACCAATAAATCAAATACCAAAAGAAAGAGATCGCATGGATTTCTTGTCCGTATGGCGTCGAAAACCGGCAGGCAGGTGTTAAGCCGCAGAAGAGCCAAAGGCAGAAAAAGTTTAACCGTATAATTCCGCTATTTTAATGTCTCGCAGGGATGTTGGTTTTCCATACATGAAAGCACAATCTTTCCGAAGAGCGGAAAAGGTCACCAATAAAAGCAGCTATCGGATTATTTACGAACAGGGGGTCAGAAGAAGTTCGCGATTCTTTACCATCGTAACCTGCGGCAACTCGAATGGAGTCAAACGCCTGGGAATCACCGTCACAAAAAAAACGGGCAACGCCGTTTTTCGAAATCGTACAAAACGACTGATTCGGGAATTCTTCCGCCGCAATAAAGACTTGTTTCCCGCGGGACACGACGTTGTCGTCATGGCTAAAAAAAACACACCGCCTCTTACTTATCAGGAAACAGAAAGAGAATTGACCGAACTCTTCACACGGAAAGCCGGCAGATAAAAAATGCTCAGAAAAACTTTGGTAAACTTCTTTGTTTTCATCATTCGTCTATACCAAGCCTGTATTTCACCATTCTTTTTTGCGCCATCTTGCCGTTTTCACCCGTCCTGTTCGCAATACGCCATTGACGCGATTAAATTGCATGGACCGGTGAAAGGGTCATATTTGGGGGCAAAAAGAATTCTGCGCTGTAATCCCCTGCATCCCGGTGGTTACGACCCCGTCAAGTAAATAATGAAATCGGAGGTACTCTAATGGACAAAAGGACCATTCTAGCCATCGTCCTGTCACTGGCCGTTCTTTTGGTTTATCAAATCTTTTTTGTCAAACCGCCCACGCCGCAAAAGGTCGCGGCACCACAACAAGCAACCAACCAGATTAGCAAAGAAAAATCAGCAGCACCGGCAGTCGCTTCAACGGCAACAAGCGCCGTTGCCAAACCCGCTCCCAAAGCAACGTTAGTCAAACCGGAAGCGCCGGCCCGCGATATAAAAGTGGAAACAACCCATTACACGGCCGTTTTCTCGACACGAGGCGCCGCCCTGAAATCTTTCAAGCTCAAAGATTACTATCAGGATTGCTACGAATGCACCGATGATATTTGGCCGCGAGTAAAAGGGTTTTTTACCGGTAAAAAGGAAGCTGTTCAGCCTAAAACAAAAGATTTTGTGGAACTGGTCGATGTTCACGACGGCATGCCTTATCCGCTGGCCGTGACCTTCCCTGATTCCAGCGCCGATGTTGCCCCGGACGCGGTTTTTGATACAGACACGGGCAAACTGGACTTGATCAATACCAAAGAAAAGCAGCAACTTGTTTTTTCAAAATCCTCTGATGGCGTCAAAATCGAAAAGATATTTACGTTTGATCCGGCGGGCTATGTTATCGGCCTGGAAGTCAAGGTACACAATCTGACCTCATCGCCCATTACGCAAGTTCCGAGGATTAATTGGTATCAGTATGTTGATCCTCAGAAAGTCGATGACAGTTATGGACACGACGGCCCCGCTGTCTCGGTTGGCGGAAGCATTGAACGTCAGGAAGTCAAAAAGCTCAACAGTGAAGTTGTCCTAGGCCCCAATATTTTGTGGGGCGCGTTTGAAGGCAAATACTTTATCGCGTCATTCATACCGGAAAATCCATCGCTCACCAATATGGTAATGACACGTGACGCAGACAATATGGTCGCTGTTGGAATGAAAGGCCGCAAGGAACTCATTCCCGGCGGACAAAACAGTGTTTTCTCGTACTCGCTTTATCTCGGCCCCAAACAATATGATCTACTGAAGACACTGAGTGTCGGTCTGGAAAGCTCCATCGATTTCGGATGGTTTAAATGGCTGGCCATTCCCTCTTTGTTCATCCTCAACTTCCTGTATGGTTTCGTCCTGAATTACGGCATTGCGATCATTATATTGACCACCATCATTAAAATTATCTTCTGGCCGCTCGGCAACTTGAGTTACAAATCCATGAACGAGATGAAGAAGCTTCAGCCGAAGATAGAGGCACTGAAGGCAAAATATAAAAATGATCAGGCCAAAATTGGTCAGGAAACGATGGCGCTTTACCGCGAGCATAAAGTCAATCCGTTTTCCGGCTGTCTGCCGATGCTGATCCAGATTCCTGTATTTTTCGGCCTGTATAAAGCATTGATGTATTCCATCGAATTGCGTCACTCGCCGCTGTTTTTCTGGATACAGGATTTGTCAGCCAAAGATCCCTATTACATCACCCCGATCATTATGGGCGCCACACAATTTCTTTCGCAGAAAATGACCCCCGCCATGGGCGATCCGATGCAGCAGAAAGTCATGCTGCTCATGCCGGTTATCTTTACCTTTTTCTTTTTAAATTTCCCATCAGGACTGGTCATTTACTGGCTATTCAACAACATTTTACAAATCGGTCAGCAATTCTACATTAATAAAAAGCTGGCGTAATGATACCCGGCACACGGAGTTCAACATGAGTTCAAAGACATTGGAGATAGAAGAAAAAACAATTGACGGCGCTATTGAAAAGGCCTGCCGTGATTTCGGCGTGCCAAGAGAAAAATTAAATATTGAAATTATTTCTGAGGGCTCCGGCGGTTTTTTGGGCCTGATGGCCAAGAAGGCCAAAATACGAGCCTCCCTGCTTTCGTTCGATATGGATTTTTCTTTAGACGATAGTCCTCGGCCAGTCAGTCAGGAAACCAAACGGGAAGTGAATTTAGATATCAGACCTGAAACAAAGTTTGATACAAAGCCCAACATGAAGCAGGAAACAAAACAGGACAAGAAGCCTGAAGTCAAGGATGAAACAAAGTCTGAGATTCGACCCAAAGCCGAGCATCGGGCTGCAAAGCCACGCACGGCGGCACCCAGGCCGCCCGTCTCTCGACCCACGCCTGTCCTGATAACACCGGCTGCTCCACCCACTGTCCCACAAGAATCTCCGGCGTTTGTTGTTCCGGCCGTTGCGGCGGTTGCCGCTTTCACGCCTTCTGCTCTGAAGGCCAGAGACCTGCTCGTCGGCATATTAAGCAAAATGACCTTTGAATGCCAGGTCAATGCCACGGAAACGGACGACACGATTATCCTCAGCATCGTGGGCGACGATAGCGGGCTTTTGATCGGCCGGCGAGGGCAGAATCTGGACGCGCTTCAATATATATTAAACAAGGCCATCAATAAATCCGACTCTGAACGCAAGATGATTGTTGTGGATTCGGAGGAATACCGTAAAAGAAGAGAAGAATCCCTGCTTGGCATGGCTGAGCGGATTCGTGAAAAAGTCAAAAAAACACAGAAGCCCCTGTCGCTTTCCCACATGAACGCTCATGACCGCCGTATCATTCATCTGGCGTTGCAGGAAGATGAAGCGCTCGTCACCAAAAGCCGCGGTGAAGGCGAGTATCGAAAGGTCATCGTTCTGCCTGCCAAAAAAGGAAAAAACGGCGGCACGAGCAGAGTGAGAAGCCGGCAATAGCCCGGCCGCAGCAACACCGGGAACATGAAGGGAAATACAGAAACGTGCAAGACCCGGACACCATCGCAGCCATCGCCACACCTCTCGGCACGGCGGGAGTGGGCATCATCCGAGTCAGTGGACCTCTGGCGCCTGAATTAGGGCGCCTTCTTTTCCGTCCCGCGCACCCAAACTGCAATTGGCAGAGCCATCATTCGTATCATGGTGACATCGTCGCAGCCGACGGCCAAACCATTTTGGACGAAGTGTTGGCGACGCTGATGCGCAAACCGCACTCCTTCACAGGCGAAGACGTACTAGAGATTTCCTGTCATGGCAACCCTCTGATTCTCCGGACCATCCTTGAACAATTAATAACACTGGGTTGCCGTCCCGCCCGACCCGGAGAATTTACCGAGCGCGCTTTTCTCAACGGCCGGATGGATTTGTCACAGGCAGAGGCACTCGCCGCTATTATTTCCGCCCAGTCGGCCAAAGCCTATCAAATCGGATTGGCCCAGTTGAAAGGATCGCTGGGTCTTAAAATCGGCGAACTGCGTACATTGCTGATTAACGCTCTGGCAGGGTTGGAAGCAGCCATCGATTTTACTGAAGACATTCATGAAAACGATGCACCAGCCATCCCCCCGCAAATTCACGAAGCTATGGCCGGCATCAATGTACTTTTATCAACCTATCGGCAGGCGAGATTATTCACTGAGGGCATTCAAGTCGTCATTATCGGCAAGCCGAACGTCGGCAAGTCCAGCCTGCTTAACAATCTAGCCGGCAGGAAAAAAGCGATTGTCACCGATATCCCCGGCACCACCCGCGACCTGATTACAGAAACCATCAACGTCAACGGCCTTTGCGTTCATCTGACGGACACAGCTGGTCTCCGCAAGCCTCAGGATGCCCTTGAAAAAGAAGGCATCGACCTGGTTTGGGAAAAATTGGAACAAGCCGACATCATCGTGATTCTGCTCGACGGCAGCAAACCTCTAACGGATGAAGACAGAGACATTCTGAAACAAAACAAAGACCGGGGGTGTAAGATACTGATTGCCGCAAATAAATCCGATCTAACGGCAGCCTGGAGACCGGATCAGATTCCCGATAATCTCCTGCATGGCATCAATCTGCTTCATATATCGGCAAAATTCGGCGACGGGCTCGATGCGCTCAAACAGGCCTTGACTGATTTGCCCGGCATCAGTGATATCAGCAGCGACCGTGGCATGATTACCCAACTGCGCCATAAACTATCCCTGGAAAAAGCGCTCGCCAACCTCATGGCAGCGGAAGATTGCCTTAACACCGGCCACTCTCTGGAATTCGCCGCCTTTGAACTGCGTGAAGCTCTGGATGCTCTCGATGAAATCACCGGCAAAAAAATTCAGGATGACATCCTTCATAAAATTTTCTCCAGTTTCTGCATCGGCAAGTAAGGTGTGGTTTCATCCAAAGCGGTTAATTCGGCAAAGATGGTCTCCAAGATCCAATTGTAAAATATTTTTCCCATGACCTCAACTGATCAACAATCACGAACTTTCACCAAGCGTTTTAATAATGATCGTCGGCCTTGGCCTTCCCTTTAAACAGGCGGTAAACAAAGATGGTGTAGCCGATGACAATAGGCATACCAATGAGCGCGATTGCGGCCATCACCTGCAACGTGTAAAGCCCGGTTGAACTGTTGTAAATCGTCAGACTCAAATTCGGGTCATTGGAAGCGGTAATCAGATTGGGGAAATGCGCCGCGCCTGCGGCCAGAAACAGCCCGATAAATGAAAAAGACGATTCCCAGAACGGGGCAGCTTCATTTTTTTTGCGCAATGAAAAAAACAATCCGATAAGCCCTGCACAGGTGAACACAACAGCCACGTAAAATAAAACATTCCCGGATAGACGGGGAAATGTTGCGATCAGCACCACGAAATAAATCACTGCCGCAACGGCATTAATCCCCGTTAAAATCCGCACAGCTTTGAAAGAACGCGCCTGCAAATCCCCTTCTGTTTTCATAACAGCCCAGGACGCGCCCTGCAAGAGCACGGCGGCCAGCCCGGTGACACCAAACACCAAGGGCACAGGACGCAGCAACGTAAAAAAGCTTCCGGTAAACTCCATTCTACCGTCCAAAGGCACGCCATAGATCACATTGCCCAAAGCGACACCAAATAACAGAGCCGCCAACGCGCTCCCGCCAACGAAAGTTTTTTCCCAGAGGCCTGCGCGCGCCGGATCGTTGGCGCGAAATTCCATCGATACCGCCCGGAAGATCAGAGCGAGCAAAACCAGCATCATCGCCAGATAAAAACCGGAAAACGCGGTGGCATACGCATGAGGAAAAGCCGCAAACAGCGCGCCGCCGCCGGTTACCAGCCAGACTTCGTTGCCATCCCAGACCGGTCCGATGGATGCGATCAGCGTATCCTTATCTTCTTTATTGCCTCCAAGAAACGGCAACAAGGTCGCCACACCGAGGTCAAATCCATCCAAAAGCGCATATCCAAGAAATAGAATGTAAATCAGCCCACACCACAGGATTTGAAAATGCTGGATATTTTCCATCTCGCTTCTCCCCTATTCTTATTCTTTCAAGATGCAGCTGGTCCTTGTTTGATAATCTTTACAAACAGCAAAATAAACATCACAAACAAAAGCAGATAGACCAGCGTAAACATGGCCAGACTGAAAATCAGTTCACCGGCCGACACCACCACCGATGAGGCGGCAGCGGTTTTCATCAATCCTTAGATAATCCAGGGCTGACGGCCAACCTCCGCGGTAATCCAGCCCGTTTCATGAGCGACATGCGGCAGTGGAATCAGGAAGGGAAGCAAAAATAAATACCATTTCGCGGTATAAATTTTTCCCGTCCACAAAAGCAACGCGCCCAGAAGCCCAAGGGCAATAAAGATCATGCCCAGTCCCACCATGATATGATAGGATTGAAACACCAGATTAAGAGGCGGCCAGTTGTCCTTCGGATAATCATTCAGACCTTTAATTTCCGAGTTAAAATCGAAGTTGTATAAAAAGCTCAACCCCTTGGGTATCGAAATGCCGTAAGTCTTTTCGTTGGCCGCATCCACATATCCGAGGACATAGATGTCCGCGCCGCGGGTTGTATGAAAGTGCCCTTCCATCGCCGCCGCCTTCACCGGTTGCGTATTGATAACCTGGATCGCATGCGCGTGAGCGGCACCTAACTGCACAAGCGGCGTGATCGCGAAGAGAATGATGCCGATTTTCAGCATCGTCCGGGCGGTCTGACCGTGCATACTTTTGCGGACATAGTATCCGGCGATGCCCGAAACCATGATCGCGCAAGTAATCCAGGAAGCCAAAACGGTATGGGTAAATCGGACAATCGTTGACGGATTAAAAACAGCGTTCTTGAAAACTGGTCAGAACTATTTTCCCGGCGGCGTTGATTTCATATCCGGCAGGCGTCTGCATCCAGGAGTTGGCCACGATAATCCAGAAAGCGGAAAGATGCCCGCCCAGAAATACCATCAGTGCCGCCACCCAGTAAACTTTGGGCGATACTCTTTTCCTACCGAAAATCAGCACCCCGACAAAGACGGACTCCAGAAAAAATGCAATGACGCCTTCGGCGGCCAGAATCGGTCCGAAAATATCCCCCACTGCGCGGGAATATTCAGACCAGTTGGTGCCGAAAGAAAATTCCATGACAATTCCCGTGGCTGCGCCGATAACAAAAATCAGTCCCAGCAGTCGAGCAAAAAAATCCGTGATCCTTCGATACACGTCGTCTTTTTTGACAAGATACAGCGTCTCTGAAATCAGAATGACCAGAGCGGTGCCCAACGTCATCATCGGAAAGAGAAAATGGAATCCTATGGTAAAGGCAAATTGAATGCGGGCAAGAAGTAACGCGTCCATAGCCACCTCCAGGATTTAAGTGAAGGCAGAATATAGAATTGTCCTGTTTTTATCAATCATAAATTTTTTATTGTCATTTCCAAAGTAAATGTATTATTGTATATGCGAATTCAATAAACAGGGAGAAACGCCATGGCCAACCTCATGAGATGTAAAGCTTGC
Organism: uncultured delta proteobacterium; assembly: GCA_963726395.1. Taxonomy (GTDB): domain Bacteria; phylum Desulfobacterota; class Syntrophia; order Syntrophales; family Smithellaceae; genus UBA8904. The sequence continues at coordinate 10,211 of CAVSCG010000012.1, forward strand.
GGCTTTGTCACCGATCAAGGAAACATCAAGGATGTCTGCCCCGCCTGTGGTGTCCCGGCTAAAATGTTTGAACCTTACACGCATCCCGTATCCCTCAAGAGGCGAAGGGTTCTGGATCTGCATACCCATCCGGTGCTGGTTCATTTTCCTCAGGCTTTCGCTCTCACCCTTTTTGGGCTTTCTTTCTTCGCTTTTTTTGTCCCGGCAGTCGTTCAGGAAGCCTTTTCTGCCACAATAAGAGTGCTGTCGGCCCTGCTGCCGTTTTTTGTTGTCGGGGCAATAGTTACCGGTCTTATGGACGGCAAATTAAGATTTCGAAAAGTCACAACACCTCTGCTGAAAAAGAAAATAATCCTGAGCCTGATCTTTTTCATCACCGCCGTCGTTTTAGCTGCCCTTGCTTTATCAGGAGGATTCTTAACGTCTCCCACCCATATTATTTTTACTTTGTTGACCCTGATCATCTCACTGTGCGGCGCCCTGCTGGGGCTCATTGGTGGTAAGCTATTGGATGCAAAATTCCCCGGTTAGTTTTACAGGGATCATCGAGCATCATTTTGTAGACTGCAACTGAACAACAAACTATCAGGAGGATGAAACATGAAAAAATATTTATCAATTATGCTACCCATGTGTGCCTGGCTTTTGGCGGCCTGCCTGTTTTTGCCTCAATATGCCTATGCCGACCCACCGCAGGATGTCGTGTTAAGTTATAATATGCAGGCACAAACTCTGACGGTAACCATCACGCATCAATCGTCTTTTACCGGTTTTCATTATGTCAAACAGGTTAAAATCATAAAAAATAATGAATTGGCTGAAAAAAACGACTACAAGTCGCAAGCCAGCAAAACAACCTTTGTCTATACCTACAAGGTTCCGGCAGCGGTAAATGATATTCTGGAGGTGACCGCGACCTGCAATATCCAGGGTAAGAAAACGGCAACGCTAAAGGTTGCACAGGAGAAGAATTAAGAAACAACTGCTTTTCTTCAATGCAGCAGATAACATCTTCTTGCATTCCCCTGTTACATGCCTTAAACTTCCGTCAACCCCATATTCCCCCATAATCTATGATTTCGTTAGCGGTGGAAAACAAGGTCAATGGTACATGAATGGATTAAACAGGCCTGCAAGGATCATCAGTAGATGGCTGCAAAGACCGTCTTTTCATAAAACGATCACGGCAAAGACAATTTCAGATCAGGCAACCACTACTAGCGGTTTGGCGAAACGACGGTCGTATTGCTTCATTTTCCTGCTATGTATATTTTTGGGGCCGGGGCTCGCCACAGCCTTTCAGGCAACCGAACCGGTTGAAATTGTAGTAGAAGGCGTTGAAGGGGACGCGCGTAAAAATGTTCTGGAGGCGCTTACCCTTCCTTACGGTTTGGTGAAAGATGGAACAGTGGACCGGCTCTGGCTGGAACGCTTTGTCCGTCAGGCGGATCAAATGGTCGTCGCGACTCTTGAACCATTCGGTTACTACTCCGCCCGGGTCACCATCCATATCGAAACGCCCAAAGCAGATCAATATCGTTTGCGCGTGAAAGTGGAAGTCGGTCATCCAGTTATTTTAGCTGATGTCAGTATCTCCCTCACTGGCCAGGGCACATCCGAAGCTTCGCTTGCAGCGCTGATTAACAGTTTTCCCCTGAAAAAAGGCAGCGTCCTGTTGCATCAATCTTACGAACAGGCCAAGCGGGGGCTTCAGGCCAGCGCGCAGGAACTTGGCTATCTGGATGCCGAATATACCATCCATGAAATGCGCATTGACCCTGCCGTGAATTCCGCCCGTATAACGCTGGTTCTGGAAACAGGCCAAAGATACTATTTTCATTCCGTCACCATCGAGGGCGCTTCCGACTACCCTGACGCCTTTCTGCGACACTATATTACCTTTCAGAAAGGCGATGTGTTTTCTTATACAAAACTTGCCGAATCACAGATCCAATTAAACAATTCGGAGAGGTTCCGCGAGGTGATTGTTCTAGCAGAAAAGGAACAAGCTCAAGACTTTAAAATACCCGTGCAAATCTTGCTGAAACCTATGCCGCGAAGAAGCCTGAGGCCGGGAATCGGCTATGGAACAGACACAGGCGCAAGATTTTCTCTGCGTTACCGCGATGTCAATATGTTCCATCAGGGTCACGAACTTAGTTCCAATCTGTTTATTTCAGAGAGGTTGCAGGGACTCGCTACCAGCTATATCATTCCGAGCGACAAAGACATCCGGACGTTTACCTCCGCCCAGATCAATATCCAAAGAGAGGATATCACCACATACAACAGCCAACTCATTTCGCTGGAATTGGCCCGAAGCAGCAGTTTCGGCAACCAGAAACAGGGCACAGCTTATGTGAAGTTTCAGCAGGAAGAATATACCATCAGCAATCAGGACTCCTCTGCGCGTTATGTGTTGCCTGGAATCCGGTTTTCCGACAATCATTATGACAACCTGATTAGACCCACAAGCGGGTTTCGCTACGCCCTGGATCTGCGCGGCACGAGCCAGGCGCTGGGATCAACCACTCAATTATTGCAGTTGCTCACGGAAGCCAGTTATATTTTGTCACTGCCCTGGCGCCTATCTCTTGCGACCAGCGCCAGAACCAACATTACTTTTTTTTCGGATCCTTTGAGCGATCTTCCCCCGTCCCTGCGCTTCTTTGCCGGTGGCGATCAAAGCGTCCGCGGCTACGCCTATCAGTCGCTGGGCCCCCGTGACGCGTCAGGAAATGTCGTAGGGGGTAAACATCTCCTGACCGGCTGCGTGGAATTGCAACGCGCGATATTGGAAGACTGGGCTGTTTCAGTGTTTTATAACGCGGGCAACGCCTTTGATTCTTTTACCGATGTAGCCCTGTTTCAGGCTGCAGGCGTCGGTGTTCATTACTTCACGCCGGTCGGCGCCTTGAATTTGTCCGTGGCCAGAACCATCGGCGTGGAAGATCCCGGTTATCGTATTCATTTCACGGTGGGGTTTGAATTTTGAAACGTGTGCTGAAATATTTTATCATCGCTATTGTTCTGGCAACGGGGCTGGCCTGCCTTGCAGTCGCCGTCTGGCTTTTAAATACTGATGCAGGCACACGCAGTCTTTTAGATCATGTTTCCCGCTATACGGGCCTGAAAATGTCCGCGACAAAAATAGAGGGACGGCTGGCGGACACGCTGCGTCTGGATAATCTGGAAATTGAATTCCCGCAAGCGCATGTCAAGATACAACACCTGGAGATGACCTTGCAATCGCTTGATCTGATTGCAGGCACGCTGCGTATTCAAAATCTTTTCATGAGGAACGTATCGATTTCAGACAACTCACCGGATAAACCGCCGGTGCTTGACTGGCCGCAGGCATCAGGCCTGCTCAAATTTTTCAGCGCCAGAATCGACCGCCTGGAAATCAATGATCTCACCTATCGTCACCTGAAAAAACAACCGCTGCATGTCCAAACAATCGCCGCTTCGGTTGACTGGAGAAATTCACATCTGTCCATAGGCCTTCACAATATGGTCTCCGACCTGGGTGTTGTTCAGGGAAACGTGGCGGCTGGATTTAGCCGGCCCCTTCTGGAAATGGATCTCGCCGCAACCCCTTCCCGTCCGGTGGCCGATATGAAAATTTTCCAGCTGCGTGGAAAATTCAAGTCGGGGCAAAGCCCGAAAAAGCTCGTCGGAAGCCTTCATCTTTCCGGCCGTCAGAAGTCTGCGGATGAAAAGCCGCTCTGGGAAATGGCCGTAGATGCCAGTATGACGTCCGAGGGGTTCCCTCTTAAGAACATTCGCCTGAATCGACAGGGAGCGCGGGGACTGATCACCGGAGAGGGAATGCTGACCGTGAGCGGGCCGGAACCTTTCCTGTCAATGCGAGCCGACATGGTTGATTGTGATCTTTCCGCCGAATTCAAAGTGCCGACCAATCTCTCCGCGTCTTTGACATTCGCCGGGACCCTTAAGCAATACGGGGGGCACATCCATCTCATCAACAAGGGGATCAATCGGCAATCCATCCGCATGACAAGCGATTATTCGGGAGACAGCCAGAGCGTGACCCTGAAAGCGATACAGGGAACTGCGCTCAATGGCGAGCTTGGCGGCCGACTGAATATCGACTGGCGGAATGGCCTAGCGATAGAAGGAAATCTTACTGGCCGGAATCTCAATCCGGCCAGTATTGATCCCGGCTGGGCAGGCGTCATTAATTTTGATCTTTCGGGTCATGTATCGGCCCCGCAACAAAAAACAATGAGTGGCAAAGTAACGGGCACACTGCGACAAAGCCGTCTGCATGGACAACAACTGACCGGAGATCTCCGCGCAACTTTTGTTGACGACGATGTGCGGATTCAGCACCTGGCCTTTCAGGGAAAAGGTTTTCAGATCACCGCCCAGGGAAGCGTCAAGAATAAAGTGGACTTTACCGCACGGATCAGCGATCTTTCCCGGCTTCTTCCCAAGACCGCAGGCAAGATGAAGGCTAATGGCTGGATGCGCTGGCATAATGGCAGGCCCAGCGGCGTCGTCTCCGCTCAGGCCAGTGGTTTAAACGCAGGCGGTTTGGAGATCGTTGCGGCAAATCTCACCGCCGTCGTCGAGGATCAAAACGCCTCGCCCATGGACATAAACGCAACCATAAGTAAGCTTCGCTATCAGAGCTTTGTAGCGGACACCTTAACCATGCGGTTAAATGGAACGGTGCCCCGGCACACGCTCGTCGCCACGCTTCGCTCCCACCGTTATGAAACGCATCTGGCCCTGTCCGGATCATATCGTAACGACAGCTGGCAGGGGAAAATTGCTGGCTTGGATGGCACGGACAGCGTCGGCCCTTGGAGACTTGTTCAGCCTGTCGCACTTTCTTTAACATCCAACAGCCTCTCGCTTGAACCGATGATGCTCACCGGCCGGGATTCTGAAACACTCAGGCTATCCGGCAAGCTGGCCGGAGAACCTCTGACCGGTTCACTTGCGCTTAACTGGAATGACTTGAATCTAGCCCGAGCCAATGCCTGGATGAATTCAGAGCTGGTCACGGGCTCAAGCAGCGGAAATGTTTTTTTAAAACTTCTGCCTCAAAAGCGCCTGTCGCTCACCGGGAAATTTTTCGCCAGGGGGACTCTTCAGGCGCAGGGACAACCTGTTACCATCAGTCAAAGCGAGTTTACACTGGAAGCCAACGAACAGGGCACTCGGGCCGGACTGGATATTCATTTGTCTCAGGGCGGAACACTCAAAGGTGCTTTTACCTCTTCATTGCCTGCTCGCCTGGCGCTGCCGGATAAAGGGGATGTCCATCTGCAATGGCAGGGACTTAATCTTGCGCCGTTTTCTGTCTGGCTGCCCGGTCGCGTCAGACTGGAAGGACAAACGGGAGGAGAGATTCGTGGGAGACTTCTGCCGAACCATGGTCTTGATTTGACGGGTCACACGGCCCTTGCGCAATCAAAAATCCACTGGCAGGGACAGCAGGGCGATGTGAGTGTTGATCTGCGAAACGCAGCTTTTACCTGGGTCTGGCGGGAAGAAGCGATCAGCGGGGATCTAAACATGACGCTTTCAGACTTTGGAAAATTGCAGGGCCGTTTCCGGCTGCCGATTGCCGCGCGTTTTCCGATTGCCATGGACAACCGGAGAAGTCTTCAGGCATCACTCACAGGACAGGTTCGGGAAAAAGGCGCCCTGGGCGTCTTGTTTCCGGGACTGCTGCACGAGAGCCGCGGAGAACTCGATGTGGATCTAAAGATGAGCGGAAACTGGGCCGACCCGCTGCTTGAAGGTAATGTCCATTTATCAAAAGCAGGAGCTTATCTACCGACGGCAGGCATCTCCATCAAAGACGCTCAGATTACCGCGCGGCTCACGAAGGATGCCGTCACCATCGATTCCTTCCGGGCGGTTTCCGGACCCGGTTATATCGATGGTTCTGCGCTCATTCGAATGAAAGGGCTTCAGGTCGTAAGCTTCGAGGGACGCCTGAATGGCGAACGGTTTCAGACCATTTACTTCCCCGAGCTTCAGGTGCAAAGCTCGCCCAGACTTACCTTTGCCGGAACGCCTGAAAAATTATCCATTCGGGGAGAAGTGCTTCTGCCTGCGGTTCAGATCATCGGATCACAATCACGGGGCCCTGTCGAGGCAAGCCCCGATGTCATCATTGAAGGAAAGACAAAACCCACGGCCAAAAAGCTGCCCCTGGAAACCGATGTTCAGGTCAAGCTGGTCCTAGGCGATTCCGTTTTGTTCAAAGCGTCGGGAATCGACGCGCAACTGGGCGGCAATGTCGACCTGCAATTCCGCGAGATCGATAAAATGACCGGTCGGGGTGAAATTCGGGTGGTCAAAGGCCGCTACCGGACTTATGGCGTGAACCTGGAAATTATTCGCGGACGCCTTTATTATGCCGGCGGTCTGATTAACCAGCCTTCTCTGGATATCCTGGCTCTAAAAACGGTCGGTGATGTGCGAGCGGGTGTCGTGGTCAGCGGTACGCTTCAGAGGCCCCTGGTGAAACTTTATTCGGAGCCCTTCATGCAGGATATGGACATCCTGGCCTACATCGTCCTTGGTCACCCGCTCGGCAGCAACACCCAGCAGGCCAATCTCCTGGTGACGGCGGCGGGCGCGTTACTGACCTCACGCCAATCCGAGGAACTGCAAAAACAGATCAAAAACCGTCTGGGACTGTCCACGTTTGAAATAACGGCGGACGTCGTGGAACCCAATGGCCATATGGGATATAAGCCCATCAAAGTAGCGCCCACCGGCGTAGGCGTGACCAGCATGTCGGGAGGCGTCTCGCAAACCATGCTGTTCGTTGGCAAATATTTAACCCCGAAACTCTATATCAGCTATGGCCGCTCGCTGTTTTCCGATGGCAATTTGTTTTTTCTGCGTTACGATCTTTCCAAACGCTGGCAGATTGAAACTCAGACGGGTCAGGAAAGCGGTGTCGACATCTACTACAAAATAGAATTTAATTAATGGGAAGCGAACCAACGATGCAGCCGGCAACTTTTGATATTGTGATTTCGGGCGGAACCCTGCTGACGATGTCCGCAAAGATGGAGATCATCGAAGATGCCGTGATTGGCGTTAAGGATGGCCGTATTACCCTGGTGGACAAATCCCGTCCGGTACAGGCCGGAAAAATCATCGATGCAACCGGTTGTCTTGTTCTGCCGGGGTTGGTCAACACGCACACCCATTTACCGATGGTCTGCTTCCGGGGCATGGCGGATGATTTGCCGCTGATGGACTGGCTCACGAACCACATCTTTCCTGCGGAGGCGCGCTTCGTCAATAAAAAAATGGTTTATGACGGCGCCATGCTGGCCATGGCCGAAATGATCTTTTCCGGCACGACAACGTTTTGCGACGGATATTTTTTTGAAAATCAAATTGCCGAAGCCGTGCAGGCTTGCGGCATGCGCGCCGTGGTTTCCCAGGGATTTGCCGATTTTGCAACACCGGACAATCCCAAATACGAAAAAATGATGGCAGCAGCTCAGCGCTTTGTCGCACGCTGGATTTCTTCCGCGCCGATGATCACGCCGGCCTTCTTCTGCCATTCTCCCTATACCTGCTCTCCGCAAACGCTGGTGAACGTGAAGGCGGCGGCCCGCGAGAGCGGGATTCTGTACCTGACCCACCTTCTGGAAAACAAAGACGAGATCGACACGATTGAAAAACGCTACGGCAAAAAACCGGCGCGGCATCTTTTAGATCTGGGGGTGCTGGATCAACAGACCATCGCCGTGCATTGCAATTGGCTTAGCCCCGAAGACATCGCGATTTTCGCTGACCTGGGCGTGAGCGTTTCCCACAATCCGGTCAGTTCCATGAAACTGGCTGCGGGCGTTGCGCCTGTACCGCAAATGCTCAAACAAGGCATAACGGTTGGCCTGGGCACGGACGGCTCCGCCAGCAACAATGCTCTGGACATGTTCCGGGAGATGGATACGTCGGCAAAAATTCATAAAGTGACCCTGCTCGATCCCACGGTCATGAGCGCACAAACTGTTGTGCGAATGGCCACGATCGGCGGCGCTCGTGTTTTAGGTCTGGATAGTCTGATCGGTTCTATTGAAGTGGGTAAGCAGGCTGATATCATCATCGTGGATATGAACCAACCCCACCTGACGCCGCTTTACAATCCTTACTCCCAACTCGTTTATGCAGCGCGCGGCGCAGATGTAATCACCAGCATCATTCACGGAAAGATTGTCATGGAAAATCGACGATTGCTGACCATTGATCTGCCGGAGGTCATGAACAATGTTCATGAGATTGCGGCGTATGTTCGGACGGCAATGTCTAGTCGGTAAACAAATCCTCTATCTTATCGTGATGACGATGATATCCCTTGTACTGCGCATTACCTGCTTGTTGAAAATAATTTCAAATATCGGCCGTAACCTTCTTGTTCCAGATCCTCTTTCGGGATAAATCGCAACGCCGCAGAATTCATGCAGTAGCGCATGCCGGTAGGTCCCGGACCATCTGGAAACACATGCCCTAGATGAGAATCGGCGTGTTTACTTCGGACTTCCGTGCGCGTTGTAAATAGGCTGCGGTCTTCCTTCTCCACGATATTACCCGGATCCAGTGGCCGCGTAAAACTCGGCCAGCCGGTGCCGGAGTCATATTTATCCAGTGAACTGAAAAGCGGTTCGCCGGAAACGACATCGACGTAGATACCTTCTCTTTTATTATGAACATGTTCATTTTGGAAGGGAGGCTCAGTTCCGCGTTTCTGTGTAACATCGTATTGCGTTTTTGTAAGTTTTTTCTTCAGGGTTTCGTCGTCCGGTTTACTGTAACTGGGAACCGCCGCCGGTGTTCTGGTTTGATCATTTTTCCAGACGTCCTGGATAAACCTTTCCCTGCCTGATCCGCTACGATAGGATTTGTAGTGTAACGGATTCTTCTTGTCGTAATCTTGATGATAATTTTCTGCCGGATAAAAACCGCTGAATTTGGCGATTTTCGTCACAATCGGCTTGTCAAACTTCCCCGACTTGGCGATGGCCTGCAAAACCTGGTTTGCGATTTTTTGCTCTTCATCGTCTTTATAAAAAATGGCGCTATGGTATCCGGGACCGCGATCGGCAAACTGACCTCCCGCATCCGTCGGATCAATATGTTTCAAAAAGTAATTCAATACCTGTTCATAAGAAACCTGACGCGGATCATAATAAACCTGCACCGCTTCCAGATATCCTTTTTTTCGTAGGATTCATATGTGGGATTTTCTCCCGTTCCACCCGAATAGCCGGAAACAACATTCATCACACCGGGCAGTTTTTTCATGTCGGAAGCTACACACCAGAAGCATCCGCCGGCCAATGTAGCCACAGCCTCATTTTTTGTATCATTAACTTTTATCATTTTATTATTGACCTCCGATGGTTGCGAATTACCGCTTTGGCAAGCGAATATAAAACCCAACATGATGATATAGATAACTATGTTTTTCATCCAGTCTCTCCCGTCAGTTGATGGCAAGTCTCTTCCTAAATCAAGCTTAACGATGATCCAATGATTGTCAACTGGCAGGGGCGGTGAGAATCAAGGGAGGTGAGACGTGAGGCGCGAGATAACACATTTATTTTATAATGCATTACATCAAATATTCATGGTGTAAAGAAACCCAACGCTGCCAATAGCCTAAAGTCCGACACCCTCTTATTTAAATTGTTACTTTATATTTGTTGTAAATATTATGATAGGAAAAGATAAGTACAACGATATTACATCAGGTAGGTTTGAAGTGCTTTATAGCTCTTAAAATCAGCATCTACAAAGGAGGCTCCAACATTAATGCTGTCTTCTGCATCAACCACTCTGTTCGACTCACAGGACAACCTTATAGGCTTGTTCTCAGTAGGCAAATTGAAAACAATCTCAAATCTTGAACCTTGCGAATCAATCAGGATCTGTTGCTTAAAATCTTTAGGAATTAAAACTTTTACACCGCCAAGAGAAATATCCGTGATGGCTCCTATTCCCATTTGTCCAAGCTCCTGTTGATTAATCACAGCCGGAACAGAAAGAGTCTTTCTCGGATATTGACGTTTTTCTTTTTCAATACCAGGAAGGCTCTCCTCTCTTTAAGGTAATTGTTCAGGGCCATTTCAATCGTTGACGATAAAGACCGCCGGTCTTCTTTGGCAACTTGAGCCAAAGATTCATGTAAATCCTTACTTGCACGAAAACATATCAAGCTGTCTTTTTTCATGAGCACACCTTTATATCTGTATTTCTTTCCTTATACAATACATGTATTGAGTTGTAAAGAACTACCCACATGTCAATGTTTCACCCCAAGACCTCCGGAGATATTCAGCTACTTATGCCAGCAGAAACGGTGTTCCCTTGGAAATAATCGAAATACTGCTGGACTCTAATTTAACTTGTGGTAAATGTATCCAAATACGTCACCAGCCCCATTAAAAAAGGAGAAGGATTATGGTAGCGTTTATAAAGTCATCGAAATTATTGGAAGCAGTAAAAAATCATGGGAAGATGCTGCCAAAAATGCTGTTGAATCAACGGCAAAAAGCTTGGAAGAAATAAGGATTGCGGAAGTAAAAGAACTCGACATGAGAGTGGAAAAAGGAAAAGTTGTGGAGTATCGGGCGAAATTAAGTGTGTCGTTCAAGTTTGATAAAAAAAGCGTGATCGACGATCGCTCCTCTCTCTTGATAGGGCGAAAGTCCTTATTATAAAGAATATAATCCCATCTATTATATAATTAGCTAGACTTTCCCTGGTCGAGCTTCCTGCCGCGCAAATGAAGCACGCGGCAAAAAATATTATGCCTACAAGAGTAACGGCATGTATACCGTCACTCATCTGCCCTTTTGTCCACGAACATGCCAACCTCAACGAAGATAAAGTATTTCAACTCGTAATCATTGCCCTGGAGAAATTATTTGACAAACGAGGAAATATGTGATTTCTTACTCATCATTTCAAATCATCCTGTACGTCAATTCCCCATGGTCTTTTATCCGTCAACACACCATTAACCCCTATGGGGTGATGTGTGGTGGCTGTTGTCATGGACCTTGTATCTAACAAGGAGAAGCGGCGTTTTATTAAGGATTTGCACACAGGATACATGGTTGAATTTATCATAAAGACGACGTGAAACAAGCTGCAAAAGAGGAAAAAACCTCACAAGGTAAGCGAAAAATTAACATTTGTGAGAGTAAAATCATGTTCACAAATGCCTAACATAACAACTTCATGGAAAAGCGGTTTAACGGCTGACTCCCCAGAGGCCCAGAGAGGAGCACCATGGCAGCAAGGAATTTTCTAAAAAAAGCAATGTATTGGCTGGCAGTTTTTCTGTGTATCCTCTCCATCGAGAGCGTATCAGAGTCGCTCGGCTATCAGCCTGCAACCGCTATTCACGGCGAATATGTGCAGATCACCGGCATGGAAATGACGGATGATTCCAGGTTTCCCCTTTGGAACTGTCGGCAGCCCGGATAGAAAAAGTCGGATATCTCACACCCACCCAGTCCCCCGACCTGCTCCTCAAAACGTGAACGGGGAAGTGACCGCCAGCTGGTATGGACCGGCACATCACAACAAGTTGACGGCCAGCGGGCAGAGGTTCGACATGCACGAAAACACCCTGGCCCACAGGACATTACCCCTGGGGACCAAAGTCCGGCTTGTCAATCCCGATAACGGCAAGTCCGCCGAAGGGGTTGTCAATGACCGGGGGCCCTATATCAAAGGCCGGGATGTGGATGTCTCCTATGCGATGGCCAAGCAACTCGGCTTCGTCAAGAAGGGAGTCATGAAGCTCGACATGGAAACGATATAGGTGTCTGGGAAAGCATATCAAATGGATTGACAAGACATACAGCGCGCTTTTCAATGTCAGTGGCCTCAAGTAATTCGCGTGCCGCACGTCGGCATTAGCCGAGGGGTGTTGATTAGGTCTGCAGCAATGCAAGCATTTATAGACTTTTTTCACATAGCAATAATTCAAAACAGCGGAACTCTAACTTAACCTGTGATACAACCATCCAGGGTAGATCATCATGGCGAATGAATATATCGAAAAGATGACAACGGCTCGCTGTCAAGAATAAATTAACTGTCTTCAAAGCGCAAGAATGGAATTACGAATATGCCAGGAAAACGTAAACGGCCGTCGTCGAGATTGGCCAGCAACTTAAACCCACAGAAAATAAGCAGCCTTGCGACGACTGCAGAGAGAAATGTCGATCCTCGCTTCTGCGGATTGCTCGACGCAGTAAGGCGCGGATGGTACCAGTTGGAAACAGGAGAGCTATTTCGGTTTTAAGGTTACTCGCGACGATATTGTGTTGGATGTCGGATGTGGTGAAGGGAACGCTATACTGTTTTGCGCAAAACAGGGTGCTCACGTTGTATTTCGGATGTCGATGAGACAAAAGTTAAGGCGCTGACCCAGAAAGCTAATGAATCTCAGGCAAGAAAAGTTGAGGGTTTCGTTAGCGATACAATGCCTTTGCCCCTGCCGGATGAGTATGCGACTAAAGATCCTGGCGACGGAGATGTTGGAGCACACCTCAAAACCTGAAATAATTCTGGCAGAGCTTGTCCGGGTGGGCAGGCCTGGCGCAAAATATTTAATCACAGTCCCTGATTCCCGATCCGAAATGCTGCAAAAGGCTGTGGCAAATTCTGTATACTTTGCAGAGCCGAACCACATCCAGATTTTTGATAAAGAGAACTTTGTCCGGCTGGTGGAAAATTCAGGGTTAAAAGTGGAAAGATATGATACCTGGGGTTTCTACTGGACTGTCTTTATGTCATTGTTTTGGATAGTTCATCAGCAGGAAATTTAAAAGGCGCCATATTGGACACTATCAAGCCCCCCTATCATCCTGTTTTGCAGAGTTGGTCAAATACTTGGGCGGGATTGATGGAATTGAATGGCTCTGAAAAACTTTTAGAGTCCTTCGATAAATACCTACCAAAAACCCAAGTGATCATTGCAAGGAAGAAGTAGATCCGTTAATGGGATTTTTTATCCGTATGCGTGAGTTATCAAATCTTTTTTGGTTCATGAGCAATATCGAATTCCACAATTCAAATGGTAATCCTCATTCGTCACATTTGCCAAACGGCAATATCAGCAACGAAAAAACTAGCCTGGCAACGTCCCGCTTGTCTTCATGCACATTAGATATCGCTGATGAATAACCACCGGACCGATCAACTATTTCCGACATTATTTTCCTGTTGGAACAGATAATTATGTTGAAAAACGGCCTCGTTTAAATTACAGATAAAAAATAATAAAGGTAGCGCCGTGAAGAAGCACAAATTTTTTTGGATGATGATCCGTTTTGTCGTTATGATGCTTGCCGTTCTTTCTCTGATGGCCTGCACCTATCATCCCTCTATCTCTAAAACGAAAACAGCTACCCTGTTATCATCCCATAAAAATGTCGCACCCGAGATACGCCAGGCAATACTGGTGATGGAAGACCATTTTCTTTTTATTCATTCCACGAAGGTTTATGCCATGGAAAAGTCAGATTTGACTTGGCGGCAGATTATGGCGCCCATGAACGCAGTCGTTGGCAGAAGTGGCTTTGCGCCGGTAGGCGAGAAACGGGAAGGAGACGGACGAACGCCCTCCGGACTCTACCGGCTCGGAACAACTTTTGGATATGCCGAATCAGCCGTCACAAAAATGCCCTACCGTCAGGCCCTGGCAGATGACCTGTGGATTGACGATCCGAAAGCTCCGGACTATAATAACTGGGTCAAACAAGGCCAGACCCGGGCGACTTCCTACGAGAAAATGAGACGGAATGACAATCTTTATCAATACGGAATCGTCATCGCATACAATACCTATCCCGTTATAAAGAATCACGGCAGCGCGATTTTTATTCATGTCTGGGCAGATGCTGAATCCACGACGGCAGGATGTGTCGCTGTGTCTGAGGAAGACATCCTGAAAATTCTGGCCTGGTTGAATCCGGAGGCAAATCCCGTCATTCTCATCAACCCTGAGCCACTATAAAAAGGAGGATCAATCCATGAAATTTAAAATGACTCATGCCGTTCTGCTGGCGGTGACTCTGCTGCTTGCGATTCCTCCCCCTGCATCGTATTGCGCAGATACCATGCCGGATACCTTTGTCGATATTGAAACGGTTATTCCCGATATCCTTCTGGATATCCGTTATTTCGGCGAGCATAATTTTCTCGGCCAAAAAGTGGATGGCTACCTGGCGCCAAAGTGCATCCTGACCAGGCAGGCGGCTCAGGCACTGGCCGAAGCCCAAAAAGATCTGACACCATTTTCCATGAGTCTGAAAATATACGACTGTTACCGTCCTCAGCAGGCCGTTGATCACTTTGTGCGCTGGGCCAAAGATATTGACGACACCAAAACAAAAAAAGAGTTTTATCACACCGTGGACAAACAAAATCTTTTCCGCGATGGATATATCGACAGCCGGTCCGGCCACAGCCGGGGCAGCACGGTAGATCTAACCATTGTGCCGCTGCCGGCGCCTATTCAACCATCCTATGTCACGGGAGAACCTCTTGCGGAGTGTTTTCTGCCCGCGGGTGTTCGCTTCGCGGACAACTCGCTGGATATGGGCACGGGCTTTGATTGCTTTCATGAACTGTCGCACCCGGAAAACAAAAACCTTGGCCCGCAGCAAAGAAGCTATCGCCTGCTTTTAAAAACACTGATGGCAAAACACGGTTTCCGAAGCTATGAAAAGGAGTGGTGGCACTTTACGCTCAATAACGAACCCTATGCCGACACGTATTTTAATTTCCCGGTGAAGTGATAAATATGAAAAGAAATATGCCGCCATTTTTGAAGTCCTACGGATTTTCGATCCTTCTGATCATTTCCATCCTGATCGGCGCTCTTCTGGGCATCATCTTTAAAAAAGATGCGGCGATGTTCAAGCCGCTGGGTGACATTTTTCTGAATCTGCTTTTTACCGTCATTGTACCGCTGGTTTTCTTTTCCATCTCGTCCACCGTAGCCTCCATGACCAACCTTAAGCGTCTGGGGAAAATTCTCTCTGTGATGATCCTGATTTTTGTCATCACAGGCATCATCGCGTCGGTGGTCATGCTTGTCGCCGTCATCTTCTATCCTCCCGCTTCCGGTGTAAACATTCCCCTGCCTGCGGCGGCAGACGTTCAGCAGATCAAGGCGGGCGATCAAATCGTCAGGGCATTCACTGTTCCGGATTTTCCTAATATTTTATCCAAGAATAATATGCTTGCTTTGATTATCTTTTCTATTTTGGTCGGACTGGCCACGTCCGCCGTGGGAGAGAAAGGAAAAGCCTTTACCGGATTTCTGACTTCGGCAAACGATGTCATGATGAAGCTGATATCCTTCATCATGTATTACGCGCCGGTTGGTCTTTGCGCCTACTTCGCCTACCTGGTCGGCGTCTTCGGCCCGGAGCTTCTGGGTTCTTACGCGCGCGCAATGGCCCTATATTATCCAACAGCCATTTTGTATTTCTTTCTAGCCTTTACGTTGTACGCATTTATCGCCGGCCGTACGTCCGGCGTGATAAAATTCTGGAGCAACATTATCCCGCCGTCCGTCACAGCGCTGGCTACCGGCAGTTCCATGGCGACGATTCCCTCCAACTTACAGGCGGCGGATAAGATCGGCGTGCCCAAAGATATCAGCGAAGTCGTCATTCCTATAGGCGCAACCATACACATGGAAGGATCGTGTCTGGCCGCTGTGTTGAAAATCGCATTCCTTTTCGGCATTTTTCAGATGCCCTTTTCCGGCATCGATACGATGCTGACCGCTCTGGGCATCGCCCTTCTGACCGGCGTGGTCGTCAGTGGCATTCCCGGTGGCGGCACCATCGGCGAGCTTTTGATTTTATCCTTATATGGCTTTCCTCCCGAAGCGTTTCCGCTCATCACCATGATCGGCACCCTGGTGGACGCGCCTGCCACAATGCTCAACGCTGTGGGCGATAATGTTTCGAGCATGATGGTCGCGCGAGTACTGGGAGGAAAAAAATGGATGGAGTAGAAAGTGTGAGGAGTTGGGGCTTAGGTGCTTGGCATTAGGATCATTCAAGGAGGATGTATGAAAAAAGTTCTGCTGATCGTTGGATTAACAATTTTAGTCGTCATTGCGGCAGGTGGTATTTATTTCTGGAAATCCTACCAGGACTTTATAAAGGTGGAAACCGTCTCGCATGACCCCCAATTAACCATCTACCTGGGCGGCGGAAACTCCATTGTACTGACCTCCGAAGACGGTGCAAGTGCGCTGATCGTCGATACCAAAATGAGAGGTGCGGCTCAAATCCTTAAAAATCAAGTCAAGGCCAAAGATATCACGATTGTCAACACACATGACCACTTTGATCACGTTGGCGGGAATGCGCTTTATCCTCAGGCCAAGATCATCGCCGGTGAATACACAAAAAAGCAGTGGGATGAAGACTCCGGCAAGGCCAGCCGGTATCCGGATGTCACGCTAAAGTCCGGTGAAGAAAAAATTATGAAGATCGGCAGTGAAACCGTACATCTCTTCAACACTGGCAGGGCGCATACCTGGAATGATATGGTTGTTTATCTGGAAAATCGGAAGCTCCTTGTTTCACGGGCGATCTGATTTTCAATCATTGGCATCCGGCACTCCTTGCCAAAAGTGGCACGCAGGTGGCTTCCTGGATTAACGCACTTGCCACTCTGTCCAATAAATATGAAGTCAAAACGATCATCCCCGGCCACGGACCAGTCGGCGATCAAAAGACGCTTACCACAATGAAAGACTATTTCGTTTTGATCGGTGATTCTATCGGCAATAAAGAAAAACAGGCGGCTTTAAAAGAAAAATATAAAAACTATATCACGATTCCGGGCATGTTCAGCTTCAATAATACACTGAAATTCATCGAACAGGAAAGAAAAGAGACCAAGTAAGAAAGATAGATAACCGGCTGGTTTGTAATGATTAAAAAATCCCCGCGGGCGAAAACCAGCGGGGATTTAAATTTTTCTTAAACTGAAATGTTCAGATTATCAAACTGTTTTAGAACGTCAGCGTCAACTTATTGATGACCAGAAAATCATTATTAATGTCGTTGGCACCATTGGTTCCCTTATAGTAATCACCGGCGAAGAGATAACCTATGCCCAGCATGTAGGAAAGGTTATTGGTGATTTTGTATGTGCCGGTCAGATCCACTTCCCAGCCGTATTCCCGGTCCAGGATAGTCCTGGGTTTATCCGCACGGGCATAGGCAACGGATGCCATAATGTCTAATTTATCGACAGGCCTCAAACCACCCCGCACCTGGAAGAACCAGCCGTTAGTCATGGATGTATCCTGTTTAGTTCCATTGTAACCCTCAAGCGCGCCCGCCCAGTTGGTCCGATCGTAGTTCCACATGATCAGGCAGGGACTCCAGTCACGACCGCCATTGAGGACGTCTTCAACTTTATCATCGTTAGCATCACCGTCGCCCGACACATACGCAATAGTGCCGCCCGCATAGAACATTCCGAAATCAGCTGTAGCATCAACCCAACCGCTGTAACTTTCTATATCGGCATCCTTTGTGGTAGCTGGGTGTTCATATTCGTCTTCGCCAGTTGCATAATTGAATTCAGCCTGCAGGGCCACCGGACCAATTTTGGCCATGACATAAGGCGTGAAAAGGAAATATTCTCTCTTATAAGGTTGAGTGGCATGGGTTCGGTTACCTGCATAATTGTAATAATTAACATTCAAGCCGGCGCGGCCGCCTTTCCAGCTATAAACGCCTTCGAGGTGATATACATCATTATCTGCATCGGTCACGCCTGCATTATTAAGTGACGTATAATCTCCTTCTTTTATTTTTGAAATAGCGGGATTAATTGTTATCGGGCCGATGGTATAAGAATATTTAATTCTTGCTTCAGGGGCACTATTGTTGCCGAAAATTGTGCCTGTGCTTCCATAATTCATATAACCAACATTGAACACACCAATGGGTGCTTTATATTCAATGTAGGCCCAGTCGAAAACAAAGTTTTCATTTTCCGCGACAGTTCCCGCAGAGTCAACAGCTCTTGCTCCTCCTTTTTTAGGATCAGATGAATCAGACCTTGAGGCACCCCATGCTCTCTCCATTGCATCAAAACGGGTAATCAAGGTCAGACCGGGTGTTACGGCAAAATCTGTTCGAACTCTTAATCTCTGATAATAAAAGGCTGTCGAAGGACCTTCGTTGGCCACGCCTTCCCTCAACGAGGTCTTATCCAGATACATCCCTGCTGCATAATACTCGCCGCTGAACTTCAAATCCACGGCGAAAACCGTTGTGCTGAAGGCTGCGATCAACCCCAGCGTTAACAAAACAACCCAAAATCTCTTCATTTTTTCCTCCTAAATCAAGTTTGATCAAACCCGAACATCGGGGTTTTTATCGATAATTACAATCTTGCAATTGCAGGCGCATCATACTTGTTCCGTATGATAGAATAATGACGGAATGATTAAAATATCAATAAATGCCATAATCATAACGCCGTCATTAAACTCAATTGGCGAAATCAATAGCATTTATGGACGATTTTGTAAATGAAATATTATGATTTTTTGTAATAATTAGTAATATTATGAAATTTGTTGCGATTGATCAACAAAAATGAAATTCCTTAAAGCAACTTAAGTGCAGAATGAAAAATTGTCGGAATTCTTTACAAATATGAAAAATAGATGGAATGAAGTGATTAAAAAAATTTTCTTTTATCTCACAATTCAAGAATGTTTAATTATTACAATATTATAAGTAAATAAGAGTCATAAACATTTTTTAGGGCATAACATGTGCATGTAACAATTTACGGGAAAATAAATTATAATACAAGGCCGTTTCATGAAAAAAGAAAGTTCCATATGCTTTCGTGCCAGTAAAGAACTGCATCATTCGTTACTGCAAATTTCCAGGGAAGACCGGCGGTCTCTATCTTCAACAATTGCAATCATTCTATCTGATTATCTGAATAGAAGAATGGCATCCACCGTTGAAATAAACCATGAAAAACGTCAATATCCACGCAAAGCTCTTTTCGTTCCGGCTGTTGTTAACCAGCCGGATACTGAACAAGAAGGCATAGCCGCCATTACGGAGATTTCGCTGGGGGGCTTGAAAATAATGCTTCCAAAGGACATGGAAGACCGGTTGAAAATTGATGGGCAGGGATCAAAATTTGAAGTGTCCTTTAACTTGCCTTCTAATAATAAATCTATTCGTCTGTCTTGTGAGTCGCGAAACGCTGTCAGCTCTAAAGACAGCGTCCATGTCGGCGCCTCGTTTGTTGATGCGGATTTCCAGAACTATAAAGAACTCCAAACTTATCTGATGTAATTCTTAAATTATTTTTGAGTAAGCGCATCTCCATTAAATTTGTAAATAGATGTTTTTAAATGACATTTATTATATTGTCGGAATTCTTTACAAAAATGGATTCTGTGATACACTTAATTACATTAATGTTTTTTGTTTATACCCTTCATATGGATCTTTTTTATGTCGCTTTTCTTTACAATTTTGAAAATCATTAATGCTGTCGATTCAGTTGGTTATTTTTAACACAGCTGAGGCCGAAATACTTTCCCACGTCAATGTCCGCCATGACCAATTCCTCGCCCCTAGCCTAAAGGGGTATATTATTGTGCTTCTTTTCCAGTCGCGCTTCTTTTTTATCCTGCATGGCATTGAGCACTGCGATAATGCGCTTGCGCGTTTCTCTCGGGAAAATAATTTCTTCAATAGCGCCCAGCGAGGCCGCAAAATACGGATTATTGAATTTCTCTTCATAGCTCGCGATCAGTTCGGCGCGTTTGGCCACCGGATCTGCTGCCGCAGCAATGTCGCTGCGGTAAATGATATTGCAGGCGCCTTCCGCACCCATCACGGCGATTTCTGCCGTCGGCCAAGCCATGACATAATCCGCCCCCAACTGTTTGCTGCACATGCCGATATAAGATCCACCGTAGTTTTTACGGGTCACAACCGTAATTTTGGGGACGGTTGCTTCCGAATAGGCATGCAGCAGTTTCGCGCCATGACGGATGATGCCCGCCCATTCCTGATCCGTGCCGGGCATGTAGCCGGGTACGTCGGCAAAAGTCAAAAGCGGAATATTAAAGGCATCGCAAAAACGGATGAAGCGCGATGCCTTATCCGAGGCATTGACATTGAGCACGCCCGCGTAAAACATGGGATTATTGGCAATAACACCGACCGGCTTGCCCAGGATGCGGATCAGTGCGACGATGATATTTTGTGCCCATTGTTCGTGCAACTCAAACATTTCATGATTATCGGCGACGGCTTTAATAATATTTTTCATATTATAAGCGCGGGCTGCCTTATCGGGAATTGCTTTATCCAGTTCAGGACAATCCCGTTCGGGACTATCGGAGGTATCGGCAACCGGCAGTGGCGAATTGCAGCTGTCGGGTAAATAGGACAAGAGCATTTTGATTTTATCGATACAGTCCGTGTCATTTTCCGTAACCACATGGCAGACGCCACTTTTCGAGGCGTGTGCCACCGCGCCGCCCAACTGTTCCTGAGTTACTTCTTCGCCAATCACCGCCTTAATGACCTCCGGCCCGGTGATGTACATATAGGATGTGTTTTTTACCATGAAAATCCAGTCGGTGAGAGCCGGCGAATAAACCGCGCCACCCGCGGTCGGCCCCATAATGGCGGTAACCTGAGGAATGTAGCCGGATGCTAGAGTATTGCGGTAAAAGATGCCACCGTAACCTTCCAGAGACGGGACGCCTTCCTGAATTCGAGCGCCGCCGGAATCATTGATGGCGATAAATGGTTTTTGCGCGGCGATGGCCATATCCATAACCTTCCAGATTTTTCTGGCATGCATTTCACCCAGAGTGCCGCCCGCGCTGGTAAAGTCCTGGGAAGCGGCAAAAACGACGCGACCGTTGACTTTGCCAAAACCCGTGATCACACCATCTGCCGGAATTTCCTTTTTATCCATACCGAAAAGGGTTGCGTGATGCTTCACGAAAAGCTGAACTTCCTGAAAGGTTCCCTTATCGAATAAATGATCCAGACGTTCACGGGCTGTGAGTTTACCGCCGTCGTGCTGTTTTTTGACTTGTTTTTCGCCGCCCATCTGCATCAGGGCTTGAACTTTTTCTTCAAATATTTTGATTTTCCCTTGGGTTGTCGCTTTTTGTAAATCTTCACTCATAAACAGTCTCCTTTAATGCCGAGTGTTTTGCCTTGACCCGGTTTTTAGTGTAAGTTACTATCCCGGCTGATAAAACACTGCCTTGAGATGGCCGTGGATAGGAGGCCATTGATTTTGTTCTTAACCTTTTTGGAAAAAACTGGCAAGGACGATTAATAAAACATGCGCAATTTTAAAATTATCATTGAATATGACGGTGCGGCTTACTGCGGCTGGCAAAGACAGCTAAACGGCATTTCGATTCAGCAGATCCTGGAAGAAGCCGCAGGTAAGATCACCTCGGGCAAGGTAACCTTGATCGGCTCAGGCCGCACGGATGCCGGCGTTCACGCCATTAATCAGGTGGCTAACTTTAAAAGCCCAACAAGTCTGCCTGCTGAAAAAATATTCCGGGGCATCAACAGTGTCCTGCCACCGGATGTTGTGGTGAAGAAGCTCGAAGAAGTTCCCATTGATTTTCACGCCCAACATGATGTCAAAAGCAAGGTGTATGTTTACCGGATCTGCAATCAGAGTTTAAGACCTGCGCTGGGGCGTGAATATTTCTGGTTCATCCGTTATCCGCTGAATCTGGAGAAGATGCGGGAAGCGGCGCTATACCTGCCGGGCACCCATGATTTTTCCTGTTTTTGCGCCACCGGCACGGATGTGAAAGATCGCGTGCGGACACTCACCCATATTGTAATTGAAACGGGTCCTGACGGTTTGATCGAAATTACAGTGGAAGCAAGGGGATTTTTGAAGTATATGGTGCGTAACATCGTCGGGACTCTTACGGAAGTCGCCCGAGGCAAACGAAGGCCGGAAGAAATGAAGAATATTATTGATTCACGCGATCGCAACATCGCGGGGATAACCGCGCCGGCCTGCGGTCTTTTTTTGAAGGAGGTTAAATACTGATTGATGAAAATATTGCTTTTGGGACATAAAGGCATGCTGGGAAGCGACCTCGGCGCGCAGTTTCAATACCGCCATGAGGTAATTGGCATGGATTTGGAGGATATCGACATCACCCGCTCGGAAGAGTGCCAAAAAGCGGTTCGGGAAATTAAACCACAGATTGTGGTGAACGCCGCCGCCTATACCAACGTGGACGGCTGTGAAACAGCCCAAGAAGAATGCTTTGCCGCAAACGCCGAAGCGGTGAAAAATATCGCCGAAGCATGCCGCGGCAAAAATATTACCATCGTTCATTTCAGCACGGACTACGTGTTTGACGGGACCGGCAGCCGTCCCTACATGGAAGAAGACGTCTGCAATCCGATCAATGTGTACGGGGCATCCAAACTGGCCGGAGAAAATTATCTGCGGACGATCACCGACAATTATATTCTGATCCGCACGGCCTGGCTGTACGGCGTGAAAGGGAAAAGCTTTGTGCAGACTATCCTGAATAAGGCGAAAACAACAAATAAACTGACTGTGGTGGATGATCAGACGGGTTCGCCCACCTGCACGCGCGATCTGGCCGCAGCAACGGAGTTACTGATCGATAAGAACGTTCGGGGTATTTTCCATGTCACCAACCGCGGGAATTGCACCTGGTATGAATTTGCGAAAAGAATATTAAAAGAGGCGCATCTGGACACTGTCGAAATTTCTCCAATTAAAACGAACGAGTTGCAAAGAGCGGCTCTGAGGCCGGCCTTCAGTGTTCTCGGTATGCAGAAATTCATGACCGCGACCGGGAAAACCATGCAGCCCTGGCAGCTGGCTTTTCAGGACTATTATCAGCATCTGACCGGTCGGACCTGCTGCAGCGCTTGAGGCTATATCCACGGGTGAAAAGAAATCATTCAAGCAGATTCTTGTTTGTGTTCAATAATTTCTCCGCATAAATATGGAGGACGAATCATGAACAAAAGAATGAAGCAACTGTTTGCCGCTGGGATTATTGGCGCATAATGAATGATCAGGCTCTCGGCCACTGAAACCCTCCGGCACCATTCAGCCGATCGGAATAGAGAGCAGCGCTGAAGCGGCTCTTTAGCATCTCCATCCCTTTTATTAATCCATTGACATCGATATTTAATTTTCCTATAGTCCCGCAGATTTTGAAACAGGAGCAACCCGTGATTTATTTCCGCAATGTCTGCTTGTCTTTTTTGGACAAACAGCTGTTTGATCAAATTAACTGGACGATTCATCCGAAAGCCCGCATTGGTCTGGTAGGCGATAACGGCACGGGTAAAACCACGCTCTTTCGCGCCATCCTTGATCAGGTGCATCTCGATTCGGGCTTTATTGATATTCCCGACCGGAAGCAAAAAAAGATCGGCTATCTGCCGCAGGATCTGGTCGAACTTGAAGAGACGGGCCTGGTTGAGTATCTCCGGAAGAAAAGCGGCATTGCCGATTTGGAAAAATCCATCCGGGATCTGGAGCAAAAAATATCCCTCGTTGGACCCAACACCTATGAATACAGCGAGCTCGCCCGCCATTATGCGGACGCCACGGCTGAATTTTCCGCCCGCGACGGCTACGCTTTTGAAGCAAGGGCTAAGCAAATCCTCAAGGGGTTCGGATTCCGCGAAAGTGATTTCGCCAAAACCTGCGATTTGTTTTCCGGTGGATGGAAAATGAGGATTCTGTTGACATCCATCCTGCTTGCGCAACCGGACATCATGCTTCTGGATGAACCAACCAACCATCTGGACACGGAAAGCATGGAGTGGCTGGAAAGCTACCTCAAGGATTACCCCGGAACCATTCTGGTGGTATCCCACGATCATTTTTTTCTCGACAAGATCGCCACGCAAATCGCAGAACTGTCCGCCCGCCGTGTCCATATCTACAAAGGCAACTATACCTATTATCTGACAGAGAAAGACCGGCGCCGCGAAGCGCTCAAAAAAGAAATGGAACTGCAAAAAGCGCAGATTAAAAAAATTGAAGAGTTCGTGGAGCGTTTCCGCTATAAGGCAAGCAAAGCCGCTCAAGTGCAAAGCCGGGTCAAGATGCTGGAGAAATTTAAGGACGTCAAGCTGGAAGGCAGCGCACGCAGCGCCGTTATGAGATTTCCGGAAGGCAAAAAAAGCGTGAAGGAAGTCGTTAAGGTTGTTGACCTGGGACACTCCTATGGCGATCTGACGGTTTTCTCCGGATTGAATTTTTCACTTTTCCGCGGCGACAAGGTCGCCTTCGTGGGCGTGAACGGATCGGGTAAATCAACACTGTCAAGGATTTTGAGTCTATCGGAACAGCCGACCGAAGGCACCGTGAAATATGGTGACGGGGTCAACATGGCGTTTTTTTCGCAGGAAAGCTCTCAGAACCTCAACTACACAAAAACGATCTGGGAAGAAATCAATGCGGTTGCAACTTCTGCCGATGACCAGACCAAGCGCAATCTGCTGGGCGCATTTCTTTTTTCGGGTGATGATGTTTTTAAATCCGTCGGCGTTCTGTCGGGAGGCGAAAAATCGCGTCTGGCGCTTTTAAAAATCATGCTTCTGGACACCAATTTTTTGATTCTGGATGAACCGACCAATCATCTGGACATCAAGACCAAAGACGTTTTTCAAAACGCGCTGATCAATTATTCCGGCACGGTGGCTATTGTCTCCCATGACCGTTACTTTCTGGATCATCTGGTCAACAAGGTCTTTGAACTCAAGGACGCCAAGATCAATGATTATCCGGGCAATTATTCCTACTTCATTGAAAAACGCTCACAAAATACGGCTGATGCGATCCAACAAGACAATCGTGAACAGTCCGCTGCCGACAAGACGTTAACGCTGAAAGACAAAAAAAGGATTGAGGCGGAAGAGCGCAATCGACTTTCGAAGATTCGAAACGCATTGAAAAAAGAAATGGCAGGGGTGGAAGAAAAAATTGCAAAATTAGAAGTTCGAAAAGCCGCCCATGAAAAATGTCTGTGCGATCCGCAGACACACAGGGACTCGGTTAAAATCAAGGAGATCCAGATCGATTTGAAAACCGTTGAAAATGATCTGGAAAACGCCTACCATCTCTGGACGGAACTTACCTGCAAGCTGGAAGAGACGGACTCGATAGGTGCCGCCTGACATGCCGGCTTCCGGATTTTTTACGCCCCGTCCAAACCCGATTTTTCCATATACTGATACCACGTGGCCGGATCGGCCAGAAATTCTTCCGTATCCTTAAGCGACAAAAGGTGCTCGCGCTCGACACCCGCCAACATATGGAAAAACGCTATCTCTTTCGGGTCGGTGCATTGTTTTTCCAGTTTGGAATATAGCGCAACGCCGCGTGCTTCAAAATCAATAGCCGTGCGGACGGCTTTGAGCTCATCTTCCGTGCCGGTAATACGGGCGGACTTTTTGCCGGACATGGATTTTAAGACGTCACTGGCTAATGATTTCTTCACTTTCAAGGGAACGGTGGCTGGCCATTTCTTCTGCTCGGCCCATTTATCATGGAGTTTTTTCAGCATCTCGTAATGTTCTTTTTCCTCATCGGCAATCTGCTTGAACATGTTTTTTCCCGCCATATTCTTAGTTTTCCGAGCATGGGCCAGGTAAAACTCGCGTTCTTTTTCTTCATTCTCCAGAGCAAAAGCCAATGCGTTCATTCTTTTGTCCATGAATACCCCCTTTGGTGGATAATCATCTTTTTACGCCATTATAGAAGATATTCTCGATTCAGGCAATACGTTTTTCGCATGGGTGACACGGTTACTGAATATCCCAAACATACTCCGCTATATTGTTGCAAAGATCGGATATACGTTCCAGATGACCCAGCATTTCGACAAAAATGGGGCCGGCTTCCGGACTGCATTCGCGCAGGTGAAATCTTTTCAGATGATTATCCAGCGATTCTTTGACCCTCACATCGATCTCTTCCTCTCGGCGGATAACATCCTTCACCGTTTCGGCCTTGAAAATTTCCATCAACGTTGAAGCGTCTTCTAGATTGCGATCTTACCAGGGAAAGAATATTCTGAAATTCTCTTTCGCCGCAGTCGCTGAATTTGATCTTGCGCAAAGCCTTTTGCATGGTCAGAGCACTGATCGACTGAATATGATTGCCGATGCTTTTTATGTCTCCGGTCATAGCCGTATAGGCAAAGACGCACTGGGAAAGCTCTTCAGATAATGAACGATCGGATACTTTCCAGAGAAATTTAACGATCTGCGCACGCAAATTGTTGACCACCATCTCAACATAAGAAATATCTCTGCGCCTTCCTTCTTCATAGTGTGACATTTGCTTGATGGTTCTGAGAAACATGATTTGCACGAGTTTTATCTGCCGTTGCAACTCCTTTTGCACGTGATCCAACGACTTGACCGGATTCATTAAATCTTTATGGTCGAGATATTCCGGCCAGACCGGCAGAGCGTCGTCTTCACCGGGTAAAACTCTATTCATCAACGCGGCAAAGGGACGCAGAAAAAAAATAAAAACGACAACAATCAGCAGGTTTAGTAAAAAATGGGCCCAAACGATCTGCTGAGCGACACTTTCAGACATCCTTTTCAGGACGTCGAGGAAAAATGGGAAACCTATCAGACAAAGCAAAACACCCATGCATTTGAAAATCAGGTGAGACACGGCGGTTCTTTTACCGCTGACATTCGCAACCGTGCCGGCCAGCAGAGCTGTCACGGTCGTACCGATATTGGCGCCCAAAATAACAGGCACGGCATTTTCCAAAAGGACCAGATCCTGTTGCGCCAAGACAGCCAGAATACTGATCGGTATCGCGGAGGCATGGACAACGGCTGTAACCACCATCCCCACTCCAATTCCCAACAGCGGATTTTTGATCTGAGTAAAATAAGAAATAAAGGCCGGCGATTGCTTGAGGGGCGCCGCCGCCTGACTGATGATCTCCAGACCAAAGAAGATCAGGCCGAAATAAAAAATCATTTCGCCTGCAGCCTTCCATTTGCCCCGGCGGGTCAGCCACAAAAGTCCTCCGATGGAAACAAAAAACGGAGAAAATTCCGTAAACCGCCAGATGACAAATTGCACAATCAGGGTTGTGCCGATATCCGCGCCTAGGATGATGGCCAGGGAACTGTAAAAGCTGATCAGACCGGCGCTGACCAGGCCAATCGTGAGCGCGGTTGAGGCCGAAGAGCTCTGAAAGACGATCGCGGAGACGATGCCAGTGACCAACCCATAGAAAGGTTTCTCCACGGCATATTTGACCAATTCTTTTATTCTGGCGTTCATCATCCGACGGACGGTGGAAGAAAGGCGAATCATGCCTACCAGGAATAATATAATGCCGCTTGTGGCGATGAGAACTTCTTTCATTTCTCTGCCCAATCGATCTTTGCTGTGTGTCGTGAGCAATTTTGGAAAAGAAAATGGCCAAAGCGTCCGGTCTGAATGACCGGCTTAAAAGCCCCCGACAGATCCGGTTTTGCCTTACGGGCTGCCGGGGGGAAACTTATTGGTTATCATCAATCAACTTTCCGGAACATCTTGCCTTTGGCGCCGCAAACAGGGCAGGTTTCCGGCGCTTCTTTTTCCGCGGTAAAGCCACAGACGGGACAAACATAGTAGCTGTAGTTGTCTTTCGCGGCATCCGCGGAATCGAGCATCTGCTGATAGAGCCGGGCATGAATTTTTTCCACTTCATTGGCAAAATGGAACGAACGCTCGGCTTCCTTGTGCCCTTCGGCTTTGGCGCTTTCAATCATCGCCGGATACATGCTTTTAAACTCGTGTGTTTCACCGGCAACAGCTTCCTGCAGGTTTTCTTGGGTGGACCGGATGCCTTTCATTGCCCGCAAATGGGCGTGGGCATGGACCGTTTCCGCTTCCGCCGCGGCTCGAAACAGCCTGGCGGCCTGGGGAAATCCCTCCGCGTCCGCCTTGGCGGCAAATGCCAAATATTTGCGGTTGGCCTGTGACTCACCGGCAAAGGCTTCTTTTAGAGCATCTTCTGTTTTCGACATAATCATCTCCTTGTTCTTATTTTTTTATTGTAACTTCATGTTCAATGAGCTGCATTTTGACAAAATTATAGTAAAATCACAAGGGCAATTTGTAAAATTACCATTGGGCCGTTGAAAACCGCTTCCGGATTCAGTTTTAAGCCGATTGATCCATTTGCTTAATCTTGGCCGGTCATGATAAACGCCGCCCAATCAGACGGTCCATACCCCATTTGAATCATGCCATTCTGTGCCGCTCTTAATGCATCGGCCGTGCTACCGCTTTTCTCCAGATTTTTATAAACCATCTCCATCAATGTCGCCTTCGATTTGTCCTCAACCTCCCAGAGTTGAGTTATCACCGACATCTCTTCCACCGCGTGCGCTACAAGCTGTTGTTTTTCGACACCTGGAGAATCGGCCAGGATGATAACCTTTGCCACGCCCGGCATGGATTTCTTCGGCAGTATCTGTTTCAGAAGGCCGGAATGGGGTAGATGGAAAATCGTAAAACCATCCACCAGATAAGACCGCATATAACGCATCGACGCAAAAGGAAGGTTGTAAAGCGTTTTATGGGGCACAAAGCCTATCCGGTCCCCGTAAACAAATGGAATAACCGGTTTTAAAAATGTGTCGTAGAGTTTTTCAGCCAAAGCATCGGTATGATTTTTATCCCTGGACATCATCGCACTCAGATAAGTGTTTATCAGCCGGTCAACATCTTTGCGGGACATGTTGATTATTTCCTGATGGAAGCCACTTTTACTGATCACCCAGACATACAAATATTGTTCTCCGACATAATAGGCGAAAAGGGTTGTATTCGTATCCAGCAGTCGCTGAATATCGCCCACTTCCGGAGAGACAACACCGATGAGTGAATGCAGAGCTTCGTCCTGCACTTTAATTCCTGCCAGCCATTCAACATAGACCCTTCGGTCTTTATCTATCTTATCCATTGTATCCATAAAGAGGGCAGATCCGCTGAAAGGTGACAACAGATTTTTGTAATGCCGGGCCAACCGTTGACGGTAAAAATGCATTTGCTTTAAGCCTTCCAGAACAGCGGGTGTTTTGCCGACAACATCTTCCGACAACCGGTCGGCCAACATGGCCGCTTTTGATCGCTCGGCCGTTCGGAAAGCCCCTCTTTCATCACTTTTTCCGACGTACAGATTGAGCAGCGCTTCGTAGATCGCCTGATGCTGGAAAAAGCCGATTCCCCTGAAGTCAGCATCACATGAAAGCCATGCGCTATTATCTTCGATCAGCGTCAATGCCTTGTTCATGGCATTCATCGTCCGGTCCGTGTCACCTATTCCTTGATAGTGATGAGCAAGAATCATATTTGCCCAGATCGAATAAGAAACCAACTGATACCGATCGGCAATTTCGGCCAGGGCCTGCCCCGCTTTGATTCCTTCGGACCTGTTTTTATTGAGGAGATAAACCTGATTAAGAAAAAAGTTACCGTCGGCTTCGCCTAAGTGATAATCGGACTTTCTGGCCAGGCTGACAGCCGTTTCAAGATTTTTAATGGCATCCTGGCTTTTTCCCGCGATCCCATAAGCTAATCCCCGCAAGTTGTACACATCGCATTCCATAGACGAGGGGATGATCTCCGGAAAATAACGACGGACTTTTGTATTCAAAATATCTTTATTTAGCGCGGAAACCTGCTCCAGATGCAACAGACCTTCGGAAATATTGCGGCGAATATTTTGATAAAGGGCCTCATCGAAATCCTGCACGCATAATCTGCCGGACACGGCTGGAAAGTAATCAGCCAGGATCAGAGCCATGCCGTAACCGAACTCGGCATCACGCCTGAGCGCCAGCCAGTCCGGATTGTCTGAATCGTTTGAACCGGCCGCCAGGGCCTGACCGAAATATTTCCGCGCTTTGTCATAATCGCCATTTTTCAAATGATAATAGCCTTCGCTATAGGAGACAAAAGCATTGAGGGGGGATTTGGACCATTTTCCAGCCAGTTCTTGCATGGCGAGATAAGCCGTTTGAAGTTGGCCAAAGCGGATCAGCGCGGATATTTTTCGACTGAAAGCAGATCCTTCGCCAGGGGCATTATTCCGTTTACGAAATGCATCAATCGCCCGGTTGTAGAAATGAATCGAACGTTCCTGATCACCGGTGGACTCAAAATACGTCCCCACCCTGATGAAAATATAAGGCACAGCCCAATCCAGCATCAGGCTGGCGTTTTTGATTGAATTGGCTTCACGAGTTGGAATATCTCTATCATATGGGCCGGTGAGTTCTGCTCTGGATAAAAAATCCGGAGGAGGCGGCATGGTTTCTATCATGTTGGCGCAACCCCAAAGTCCCATCAGGGAGCCCATCAACAGAAGCAACCACATCCGTTGGAAAAAAGAATGACGCATGATCAAGTCCATTTTATGCTGAACTGACAAAAACAGGTCTGCTCTACGTGAGGGTCTGCCACGCCATGCTATTTCAGGAAGCCCTGAATAATCCGGTTCACCGCCTGGTCATACGTCAAGCCCAGGCTCATCAGCTTGGTCAGTTGATCACTCGCAATTTTACCGATCGAGGCTTCGTGCGTCAATTCTGCGTCGGGATGACCGGCTTTAAGCGACGGCATGGTTTCATTGGTTCCGTTATCCATAATGATCGCATCGCATTCAATATGGCCAAAACATTTGTTTTGCGCGTCCATCGTCGCATAAAAAGTCTGTTTGGAATTGCCTTTCATCACCGACCGCGATATCATGTTGGCTCGGCTTCCCGCACCTTTTAAGACAATGTTATTCGTGGATACGGCTGCCTGCTCACCATCCGTTAAGACTCTTTCCGTAATCAGCAAAAGACTGTCCGGTCCCAACACCGCTTCATTGAGCCGGTTGGCTTCATCAACACCGCTGATCTGGGTCAACTCCATCTCTGCGTGCGCGCCTTCGTCCAGAAATACTTTGGTAGTCGGATTGAGTGTTCGGCGCCCCTTGCCGTCACCTGAGGCATAGTGTTTTTCAACGTAAGTTACCTTCGCTCTTTTGCCGACCTGGAAATCATGAATACCCGCGTGTCCTTCCGGCTCGGACGAACCGCAGTGAATGCCGCAGCCCGCTATAATCGTCACCTCCGCGTCGTCCCCGATGATAAAGGAGTTATAGACAACATCATAAAGACCGGCCTGGCTCAGGATGACAGGAATATGGACGGATTCGTTTTTAGTGCCCGGTTTAATCCTGACAATAATGCCTGTCCCTTCGGCATTACTTTCAATATTGATATTGGCCGATACCTGACGGCTCAGGAGTTTGCCGTTTTTTCGTATATTGTAGGCGCCTTTGGGCAGGCCTTCCAGATCGGCAACCGTTTTTAATAATGATTTATCTAAAGCATCCAGCATCGCGATCTCCTTCACAGCTGTCCCGATAAGTGCACACACTCAAATCATCCAGAAGCGGTAGGGCGCCTTTTAGATTTCCATTATAGACAATCTTGCCCGCATTGATGATCAGAATCACATCCGCCGCCTCTAAAAAGGATTTATTATGACTGATCACAAGGGTTGTTGTCCGATTTTCAGCCAATTCTTTTTTCAGAAGACTCACCATCGGACCAATCGTCCACAAATCGATCCCCGTATCCGGTTCATCGTAGATGGCCATTTTGGGATTCGCGGCAATGGTGATCGCCAACTCAATTTTCTTGATCTCACCACCGGACAGTTTGGCGTCCACCTCTTTATCCAGAAAGGACAGGGGACAAATGCCCACTCTGGAAAGAATATCAAGTAGTTTATTTTCATCCTCAATGCCGGTGGCAATGATCAGCAAATCGCGAAAGGTGATTCCCTTAAAACGAGCGGGTTGCTGAAAGCTATAGGCGATACCGGCTTTGGCACGCTCGGTGATCGTCAGGCCCGTAACATCCTGTCCATCGAAAACGATGGTTCCCTGCGATGCCGGATTAACACCCATGATCAATTTAGCCAGGGTGGTTTTGCCGCTGCCGTTGGGTCCGGTGATCGCGTAAAATTTGCCCTTTTCGAAAGTGAAATTCATCGCGTCGATAATATTGCGCCTCGCGCCGCTGATCCCGTCACTCTCCTGCACCGTGAAATACAAATTCTTTAATTCCAACATGAATTGGATCTGCCTTTTCTTTATAAATTTTACGTTTCCGCTATATGCTTGTTTATTTCTTCTGTCAATAGGGTTAAAATAGTGAATAGCAAATGTGGTGAGCACAGGCGCCGGCCAAGGTGTGATGCGAAGGCATACTTCACACCATCCACTATACCATCACTATACACTATTCACTATTCACACATCCCCCACCCTTTTGGGATAGCCGGTGATGTCACGGATTTCCTCATAGAGGGGTTTTAACTTTTTATACATTTGTTTGTAAACACGATTGTAAAGCTGATTGTATATCTTGTGTGTGTTTAAATCCGGTTCAAAACATTGTCCGATGTGTGTCATTTCCAAGACAGCTTCCTTGAAGTTCCGGTGCAGTTTTAAACCGACCGCCGCGTCGATAGCCGCACCCAGCCCTGATGTTTCATAAATATGTGAACGAGCCGTGGACATGCCGAAAATATCCGCGGTAAGTTGCATGGCCGCGTCGCTTTGCGATCCACCGCCGGACACGCGCAGTTCAGTAATATCCACGCCACTACGCTTTTCCTGACGCTCTTTGCCCTCCCGCAGGGCATACGCCAGACCTTCCAGCATAGCGCGGTAAAAGTGCGCCCGGTTATGCACGTCGCCAAAACCAATCACGGCCCCCTTAGCCTCGGGCCCCGGCACTTTGATGCCCGGCGACCAGTAGGGCTGGAGAATCAAGCCCATGGAACCCGGCGGCACTTCGTGCAAGAGATCTTCAATAAGCGTTTCGACTTCTACACCCCGTGCCTTGGCAATCTGCTGCTCCAACTGCGCAAACTGCTCCGTAAACCAACTGACCATCCAGTAGCCCCGGTAAATCTGTATTTCCAGACTGTAGGCGTCCGGCACTGCCGAGGGATAAGGGGGAATCAGCGGAATGGCTTCAACATATTTATAGTGCGTCGTATTGATGGTGGCGGTTGTGCCGTAACTCAGGCAGCCGATATGCGGTTCCAGACATCCGGCGCCGATGACTTCACAGGCCTTATCCGCGGCGGCGGCGATCACCGGCAATCCTTCCGGTATTCCCGTATCCGCGGCAGCTTGACGGGTAATTTGTCCCAGCACACCTGCGGGCGGGATCAAATCCGGCAGCATCTGAGGTTCAATATGAGTAAGCGGCCATTTCCAGTCCCACGACGGCGCCCAGACCTTCTTTTTATAATCGAAGGGAATATAGCCGACCTGACAACCAACGGAATCCACAAACCGGCCGGTCAGGCAATAGGTCAGATAGCCTGAAAGGAACAGAAACTTGTTCGTCTTCTTCCAGATGTCCGGCTGATAACGTTTAATCCAGTTGCTCTCCGCCTCTGCCTGAAAATATGCCACGGTTTCGCTCATGCCCGACAGTTTGAAAGCCAGCCCCCACAATCCGCCTATCGGTTTCAAGCCGCTGGTGCGTCTCTGATCCAGCCAGACCATCGCCGGACGCAACGGTTTACCGCTTTTATCGAGATTGATCATCGTGGCGCGCTGTGTCGTCAGCGTCACTCCCGCGATGGCTTCCTTCGACACAGGCGTTTCACTCCAGAGCATCTGACAGGCCTGACAAAGCGATGTCCAGTAATAGCTGACATCCTGTTCCGCCCAACCCGGTTCACGTGAGACATAAGGCTGCATCGGAACTCTTTTTTTGTAAAGCAGGTTGCCTTTTAAATCAAAAATAAGAGCCCGGACGGATTGTGTGCCGTTGTCGATACTCAGAATTAAGTCTCTGGTCATGAATCACCTCTATACTGCGAAACAAAGATGCACGATTCACTTGTCATGAGAAAACGTCATTATTCTGAAGTGAATCCATTTTAAATCTTTATAGCACTGAATTCTTTTTTTTCAAACAGGCTTTATTCTTCACAGAATCAATTCAGCGGATCGGCGTAAAATCGTCTGGCGGGAGATAATGGAATGGCGCTGAAACTTAAAGAGCAGGCAACTCGCGTCTGCCTGCTCTTTAAATTATGATTGTTTATTGATGTTACTTTTTGGCCGCTGCCTTTTTGACAACTTTCTTCGCCGCAGGTTTTTTTGCAACGGTCTTCTTAACAGCCTTCTTCACGGCCTTCTTGGCGGCGGGTTTCGCGGCCTTCTTCACAACTTTCTTCGCTGTCGCTTTTTTTGCGGCGGGCTTTGCAGCCTTCTTTACTACTTTCTTCGCTGTTGCTGTCATTGGGTTTAGCCTCCTTTTATTGAGTTTACTTTTTCGTCTCAGATTTAGTAATCTTTCTGATGTGGCTTAATTTTACTTTATTTTTTCTCTCCAGTCAACAAAAACTATAAAAATATTTCATTTTTTATTTTTTTATTTCAGCGAGACAATAAATACATCGGCAAAGAAAGATAAATTTAATTTTGCGACAAACGCTTTTTCAGATAAAGCATTTTACCATTATCACGAAATCCAGCACTGGCGTTGCTTTCAGACGTTCATCCCTATCAGAGATAATTTTTCGCTCCGACATAAGAATTGGCGAAGTATTCATTGGATAGAGAGTCGATGCGGATTTTTTTGCCGCGAGACGGCGCGTGAATAAACTGACCTTCGCCGATATAGATGCCCACATGCGACACTTTCCCGTGTCCACCTGTTGCAAAGAAGACCAGGTCGCCTTTTTGCAAGTCGCCCCGATCAATCGTATCGCCCGCGTCATACTGGGTTCGGGAATGCCGCGGCAGATCCAGACCATTCAACTGATACACCGTCATCGTTAAACCGCTGCAATCAAATCCCATCCCGGCGGACGTTCCGCCCCACAGATAAGGCACGCCGATAAAGTCCCGGGCACTCTTCACCAGCGATTCTCTCAAATAATCCGTGCCATATTGCTCGCGCTTCACCGCCGCGGAATCTTCCGGCAGCACGACATAAAATTCTTCGATCATCCCCGCACGTTGCAGCGATTGCCCCCGAAGCCGTGCTGAATCCTTTGAAGAGAAATTGCCGAACCGTACTTTGAACAGACCGTCGGATGCCTTGAAATACGTGGCATCCAGCCCCTGGCCTTTGAGCTTTACCGTTAAACGTACCGCATGCTCTACCTGCGCGAACGCGCCCGCCTGAATCGTGTACCCCATGATCGCCAACTGCCGTTTTTGCGGCCGGGGTGAAACGGATTTAACTTTCGCTCCGCGGCTCGTGCATGCTTGCATCAACAGACCAGCCATCAAAAGCACCGTAATACTCAGGCAGATTTTTTTCATCTTCCCCATCTTATCCGCAGCGAAATTAAGGTTTCCACCGGATTTGCACAAAGGCCAACGCTTCTTCCTGACTATGGACTCTATTTTCCAGTTGCTCTTCTTCCAGAGCCCGCAATATTTCCCCGATAAGCTTCCCGGGTGTAAATCCCATCGTCAGCAAATCATCACCGGTCAAAAGGCGCGGTGGATGCAACTCTTCCTGCTCCAAATTTTGTAATTGACGGCGGCAGAAATCATAATGGTCCAACATTCCATGACTGGCCAGGCAATCCAGGCGATGTAATTGCAGGTGCAGATGAAAATCCGGCATCCGTAAAAAGCGCTTCAGACGGGCGGGCCGCATTTTCTGGACGTTCATAAAGACCATGTGGTGATGGACCAGACTGATCACCGTCTCACGCTGCGCGCGTGAAAATCTTAAACGCTGGAGAATGTCTTCAGCGATCGCCTCTCCCAATTTCACGTGTCCATAAAAATGAACGCCGGATTCATCTTCAGTGCGCGACATGGGTTTGCCGACATCATGCAGAAGCGCGCCCCAGGCCAGCGACGGGTCGATAGAAGAGCTGGTTTCATCTGGTAACAGATCCAGCATGATCATCGTATGTTGCCAGACGTCACCTTCCGGATGAAACCGAGGCGGTTGACCAACACCCCGCATCCTGTTCACTTCCGGCAGGATCTGCTGCAAGATGCCTGTTTCGACCATTAATTCAAATCCGGGGCGAGCGCCTCCGCGCGTCAGCATCTTGTTAAGCTCTTCGGCAATTCTTTCGGCGCTGATCCTTTTGATATTTGCGGCATGGACTTGAATGGCGTTTCGCGTTGCCGGATCCATGGCAAAACCCAGATTGGCAGTGAAGCGAATCGCACGCAGCATCCTTAAATAGTCTTCATTAAAACGAACGGCAGGATCTCCGATCGTCCGGATGACTTTCCTGTCAATATCCGCAAGGCCGTCTATATAATCGATGATTTGATTGGTTTCGGGATCCATCAACAGACCGTTGATGGTAAAATCGCGCCTTAAAACATCTTCCTTGGCCGATGAAAAGTGAACGCGGGTAGGACGTCTGCCGTCTTCATAGACATCGTCGCTGCGAAAAGTCGCCACCTCATAGGAATGGCCGTCCTGAATCACCACCATCACGCCGAATTTCGCGCCAACGGGAACCGTGCGTTCAAACAAAACCTTGACCTGATCGGGTAAGGCGGATGTGACGATGTCATAGTCTCCGGGGACAACGCCGCGAACAAAATCCCGCACACAGCCGCCCACGAAATAAGATTCAAAACCCGCCTGCTTCAAGCGGCTGATGATCGCCTCCGCCTTGCGGCGTTTTTCATCTTTATTTTCCCCGTCCGAGTCAATATTGTTTCCTTAACAGGTTATCTTCTTTCCTAATTTGATCGCGCAGAATTCACCGCACATCGTGCAACCTTCATCCTGGGCGCTTTTGCTTTTTTCCAAAAGGGCAACGGTTCTTTCCGGATCAATGGATAAATCCACCTGCCCTTGCCAGTCAAAGTTCTTCCGGCATTGCGACATTTTCCGGTCCCGCTCCCTTGCGCCCTTCACCCCTTTGGCGATATCCGCAATATGGGCGGCAATCCGCGCGGCGATGACGCCGTCGCGGACGTCAGCCAACGTCGGCAGGCGCAAATGTTCGGCTGGAGTAACATAACAAAGGAAATCGGCTCCGGCGGCTCCGGCAATCGCGCCGCCAATCGCGGAGGTTATATGATCGTAACCCGGCGCGATGTCCGTCGGCAGCGGTCCCAGAACATAAAACGGAGCGCCCTGGCATATTTTTTTCTGAAGTTGAATATTGGCTTCCACTTCGGTAATCGGAACATGACCCGGCCCTTCAATCATGACCTGCACCCCCGCGGCGCGGGCACGAGCGGCCAACTGTCCCAGAATAATCAGTTCCTACAATTGCCCCTGGTCGGTCGCATCGTCAATAGCGCCGGGACGCAAACCGTCACCCAGACTCAAAACCATGTCGTAGCGGTGCGCAATTTCCAGAAGCCTGTCATATTCCTCATAAAGCGGATTTTCCCGATTGTTACAGTGCATCCAGTTGGCCGTCATGGAACCGCCCCGGCTGACAATGCCCAAAACTCTTCCCTGCGTTTCCACAGCGGCCACACTCCGGCGATTGACACCGCAATGCACCGTAATAAAATCAACGCCGTCCCGGCCATTTTCTTCAATCACGGCAAATATATCATCCGTTGTCATTTCCGAGATCGCTTTTTTCTCGCCCAGAACTTTCACAGCTGCCTGATAAATCGGCACCGTCCCGATAGCCACGGTGGATTGCTTCCATAACCGCCTTGCGGATTTGCGCCAGATCGCCGCCCGTGGAAAGATCCATCACGGCATCGGCCCCTGCGGCTATGGCTATTTTTAATTTTTCCAGCTCAGCAATCAAATCATTATTGTCTTTGGACGTCCCGATATTGGCATTGACTTTGGTACGCAAGCCTTTGCCGATCGCAAGCGGTTTAATGGCTGTATGGTTCACATTACGGCAAATCACGATGTTTCCATCGACCATGCCTTGCCGGATAAATTCCGCCTCAACGTTTTCCTCTACTGCGCAGGATTTCATCTCTTCCGAAATGATCCCTTTGCGTGCTTTTTCCAACTGTGTCATTGTTGCCTCCAACCTTTTTAATCCCGCTGCTGCGGGACGAGCTTCATTTTGCCGCAGGTTGCAGCGAGATGAAAACGTTCAGTTCATGCCTCTCAGCCTGCCGCATGGGTTTGATTACAATTTTCCCAGAATATTCACCGGCCCATGACCTTTTCCCAGAGACAGTGAATTTCCAATTGCCTGCGTTACCATCATTTTTACCTGTTCGACAGCTTGCAAAATATTTTTGCCCTGGGCCAGGCCGCAAGCCAGTGCCGAGGCGTATGTGCAGCCGGTGCCATGCGTGTTTTTTGTTTCAATCCAGTCTGCCGAAAATTCGTAATATCTTTTCCCGTCAAAGAGGATATCGATGCCGCCGAAATTCCTTCTGCCGGGCAAATGCCCTCCTTTAATCACAACATTTTCCACGCCAAGATCCCCAATGACGGCCGCGGCTTTCTTCATTGCCGCAATCGACCGGATCTTCATCTGCGTCAGAGATTCC
Source organism: uncultured delta proteobacterium (assembly GCA_963726395.1). Classification (GTDB taxonomy): domain Bacteria; phylum Desulfobacterota; class Syntrophia; order Syntrophales; family Smithellaceae; genus UBA8904. The sequence goes on from CAVSCG010000012.1 coordinate 48,855, forward strand.
GCTTCCGGAATATTTGGCGTGAGAACCCTGGTCAGCGGCAGCAGCTTTTTGACCAGCACTTGTCTAGCCGCCTCCTGCATCATCGTCCGGCCTCCCTTGGCGATCATCACCGGATCCACAACAACATTTTTTAGCCGGTATTGCACAATCTTCCTGACTACGGTATTGACCGTGCCCGCCGTCAACATCATGCCCGTTTTCAACGCATCAGCGCCGATATCGCTCAATACGGCATCCAGTTGAGCAGTAATAAATTTCTGCGGCACCGGATAAATGTCCTGAATCCCTCGCGTGTTCTGAGCCGTGAGCGCTGTAATCACCGTCAGGGCATAGCAGCCGCACGCGCTGACGGCTTTCAGATCCGCCTGAATCCCTGCCCCGCCCCCGGAGTCGGAACCGCCAACACATAAGACTTTGAATAGCCTGTTCATTCAGCTCGCCTCCGGAAAAACATCTTTTTGCCAGTAGCGGATCACCAGCAGATTTCCCGATCGGACACAGATACCGGCTGGATTGTCGGAGATGATATTACTGACGCCCCGCGATTCAGACATCATCAGCGTCCCGTCGATGAGGGGATAGAGAAATCCCCGAAGGGTAAGACCCTCGACTCTGGAACTGAGCGCGAGCAGTGATACCAGACAACCGGCGGCATCTATGAATAGGACTTCGTCTTTCGGCACAAAAGCTTCGCAGTATTCATCCATCAGGCAGGTTTTAATTCCCGCTTCCTTACCTTTAATCAGCAAAAAAAGATTGGCCAGCGCATGATCCATTCTTCCGCCTTGCGCCCCCCAGATCTCAACAGTGTCCGGATGCAAGGAAAGCGCGTAATCCAGCGCCAGGGCTGTATCAGTAAAATCCTTGTTGACCGGATGTTTAATGATCTTTACTCCCAGACGTTCGTAAGACGCCAATTGCAGAGGCTCAATAGAGTCCATGTCACCCAACAGCACATCCGGCATCATCCCGACGTCTGCCAGATGGCGCGTGCCGCCGTCACAGCTCATCAACATGCGGTTGTTCGTTTGAGCCATTCTCTTCCGGAAAAAGTCCAGACTCCCCAGGCGCCCGCCGCTGACAATGACAATGTTTTGATGCATTCGTAACCCACAAAATAAAAAGCCATACCCTTTCACCCGAAAAGGATATGGCTTCGATTGGATTGCAATGATCGCCACTCCCTACGCCGGCATTACCCGGGTCAGGTTCAAAGGGTATAATCTCAGCCGTTCATTCCACGGATTGAACGGCACCCCACGTGTGAAAATTAATACATTAACTGTCAAAAAGCAATTTTTTTAATCAAGCTAAGACGCCTGGATGCTCTCAACTTCGTAACCGCTCGAAGGAGTCAGCACATTCAAATTATATTATATTTCGCTTTTATGATTTCCTTACCATATTTTCTTTCAAGTCGCCGCACAATGAAATGGCCGCGTGCCATATCCTGAAAATGATCAATAAATAATGCATTGATGAGAGCCCCTCCCGCTGCGCCGATTGCAGGAATTGCTTGTGCTGCTGTTTTCTCCGACACCTGGATGCTGAATCGGTTTGCAATTTGAATAATCAGCCTAACGAGAGCGGGGGCGCCTTCTTCAGCCAAACCTTTTTCCGCCATGTATTCAGCAGCTTTTTTGACAGACCCTGCTAAAGCCGCACGAATTGCAAAATATCCAGATTCAAAAGCATCATCACTCTTGCTTAATCCACCTAAAGCAAACACCTCAATACACGCTATTTTGGATTCAATAGCGCTGATCGTTTCACCTTCATTTCTCGCGATATCCGCGATGGATCGCAACATGATGGTTGTTGATATGGGCAGCTCTACCGCCAATGCCGCTATCCCGAAGAAACCTCCAATGCCGCCTGTGATGGCTACGGCTATTTTATGCAAGCCGTTGGATGCTTCTTCGCCCGGCACATCTTTCATCGTAAAAACTGCGGCATGAATGGCCTTGGATAAAGCCGCCTGGGTTACTTCACCGATTTTCTTGTTCCAATTTTCAGGTAAAAGATCAAAACCCCTTTCAATTGGGATACCGATCAGATTAGTGATTTTTACCGCAACACCAGGGTTTTCCAGCAAGGCCTTTGCTTTTTTTAAATCATTCAAATCTGTTTCTTGAAAAGTCATGGCTGTCCGTATGAGTTGATCAAAATAAATGTGGGGCGTGGTCCAGATCTTTGTCGTCGAGTATGAATAAGGAATAGAATGATTCGGGGAACGCTCCCCCGAATCATTCTATTTCATTGAACGGAAAGTTTATTGCTTGGCTTTATCTTCAACTTTCTCTGCGGCATCCTTCACTGCCTCTTTTGTTTTTTCAGCTCCTTCGCTTACCTTCTCACCGGCTTTCTTCGCGGCATCTGTAGTGGCCTGAATGCCTTCATCAACCTTCTTACCCGCCTTTTCCATGGGGCCTTCCTCTTTCTGGCAACCGGAAACGGCGACAACAAATACCAGGACAACAATTACTGAAACAATCCCTTTCAAAAATGCTACAAAAGACTTTTTCATTGTGATCTCCTCCCTCATTAATAGATTCACCACTTTTTCCAGGAGTCCACTCCGTTACATGGCCCCCTGTGATTACCTGACAATGACTTGCAGGAAGAAAAACAACGCTACCGGAAGCTCTATACCGTCGATCTTTATGCCTGCTGTCACGATCCCTGAGTCCTATCGCAAATGAAGCGAGACAGCCCAAAAAGGGCTCGAGAATGCGCAGTCCCTTGTTTGACTCAGCGTTAACCTTGTTTGCTGTTCCTGTCGGACATGCCCATGCGGTCGCGTGCGGAGGCCACGACCTTCTCGGCATCCCCCTTAAGTTCTTTCAGAGTGACAGGAATTGTAGGCAAGTTGTTCCTGTATGTCAATTTCTTTCTTTGGTCACAAGAATGTCCTGTGCGATGATAAGGAAAAGTGCCATGAGGAAAACCAGAACCCGATTTTCCCGGATTAGCCTTTCGTCTCAGCCAATTTTCTTTGCAACTGCCGCAGGGTAATACCCAGAATCCGGGCGGCCTCACGGCGGTTGCCACCGGTGGAACTTAAAACAAACATCATATGGGCCGTATCATTTTCCTTGAGTGTGCACAGATTCCGGCTGGACAGCGACGGCTGAATCTCAGGCATCCCATTCCCGTCCAGATGCATGGGCAAGATAACCGGTCCTTCAGCCAGCAAAACAGCATTTTCGACCATCTGCGCCAGTTCGCGGATATTTCCGGGATAATCTTTTTGCATCAGCAGATTCATGGCTTCGGCACTGAATCCCTCAATATTTTTTTGATGACGCAGACAGGCCTTCTGCAGAAAGTAGCCCGCCAAAAGCGCAATATCCCCTGTTCTTTGCCGCAAGGGCGGCAGGCAGACATAAGCGGACTTTAGCCGGTACATCAGATCAATCCGGAATCTGCCTTCCTGACAGGCTGCATCCAGATTGGTATTGGTCGCAGAAACAAGTCGGATGTCCACGCGTACGGGAATTTTCGCGCCCAGTGGCGTAAAGGTCTTTTCTTCCAGAACCCGCAAGAGTTTGGATTGCAGACCGATCGGAAGTTCACCGATTTCATCCAGAAAAAGTGTGCCGCCGTCCGCCTGTTCAAAAAATCCGGAATGAGCACTTTCCGCGCCGGTAAACGCTCCCTTGGCGTGTCCGAAAAACTGGCTTTCAAACATTGTTGCCGGGATGGCGGACACATTCACCGCCACAAAAGGACCGGCGGGCGCAGGCCCGGCCCGGTGGATGCCCCGTGCCATCAGTTCCTTTCCCGTTCCCGACTCTCCCGTGATCATAATCGGATTTCCACTGCGCGCCATCACCTGAGCATAGGATATCAGGGCTTTCACCTGCTTATCCCGGGTAATCGTGTCGGCAAACGCGGTCGGAATATCAGCCGCGTCACAACCGGCATTGATGGAGAGGCCGGCCAGAAGTCCTTTTCTTTCATAGGCTCTTTCAATGGATAAAAAAAGCAATTCGTTATCCACGGGCTTGACCAGATAATCGTAAGCACCCTGGCGCATGGCCCGCACGGTTGTCTGAATATCATCAACGGCAGTCAAAATAATAAATTCCGTCCCCGGACAAAAGGGTTTGGTTGATTCAAGCACCTGCATACCGTCAACATCGGGCATCAGCAGATCCAGAAGAACAATATCAAAATTTTCCAGTCGAATCCTCTTGATCGCTTCCCTGCCGTTATCGCAGACCTCGACGTTCATGATGCCGCGCCACTTGAGAACTCTCTTCACCGAGGAAAGAGACATGTCTTCGTCATCGACAATCAATATTTTCATAGCTGTTGTCTCCCCAATTCATGGATAATCTTCTGAAGTTGATCGATGCTGAAGGGTTTATGCAGCGTGTAATCAGACAGCACATTGATCTGTGCCGGTGGCTTGAGCGCCCTGCGATCGGCCGAATAAAGAATCACCGGCAGCAGTGGAAATTTCGCGCGGATTTTTTCCAGCAGATACCAGCCGTCAAATCCCTTCAGACCGTATTTCCGATACGACGATATCCACTTCCGGATTCTCCGTGAGAAAATTAAGAATATCCTCAGGTTTGTCCTCGGCTTCCGAACGCCAGATCACGGCATCCACAAAATTAGCCTTGAGTTCCTTCAGATATTTTACATTGTGATCCACGCATAAAATAGCCGGATATAAACTGATATCGGTCTGACCGTCCACCGGGAGATAAATGGAAAAACAGCTGCCCTTGCCCGGACGCGATAAAACGCTGATAAGCCCGTGGTGCTCCTTAATCAGGCCATAGGAAATGGAAAGACCCAGACCGGTCCCGTCGAGCTCCCGTTTTGTTGTAAAGAAGGGATCAAAGATTTGATCCATAATTTTGCGTTCAATCCCCTTCCCGTTGTCTTCAATATGCACAACAACCGCTTTTAATCGTTCGATATAACGGCAACGGATTCGAATCAGGCCTTTTTGCCCCGCTGGAATTGCCTGATGGGCGTTGATCAACAAATTGGCGATCACCTGCTCAATTTTCTGAAAATGTCCGGAAATGGAAGGAATCTTTTCGGCAATTTCCTGATCGATTTTGGATACGGTTCTCCGAATCTGTGCGCCTACAATCACCAGAGCACCTGCAATTACATCTTGAACAGCAACCAATTTTTTCTCAGCGGTTTCATCAGAGCGCGAAAATTCCTTCAGGCTGGTAATAACCCGGCTGATGCGATTAGCCCCGATTTTAAACGCCTGGATGATCTCCTGCATGTTGCTGCAGACTTCCTCATAAGACAGCCCTCTTTTTTCCCAATCGGGATGGTGAGCGCTGCTGCGGGAAAGAATCGTCTCCACCGTGTTCCAGATTTCTTCCAGAATCGGAACATTATAGGCGATAAAGCTGACAGGGTTATTGATCTCATGCGCCACACCGGCAACCACCTCACCCAGAGCGGTCAGCTTGTGCGCTTGAATCATCTGCTGAAGGCGCAGTTCTCCTTCCTGACGGATTCTCTTGTCTTCAGTGACATCCTGCCAGGCGCCGACAATGTAGCTTGTTGAACCGATCGGAAGCTGAACAATCCGCCAGTAATCGGAAAACCAGCGGTAAGAGTCATCCATCACGCGAAATCGGTAACTGGAGCGGTGAGCCCCCTTGGCCTGCTCGCTATGCAGATCGGCGAGAATGCGCGCCTGATCGTCCGGATGAATATGCTCCATCCAGAAGCTTTCATCATCAACAAAACATTGCGCCGGATAACCGGTAATCTCCTCGATAGCATTGCTGACAAAAGTTATCCGGCCATCGCCGTCGGCTTTGCGGGTATAGGAGACAATCGGCAGGGATTCGAGAAGCAGAGAAAGATGATCCGTGGTTTGTTTGAGTTCCTTTTGCGTCCGGTGGCGCTCCATAAGTTCGTTAAGCAGCGCCTCATTGGCTTGGGCCAGTTCCGTCGTTCTGGCCCGGACGCGCTCTTCCAGCTCTTCTTGAGCCTTTAGCAACGCCTCCTGCGCTTTTTTTCTCCGGGTAATATCTTCCAGCGTTTCGATCGCGCCAATCAATTCTCCCGCCGCGTTGCGAACAATGGCCGCCGTAAATCGCAGCCATTTACCCTGATTGCCCAATTCAGGAAAATAATCTATGGCTTCATAGGCTTCATCCAGTAGTTTGGACTTGATATACTTGCCGGCGTACCATCTGGAAATTTTTTCCTGTTCACGGCTGACCAGAAGATCCGCCATGCAGGGGCGCTTTTTACTGTAAAATGCCCGCCATTGCTGGGAAGTCCCGATGACGCTTTCGGCTTTGATTTTGGTGAGTTCCTCGAGCGCTTTATTCCAGTATAAAATGTGGTGGTCTTTGCCGATCACAAACGCGGGAATGGGCGAACCGCCAATGACGCTCTTCAGGCGCTGCTCGCTCTCTTTCAGTTCCTCTTCCGCGCGCTTTCTTTTGATTTCCGATTGTCGGAGCTCTTTGAGCTGGCGGCGCAGTGACTGGATTTCCCGGGCATGATGGTCGTCACTGTTTGATCTGTCCTTCATAATTCCGCCCCTTACCTGAAGTTGAGAGCTAATATGAATCTACTGGTTTCAAAAATCCGGTGACACCGCGATGAAGAATCGATTGGAATAATAACTTTTAAAATAATTATATTGGCTTTACCTGAGAAGTCAAACAAATCTTTAGTCTGAAGGATGAAATTTCAAGGTTCAACGGTTCATCGTTGACGGTTTACGTTTCAATGGTTACACATTACCACCACTCACCATCCACCATCCACTATTTACTATTCACCATTCACTCTTTCCACTTTTCGCTCTTGACACGCATGCTCAGTTATCTTATAAAGCCCAGCGTCCGGTAACCGGAATTAATGCTCGTTTTCCTGCGATTCTCTCTGGCGTTGCCCATTCAGGATAATACCAAGCGACAAGGAAAGGCGGTAAAATTTCGCTCATGAAGGCTCATTAAGCGCGATATAGAATCAGTGTTGCCGGACAAAAGGAGCAACCTGATTATGGAAAAATTCTTTACCCCCCGCAGTATTGTTGTCTTCGGCGCTTCCGCCACCAAAATGAATCTGGGACAAATCGTCTTACTCAATAACAAACAAATTGGCTATCAGGGAAATCTCTACGGCGTTGGCTCTCAGGAAGGCGATGTCGGCGGCGTTCATATTTATAGAAAAGTAGCCGATCTCCCGGAAGTTCCGGATGTGGCCATCTTTCTGACACCCGCCAAAACCTTGCCCGGCCTGATGGAGGAATGCGGCAAGAAAGGCATTACGCATATTGTGATCGAATCAGGCGGCTTCAGTGAATACTCGCACGGCGATCATACCCTGGAAGAAGACGTGCTGTCTGTTGCGAATAAATATAACATGAAGGTCATCGGTCCAAATTGCGTGGGAACCATAAATTTTGATTTAAAGATGATGATGCCGTTTACCTTCGCCAAGGAAAGTCCCTCCGGCGGAAGACTGGGCCTCATTGCGCAAAGCGGCGGCGTGGGCAGTTCTCATTTACGCACCGTTGCGGACTACGGCATCATGCCTGGCAAGTTCGCAGCCACCGGCAACAAACTCCAGCTCGATGAAGCCGATTTTCTGGATTATTTCATCCAGGATGCCAAAACGGACATTATCTCTCTGTACCTGGAAGGTTTTAAAAGAGGCAGGGCCTTTTTCGACCTGGCCCGCGAATCAGAAAAACCCATTATCCTCCAAAAATCAAACCGCTCACCGGTCAGCGCGAAAATCGCGCAGTCCCACACGACGGCGCTCTCCGGCGATGACGACGTCGTGGACGGTGCGCTCAGACAGGCCGCAGTCATCCGTGTGGATGACGAACGTGAATTAATTAACGCCATTAAGGTGGTTCGCATTCCTTTAATGAAAGGGCGGCGTGTGGCAGTCCTTTCACGATCGGGAGGCCATGCCGTCCTGTCTGCCGACGCCTGCGCAAAATACGGCTTTGAAATGGTACCGTTTCCGCCACCTTTCATCGCCAAGCTCAAAACGATTTATAACACCCGCGTCATCGCGCATCAGAACCCGCTGGATCTGGGCGAAATCTTCGACTACACCATTTTCACGGATATTCTGGAGGAAGCCCTCAAACTCGACACCTATGACGGCGTCCTGTTCAACCATCTGTATGCTTCGAACTTTGAGGGAGAAATGTCCCGGACATTTCTGGCGGGTGTGGAAAAGCTTGTGATCAAATATTCCAAACCGGTTTGTCTGGCCATGATTTCCGATCGTGAAGAAATTCTTAAACTGCAAAAGAGTCAATCCTTTCCCATTTTCTCTTCTCCGCTGGAAGCGGCCACAGCGCTCGATGTCTCACGGACTTACGCCGAACAAAAAGTGGCGCGCAACAGCCGCGGGAAACTGGAAGATTATCCCCTGGATCTGAAAACAGTGGCAATGATCCGCGAACGCTGTCTGCGCCAGCGACGAATCGCGCTGACGGATGAGGCGCTCACGATTTGCGCGGCGGCCGGACTGCAGCCGGTTAAGGACATGGTGATAAAAGATGAAACCGCGCCAGAGAAGATTCCCCTGCATTATCCTTTGGCAGTCAAGCTCATTTCGCGCGACGCCTCACATAAATCCGACGTGGGCGGCGTTGCAGTGAATGTTCGAAACAAAAAACAACTGTCCGAAACCCTTGCCGGGATGAAAGACAAAATGAATAAAATGAAACAACCGCCGATCATCGACGGGTATCTGATTCAGGAGATGGCACCTGCGGGAATCGAATGCTTTGTCGGGGGACGGCGCGATCCGGCTTTCGGGCCGATCATTATGGTCGGTCTTGGTGGAATTTTTATCGAAATTTTCAAAGATACGTCCATCCGCATGGCGCCGGTGACGCAAAATGAAGCGGCGGCGATGCTCCGGGAGCTGAAAGGGTATCCGCTGCTTACCGGCGCCAGAGGTAAAGGTCCCGCGGATTGTCAGGCATTGATGAAAGTGGTTTGCCGGGTGTCCGCGCTGCTTGCCGCCTGCCCGGCTATTACTGAAATTGATCTCAATCCGGTCATTGTGCACACGCAGGGACAGGGCGCCAGCATTGTGGACGCACGCGTCTTTTTCTCGGAAGATTCCAGCTCATGAATCCCGCTTTGCCGGATCAGCGATGTCTCAGGAAGCACAAAGCGGAACAATTCCGCCGCAACTGATTTTACTCGCTGCATCAATCAACCGATGGTGATCCTTGATCACTTCCCCGGGCAGCAGACAACTGCAGATCTGTCATCTCTTTTTCAATTGATTCTCAGCCCGAAATGAACTATTAAATTCATAACGAGATTGGCAGGTTTTTAGGCAAAGGTGGCCTGCGGACAGCTGAATATAATCGTAATACCGATTCTAATAACCGGGGGAAATGTCGTAAAAAAGTTTATGGGGTATGTTCCCTTCTGTTCCCAGAAGTTTTTTCAAGGAGCTGACCGTCATGAATATAATAAAAAAAATCCTTATCGTCATCATCACCTTTGTGGTTCTTATCGGCGTCGCCGGTTTCCTTATTCTCCCCTCCGTTCTCAAACCTGTTCTCACCAAGAAGATCTCCGAGGCCATGCACCGGGAGGCCTCGGTTGATCAGATTAAAATCAACCCTTATTCTCTTTCCGCGACAATTCAGGGATTTAAACTGGCCGATCCCGGTCAGAAAACGCCGCTTGTCGCCTTTGATGAGCTCTACGTCAACGTCAATGTCATGACGTCCATCTTCAGGCGAGCATTAATTCTGGAGGAAATACGTCTGAATAAACCTTACATTGGCGTCACGCGCAAAACAGACGGGTCGTATAATTTTTCCGACCTGATCCCGAAGACGGAAACCAAGAAAGAAGAACCGGCCAAACCTTTTCTTTTTTCACTCAACAATATTCAGATCATCAAAGGGAATATTGATTTTCGCGACCTGCCCAATAAAACCGATCATACCATACGGGAGTTCAACGTCTCGGTTCCTTTTATTTCCAATATCGATTACTACATGAAAAATTATGTCGAACCTAAGTTTTCGGCCATCGTGAATGGCCATACCATTGCCGCCACCGGGAAAACCCAGCCCTTTCTGACATCGCGGGCAGCAAGCTTTGATATTGATATGAAGAATATTGATGTCCCCTATTATTGGCAATATGTGCCAGTGCAAGTGAACTTTAAACTCACGGAAGCTCGACTGGACACAAAGATTCAACTGACCTTCATTATGCATCAGGACAAATCACCCGAACTGAAACTGACCGGCCAAGCCGCCTTAAGAAAAGTGACTCTGGACGATTTAAATGGAAACAAGATCCTGCGCCTGCCGGCTCTAACGGTGAATCTCGCCTCCATCGAACCGTTTATGCCCAAAATTCATCTGGCACAAATTGCGCTCGATACCCCTCAACTGGTGATCCGGCGAGAGAAGCAAGGCCATATCAACCTGCTCAATCTTGTCGGACCGAACAAAAAAGATGAGCAATCCAAAACGTCGGATACTCAGGATAAGCCAGCTGTTCCCTCTGGAAAGAAAAAGGAGCTGAGTTTACTCATCGACCGTTTTCTGATCGACAAGGCCGATATAACCTTCATCGACGCACAACCGGTTCAGCCGGTGAAAATTGAAATCAATCCATTGCGTCTGAGTGTGTCAAAGTTCTCCCTGAGGAAGGGAGACGTTGCCGACGTTGACCTGGCTTTGGTTATTGATAAAACGAGTGCCATCAAGGCGAAAGGCCCGCTCGGCATCGAACCGCTCAGCGCCGATCTAGCTCTGGAAGTGAAAAGCCTGGCTATGCGTCCATTTCAGCCTTATTTTACCGAATCGGTTCAACTGGATGTCCTACGCGGTGCAATCTCGACCGTCGGGAAAGTTTCTCTGACTCAGGATGAAAAAAGCAAGTCCCGCATTAAATACACGGGCAATCTTTCCGTTTCCAATCTGGCAACCATTGACAAGGCTAACGCACATGATTTTATAAAATGGAAGCAACTCCATTTTCAATCTCTCGCAGCAGGCTACAATCCACTCTTTGTGAATATCAAGGAAATCTCATTTAAAGATTTCTTTGCCAAGATTGTCATCAATGCGGGCGGCAGCACTAATATTCAGGATATCCTCGGCGCGCCGAAAAAAGAAACGGGCAAACCAAATACGCCGCAGGAGACGCCGCCTCCCCAACACGTCCAGAGCGCGAAACCGGCTCAGGCGCCGTCGAATATTAAAATCGGCAAAGTCAGTTTTCAGGGTGGCACGGTTGATTTTGCCGACCGCAACATCAAACCGAATTATGCGGTGACCATGCTCAATCTCAAGGGCAGCGTCACGGGATTGTCATCGCAGGAAATTTCCCGCGCCAAGGTGGATTTGAAGGGCAACATCGGCTATGGATCTCCCCTCGAAATCGCAGGCACCATCAACCCGTTGATCAAAGACCTTTTCGCCGACATTAAAATCAGTTTTAAAGACCTAGAAATGAATCAGGTAACCCCCTATACCAGCAAGTATCTGGGCTATCCCATCACCAAAGGCAAGCTCAATTTCGAAGTGTCCTACCTGATCGATAAAAGAAAATTAAAAGCCGAAAACAAAGTTTTCTTTGACCAACTAACCTTCGGCGATAAAGTAGAAAGCCCCGACGCCATCAAAGCTCCGGTGACGCTGGCGGTCTCCCTTTTAACCGACCGCAACGGACAGATCAATCTGGACATTCCGGTGTCCGGAAGCCTCGACGACCCGAAATTTAAAATCTGGCCGATTGTCTGGCAGATTCTGGTTAACCTGATTACCAAGGCCGTCACGGCCCCCTTCGCACTTTTGTCTTCTCTGACCGGAGGTGGAGAGGAAATGAGCTTTATCGAATTTGACTATGGCAGCGCCGGGCTTACGGAGGCGGGACTTAAAAAAATCGGCGCCCTGTCCAAAGCACTCTATGAACGACCCAATCTGAAGCTGGAGATTGAAGCCTATATTGATCCCGCGCAGGACAAAGAAGCTCTGAAAAAAGCCGAGTTCAACCGTCTGATAAAAACGCAAAAGCTCAAGGAGATGATCAAGAATGGCCAGGCGCCTGTACCACTGGAAAATATTTCAATCCCTCAGCCTGAATATGAAAAATATCTAACCCTGGCCTATAAAGCGGCTGATTTTTCCAAACCGCGCACAGTACTAGGCATCGCAAAAGCATTGCCGCCGTCGGAGATGGAAAAGCTGATCCATAACAGCATCACCATCACGGACGGCTACTTGACTGAGCTCTCGGCCAGACGTGCCCAGACCGTTCGCGAGCAGTTGCTGGAGAAGGGTTCAATCGAACCGGCGCGCATATTCGTAGTCAAAGCCCCATCGCTTGCCCCGGAGAAAAAAGAAAAGGTGAAGGACAGCCGCGTAGGTTTTAAATTGAAATAACAAATTGTAGGGGCACGCCGTGGCGTGCCCCTGAGGTAATCAACAATTAAAAATGAACCTTTCCCTACATTCAAACAGCCGATATAAAATCACAGTCTCCATTCTACTGCTGTGCCTGAACGTCTGGCTCGTCTCCTGCTCAGCGTTCATACCGCTCCAGCACTCGGGACGATGTCTTCCCGATTTTCCCTATAAAGATGAATGGTACGGTGGGGATGGCGCTTATTCCATCCCTCTGGATGGACAGCGCACCCTCTGGGTCTTCGGCGATACATTTGTCTCAGAAGAAGCGGACAGGAAAGACCGGATCGGTATGGATGTTGTTTTGGGAACCACGCTGGCCGTCTCCACCTGCTCGGCCGATCATCAATTTTCCATTCAGTACTTTCTGAAAAAGAAAAATGGCAAATTTGTATCCTCATTCGGCCGGGACGAATGGCTCTGGCCCCAGGACCCGTTTATTGCTCACGATACCTTGTATATCCCCCTGCTTATTATTCAGTTGCTGCCGGACACTCAGCCGCCCTTCAATTTCAAAATTGCCGGGCACAAAATCGCCCGGATAAAAGATTTCAGGGCGGATGATCCCCATGCGTGGCCGGTGGACTATCTGGATTGGACTGACACGCTCCCCGAAGGCGTAGAAGCGCTGGCGACAACGTCCGTCGTTCACCACGATTACGTTTATTTTTATCCCCTCTACCGGTATGTGAAAGACAACGTCAATATCTACGGCAATATTCTGGCGCGGATTTCCGTGGACCATTTAGACAACCCGGCAAACCATTTTGAGTATTGGACCCGGGAAGGCGCATGGCGGAAGAAATTACAACCCGGCGAGGTGAAAATTATTTTTTCCGCCGGTCTTTCCGAACTGAGCGTTCGCTATCACGCGCAGGATCGGCAATGGATGGCCGTTTATTTGTCACCGATCAACAAGGGCCATCAGCTTTTATATTCAACCGCCCAAAGCCCCGAAGGCCCCTGGAGTCCGCCCGCGGTTCTTATTGAAGCCATTGCCGAAGTGGATCCCCACAGTCCCCTTTACGATCAACATACTTTTTGTTACGCCGGCAAGGAACATCACCAATTCGCCTATAACAGAGACATCGTTGTTACCTACGTCTGCAATTCCTACGAAGATATAAGCAATCAAAGTAGCTACCTTCGCAAAAATCTTTTCCTCTATCGTCCGCAAGTTTTGAACATCCGGCGCTGATCAGAGAAGAAACAACAACACAGCCAAAAAAAAATAAAGCGTTTGCAAAATAACCAACCCTTGCAACCGCTTTATTTTAGGGGGAGCCGGACTTTAACTTTGTTTAGGGAATATTGGCCTGGCGGGGACCATTGCCTTTGGCCGCCGCAGTGCCGATCCCGGGGTGATGGGCCTCGTGCTCAAAGAGGGTGACCCAGTCCCCTTCCCGCTCCTGCCGCAATATCTTTATGTTCAGGGTATCCGGGGTAAGTTCAATGACAGCAAAGGACGGCGGCATGGCTGAACCGATGTACTGATCGCCGGGGTTGCCGATGACGGTGCCGTTGACCTCCACGAGGAGGGGCCGATGGGTATGGCCGAAGAGGAAGACCTGCGCCTCCTTTTTCCGGGCGAGATCCGCCATGGCCGCGAGGTGGCCTTCCCAGACCTGGCGGGACTGATAGGCGTTGATATCCAATTGGTGGCCGTGCATAAGGAAAAAAGTCCAGGAACCGAGGACAAGGCGGAGGGTCTCGGGGGCTGCGACGCCGAAATCCTCGTTGCCGCAGACACCGTGGAAAGGAATGTCCAACTCCCCGGCGACAGCGATTCCGTCCTTGACGCCGTCGCCCAGGTGAATCAGGCAATCAAAGGGGCCCTGCCGGGAGATAGCCTCCCGCATGGCCCCTTGATTGCCGTGGGTGTCGGAAACAACGAGGATGTTCATCCGTTACAGCTGGATCATCTTGCTGATGATCTCTTTCATAATCTCCGTGGTACCGCCACCGATGCTGAGGATCCGGGAATCGCGATAGAGCCGCTCCACGATGTATTCCCGTGCATAACCGTAGCCGCCGTGGATCTGAACAGCATCGTAAACGACCTTGTCACAGACCTCGCAGGCAAAGTTCTTGGCCATGGAAACATCGACCGTCGCGTCCTGTCCCGCGCCTATCTTCGCCGCGACGCGGTAGTTGAATTCTTTGGCCACCTTCACCTTTGTCGCCATATCGACAAGCTTGTGTCTCGTCACCTGAAAGCCGGAGACGGGTTTGCCGAAGACCTCCCGGGCCTTTGCATACTTGATGGCTTCATTCAGGGCCAGTTCCGCCACCGAGGCCGCCATAACGGCAAGCGCCAGGCGCTCCTTCTGGAAGTTCACCATAATCCCGGCGAATCCCATACCTTCGCCGCCGAGGATATTCTGCACGGGCACTCGGCAGTCCACGAAACTCAGTTCCGCCGTGTCGGAGCACCACCAGCCCATCTTTTTGATCTTCTTTGACACGGAAAAACCCGGTGTGGAAGAGTCGATCATGAGGAGGCTGACACCTTTGTAACCCGGTTCCCCCGTGCGGACGGCCGCGGTGATGAAGTTCGCCCGGCAGCCGCTGGTGATGAAGGTCTTTGAGCCGTTGACGATGTAGTAATCTCCATCGCGGACAGCCCGCGTTTTGATATTCGCTACATCGGACCCTGCATTGGGTTCCGTGATGCCCAGAGCAGAAATCTTGTCACCGGCCAGAACGGGTACGAGAAATTTCTGCTTCTGTTCCTCCGTCCCCAGGTTCAGGACGGGGGGCATGGCGATGGCGTTGCTCCCGAGGCCTGAGACGAGACCGACGGATCCGCTCCCCCGGACCATCTCCTCGGTGTAGATGATCTGCATAAAGATGTCGCAGGGTGTTCCACCGTACTCGGCGGGGTATGTCAGGCCCATCAGTCCCTGGTCCGCGAACTTCTTGTAGAGTTCGACGGGAAATTCGCCTTCCTCATCCCAATGTTCGATGTTGGGCTTGATCTCTTTCTCGACAAACTTCCTGACCGTTGCCCGGAATATATTGTGTTCTTCCGTAAAGTATTCCTGATACATCTTTTAAAACCTCCTTGCCGTTTCATGCCGGTTTTCCACCGGTCACTTAAGTATTATTCATTATTGTTGATAAGAACTCTCCGAACCTTTAATTCACCGGCCTAATTCCACCCCAGGGGTTAACATTAATATCGTCCTTGCAGGAATGGCAGAATGCCTTGGTGTCTGCATGGCCGCATCCATAGCCCCACAGGTCAAATTTCCTGCAATCCCGGCATAAAGGAATGTCGCAGCCGTCGCAATAGATAACAGCGTCATTTTTACCGCAGACCTTGCAGAGCATCTTCTCTTTAACAATGATCATTTTTGGGCGACTCCTTTATAATATCTTCACACGAACCGATAACCAATACGGAATAGAGATGGCCTTGTCCTTCCGCAACAGATTAGCGATCAGCTAAGGCTACTTAACGTAAACTGGGCTTACTATATCTGATTTTACCCCTCTGTCAATAAATATGCCTCAAATATTGCGCAAACTGCAAGAGGCAAATAATAAGTCCTGTCTTGTGGCGAATTCGAGGGAGTGATTTATAAATAAAACGACGTAAAAAAGTGCTTTACTGATGTTCATCCGTGTATAATACTGCCGTCATATAAGCGCTCTCTCACTTTGATGTCTCAGTAGTCCCATGTTGCATACAACGAAAGAAACAGCTGCAGGAGGTTGAATATGTTACGATCGATCATGGGTAGCCGCCGTTGTGCTGGCGGCATGCATCGCGATAGGCTGCGGTTCCACCATCAACCTGCAGGTGCGGCAGGCGGCGCCCTTACCCTCGGAGCGCAACATGACGCTCCTGGCCGGTGTCGGCAGGGCGGACATTACCCCGCGCCCGGGCATGCCCATGGCAGGCTACTCCGCCAACGGGAATTATGGAAAAGGCTTTCGTACCCGCCTTCACGCCCGCGTCATCTACCTCAAGCCTGCGGATAAAAGGCCGGTGGCCCTGGTCCAGTGTGATCTCCTGGCGGGCTCTGAACTGGTGCACCGACGTGTAGCCGAACTGGTAGCCCGGAAGACCGACCTGGATATGGGAGGCATCATGATGTCGGCGACCCACACCCATTCCGGCCCCGGCAACCTCTCGGGAAGCAATTTCTATCTGATGAACACGGCAAACAGTGGCGGGCTGGACCTGAAGTTTTTCGACTTTGTAACCGGCCAAATCGCCGATGCGATCATCGAAGCTTACAACAACAGGAGACCCGCCAAGATCGCCACAGGGAGTGCTGAAGTTTACGGCTTCACGCGCAACCGCAGCATCTCAGCCTACCGGGCAAACAAGAACGCTGATCCGGAGAAGGCGAAGGACATCCACAAGGCTGTGAACCCCAGGATGTACATGATGCGCGTCGACTGCCTCGACGAGAAGAGCGGCGCCTACGTGCCCGCCGGCGCTCTCACCAGCTTCTCGATACACGGCACGACTGTGCCCTCGCAGAACACCCTCTACAATGCCGATGTCTTCGCCTATATTGAGCGGGAGCTCGAATGGGAGATGACAAGGAAGCACGGCGCCACAAGGTTCGTCCATGCCGTGGTCAACGGCACCCATGCCGACAACGCACCGGACAACGTCCGAGGCCGCCAGGGGTTCAAGGAATCGCGACGCCTCGGCGTTGGCGTGGGACGGAAGGCTATCGAGCTCTTCGATTCCCTGGGCGGCAACCTCAGCGCCGAGGTAAAGGTACGATCCGCCATTCGGGAGATCGATTATTACCGGAACAACACCATCGACGGAATCGCGATATGCGATCCTCCCCGGGTGGGTAACACGTTGCTCGCCGGCGCAGGCGACGGCGGCCCCACGCCCATACTCAACTGGCTGCCGTTTTTTAAAGAAGGATCGCGCCGATGGATCTTCACCGACGGGTGCCACGGCAACAGGCGGATCGCCTTGTGGCCCTTCCAGTCGCTCATCCTCCCGCGGAGCGAGTTCCCCCACGTGATTACCTACCAGGCCATCCAGCTGGGCGATATGGTCCTCCTGCCTCTTCCCTACGAAGTCACCATGGAATCGGGCCGGCGCATCGCCGAGGCTTGCAGGAAATCGGCTCTCGAAGGCGGCATGGGTGCGGACACGCGCTTTGTGGTGATGAGCGTCTCCAACGGCTACACCGGCTACTGCACCACCCCGGAGGAATACGGGGAGCAGCGCTACGAGGGCGGCCACACGCTCTACGGGCCCAATACCAATCCCTTCATCGCGGCGCAAACCGCGAAGCTCGTGGGCGATCTGGCCAGGCAGGGAGAGGTGCGCGACGTGCCAGAGGAATGGACTTTCAACCTTACGGGAAGAACGTTCTACCGGGAGTACAATCCACCAAAGGGCCGGCGTGCGACGCTTGCGGAACCATCACTATGGAGGCCTGAGGGCAAGGAAGAGTTCTGGCTCTTCAGCTGGGCCGACGTCCCCCCGACGCTTATCGACCTCCACCGTCGCCTGGTGTCGATCGAGTACAGCGAGGACGGAGCGAAATGGCTCCCCCTTGAAGAGCGCGGCATCCGCGTTGACGACGACGGCTACGACGTGTCGGTGATCTTCACAGGCGATATGACTGACAACAACCTGGGGGTTTATGAGACCCGGTGGTACAACCCCGAGAGGAAGGAGGGGCGATGGTACCGGTTCAGGATCGAACCCAGGCAGGGGCAAGAGGTGTTTTTCTCGAAGGCGTTCAAATAGGACGATATCATCGGCACGCACGCGCTTGGTATCAGCGGATCAGCGATAAATATTTATTATGAATAAGGAGCTCTATTACAGCCATACTTTGTCCTACTTTTTCTTTATGGTTGATAACTCCATTCGTATAAACTTAAATCATTAGACTTATTTGGTATAATTTATAAGATATTGATATTATATAGTATTTATCTGATGCTCAATCCTTGCGCAATCCGGTATAAAGTGGGGTCATTTGGCCGGTTAGCAGTTTTATCAACAATGTTATCAACAGGCTTATAAACAATTCTGTTGATACCTGTCCATGGGTTAAATCGCTGTTGATATGTGCTTTGCACCATAGCCTAAACACCGCAAAATTTGCAGCTTGACGCTTTCCCTAGAAAATACTTTAGGTTTACAATCTAATAATATAATTTTAAATAACTATTGACGAAATTATAAACTCACATGACGTCAAGAGTCAGTAAAGTAAGTGACTCGACATTTTTACTGTTATAGTCAAACATTAACCGGTGCTTTACTCCACACAATCCGTATATCATAGGACCCGGGTTTAAGATCTAACAATTGTATTGAATCACCGGGAGGAATACTTCCCGACGTTATTTGATTTGCGCTCCAGGTCATTTAAACCTCTTGGTGACCAATATATTTCTTCAATGTTCGCATCAGTCCTACCATTAACAATTTCAAGCGATCCGGAAAAAATGAGATCCTTAGCATACCGCTCAACTTTCTGCCATGCGTCTATACGAATATGATCTATATAAGCATAATATATGCTTAGTGTGTCTTTAGTCGCAATTTTAAAATCGTAAGTATCAGGTTTTAAATCGTACGTCCAAAGTTCCCCTGGCAAAAGGTCTGTACTTAATTTATTTGCCCCCCACGCAACTTCAAATTCGCTTGAGGGTCTCAGATGTATTTCACTGATTGGTAATGACGTATCATTAAGCAAAGTAATTCTGCCCGATCTATAATCTGGTGGTGGTGGTGCGTCGTCACGGCCGTCATCGTAGTCGTCCTGTCCGCAACTTGCAAGCACACCAAGCAGAATGATGGAGCAGAGAATCAGAAATACTTTTTTATACATATATTTCCTCCCGTGCATTATTCAGAAATGAATTCGTTCTTGTGGATAAAGTATAGGAAAAGCTGCCTTGTGTGTCAAGGGAATCCTTAACAATCAAGTTTAAGACTTACCTTTTATATTCGAATGTCCAAAATTGTCTACAAATGTGGGCAAAGCAAAAAAGGGCATCCACGGCTGGGGCCCTTTATAACTGGTGGGTCAGGGCAGAATGGAACTGCCGACACTCGGATTTTCAGCTAAAATTCGTATAAATCATTCATGCCTTGCGCTGGTTTCCCAACGAACCGTAATAAACAAAAAAATGGCTGAACCAGGGGTTAATATGTGGTAGGAGAATGCAGCAAGTTAAAAATGAAAGGCGAGGGATAAAATGAAGAGAAGGAAAATATTTTTATATTTCATGTTTGTTTTTGCGTTTCTCGTATGGTCCGCGGTCGGTGCTGCTGAAGAAGTAGTCATTGGATATTCTGGTTCGCTGAGCGGCCCTGCTGCTGAATACGGTCAAGACAACGTCAATGGCATTGATATGGCTATTAAGGAACTTAACGCCGCGGGTGGGATCACCGTTAAGGGGAAAAACTACACGTTTAAACTCCATCAACTCGACGACCGGGCGGGCATGACCGAGGCGATAAACAATGCCCGCAAATTCGTTACGCAAGATAAGGCACCTGTTGTGTTTAACTCTTCGGCCACAACCATTGGGGCTTTATTAAAGATCAACGAGACCACAGGCAATGAATTCCTGCTCGTCGGTTATTCCAGTATGCATACACTCCATAACCTGGGAAACAAGTTGCTCATCAATCCCACTCCTGACTACCGCTCCTTCATCGCGGCCGCGTCCGATTTTGCTTGGGGAAAAGGTTATCGTAACGGAACTATGGTTGTAACGCTAGGGGCTTATGGCGATGCCTGGCGAAAGGATTTCAAGGCGGCGTGGGAGAAAAAAGGCGGTAAGATTCTTGGTGATTATCCTGTGAACTATTACACGGAAACGGATTTTTCCGGACAACTGACTTCCGCTCTGGCGAAAAAACCAGATTTTCTGCTCATTGGTGGACCTTCAGCAACAACCGCCCTGATCGTCGAACAAGCCAGAAGTATGGGTTTTAAAGGCAGCTTTATCATAACTGACCAGGCCCGAATGGACTTTATAGCCAGCATCTTGAAAAATATGAAATTAATTGAAGGAATGATCGGCATCGCCAATATTGAGGATCTTCCTTTCCCTGCTTCCGCAGTGTTTGTCAAAAGATATAAAGACGCCTATAAAAAAGCAGCAACTTGGGAGTCAGCCTTAAATTACATTAGCATGTATGTGATTGCCAGAGCCATGGTGGTAGCCGGTTCAGTCAGTAATCCTTATGCTATCCGGCAGGCCGTGGGTAATGCACTCCCCGTTCTTGGCGATAAATATCCTAGTGAGCTGTTCAGCATTGAAGAAAATGGCGTAATGAATTCCGCGGGAATTATCCAGAGCGTGGAGAAGGGCAAATTCCACAAAGTGAATTATATCCTCTCATTTCCGAAGACCAAAGCAGACTTTGAAAAATACAAGAAAATGAGTAAAATAATTGAACCGAAAAACTATCGATGGATTCCCATTCAGTAAATAAATAAAATCGTAATTTACAATATCAGAACTTTTCAAGTTGATCTGTTTGTAAGAGGTGCTTTTTCTTTCAAGGGTTTTGCCTAACCAACTTTAACGGGGGTGAAAAATGTGGGATGCTTCAAAGTGTGATTTATGTGGCGATTGCCTGGTAAAGTGCCGTTATGTCGATTACGAGAAGGACAAGGCCGCAAGCGAAATAAAACTTCTCATGGAGGGAAAAGCGGCGGATATCTTGGATCGGTGCATTACCTGTAATGCCTGTTTTCAGAACTGCCCGACCGGGGCTGATCCGGCTGATCTTATCTACAAAATGCAGGAGAAGATCGGAACCGGTCCTATCGTCGCAAACTTTAAACCTTATATTGATATGTTGACCAAGGCGTTTGAAGACGGTAGCGGTCGCAGTCAAGTAATAGAAGGGGACCCTGATAAGCCTGTCCTCTCCTTTGATTCCTTCCAATTCAAACAGTTTCCGGAAGGCACGCTCGAAAGCAGGTTGTTCAAGGGCATGACCGTGGTTCGAGGAAGCAAGTATGCTTCCCTGGTCGGCATGGGCCACATGGGCGGAGCGAGCCTTGCCGAAAGATATGGCCAAAAGGTGATCGAAGGACTGGCTGCGTTGGGCAAAGATATCGTTTACATTCATAATGAAGGATATGTTCTGGCTCACGTCAAAGCCAAGGAGCTCGGCATTGATGTGCCTTACAAATACAGGCACCTTTTTGAATATATGCGTGACTATCTTAAGAACAACCAAAGCGATATTACCAAACTGAACAAGAAAGTTGCCTACCAGCCGAACTGCGCCGTCGGTGGATACCGGAGCAGGATGTCTGGCTCAATGAAATCTTCGATCTGATCGGGGTAGAACGCGTTTCAAGAAAATACGAGGGCCTGGACGCCCTGTGCTGCGGCGGGCCGGCGCTTGCCGTCAACAAGGAGCTGGCGATGAATATCCAGAACGATAACATTAAGGATGCAATCGATAACCGTGCCGAGGCCATGATCACGATCTGTCCCATGTGCGATGCTGTGATGCGCGATCAGACCTCAAAGGCCGGTTTACCCAAAATATTTATTACCGATTTGTGCCGTATGGCCCTGGGTGAGGTGTCCTGGCCTGTAAACTAAATTATTCGTATTCTTTTAACGAGTCGTTGGATAAAATACCGAAAACAAAAGGATGCTACGAAAAAAGAAACAGTGATGAAGGAAATGTTTTGAACAGTAACTTTTTCACTTCTTCGAGAGTGGAAGGATCAGTGATCGGCTCCACTTTACTTAAGGGATTGCCCGAAGCATTATCCATTTTGTAATGCCAGGAAACAACAAAACCGGGAACATGGATAACACGGCATTCTATCATGCCGCAGCAGGCGCTACCGACAGTGGTGAGACCCTCAATATAAAGCAGATTCCGATTGCCGTAAGCCAGGCATCCTTCGGCAGTCACTTTGAAGATTACAGACATTAAAATAATTTCTTTCCCGCAGGCAACATGAATGTGATCAGACATCAAGACTCCAGGTGCAATGTTTCCTTCCAGGGGTGAGAGC
>CAVSCG010000013.1:0-231115 GCA_963726395.1 uncultured delta proteobacterium
ATAATCGCTCTTTTGGCTATTTCCAGAAGCGTCTTTTTTTCCTGATCTGTTAATTCCATTCCATCCTCTTTTTTTTATCGATAACAAACGGCTGATGCGTAACCCACCACGGAACTTTTATCGCCCGTTACATCCCCGGAATTTGCATATTTCAAAAGCAACGCATGACGGGCGCCCAGTTTGTGTGCGGCCAACATGGTCACCGCTATGGGTCCACTGCCGCAGGCCTCGGTTTTGTCATGAGCCAAACTATCTAAAAATCCTTCGACATCGCTATCTTGAATATGCCTGAGCGCAACCCCATCCAGTTCTTTTGCCTTTTTATAGTCATGAAAATGAGACAGATCACTGCTTGCAACAATTAATACATGGCGATCTTTGGCCACCTGATAGATCACATAAGCAAGTTCCTGACAGACCGCAGCGCTCTGATCTCCCATAACCAATGGAACAAAGAGGAAATGCCCCAGTAAAACCTGTAAGAAAGGAAGCTGAATTTCTAAAGAATGTCCTGTGCATGAGCTGCCGGTAGATCGACAATAATGTTACTGAGACGTTTCATTTCTCCTGCGAAATTTTCATCAACAGGGATTACGCCCAAGGGAGTTTCATAAGCACCCTGATCGTATATGGATACACCACCAAATGCAACTCTGTGACTCGGCCCGATGAGAATAACCGCATCATATTTTTTACCCTGAATCAACTTATAAGCATGAGCCGCCACCTGCCCGGAATAAATATAACCGGCGTGAGGTACAATTAAACCGACGACATCTCCTTCCAATTCTCTATCCGGCACATTTCGGAGATACCTGTCGATATCATCTTTTAAAATAGAAGGATCGCCAGGATACCAGGAACCGGCAATAATAGATTTTCTTAATTTTTTCATAATTTTATATCTATTTAAAACGCCAGATTGTACCCTGTTGACTATCTAAAACATCAACACCGAATCCGGCCAGTTGATTTCTCAACAGATCCGCTTCATGCCACTTTCCCGCTTTTCTAGCTGCTTCTCTTTTTTGAATCAGTCCGGTAATATCGCGATTGAGTGTTTGTTCTCCAAAATCCATTATCCCGACTATTTCATTTATTTTTTCCAGTGCCTTAATAATTTTCCGGGCATCTGACCTGCTGATTTTTCCCTGCGTCAAAGGCGCATTAGCCTTACCAATAAAATCAAAAAGCGCTGCCAGAGCCCCGGAGATATTCATATCGTCGTCTAACGCCTTCTCCAAGCCATGATGGAGATCATAAATCACTTGATCGACATCAGGAAAATTTTGAGCATCATCATCAATCGCGTGAAGCCGGTAGATGAAAGTATCAATCTTTTTAATGGTATTTCTCGCCATCTGCAACGCCTTCTCAGAATAACTGATCGGCTTGCGGTAATTCATCCCTAGCAGAAAAAACCGGATATCCCTGCCACTGTAACCATTCTGTTTCAGGTGAGCGATCGTTACCGCATTATTCAGCGAGCGTGACATCTTTCGACCATCCACCAGAATCAGTTCCGCGCCAATCCAGTAGTTTGCGCCGCTATGGCCTGAAAACGCCTTGTTAATCGCCACGATATTTTCGCAGTGGGGAAAAGTTTCATCAGCCCCGCTGATATGAATATCGTAAGCCGTGCCCAGATATTTTTGAGCAATGGCCGCACACTCCAGATGCCAGCCCGGCCGAATATTGCCCCACTTCGTCTTATGATAAATTCCTCTTTTCAGCTCACCCAGGCTGGCCCTTTTCAGGAGCGCAAAATCGGCCGGGCTGTCTTTTTCATAGTCGTCAAGATCAATCGATTTACCCAGTCGGGTCTTGGCCAAATCAATATTGGAAAGAAGACCATAATCTGCAAGCTTGGAGATATCGTAATAAACAGAGTGTAATTTTTCGTATGCATAGCCTTTATCGACTAATTTTTCGACAATCTTGAGCATGGCATCAACATTTTCGGATGCTTTCATGTAAATATTGCCTGGACGAATATTTAAATATCGCGCATCGTCCAGAAAAATCTGCAAATATTTATTAGAATAATCCGCGAGCTCCATCGCCGCCTTTTCCGAGCCCTTAATAGATTTATCCGTAAAATCAACTATATCGATAACATGTTTGACCTTATACCCTTTGAACGTCAGATAACGGCAAAGCAAGTCAGACACCACAAGACGCCGATAATTTCCCAGGTGGGGCGCGTCATGGACGGTTGGACCGCATGTATGCATTAACACTTCTTCAGATTTCAATGGCCGGAAAAGTGTTTTTTGACGCTTCAAAATATTGTAAAGGCTCACCGTGGCCAGTTCTTCTTTGTCGGCAAATAATTCAGTACTTAAATAACGCTCGCCGCTGTCCGGAAAAATGACCACGATCAGTCCTTCTTCCATTTCGCAGGCCTTCTGAGCAGCTACAAACATCGCCGCGCCGGAACTCATTCCCGCCAGGATGCCTTCTTCAAGGGCGAGCCTACGTGACATTTCAAAAGCGTCTTTATCCAGAATGTTCACTTTTTCATCGAGACGCTTCTTATCAAATATTCCCGGACGGTAGGACTCGCGCATATTTTTGAGCCCTTGAATCTTATGCTGCAAATAAGGTTCGACGCCGATAATCCGAATCTGTCCATTTAACTCTTTGAGCTTCTTGGAAAGACCCATCGCGGTGCCTGTCGTCCCGAGAGTGGCTACAACAGCGGTTACCTGACCTTCAGTTTGATCCCAAATTTCCTGGGCGGTTCCGAAATAGTGGGCGGCGATATTGTCTTCGTTGTTAAATTGATCGGTTCCGAAATACTTGTCAGGATTTTCCCGCAACATCCGATAAGCAACTTCAATAGCGCCATCGGTTCCCTGCGCCGCCGGGGTAAAATGCAGTTCGGCGCCCATCGCCCGCAGAATTTTTTTGCGCTCTTCACTCGCCGCTTCGGACATCGTGAGACAAAGCTTATAGCCTTTGGCCGCGGCGATCATGGCCAGTCCTATGCCTGTATTGCCGCTGGTTGCTTCCAGAATAATCTTATTGGAATTCAAATCTCCCCTATTTTCGGCATTTTCAATCATGAACAGCGCGGTGCGGTCTTTAATGGAACCGCCCGGATTGGCGCTTTCCAGCTTGGCCAGAATTTTCACCTTTTTATTCGGATTTAGTCTCGTTATTTCCACAAGAGGAGTATTGCCGATACGATCAATAATACTTTTATAAGATTTTATCATAAAATACGACCTGTTTATAAATAATAAGCCATTCCTTTACCAACAAAGGGTTCTTAACGGGTCAAAAAATCATCCTGGATAAATAGTGGATCAGCTGTCCATTTTGGGCAGAGGAATTTTTATGAATGAAACACCTTCTTCTTTTAGGGCCTCTTCTTCCTGCGGCGTCGTTGTCCCTTTAATATTCCGTTTTTCTTCGTCGCCCACGTGTATCTTCAGGGCGACTTCGGCAAATTTATTTCCGACATCTTCAAAATTCTTTTCAATAAACTGATGCAGCCATTGAAGAGCCTGTTCCGGGGCAATATCCTTATCCTCTTTGTGAGTCGAAATTTTTGAATCCTTTCCCATGATGGTAATGGAAGAAGGCGCTATTTCTACACTTGAGCTATTACAAATGGGACAGCAAATCAGCCTCTGAGCGTTTTGCTCAATCCAGGCCTGGCGGTCTTTAAACCAGCCTTCGAACTTATGACCATTCTCACATTTCACATCGTAAATAATCACGTGTCGGATACTCACTTTGCAACAAAATAATTAAATCATATAAAAACATGTGGACATTTCGCGATAAATTTTATAACGTCCCTGCCCGTGTCGGGATGTGGCCCAGCTTGGTAGGGCACTGCGTTCGGGACGCAGGAGTCGCGCGTTCAAATCGCGCCATCCCGACCATCTTTTTATCTTTATCCTACAACAGACGCCAGTTTAAAGATCGGCAGATACATGGCGACAATCATGCCGCCGACAATACCCCCCAGGAAAACCATCATCACCGGTTCTAGAAGTGACGTCATGGCCTCTACCGCCGCATCCACCTCATCATCATAGAAATCAGCAATTTTATTAAGCATGGAATCTAGGGCGCCGGTGGCTTCACCCACCGCAATCATCTGGACAACCATCGGCGGGAAAACGCCTGATGCGGATAGCGGCTCAGCAATAGACTGACCCTCGCTGATGCTTTGACGGGTTTTCATTAATGCATCTTCAACAACCACATTACCCGATGTTTTACTGACGATATTCAATCCTTCCAAAATCGGCACGCCGGAGCTCATCATGGTCGCCATGGTTCGAGAAAATTTGGCGACGGCCACTTTTTTAAACACGGGGCCCACAATTGGCATGCGAAGCGTGGCCGAATCCACCATCCAGCGGCCCTTCTCTGTTTTATAAAATTGACGAAAGGCAATCACTAATACAATGATCACAGCAAGGATAACCCACCAATAACTCTGGGCAAATTCACTGGCCGCAATAACCATTGCCGTCGGACCGGGAAGCTCGCTCCCCGCGCCTTCAAACATTTTCTGAAATACGGGAATAACTTTGAGCAGGAGTAAAGCAACGACCCCAAAAGAAATGACCAGAACCGCTAACGGGTAAGTCATGGCGCTTTTAACCTTGGCTTTCAGCTTCATCGCTTTTTCCAGATAATTGGAAAGGCGCCCCAAAACAACATCCAGAATACCGCCCGCTTCGCCGGCGGCGATTAAGTTGACAAAAAGTCCATCAAACACTTTTGGGTATTTTTTCAGAGCATCCGTCAGGCTGGTGCCTCCTTCGATGTCTTCCTTAACAGACCGGATAATTTTGGCAAAAGCTTTGTTTTGCTCCTGCTGGCCCAGCAGATCCAAACATTGAATCAGCGGCAAGCCGGCATTAATCATCGTGGAAAAAATCCGGCAAAAGACCACAACATCTTTTTCTTTCACACGGCCCGCCAGGAGAGGAATATATTCAGCCAGATCTTTCGGCTTTTTTCGAACATCGATGGACTTAAATCCCTGCCGTCTCAAAAGCGTACGAACAGCCAACTCATCGGCAGCTTCCATCTCACCTTTTTTCACTTCGTCCTTTTTCGTTGTTCCTTCCCAAAGGAAAACCGGCATAGTTAAGAATCCTTTCTTTTAAGGAATGGTTTACTTATAGGTGCATCATAAACTATCTTCCATGTTGTTTCAACAAGTTAAAATATAAATTAGCATTTTACTCCCGGTCTGATTTTACTCCTGAGCATCAGTTTTTTTCTCCCGTCGTTGGCAGGAATATTTCATACTGAATGATCCCTGCAGCGACAGCGACATTAAAGGAATCAAAGTTTCCCGCCATCGGAATCTTAACTAAAAAATCGCATTTTTTCTTCACCAGCGGTCGTATACCTTTGGCTTCGCTTCCCAGAACCAGGACCACCGGATTTCTAAAATTCTGATCTCTTATGTTCTTTCCCCCATGGGCATCAGCGCCATAAACCCAGAAACCTTTATCTTTCAAATAATCAATCGTCTGGGATAAATTCGTTACACGGGCAACCGGCAACTGTTCGGCGCTGCCGGCAGACGCTTTAATCACCGCCGGTGTGACACAGGCCGCGCGATCTGTCGGAATGATCACACCGTTCGCGCCCAAGCAATGAGCGCTGCGGATGATCGACCCCAGATTCTGCGGATCGAGAATACTGTCGAGAATTAAAATAAGATCTTGCGATAAATGCGGGTTGCGGTTTTTTAACAAGTCGTCTAAATCGGCATACACAAATGAATCGCGAAAACCGACAATTCCCTGATGATCCGTTCTACCCGTCACTTCATCAAGGTATCGACGTTCTCTCCATTCCACGGGTATTTTCTTTCGACGAGCTTCATCAATAATTTGTTTGACAGATGAACCGCCACGACCTTCAGCAATAATAATTTTTTTCAGGGATGTTTCCTGTTGGGCGAGGAGAACCTTAATGGGATTAATGCCGTAAACTGCCTCCATGTTTTGCCTTCTATCCGCTAAGGGATGGTCATGTGCGGTTTCTAGCAGCCAGACCGTCGGCAATTTCCCGAATGATCCGGTGGCATGCTTCCAGCGGATCTTTGGCCTGTCGGATGGGCCTGCCTACAACAATGTAGTCGGCACCCGCTTGAATCGCTTCAAGGGCACTGAGCGTTCTTTTTTGGTCATCCTTTGCCGGCTGGGCGGTGCTACGAATCCCGGGCGTCACAATAACAAAATCTTCACCCAAATTTCGTCTGAGCGTTACAATATCCTGGGGTGATGCCACAACACCTGATGCCCCCGATTTTTGCGCCATCTTCGCCAGACGAAGCACTAAATCATTCGTGGTTGTTTCGAAGCCAATTTCCGCAAGATCGCTGTTATTCAAACTGGTCAACACCGTCACCGCCAGAACCACGGGGCGGATGATGCCGCGCTTTTCAGCACTGGCGGCCACAGCGTCGACGGTTTCCCTAATCATCCTGCTGCCGCCTGCCGCATGAATATTGAACATATCAACATTCAATCCGACGGCGGCTTCAGCCGCGCGGGCCACCGTATTGGGAATATCGTGAAACTTCAGATCCAAAAATACCCGGCCGCCTCTTTGCTTGATGCTTTCCACAATCTTCGGTCCGACGGACGTAAATAATTCCTTGCCGACTTTAAACATACCGACATGGCCGGAAAGAAGCTCTATCCAGGATAATGCCTCCTCATACCCGGCTGCATCCAAAGCAAAGATCAGCTTGTCAGCGGACTGATTACTCGAGATATTCTTCATCACCAATGAACTCTGTGTTATCCGGAATCGGTTTAAAATCTTCCTGGGATCCTTTTAAAAATTCGGGATGGGCGTAAACAACCTTCCCTGCCGCAATTTCTCTGAGAGACAGAACAATCTCCCGATTTTTACTTTCCATCAATGGCTTGGAACCTTTGAGCAACTGGCGCGCCCGCTTGGAAGCGAGCGACACCAGACCGAATCTGGTTTGAGCCACTATTAAAGAATCTTCTACTGTAATTCTTGCCATGAATCTAATACCTCCTGAACATCTCTATTAACATGATTTAAAAAAACGATCGATTTTAGAGCTTAAACGGTTTGTTTTACATTTCTCCGCCTTATAAATCGCGATCAGCTGTTTGGCAGCTGTTTCCAAATCTTCATTAAAAACGGTGTAGTCATACCACATAACTTCTTTTAATTCACGCTCGGCTTGAGTAAACCTTTTTTTTATCACTTCCGGACTTTCATGCCCCCGCTTTTCCAGCCGTTTCAGGAGTTCATCCAAAGAGGGAGGCAGCACAAAAACAAAAATGCCGTCCTCAAATTTTTTCTTAATTTCTTTTGCGCCGCGCGGCTCGATATCGAGCAATAAATCTTTTCCTCTGCCTAAAACTTCATGCATCGATTTACCGGACGTACCGTAAAAGTGTCCGTAATTTTCTATCCATTCGATAAACTCACCCTGATCAATCCGTCGTTGAAAATCTTCGCGGGAAATAAAATGATAATCCTTTCCGTTGATCTCATTGGGACGCGGTGTCCGTGAGGTGTAGGATACGGAAAATTCAATTTCCGGACATGCCGCAAGCAGCCTCCGGCAGATACTGCTTTTCCCCGCCCCCGAAGGCGCGGACAGCACGATGAAAAATCCCTGATCCGACATATTCCTACTCAATATTCTGCGCCTGCTCGCGCAACTTGCCCAGCTCACTCTTAGCTTCAATGACCTGACGGGCGATTTCCACATCATTGCTTTTGGAACCGATCGTATTAATTTCACGGTTCATTTCCTGCAAAAGGAAGTCGATTTTTCTGCCTTCGGCCTCGTCGCTTTGCAGCAGTGCTTCGAACTGGCCGATATGGCTTTGCATACGAACAATCTCTTCGGTGATATCGCATCGATCCGCCATAATCGCCACTTCCTGGGCCAGACGGGCAGCGTCAAGTTCAAATCCTACAGACAGTTCCTTAATCCTGTCTGAAAGACGCTTTTGATACTCCATCACAACCTGCGGTGCGCGCGACCGAATGGTTCCCATCGTTTCACCAATGGTCTGGAGTCTCATTTGCATATCCGAAAACAAAGCAATCCCTTCATCCTGTCTCATGTTGACCAGCATCGATAACGCTTCTTGCAGTGTTTTTTCCACCGAATTCAAAAAATCACCATTCAACTGCGTTTCCACAGGCGGCGTGAAAATATCCCGAAAGCTGATGAAGGTTTTAAGGCCGATGGGCTCCTGTAGATTGAATTCATTTTTCAGTCGGGTCAAAACATCAAAGTAGTCGCGCGCAACCTCCAGATTCAAATTAACCTTGGACGGTTCGGCGCCATCTCCCTCCAACCGGATCGAGACATCAATGCGACCGCGCTTGAATCTTTCCCCTATTTTCTTTTTATACTCCATCTCAAGCGGGTAAAGCGCGGCGGGCATCCTGAGGGCAATTTCCAGAAAGCGATGGTTGACGGATTTGGCTTCCACCACAATATTCCGGCCGTCACAAATCGCTTCCACTCTGCCGTAACCGGTCATACTTTTAATCATGTTCAAACCTTTTTGCGAAATTATTTCATTCTATATCGTTTCACTCGTTTTTAACTGCAGTAAATATCTCGACCGGATAGCGCTTAACATTGCCAATTGTTTCTCGTCTGCATAATCCGGATACGTCCAGGGCAGAGAGCAAAACTTCTTGCCCTGATAAATCAATGTCAAATCCGCGTAAATCCCATCGCGTAAATAAGGCCTATGCGAATAACCCTTGCCGGTGGCCAGAATCAAATGAGACTGAGACAGATAACCGGGATCGATATTCACCTGACGGTGACCGGCAACAGCCGATTCTTCTTCAATTTCATTCGTCGTAAGCTTAATATTCGGTAACGTTTCCGGCCGAATTAACTTTTCCATCGACAGAAAGCGCCGGACAAGCTTCTCACCCATTTCCGGGCTATAATAATCCGTATAATCAAAAGGTATCTGCTCGCTTACAAAATCAGGCTGACCATAAAGAGCAGACAACCCGTTGATAGTATCTTTTAATATCCCGGCCGCCGGGGCAAAAACACTGAAGACCAGCTTGACCGGCAGGGCCTGTGTCGGTTTACTCATAATACGCTGATCAATTCTTCCCGTGAAACCGTGGACGTCCCCACTTTACCCACAACAATACCGGCCGCGTGATTGGCCAGAGACGTTGCCTCCTTCAGATTCGCCTGCGCGGCCAGAGCAAGCGCCAGCAACACCGATAACCGTGTCTCCCGCGCCCGTCACATCGTAAACTTCCTTGGCCTGGGCCGGAAAGTGCGTGTGATCAATCTTACGACCTCTTTCAAAAAGGCTCATGCCTTCTTCGCCCCGCGTCACCAGCAGAGCCTGAAAATCAAATTTATTGAGAAGCGTTTCCCCCAGCTTTAAAAGATCATCCCCATTGACAATCTCCATGCCTGCAGCGCGCTGAGCTTCATAATGATTGGGTGTAATAACATGGACGCCTGCGTAAATGGAAAAATCACTTTGTTTGGGATCGACGCACAGAAATATTTTTGAATCTTTGGCAATGTTTCTGATGCCGTCAATCAATTCTCTGGATACGACGCCTTTGCTGTAATCGGAAATCACAATGGCGCCAATCTTACCCCGCAGGGATTTCACATAGGCGAGAATTTTGGCGCTGCTCGTTTTCGGAATCGGCTTTCTGCTCTCGTGGTCAAAGCGAACCACCTGCTGCCCGTGAGCAACAATCCTGGTTTTGAGAGTTGTCGGTCTTCCCTTTTCGACAATGATGCCGGCCGTATCTATTTCACGTTCTCTCAACTGTTTGAGCAACCCCTGACCGATTTCATCGGCGCCGATCACACCTGCAACGTACACCCGGCCGCCCATGGCATAGATTGTGTTGAGAACATTGGCGCAACCACCCAGCATCACGGAGTCTTTCTGAACATCGACCACCGGTACCGGCGCCTCCGGAGAAATTCGCGATACCTTACCCCAGATGAAATGATCAACCATGACGTCTCCGACGACCAACACACCGGAACGCGGGAAATTTGCAATGATTTCCAACGCCTTTTTTTTCGCGATATTCTTATTCACGTGTCAGCAAAACTCCTGAAAAATGAGGACTCTAAAAAGAAAAAAAGCGCCGTATGCGCTATATTTTTTATTTAAAATGTTGCGGGATGTTATTACTAAGAACCGAATTTGTCAATTATTTTCATCAGGAATGTTTTTGCCGGGAATTTCAGATTGAAACAAGAAAAGGCCTGGAGATTCTTTCTCCAGGCCTTTTTGATTAAAGTTATTTTCAATTATGCATGATGCGACGTTTTCTTTTCCTCGCCCCGGCCACCAGCTTGCCTTCATGCTCCATCTCTTTGACCCATTTCGGATGCAGCATGGTCAAAACCTTCTTGTCCATCCAGCCGGTAATCATCGCCGGAACCGATCCGGGATTACCGATGGTCCCCAGGTACAGGTGGATGAAGAAGAACGCGAAGATCGCCACAAAGCCCAAAGCATGCAGCGGATACATCCAGCGCACCAAGCCTGCCGGGAAAGCCAAGGGAAACCACATGATCAGCCCCGTCAGGACCATGATGATGCCGCAAGCCCGCCACCACCAGAAAGAAAGCCTTCTGGCCGGGATTGTATTTACCCGATCTCGGGAACTTTATCCACATGCCACAGGTAACCGCCCGCCGCCTTGATCCATTCCAGATCTTCCGGAAAGACAAACACGCCCGCTTCCTTCCACCACATCCGGATCGATAAAATACAGCGCCACACCAAAAACCAACCCCGCAAAATTATGAACACAGTTTCAGGATCTTCAATCCGCCCATGATCGTCACCGATAAAATTGAATGACTGAAACATCATCCCCAACCCGGTGATGCACAAAAGCAGGCAGGAAAGCGCCAGACTCCAGTGAACGATTCTTTCATAACCATCCGTTGCTTTAATTAGTCCTTTTTGCATGGTCATTTCCCCCCTTCCGTATTTCCGCCATTATTCCATCATCCTCATCCGGGGTCTTCGGCCCGTGGATGATATAGTGGAGGAACGACCCGCCAGTACACCGCCCGCGGCAAGGAGACTCAGGGCTTTAACCAGACCCTTCCAGACAATGACGGACAGTGGCACACTTGGTCTTTCTGAAGCTTCGGCGTAAACGGCCGGCTTCTCTTTGAGTACATACATGAAGTGGGTGCCGTTTACATACTTGTCGCCATAAGTCGAGGCGTCGCCGCCCAGTTTTTCAGCCCGCTTGGCGGCGGTTTTCAGCATATCTTCCTTCAATCGCCCATTTCAAAGCGCCGGTCGGGCAGGCCTTGACACAGGCCGGATCCAGACCGTTAGTGATCCGGCTTTCGCACATGTCGCATTTATAAACTTTATCCGTCTTCGCATCATACCGAGGAATTTCAAACGGACAGGCCGCGACGCATTCCTTACAGCCGATGCACTTGTCATGATCAAGACCGACCGTCTTGGTCTCTTTGTTATAGTGCAGGGCGCCGCTGGGACAAACCTTCACACAGGCCGCATCGGTGCAGTGCATGCAGGCTTCCTTCCGGAAGAGCCATTTGATGTTGCCCTTCGTCATCCACGTAATCCTGAAAATGGATCAAGCATGAAGGTATTGGGCTGCAAGCGAAGGCGGGTTCTGGTAAGTGCCCCGGTTTTCCGTCTGTACGGCTTTCAGCGCGTTCCACTGCTTGCAGGCGAGCTGGCAACCGCGGCAGGCGGTGCATTTCGAATCATCGTATAATTTAATTTTCTCGGCCATGTTACTTCACCCCCTTCTTTACAACATTCACCATGAAGGCTTTGCTCTCCGGAATCATGGTGTTGGCATCGCCGATGGTTGACGTCAGAAGATTGGCCGCGTCACCGTAGGTGAAGACTTCCGCCTTTTTATCACCGGGATTGTAAGCCCGGTCTTTGTCGTAATCCATCCGAAATGCCAGGGAATGCCGACTTCGTGAATCGTGTTCCCGTCAATATTGAACGGTTTGAAACGTGGCGTGACGATGGCCGTAGCTTCCACTTCACCGCGCGCCGAACTGACAATACATTTATCGCCGTTTTTAATGCCTTTTTCCTTGGCCAACTCTTCGACTCATTTCCACAAACATGCCCGGCTGCATTTCCGCCAGCCACGGACACCAGCGGGTCAGAACACCCGTCTGCCAGTGCTCGCTGACTCGATAGGTTGAGCAGATGAACGGGAATCGCGGATCGCAACTGCCGACGCCGGAATACACGTCCATATCGGAGCCAACACCGGCTTTGTCGAAACGTTTGATAGCCGGATTGTTCTTTTGTGGAGACATCAGGTTCTTCTCCACCGGACACTCCAGCGGTTCGTAGTGCTCGGGGAAAGGACCGTCGGCCAGACCGGGACCATAGAGACTGGCCACACCGTCTGGCTTCATGATGAAGGGCGGCCGGCCCTTACCGGGATCGCCCACTCCATCGGGAACATCGCCGACCCATTTTTCACCATTCCATTTGATGACGGCA
This sequence comes from uncultured delta proteobacterium, assembly GCA_963726395.1. Classification (GTDB taxonomy): domain Bacteria; phylum Desulfobacterota; class Syntrophia; order Syntrophales; family Smithellaceae; genus UBA8904. The sequence continues at coordinate 12,534 of CAVSCG010000013.1, forward strand.
CGGGTCGGGTCCCAAGGATTGCCGTTTAAGTCAACAGACGCTCCGTTATAAATAATACGGCGGTTTACCGGCCAGCGACCAGGACCATTCGGAGTACAGACCCAACCCTGTAGGATCAGCTGTGTCCGCGACGCATGGCCAGGTTGCCTTTTTCCGCCAACGGATCCGCAATAGACCCAGCAGCCGGATGAGGTAGAACCGTCATCCTGCAGCCAGGCAAAGGTCGGAACGGGATCGCCCTTTTTGAATTCTTTGAATTCGCCCTTCTTGGTCGGATTTTCCACTTTCTTGTCCGTCAAGGAAGAAGCCGTTGATTTCACCGGCCACTGCACGGGGATCATAGTGGAATTCATCGCCGACTTTTTTACCGTAGGGCCAGGTTAATTGCGTGATGGCTTCTTTGAGGGGACCTCCCTTCTTTCTCATAGAGCTCTTTTACTTTGAAGAAGATTTCGCTCATGATGTCGCCGTCAGGCATTGACTCACCCACCGGATTGATGGCTTTATAGCGCCACTGCATTAATCGGCTGCTGTTGGCGATGCTGCCTTCTTTTTCAATGGAAGAGGCGCAGGGTAGCATGAAAACTTCCGTTTTGATCTTGGTTGCATCCATGCCGGGACCGCGCCAGAAGGACCCTGTTTCGTTATCAAACAGGTTGACATTGACCATCCAGTCGAGTTTGGTCAGCGCCTGACGCGACCTTGTTGGAATGAGCGCCGCTGCAAGCGGGGTTCATTCCCCACGCGAAGAAGCCTGTGAATTTTCCCTTGTACATCTGATCAAAAATCGTCAGCCAGGAATAATTGACCCCATCATCCAGCTTGGGCAAAATCGCATAAGCCTCATCAAGAGAGAGTTTCTCCCCATACATGGAGCGCAGGAAACTGGCAACATACTTAGGTTTGTTCTTCCACCAGTTAAGGCTGTCTTTTTCCTTGGTTTTGGGTGTATTTTTTTCATTATACACTTTAATCGTTGGCCAGCGATGCTACAGGAGTGCTCAGATATCCCGGCCAGATGTGGAACAGCAGACCGTGGTCGGTGGAACCCTGAACGTTGGACTCGCCTCTCATCGCCGCAACGCCGCCGCCGGCGATGCCCATGTTACCCAGAAGAAGCTGAATAATGCACATAGTCCGGATATTCTGCACGCCGACAGTGTGCTGCGTCCAACCCATGGCATAGAGCTCTACGCCGGCCTTATCCGGTTTTCCTGTGGAACCGTAGATCTTATAAACTTCAATTAGTTTATCCACGGGAGTTCCGGTAATTCTCGATACGATTTCCGGCGTGTAACGTGAATAGTGTTTCTTCAAAAGCTGGAAGACGCAATTCGGGTCTGTCAGGCTCTTGTCTTTCTTGATCACGCCTGCGGCATCCGTCTGATAAGACCAGGTGTCTTTCTCATACTTGCTGCCAACCAAACCGGAAAACACGCCCTTGTTTTGTCCAGGCATTTTGAAGGCCGGATTGACCAGGAAACTGGCATTGGTGTAATGCTTGACATACTCTTCAAAATAAAGCTTGTTGTCGAGGATATATTTGATCATACCGCCCAGGAAAGCAATGTCCGTTCCTGAACGAAGCGGTGCGTAAAGATGGGCCTTAGCTGCCGATTGCGTGAAGCGGGGATCCACACAGATGATCTTGGCGCCTCGTTTGTCCACTGCTTCCTGAATCCACTTAAAGGAGACAGGGTGATTGGAAGCGGGATTGCTTCCCATAATTAAAATAACATCACTGTTTTTAAAATCGACCCAGTGATTGGTCATTGCGCCACGTCCGAACGACTCTGCCAGAGCCGGTACAGTTGGACTGTGTCAGATACGGGCCTGATGTTCAATATAAACAAGGCCCAACCCCCTTAAGAATTTTTGGTATGTGAAGCATTCCTCAAGGTCCATCGCCGCGCTGCCGACCGAGGCAATGCCTTCGGTGCGGTTGACGAGTTCACCCTTGCTGTTGGTTGTCTTAAAACTGGCATCCCGGCTTTTCTTGACGTTTTCAGCAATCTTCTCCAACGCCCATTCCCACTCCACCTCTTTCCATTCAGTGGCGAAAGGCGCGCGATAAAGCGGCTTGCCCAAGCGATTCTCGTTTACGGCCATCTGGTAGATCGAACCGCCCTTGCTGCACAGAGAACCTTTGTTGATGGGGCTGTCAGGATCCCCCTCTGTGTTGACGACCTTGCCGTCGCGCACGGACACGATGATGCTGCATCCCACTGAACAGTAAGGACAAACGGTGGTGGTTTCTTTGGCGTACTTTATCTTCAGCTGCTGTGCGTGGACGGATGTCGGCGTAAGGCTGATGCCCAAACCGCTGACCGCCGCGACAGCGCCGGAAAGTTTCAAGAAACCTCTTCTGCTGACGTTCATGAATTCCTTCTCCTTTCCTCAGAATTTATACATGTTCTTTTCATACTCTTTGAACTTCCATATACAGTCGTTTCCATTGAGCTATCATTTTCAGGGAAAAGCTTTTTGGAAAAACCGGGGCTTTAGAGCACGACGTTTTTCTAGAAAATAACGCTTTAACTGGGTTATTCCTATATATTCAATGCCCGCCGTTGTCAACGCAAAAATATGAGTAATTTCATCGATTTATGTCATTTATGGCATAATAGAAAACCGTAGTCAGATCAGCCCGCTACAAAAACTGCATCTGTGAACACGGGGCAAGATGACTTTCAGTCAATTCAAGTAAAAGGCGGTAACTTAAACTTTTAAAAATTGCCGGGAACTTAAATGGCAACCAAACACAGACAACGGGATATCGGATATTATTCAATTGACATATACAAGTGACAATTTTATAGTTTAACCATTGATACTGGGGAGTAGCATAATGCGCGTGTATCTAGGTTTTGATGATACGGATGTTTTGGGCTCAGCGATCGGTACAGGAAAGCTAGCCCGTCGTTACGAACAGATAATCCCCGTGGCATGTAAGGTGTGGGGCATTGTTCGTCAGCAGCTGCTCGTGGATCCGGCTATACCTTATACTTCTCATAACAGTTCCGCCTGTGTGATTGTGGATTGCCCGGACTCATCTTTTATTGAAACGTTGAAAAGTACCGCCATTGCTCATATAGAAGCAATGTCTCTCCCCGGCAGCGATCCTGGTCTTTGCGTGGTGAGCGAAGGTAATCCGGTTCTGACTGCCCTTGAGTCCTTCGGATTGCTGTGCACGGCAAAGGTCGTATCACAACGTGACGCGCTGCAAGCGGTGGGCAGCGCTCATCTTTCGGGTCATGGTGGCACAAACGACGGTATCATCGGCGCCGCTGCTGCCGTCGGCCTGACTGCTTCGGGATGGAGCGGGCGCTTTATAGAATATTCGGACTTGAGAGCGTTTCCTGATCGCGTGGCTGTTTCGGAACTGATACAAAAGGGCATGCGGGTGGTTTCTACGGATCGGGACGCCTGCTGTCCTCATCCGGGGGATATGGTGAATACAAAAGGTTGGCTGAGACCCAGGCTCTGGGGGCATGAAGTTGTGCTTCCCGTGCAACCCTCTGGCACTGGCCGATGGGAAAGCCTGGGAGAAAAACGAAACCCTAACAAACAAAAGATTTAGAGAGGTGTCATGATGTCAGGGAAAATATTTTATCGCGAACGACATAAAGTGGGAACCAAAGAAAAGAAACCGCGCTTTAAGCTGGTGGCGGTTGCCGATGTGAACATCACCTTTTATGCCGACCATCTGAGGAAGAAAGAGCTGGAAGAAATTGCCGCTTCCGTGGGCGCGGATCTGATTCTGCTTCAAGGTTCCCAAAGATGGCAAGGTTAAAGAAGATGAGATTGAGGTTAAGGAATAAGCTATGGCGTTATATCGAGAACGGGACGGTCGAAGGTTGCATGTGAAAAGCAGACTCATGGGCGAGAGCCTGGTGGGCAAAACATTTATGGAAAACCTCCAAGTCGCTCCTCAACAAAGGCTTTTCCCTGACGTCAATATCGTCAAGATCGGCGGGCAATCCATCTGCGATCGAGGCGTCAAAGCGCTGCCCGCCATTATGAGGGAAGTTGTCTCCAACAAGAAAAACCACAAGATCCTTCTGACGACGGGCGGCGGCACACGAAGCCGTCATATCTACTCCATCGGGCTGGAGCTGGGCATGCCGACGGGGATCATCGCCAAATTCGGCAGCTCAGTTTCCGAACAGAACGCCCTCTTGGTTTCGACGCTCCTTGCACCGTGGGGCGGCATCAAGATCGGTCACGACGAAATCACGAAGCTATCCAATTACTTTGCCCAGGATTGTATTCCCGTGATGCACGGTATGCCGCCTTACGACTATTTTGCCTTACCCGTTACCAAGTCGCGGATTCCCATTCATCGCACCGATGTGGGCACTTTGATCATCGCCGATTTGATCGGCGCCCGGAGCTGCATTTTCGTCAAGGACGAACAGGGGCTCTATACGGATGATCCGAAGAAAAACACCAAGGCGTCATTCATTCCTGAAATCAGCGTCAAAGATCTGCTGGCAAGAGATCTGGATGATCTGATCATCGAACGTCCCTGCCTGGAAATCCTTCAAAACAGCGAAGTTCTCGAACAGGTTCAGATTATTAACGGCCTAGAAAAGGGAAACCTCACGAAGGCCCTGAATGGAAAACCTGTCGGCACGATCATTTATAAATCAAAAGGGAAATTCACATAAAAAGGGGTAAGCGCTTGTTCTTTACTCATAGTGATAAGAAAAACTGCTCACAACATTAAATTCACAAACCGCAGGTAGGGTCGAAGCGCCGGGGTGCCTCCACCTTCGGAAATGACCTGTAAGACCCGTTCGGAATCGGCTACCACCGCACCGCCCAAGTGAGTAACCGGAGTGTCGCGAAAAATGTCCGGTAGAAGCGGTGTAGAGGGCCCCATTAGAGCAACCGAACGCGGCGAACCCAACGCAGCGGCGATTTCCTCAAAAGTATTATTCAGAAGTGTCGTGGCGGTGATGATGGCAACATCGCAATCTTGAAGCGCCTGCTTCCTATCCTCAGCTGAAAGCAAATCCATACGTTCAGGATTTTTTTCAATGATGGTGAGCTTGGCGCCTGTGGCGCGGATCCGTTCGACCAACGGTGAAAAAAGCCCGACCATCGCCACTTTCTCACCAGGCTTTAGATTGAAATACGTCGTTGCCTCACGGTCTTCGGTTTTATCTTCGGGTAATACGACAAGCGCATTGGCTGTAGCCAGGCCGATAGCGCGATGAAGGGCATTTCCGCTGTCAACAAGATATTTCAAAACGTCCACTGCGGCAGAACCGGCATAAGTTCCGGCTTCTTTCAAAACGGTGCAGCTTCTGGGTGTTGTATCCGTCAACACGGCGGCGATTCCAGACTGGCCGTTATCCAACTTCACGCCCACATAACTCAATCCCATGCGCAAATCAGCAATCCGCCGGCTTTTCGCGGATGGTTCAAGACGGTCATAAAGACGTTTAAGTATGATTCCCGGTTTGAGCATGGCCAATTATTCTTTAGCGATGACGGCAACCACGTTCGTGTAAGGCGTGTCGCCCTGGCAGCTTCGACATTTCTCTCCGTCGCGTGTGGGATAGGCCTCTCCACAAACCGGACAAACACCTACTGGCCCCATTTTCTTGCGGCGGACTTTTTCAGGCTCGATTTGCACACGCTGAATACTAAGCAAGCCATGACCTGCTTCCTTAATTTGTGTCAATAGCAAATCCGGATTCTGTTCACTCTTTTTCTTCTTTTTCAGATACCAGTCACGAATTTCCGGCCAATGATTCAGTTTTTCCGTATCCAGATAAACCCGCACACCTTTGCCCGTGTATTTTTCATACAGCGTCACGGCGAATTTGCCGAAAGGAACAATGCTCAGCCACCCGTTGCCGATGGTGCAGGGCGTTAGGATCTGCACGGCATCGGGCAGACAAACCGGCGTTTCGCAAACGGCATCAAAAAATTCACCTTCCGGTAGATGTTTCATGGCCAGATCAACGATAAAGCCGCCGATAATCAGACCCGGCGCAAGATTGCCGTGGAAAGATTTCACCAAGTGGAGATACTCTTCATAAGAATAGGTACAGATGTTCATGTAAATTTACTCCTCACGAATTTTAATAAACCAATGACAAACGAGGTTCGCGCGCGCCTTTAGCTTGCAAAGCCTCTCCAGGCTCGCGTGTGATTGTCCGTTGCATCCACCCTCTATCGATTTTGCCGTCAACAACTGGCAGAATTTCATCGGCTAGAAACAGCGCCTCATGAATGTCATGGGTCACGTAAATAATGGGGCATGACAACCTGCCCTTCAGGTTTTTCAGTTCTTCTCTTAATCCCCGGCGCGTAACCACATCCAACGCGGAAAAAGGCTCGTCGAGTAAAAGCAATCTGGGATGCCGGGCCAGCGCCTGACAAATGGCGCATCGCTGACGCTCACCGCCGGAAACCATGTGCGGCTTGCGCTTTCTCAGATGACTGATTTTGAAGAGTTCAAAAAGTTCATCAACTTCCTTTTTATCGACTGCGGCAAACGCCGCGTTGTCCAAGAGATTGAGATGCGGGAAAAGATTATAATCCTGAAACACATAACCCAGACGGCGTTTTTGCGGCGTAACATTGATGCGGCGGGCAGAATCAAACCAGACCTCATCGCCGAAGATCACCTGGCCTTCATCCGGCGTTTCGAGCCCCGCCAGCATTCGGATAATGGTGGTTTTCCCGCCACCGGATGGGCCGATCATGACCATCATCTTATTCGTCGCACAGGAAAACGAAAGATCCAGATCGTAATATTTCAGTCTTCTCTTGAAGGATGCGGAAATGGTCATGCGAGTGAATCCTTATTGAGCTTGTTAATCAATAATAGAAAGGCGTAACTGATCGGAATGAAGCTGAGCGCAATCATCCCCGCAGCCTGGTAATTCATGGTTTCCACGGCTTCATAAATAGCAATGGATGCGACTTTGGTTTCTCCCGGGAATACTGCCGCCAACCATCAGTAAAACACCAAACGCCCCGATGGAATGCAGAAAAACCAGAACAGCGGCGGCGGCGATGCCGCTCAAAGAGTTGGGAATGATGACCCGTAAAAATGTCGCCCGCTTCGACAAACCAAGCACATAGGCATTTTCCAGCAGACGGCGGTCTATTTTTGAAAAGGCCGCCTTCATCGGCTGAACGGCAAAAGGAATTGAGTAAATGATGGACGCGATGGTGATACCCAGAAAGGTGAACAACAGCGATCCGCCGGTAAGTGATTCCCAGGCATGCCCGACAAATCCTTTCGGGCCCATGACGATAATCAGGTAAAAACCGATGACCGTTGGCGGCAGGGCCATCGGCAGATAGATCAGTGCTTCCAGCAATGATTTTCCCGGAAAACGATAATACGCCAGAAGATAAGCAATAGGCGCGGCAATCACCATCAGAAAGACAGTTGTGATCAAAGCAAGTTTTAAAGTAACATAAAGCGCGAGATAATCCATTTACCGGTAACCGTATTTCTTTTTTATTTTAGCCGCATGTTCGGAAATTAAATAAGCTGCAAAGAGTTCTGCACCCTTACTTGTTTGTTGCATTTTTTCAAATACAGGCGGCCTGAACAATATCCGGGGCTTCCGGAACATTATAAAAACAGCCGCTTTTCCCTTGAGGGCTGGCCGTGGCAGAAAGTGCGCAGAAACCGGCATCAACCGCCGACGTGGTCGCATATTGAAAAGACTGGGCAATGTCCTGGGCGTTGACCATTTTGCTTTGCAAAGCATCCCACAATCCCGGCTTTTTGCAGTGCCACTTTTGCCGCGGCTCCGTAAGGAGCGGTCACAGGATTGGCAATGGCGATCTTTTTAATCTGATTGTTTTTCAGAGCATCCTGCCAGGTCGCAGCTTTGCAGAAATCCTTATTGGCCGACCAGAGAATCGCCTGCCCTCGCGCATAGATAAAAGTCCCTTCCGTCCACCCTTCTTTTTGCAGAAGATCAGGCCTTTTTTCATCGGCGGAAAGAAACATGTCATAAGGGGCGCCGTTTTTTATCTGGCTGTATAGATTGCCCGTGGAAGAAAAAGTTGCCTCGACTTTTACCCCCGTTTTCGCCTCAAAGTCAGCCGCAATTTCTTTGAAGGCCGAAATAAAGTTTGCCGCTACGCCAACAGAAATTTTTTCCTGCGCCAAGGCGGAAAAGGGACTCATCAAAATGATCAAAATAAACGCAACAACAATAATCGGTAATTTTTCATAGTGGCCACTTTCCTTTAAATTTTTATCTGTGTGCTATTAATAGCATATAATTTTGCAAAAAACATCCCGCAATTTTCTGCGGGATGTTTTTTTCATATCCTCTACTTAAGTTTATCAATCCGCACCGCGCAGGCTTTGTATTCCGCCGTCTGCGTGACCGGATCATAAACAGGATTGGTAAGCCAATTGGCGCAGGCTTCGCGGAAATGGAAGGCCATCCAGACCAAACCTTCCGGAACTTGATGAGTCACGCGGGCCTTGACCACCACTTCGCCCCGTCGGGATTTCACGGAAATCATCTCTCCATCAACAATGCCTTTTGCCTCGGCATCGGCCGCGGAGATATCGGCCGTTTCTTCGCCGAGCAAATCATTGATGCCCTGACAGCGTCCCGTCTGCGTTCTGGTATGATAATGATACAGACGACGTCCTGTGGAAAGCACCATGGGATACTCTTTGTCGGGAACTTCCGCGGGCGGTATCCAGTCGATGGCTTTGAGCACACCGAGACCGCAGGTGAATTTCCCGTCTTTATGAAGTGTTGGAGTGCCTGGATGATCTTCGCTGGGGGCCGGCCACTGGATGCCGTCATTTTCCAGACGAGCATATTTGATTCCAGCCATGGACGGCGCCAGCACGGATAATTCATTGTCCCATATTTCCTGAGCGCTGTTGGATTTCCACTTGTGTCCCATTCTTTTGGCGATTTCCTTGAAGATCCACCAGTTGGGCTTAGCCTCACCCGGCGGCACACTGGCCGTGCGCACGCGATTGACACGCCGCTCCGAGCTTGAGAAGGTGCCGTCATTTTCACTCCAGGCGGCGGCCGGCAGGATCACATGAGCAAAGCGTGTTGTTTCCGTCGGGAAGATATCCTGGCAGACCAGGAATTCCGCCGATTGCAAGCAGTGTTCAACATGATGAATATCCGGCTCGGTGTTGGCCAGATTTTCGCCGAAAACATAGAAGGCTTTTACTTTTCCGGTGGTCAGATCTTCCATCATCGTGGGCATCATCATGCCCGGCTTTTCGGGAAGTGATTTGACATTCCATGCCTTCATAAATTTCTCCCGCGCCTGCGCGTTATCCACACGCTGATAGCCGGGGAAAACATTGGGCAGCGCGCCCATATCGCAGGCGCCCTGAACGTTGTTCTGACCGCGCAGCGGATTGACGCCGCCGCATTCAAAACCGACATTACCCAGAAGCATCTGGAGATTGGCGCAGGACATGACGTTGTTCACGCCGCAAATATGCTCGGTAATGCCCAGGGTGTACATCAGCATCGCCGGTTTGACGGAAGCCAGTCGGCGCGCAACGTCCCGAATCATTTCGGCGGAAACGCCGCTGATTTCAGCTGCCCGCTCGGGCGGATATTCCATCACCTTCTTTTTGAGGTCTTCAAAACCGACCGTGCAGGATTCAATATATTTTTTATCATAAAGATTTTCGCTGATGAGCACATTCATTACGCCGTTGATAAAGGCGACGTCTGAACCGACTTTGATCGGCACATGAAGCTGCGCAAAATCCACCATATCCGTCCGGCGTGGATCGACAACAATGAGCTGTGCGCCGCCCAGCACAGCATCTTTAACAAATGTTGCGGCAACCGGATGCGCCTCGCTCATATTTGTGCCAACCATCAGAATCATCTTGGCCTTGATAAAATCAGCAAAAGAATTGGTCATTGCACCTGAACCAAAAGAGGTCGCCAGACCGGCGACAGTGGGAGCGTGTCAGGTACGGGCGCAGTGATCGATGTTATTCGTCCCGATCGCCGCGCGGAAAAGTTTCTGCATCTGGTAGGAATCTTCATTGATGCTGCGGGCGCAACTGACGCCGGCAATGGCATCCGGCCCGTCTTTTTTAATAATCTCCTTGAATTTATCAGCCACGAGATCAAGGGCTTCGTCCCAGGAGGCCTCGCGGAACTCGCCATTTTCCTTACGAATCAGCGGTGTTTTAAGCCTGTCTTCGGAATAAATAAAGTCGTAGGCGAAACGGCCTTTTACACACAGCCGGCCTTTGTTCGGCTCGGCATCTTCAACAGCCGTAACCTTGATAATCTTGCCATCCTTGATATGCAGCCATTGCTGGCAGCCAACGCCGCAGTAAGGACAGGTTGTACGGATTTTTTGTACTTCCCACGGACGTCCCAATCCTTTGGCCTTCTTTTCCGTCAGCGCGCCCACCGGACAGACTTGAACACATTGGCCGCAGAAAACGCATTCGCTTTCATTATAGGGGCAGTCGCCGCCCGTTACAATCTTGCTTTCCGCCCCTCGATAGCCCTGCGAAATGGCCCGGTTCACAACCAGTTCATTACAGGCCTGGACGCAACGCCCGCAAAGGATGCAGCGGCTGAAGTCACGGACGATGAAAGGATTTGTATCCTCCTTCGGATATATATCACTGAGTTCTTTTTCCTTAAATCGCAGCTCAGTAATTTTATAGAAGTAAGCCAAATCCTGCAGGCGGCAATTGCCGTTGGCCTCGCAGACCAAGCAATTATGTGTACCACTGGCAAGCAGCAACTCAACATTAAGCTTTCTGGCTTGATGCACCAGATCGCTGTCCGTGAAAACCTCCATGCCCGTCGTGACTGGTGTCGAACACGACGCCATTAATGATCGTGCCCCTTTGACCTCAACTAGACAAATCCGGCAGGCGCCGGTGGGCGCCGCGCCTTTCAGATAACAGAGGGTGGGAATTTCAATTCCGCCGTTACGCGCCGCATCCAGAATCATTTGACCTGGTTTAAAGGGCGTCTCTTTTCCGTTCAAAATAAATGTATCACTCATGTTCATTTCTCCTGTAAATCATCTATGGGAATGCTGACATATGTCTAGCGTGGCATATTCAACGAGTGGTTTCATACAAAACTATTTTCTTCCTGTCAACGAGCAAATGCCTCCGGCTGAAAATCGGATTAAATGCTCTGAAATAATTAATCTTTTCTGAGAGCACTAGCCCAGCACATTCCAGGCGCAGGCGACCATCGGTTCGTAGCCTTTGCCCTGCATGATCATATCCAGATGCACCAGACTGATCGCGGAAATATCCATGTCCCGGGCATGCAGACGACCGGCGCGATAAAGCGTCACCAGATATTTTTTGCACTTGTCGCAGACAAAAGCGGATTCCTGCGTTTTGTTTTCGACATAAAAATAATCCATTTCCTGCTGGGCCTCTTTTTCACAGAAAGGACAAACCACGCGCGTGAATCGCCAGTCCTGACCGCAGGAACTGCAATGCAAAAACCGCTTGCCACCTTCTTCCTCAATCAGCGCAATCGACGGAAATTCACCGCAGATCGGACAATAGCCTTTCTCCCAGGAAAACTCACCCAGCGCTGCAGTGGCTTCTTTCGCCCGCCGCTCCAATAGGACACGCGCCATCAGACTCAATAAAAATGAAGCGTTGGACGGGGATATTTTCAGATTATTTTCCCAACCTTCCATCAGTTTTGTTTTCATCACTCGCATGCGCTTCAAAGTAATCCGCCAGACGGAGTTTGCCTTTTGAAATCAGGTCGGACAGGCGGTCAAGTTCTGCCGCCAGCGTGGGCATGCCTTCTTTCACCACTGAGATCAGGGATAAAGCAATTTCTTTTAACGGGTCGTCCGGTGAAAACAAGTTGATCTGCTGAATAACGGGAACACCGGCTTTGAGCTTTTCTTTGTCGATGGATGAATAATCCAACTTTGGTAAAGCAATGGAATCGGTCAGTTGTCTTTGCCGGGCGATAATCGGCCCGAAAGCTTTTAACAGTTCACTTGAGTGAGGATTTTGTTCAATGGCGCGGTCAAGAATTTGATCCATGACGGACGTTTCGGTATTGTTGGACATCATAAATAAAGAGTACCTTCCTATTGTAACGGATATAAATGAAAAGCGAAAGCGGCGCACACTGGAAAATGCACGCCGCTTTTGCAATGTGCTGAACTAAAAAACTATCACTACGCAGAATGTCCATGGGCGTTGTCTTTCTTTTCTTCGCCATAGACAATCAGTTTGCCTTCATGCTCCATCTCTTTGACCCATTTCGGATGCAGCATGGTCAAAACCTTTTTGTCCATCCAGCCGGTAATCATCGCATCAACTGATCCGGGGTTGCCGATGGTCCCCAGGTACAGGTGGATGAAGAAGAACGCGAAGATCGCCACAAAGCCCAAAGCATGCAGCGGATACATCCAGCGGACCAATCCTACCGGCAAAGCCGTGGGAAACCACATGATCAATCCGGTGATGATCATCAGGACGCCACAAGCTGCCACGACCAAAAAGAAAGCCTTCTGCCCGGGATTGTATTTACCCGTCTCCGGAACTTTATCCACATGCCACAGGTAACCGCCTGCCGCCTTGATCCAGTCCAGATCTTCCGGAAAGACAAAGTACGCCCGGCTTCCTTCCACCACATCCGGATCACTAGGATCAGCGAAATTGCAAAGACCAAACCCGTAAAATTATGAACCAGTTTCAGGTTCTTCAAGCCGCCGAACAGCAGGCTGACAAAATTGAATGTCTGGAACATCATGCCCAGTCCCGTCACACACAAAAGCAGGCAGGAAATGGCCAGCATCCAGTGCAATATTCTTTCATAGCTGTCTGTTACTTGTACGTATCCTTTTTGCATGGTTATTTTCCCCCTTCCGTTTTTCCGGCATCATTCCCATTCAATCTTCATGAGGCGTCTTCGGCCCATGAATCATGTAATGGAAGAAGGCTCCACCCAAAACTCCGCCTGCAGCCAGTAAGCTCAAAGGCTTCAAGAGGTCTTTCCAGACGATCACGGACAGAGGTACTTTCGGATTCACCGGCAGTTCGTCATAAACTTCCGGTTTGAACTGCAGAACATAAATCACATGCGTGCCGTCCACAAACTTGTCACCGTACACATTGGCATCGCCGCCCAGCTGTTTAACGCGTGCGTAGGCTTTTTTGATCATTGCATCCTTGTCGCCGATGGTCAGTGCGCCGGTGGGGCAAGACTTTACGCAAGCCGGTGCATGGCTTTCCTTGATGCGGCTGTAACACAGATCACATTTGTAAACCTTGTCAGTCTTTGCATCATACTTGGGAATATGGAACGGACAGGCCGCCACGCATTCCTTACAGCCGATGCATTTGTCATGATGAATCCCGACGGTTTTCATCGGCGTATAATACAGTGAGCCGCTGGGGCAGACTTTCACGCAGGCGGCGTCCGTGCAGTGCATACAGCCGTCTTTACGGAAGATCCACGTGAAATTTTTGTCTTTATCCTCATATTCCTGGAAGCGGATCAGCGTCCAGGTGTTCCACTGCAAATCAGGAGGATTCTGGTAGGTGCCCAGCTGTTTTGTTCTGAAGCCGGGCAGTTCATTCCACTGCTTGCAGGCCACCTGGCAACCCCGGCAGGCGGTGCACAGGGTGGTATCAATCAATTTTACGAGTTCAGGTTGTTTATTCATGGTCGCTTCCCTCCTACAACTTTTCCACGTTGACCATGAACGCCTTGTACTCGGGGCAGAAGGTGTTCGCGTCGCCAACGGTTGGGGTTAACATATTCGTGCTGTCACTGCCGCTGTCTTTGGGGAAGAGCCAGCCATAATTGAAGGGCATACCGACCTGATGAACCGTCTTTCCTTCGACCGTAAAAGGTTTAAAGCGCTTCGTCACCATGGCGACACAGGGAGCTTCACCACGTATCGAGGAAACCTTGATACGCTCGCCGTTCTTAATACCTTTTTCCTTGGCAAGTTGATCGCCAATCTCCACGTAGAGTTCCGGCTGCATTTCCAGAAGCCACGCCTGCCAACGGGTCAAAGCACCGGTGCACCAGTGTTCCGTACAGGAATACGTTGTGCAGACATACGGGAATTTTTCACTGGCATTGGCCACTTTATCCATATCGCTCTTGAAGATTTCAGCAGCCGGATTCATCAGCTGTCCAGACAATGGATTTTTGCTAAGCGGTCCTTCCAGCGGTTCGTAATGCTCGGGGAAGGGGCCTTCAGCCATGCCGGGTCCAAACAAAGCGCCCAGACCATCCTGCTTCATAATGAAAGGATATTTCCCTTTCTCCTTATCCGCCATGCGGCGGCCAGGGTCCATCGGGCACATCACCCACCCACTTATCGTCCTTCCATTCCAGAATATTGCGTTTAGGATTGTAGGGCTTCCCGTTCACATCACAGGATGCGCGGTTATACATAATGCGGCGGTTTACCGGCCAGGCATAAGACCAGTTGGGGAAAAGGCCAAGTCCTGTCGGATCTTCCTTGCCTCTGGACGCCATCTTGTTTAGACCGTCCGCGGTGTAGCTTCCGGAGATACACCAGTTGCCGCATGCCGTCTTGCCGTCGGCCTGAAGATTGCCAAACCCCGGGACCAGTTGGCCTTTTTTGAACTCGGTCTTTGTTTTCTTGGCCTTGTCTTCGATGACTGTGTCTTCCAGGAAAACGCCGTTGATCCGTTTGGCCACTTTCATCACATCCATGTGCCCTTTGCTGTCTAAATAATCCCATTTGAGATTAACAATCGCTTCGGCATTGGGACCGCCTTCCTTTTCATACAGTTTCTTGACGGCTGCCATAATCTTAATCTCAATTTCACCCACGGGAAGAGCGTCACCGGGAGCCTCGGCGGCCTTGTATTTCCACTGCACCCAGCGTCCGGAGTTGCTCTGCGAGCCTTCCTTTTCCATGGTCGCGGCGGCGGGCAGCAGGAAACATTCCGTCTTGTTCTTTGTGGGATCAACGCCGGGGCCTCTCCAGAATTCGTAGGTCTCATTGTTGAAAATGTTTTCACCCACCAGCCAATCCAGATTTTGGAGCGCTTTGCGGACTTTATTGGAATTCGGAGTACTGACGGCCGGATCCGCGCCAATGGCGAAGAATCCCTTGATCTTATCCGCATACATCCTGTCGAACAGGTGCATCGTCGAATAGTGTTTTCCGTCTTCCATCTTGGGCAGCCAGGAGTAACCGAATTCATTTTCCTTCGTTGCCTTTTCCTCCCAATAGGATTTCAGGAAGCTGACAAAAAATTTCGGATAATTCTGATAATAGTTTGCCGACTGGGGATCCTTGGATTCCGGCGTGCATTTATGCAAATACTCCTCCAGCGTATTGAGAGAAGCCGACGGCGTTTTCAGATAGCCGGGCAGAACATTATACAGAATCGCATGGTCGGTGGAACCCTGAACGTTGGGTTCGCCGCGCAGCGCGTTGATACCGCCGCCCGCGATCCCCATATTACCCAGAAGCAACTGAATAATAGACATGGTGCGGATGTTCTGGCTTCCGGTCGTATGGTGCGTCCAGCCCAGAGCGTAGCATTCCGTTCCCGCCTTATCCGGAACGCCGGTGGAGCGTAGATTTCATAAACCTTGAGCAGGTTTTCTTTCGACACACCGGTAATGCTCGATACCTTATCCAGCGTGTAACGGGAATAGTGTTTTCTCATCATCTGGAAAACTGAGCGGGGATTGGTGAGCGTCATATCTCTTTTGGGAATACCCTTGCCGTCTTTTTCCAGCACCCAGGTGGCCTTATCGTATTTCCTTTTCTTGGCATCGTAACCGGAGAAAAGACCGTCTTTAAAAAAGTAGTCCTCACCGACGATAAACGATGCGTTGGTATAATTGAGGACATAATCTTTGAAGTATTTCTTGTTCTCGATGAATGTAAGAAATCATGCCGCCCAGGAAAGCAATGTCCGTTCCGGAACGAAGCGGCACATGAAAATCGCAGCGGGCGGATGTTCTTGTATAACGGGGATCAACATGAATGATCGTTGCGCCTTTTTCCTTGGCTCTCAAAATCCATTTAAAGGCGATGGGGTGATGCTCGGCAGCATTGCTGCCCATAATGAGAATGACATCGGCATTTTTTAAATCACAATAGTGGTTCGTCATGGAACCGCGTCCAAACGACTCTCCCAGAGCCGCTACAGATGGACTGTGTCAGACCCGGGCCTGATGATCTATATAGACCATACCCAGAGCACGGCATTTCGCGGTGACCAGCCAGCACTCCTCATTATCGATATTGGAACTGCCATAGTGACCGATCGACTCGCAGCGGTTAACCAGTTCACCTTTGTCATTCCTCTTGACAAAACCCTTGTCACGTGTGTCCTTGACCAGACGGGCAATCCGGGAAAGCGCAAAGTCCCAGTCTTTTACTTCCCACTCGGTTCCGTAAGGCTTGCGATAAAGCACCTTGGTGAGACGATGCTTGTTCGCCTCGGTTAGGTCGAAGAAACCGGCGCCCTTGGCGCAAAGCGATCCCTCATTGATGGGATGGTCGGCGTCGCCTTCGATGTTGAAAATTTTTCCTGTAGCTTTATCCACACTACAGACAAGACCGCAACCAACGGAACAGTAACAACAGATCGTCGTTACCTGCTTAGCAATTTTAATACGATCCATTTTGCTAAGTTCGTCCGCATATGCCCGGGTTGGATTCAGGTTAAGCCCCAGACTCGACAGGGCAACCCCGCCTCCAACGGCGCCGGTCATGGTTAAAAAACCTCTTCTTGTAATTTGCATAAAAAGCCTCCCGATACCTGTGTCAATTTTGGTCTATGTCAGACGTGACATACATTGACCGAAAGTCACATAAAAGTCAATATGTTATATAAAACATAGACCATAAATCAGATGGGCATGGAGATTTATTTGATTGACATTGTGTAACGATCTTCCCTATAAGAAAATTACTCAAAGCGCATAGGGGGATTCGTCTGATGGAAATCAAGCATAAAGTCTGGATTGAAAAAAACGGAAAAGTGGTGTTCGGCAAGGGACGAGACGATATTCTCAAGGCAATTGACGAACAGCGCAGCCTCAATGCCGCGGCTAAAAAACTGGAAATGTCGTACCGGGCGGCCTGGGGAAGATTGAAGGCCTCGGAAGAACGGATGGGAATGAAACTGGTGGATATTGGCGTACACGATAAATCCATGCAATTGACGCCGCAAGCCCGATCAATCATCGACCGCTTTGAGAAACTGGAAAAAGACGTGGAAAAACTTCTCAATGGCGCTGATCAGGATTTTCAGAAATTAATCCGGCCCAATGGAAAATAATCTTTCGCTTTGATGAACGATCTAGGCTTTTATTCCCTTAATGAAAATAGACAGGTTGTCCCTTACGGTTGTATGGATTCTTTCAGCGCGCTTTTCAGGAGATCCTGTATAGATATAAAGGGAAATAATACCATTCAGCAGCCCCCAGATGGCATTTCGCATCTGATTAAAATCAATGCCTGAAACAAACTCACCTGAAGCGACACCCTTCTGAAGAATTTCAGAAATGGCAAGGACATTTTCATTGGTTGTATGAATCAATTGCGTGTTTTGCTCTTCGGTCAGGTTCATATTTTCCGATTGAAGCATGAAGGTCATCAGAATTCTAAATAATTCATTATTGTCCAGAAAGAAATTCACATAGTCGAGGGCAAAAGACAACAGAAGTTCCGAGGCAGATCCGTCCTGTTTCGTAAAATTTTCTATTTCCTTGTGGCGCTCGATATTGGCCGAAATCAGTATCTGGGTATAGATTTCCTCCTTGCTGTCAAAATATAGATATATCGAACCTTTGCTGACTTCAGCCTTGGCGGCGATAAGATCAACGGTCACGGATTTAAAACCACGCTCAAAAAACAGTTTGCGTGCTACCTTTAGAATAGAATTTTTTCGATTTTCCTTTTCTTTTTTTCTTCTTTCTTCCGAGCTCAAGACCAATTCTCCTCTACAATAAAATGAAGACACATTAAGAATAAATGGACATCGCTACTTAAAATTTTAGAACCTGACTGAGCATTATTAATCTTTATGATTTACTAGCACAGCAAGTCCGCCTGTCATCCTCACATCAAGACCATATTTTGTAAGTCACTATAAGCACTAGAAATATATCGCATTGCGATACGCACTTCTGACTTACAGTCAGAAGTGCGTATCGCAATCGGCTGGACCCTGTCAAGGGAAATTAAAGCCCCCTTGAGTTCAAACGCCACCAACAATAAATGGGATTGGCAACAGAACGGGATAGTATCTGCGGACTGCTCTTTGAATAAACCGCCATCGGCACGAATAGTAATGAATGGCTAACGCAATTTTTCGAGTTGACGAATGATGCTTTCCAAAGGCGGGCGTTCATTGATGTCATGAACATCGATATAGCGGATGATTCCCTTTTTATCGATAATGATGATCGCCCGCTCCGCCGTGCCGTCAGAACGCAATATGCCGTATCGGGAAGCGACGACTCCGTGCGGCCAAAAATCGGAAAGGACATCAAACCACAGATTACCCATCTGTTTAGTCCAGGAATGTAGCGTCGGTATGTTATCCACGGAAATGCCCAGTAAAGTAGCATCATTCTCTTCAAACAGTTCCTGGACAATATTATAGCCAGGCCACTGGTCCGAGCACACCGGTGTCCAGGCGGCGGGAACAAAGGAGAGCACGACATTTTTTTTGCCTCTGAAATTCTTAAGGGACACTTTCTTACCGCTGACGGCCTTAAGCGTAAATTCCGGCGCTTTCTGACCGACTTTTACCTTTAATACACTGTCCAGCGGCTTGAGCGTTCCCACCTGATAAATGTTTTCCTTATAGGCTTCAGACAGGGCAAATGCATTTGATGTAAAAAAGACAGCAACAAATATCGCCATTAAAATCTGCTTTTTCATAATCGCCTCCTATTTAATATCCGCCAGTTTGACGACTTCAGCCAGAAACGCTTCGACATTTTCATGCGCGCCCAGTCTGGAATAAACCACGTTCAACTTCTTGGGACCATTTAACTTCACCACCATAAAATACGGGGTACGGACTTCGCCGACGATTTTATGAATTTTAAAATCCGGGTCGGGAATCAGTGGAAATTCCACCTTATATTTCTTTTTGAATGTAGCGACTTCAAACTGGGTATTTCCGACACCAATGCCGAGAATCTTTATTTTACCTTTCAGATTGGGATTGTTTTCCATCAATCCATACAGGCGATTTACATTGGGGGCATCCTTCTGGCAATAAGGACAATACATGCTGAAGATTTGGATAATCATGGCCTGTGCTTTTACCTGGTCCACAGAAAAGGTCCCGGAACCGGACAGTCCCAGATAATTAAGGTCACCGGAATCACTCGGTTTGGACAGTTTCATCTCGGGCAACGTGCTGCCCACCTGAGGCGGTTGAGTAGTTGCGGCCATCGCAGCCGCAGATGCTAAAATGAACATCATGGCGATAATGGAAATAAATCTCTTTTTCATAACTCTTGCCTCCTATCAATTACGGGACTTTAAATGATGCACCGCTTTTTCCAATCCATCAAGCGACAGTTCGAACATGGGAAAGATACCAGCAATAGTTTTCACTGTCCAGGTGTAAAACCAGTGATCCTGAGACTGCGGATTGAGCCAGACGGCGTGCCGAAACGTTCTGGCGAGGAACTTCAAATATTCCACCGACGGCCGTGATTCGTTCTGGCCGACATAAATCGCCCCGTGCTGATCAGCCAGTTCGTAAGGCGCCATGGATGCATCGCCGACAATAATCAGACGTGTTTCCGGATCCGAACGGAGCAATTCATCCACTTGTACCGGTTTTTTGAAGCGGTTCGGGTCGAGCCAGACCTTGGAATAAATGGTATTATGGAAGTAATAAATTTCGAGTTCCTTGAACTGAAAATGCGCATAGTGAAAGAGTACCTGCACAATATCCACATACTGATCCATCGACCAGCCGCCGTTATCAATAAGCAGTTTGACTTTCAGGCGATCGGCCAGACGGCGGTCAAAGATGATCTCGATTTCGCCGGCATTACGCATGGTTTGACGGATCGTTTCATCGATATTGACCAGATCCTTCGGTCCTGCTGGTTGAAGGTGCTTGAGTCGTTTGAGCGCTTCACCGATCTGAGAAGCTGTGATCGGGCCGGATTGCGAATAATCGCGGTAGCGGCGTTCCATCGCGACTTTGATGGCGGATTTGTTGCGCGATTCGCCACCTACGCGCATGCCGCCCGGATGCGTGCCGGAATGGCCGGTGGGTGACGTGCCGTGCGTGCCGATCCATTTATTGCCGCCATGATGGGCTTCGGTTTGTTCCTTAAGGATTTTTAAAAAATGTGCCACTAGCTCTTCAGGCGTCATCATTCTTGATCTGCTCTTCGGAAAGCCCCAGCGCCTGCGCCATGCCTTCCGGATCTTTGAGCCACTCAGAAAGCATCGCCTGGACCATCTCGGAGAGTTCCGCGTCCGTCGGCTCAACATCCGTCATGCCGCGGAATGCCACGGAAAACGCTTGATCGTAAATATCGAAGTAGCGTTCACTTTTCACCAGCAGGCTGCGCGTAACGCTGTAGAAATCTTCCAGCGATGTTATCAGTCCCATCCCGAGGGCTTTTTGCAGGCGAAGAAAAGACGTGGGGGTTACGGGAATGCCCTTATCGCGCAACGTATAGAAAAAATTAACAAACATTTTTATTCACTTTATTGATGCGACGCCAGGTAAAGATCGGTGCTTTTTTTAAACAGAACACCCAGGAAAGGCACATTGGCCGATTTCAGACTTTTGATCTGAAAATCAGGATCAGCTTGCAAGGCGCGCATCCAGTTAATCAACTCGCGTGTTGCGGGTTTCTTCTCGATACCGCGCACCTCCCGCAAGCGATAAAACGCATCCATACAGGCGGACGTCAAATCCTTGTTCAAATCCGGAAAGTGCACATTGATGATCTTGCGCATCATATCTCGGTCGGGAAACGCAATATGATGGAAATTGCAGCGCCCCAGAAAGGGATCGGAAAGATCTTTTTTCGCATTGGAGGTAATGACAATCACCGGCCGGTTTTTCGCTTTGACGGTGCGGTCAATTTCCATGATGTCAAACTGCATCTGATCGAGAATATCGAGCATGTCATCCTGAAAGTCGGTATCGGCCTTATCGATTTCGTCAATGAGCAAAACCACTTTTTTGTCCGCCGCAAACGCCTGGCCGATTTTGCCCATCTTAATATACTCCTCGATATTGCTTACATTGCGCCCGGAATCGGCAAAGCGGCTGTCGTTGAGACGCGTGAGCGTATCGTACTGATACAGGGCGTCAATCAGCTTCATACTGGATTTTACATTCAAAACAATCAGCGTCATGCGCAAATTCTCCGCAATGGCGTGCGCCAGCATGGTTTTACCGGTGCCCGGCTCGCCTTTCAGCAGGAGCGGCATTTCCAGCGCCATCGAAATATTCACAATTTTAGCCAGTTCATCATCCAGAACATAACGCGATGCCCCGCTGAATTTGGCGGGACGGTTTTCGGACATCATCATGGAGTTACTCCTTCAATATTTTTTAAACTCGGGCAACAATTCTCTTCAATATAATGCCTGAGAGCGTATCGTCAACTTTAGGAAACGGTCTGGTGACCTTGGGCACCCTCGCGTCACCTCGTGTGACCTTCAGGTCATCGGGTGATTAGAGCATTAGGTTATTCAAACCTTTCTCAAAAAGCATAACACGATTCCGTCAAAAAATTAAGCACAACAAATTATTAAAAAATAACTCTTGACTATTGCAGACAATTACTCTAGGGTGCGTTCAACTTCGCGGGTCATAATTGAAAAAAGCGAAGGAATAAGTTGAATGGTGTCATGATAAAGCGCAAGGTCGGCCGCCAAGTACTTTAAAATTTGGCGGCCTTTTTGTTTCTGCCACAGTGATAATTCGACTTAGGAAATTTTGAGAAAGGAGGATTAGCATTATGTCAGAAGGTAAAGTAAAGTGGTTCAACGAACGCAAGGGCTTCGGCTTCATCGAGCAAGAGGGCGGCACGGATATATTCGTGCACTTCAGCGCGATTCAGTCCAGCGGCTTCAAGACACTGAATGAGGGTCAGCAGGTCAGTTTCGACGTTGTCCAGGGCAAAAAAGGCCTGGAAGCGGAAAACGTCAAATCCCTCTAAGCGTTCATTTGAAACGTAAAGAAAAGCACGCCGTGCCAAAAGCCGGCGTGCTTTTTATTTTTTCTCTAAGCATCCCAACCCTTAATATTTCTTGACAGAAACAGAACATGTGAGTTAGTTTTTACAAATTTTTTTGGTTGGCAGTCCTATGGCGCTTTCGCCATAAAAGACTATTTTAAAAGCAGGGAACGGTCGTTACCGTTTCTTACCGCTAACCGAAAAGGATGATCGTCTGCCTAATTCATTTAAAACAACAGGGGGTTAAATTGTATTTCTCGGATGAAACACAAAAGGCATCCCGGAGGCTTACCGAACAATGGCAGGCTGATGTTCAAAATACTTTAATAAACAATCCGGACTGGAAAAATCGTTTTTCAACCGTTTCCGATCTCGACATTAAAAGACTTTACACTCCCGAAGACTTGCAAAACATGGATTTTTCCCGCGACATCGGGACGCCGGGGGAATTTCCCTATTTGCGCGGCAACCAGGTCACTGGCTATCGGGGACAGCCCTGGACATTCCGCATGTTTTCCGGCATGGGCAGCGCACAGGACACCAACGCCCGCTGGCACATGCTTTTGCGTGAAGGACAGACAGGCCTCAGCACCGCCTTCGATTTTCCAACACTCATGGGGTATGACAGCGACTCGCCAAAAGCCCTGGGCGAAGTAGGCAAATGCGGTGTGGCCATCGACACACTGGAGGATTTTCTGGCGCTGATCGACGACATTCCGCTGGATCAGGTCACCACATCCATGACGATCAATCCCCCGGCCACCGTGCTGTGGGCCATGTATTGCGCGGCAGCCGAAATTAAAGGCGTTCCTCTTACTGAAATCGGCGGCACCATTCAAAATGACATGCTCAAGGAATTCATTGCGCAAAAGACGTTCATGTGTCCGCCGGAGCCTTCCGTCAAACTCATCAGCGACACGGTTGAATTCGGCACGAAATACGTTCCGCGATGGAACACCATCAGCATCAGCGGCTATCACATCCGGGAAGCGGGCGCCACCGCCGTGCAGGAACTGGCCTTCACGCTGCGAGACGGCATCGAATATGTCGAAGACATTATCCGCCGCAAAAAAATGGACGTGGACGATTTCGCTCCTCGCCTGTCATTCTTTTTCAATTCTCATATCGACCTTTTTGAGGAAATCTGCAAACTCCGCGCTGCGCGCCGCATCTGGGCCAAAGTGATGCGCGACCGCTTCGGCGCGAAAAATCCCCGTTCGCTGTGGATGCGCTTTCACGTCCAGACCGCCGGCTGTTCGCTTACCGCACAGCAGCCCTACAACAATGTTGTCCGGACCACCGTCGAAGCGCTGGCCGCCGTTTTGGGCGGAACCCAGTCGCTGCATACCAATTCGCTGGATGAAGTGCTTTGCCTGCCGTCCGAACAGGCCGTGGAAATCGCGCTGCGCACCCAGCAGATTCTGGCCGAAGAAACAGGCGTGGTCAACACGATCGATCCGCTGGCCGGCTCCTACTTTGTCGAATCCCTCACCAATGAAATGGAGGAAAAAGCCTGGGAATATATCGAAAAAATCGACGCCATGGGCGGCATGATCGCCGCCATCGAAAAAGGTTTCCCCCAGATGGAAATCGCAGATGCGGCCTATAAATTCCAAAGGCAGATTGATGCCAAAGAAAAAATCATGGTGGGCGTCAATAAATATGTCACCGAGGCGCAGCACGCGGTGCCGCTGGTGGAAATCGATGAAAAAGTGGGCGAAGAACAGATTAAAAGACTTCAGGACGTCCGCCGTAAACGCGACAACCGCGCCGTGAAACAGTCGCTTATCGATATCCGTACGGCATGCAAAACCGGTGCGAATGTGATGCCATATTGCATTGCGGCGGTAAAAAACCTGGCGACCCAACAGGAAATCTGCGACGTTTACCGCGAAGTTTACGGGGAGTATCGGGACCCCGGCCTGTATTAATTTTGTAGGGAACGGTTTAAATAACCTAACCACCTGATGACCCGATGACCCGATGACCTGACAGGTCACACGAGGTCACACGAGGTGGCGCGAGGTCACGAGCCCGTTCCCTACGCTTATGGAGATAGAAAATGTCGGAAAGAAAAATTCGAGTGATGGTGGCGAAACCTGGTCTGGACGGTCATGACCGGGGCGCGCGCATACTGGCTCGCTGCTTTCGCGACGCCGGTTTTGAAGTGATTTATACCGGCTGTCATCAAACGCCGGAGCAGGTTGCTGCTGCAGCCATTCAAGAGGATGTGGACCTTGTGGGGCTGAGCTGTCTGTCGGGTGCGCACCGCGTTTTGTTTCCGCGCGTGGTAGAATTACTGCGGGAAAAGAACGCCTCGGATATCACGGTAATCGGCGGTGGCATTATTCCCGAGCAGGATTTCCCTATGCTCTATGATGCAGGCATTCAAGCGATCTTCACGCCCGGCGCATCCCTGGACTCCATTGTGGAGTGGATTCGCACGAACGTCCAAACCAGAGAGTAACGAATGCTCCGGCAATCAAGAATGATGGAAACCACTAAAAAAATATGCGCAGGAGACGTTCGCTCGGCCTCGCGCCTGATCCGGGATTTGGAAGATAAGCTGCCCGGAGCTCGTCCCCGGCTCAAAGAGCTCTTTCCCTACACAGGCAAATCGTTTATCATCGGCATTACCGGCGCGCCCGGCGCGGGCAAAAGCACGCTCGACCGACGCGCTCATCGGCGAACTGCGCAAACAAAATAAAACCGTGGGCGTTCTGGCCGTTGACCCGAGCAGCCCTTTTTCCGGCGGCGCGCTGCTCGGCGACCGCGTCCGCATGCTGCGTCACGCGGAAGACGAGGCCGTGTTCATCCGGTCGCTTGCCACGCGCGGCGCACTAGGCGGGCTGGCGCAGGCCGCGGGCGACGCGATACACGTTATGGAAGCCATGGGCAAGGATGTCATCCTTGTGGAAACGGTCGGCATCGGCCAGCAGGAACTCGATATTATTCACCACGCACACAGCATCGTCGTGGTGCTGGTCCCGGGCATGGGTGATGAAATTCAGACCATGAAAGCCGGCATCATGGAAATTGCCGACGTTTTTGCCATCAACAAAGCGGACCGGCCCGGCGCGAAACAACTGCAAACGGAACTGACGTCGCTGCTGAACACCTCACCGCTGCCTGCGGATGCGTGGCGTCCGCCCATCGTGAGCATCGGCAATTTGTATGAACCGGAAGGCTTTGCCGAAAAAACGGCGGAGCTGATGAAAACCATTTCGAAACATCATTCACACCTGATTGTCAGTGGACAGCTTTCCGAACGTATGGAACGCAAGGCCATCATGGAATTTACCGATGCTTTGCGCGCTTGTGTTCTGGAACCCGTGCTCAGTCGTCTCGTCGCAGGCGGTGAATTTAAAAATATTGCACAGAGAATAAAAAACCGGGAGACGGACCCCTATACCGAAGCGGAAGCCATCGCGCGCCGTTTCATCAAATCGGGAGATACGCTATGACACAGGCAGGCAAAAAAAGCGTTGTGACAGTTAAACCGGCAAATCCCAAAAAAACAACAGCTGTCGCCGCTTTGGCAAACCGCGGCCTGGTCATCGTGATTACCGGAAATGGCAAGGGCAAAACCACCTCTGCTTTCGGCCAGGCCCTGCGCGCCGTAGGCCAGGGATACAAGGTTTTCATCATGCAATTTATGAAAGGCCGCGATTATGGCGAGTTTGTGGCCGCCAAAAAATATCTGCCGCGTCTGACGGTCCGCCGTTCGGGCCTGGACAGTTTTGTCATGCGCGATAAGCCCGCCCCTGTAGATATTGAACTCGCCCGGCAGGGCTTTGAACTGGCGAAAAAAGCGATCGCCTCCGGCAAATATAATATGGTCATCCTCGATGAAATCAATGTGGCGATTGATTTTAATCTCATTCCGCTGGAAGAGATGATTCGTTTGATTAAAAACAAGCCGTCCAGGCTCGATCTGATTCTCACCGGCCGATATGCAGCTAAAGAAATTATTAAACTTGCCGACACCGTCAGTGAAGTCAAAGAAATCAAACACCACTATGCCGCCGGCATTAAGGACCGGGCGGGTATTGAATATTAATAAACACTCCCTTAAATGAACGGAGAAAGATTATGTTTGCCTGGTTTGCCAGTCCTGAAGCCTGGATTGCCCTCGGAACTCTGACAGCCCTGGAGATCGTCCTGGGTATTGACAACATCATTTTTATTTCCATTCTGGTGGGGCGTCTGCCCGCACAGAAAAGAAACCTGGCCAGAAATCTGGGGCTTGGCCTGGCCATGCTCTCCCGTCTGGCACTTTTATTTTCCATTGTCTGGGTGGCCAATTTGATCCAGCCGTGGTTTACAATTCTGGGGCAGGAGATCTCCGGACGCGACATTATTTTAATTGGAGGCGGGTTATTCCTACTGGCCAAAGCGACGCATGAAATCCACAGCAGCCTGGAAGGTATTGAGGATGAAAAGCCAAAACTGAAAACGGTGAAAATGGCGCCAGTACTTTTTCAGATTGCCGTTCTCGATATTGTGTTTTCACTGGATTCCGTCATTACGGCGGTAGGCCTGGCACAGCATATCTCGATTATGGCGATTGCGATCATTGTGGCTGTTGGCATTATGTTGTTTGCCGCCAAGCCGATTGCCGAGTTTGTGGACGCTCATCCGACCATTAAAATTCTGGCCTTGTCTTTTCTGATTCTGGTGGGCGTCACATTGATTGTCGAAGGGTTCGACGTGCATGTCCCAAAAGGCTACATTTACTTTGCAATGGCGTTTTCCGTGGCGGTAGAAATGATCAACCTGCGTTTGCGTAAAAAACAGGCAAAGCCGATCCAGTTGCGAAAAGAGATCACAGAATAAAATGGCCCTGGCAGGCAGGCACAAGATATCTAAACGATCTCCCTTCCTATAATCATGTTCTGCACTTCGCGGACACCTTCATAAATATCGATGATGTGCGCGTCACGCGCCAGTTTAGATATTTCGTATTCCGCGGTGAAACCATAACCGCCATGCAGATGCAGGCCTTCATTCGCACAAAAAACGGCCGCTTCCGCGCAGGTGTTTTTTGCCAGCGACGCATAGATGCCGGCATCTTTGGCTTTTTCCTGAATTTTGCAACAGGCTTTTACCAGGGATAACTCCGCCAATTCGACTTTTTTCCACATGGTGATGAGCATATCCCGGGCTACCGGCAGATCGCAGATGCGCTGACCAAATTGTTTGCGTTCGCGGGTATAGGCGAGCGTCACGTCCAGCGCTCTCTTGGCCAGTCCCAGACCGATGGCTGCAACCATCGGACGCGCGAAATCGAGCACGTCGATGATATATTTAAAACCGAAACGCCGATCTCCAATGATCTGATCGGGCTGAATGATAACATCCTCAAAGGTAACACTGGCCGTGTTGGACAGCCTTTGCCCCAGCTTATCTTCCGGCTTGCCGACAATAATTTTGCCGCCGGTGGGCAAATTAATCTCCCGGATTGAACTTCCGCCATCGTGAAGATCGGTGGAGGTCATAGGCTCCACTGGAATGACCACACACGCCATGAAGTTACCGGTAGGCTTGCCGGTTTTGCATAAAACGGTGAATTGAGACGCATAAGACGCATTGGTAATAAAACACTTGGAACCGTTTAAAACATAAGAACCGTCATCACGCTTGGCGATAAAGCTGGTCATCATGGAATTGTCGGAACCGGCACCCGGTTCGGTCAAACAAAAAGACGCCAGAAGCGGCTTTTCAACAAAGGGACGCAGAAACCGTTCTTTTTGTTCTCCTGTTCCGTGCTGGCTGATCACAATATTGGCCAGATCATTGCACATGGCGGACGTGGAAATGCCCGTATCGCCGTAGGATATTTCTTTGATGATCAGCGCTGATGAAAACACATCGACATCAAAACCCTTGATCGATTCCGGAATGCACAAATTGATCACGCCCATTTCCCAGGCCTTATTGATGATCGGCCACGGAAAGCGATGTGCCTTTTCCAGCTCCAGAATATGGGGTGTAATGTCATTTTTCACCAACTTGCGCACGGTCTCCCTATACAACAATTGATTTTCACTGAAACTTAGATCCATAAAATGCCTTTCGTTTACCTTGATAAAAAATTGCTGTTTGTTAATTGCTTAAACTTTGGCCAAGACTTTTTCAGCTGACGCAAGACTGATAATGGACTCGCAAGCAACTCCGATGGTTTTAAAAAAGTCGCGCAGCGGACGTCCCGGACCGATTTCATAAACCCCAGTCGCGCGGGAAGCCAATGACTGCATGTTATCCCGCCATAATACAGAATGAGAAAGCTGACTGACCAGGTTGTTGATCACGGAGTCAACGCTTGCGGCATGAAATGATCCCCGATAGTTGGAAGTCACATGAGAAGCGTTTTGGGCATGAAATGATTGACTGAAATTTTTCAGGGCTCCGGCAAAAGGCTCTTCAATTTTTTTCATAAAACGGCTGTGAAAAGGTGCGCTGACGTTGAGTTGAATAAACCGGTATGTTTTCGGAGCCGGAAATAATTCCTTGCATCGGTTCTCCGCTTCAGGCAAAAGCGGCGGCTTCGCCGCTGATCACCACCTGATTGTCGGAATTGATATTGGCGACATCAACCGGCAAATCCGCAAGTATGGCCTTCAAAGCCACGATGTCTATTCCCTCGGATATCACCGCAGCCATGGAGCCCACTCCAACCGGAACAGCTTCCTGCATCAATTTGCCACGCTGACGGACAATTTGCACCGTGTCGGCAAAGGGCATGACACCCGCGGCGACCAGCGCCGTGAATTCGCCCAACGAATGGCCGCCGAAATAGTCGGCTTTAAATCCGTACTTTTCGGCAAGTCCCCGAAACATGGCCACTTCGGTGGTCACAATGCAGGGCTGCGTGTATTCAGTCAAGTTCAATCTAGCGTCTTCCTGAAAGCAAATCGCAGCTAAATCTAATCCCAGGACGTCTGCCGCCTCTTCATAAGTTTGACGACATACAGGAATTGAATCGTAAAAATCTTTCCCCATTCCTTGCTTTTGGGAGCCCTGTCCGGGGAAAACAGCCACTGTGCCTTTCATTTCGCTCATGTTTATTCCTCAAAATAGCCCTTAAAAAGTATCAATGATTAATAACAAACAACTTCCCACGTAAAAACACAACCTATACCATGAAGACGTTATTTGAATACGAGCTGTAAAAATATTAACTTCATTGATCCTTTACGATTTGAACCGCAGAATGTTCGCCCTTTATTTTTTTGTTTTGACGTGTAATTTGCTTTGCAATGTGAACAGATCTTAGCATGGAAGAAGTCATGCATTCTGTAAACTGAAGTTGACATTACAACGCTTCATGGTACAGAGGTATTAAAATGAAGATCAGACTAAGTCAAGTTGAAATTATGCCGCATTTTTCAAGAAATAATTCATGATGATACTGGATAGAAAATTTTATAATCGCCCCACTTTGGAAGTAGCACGAGACCTTTTGGGGAAAAAACTAATCCGGCGGATTGGAGGCAAGGAGTTATCCGGGATTATTATTGAGACGGAAGCCTATTGCGGAACAAAAGACAGCGCCTGTCACGCACACCGTGGCCAAACCCTTCGCAATGCGGTCATGTTCGGCCCGCCGGGCTGCGCTTACGTATATTTTACTTACGGTATGCACTATCTATTGAACCTGGTGACAGAAGATGAAGGCAACCCCTGCGCAGTGCTGTTGCGGGCAATTGAACCACTTTCGGGTCTTACCGAAATGCGGGTGCGCAGAAAGCGTCACGGAAAAGAGCTGACCAATGGCCCCGCCAAACTGTGTCAGGCGCTGGCAATTGATAAATTTTTCAACGGCTGGGATTTGACAAAAGGCTCGCAATTGTGGTTGGAAAACTATCAAATGGTTGAGTCACAGGTCATCTTATCCAAGCCCAGAATCGGCATTGATTACGCCAGGAAGGAAGACCGGGAATCCCTCTGGCGGTTTCTGATTAAATCCTAACCATCCTCAGCCTGTTTTTGATTTTTCTCCTCCAGATAGAGTTCCAGTAATAATTTCCAACTGGCCAGAAAGAATGAGGCGATCACCGGACCGAGAACGAATCCGGAAAATCCAAAAACCGCGATGCCTCCCAGAGTGGATAGAAAGATTAACAGCGAATGCATTTGTATATCATTGCCTAACAAAATCGGGCGCAATAGATTGTCCACCAAACTGATCACGATCGCTCCGAAAAGCAGAATGGTAATTCCCTGCCAGATATGCCCCAAAAGCAACATGATGATTCCCGCCGGCGCCCAAATGATCGCACTGCCGATTGCCGGGACAATGGAAAGACCAACCATCAGCACACCCCAGACCAGTGGATTTTCAATGCCGGTAATATAAAAAATCAGGCCGCCCAGCAATCCCTGAATACCACCGATCACAAACGTAAACTTCAGCGTGGCCTTCGCGGTAACGAGAAATTCGGAAATAAATGTATTGATGTGACGCTGAGCGACCGGCATATAATGGCTGATGGTGTCGATCAGATGAGCTCCGTCGCGTAGAAAGTAAAACAGGCAATAGAGCATCACCGCAAACTCAACGAGAAAAAGAATCGTATTTTCCGTGAAGGCGGAAAGATTCTTAACGATGAAATTGGTCACAGCTTTTAAAAGTTCGACGGATTTATCGGTTATGAATTGTTGATCCAGGTCAAAACGCGCCAGAAGCGGGTGCTGACCCAAAGAGTTGAGCATGCCGGTGACCGAATCCATCCAGGAACTGCTGCTGGTATTGATCGAGTTGTATATTTCAAGAGATTCGCCGACCAGCAAAGCGAGAATTAGCCCGGTCGGCAAAATCAAGATGAACAACACCGAGCCAAGCGTGAGACCGGCGCACAGATTGGGACTTTTAAATCTTCGATGCAGCCGTTCATATAACGGAGCAAAAATTGCGGCCAGTAAAACCGCCCAGAAAAGCGCAAAGAAAAAAGGCTTCAGAATATAACCGAAAAAGAGCGTAATGGTTCCCAGCAATAGAAATAGTATCATATTGGGAAACCCGGCAAATGGTTTATCAAACATGAGTCGCCTCCTAAGCGATCTGGCATTCTTAAAAAAGCCGATGAGGTTTATTTCTTCTACGGTAAAAACGCAACCGCAACTGCTGTCGGATGAGTATGGATTTCACATGAATCACGCGGTAGCTGTAGCGGATATTTTTGCCCAACCGTTCGGGATAAGCCGAGGCCGGAATATTGAGTTTTGCGCTACTTGCAGCCACCTTTCGAAACAGGTTGATTTCTTTTCCGACGACACAAGCCCTGCCGTCTTTGACGGCATCCAGCATTGCCGGACCTGATTTCTCGCAGGCCGCATACGTCACGACCTTGCCCATGTGGTACAGGGAATGACCGTCGCTGCCGCCGGTTATCGCTTTTTTGAGATTCACCCCTAAAAGCGCGCACCGTAAATTCCAGCGATGAATATTCCCGGCGTTTATGACTTCTATACCGTCAACGGATTCCAGAAGGCGTTCCAAACGGGTCTGTTCAAAATTCAGGTTGCAGATACCGGTGTAGGCTACACAGTAGGGATGCGGGAATATCGTAACGGAAGGAAAAAGCTTTGCGCAATGAACAATCTCCTCCATGCTCAGCCGGGTTGAGCTCATGATATCAGATCCCAGCAAAGGTTTGATGTACTTGGAATAAAATTTTTTCAAATGCTGGGTTTGGTTAAAATATACCAGAATATGCGTGCCCTCGCGGGATGTAATTTCTATACCGGGAATACTTGGCACATCCTTGTATTTATTCATTTCCAGAGCGCCCCGGATATCATTATGATCCGTGATGGCGATACCGATCCCCAGAGCGCGCGCCCGCGCGGCAATCATCTGTACAGTGTCGCGGCCATCGGTGTAACAGGTATGAAAATGCATATCAAAAACGGCATGGTCTTTGCGCAAAAGCGCGATATCAGGTTTTTCAAAAAATATTTTGTTGCTCTCCGGCATGAAGGTGTCTTCCCTCTTTCATCTTGGTCAATTGGAAAAAACTTTGGAAATGTTTAGCACATATCCACGACAATCTCAAACAGGCGGCTGATAACTATTTGCGTGCAAAACCCCGACTGTGATATGGGAAAAAGGTAAAGGAGGCTTGCTTGAAAAAAGATTTGACCTTGTTTTTAAAAGCCCTGAATTTTTCCGCAGGAAAGCATCGACATCAAAGAAGAAAAGACACAGCTGCCTCGCCCTACATCAACCACCCGATAGAAGTTGCCAACCTTTTATGGACCATTGGCGGGGTTTACGATATGATCACCATCATTGCCGCCATTCTTCACGACACGATTGAAGACACAGACACAACCCCTGAAGAAATCCGCGCCAATTTCGGCGACGAGGTTCTGGGATTGGTGCTGGAGGTAAGTGATGATAAAAGGCTGCCCAAACAGGAAAGAAAACAAAACCAGATAACTCATTCGCCCCATTTGTCACGGCGCGCCAAACACATTAAGCTGGCGGATAAAATATGCAATGTCCATGACATCGCTTACGCGCCACCGGATCATTGGCCGCCGCGAAGAAGGATGGAATACCTGCAATGGGCACAGGAAGTGATTGACGGTCTGCGAGGCGCCAACAAAAAACTGGAACAACACTTTGATGACACGCTGGCTTCAGCCAGACAGAAGCTTAACGAGGAAAATAACGACGATCAATAAACAACTATTTAACCGCCATGCCCACAACTTTATAGTTAAATTCGTAATGAAGCGCACCCCTCCATTCTTTCCCGAAACACTCTTATAGCGGGTACCGTAAACCGGTCCGACCGGCTTGCCGTAAATGTTTCATCATAGGACGTCTCCCTTGTCGAATTGTCCAGCAAGAGAAAAATAAACAAAGTAAGCCATGGATGTCAACAGAAACAAATTCTGCTTTTAATAAGCAAATACATAATCTTAACCGTCACCGTTAAAATTATAATTGACAACAGTCCAATTATGGATAAGTTACGAAAAAGATTGATGTCGAAAAGGCATCGCCGGAAGGAGACTATGAAATGCTGACAGTTACAGACAAGGCCCTGGAGGTCATTAAGGATTTTCTCAAGGATAAAAATGGTGATGCAGCCATCCGTATCACCATGTCGATGGGTTGATCCGGGCCCTCTTTGGGCATGGCTCTGGACGAGCCTAAAAATGAAGACGAAGTGGTTGAGGAAAAAGGAACGAAATTTGTCATTGAAAAAGACCTTTTTAGTCAGGCAAAACCGATTAACATTGATTTTATTACAACCTCCGAGGGAGCAGGTTTTAAGTTAACGTCAAACCTCTCTGCGGCGGGCGGCGGTTGCGGTTCTTGCAGCTGTTGAAAACTCTCGGGGGAGAATCTTCTCCCCCATTTTTTTAACATCATGATTGAAAACGACAAAATTACAGAAAAGCTCGATGAAGCCGACGATCTGCTGAAGCAAGGGAAATACGGTGAAGCCATCACCTGTCTGGAGAATATTCATGGAATTTATCCCCAGGAAGAATCGGTGCTGCTGCGTCTGGCCTGGGCATCCTGGGACAAGGGGAATAAAGAACGTTCCATTGAATACTGGGAAATCCTGTTGGATCGTGAGCTCCAACGCAACGTCTTTACCGGCTTTGCGTATGATGAACTGGTGCGGATTTACAAACAGGAAGGTGAAATCGGAAAACTGGTTGCACTTTGCGAAAAAGCCGCTTTCGTTCAGCCGCAGGATATCGGATTGCTGGAAGAATTGGGAAAAGCTTATCTTCTGTCCGGCCAAAGCGAAAAAGCCTGCGATGTCTTTAAAAAACTTACTTCGCTGGAGGCGGACAATCCTGCTTTTTACTGCCGGCTGGGTGAAGCCCTTCTGGCCGCCGGGGAAACCGATGCGTGCGAAGAAGCCTATCGGCAGGCAGGCCTTATTGATCCTGATGAAGCGGACCGCTACCTTTTTCAGGCCGCTGATTTATACCTGAGGGGAGGCCATTTCGAAGCGGCCAAAAGACTGCTGAAAAAGTGCCTGGAAATTGCCCCATCCAATAGCTTTTACTATTGCTCCCTGGGAGATATCCTGATCGCCCTGAAGCAGCCGGAAGACGCATTCACGGAATACGAAAAGGCCTGCCGATGCAATTACTCGCATACGGCAGCCTATTATAATCGTCTGGGAAATTCCCTGATGAAAGTGGGATTGTTTGCAGATGCGGTCAAAGCGTTTGAAGCCGCTCTTTCCTTTGACGCATCAACGCCCTGCCGTCGAAATCTTGAACAGGCCTATCAAGCCTCCGGCCCTTCCTCATTTCGTTCCACAAACACGTAGGGGTGCATCGCATAATCTAGGGGAACGCCGCCAATATCAAGCGAGGGACCGATCTTGTGACCTCGCGTGCCCTATTTCATGCATCGTGCTCTTCCTACTTACGGATTTTTTCTTTGAAGAGCCGGTAGAAATCTTCATGTTCCGCCATTGCCTGGCTCAATATTTTTTCCACTCCGCCAATGTCACGCTTGTTAATAACTAAATTAACACTTTTATTATAGGCCTGCAGATAATCCATGGTAGCCAGCGTTTGGCTGACTAAAACGACATAACTCTTTCTGCGAATATCCATATCCAGATTTTCCAAATAACGAAGGACGTTATTGGTTTCCCATTCTCCGGCATCAAAATCCTCATCAATAAAAATAACATTAAAAACATGAAAACCCATTTGCTTAAAAGCTTCTTTATCTGATGCAGGCGTAACCGTTAAAAATCCCATTTTTTTTAACTCGCCTTCAACCATATCCCGAATAACAGAATCCTGTTCACAGATCATGGCGGTTTGACTGTCCGGCCTAATATAACCAAAAGGCCTTTCTGAATAGTCAATTCTGTCAACCGCCGTCATCACAACTGGTTTTCCTTCAGTCATT
The DNA here is from genome assembly GCA_963726395.1 of uncultured delta proteobacterium. Taxonomy (GTDB): domain Bacteria; phylum Desulfobacterota; class Syntrophia; order Syntrophales; family Smithellaceae; genus UBA8904. The sequence goes on from CAVSCG010000013.1 coordinate 47,637, forward strand.
TAAATCTCCTTATTTGCGTTTTGGGGAAGGGCTTAGCTTCTGGCCTGAAAACTTATCATTTTCTTTACCATACGAACGGTCAACCTCAAGCTTGGTGAGATCGCTTGTCTTTTCACCCCGGGCGCTTTTGATGGCATCGATGCCGCGGCCAACATTGGCGCGATTTGTCGCATAGGCCTTGGCCGTCTCCTCGGCGATCAGACCTTTATCGTAGAGGTCAACGATACAATTATCAAAAGTGATCATCCCGAATGCCTTGCCCTGCTGAATAATGTCCTGAAACGTTTTGCCCTCCGCCTCGCCATGCAGAACAACGTCCTTGACTCTCATGGACGTCGACAGGGCTTCAAACGCGGCAACCCGGCCGCCGCCGACTTTCGGAAGCAGTCGCTGACAAATAATCCAGCGCAGCGCATCCGACAGTCTCGTCCGAACCTGATTTTCCTCATCAACGGGAAACATACCCAGAATACGATTAAGAGTCTGACCGGCATCAGCCGTGTGCAGTGTGCTCAAAACTAGATGCCCTGTTTCTGCTGCGCTTAATGCAATCTCAACGGATTCTCGGTCGCGCATCTCACCCACCAGGATGACTTTGGGCGCCTGACGCAACGCCGCCCGCAAACCATTGGCAAATGAATTGAAGTCTTTACCAAGTTCCCGCTGATTGATCGTCGCCCTTTTCTGCATGTGTGTGTATTCGATAGGGTCTTCCAACGTGACAATATGCACCGGATTTTTCTCGTTGATGTCATTGATCACTGCGGCAAGGGATGTCGTCTTACCGGACCCCGTTGCGCCGGTAACCAGAACAATGCCGTTTTTCTCACGAGCCACTCGGAGGTAAGCCTCCGGCAGACCCAGCTCGGCAAACGTGGGAATCGGCGTTTCGAGTTTCCTCAAAACAATGGAATACTGACCACGCTGCGAAAAAATATTCACGCGGAAACGCGCGATACCCGGTATTGCGTAAGATAAGTCGCAGGACCCCTCGTCAATCAAAGCATTCATCAGCCGGCGATCCTGATTAACCAGATTAAGGGCAAATATTTCCGTCTGAAACGGTGTCAGTCTCTCAAAGTGAGGTTCGAGTTCAACCGGCACCAGGATACCAGACGCCTCCACTTGAAAAGGTTTATCCACGGTTAGGATAACATCGGAAATGTTGGTATTGGATTCCAGCATTTTGGTCAGGATATAATCGATTTCCGGTTTTCTCATACACTATCCTCTCTAGGCCTCGGTAAAATCTGTCGGTGGATATTTTAAAAGCGGACGGAATCTGACCTTATCGTTCGCCTTTAGATACGCGTCTTCGCCGCTGATCCAGCCCCTGTTGTAAAGATCCATAATACCGTCATCCAGAAGCTGCATGCCATATTTTTTACCGGTTTGCATCATCGACGGAATCTGATAAGTTTTCTGCTCGCGGATCAGGTTGCGCACCGCCGCATTGGCAATGAGAATCTCCAATGCGACGCAGCGCGTCTTAATGTCGATTCTTTTGAAAATAACCTGAGAGATAACCGCGCGCAGACTGTCGGCCAGTGTGGAACGAATCTGCAATTGCTCCGCCTCGGGAAAAACCTCAATCACACGGTCCACCGTTTTTGCAGCGCTTGTGGTATGCAGCGTAGCAAAAACCAGATGACCGGTGGAGGCCGCTTCCACCGCGAGCGAGATCGTTTCCAGGTCGCGCATTTCACCCACCATGATGATGTCCGGGTCTTCACGCAGCGCACCGCGTAAAGCTGCGGAGAAGCTTTTAGTGTGTATGCCCACTTCACGATGATTAATAATGCAACTCTGGCTTTTGTGGACAAATTCGATCGGATCTTCGATGGTGACAATATGGTCTTTGCGCAGACGGTTTGCTTCATCAATAATGGCCGCAAGCGTCGTCGATTTGCCACTGCCGGTTGGTCCGGTCACCAGTACTAAACCCCGCGGAAGCATCGCCAGTTTGGCCACAACCGAAGGCATGCCCAGTTCTGTGCACGTGGCAATTTTGTTGGGAATCTCACGAAACACGGCGGCAATGCCGTATTTCTGCCGGAAGTAGTTGGCACGGTATCGCGCGAGTTTTGGAACTTCATAGGCGAAATCAACATCGCCAGTTTCTTCAAACTGCTTGATTTTATGTTCCGGTGTTATTTCATAAAGAAGAACTTTTAAGGCCTCATCGTTCAGGACATCATACTTGACCCGTTCGATTTCGCCGCGAATGCGAATAGCAGGCTGCTGGCCGGATACAAGATGAAGGTCGGATGCTTTATTGTCATGCATTAACTGGAAAAAAGCGTCGATTTCTGCCATGGATATCTCCCGTGTATTTTATTATTGTCTAAAAAAACGGCTGCGTCTCAAAGATTTCTATCTCGAACAGTCAATCAATCGTATCCTTAAAATCCGATGGTCTCCGATACCGGTGCGAGTATAGGGAAAACGAATCTGTTTTGTCAAGACAAGATTGGAACTACGAGTGGGGCTTGCTTTTTCAACATATCCCCTCTTTCGCCAACTAATTCTTGACACTGGGATAAACTATAATATATGCTCGCCACGTTTTTCTTAAGGGTGGGGATGTAGCTCAGCTGGGAGAGCGCGGCGTTCGCAACGCCGAGGCCAGGAGTTCGATCCTCCTCATCTCCACCAATCTCATGTTGATCCATGCAATCATCGCTCGATGCATCTGTTACAGCTGCCGGTAAAATCAGTCCAAAAAAAAACGGTAGAAACCATCTTCCCCCCGATTAAGACCTTTCGGCCTGTTATTTGCTTTTTAGGGTACCTGTAAAAATCTTCGATAATTCCCACTTTTTGCGCATCTTCCAGCTCCCCTTATGATAGGCGTAACTGGCCAGAAGCGGCAGCACCGTTGTGGCTTCGGCGTAAACCATCTGCTCGCACGATGAATCCACCTTGCCCCAGGAATTGGCTTCTTTGAGCGTTGAACTGGAACAGGCGCCATCGCGGACATCGGCCACGGTAATCTGCACCGCGTATTTGTGCATGGGCACTTCCCTGCCCAGAATTTCGGCGCAAACAACGGTATCCTGAGCAAAGTTTTTCGGTACGCCACCGCCGATCATGAGCAAACCGGTCATCCCCGCTTTAATTTTGATCATGGTCAATTCCAGAAAATCCTTGACCGAATCGATGGACAGATGATTGTCAGGCCGCTCGTACTGGTGCATGACAAGACCGAAACCGGCGGAGCTGTCCGAAAACGCGGGACAGAAAATCGGCACATTGTTTTCGTAGGCCGCCTGAACCAGAGAATCTTTCTTTTTGGAATTTTTGACCAGATATTTACCCATCTGAGAGATAAATTCCCGCGACGAATAAGGACGAGGTGCCAGCGCATCCGCTATTTTTTTAATGGTGCGGTCACAGTTTTGCAATTCGTCTTCACTGATGAACGTGTCGTAAATCCGGTCGATATAAAGACTGCGCAATAATTTGTCATCGACAAACGGCGTACCTTGATAGTGTTTGAAACCCAGCGCCTCAAAAAAATCCATATCCACAATCGATGCGCCGGTCGCAACAATCGCGTCCACCATGTTGTTTTTCACCAGATCGACATACAACTGCATGCAACCGGCGGCACTGGTGGATCCGGCCAGGGTCAAGATAACTACGCATTTTTTCTCTTTGAGCATCCGGTCGTAAATATCGGCGGCATTGGCCAGATCCCGCGCAGAAAAGGACATTTTCTGCATGGCTTCTATGATTTCCACGGCGTTGATGGCTTTGATGTCGATGTGCTCAACCGTTTTATTCAAAAAATCTTTTTTCTTCATGACCTCACCAATCCCTTGTGGTTTTATCCTAATCTATTGTTGCTCCTAAAACATGGCGTATCAAAAGTCAATCTTTTGCCGCATGAGATCAAATGCTCGATCGAAGGACGCTCACGGCAGCCGGCCTTCCCGGCGCAGCCTGGTGATCATCTGATTAATCGCCGGTATCGCCTCGACGGCCGCTTTTTCACCCTCCATGATCGCTTCATGCCTTTTAGTAAAATCGCTGGAGCCGATATTTCCCACTTTGGGTTTGATGACAATGTCGGCGTTTTTCAGTTGAATGACCGACATTTTATTATGCATAATATCAACGGCCTGCATAATAGTTTCAAATGTCCCGGTAGGTGTAGTTGAAGACAGGATCGATGATATATCGACCACGATGACTACATCCGCGCCAAATCTGCGCGCCACATCAACGGCCACGGGGCTGATAACACCGCCATCTACGTAAGCTTTATCACCGATCATTACCGGATTAAAAACACCGGGTATGGAGCAACTGGCCCGCACGGCACGGCCTGTATTGCCGCGACCAAATACCATTTCTTCACCGGTTTGAATGTTGGTTGCCACGGCATAAAAGGGAATTTTGAATTTATCAATGGTTGTGTATTTCACCTTGTTGTTGACAAAACTCTCCAGCTTCTCACCTTTAATAAAACCGTTATCCGGAATAGTATAATCGGCAACATCATCTTTTGAAATGGCAAAGGCAATGGTCTGCAATTCATAGGGATTATAGCCGTAAGCGTATAAACTGCCGACTAAAGAGCCGACACTGGTGCCAACCACCATATGAATGGGAATGCGATGGGACTCGAGAACTTTCAACACGCCGATATGCGCAAACCCCTTGGATGCGCCCGCGCCTAACACAACGGCGACTTTTGCGGGTTTCGGCGGAGGCTGGGGTGGATTGGCAGGCGGCGTTGTCGCGCAGGAGACAAAGAGAAATAAACAGCCAAAAAAGACCGGATACAGAAGCTGAAGTTTACGATGAACATGAAACAGCATGGCTATAAATTTCTCTCCTTTCTAGTTCGTGACCGTGGTCTTCCATCTTGGGGCTTGGGTTTAGATTTGGGTTTTGGTTTGGACTGGTTTCCCTCTTCCATGATATCTGCCGCGGGTTGAGCAGGTGGTGCGTGCAGGGATTGTTGATAGTAATCGTCCAGCAGCATGGTAACAATAGCCAGTTCATCTTCGGCCTGCGCCAGATTGCGAGCCAGCGGCATAAACCGTTGCATGCGCTCAATCTGAATATTATCGCGGCTTCGCAGGCGCGCCTCCAGAAGCGCAGTGATCCTTTCGGCGACAACCCTTTCCAGTTCCTCGTCATCGGGCAGAGGACGTTCTTCCATTTGGATATTATAATAACGCGCAATGCTTTGTAACTTGAATCTTTCCATTTCCGCGACAACTGATATGACCACGCCGCTCGACCCCATCCTTCCCGTGCGTCCGGCGCGGTGAACGTAGGCTTCCGGGTCTTCCGGTGGTTCATATTGAATGACGTGTGAAAGATCGGGGATGTCAATGCCTCGCGCCGCCACGTCAGTGGCAACCAGAAAGCGCAGCGCGCCGCGGCGCACTCTCGCCATCACCTTTTCCCTGGCGTTCTGGGCCAGATCTGAACTCAGTTCGTCGGCGTCATAACCAAAACGTTTCAGGACAACGGATAAGTAATGCACAGTGTCTTTTGTATTGCAAAAAATAATGGCCGAGGCAGGATTTTCAATTTCGATAATCCGCACCAGCGAGCGCTCCTTGCGCATACCCGGCACAACATAATAAATATGCTCACTTTCGGCTATATGTACCTCGTTGCCACTTAAGCTCAGCAACTCGGGCTCGTGTAAAAATTGACTGGCCAGGCGAATGACCTGCGGCGGGAAAGTTGCGGAAAACATGCTGCTCGCAATCTTGCCTGTCGGGATATATCTACGGATTTTGACCATATCGGGATAAAATCCCATGGACAACATCCGGTCGGCCTCATCAAAAATCAACATTTTCAGATGATCCAGTGAAAGTGTGTTTTTCAGCAGATGATCAAGAATGCGTCCCGGTGTACCGACCACTAGCTGGGCGCCGTTGCGGAAAGCATCCAATTGGGTAGCATATCCAACGCCGCCGTAAACAACAGCCGTCCTCAACTGTGTCCCCTCAGTCAGCATCAGCGCTTCCTGGGACACCTGCAGGGCCAGCTCGCGTGTGGGGACTAAAACCAGCGCCTGGGCGACATTTTTTTGCAGATCGATTTTCTGCATGATGGGCAGTAAATAAGCGCCTGTTTTGCCGCTGCCGGTGCGCGACTGAATCATCACATCGCGGCCGGAAAGCAGATAGGGAATTGCTTTGGCCTGCACCGGCACCAGAGCTCGGCCAACCCGCGCGCTCGCAAGCCGTCCTCAGATCCGGACTCAGGTCTTCCAGAGCGGATTTCCGAGGGACTATCGGCCAAAGGAGTATCCATCCCTTCATTGGGGTTTTCATCACTCATAGAAACATTAACCTTTCATTTAAAAATATTTATTAATATTATTTAGTTCAGTGCGACGCAGGAATCAAGGAAAAACTTGTGAATGATTTTCCTTTTTCACTTCATCTATTCTTCTGCCGGCAAGAAAATACCTGTCAAGAAAATACCTTGACAGTTTGTGATGATTCGTATAGCGTAATGAACAATTCGTCAGAGGCTAATTTGGCCCTGCCTTTTGGAGCGATTCAAGTATTCAAATAAACAAGCCGATATTAAATCCGTAACTGCTAAAAAATCGTAAATATCCTCGTGTGTTTCTTGAAAATTAATGCAGTCAATACAAATACATCTTATTCCAATATCGGACCTGTTGTTAATCTAAATTAAGGAAATATCTATGAACATCGAAGACATTAAGAGGCTGCCTATCAGCGAGCTCAACAATTTGGCCAAAGATCTGGAAGTACCCGGGGCCAGCGGCATGCGCCGCCAGGATCTGATTTTTGCTATTTTGCAGACCCAGGCGGAACAAAACGGCGTGATTTCCGGATCCGGCGTCCTGGAAATCCTGCCGGACGGTTTCGGCTTCCTGCGCGCCGTCGATTATAACTATCTGCCCAGTCCCGACGACATTTATATTTCACCCTCTCAGATCCGCCGCTTTAACTTAAGAACCGGCGATACGATTGCCGGCGAAGTCCGTCCCCCCAAGGAAGGTGAAAAATACTTCGCCCTTCTCAAAGTCGATGAGGTCAATTTTGAAAGCCCCGAGTCAGCCCGCGACAAAATCCTCTTTGACAACCTGACACCTCTTTACCCCGAGGAAAAACTAAATCTGGAATTTGATCCGGAAAATTTCTCCACCCGAACACTGGATTTGTTCGCGCCCATCGGCAAGGGACAGCGCGCCCTGATCGTTTCTCCACCGCGCGCCGGTAAAACGGTTCTTTTACAGGATATCGCCCACAGTATTACGGCCAATCATAAAGAAGTTGTTTTAATGGTCTTGCTGATTGACGAGCGTCCAGAAGAAGTAACCGACATGCAGCGCAGTGTCAAAGGCGAGGTGATCTCATCAACCTTTGACGAACCGGCATCACGTCACGTCCAAGTTGCTGAAATGGTTATTGAAAAGGCTAAACGCCTGGTTGAACACAAAAAAGACGTCGTCATTCTGCTTGACAGCATCACCCGTCTGGCGCGCGCCTACAATACAGTCGTGCCGCCTTCCGGCAAAGTGCTTTCCGGCGGTGTTGATTCCAACGCTTTGCATAAACCAAAGCGCTTCTTCGGCGCGGCCAGAAACATTGAAAACGGTGGTAGCTTAACCATTATCTCTACTGCTCTGATTGACACCGGCAGCCGTATGGACGAGGTTATTTTTGAGGAATTTAAGGGCACCGGCAACATGGAGCTGCATCTGGACCGCCGTATCGCCGACCGCCGCATCTTCCCCGCATTTGATCTGATCCGCTCCGGCACACGCAAGGAAGAATTGCTGATCCCCAAAGCCAATCTCAATCGTGTCTGGATTCTGCGCCGTCTGCTGCAGGAAATGAATCCGGTCGATGCGATGGAATTTATTATCGGCAAGATCAAGAAAACGGAAACCAACCAGGAATTTCTGGATTCCATGAATTCATAATCATCCGGTGGCACGTTGAAACCCGTCAATAATTATCTTGAATTTTTACCGTTTATAGGATAAGGCAGCGCATCTGCCTAAAATTATAGAGACCTTTATCAAATATTGCGATAGAGGATCAGGAGGAAGAAGGAAAAATGAAAGTAGGTATTCATCCGGATTATAAAGAAACGACCATCACTTGCGTTTGCGGCAATGTGATTGAAACGAAATCAACCAAAAAAGACATCAAAATAGATATTTGTTCCAACTGTCATCCGTTTATCACAGGCAAACAAAAAATTCTCGATACGGCGGGACGTGTGGAAAAATTCAAAAGGAAATACGCGCCTAAAGCTGAAACAGCACCGGCCACAAAGAAAACAACCAAAAAAGCATAGGCTTAACTTGCCGCCTGCGGGCATACAATTTTGGACTTTGTCCTCATGATAAACAGGTCACAACATTCCCGGCATTTATAGCTGCGTCCTCCCAGAAAGAGGAACGCTATCAATGCGTCTTTCCCCCTCAACCAACATTTTTTGAAAAAATACCGATAAAGTAAACCCATGGACATCTTACTTAACAAACTTCGTGATATTGAACTCCGTTACCGGGAACTCGAAGGGCTGCTCAGCGACGTCCAGGTGACTTCCAAGCAGGGGTTATATCAGAAATACGCTAAAGAACACTCGGATTTAAACGAACTGGTGGAAACCATCCGCCAGTATGAAAAAATCAAGACACTTATTGTCGAGAACCAGGAACTGTTGGCGGAAAACGATGAAGAGTTAAAGGCGATGGTTAAGGAAGAAATGCCGCTTCTGCAGCAGGAACTGACTGATCTAGAGGAGAAAATTACAATTTTACTTCTGCCCAAAGATCCCAATGACGATAAAAACGTCTTTCTGGAAATCCGGGCGGGCACCGGCGGTGACGAAGCCGGACTGTTTGTTGGTGATCTATTCCGTATGTACGCTCGCTATGCCGAAGCCCAGGGCTGGCGAGTAGAAATTGTCAGCTCGTCTCCTTCGGGCGGCATGGGCGGCTTCAAGGAAATCATCGCCCAGATCGAAGGCCGGGGCGCATACAGCCGTTTGAAATATGAAAGCGGCGTGCATCGCGTCCAGCGCGTTCCAATTACCGAGGCTCAGGGAAGAATTCATACATCCGCCGTCACGGTGGCTATCATGCCGGAAGTGGAAGACGTCGAATTGACTATCGATCCCAATGACCTGCGTATTGACGTTTATCGTTCAACCGGCCACGGCGGACAGAGCGTCAATACGACAGATTCCGCCGTCCGTATCACCCATTTACCGACGGGACTAGTCGTAACCTGCCAGGATGAAAAATCCCAACTCAAAAATAAGGTCAAGGCGATGAAAGTTTTACGGGCCAGACTGCTGGATGCGATGGTGCAGAAGCAAAACGCCGAACAGGCCCAGACACGTAAAAGCCAGGTGGGATCAGGCGACCGCTCCGAACGTATCCGCACTTACAATTTTCCTCAAGGCCGGATCACCGATCACCGCATCAACCTAACCCGCTACGATCTCGACAATTTCATCAACGGCAACATCGGCGTCATGATCGACGCCCTCGCATCCCACTCTCAGGCCGAGCTTCTCAACAAACAGGGACAATGACGCACACATTCTGTTACCTCTCAAAGTCGTTTGACATCAAGAACCCTCTTTGTTATACATAAAGAAACTGATTTTTTGTCGTGATGCCGAATTAATTCGGATACAGGTAATCAAAAGAAGGAGATTTTCCAATAACTCAAATAACTTAACATAATAATTTTGCCGAGGAGAACAAAAAGATGAATCAAGATGAATACAAGAAGATAATGTCCCTTGCGATCGATCGTGAAGCCGAAGCATTTGCATTTTACCGTGCAGTATCCGACAAGGCTAAGGATAAAAGCATCAAATCTATTTTTAACGAACTGGCCGAGGAAGAACAAAAACATAAGCGTACCTTAGAAGGGTTCCTTACCAAAGCTCCGGAGAAAATGCATTTTTCGGAGTCATCGGATTACAAAATCGTGGATGCACTTCCCACACCATCTCTGACTGCAGATCTAAAACCTGTCGAAGGTCTTGTCATTGCAATCAAGAACGAGCTCGAAGCCATGCAGATGTACACCCAACTGGCAAACGCCAGCGCCGACGCAGCGCAGAAGAATGTTTTTCTTGAGCTGGCATCGATGGAGCGTGGACACAAGAGTAAACTTGAGGATATATACACAAATATGGCGTTCCCCGAGACCTGGTAGGCAAACATCGAGGAGCATCCTGTTATGGAAGGCCGACCTTTGCTTCCACATCCCCGGCAAGTGTGGGCAAGTGACGTACAGCCACGGTTTCTGAAACACTGCCAGACTCTCCATTGCAACTGGTTCAATTTAGCCTGGCTAGAACTGACAAGTTTTATCCCCTAAGCACGTCAGGGAAAAGTCATGCCCATGTGATTGGTCGTTTCGTAGCAACTTTGATATGTAAGTGGTTACAATCAAATTTGGAGAAAAGGAGGGAAAATGCATACCTCCCTTATTGCAAGAAGGATAAGCATTATTGCTTCAGCCATTGTGATGATGCTAATGGGTTGTGCACCAGTCCTATCGGACCGTTTCCTTCAGGAGGCTAATCTCTCCATATCATTCCAAGAAATTTTGAATGATCCGAGCTTTTATAAAGGGAAGCTTGTCGTTCTCGGGGGAAGAATCATCACGACGACAGCCAAGAATGAGGAAACATGGATAGAAGTCCTGCAGCAGCCGCTGGATAGGCAATATAGGCCTGAAAGCTCAGACGTTTCCTATGGCCGCTTCCTCATTATTCTCAAGGGAGTTGTGGATCCGGTGATTTACGCTTCTGGGCGACGGATCACCATTTCCGGAGAAGTTACAGGGAGCATAGTCATGCCGATTCAGGAACTGCCCTATACTTACCCTGTCATCTCATCTCGGGAACATGTCCTCATCGGACCTGAATATTACTATGACAGTTTGCCCCGGCTTTATTACAATGCCGGCACGCGCAGTATGAAATAAAGGGAATATCAAAATTACAGAAAATTGAGGTGAACAATGAATCGACATCTTCCTGAAACAGCCCTAATGAAGATGAGACTTTGGGGCCTCATCATGTTGGCATCCGTCATATGCATCTCCTGCGCGCCATTTTCCAGGGAGATCATGAAGCAAGTTGATGAGAGCATCGCTGTTAACGACATCCAAAAAAATTTGGAACAGTTTAAGGGGAAAAAGGTGCTCTGGGGTGGTGTTATCATTGAGACGGAAAACCGGTCAAATGAAACACGGATTCTCATCATGCAGACCGCCCTGGATATCGAAAAAAGGCCGGTGAACCGGGATCTTTCAGAAGGACGCTTCATTTTGAAGCAAAATGATTTTCTCGATCCGGTCATTTATGCCCAGGGCCGTGAAATCACGGTTGTTGGCGAGGTCGTCGGAAAAGAAGATTTACCTCTGGGAAAAATCCGTTATGACTACCCTGTGGTCATGGCTGAGCATTGTGTCCTGTGGGAAAAGCCCGGTTACTATTATCCGATCTCTTATCCCTACCATTACTATTATGGACCATACTGGGACTATAATCCACTCTGGTCACACTACCCACTCAGAGGCTATTATCGAATGTACCGATAGTTCACCCATTCCGTAATCGTTACAAGACGTGTTTCTTGTCCTTTCATCCCCGCAACCTAACGGCCCTTAAGATAAAATGCAATCGGCTTTGGCGGTTCAATGAAAAACCCCTGAACAGCATCAATGTTCAGATCCCTGAGAAGTCCATATTGAAGCTCCGTTTCTACGCCCACTGCTATCACCGCAACATCGACACTGTGGGCAATGTTACAGAGCGAAGCAGCGTAAAATCGTGTGTCGCTTTCAATATCTTTGATTTCTCCCGTATAAGCCCTATCGATCTTTACATATTCCGGATGGAGAGAGCGCAGATAGGCAAAATTTGAAAAAGCCTGCCCGAAGTGATCAAGCGATATCGTATGGCCGCAATCATGTGCGAACGTCTGGAAATCCTTGATCAGAGACAGATTATGAATGGCGGCAAATTCCGAAAATTCAAATGTAACGCGTGGCGCGGATTGAGAAGGTTTTTTTAATGCTTTGCGGATCCACTCCATGAAGGAAGGATCGCACAGCGATGTCGGGGAAATATTGACCGCCACATGGTCAACAGGGAGCTGATTGCGATCTAGATGCATGACCTTTTCCAGGACGATCCGATCCAGAAGTGCAATGAGTCCTAGTCGTTCAGCATAAGGCAGAAACACACCGGCGTCGAATATTTGACCGTCTTCATGAATGATCCTTGAAAGGATCTCAAGGTGACGGATAGTACCTCTGTCCCCCGTTCGCACGACCGGCTGAACATCGAGATTTATCTTGTGTGCGTGCAAAGCCCCTTCGAGCGCGTTTTTCCATTGCTGTTGACCGGCAGGCATTTTTCCTGTTTCTTCCGTGATCGCAGTGACGTGCCAGCTATTAGGTCCGGTTTGTTGTGCTGTCCGTAACGCCCTGTCGGCTTCAGACAGGAGCAGTCCGGGGGTTGAGGGAAATTCAAAGGTGACAGCGCCGGTATGCGCTATGTTGTCCATGCCGGGTATATGCAGCGCGGCGAGTCGGCATAACTTGTTGGTCACATCGGCGGCAACCGCTTCGGCATCCCCAGGCAGCGCATCCGGCAGAAAGATACTAAAGTCACCGCCGGTAAGTCTCGCCAGCACATGATTGGGATAAAGCTCCGTGGTTTCTTTCAACACACTCGCCGCTTTTTTTAATAACGTATCACCGGCCTCAAGTCCCATTTTATGATTCAGCGAGTTGAGATCATTAAGCTGGACAAGAAGGAAAATGCCCTTTGCAGTCTTGTCCCGCTGCTCAAGGCATGCCTGCATTTGACCTTCAAAGTAACGGCGATTGCCTAAACCCGTCAATGAATCATAGTAGGCGTGCTTTCGGAATTCCTCTGCGATGGCGACCTGTTCCTCGAACATCACTTTGACTTTGTTGACCATACGGTTCATTGCGGTAACCACTTGCCGAAGTTCCCTGGGTCGAGGAAGGTCTTCCTGATAGGTATATTCTTTTCTGCAAATGGCATCTGCCTGTTGCTGAACACGGGCTAACGGCCTCAATATCATCCGCAGCCCCAAAGCGCCGATGAGAAAAATAAAAAGACCGCAGGCAATAAACCAGATTGTTATTCGAATGCTATAAAGCCAAAGCGTTTTATACGCGTATCCGGGATGACTTTTTACATAAATTGTGCCGGCCTGACGCCAGCCGCTCATAATATAGGAGGTTGCCTCAGGTGTCTCGATAGGAACCAATCGGATAAACCACCGGGGAACTTCATCGATGATAATGTTGAGTTTGCGCTCACTGAGAACTTTTCCTTTTAGGTCGGCCAGTTTTATTGTTTGGTAATATCCTCGATCGAAAACGGCACTGATCATGGCTTCCATGCTGACCTTATCCTTTTCAACAGTGTTTTGTGAAATTGCCAGCGCTAGAGATGTTGCCGTATCCTGTGCATGAGAGTTTAATTGGTTGATCAGGAATGATCGATTGTTTTCAAATGTAGCTATCCACGTTCCCGTCAACAGGACGAAAAAAAGCAGAAGCGTAAAGATGATCAGTTGTCGATATAGAGTCATTTTAAAATCCTTCACAAGTTGTTTTCGGATATTCTTTTTAAAAGATCCCGCCAGGGCCTGAGTCGGCTACTGTCGGTTACCTCGCCCTGTCCGCGCTGCCGGGCCATCCAGAGGTCTGTACCATTGAAACTGAAGATTGGTGTTAAGTCACGTCGTTCTGAGGCCGATTTTATAGAATCATTCAGGTTGTCGAGAATCAATGGTTCGTCACCCGGTTTGCTGACATACGTCAGGACCATGTGAGACCTATTGAGTTGTAGCGCTTTCACATAGGCAATATTTAACTTGTCATCTGGAATACCCATAGCCTTCAAGGTAAAATATTTGGCAATGGCATATTCCTCGCAGTCACCGGCCCCTCTCGAGACGAATTCCAGCGGTGTTGCCCAGTAATCCGGCACTCCCCAGATAGTCGATATCCTCAGCATAGGTCATCGTCTTATTCATAAATGCATTGACCTTTTCCAGCTTATCCCTGTCTGAATTGTTTCTACCAGAGCGCACGATATTTTCCCAGGCAATAAGACGTGCCGGCGCTTCTTTGCCCCATTTATCTTCTGCTTGTTTCAAGACACCCTGATTGATGTGAAAATTATCGTCTGAAAAAGCGGCATCGACACGCAGCAGTCCCCCCAGAATAATAAGACTCAATAAGGCAATCCCCGTTTTTTGGACGTTCCTGCTTATATGTTGTCTTAATCGCTGCAGCGCCTTATTCATCGATTCCAGACCACCAAGCATGTCGGTGATAGCATTGATCCTTCCAGACACGGAAGCTATTTGAAAAATATCGCGGCGGTCGGGAAAAAACCGGATGTTGGTTTTTTTTAATGGTACGTAGAAAATACGGAATGGCATCATCCTTTTCGTAATGAAGCCTTCTTGTATATGAAAAACAGAATGAGAAAATATACAACCCCAATTCCTAGAAGGAATATCGTTGACGGTTCAGGAATGGGAACGGGGTTGCCGCCGGGGTCAGGAGGGTCAATCGATTGGATCGATTGGATCAGTTGATGGCGTTCCACCTCCCGGATCATTTCCACCAGAAGATATCAAAGCGGGGCCCAATGCCATTATAGCAAGAGGAACACCGCCGTATGCATTTGGATCAAGCGCTACCGGCCCCCCCACCATTGCAGGCGACGGATCTTGGATTGGTTCGGAAGATGCCAAAGGTATGTTATTATTCAATGGCGGAGCCCCTGCTGAAGGATCAGCTTCCAGCAATGGCTGAGCGCCCGCTGCAGGATCCGCATCCAGATCTGCAACAGGAGAACCGGCGGTGTAGCTATTACAGCACGTTGTTCTCACCTTTACATTCCCGTCGGTAATATATTCGTCACCGGAGGCCAAAACAATCGGTGTTTTTTTACGGAATACTGTATCGCTCTTCCTGTAATGCACATAAGCCCATGTCGCTTTCTCCAGTCTGCCCATTGTTGCATTTTCCCATTTAAAATCAGCATAATGGGCTTGCAATACACGATCACTGGATACTATTTTGCGGAAATCGGCAATAGAATGAATGGCGTTTTTGTTACAAAGCCCATACCATTTTCCATTTCCTTCGAAACTGGCATCCTGAAAATCCTGCTCGCTAGGCTCTTTATGTTGCCCGTTGATTTTCGATAGGATTGAATCAAAAGATGTATGACTCGCAAGTAAATACAGACCTGCAATGAGTACAACTGTAATTAAGATGATTGCAGAATTTCGTCTGCGACGATTAGGCTTATTCATTATATCGGCCCTGAATTAAGATATAAGCTTGTTGGCTTTGATCGGAAATATTACTAATCATTTTATTAACCTACACATTATCGTTCTTTTTTTTAATATACTACATTTATCGGTGAATCACAACCTCCCCTTTGCAGTAAAGTGCTGCAAGTAATATGCCCGGCACGAATCCCTGATGGGTTTTAGACCCGATTCAATCGATTTATCTTAATTATTAAACATTTGGCATTTTAGAAAAACAGATTACGTAATGCCTTTTCTCTTCTGATCACCCGTTATTTTCAACATCCATCCGTAAATTTAGACACAACTGGTGTGCCACTATCTTATTTTTCCGGTTCAAACTGATTTTTTGCCGACCAGAAGGACGGCAGATGGCGCAGCAGATACAGGAGGCTTTTGCGGTGTTGCCAAATACGTCCGCGGAATTTTTTGCGCCAGGCGGGATCGGAATAAAAGCGCTTGACATGTTCGTTGTAGAGGTGATCGAGCTTTTCCTTGGATTTAATCCCGCGTGGAATAAAAACAAAATTCAGGCAATTCATCAGCCGCCAGTCTTCCTCAAAAGTTCCTTCGTCGCGAATCGTTGCCCACAGAGGCGCGCCGGGGAACGGCGTGAACTTGGCCATGTTCATGTCGTCGAGCCCCAGCTCAATAATAAAATCGGACGTCCGCTTAATCGATTCCTCGGTCTCTCCCGGCAGGCCCATCATAAACAAACCCTTGGCGCGGAGATTTGCCGACTGAATGCGCCGCACGGTATCACGCACGTCATCGAGCGATACGCCGGATTTGTGGCGCGCCAGCATCCCCGGATCAGCCGATTCAATACCCAGCGACACCATCAGACAGCCGGCGTCTTTGAGCATTTTTAATAAATCATCATCTGTGTAGCCTACGCGCACGGCGCAGTTGAAGTTCATTCCCAGCGGCTGACGCGCAAGTTTTTCGCATAGCTCCATAATCCGCTTTTTGTTGGCGGTAAAGAGATCATCGTAAATATTGACATGGCGCACGCCGAATTTATCGCGCAGGTATTTCATGTGCTCGTAAATGTAGGCCGCGGAGTTGTAACGAAAACCCTTTTGGAAAACGGAACGGTCGCAGTAGGAACATTGAAACATGCAGCCGCGCGAGGTGATCATCGTCGCGCCGGGTGTCTGGCTGTAGCTGAAGAGCGGCAGATGATAATCATGGGGAAAACCGGTGAGTTTTTCATAGGCTGGAAACGGCAGATCGTCGAGGTTGTCGATATGTTTTCTGGGTTCATTGGCAACGGCAACACCATTTTGCCTGCGGATCAGCCCTGAGATATAGGCCGGATCAACGCCTGCGGCAAGCTCACTCATCGTGATTTCGCCTTCACCCGCCACAAAATAATTAAAAGCAGGATACGACGAAAGAAGTTTTTCCCTCAACGCGGAAACATGGACCCCGCCGCAAACGGTGACGATATCGGGATTTTGTTCTTTGATTTTTTGCGCGATATCCGCGGCATCAGGAAATGACGACGTGGTGGTCGAAAATCCGACTATCTGCGGTTGAAACGCCAGAATCGCCGAAACCTGACGGTTGATATCCACAGGCGCGCCGGGACCAAGGCAGTCATAAACGAATATATCGTGTCCTTCGCGGATCAGATAGGCGGCGATGGAAAGCATCCCCTGCGGCACCATGCGATTGGCAATGTCGGTGATGTCCCGCTTGCCGGGGAACCAGTTAAAGCCGCGCGGATGAACCAGCGCGATGCGTTTTTTTTGCCGGGAGGAAACCATCATCATTACTTTGTAATCGCCATAACCAGTGCCTGCCTGCCTGTCGCGTGATGATTGCAATGGACAATCAAAGTAGATTTTTTCGACAATAGCGCTCTTGCCAGGCCATAGGCCGACGCAGTCGAAGAAATGCCACAGTGCGGCAGATAGTCGTCGACGTCCCAGCCACGATTTTTCCACAATGTTTCGTCAATACCGGAAAGACGGAAACCGGGCAGGAGCAGGCGACTGATTTTTTGATCTTCGCTCCTGCGATAACAATCCGGTCAGCCAATCCTTCACATTGTTTCAACAGAGAGTAAGATGCAGTCTTCTGCGATATCCGTCAAATTGCGCGTCCAGATCGACGGCCAGATATATCACCGATTTTCTTTTCCGCCATTGCCGCCCAGTAAAAGCCAGGAACTGCCTTCACCCATCGGAGCCGTGCGGTAATTACCCGGATTCAGATCCATGCGTTCGCGGTAATCTTCAATGGTCGGCGTGAACACATCGCAGCCGCCGACCAGCGCCAGATCAATCTCACCCGCTTGCCAGATAGCTTTGCGCCAGCCACAACGCGGATTCAAACGAAAGTTCCTCCTGCGAGATGGTCAGAACAACGCCTTTGACATCGCAAACCTTGCGCCAGAAAAAAAGCGGCGGCGTTGCTGACGGAATTGGCAAACTGATTGGGGCTGGGAAAGCCTCCGTCATGCTTGAACACCTGTGTGATAAAAGGCAGAATTTCATCAATATTGCCCAGACCCGTGGCCAGAAATATCCCGATCTTTTTATTCTTCAACACTTCAGGTCGGCACGCTTTGAAGGCAAGTCAGCGCACCACAGCAGACCAGTTTGATGAACCGTCCAGCGCGCCGCATGGGCTGTCCCATGATTTTTTGCACCAAATCATCGGGATTGAGCGGCAGATTTGCTTCATCCCAGGCAGCATCCTGATTGGGAATCAGGTGAAGGCCCCAGGTAACTGGCCGCAATCACCGGCATGGATGTATTAGGTTGCATTGATGTTTATGTTGAAATCATATTTTGTATCTCAACGTTCTACCGTTCCTACTTTTTGTAATGATATAACTCGTACACGTTCCACCGAAGCCAAAGAATGTAAACAGATATGCGCCGTCTCGTTGCAGGCAGATTGACCTGCGACGGCGCGAAACCGATTTCCGGATCAATTTCAGTGAAACCGAAACTGCGCGGAATCGTTCCTTCTTCCAGACAGGAAAGCCACAACGCCGTCTCGACCGCGCCTGCCGCACCGAGACAGTGGCCGATAGCACCTTTCAGGGAAATAAACGGCGGCAGATTTCCCCCGAATACTTTCGCCAGCCCCCGCCCTTCGGAAAGATCATTGTCCCGTGTTCCAGTGCCGTGCGCTTTGACGGCAATAATCCGCTCGGCAGCAATTCCGCGATTTCAGTCAACGTCTGTGATACAACGCTTTTCACCATTTCACCGTTTGTGCCGGCGGAGGTCAGGCTATTATTATCATTAAACAGATAGCCGCCCGAAAACTGAAACTTGTTTTCGCTCCGTTAATCTTGCAATGACCTTGTTCCAAAATAACGACAGGATGCGGCTTCACCGATCTGCATACCGGAACGCGTAGTTGCAAAAAGGCCGGCATTGTTCCGAATCATAAAGAAGCAGACTGGCAAAGCCCTGCAAGGTCAGATTTAAAAGCGGTTCAAAACCGACGACAATCGCCCGCTTGATTTTCTTTTGAGCCAGAAGCTGCGCCGCAACAACCAAGCGCGTGCGAACTCGAAACGCAGGCCATGCTGAACGTCATGCGCCAAGACCGTGGATACCGTATTTTTGGCAATCGCATCGGCCACTTCACCGGGACCACGGTTGCGGCAGGCAATCGGCGGCGATTCCTTGCCCGGATAATGCCGCACGGATTCGGTAAATTCAAATTCATTGCGGATAAAAATGCCGCCGGTGGTGCCGACGAGCAATGCACTTTCCGCAATTTCGGAGGCGTTTAGCCCCGCCCGCTCAAATGGCTTCGGAAATGGACGCATCGAGCATCGCCAGCGATTTTCCAGAGGATTGCCGCTGTATGCGACTTCAAACGCTTTGAAGTCGCGATTGGTCAGATGGGAAGACGAACAAACGCCCGCCGGATGGACGTTGCCCGCAATCAGATTATGCGCGGACTCCGATGCGCTCCACCCCAGCGTGGTGACGGCGCCCCAACCGCGGATATAGATATCGCCTTTGCTCACTTTTTAACCTTTGGCGCTTCAATCACAAAATCGGCCAGCGAATCGAAGGACTGCATCGCCTTCGCCGCAGTTGACGCATTTTTCAACTCCACGCCAAACTGAAACCGAAGTTCCATCGCGATTTCCATCGCATCGAGCGAATCGAGCTTGAGCGGCCCCGGCCCTCCGATAAAAGGCACATCGGTCGGAACATCTTCGGCCTTTACGTCTTTGACGTCGCAGGCCCGAATCACCAGTTCCTTGAGCTTGAAAATCAAATCCTCCCTGGATGATACGTTTAATTCCTGATAAGCTTTTTCTAAATCCATCGAACTCTCCTTCCTGCAATATAAAAGCAGATTCCCGCAAATAGTGTCAACACAATTAATTTAGGCAGGATAACGCCAAGTGAAGCATCCCGCAAAAAAATATCCAGATAAGCCTGATGCGCCCAATACATCGGTGAAATCATCGCCAGTTTTTTCATCACCAGCGGCATAACCACATGCGGCACCATAATGCCGCCGAATACGCCCATCAGTATCGCTCCGGTTGCCGCAAGCGTCGAAGACTGTTCAGGCGTTCGTCGCAAGCGCCGCAACCAGAACGCCAAAACCGGTAGTGGCGGCGGCAACAACCAGGGTAACCGGCAGCATATGCCAGGGATGCTCTCCCACATGAAAAGAAAGCTGATAAAATGGGACATGATATAAACACCAACCAGCATCATTAAAACAAACTGGAATAATATTAATCAGATAATAAGGAATGATTTTCCCCAGCGTAACCAAATTCGTATTGACCGGATAGTAAAAAGGCGCTGGAGGGTCCCGTCTTTTTTTTCCTTTAAAAAACCAATGGACATGGGAATGGCAATAAAAAACATCGCGAATATCGCGTAAGCCGGAACCGTTTGCTGAAGAGGGCTTGGAAATTCTTTATTGGGTTTTGTTTTCTCAACGAAAAACCGGAAACCACAGTCTTCCAGGTTATCAATACCCATAACCACTTCGACGGTGATGACTGGTGATCAGTGAACGGGCGGCTATTCTGTAGCCGGCATCCATCACGGGGTCAAAATAAATTTCTACCGGCTTTATCCCCTTCTTCAAAACCTTTAGGAATCGAAACAACCGCCTGCGCCTTGCCATCCGCGAAGATCTGATCATTGTCCATGCCCCGTGGCCGGCCAACATGTAAAATCAGTTTATTGGATTTAATTTTTTCTTCAAGCAGATTTGCTTTGGGAGAATGGCTTTCATTTGCAACAACCATCTGAATTTTCCGTCCGGTCAGTTTGTCCGTCTAGACACCCTTTCAAGGCCAACGACAAAAAGAAGATCAGCGCTACCGGCATAAGGAAACAGAAGCAGGATCGTCTGCCGGTCGCGAAGCAGGACCAGCATTTCTTTTCGGATCAATTCTTTTAATTGACGGAAAATCAAATTAAGACCTCCATACCATACGATCTGGATTCCGAGACTCGTGCCCCAGAGGAGATTCGCCGGAATGACACATGAAAAAAATCCGTTTTTGTCTTACTCATCACGCAACCCGCGGCCTGTCTTCTCCAGAAAGAATTTTTCCAGATTATCAATCTCGGACATCGGTCCATTAAAAATCACTGCGCCTTTATCCGCCAGCGTCACGCTCGAGCACAGGCGTTGCGCTTCATCCATGATATGCGTGGACAGACAAAATCGTCATGCCCGCGGCATTTAATTCTGTCAGTGTTTCATAAATATGATTTCGGCTTTGCGGATCAACGCCAACCGTGGGTTCATCCAGTAACAAGAGTTTCGGTGAATGCAGAAGAGCCACCGCCAGATTCAGGCGCCTTTGCATCCCGCCGGAAAACGACATGACCGGCTCTTTGGCATGAGCCGTGAGGCCGGTCTGTTCCAGCACAATTTCAGAACGCAATACAATTTGCTCATCCGGCAGACCGGCCATCGCGCCGAAGAAACGTAAGTTCTCGAGAGCGGTCAGCGTCGTGTAAAGCGATATGGGCTGTGGCGCGTATCCAATGGAGGAGAGCGCCTTGCGATCCGGCATTTTGCCGCCATAGATAAGCACCTCACCCGAATACCCGCCCAATTGGCCGGTGATAATCCGCATCAGGGTCGATTTTCCCGCTCCGTTGGGTCCCAGAAGCGCCTGCATCCGCCCGTCCTCAACCGACAGAGAGAATTTGTGCAAAGCATATACCGACATTCCACCATAGCTGAATGTAATCGAGGAAATATCCAACGCGTTCATGCTTTAAGTTTCCTTACAACATGATTCAGATCATTAAAAAGCTGCTCTTCGCATCCCGCACAGATCATCATCAGGCCACCCGCTTTGGCGAATGTGTCTTCGGATTGGCCACGCTGTTTTATGATGCGCGCGGACACCACGGCAAACTCCCGCCAGATATCACCAATGGCCGTCATTTCCTTTGACAGATCAGCCAACTCGGAAGATCCGAACAGTTCGGCGGCTTCCTCAAGAAAGGCTGCATACATGTAACGGAATCCGGCGCCACCCGTGCCGACTTCCTCCTGCATCCGCACGATATTGGCCAGTTGCCGGCAGGCCTCGTCAAACCCCATTTTCTCGCCACTCTTAATCGTTTTTTCGGCCAGATAACGGATGCCGCGGACACCGAAAATCGGCAGGGGAATTTTAAGCATCACATTGCAGGCATCTTTTATTCCTTTGATGCAGGCTGTGCGAAAATCAGGATGGAGATTAATGGATTTGGGATAATACATGAAACCATGCGGTTGCAGAGGACCTTTTGCAAAACGCGCCCGTTCCAGATCTTCCGTCAAGCAGTCCACTGGATTTTCCAGGACTGGATCACTCACGCGAAAACCGTTTTCAATCTCATGCAGAATAATGATGTTGTGCCCATTGAATGAAAGCGGAAACGGTTGGGAAAATAAGAAAGCCAGTAAATATTTGTTGTGAGTCCCACAATTTGCCCGGTTTTCAGCACACGCTTTAATTCATCCATGCCTTTTTGTGCATTGCGGAAACGCTGTGTAACAAATTCGCCCCCCAGTCTTTTGGCTGACTTACGGAAAACAGTCCCGGCCCGATACCGATAGGTAGTGATCGGCAAACCGACAAATTTTACAAACGGCAGATGGCCGAAAAAAATGCCGCTGCCGATGCCGAAAATCATCGGCTCAGAGATTTCCAAGCCTTTGTCACGAAACAATGCCGATGTAACGCCGGTTTCGCAATGTGCTGAATGATGATGGATAAATGGTTTGCCGGCGGCGGTTATTTCTGGACTCATTGATGATTACTTACCTTCCTCTGATGATTTCGGCACAGTTTTTAATTCTTCCGGAGTGACCGCCAATGCTTTCGCGTAACGCTTTAAAATCGATGGTTTAAGTTTAGAAAAAATTTCAGGATGAAAATGTCTTTTAGCCCGGAATGTGGCAATGCCGGATGTGCTCGCCAGAATTTTCGGGTTCATCTGACGCCGTTCCATGTGATAACAGAGAGGACTTTTCAGACCGGCAAGCACTGCTTTTCTGGTTTCCTTCAAGCTGTGCGGCCAGCTCATCCACGGCCAGACTGTTGACGACTTCCTCGGCGCTCCCAGCCGGCGCTGGCCACGATGACATATTTTCCTTCATCATTGAGTGCATAACAGGCCCGCTTCACGCTTTCACTATACGTAATGTCCTGTGGCACTTCTTTGACTTTCATGGTCTCACCCCACGATTATATAAAAAAATATCAGCTTCTTCTTATCCTAAAACGAAGACAGCGCAAAGCAAATTCTCTTGGATCTGATCGCTATTCTTTTTTATTAATTTTTTTACCAAGAAACGGCTCAAAATGATGCCATTCGAAGGGATGCTCTGAAGCGAAACAGGCTAGATCGTCGGCATACGCCTGCGCCGACTCAAGCACCGCCTTTTTTCGATCCGTGCGCGTGGCGGCAAAAACATTCCGTCCTTTCGAAACTTTGATATGGTAAATTCCTACAGCGTCCTGAAAAACGAAAAAAGTCATGAGCGGCGCGCCGGTCATCAGGGCAAACAAATGCGGCGTATCCGGCAGACGCGCTTCATGCCCCAGAAAACTCACAGTGACATAACTCTGCTCACCCCAGAGACGGTCGCCCGTCATAGATACAATGCCGCCTTCTCGTAAAAAATTGATCCCTTCCAGCAGAGCGAACGGCGACTTTTCCTTTTCATCTGTCGCTACGATTCGGATGCCTTTCTCGGCCAGATTATCTTTTTGAATGCGTTCAACCTGTTCTTTATGTTTGGCGCCCAGGTAGAGCATAATCGGCAGACCTTTCTGATTGAGACGTTGCGCCGCGAGCTCCCAGTTGCCGATATGCGACATTATGACAATAGCGCCGGTCTTTCTGGCCACCGCTTCATCCAGATGTTCCCATCCTTCGCGGCATGAATTCGGCCTGATCGGCTACCCAGGGAATGAAACGGTGGATATAGACATCGGTAAAGTTATGAAACTGCTTCCAGACACAATAGAGATGATAAAAAAAATTGCGCCCGGGAAAAAGCGCACGGTAAAATTTCAGACTGTCGGCCACACGCACCGGAAACAGAAAGAAATAACCGGTGGCAATGCACCACGAAAACGTCCGGAAAAACCATACCCCCAGCCTGTGGGAAAGATAAAGAGCAATTTTATAAGATATTTTTTTCAATAAACCTCCACCCTCATCAATCTACAGGGTATCTCGTGGTTGGCAGCTTCTCTCTAATCGAGGCAAGATTCAGGGAATATTACCCGGGGGAGCAAATCCACCTGGGATTCCTTCACTTTCATTCTCTGCCTTTAAGGGCAATCGTCTCACAGGGGGCGGGATAACAAATCGCAAGGTCTCTGTGCCTTTTCTTTGAACCTTGATCCTTTCGCCTTCTTTCAATTCCCCGCATACTTCCCCTCAGCTTTCAGTTTGGCCAGCTCTTCTTTTTCCAACACATTGTAGGCTACTTTACCAACCAGTGTCTTGGGCAGCTCGGAGCGGAACTCTATGGACCGGGGGCAACTCCACTTAATCAACTGATCACGGCAATAGTTGATCAATTCCTTCTCCAGTTCCGGACTCGCGTCCGCCGGATTCTTCAAAACGACAAATGCTTTCACCGCCTGCACCTGCGCCTCATCAGGCACACCGACCACGCAGGCATCCCGCACTTGCGGATGCTTGTAGAGAATATCTTCCACCTGGGCTGGATAGACATTCATGCCGGATGATTTGATCATCCGCTTTTGCCGCAGTTTGAAATAGAAAAATCCATCCGCGTCCATGGTGCCGATATCTCCAGTGTGGAGCCAGATTCTGCCGTCGGGATGCTGCTTTAATGTGTCGGCGGTTTCTTGGGGCGAGTCGAGATAGCCCATCATCACGGCGGGACCGGAAACACAGATTTCGCCTTCTTCACCGATTGGCGCTTCATCGTTAGTACCCAGCCGGACAATCTTGGCCAGCATATCCGGGAAAGGAACACCGATACTGCCTTCCCGATAGCAGCCAATCGGCGTCGCCATAATGGCCGTAACCGCTTCGGTAAGTCCGTAGCCTTCCAGAAGCTGGACGTTGCCGCCCTGCTTTTTAACCATTTCTTCAAACCGCTCTTTGACAGGCCGGGGCAGGGAATCGGCTCCGGAAAAAGTCGCCCAGCAGGCAGCTGAGATCGGCTTTCTGCATCTTGGGATTACGGCTCAAAGCGTCAAACAGCGTGGGCACGCCAATGACAAATGATGGTTTTTTTGAACGGATAATATCGGCTACTGTCTCCGGCGTAAAGATCGGCACCAGAATACTTTTACCACCCCCCATAAAGCAGGCATTGATGCAAACGCCCAGACCGAAGCCGTGAAAGATCGGCAGAATGGCCAGCACAGATGTAGCATCATCAAGTTTTCCCCATTCCGACACCTGTTTGCCTTCGCTGATAAAGTTCATATTGGAAAGCATGATGCCTTTGGGCACGCCTGTTGTTCCGCCACTGTAAAGGATGACAGCCATGTCATCCGTATCCATCTTTGCCTGCGACGCTTTGGCATACTTTTCTTTCATGAGATCGGCCCACCATTTAACCATGGGGTCTGCGGGAACCTTGGGAATCAGGCGGCCCTTGGTCAGATTGAAACCAATGCGTTTGAAAAGATTAAGGTAATCCGGGATACGCGCCAGAATGAGCGTCTTAAGCGGAGTTATATTTTGCACTTCCTTGAATTTTGCATAGAAAGCGTCAATGGTCAGGGCAAAGCGGCTCTTCGCCACGTTGAGATAAAATTCAATTTCCTTTGCTGTGGACAGAGGATGGATCATGCTGGAAACGGCACCTAGTTTGTTGGCAGCGTAAAAGCAGATGATCCCCTGTGGAGATGTGGGCATGGAGATGGTAATTCTTTCACCTTTTCTAAGGCCCAGCGCCGCCAGGGCATCGGCACACTGATCAATTTCGGCCATAAATTGGCGGTAGGTCGATGTGTATCCGAGAAAATCATAGGCAATCGCATCGGGTTTCTCCTTTGCTGTCTGCAGCAGCGCTTCATACATGGTGACACGAGGATAATCGATGGTGTGCGGCACCTTCTCATAAAATTTTAACCAGGGCTTTTTCTCATACATATTAACACCTCCTGCAAATACATTTTGTGTTGACGATAATCAGATGGGAATATTCATCTGCATTCCGTTTTTATCCTTTTGCCTTTATCCTCGTGTGCCCCACAGGGGTATGGTCCTATTTTTTCTTCCCCACAAACCACTTTTCTTCCACACCGGCGGTGGGAGAAACATGAATGGTAACAGCAAATCCGGCGGTAAACATGAATCCGGCGATCTCGTCTTCGCGGCGAAAACGCTGCCTCATGCCGATTATCTTCAGGCGCGTCGCTTCAATCCATCTCTTCCACGGAACCTTTCTTGCCGAGCAAATGGTTGCCCGGATCAGCAGCGTGCCGCCGATTTCCAGTTTATCGTAAATCCGTTGCAAAACAAGCTGTAATTCTTCATCGGTAATCAGATGCAGCATGTCCAGCATCATCACATGATCAACAGGGCCATCCACTTCCGGCAAGTCCGGGGCTCGGCCGATCTCAGCACGGCCCCGCGCGCCAATCACTCGATTGGCAATCAGGGCTCTTTCTTCGTCCGGTTCCAGACCAAACACTTTGGCCTGCGGATAAATCTCAAGAAGCCAGGTGGCCGGAACACCAAAGCCGCAGCCGATATCAATGATCCGGCGTGGATTTTGAACATACCGGTCCAATTCCTGAAACATGGGATCGATTATCATTTTAAACCGGGCAAAGACCCGCGGATAGCCGGGCAAGTGTCGATAGCGCAAAATCGTGCGGCGTAAGTGCTCTCGGGAACCAATCATTAATTCGCCTGTGGGATATTGAACCGGCGCGAATATTTTCTCCATTAAAACCGGCAAAATAAAATAGGCTCCGATCAACGAATAGCCGACGCCTAAAAAAGAAACAATCCCGATACTGCGCAAAAGTGCGTGGCTGGCAAACATCAGAACACCAAACCCGATTAATGTGGTAAAAGCCGCCAGAAACATCGCCAGTTTGATGGTATGCATGGCCGGATGTTTTTCATCAATGTAACGTTGATAATGGCAGATATAGTAAAGCGAATAATCATCCCCCATACCCATAATCACAATCCAGAGCATAATGCTTGGAATATCCAGTGGATGGCCAATAATTTTCAGTGTGCCAAGCGTTGCGACTAAGCGCAAAGACAATGGGAGCAAGTGCCGCAAGCGATAAACGCCAGTCCATAAAGAATAGAAAAGTTACCAGCACCAGGCCAATGCTGATGATCAGGGCGATTTCGAAGAATAAATTTTTCAGGAATTCGCCCAGCCTTTTATTGAACAAATCAGCATCAAAGAGTTTGGCCAGGTCCTCGGAAGAAAGTCTGCCGAAAAAATCTTCGGCGTTGTAATTTTTCCCGGCGGTAAGCGAACTCAACTGTGTATATCCCTCAGACGTTTTGGCGATGCCCAGCATTTCAAAATATTTCTCGGGTATCTCGAAAGTTCCCGGAGACTCTTGATGAATGATTTTCCAGAAGGATTCAAAAGCGTTTGGCGCAAAACCATTTTCCCGCGCCGCCGCATCCAGATCACGCTTCAATACTGCCATGCGGTCTTTATTCCAGAAACTGCGCCAGGCTGCATAATTGTTCTTGGCCGACTTGCTGAGATGGGAACAAAACGGAAGGCAGAAATACCGGGGCAAGTTTTTCTTTCTGCACATCAGCGGCCAAGAGCGTCATCAATTGCTCATTTTTTTCCTGCAATTCTCCAATGCTTGACGCTTCCAGCAAAACGTAACATTTGCCGGAAAGATTTCCCCAGGTCTCCTGCAATTTTTGTTCGGACTTGATCGTATCAAGGCTCACGGAATTCATGGTCTGCAGATCGACGTTAAAAACGGGTTTGGCAAAAACCAGCATGATCAAACCAAAGATAATCGCGGCAACCAATTTCCATTTCGCGGGGGCAGCAATTTTTATAATAGCATTGATAAGAAAACGGTTGGTCCGACGTTTGGAAGGCGGCATGGCCGGAAATATTTTCGGAAAAACAAAATGGACAAAAATGAGTGCAAAGGTGACACCCAGCGCGGAAAAAACACCGATTTCAGCCAGAATTTTAAAGTCGCTGATCAAAAGCAGCAGAAATGCGCCAACGGTGGTCAGCACCGCCAGCAATTCCGCCGACCAAACTTCCCGCGCCACTTGTTTGCCATAGGTGGTATAGGGCTGATCCAGAAACAGCAGATAGGTGATTCCCAGATCAACCGTAAAAGCCATAATCGCGCCGCCAAAACCCACCGCCAGCATGGACATGGACTCAAATATAAAAGAGCAGACAAACAAAGCGGCAATCGCCCCCACTGTTGAAGGCAACAGCGCCAGCAGGCCGATGAGCGGGCGGGGAAAAGCGAAGATAAGCAGAAGAGCGATGCCCAATGTCGTTAAAATGATGGCCAACTGCGTGTCGCGCTTGGCGATGGTTTCGTTATCCAGCGCCGCGCGATAAGCGCCAACTGGATGTCAGAATATATTGATCTTTTAAATCCGTATTGGCTGCAAGTTCCTGCCGGCAATCTTCAAGAAGTTTTTCAATTTGGGCGGCCTTTGTCGTGTCCGTTCCCGATCCGGCAATACGGGCAATAATCAGCGCATGTTTGCCATCGGCGGAAAGCAGCTGCCCCGAATAAAACTGGGCAGCATTTGCCGGCAGCAGAGCAGACATTTGCCCCAGAATAATGCCGGAAAAACCCAGACGGGTCTTTGGCTATCATTTCGGCCCGGCCAATTCCTTCCAGCTGCTCCAGGCTCTGCCGGTTTTGCGCCATCGCTTCCCGGATTTTTGCAGGCGTGAGAAGCGGCTGAATTTTCTGCTCCAGATCAGACGCGCTCAAAAGAGACGGCAGATTGATCTTGACATGCCCAATCAGTTCTGGGAAATTATTGGCATCATCGCTTATGCCGACTTTGGTAAATAGACCGCTTTTGCTCAATTTGTCCGTGATGAGCAGACGCCGCTTTGACCAGTTTGTCGCGATCATTACGATGCCTGTTCCAGATCAATAAAAATTTTGTCCTGGATGGGCAGATGGCCGATCACCTGACGGGCGGAATTCAGCACCGGATCATTGTGCGGCATGGATTCCAGAATATCGGTTTCAATTTTTAAGTGGTTGGTTTCCCAGAAAAAAAGCAGCCCCACAATCAAAGCAGTAACAATAACAATCGACCATCTGATGGGGTATTTTCGCGGCGGCATGCAAACCTTTAAAATATCAGGATTATTTTTTGTTCTCTTGCTGTTTTTTAAATCATATTTCCCGGGCACAGGCAAGGGAAAAACCCGATAGAGAATATTAAATCATTCCAGATCAATGACGACAGAATATCCGGGTAAAAATCAGACGGGTAAACGTTTTTGTATTGCGTAAAAAATCAACAAACGGACGGAAATGAGAAATTCTTGATCCGTCAAGATTATAAAAAACGTTGATCGGCGTTTCGATGATCGGGATGCCTTTTCTTTTGGCCTGCACCAGGATTTCCACCTCGAATTGAAAACGCCGCGCCCGCGTATTGAGGCTCATGGCTTCCGGCAGCGGATAAATTCTCATGCCACTTTGGGTATCCGAAAGCTTTGGTCCGCCGGACATCCAGACCCAGAAATTGGAAAACTTCCGGCCAAAACGGCTGGTCCACGGGATATGAGCGCCCTGGCTCGCGGTCATGCCTTCGCGCGCCCCGACAATGATAGGACGCTTTTTTGCTGGAATCGCATTGATCAGCTTCAAGGCATCCTCGGGATCATGCTGCCCGTCAGCATCGATTGTAATCGCATAATCGGCTATATGGGATGCGGCCATAAAACCGGTCAAAATCGCCGCGCCTTTCCCTTCATTTTTTGAATGATGCAAGAGGTTGATCCCTTTGATTTCCGCGAGACGCTGCGACGTTTCGTCGGTCGATCCGTCATCCACAACAAAGACAGGATAACCAAGCGCCAGCGTTTCCCTTACCACTTGAGCCACCGTCGCAGCATGATTGTAAACTGGGATAATAAAAGCAAAGCGGCTATGACTTTTCGTCACTCGTTGTTCGTCTTTCGATCATTCGTCACTTCCCTGTATGGGCAAAAAGGCCACTCCCCACGTTCCCGGCCCCATATGCGCGCCGGACGTCAACGAAAGCGGCTGCAGAATAATATCCGCTTGCGGATAAAGTTCTTTCACTCGTTTTTGCAATTCAGACACCTGCTCGACATTATCTGAATATTCGAGCATGATCAGCGCACGGGAATCTTTGTTGAATGCCGCAGCCATTTTTTCCAGCGCCATTTTGATCTGATCTTTACGATTTCTTACCACACCTACTTTTTTTGCTCCTTCCGGATGCGGTGAAATAACCGGTTTCATTTTCAACATATCACCGAAAAAAGCGCTGGTTTTGGAAAGCCTGCCGCCTGCAGCAAGGTATTGCAGCTTTTCGAGGAAAACATACTCTTCACACGCTTCCACCGCCCTCTCCGCAAAGGCAAACGTTTTTTCCATATCATTCGTTTGCGTAAGATACCGCTGAGTCGCCAGAACAATCGTGCCTAATCTGCCCGACGCCGCGCCCGTATCAACAACCATCAGCCTGTTTTGCGGATCATGCTCTTTTTTCCATTCCAGAGCCACATTGTAATTACCCGTATAGACGGAACCGACACATAAATATAAAACTTTTTCAAACCGGGCAAGGACACTGGAATAAAACTGATGTCTTTCAAAAACAGAGGATTGAGATGTGGACAACCTTCACGCCCGCACTCATGGCGCTGTAGAGTTCATCGGGATGAAAATAGGTTTCGGGCAAGCGACTTTTCACCGACATTAAGATAACTGTTCAATAGGGTGAAGCCGTATTTCTTTGCATCTTCACGGGTGAGCGATCCTGCGGCGTCCGTCATGATGTGCAGTTTAGAATCCGTGGGAGCATTCATAAACTCTTTGATCTGAGCGGAAAGATTATCGGCCTCCCAGGTCATCACAGAGCCCAGGGCGCTCATTTGAGCCTTGATCTTCTCCTTATCGTCCGTGTGCAAGTGGATCTTGTAGAGATCGCCTTCATGAATGATGATGGCGCTTTCCTGACTGCCGGCAATCTTCGCCAGGTCGTCTGACGACGCATCGGTCTTCACCACAAAGTCAACACAATAACCAGACTCCGACGTTTCCTTAAACGCGGATGAAATAACCAGGTGATCTTTGAAGACGTCCGTGACCGGACGATAAGAATTGGTATGACTTGCCAGCGTATAGAAAAAACCTTCGAAAAAAATATACATACCCAGAGCGCCTGAATCCACGACGCCTGCTTGCTTTAATTTCGGCAACAGTTCTCGCGTCTCATGGACAGCCTGTTCAAGGCGCGACAGAATCTGATCCGCGCTCTTTTGATCAGGGGTAAAATCCTGTCGGCTAAGGATTTCTTCGAGCGCGTCAAAGACGGAAAGCATGGTTCCCAGAACGCGGGTTACTAACCGCCTTCCAGGCCCTGGCGTTTCCCTCCTGCACGACTACTTTCAGATGATGCAGGGAATCGACGGCGTAAAGAGCCGAAAAAAACTGTGACGCGATATTGCCGGAATTACCGCGCGCGGCCATCAGCAGATGACGGATGACTTTATCTTTCTCGTCGCCCGCAAAACGAAGTGGGGAGAGACTGATGGAAAGATTCCGGCCCGTATCGCCGTCGGCAACGGGATACACATTAATCGCATCGAGCAAATCCGCCCAAGCCGCCACCCGTTCCACGCCGGCCATAAATGATTTCTTTAAAAGGTCATCCATTTTAGAATCCTAATAGATTACGAATATCCTGTGGAATAATGAACAGGGTTTCCATTTCCGGTGCTTTTACCGCCACTTGTTCTGTGCGTCCTCGAGCGCACAAACTGCCGCCCTGGGCCTTGCGGATTTCAAAATCCACGACCAGCTTGATATGGGCATCGACCAGGGTTGCTTTGCAGATGACTTCATCGCGATGCTTGAGCGGAAAAATATGTTTGGTGGATGTCCGGATGATGGGAAAAATGATTTTCTCCCTGTCATAATAGGAGTAAAGATCGACACCATGGTGCTCAAATAGTGCCGCGCGAGCCAGTTCAAAATAGTTGAGATAATTGCCGTGCCAGACGATTTGCATCGGATCCAGATCAAAAAACGGCACGCTGATTTTCACTTCGAAACTTTTTTTATCGGCATTCATAACTTTCCCCTGAAAAAATCAGTGTATCGAATAACCACACACATTCTTTCGATATCCTCATCGAGTGGCCGGTCCTCAATCACGGGGTCACTGACCTGCCTGATATTTTGCAGCGCTTTGGCCAGAAGCGGCCGCACATGCATGTTTTGACGAATATCACAAGCCTGGGACGCCGCCAGCAGATGAATGGATACCACCCGCTCGGTAAGCGTTCAGATTCTTTCGGCGTCTCTGGCCGCGATGGTGTCCATACTGACCTTATCCTGATTATGGGATTCAGTTGAACGAGAGAAAGACGCGGCGGGCATCGTCGCCTTAAGCACTTCGACAGCCAACGCCGATGAAGAGATCGACATGGCCTTGAAACCGTTTTTCAGACAGGCTTGGCCGCCGTTTTGCCGAACCAGATCGCCCGGTAACCCGCGGTTCAGATTCGGGATTGACCAAGAGCATGATCTGGCGGTCGCACATATCCGCCGCAGAGGCCAGCGCCGCCTTGAGTCCGTCCATGGCAAAGGCGATATGGCCGCCGTAAAAATTACCGCCCATCAGCACCTGCCCCGTGGCGGGATCAAATATCGGATTATCGTTAGACGAATTGGCTTCGACTTCCACCCATTTTTTTATCCAGGAAAGCGCATCACACAACACACCCAGCACTTGCGGCGCGCAGCGCAATGAGTAGGGATCCTGCAGGGTTTCGAGCGCGTCGTCTTCCAGTTGACGGGCCGATACTCTGGCAAGCAGAAGATGAGTTATCTTTTTCGCGACATAAGCCTGGCCGGGAAAGGGCTTGGCCTCGGAAATCACCGGATGATAATGATGGGCGTTGCCCTTCATCGCGTGGACACTAAGCGCCGTGGCGACAATCGCGGCATCCAGGATGCGGAATGCCCTCCCAACCGTCGGTACGGCAATGCCGGTCATGGTCGTTGTGCCATTTACCATGGAAAGCGGTTCTTTCGGCAGATATTTATAGGGCTTTAATCCGGCTTTTTTCATGGCTTTTAAAGACGGCATGGTGTCGTCTTCATAAAATACATCGCGTTCGCCCGCCAGCGCCGCGCCGATATAGGACATGGGTGTTAAATCGCCGGAGGCGCCGACGGAGCCTTCTGCGGGCACCACGGGGGTGATCCCTGCGTTTAGAAATTCCGCCATCTGTTGAAGCAGGCCGATCGATACTCCGGAATAACCGCGCGCCAGACAGATGATACGGGTCAGCATGGCGGCTCTCGTTTCTTCAATGCCTATCGGATCCCCAGTGCCGCAGCCATGAAACCGGAAAATATTGGCGCCGTTTTTCAGGGCCGTTTTCATGCTGATCCGGTTGCCGCAGGATTTGCCGTAACCGGTGTTCACACCGTAAATCGCAACGCCTTTTTGCATCGCGTCCATCAACGCTGTTTGCGTTTGCGCCATCCGCTTCACAAATGCTTTTGATTTGCTGATGGACACCGGTATCCCGTCTTTCGCGACGGCCAGAATATCCTCAAAACTGATAAAGCTGCCGTCGATCACCACGACAGCTTTTCCACCATTTTTTTTCATCGGGTTCCTGATTCCTTTCGGCGGCATGAATATCTACGAGCGTACGCGGGGCTTGAATGTGCCGTCTGCCTTTTCTTTATCCATCACGCGTTTGAGCATCCTAAACATTTTGTAGTTTTGGGGCTCTTCCTCGTAGAATCTGTCCCAACAATAGGCATACATCTCCTGGAGCTTTTCCGGACTCATAAGTTTGGGCTGAAACACCACCTTGCCGCAGGTATAGTCGTTCCAGTCTCTGGAAAATATCCTGCCTGCGTTGTTCAGATCATCAAAGGTCCGGGTGTGCGGAAACGGCGTGAGAACGGTAAACTCCGCCATATCGAGCTCGATTTCCAAGAGGAAATCCATCCAGCGTTTGATGTAATCTTCCGTGTGATAATCCAGTCCCAGGAGGATGCTGCCTTCCACGCCGATGCCATAATCGTGATACCGTTTGATGCGATCGCGGATATAATCCGACGAATCAAAAATCGCCTGATAAACAAACCACGCGCCCGCCTGCGCCGCCAGATCCAGCACCTGATCATCATCGTCAATCGGATGACTGCACCATTTCTTTTTCAATGGAATCATCTCCCTAAACAAGCCCATTTCCCAGTCCTTATCCTGGGCAAGGGAATTATCAACGATGAACAGGCGGTTGTTGTCGATGCTGGCCAACTCTTCAATGACCTTGTCGTAAGGACGTGGACGGAAACTCCGGCCGCCCAGGAATCTTACGGCACATGGATAGCAGTTGAAGCGGCAGCCGCGTGAAGCGTGGACCAGATCGACCATCTGCACGCCGCGGTAATTATACATGTCGCGGTTTAAAATGCTGCGGCGTGCCGTGCCCACGCTTTCTATCGGCGGCTGATCCTGCATGAAATTATAAACTTTTTGCAGCTTGTCCGCTTTGAAGTCCGCAAAGACCTGCTCCATCCGACCCTCAACTTCGCCCATATAAACGGCATCGGCATGCAGCTCGCTTTCTTCAGCGTGGAGCATCGTGGCAATGCCGCCGCAAATGACTTTGATGCCTCTGGCACGGAACGCGTCGGCAATTTCCCAGCCGCGTTTGACCTGTGCGGTCAGCATCATCGAGACACCGACAAAATCAACGGCCGCGTCAAAATCAATCGGATCGACATTTTCATCGATGAACTTCACACCCACATCCTCAGGCAACGCCGCGGCCATGACAACCGGTCCATGCGGCGGCAGGGTAAAGCGCGTCTGACGATCCAGCTTTTCCCATTTCGGATAAATTAATAAAAAATTCATAAGTCCTCTTATCCGGCTCAATAATCGCCCGTTTACTGATCCATTCCCGAATATTCAAAATTGCTCCACTTTAACATTTCCAGCCGCTTAAAATAAGATACGCGTAAGTGCCACCAAACGAAATGCCGGCCAGAACCGTTTGATTGCCATTCATTATTTTTTTCTCCCCCATCACAAAATCCATCGGTATAATCGGTCTTGACAGTCCAATGGTCGGAGGTAGCCACCCTTTTTCCATAGATAACGCCAGAGCACAAGCCCGAATCCCGCCCCCGGAAAAACTCTCACCAATGGCGCCTTTGATGGACGTAACGAGCGGCTTGTGTTCACAAGAGGCGAATAGTTCCTGATAGGCCTGGGTTTCCACTTGATCCAACACCCTGCCGCCGTTGGCCGCTGCCATCACTGCCGACACATCCGTGAGTTTGACACCCGAGTTTAGTAATGCCCGCTTGACGGTCCGTTTGATGCCTTCTGTGTCCTGCGGCCAGGCAGTAGGCCCGGTGGGTGACGATCCTAACCCGGCGCCGGATATTTCACAGTAAATTTTCGCTCCCCGCTCGCGCGCCTTTGCCAGAGTCTCCAGACACAGGGTACCGCAGCCTTCCCCGGCCACGTAACCGTTACGCTCCACGTCAAAGGGACGAGCGCCTTCTTGCCCGCCATTATCCGGCGATAAGCCGTGAAACTTCGTCAGGCACTCATAATAAAATTTTGATAGGATATCCACCCCGCCGGACAGAATAGCATCCGCCACCCCGCGCCTTATTTCCGAGACGGAATAGGTGATGGCGGTTTCGGCGGAAACGGCAAAATGCGTGACCGTGCTATTGACACCGCGAAATCCGAGTTCAATCGAGGCGTGGCCCGCCGGCGCGTTCATCACCGTATTGGGCACCAGAATCGGATTGACTGAAGACGGTCCTTCCGAAAGCAGCGTGCCGGCAAACTGAACCGTAACATCCGTCGCTCCGAACGCCGTACCCAGAAGCATGCCGATGCGGTCACGATTTCCGGGGGTTACAGCAATGCCCGCGTCATCAAGCGCCAGGCGCGCCGAAGCGGTCGTCATGAGTGACGTCTTGTCCATCCTCCGCAGATTTTTTACCGAGACGAAATCGCGCGGCGTGAAGTCACGCACTTCGGCCCCCAAATGTGAGGTCACGGCGTGGGTATCAAACGCCTGCACAGTATCAATGGCGCAATCGCCTTCAAAAAGCCTTCGGGAAAATTCGTCTTTGCCCACACCCAGCGGCGTCACCATGCCCAGACCGGTTACGACAATGCGTTCATTATCCGACATCTCGTAATTTCTATCCATGGGCAACACCCTGCCCTTCATATTTGCCGAAAATAACCGTGGTATTGTTTCCGCCAAATGCAAAAGAATTGGAAAGAACAACGCGCAGGTCGGCCGGACGCGCACCTTCCGTAACATAATCCAGATCGCATTCGGGATCGTACTCAACACAATGAATGGTCGGCGGAATAAACCCACGTGCCAAAGCCAGCAGACTGACAATCCCTTCGAGCGCACCTGATGCGCCTAGGGTATGGGCGTGCATGGACTTGGTCGAACTCACAGGAATGGAATAAGCCCGCTTGCCGAACACCTCCTTAATAGCCCTGGTCTCCGTCACGTCATTAACCGACGTAGCGGTCCCGTGGGCGTTGATGTAATCAATATCTTCAATGGCGAGTCCGCTGTCTTTCAGGGCGGCCTGCATGGACCGCACGGCGCCGGAGGCCTTTTCGTCCGGCGACGTCATGTGAAACGAATCACAGGTCACACCATAACCGAGAATTTCTCCATAAATTTTTGCCCCACGGGCCAGTGCAGCATCGAGCGGTTCCAATACCAGGATGGCCGACGCCTCACCCAGCGACAGACCGGCACGATTTCTGGCAAACGGACGGCAGACGTCCTCGTCGACGGATTTCAGCGCGTTAAATGCAGCGTAAGTGACCCGGCACATCGGCTCCACGCCGCCGGCCAGCATCAGCCTGGCCTGACCGTTTAAAATCAAATCTCTGGCAAAACCCAGCGCGGTAGCACCCGCGGAGCAGGCGGTCATAAATGTGGTTTTGGGCCCCAGAAGACCCAGATTGGACGCGATCCGGTCGGCAGATGATGCGCAATAGATGGTGGACAGCCGAGAAAACATCGACCGGTCAAGACCTTTCGAGAGCAGATCCGCATAGAAGTTTTCCGCCTCGAAAAGCCCGCCGGAGCCACCTCCGATGGCCACGCCCGTTTCTTCTTTGATTGATTCCGGCAGAGGATAAAGCCCAGCATCAGTGAGAGCCTCCATCGTCGCAGCAAAAGAAAGCTGATCGGCTCGCGACATCCTTTTCAGCGAAAACTCTTCAGGGATGTATCGACGAGGATTAAAATTTTTAACCTGGCCGCCTTTATGGGTAAGGAATTCGCTCGTATCAAAAAGGTCAAACTCAGAGATGCCGCAGATACCTTGCCTTAATGCGGCGGCAAATTGCGCGACATCGCCGCCAATGGCATTTTTTGTTCCTAAACCTTTGATAACAATACGTTTCTTTTTGCTCATGCGCAATGATGGCCCATTCTTTCAAGTCTTGTTTCCGCGTGCCGGAACTTAAAATGGAGGAGTAAAAAAGTCAAATAGATATTGAATCTCAGCGCAGGCTGAAGGTAATACAAGGATAAATGGTAAATGATAAGATGTATGGTGCGCTCTTGCCACCCGGATGAACAACCTAACCACCTGATGACCTGAAGGTCACACGACGTGGCACTAGGTTAAACACAAGTGGTAGCGACCGATTAAATAGATTAATTTGCGGAAAGAGGCACTTAACTTGACAGCAAGTTTAAAATCTGCGCTCCCGTAATGTATCCTTGATTTTTCCAATGACTTGACAAGTGCCATATTTCTTCCCCTCCCGTTTCTTTTCCAGTCTCCAGAAGTATCGGATCTTGCAGACTTCGCCAATGGGCAACTCCGTCATACCCTCCAAGTCTGTAATGCTAATATCGGGGTTTTTGTCAAGCTCCCGTGTGATGATTTCCTCTTGCTGGTTCATCTTTTCACCCTGCCTTTCCTGAGAAAAATAAAAAACCCCTCGTAGAATATTAATTCTTGCGAGGGGCTAACGAGAACCACTTATGTCGTATTGTCTTTTAGCTGGAGCCCTTCATTTTACAGTTGGTCTTTTTAAGGGTGATAATCACCACGAAGACCCTGTGTTTCTTTTTCATGTTAACATCCAGTAGAATAGACTCATTACGTGCATTGCAGTATCTCGTTTAATTACGTCATATCACCTCTTAATTAGTAATATAAGCATGCTCGGCATTAATGTCAACGAGTATGCTCTTCTCCCTCAATATGGTTCTTGAAGTGAGCCTGTGCGTTAACACCTTCAAAAAGTATAATCTTCGATTATATCTATTTTACTAGATTGAGGACTTGTAGATGGACACCAACGCCAAACCTTTGCTTCCTGAAAGCGCTAATTGACGGATTTTGAAAAGTATGCAAAATTACAATTAATAATGACTGGCCTTCTTT
Source organism: uncultured delta proteobacterium (assembly GCA_963726395.1). Classification (GTDB taxonomy): domain Bacteria; phylum Desulfobacterota; class Syntrophia; order Syntrophales; family Smithellaceae; genus UBA8904. Next base: position 86,162 of record CAVSCG010000013.1, read on the forward strand.
GACAGTAAGAGAATCCACACAAATGGAAGATGTTTTGGACAACATGAAAAGGAGAGACGTAATGGGAGACAAGGGTGGCAAGAAAGATAAGGAAAAGGGTCAGAAACAGAACGCCGAAAAACAGAAACAAAAGTCAAGAGATAAGCTTGATAAGCAACCAAAAAGAAAGCCTTGATGAAAGATTACAGTGCGGAAATTGACGGGATGTTTCGCAGTCTCATCAACTGAGCACACCCTTGGAGATGCGCCATCTATCCGGAGATGCGGAATTGAATGTATGGGCATCTTGATCAAAACTGAAATTATTATACCGTTCAGAAATCCATTGTTTCATTTTAATGTCGGATAATGCCCGTTCATCCATGTTCTTGTTAAGATAATCGTCAATGGCTTCCTCCTTGATGATTATCTCGATCTTCCTGGAACGCTTGTTTGGTCGGTGCGGGTCGTTTTCGAGTTTCCAGTCGATTTGTATTAAATGATCGCCGCTCGGAGACGCTCGAAGTAACCCAGGCATTTGTCGGGAATAGCGGTTTAATAATCCGCAGCCAGTAATCAAGCAGATCTTCAGTCATTACTGATTATCTTCATCTTTTTAGACCATCCATGCTTATCTGTCTTAACATTTCTGCATGCTGCATTATATTGGAGTGTAAAAATAATTTTCCCCTGGTATTGTGCATCCTGATCGATTCGATATCCTATTATGGAACCCCCAAAAAAAGATGGCTCCTGTTGTTTTTTGTGAAAATAAATTTCACCACCGACCAGTTTCTTAGCCTTGCTTTCCTCTATATTCCACCACCCGCTTTCCCATCTGCTATCTGGTAACTTTACAAAATTATTCAAAGGCTCAACCATGTGTACATTCATTTTATTCCTCCCCTTCTAATAATCACTTGATACAATCCAAATTCTTCCCAATTATTTTCCATCTAAAAACAAAAATACCTGCTCCATTGTAATGGGCAGGTCTTTAATAACTACGATCGTTTCCCTATACCGAAAAGAAATTCGCGGTTTCTGTAGATGTCTATTACGTTGTCTGGTTACAAGATATACCTAACACGTTGGAAGTCAAGACAATTTAAATTCTGGTAGGAAGCAAATAATATGTCCGCTTCATCCGTCACCTCCATCGGGTAACTTATCAACCGGACAGTTTGTGTGCTACAAACCGGACATATTATTTGCTTCCTACACTGTGTATTTTCCTCTTTTAAAAAAAAATATTAGTGCTATTATGATATTCAATTCATAGGAAAAAGCTGAGCTCGGATATTAATTATTACATAATGAAAAAGTGTTGGAGATGATTGTACTATGTCTTGATTGATAAAGTTGAACTGAGGGCGAAAAGGAAAGGATTAAAATCATGCCCCCAAAAGACAAAAGACAACTTCCGAGTCAATGGTCGCCTGAAATGTTAAAAGAGTTTCATGAATTTATAAAATCTCTTTTACCAATGAGTGTGACAATTTTGGAAAAGCATAAATCAACATCGTTTTTGAATAAACAGAACCCAACATCTTTTGGGGAAAATAGAATAAGCCATGTATTTTATAGAGGGGTCATTTCAGTTTCAGAATTTGAAGATATTAGTGTTGTTTTAAATCCAGTAGAGAATTTAACAAGAGAATATAAAAAATACATTGGTTACATTGAAATAGTAAACAACATTAGAGAAGGTCCGATTCCCGTTCCAGAAATAAGAGGGTTTATTATAGGAGATTCAGGAATATGTGAATCTATTAATGAAATGTTGATTGAATCAAAAATATTCAATTCAACAGTGTCCCCCATCTATATTTATTTGGAGCAATCTTATTGTTTAAAAGACGAGTCTCCTGAAGAATTGTTAAAGAAAAAAATCCCTATAAGAGAGATATCAACATATCATAAAGTTTGCTGTTTTAAATAGTCTGACGACATGAAAAAGATTATTTCAGTTATGCTTGATTGATTTCAACCAGAAACAAATTATATTTATTTCCAGTGATTATAGTAAGGGATGGGCATGGCGGATTTTTATTTCTCAAGAGGGGAAATGTTTTTTTACGGGAAAAAAATCTTGACCTATAGCGTAATGGGTGTTTTTACAATTTAACAAGGAGAGACAGAATATGAATATTCGGGATATGTTGAAGGTAACGGGATTCGAAAGTCAAGCTTTGCTAACTGTTAGACCAGATGAATTCGTCTCGGCAGCAATTGAAAAGTTGGCCAAGCACAATAAGGGTGCACTCCCCGTCTGCAATGACAAGGACGAATTGGTTGGAATTATCACTGAAAGAGACATTGTGAGAAAGTGCTTCGTGGATGGGGGTGATTTTAAAAATAAAAAGATCATGGATATCATGACCAAACGAGTTGCCATAGCAACTGTGGATGACGATTTAGATTATGCCATCAACACAATGAAGAGGGAGAAGATTAGACATCTCCCAATAACGGAGGGCAAAAAGGTTGTGGGCATTATTTCAATGCGAGATATATTAGGCTTTCAATATGAAGAGAACAAGGCAGAGATTAAGTATATAAATCTGCTACACAAAAGATCAGCATCTTCACTCGAAACAACCTTGTAATAGCAAACTCATTCCCATCCGGGAAGGTTTATGATACCGTACGAGTTATTCAACAAAGCAGTGGGAAGGGGATCTAATTTACTAACCATGCTATCATGCATATGGTGAAACACAGATTCCCCCTTCCATTTGCCCCGGCATCCCCTGGGTGTTTTGTACCAATCGATAACTTATAAGACACAATGTATACAATAATTGAAATGGTAATTGGTAAACTGATATTTTTTCGTATATTCCTCAGTTTGTCTGTCTTATACTGTTCACTAAGGAGAAAAATGAATGAGCTCAATCCCTGAACTTGGCAAGGAAGAATTAATTGATCTTCTAAACCGATGTTGGATGACACATGATGGGGTGTGGTTTTACCACTGCTTGCAGGAATTCGGTATTGAGAAGGCAAACCATCTGAATAAAGCCGCAATAAAGTCATTGGCTCCCATAGAGATTGAAAGGATTAAAAAAGCCTTAAGGATAAACAAGAAGATTGAAAATTTTCAGGAGTTAAAAGAATTCTTTGAAAGAGCATCCCCCATGTTCATTCCACCATTTATGAATGCTTCCATGAGTTTCCCGAGAAAAAATGTTTTGCACTGGGCGTTCGAGCCGAATCAATGCTTCGCTTTCAAGGGGATTAGGAGAATAGGTGCCATCGATCAATACGAATGTGGTGTCATTTATAGGGTTGCGTGCTGGTTTGACAGCCTTGGTTTGCAATATTGCGTTACACCGTCTGTCGGAAGATGCCTGATGCTTACTGGTGGAACATGTTCAGGTGATTTTGAATTCATATTCCCTTTACGAAAGCCTTCCTGAAGGTGAGCATCCGGAAATCTTGATGGTTATCCACCCTTTCAAATCATAATCAATGAAACACCGTCTTGACTCATTTATGAGTTAAACAAAAACAACTAATGCGATATTTGGACATGACGCGCATACAAAAGCGCGGCCTCGACGCGATTCCGGATATCAGCCTTCTCGAAGATGTTGCGCAGATGGGTCTTAACGGTCTTGGGGCTTAAGAAAAGCTTTTCGGCGATCTCTTCATTGGTCATGCTATGGCTGATAAGTGCCAGAACCTCCATCTCCCGCGGGGAAAGCATCTCCAGTTTTGCCAGATTCAGAGGGATGAGAGATTTAAGCTGATCTTTGTTCCTCCATACTTCTTTGGTGCATTGATCTAAAACTTGTGTGATCAGCGCTGCGTCGAACCAGGTCTCTCCCTGTGCCACTACGCGAATGCATTTAATAAGTTGCTCGTCACCCAGCGCTTTGCGAAAAAACCCCTGCACACCCCCCTGGATCATCGCTATAACGTTTTCCTCGATGTAGTGTTCGCCAATGACGATGACCTTCGTTGCTTTCAATTTATCCCTATAGTCGAGGAGTCTTTCCAAATCCAGGGCCGCCGAATCCCGCAAAGTGGCCTGATCAAAGAGGAGAATATCCGGCGGCTGCTTGATCATTTGCTCCACGAAGGCAATGAACTGTTTCATATCGATCTCATAATCTTTGATGATGATAGCCTGGAGGAGGGTGATGTCTTTCTCTCCACGCAGGCGATTCGCAAGTCGTTCCAGATAACTTTCCTCAAGTGCGATTACAGCCAGCTTGATCTTCTTCATCTTCAACCTCCTGCTGATATTCAAATTGCCGGCGTGCCTCGGCGAAACTTAATCCACAGAAAACGCTATCGCTTAAAAGAGATGAGCTAATTTACGCATAACTTACAAGATGTCAATAATTTATTGATAGATCGCAAACCATACCTCACCCTAAAAACTTGACAGGGCAATAAGGTGCATTTTAGCCTGCCAAGAGCCACGATGTTGACTTTCAAATGGAAACCATTAATTCTCATTGATACAGCCAAGTGTGACTAGGTAGGTGTTATGGTTGTCAAGACAAGACTTAATTGGACTCTGTCTGTCAAGTCAAGTATCGGTCGGGACAGATCATTCTCTACATCTTTAACCTTGAGCCTTTTGCCTTTTGCCTTTCACCATCGCACCCTTGTCTGCCTGTACATCGGCAATTTTGCGTTCAAAGATTTGTCGGGCCTGATCGGCCAGAGCATTGATTGAAAAATTGTCCACCTGATAATCGGGCGCAAGTTTCGCGATTAATTCCAGCCGGATGTCATTTTGCTCCAGCATGTTAAAGGAAAAGGTTCCGGGCCGAAACAGTTTGTCGGTATCCCGGATAAAAACCAAGATTAGACCCGTATTGCAGTACCGCGCGATACTAAACACGCCTTTATTGAAAGGCGCAAGTTCTCCGCCGCGGCCACGAGTGCCTTCGGGAAACACAAACAGATTGCCACCCACTGCCAAATGGCGCTTGATACTCTCCAGGTGGTTAATCATCGCGGGGCCATACATTTCGGACGGTGATGAAGGCACGTATCCCGCCTTTTTCAAAAACCATCCGAAAATGGGCACGCTGAAAAAAGTATTTTTAACAATAGTTGTCTGACGCGGGAAAAGCGAAACCAATGCGATCGGGTCAAGATAGGAGATGTGATTGCAGACGATGATGGAGGAGCGAAGCCCGCGCACGTCCGCATCGATCGTAAATTTCGTGCGGGGCGCCAAAAAGCCCACCCAGAAAAAAAAACATTTCAAATGGACGTGATTCATCTTCTGCAAAACAGCGTCGATTTTCTTTAAATGAATATAAGAAGGAACAAAAAGAAAAAGCAGAATAAAAAGATAACCGAAAAGAAAATAAGACCATAAAAGCACCGTGAGGCAAAAATCGATAATGCGCTGAAGTAATCGAAGAACGGCCATTTTAATTTCAGGTCAACTTTCGAATGAGCAGGCTGGTGTTCACACCGCCGAACGCGAAATTTTGTACGGCTGCGGTTTTAACAGGATGTTCTATGAGCTTTTGAACATGATGAACCATCGCACAGCGTTCGTCAATATCTTCCAAATTGAGCGTCGGCGCAATAAAGCCTTCCTGCATCATGTAAATCGTCAAAACCGTTTCGATGGCACCGCAAGCCGCCATGGTGTGACCCATATAGCTCTTGAGGGCCACTACGTAGGGTCTGGGACCGAAAACAGAACCGTTGGCCTGAGCCTCGATGATATCGCCCATCTTGGTGGCGGTGGCGTGAGCACTGACCAGATCGATTTCCGAGGCGTCGATCTTCGCGTTTTCCAGACTGAGCTGAAGTGTTTTGGTAATACCGTCGAGATTGGGCAGGATCAGATCACCGCCGTTGGAATTACAGGCAAAGCCGATCACCTCGGCCAGAATCGGCGCGCCACGTTTTTTCGCGAATTCATATTCCTCCAGCATGACGGCCCCCGCGCCTTCGGCGACCACCAGACCGTCGCGTGCGCGATCAAATGGACGGGGCGTTTGCTCGGGATGGTCGTTGAACGCGGTGGAACACGCCAGCAGGTTGTCGAAAACCGCAACCGTGATCGTATCATATTCATCCGCGCCGCCGCAGAGCATGGCGTCCTGTAAGCCATACTTGACGGCTTCATAGCCGTAGCCTATGGACTGGCTCGACGTGGTGCAGGCTGTCCCTGAAGCAATAATGCGGCCGGTAATGCCGAACATTTTGGAAATATTGACGGCCGTAGTATGTACCATGGATTTCAGATAATCGACCGCACCAATGCCCTGATAAGAGGCCTTATCCTTGGCTTCGAAAAAAATACGGTAAATATCGCGCTGCACAGTGGGGGAACCGTGAATCGAACCAAACGCGATGCCGAGCCTGCCTCCTGTTACAAATTCAGCGGGGAGCCCCGCCTGTGCCAGCACCTCCTTGGCTACCTGACAAGCGTAATAAGCCACCGGACCCATGGTCTTGCGGTGCTGTCGGCTGAAATCATATGCAATCGGATAGCTCACCGTGCCGTAAACACGGGAATGAATAAAATGGCTGATCAGTTCATCATCGCGCAGCGTTTTGACGCCGGAAATTCCCTTTAAAAGGCTTTCGACAATTTGTTCCTTGCCGTGACCGATGGGCGAAATGGCCGAACAGGCAGTGATAACAACTCTGCGTTCCATAAATATTTACTCCACCGCCAGCCCGCGCTTCCGGGCAAGCATTTCAATATAGTCGATAATCTGTTTCATGGTGCGGATATCCATCGCCTTCTTTTTTTCGTCCTGCGTCAGTTCCGAACCCAAAAACTTTTCAATTTCCAGTAACAATTCAATAGCATCGATACTATCAAAACCGTAGGCTTCCCGCAGATTGACATCCATCTCGGGATTCTCAACTTCAAATGCCCTCAGAAAAATATCGCGGACTTCTTTTTGAATATCCTGACGTGTCATTAAATTTGATTCTACTCCTTTAACTTTGCATATTGGTCAACAAATATCGATTTATTTTACAATCGGTTACGCCTGCAACAAGGGTTTTCTTTTTGATCAGGAAACGTGGCGAGAATTAGCATAAATAAATGGCGCCGTCCAGCATTAGAGTTGCCGTTGAAATTCCCTTACAAAACGCTGATCGCCGAGAAGTTGTCTCACCGCATTGAACGATCCCAGAATGCAGCCCAGAACCCCCGGCGCCAAGGCGTTTTGTCCGGCTAGACAAAGCCCGCCTATGGGCAGATTATTTAAAGAAGCAATTTTCAGCAGCTGGCGGGACGAACGCAATACGCCATAGCAGGAGCCTTCGGGACAATTTCCATAATCGCGCAGCGTTAAAGGTGTGAACACATCCAGGATGCTTGGATTCTTCAGGGGCCCGAATATTTCCGAAGCTTTCTTCAACAACTCGCGGGCCATTGCCTGTTTCTTTTCCTCGTAGGCCGCCCCGCGTCGTCCTGTTAATGTATTTTCCCAGGAACTCCAATCACCGTATAGCGAGCGGGTAATGATGGATAACAAATTGGTTTTTTGATCATTGCCGCGCCGTATTTGATAAAAAATGCCGTCCTCGATGAGCCCTTTTTCGTCAGAATGCAACCGGTAAATATTATAATCGATTTCAGCGTGCGCCGCGGCGTCAACACTTGCCTGCACGGCCATCACGCCGTCTGTTTCCTTAAGGGTTAAAATTCTCTCCCGCAAAGACGCGCGCAGAGCGTTCTCATCCATTAAGCCCAGCAGGGTCTTCGGATGGATCGCCGCCACTACTGCGTCTGCGGTCAAGTCAGCACCCTTCTCCAAGCTGATCCCCGTCACTTTGCCTGCGGCGATATTAATTTTCCGCACGGCTGAATTCAGGATCAGGCTGCCGCCCAATTCGGCAAAACGAGCGGCAAACACATCCGCCATTTGGCTGCCTCCGTCTTTTAACCGCCACGACGAAAACAAATACCCGGCCACCACCATGTGATGAAAGATCACCGGACAATCGGCAAGCTGGACGCCGATGAGCTGGCAGGGCACCGCCAGCACGGCGCGCAATCGGGGGGACGCCTGCAGTTCATCGAGCAACTCCCCCATCGGCCGGAAATGATCCATATTCTGAAAGGGATCCCCCGAATTGAAAAAAAAAGAGGAATCCATCATGGTGCCGGCAATCTCGCGTAAATTTTTCATTACAACATTCAGCGCGGCGCCGTCTGTCGGACACGCCTCCCTCAGATTTTTTTCATACGCGTCAAGACCCACCGGCAGATCAAAAACAAAATCATCAAAAAGGTATCGGTCAATGACACCCTCACTCCCCATGCGATAAAACAAATCCTCCACGGAAATGCCCAGGACACCAAACATTTTCCCCAACGGTTCAGCAGGCCCGAGTGCGCCGACATAGTGCACGCCCACGGGGCAATCGATCCCCCGGCGTGAATAAGAACGCATCAGACCGCCCGGCTCCCGATTTTTTTCCACAATCGTGACGTGATAGCCCAGAAGCAACAGCAGAATGCCTGCGGAAAGGCCACCGACGCCCGCGCCTACGACAACAATATTCTTTCCTTCAATCGGTTTTCTCATCAAGGGTACCCTTAAATCATTCCTTATGCTGCGGTTCATCTCGAACTGCCTCGGATTCGATCAGCGTCATCATCAGCGAGTAATTGACCCGTTCCGACGCCTGAAGATCAATAGTGGAATAGGGATTGGCCGATCCTCCCGCGAGCGTAACGCTGCGTTGCAAACGGCCGCCTTCCGAGTAGCGACGGATGTGGATTGGTCCGTCATGACCTTGCAATACATCAATCCAGCCACCCGGCTCTTTATGCCGGCGGCAGACTGTCTCGCCGGTGGCGAAAACACCCTTCTCGGTGAGCGCACCCTGGGGCGCGAGAAAAATCAGGTCGATATCGTCCATCATTTTTCGGGCAAAGTCCGCCGCGTCAAAAGGCGGCAGCGCCCGGCTGACTTTCAGCCCATCCGGCCCTGAAACGGCTTCAAAAAGAGCCATGCCTTCCGCACTCATCAGGGCGCAGGAAATTGTCCTCGTGGCAGGATCCGTCATCGTCACGCCAATCATGACGGTTTGCACCTGACCGGCTGCGCGCACTTCAATCGCGTGAATGAGACGGATTTTTTCCGTAAGAAATGGGGATGGACACATGATGTTTTTTTCTGCAAGATCCGCAACCGGCCGGATAGCCGGCAGGGCAGCACAAGAAACCAGCAGCAAAGAACCGATCAAAAAAAGGAGGCCTTTCATTGAACATCCTGAAAGACGGACGGTTGAATTTCCTGGTTGATGACAACATGCTGAAAGTCAATCCGGGTTTCTGCTGTGGCGCTTTCCACAATCCGCACGGATTTAATGGACGCATCTTTTCGGGAAACCGTAATTTCAATTTTTTCAATCATGCCGGCCATGCTTTTCCCCACCGGCGTCAGCGTAATTTGCGTGTTGGATCCTTCCTTAAGTGTGGCGGTAAAGGAAGGATTGGAGGTAAACTTGCCGCTCATCCAGCCGGCCACTTCGTCGAGTACAATTTTCATCGCCTGTGCGCCGCCGGTTTTATCTTCAACCATTTTACCCCCGGAGGCGATATAGCGTTTTGTATTCCCCTTGTCGGAAATGACCACACTCTTGATGGGTTTACTATATTCCCAGCGGATGGAATCCGGCGCTGTATAATAAAACTTCCCTTCCGAGACCAGCGGTTTGGACAGAATCTTCATGAACTTCTTTTGCACAAAATCAGCGGAAATGGTTGAAATGCGCGACGAGTCCCGGCGCAATCGTTCAAAGTTATCCGCACGCACGCTCGCCGGCAGAAGCATCAGCAGAATCAGCAAAACCATAAATATTTTTTTCATGGAAGCAACCTGGATCATCCTCAAAACATCCCGCCGTTGATGGCAATCACCTGCCCTGTAATATAGGAAGCGTCATCAGAACACAAAAAGCGGATCACACGGGCAACTTCTTCGGGTTTCCCCACCCGCGCCATCGGAATAACGCTTTTAATCATGTTTTCGTCCATCGGCATACTGCTTAACATATCTGTTCCGATGGGACCCGGCGCGACCACATTGACACGAATGCCGAAACGCGCCACTTCTTTGGCAAGTGAGCGCGAGGCGGCGTTGATCCCTGCTTTGGCCGCCGCGTAATTGGTCTGCCCGCGATTGGGAATCATCGCCGAGATGGAAGAGACGGATACAATGGCGCCGCGTTTCTTTCTGACCATTTCGCGCAAGACGGGCTTCGTTACATTATAAAACCCATGGAGTATCGTATTAATGACACCGTGCCATTCCTCCTCTCCCATCAGCATAAAGAGACCGTCGGCGGTCACACCGGCGTTATTGACCAGCACATCAATTCTTTTATGCTCCTCAATAATTTTCGCCAGCGCTTCTTTCACCTCTGCTGCGTTGGCCACATCGAATTTTCGTATTTCACCAGCCGAACCTGCGGCTTGAACCTTTGCCAGCGTTTCAACCGCCGCCGCCTCGCTGGAATTATAATTGATCACGACATAATAACCGGTTCTGGCCAACTCCACAGCCGTAGCCCGTCCGATGCCCCGGCTGGCCCCAGTCACAATGGCTATCTTTTTTTCATCCATGATCTCCGTAAACTCCTTTGTTTATTTTATGATACATCATGATTCAGACGCATGGCCTGAAGTATTGCCGTAAGCAAAATATCGTCGCCCGATTTCACAATGCCTTCGATCACACCGTATTGCTCAAACGCATATAAACTGCGGACAAATACCGTGATTCGTGTGTCCAGTGCAATGAAATCCTGTTTAAATTCGGCAGACTTGATACCGACCAGCCAGCCTTTCGTGCCGTCTTTACCTTGTTTCTTTCGCTTGTAACCTTCCACCAGAGCGGCCGTCTGGGCAATGGCTTCAATTAAAACAAGCGAACGGACCGCCCGGCCGTCGCAAAGAGGCCAGCGTTCATTGACCACAGCTGAGGCGATGCCATCATTATCGTTTAGTTCTATGATCTCCGTGATGATTTTGATCGGTTCACGATGCGGAATCAACAATTCGATATCGATCATCGGCTTTTTCCTTTTTTTTGTTTGAACCACGGGCGCAAAGCCCACCGCTTTGTGGGATAGTTCAACTGACCCATTCCGACTTATGACCTCGCGTAACCGCGTGCCACATCGAGTGAACTTTAGGTCATCGGGTGGTTAGGTCACTCCGTTATGCGCCTCACTTCCGGAATTGGAGTTTCACAAATTAATGAGAAAATGACTCAGAAGTCAACAAAAAACATTGTGAATCGTCCATGATCAAACACGAGCATGGCCGGCCATCCGCCTTCCTTGAAAAACGTACATTGATTTTTTTCCTTATTTCTAATAGATAATCGAAAAAATATTTCGTGAATTTAAATTCCTATGACCCTAGAAGAAAAAGACCCCTTTATTCCTGCTTATAAAAAAATCCTGTCTCCATCAAAAACTCTGTGCCAAAAAGAGTTCACGTATTCCGGATCCACCTATGGCGAAATTTTTGAACTGGCCGCCGGTTTAAAGAAAACCTTAGCCAGGCGCGGTGCGGAGAAGATCTGTCTGCCTGTGCACGGAAAATAAAGCCGTGGTCGCCGCTTCTGTCCTGGCTTCACTTTCCGGTGCGTGCAAACTGATTTTACCTTATGCCTTTTCCTCACACGCCCTGATGGAAATGTATGATGCGACAGGCTTTGACGCTGCCATCGCCGATCATCCCGAAGAGATGCCCGGTGTGGAAATCATTACACCTTTCGCCGGCAATATCCATGATTTGAGTCCGGATGACATGCGAAACCCCGATCAATCTTTTTTAAGACTTTTCACGGGCGGCTCAACCGGCAAACCCAGGGTATGGTCCAAATCCCCGCGTAATCTGCTCGCAGAAGCTTTTTATCTGCGCGACAAATTCGCACTGACGAACAAAGACCTGTTTCTCGCCACTGTTCCGCCTTATCATATTTACGGTCTTTTGTTTTCCATCCTGGTACCGTTTGTCTCGCATGGCCGCGTATTGCCTGAGATTTACACCTTCCCACAGGAAATCATCTCCACCATCAACCGGCACAAGGCCACTGTCCTGGTCAGCGTTCCGATTCACTACCGGTCTTTAAAAGTCGATAATCTATCCACTCCATCGCTCAAAATCGCTTTTTCTTCTTCCGGTGTTTTAAACCGTTCCGACGCGACCCATTTTCTGAAAAAAACCGGCTTGGGCATCCATGAAATCTATGGCTCCACCGAAACAGGCGGGGTTGCCTCGCGTAGCATCAGCGAAAACACGGATAGTTGGAGACCCGCCGATGTCTTATCCTGGCGTCTGTCCGGTAAACGATTGGCCGTGCGTTCCGATTTTATTTCCCGAGAAATGGAAAAAGACACGGACGGCTTTTACGTAACCGGCGATGAAGTCCAGCCGGATAAAAACGGCCGGTTTATTCTGCTGGGGCGCGCCGACGGTATTGTCAAGGTAGCCGGCAAACTTGTCGATCTGTTGGATGTCCAAAACAAAATCCAGATGTTACCCACTGTGCGCGACACGGTGGTCATCGCACTGCCCGCTGAAGAAGGCCGTGAAAGTGTGATTGCAGCGCTGGTTGCCTGCGAACTCACTGAAGTCCAGCTCAGAAAAATGATTTTGGAAAAGCTCGAACCTTACGCCATGCCCCGCCGCATCAAGATTGTTTCATCCATCACTCGAACCGCCACCGGAAAAACCGACTTCCGCCGCATTGAACAGATTTTCCTGAACAAGAAAGATAAGACCGTTTAATCTTTCTTTTTTTCGCCAAGCATAAATATTCTTGACTTGCCCGCGCTGTCTTCATTATACTCACATCAAATATAATATTCATTCGTTTTAGCTTTTAGATTAGAGCGGTAGTCGCGTCATCATCCAAACCACCCACATAATCATTTTACTTTTTTTCTGATCATAGCAAGAGGAGAAAGAGATGACGCGTTTCAGCGAATATGAAAAGTACGACGGACTGGGGCTTGCCGCACTGGTGAGAAAAAAAGAAGTCTCCGCTCTGGAGTTGTGCGAGGAAGCCATTCGCCGCATCGATGCCATCAATCCGAAGATCAACGCCGTCATCTACCGCATGGATGACATGGCGCGCGCAGCCGCCGGAAAGGCCCTTCCCGATGGACCTTTTCAAGGCGTGCCGTTTTTATGCAAGGACCTTGTCTCGGCGATTGCCGGCGTTCCCATGACCAAAGGCAGCAAATCCTGCCGCAATTATGTGCCGACCATGGACAGTGAAATGGCCAAACGCTACAAAGCGGCGGGATTGATCGTACTGGGAAAAACCAACACGCCCGAATTCGGTCTGATGGGGGTTACCGAACCCGAACTGCACGGCCCGACACGCAATCCCTGGAATCTCGATCATACACCCGGCGGCTCCAGCGGTGGATCGGCGGCGGCAGTCGCCGCCAGCCTTGTTCCTCTGGCTTCCGGCGGGGACGGGGGCGGATCGATCCGTATTCCCGCGTCATGCTGCGCGCTGTTCGGCCTCAAGGTCACACGCGGCCGTAATCCGCTCGGCCCAGACGCGGGAGAAATCTGGCAGGGTGCTGTAGTGGAAGGCGTGCTCACCCGCTCGGTCCGCGACTCAGCCGCCATGCTCGACGCAACCAATGGGGCGGACCCCGGCGCGCCCTACATTTTACCCAAACCATCAAGGCCATACCTGGAAGACGCGCAACAGGATCCGCCCCGCCTGAAAATTGGCTTCACCTTTCAATCGCCTTTCAAAACGAATGTTCATCCCGAATGCGTTCAGGCAGTGCAAAACGCGGCCAAGATTTTGGAAAGTCTCGGACATATTGTGGAAGAAGCCCAACCGAATATTGATGGTGAAGCTTTGGGCAAAAGTTACATCATGATGTATTTCGGTGAAGTCGCGGCAGACATTGAGGAACTTAAAAGTATCGTCGGCAGGCCGCTCAATCATCATGACACGGAAGGAGCCACCTGGGCTTTAAATCTGCTGGGTAAAACTTTTTCTGCAGGCGACTTTGTTCTTGCCATGCGTCAATGGAACACCTTTTCACGGCAAATGGCGAAATTTCACGAAACCTACGATCTGTACCTGACGCCCACCATCGCCACGACCCCTCCCAGAATCGGCGAACTCAAACAGAGTCCGGCGGAAGAGGTATTTCTAAAAATCATCAACTCGTTGAATCTGGGACGCCTGCTCAAAGCAACCGGCGTCACCGACACGCTCGCCACTAAAGGGCTTTCCAAGATGCCCTTCACCCAACTGGCCAACCTCACAGGTCAGCCGGCTATGTCGGTGCCGCTCCACTGGAGTAAAGAAGGACTGCCCTGCGGCGTGCAATTTATCGGACGTTTCGGTGAGGAGTCGCTATTATTCCAACTGGCCGGGCAGCTCGAAAGGGCTGCGCCCTGGTTTGATCGCAGACCGACTCTCGACAGAAATTAACTCGCGCATTTTAATCGGCTCAGGATTTCACCGCTTCGTTCCAGATATCCCGGGCGATCTTCCAACGGCTGGTCGATGGCCTTCTCGTCCGACCCCGCCAAAGCATTGCCTTGGCCCAGGAGAACCGCCATGACGGTCACTGCAAAAGAGTGCTACCATGTAGATATCCGATTGCGCGCAGCGAGTCGTCCTTTCCCATAAAATGATGTTTCAAAATTAAGAAATGATTTTTACGTTTGCCTCCTGATTTTCCGACATCGCCGTCAGGTATCAACCACGATCAATTGAAATCATGCATATTTTTTATGTTCAGCAACTAAATGCTTAATTTAAAAACATTTATATTCTTTACACCCTCTTACGATATGAGCTCTTACATAAAAATTAATTGATACAATTTAAAAATCGTGCATATTTAACCCAGTTTACGTTAAGTGATTTTGTATTGCGTTTGATTAGAATTAGCCGTTGAGCCGGAACCGAACCATGTTCGGCAAAGAGCTTGATGCTTAAAAATAAAATTTTGAGGTGCTTTATATGTCCGGTTTTGTAAACAAAACGATGGGCGATGTGATTCAAGACACGGTCAGTCGCTTCCCCGAAAACCCCGCTCTTATCTGTCCTCAATTCAATGTCCGGTACAGTTACAGTCAGCTATATGATCAATGCCGCAAAACAGCCAGGGGGCTTCTGGCACTGGGTATCAAGCGCGGCGATCACGTTTCCGTCTGGACAACCAATGTCCCGGAATGGGTTTATCTGCAATTTGCGCTGGGCATGGTTGGCGGCGTTCTGGTCACCATCAATACCAATTACCAGTCGCACGAGCTGGAATACATTCTCAAGCAATCCGATTCCACCACGCTGTTTCTCATCGATACGTATCGCGACACCAGCTTTTACGACACGGTGCGTAAAATTCTACCGGAACTCGATTCTCATCAGCCCGGAAAGATCGCTTCCGCCAAATTGCCGCTTTTGAAAAACGTCATTTATATCGGGGGAAAAGAAAATCCGCCCGGCATGTTCAAATTCTCCGATCTGATCAAAATGGGAGAGAAAATAACGGAGCAGGAACTGGATGACCGGATGAATTCTCTGTCCGATGATGACGTGATCAATATGCAATACACCTCCGGGACAACCGGTTTTCCCAAGGGTGTCATGCTGACGCATCATAACATCGTCAACAACGCACGAATGGTCGGCGATGTGATGGGCATGACCGAAAAAGACAGCCTGCTGATTCAGGTGCCTGTCTTTCATTGTTTCGGCTGCGTCATGAGCACACTCAATTGCGTGTATCACGCTTCTGCTATGGTGATCCTGGAATATTTCGATCCGCAAAAAGCGCTGGAAACGATGGCGCAAGAAAAATGCACGGCGGTCAACGGCGTGCCGACGATGTTTGTCACCATTTTACATCATCCCGATTTCGACCGCTACGATTTGACGTCCCTGCGCACCGGCATTATGGCGGGCGCGCCCTGCCCCATCGAAACCATGAATCAGGTGAACACTAAGATGCACTGCTCCGAAATTGTCATTGCCTTCGGCCAGACCGAGTCCTCGCCGGTTATGACAATGACACGGCGCGACGATCCGGTTGAGCTGCGCGTCGCAACCGTCGGCTGTCTCCTGCCGGATATCGAAGGTAAAATTATTGATCCGGAAAGCGGCCAAGAGTTACCGGCAGGCACACAGGGCGAAATTATCACCCGCAGCGCCTGCGTGATGAAAGGCTATTACAAAATGCCGGAAGCCACAACCGAGGCGATTGACAAAGACGGATGGCTGCATACGGGCGATTTGGGAAAAGTGGACGAAAACGGTTATTTTAAAGTAACCGGCCGGATTAAAGATATGATCATCCGGGGCGGCGAAAATATTTATCCCCGAGAGTTGGAAGAATTTCTCTTCACACATCCGACAGTCGTCAATGTCCAGGTCATCGGAATTGCCGATCAAAAATATGGAGAGCAGGTGCTGGCCGTCATCCAGTTGAAAAACGGCCATAAGACGACAGCAGAGGAGTTCATCGAGTTCTGCAAAGGAAAAATCGCGCGGCACAAAATTCCCAAATACTGGGAATTTGTCGACAGCTACCCGATGACGGCCAGCGGCAAGATTCAAAAGTTTAAAATGAAAGAGATGTTTGAAAAAAAATATCAATAAGATAAAGGTAAAAGATTATGAGCAACATCTGCTATCGCGACACCATTGGCGATATGGCCCGGAGGGCCGCAACAAAATACGGCGATAAAACCGCCATCATCTTCCGAGACCTGAAACTTTCGTTCTATGAACTCGAGCGGGAGGCACGGCGCTTTGCCAACCTCATGACCAGCTACGGGGTTAAAAAGGGCGACCGGGTTGCGGTTTACGCGTACAACTCGCATTACTATCCCATCAGCATGATCGGTCTGGCCAAGATCGGCGCTATCCAGGTTCCCATCAACTACATGCTCAACGCCGAGGAGATCGCTTACATCATCAATCATTCAGGCTCGCGGATCTTCATCGTCGAAGACATCCTGTACCC
Source organism: uncultured delta proteobacterium (assembly GCA_963726395.1). GTDB lineage: Bacteria > Desulfobacterota > Syntrophia > Syntrophales > Smithellaceae > UBA8904. Next base: position 103,127 of record CAVSCG010000013.1, read on the forward strand.
GATCATTGCCAAAGACCAGGATAAATTCACCACGGTGGAGAAGTGGGGCTTCATCCCCCTGGGTGATTCTATGGTTCCTGAGGGTTTCTTCAACATGATTGCGGAAATGGAGACCATGACCTACGACGAGCCCCAGGTGGAAGTCAGTGCGGAAGATATCGTGCAGATTCCCTACACGAGCGGAACAGAGTCCAAGCCCAAGGGCGCTATGCTCTCGCACAGAGCACTCATGTCGCAGTATCACAGCTGTATTTTCGACGGCCAGTATGAGACTGACGATGTGAGCCTGCACGCCCTGCCCCTGTTCCATTGCGCCCAGCTCCATTGTTTCCTCATGCCCTATCTGTACATCGGGGCCACCAATGTCATCATGCACAAGGCGGATCCTTTGGAGATGATCAGGCTCATCGAAAAATACCAGATCACCCACATGTTCGCCCCGCCCACAGTCTGGATCGGGATATTGAACCATCCGGAATTCAAGCAACACAACCACGCCAGCCTGAAAAAGGCGGCCTATGGCGCCAGCATCATGCCGGTGGAGATTATTAAACAGCTTTCCGTCACCTTCCGCGGTCTGAAGCTCTGGAACTATTACGGCCAGACCGAGATGGGTCCGGTGGCCACCATCCTGAAGCCTGAGGATCAGCTTCTAAAACCCGGATCGGCGGGAAAACCGGTTCTGAATGTCGAAACGCGGCTGATGGACGACGATGGGAAGTTCGTTCCGGTGGGAACCGTCGGAGAAATCGTCCATCGATCCGGCCACGTCATGACCGGTTATCTCAATGACCCGGAAAAAACCGCAGATGCTTTCGAGTTCGGCTGGTTCCATAGCGGCGATCTTGGCCGGTTCGACGAGGACGGCTATCTCTATGTGGTGGACCGCAAGAAGGACATGATAAAAACAGGCGGGGAAAACGTCGCGTCCCGCGAAGTCGAGGAGGTTCTTTACCAGTATCCGGGCATCGAAGAGGTAGCCGTAATCGGCCTGCCTGATCCGAAGTGGATAGAGATCGTGGCGGCCGTGGTTGTGCCGAAGAAGGGTGTAACCCTCAGCGACAAGGAGATTATCGCCTACTGCAAAGAAAACCTGGCCGGATTTAAATGCCCCAAGAAGGTGGTCATTGCCGATAAGTTACCCAAAAATCCATCAGGAAAAATTTTGAAGCGGGAGCTGAAAGAAAAATTCAGCACATAAATGCGCAGGGGCCTGCCGCGGCGCGCCTCTGCAATCTCTTTCTAAAAATCAGGAGCAACCATGAGTGACGAATTTACATCCATCGGTGAACTCGCTAAAAATCTGGAAATGAGCCAGCGGACCATCCGCTATTACGAAGAAATAGGCCTGCTCAATTCCATAAAACGCATTGAGGGAGGCCGCAGAATCTATACAGACGTCGATCTGCGACGCCTGAAATTAATCAAGCGTTTGAAAATCATGGGAATGACCCTTTCGGAAATGCAGGAACTCGAAGCCATGTGGACCTATGAAAAATCCAACGAGAAAGTACTCAAGCGTCTTTTGGAACTGCTTGGCAATCATCTCAAGAGACTTGATGACCGCATCGCTGACCTCGATATCCTGCGGCACGAGATCACCGAATATCAGGAACGGATTCAGGCAAAAATAGCGAAGTAGATCATGATTCATCGTGCCGTCAAAATGTTTTTCTCCGGGAATAATCAATAACCTCCAATGAAATTTAAATTGCCTACCCCGCCACCTTTCGGTATAATTGCCACGATTTAAATCAGCCGGATCGATGAAACCGCGTAAAGTCGATGACATTTTCCAAGTCTAAACACAGGACAAACCTGAAAGCGAGATGAGGATGGAAAAACGAGAGGGACAGTCCTACATTCAAGGCGTGCTGGACCGGGACCGGCGGATGCTGGCCAAAACGATCACCCTCGTCGAAAGCTCATTGCCTGCCGATCAGGAATTATCCAGGCAAATTCTGGACACGCTGATGCCTTACACAGGCAAGGCTCTTCGCCTGGGCATCACGGGGCTTCCGGGCGCGGGCAAAAGCACATTTATCGAGAGTTTCGGCACCATGTTGACGCAAAAGGGTTATCAGGTGGCCGTTCTGGCGGTTGATCCCAGTAGTCCTAAAACAGGGGGCAGCATCCTAGCCGATAAAACGCGGATGGAAAAGCTGGCCGTAAACGATAAAGCTTTTATCCGCCCCTCCCCTTCCGGAAAAACACTGGGCGGCGTTGCCCGCAAGACACGTGAGACGATGCTGGTTTGTGAAGCAGCGGGATTTGACGTGGTTATGATCGAAACCGTCGGCGTCGGCCAATCGGAAGTCACCGTGGCATCGATGGTTGATTTCTTTCTGGTGCTCATGATCGCCGGTGGCGGCGACGAATTGCAAGGCATCAAAAAAGGCGTTCTGGAGTTGGCTGACGTCGTCGCCGTCAACAAAGCCGATGGCGACAATATTGAAAGAGCCAACATGGCACGGCGGCAGTATGAAACGGCGTTTCACCTGCTTTCGCCCCCTTATCAAAACTGGTCACCACAGGTAGTCACATGCAGTTCCATCACGATGGCCGGGCTACAAAACATTTTGAACATCATCCTGGATCATCGCGAGAAGCTGACCGCAAGCGGCGAGTTGCAGTTGAAAAGACAGGAACAGGCTCGGGAATGGTTGAAATTCATGGTTCGCGAGGGCGTGCAGGAATGGTTTTACGAAAGTCCTGCTGCCCAAATACTTACCGAATCGATGGCGGACGTTGAAAAAGGAGTCGTCACCCCCACCACAGCCGCCGCCAAAGTGCTCGATTGCCTGAAAGGACAGAGGTTTTAGAAAAAGGAGATTATCATGAACATTTTAAAGGTGGATCACATCGGCATCGCAGTCAAGAGTCTGGCGGAAAGTTCTAAGCTTTATGAAATGCTCGGAATCAAATCAGCGGGCGTGGAAGAAGTGGCGGAACAGAAAGTAAAGGTTTGTTTCTTTCCCTTAGGGGATTCGGAAATCGAGCTTCTGGAATCCACATCGCCGGATGGACCCATCGCCAAATATATTGAGAAAAACGGCGAAGGCATGCAGCATCTGGCGCTGCGCGTGGATAATCTGGAAGCGGCGCTGGCCGAACTCAAAGCCAAAGGCGTGCGTCTGATCGATGAAAAACCGCGCTACGGAGCGGGCGGCGCGAAAATCGCCTTCGTCCATCCCAAATCCACCGGTGGGATTCTACTGGAACTGAGTGAAAGAAAATAAAAAAATGAAGGTACGATAGGGAGATTGGAAAATGGAATATTACATCATTCTGCTTCATGACGGTTCATTAAAGATTTATAAGGATAAACAAGACAAAGCGCGCCTGCCCCAGGGGGCGCGGCTGTTTGTCTGCTCCAGCAATGTTACGGTGCAGGATTTAAACGTCTGGGCGTCCAGCGGTTTTAAAGGTTTAAAGACCATCCGGGAAATTGAAAAATAAGGCCGGTCAATTCCATTGTAATCGGCCCGGAACTGGTGGCGACGACTAGCGGACAACAAGGTATTATTGTATGAAGCAGCAGGCGAAAGGGCAAATACACGAGCGGATCACCGCGATTCCGAATGCCTGGTATCCCACCTATGTTATTCGTGGTGAAAAGAAAAATCTGATGATTGACGCGGGTGTGAATCTTCTGGGACCCCGCTACCTCACTTCTATCAAGGACATCTTTGGCAATATTGATCAACTCCATTATCTCTTTTTAACGCATTCGCATTATGATCATGTCGGCTCTGCGCATTATTTGAAGCAGCACATTCCCGACCTCAGGATCGGTGCTCATGCGCGGGTTGCCGGTCTGCTGCAGAAACCATCGGTACTGGAAATGATGAACCGGCTCAGCGCCAACCACGTTGAGCTTCTGAAATACAATACCGCAGGAGAAGATCTGACCTTGCATCCGTTTGAAATCGACCTTCATCTGAAGCAGGGAGACGAATTTGACCTGGGGGGTCTGACCTGCCGCGTGTATGAGACGCCGGGCCATACCAAAGACTCGCTGGCTTTTTACTTTCCAGAGATCAAAACCTTGTTTCCCAGCGAGGCATGCGGCGTTCTTCAGGGTGCAACAGGAAGTGACATGCAGGTTGAGTTTCTTGCTTCATATCAGGATTATATCGATTCCCTGAAACTGATGATTTCACTCAAGCCTGAAATAGTTTGTCTGGGTCACGGTTGGGTGCTGACCCATGAGGACGCAGAGGATTTCTTCAAACGCTCTCTGTCTGAAACATTCCGTTATCGCGAGCTTATTGAAAGCTACCTGGACGCAGCTGACGGCGACATTGAAAAAGCAATCCAAGACATGGTCCATGCTGAATACGACGTCAAGGGTGGCATATTGCAGGAGCGTGTCGCTTACATGACGAACCTGAGCGCTCAGATAAAGCATATCGCCGGACTGCGGGAATAGTAAGCTAAGATTTGCCTCCCTCGTCCTTCTTTTTCGCTCCACCTGAAACTAAATAGTTGTCTTTTCAGCTGTTTCCTTAAACAAAAAACTCGAAAACCTAAAGATGATGCGCCTTTGGTTCATTACCAATTTAGCAGAAATTTCTCGGATGCCTGTGTCAATATTCGAATATTTCTTGACATCTCCCCTGCTCTGGCTTTAAAAAGAAAACCCTCTGGAAAGGTTTACGGATTAGACCCAATCGACCGGCCACGCGTCGGAACAAATGTTTTGATGTCCATCCGAATGGCGCCAGGGATTTACTCATTCTACTAAAAAGGAGATTATACGATGAAAGATGTAGTTATTGTATCAGCATGCAGAACAGCTATAGGGGCTTTCGGGGGCACATTGAAGAACATGATCGCAGCCCGCATCGGGGCTGTTGTGATGAAAGAGGCCGTTAAGCGGGCCGGCATAGACCCGTCCATCATTGACGATGTCAGGTTCGGCTGCTGCCTTGAACATCCTAATACACTCAACACCACCCGCGTGGCGGCTCTTCTGGCCGGCATTCCGGAGACAGTGACTGCTGTCACCGTGAATCGCGTGTGCATTTCCGGCATGGAAGCCGTTCTCAGCGGCATGGCGATGATCCAAAGCCGGAATGGCCGACATCATTCTGGCCGGCGGCGTTGAGCATATGTCCGGCGCGCCCTATGCCAGTTTTGATGCACGATGGGGCTGCCGCCTTCAGGACAGCGTTTTAGTGGACTCCCTGATCCGCGCCTTGCACTGCGGCTCTTATGTGATGCCGTTATCGGACGATGGCCCCGTCAAATCAGGCCAGCCATTCGAGAGCTTAAAAGGCAAGCCTTATATCATGGGCCATACCACGGAACTTATCGCCCAACTTTTGAACATCAGCCGCCAGGAAATGGACGAAGTCGCTCTGCGCAGCCATAACAACACCGAGCGCGCTACCAAGAATGGTGATTTCAAGGAAGAGATTGTACCCATCGAGATCCCCCAGAAAAAAGGCAAGCCGCCCATTATTTTTGACAAGGATGAGCATTTCCGTCCGGGATTGACGATGGCGCAGTTGCAGGAATTACCGCCGGCATTTATTCCCAAAACAGGCAAGGTAACGGCCGGCAACTCTTCCGGACTAAACGATGGCGCTTCCGCCATGATCATCATGTCGGCGGAAAAAGCCAAGGAATTAGGATTAAAGCCGATTGCCAGAATCCGTTCCTCCGCGCGCGGTGCCTGCCATCCATCTGTCATGGGTTTAAGCCCGGTTCCAGCCGTAAAAAACCTGCTCAAAAATGACCCGAAGCTTACCTTGGATGCTTTTGAGTTGATGGAACTCAACGAAGCCTTTGCAGGACAGTATTTGGGCTGCGAGAAAGAACTCGGAATTAACCGGGAAATCACCAATATCAACGGATCGGGTATCGGCCTTGGACATCCGGTAGGGTCCACTGGTTGCCGGATTATGGTCACGCTGATTCATGCCATGAAAAAACACGGCAAGACCCTGGGAATGGCCACGCTGTGCGGCGGTGGCGGGGTATCGATGGCTACCTCTATTGAAATGCTGTAATCGAAGGAAACTATCGTCTAGTTCTTTTTGCTTTCAATCCCCGCCCATCTGGGGCGGGGATTGAGGTAAATCACCAACACATTCTTTATCGTTTTTTGCTCCGGTACATGCCAGCCTCGACTTCCAGCGCTTCGCTTTATGCCGATGGCCAACCTCACGCGTTACTTGTCACACTGCAATAACTCGTCGGGATATCTTTTTTAGTCTGCTGATCTGATGCCGCAATAGAACAGATTTTCCCTTTTCCCTGGATTCCAGCGCCTGCCCCCGGAGACCTTTCAGTTCTCGGATTTTCGCTTTAAGTTCCAACTTGGACATTTTGATTTTAACCGCATGTTTCTTCTTCTTGACGGGCGCTTCGTCCTTGATGCCTTTCGCCTGCCTTGATGAAGGCAATGAGTTCCTCCTTCTTCATGTCGTGGATCGCCCGTTCATGGGGAAACTCGGCGGCAATATCCCGCAATTCCTTGATAGTCAATTTGTCCAGATGTTTTTCGTCATGAATTTTTTTGTGGGTTTCTTCCGACATCGCGCATAGACCTCCTTTTTTTATATTTGGGGAACCAACTTGCAATGCATCATTTCGATGAATGGTCTTTTTATACCACTCACTTCACATACTGGATGACCTGGATCAGCACACCGTCCGGATCCTTGATGAAGGTAGTGAGCCGGTCAGGCCGTGGATTAAACGGGTCCATCAGCACGTCGGCACTCTTCCCGCGGGCTTCCTTCACAAATTTGTGTATATCGTCCACCACCACGCTGAAGTGGTTCAGTCCGGTCATCGTGGAAGGATCAGCCTGGGTATCACCGGGATTGGCCTGCTCAATCTCGATCTGGATGGTGTCGTTGCCCACGAAGGTGAATTTCTTTCCCCAGACCTCCACCGTATCGACTATAGCAAGCCCCAGTACGTCCCGGTAAAACCTGATGGATGCTTCGCTGTCTTTCGCTTTTATCCCGATGTGGTACCATTTCATGTCAGCCACCGAATTTCTCTTTCGTAAGCTTAAAGCAAACCGAGGCCACGTCGATTGTTTGGAGAATGTCGGATTCTTTCATGGCCGCGCACACAAACCAATTGTGATGGGGGTGAAAAAAGATACCGCGCCGCGCCGCCTGTCCGCAGAAAAACCGGTTCGTTTCAAAAAGAGGATCATTGGCGAAGGTCATGTAAGGCATTGCCGGCGGTCCGGTGACGCTGACGGACACGCCGTAAGCGTTGGCAGCTTGCCTGAGGCCGTCCATCAGCATGGTTCCCGTCTTTCTGATATACTCGATTGCGCCGCTGGCCTGAATTTCATCAATGCACGCCAGGGCGGCCGCAAAGGGAACACCGGAGAAGAAATGCGTGCCGGTAAAAAATATTGTTTTTGCCGCCTCCATCAGCTCACGCCGGGCAGCGGCCACCGAGATGGCATAACCGTTTGCCATGGCCTTGCCGAAGCACTGGATATCGGCATTGAAGCCGTAATGTTTTGAGCTCCCCGCAAGCTCAAGCCGGAATCCGCAGCGGACATCATCGACGATGATCATGAACCCGTCCTTTTTGGCAAGTGTGTTCACCGCATCGACGAATTCTTTTGTCGGAAGCTCCTGGTCTTTCATGGCGTCGTGCCGGTGCGGCGTGAGCATTATACCGGCAACGGTCCCGCTGTGTTCCGACAAAACCCGTTTGAGGTCGTTCACATTATTGTATTCAAAATAATGAACATGGGTTTTCCATTCCTCCGGCACTCCCTGCCCGTGGGGCTGGCACCAGAAATGAGAGCCATGATAAGAACCCTTCGCCAGCAGGATGTCCATTTTCCCGGTGAATATCCGGGCCAGCGTGATCGCGTAAGAGGTCACATCGGAGCCGTTTTTGCCGAAGACACACCAGTCGGCGCCGTTGATGGTCCCCACAATTTTTTTTGCCAGAGGCAGCCACTGGTCGGAAGGCAGCGTGAAGCAGTCCGCTTTTTCCCACTGTACTTTTGCCGCTGCGTCCACCTTCGGGTGTTTGAGTCCCGAGCAGATTGGTTCCAAAAGAGCACATGTAGTCGATGTATTCGTTTCCATCCACATCCCAGATTCTGCATCCCTCGCCGCGTGAATGAAGGCAGGATAAGAGCCGAAGGTGAGGAAGGCCGGAGTGCGGGGCCCGTAGATGCCGTTGGGCACGTATTGCTGGGCTTCCTCAAACAGCTGGTAGGATTTTGGAAATTCATAGAGTTTCATGGATGTCCTCCTGATGTAGTGTATCGATTAAAAGCCCAACCCGTGAAGGATATAGGCCAGCAGTAATGCCGAGGTATGTTCCCTCCACCCAGCCGATGATACCGGTAATCACCCCGGAAACTATAACTTCTTTGTTCTTCAGCGCCGAAGCGACCATGGGGACGAGAGGGGGCGAGCAAATTCCCGCAACAGATGTAATGATGACCGTGTCCGTGTCGATCTTGAATATTTTTGCCAGTGCCACATGCAGTAGGAGGCAGGCGAATATGGTGAAGGTCACATAGACAAGCATGATCGGGGCCGTGGACACCAGGCGGTTGAAATCCGCCATGGAGCTTACGACAAGACAGAAGATCAGGATGAAGTAATTGCCCATCTGATAGGTCATCCGGATATTCCGAATTGCGGGGATAAACGAAAAAGCGATGCCCAGAGTGGAAATGGCCAGGATCGCCACAACAAAGGCAATGTCTTCATTCCATATAAGAAAGGACAAGCCGCCCGTTATAAAGATAAGCACCGAAAGCCCAAGGGCGCCCAGGAGCGGAACAAAGGTCTTCTTTTCAAAAAAGCCGGTGTAGGAATCGAAATCCGGGTCTTTTTCCAGCGATGTGGTTTCGGCCGGTTGAAAGGCAGGTAGAAATTTAAGAAAAATACGCTGTCCAATGGTCATCAGAAAGAGCAGGTACACAGAGGATACCACCACGTCGGATGTGTGCGCAGCCAGATACAGGGTTTGATCGGTACGCAACGCCGTGGCAATGGCGCCCAAGTTCACCGTTCCGCCGGTGTAAACTCCGACGAACATGCCGGCCAGCTTCCAGGTCTCTTGCTCCCACCCAGCCGCGGAAGATGAAAAAACCCAGGGTGGCGACAATCATGATCGCCACGGTCTGCAGCCCGAAGGAAAGAAGCGATTTTCCCGCGAGCCTGCTCCAGCGGCGGACGTCAATGGAAAAAAACATCAGGGGCAAAGCCAGACTGATGGCAATCAGCATCAGGGGATTCTGTACGGTGGCCAGAGAAGCGGGGAGGACTCCGATGTTGCCGATAACTATCCCGGCGATATAACAGATAACAACCGCGCCGAGCTTGTTGCAGAGGGAATTTTTCCTGGCTAAGTAAATGGCGACAACAGGGAAAAAAAGATAAAACATGATGAAAGCAATGATGGCCATAATGTCCCTCCAAATCATGAGAGTCACTTAGAGACTAAACAGTCGTCAGCAATACGGGGCCGTCAACAGTTCTTGATCAGTGCCTGGTTTCTCACGAGGAAGTATAGGAAATTCGAACCGGTATGTCAAAAGAATAATAACCGCTAAATAGGCCGACCTATTGCCTCCTACATAAATATTACCAAGAGAAGCGCATCATTGATATTGCTCTTTTCATTGACACAGGATCACTTTCTCCTTATACTTCTCACCTACCGGCAAATTTCATTTGTCTCTTATTATCAGCGCACCATGAACAGGAGGCGAGCATGACGGACACGCAAAAATTTAACCGGCGGGAAGTGATTTCTAAGGGCTTATCGCTCGGTCTGATCGCGGGCGGCGCGGTTATTCTCGGCAAACCGGATTTTCTCCTGGCGAAGGAAAAACCTGCCGGCATCCCCGATCTGGTCGCCGTTAAAAACGGTGAACCCGACGCGATGTTCAAAAAAGCCATCGAACTGATGGGCGGCATGAATCAGTTTGTCAAAAAAGGCCAGACCGTTGTCGTCAAGCCCAACATTGGTTTTCCGCGTGTTCCGGAAGTCGGAGCCACCACCAATCCACTGCTTATAAAAACCATCATTGAATCCTGCTACACGGCGGGCGCCAAACGTGTTTATGTTTTCGACAACGTCGTGACACCCACCTCCGGCAACGCCAGAAATTGTTATAAACTGAGCGGCATTGAAGAAGCGGCCAAAGCCGCCCGCGGCATTGTGGTGCCCGTCGATGATTTCAGTTACCGCGAAGTCAAAATCCCCGGTGGGAAAAAACTCAAAACGGCGGATGTACACAGCCTGATTCTGGATTGCGATGTTTTCATCAACGCGCCGGTGCTCAAGCATCACAGCTCCGCACATTTGTCCATCGCCATGAAAAATCTGATGGGAATCGTTAAAAACCGAATGGAATACCACCTGACCGGTCTGGATCAGTGTATCGCAGATTTCTGCCTGTATCGCAGACCCGATCTCAACGTGGTGGACGCTTACCGCGTACTGATGAGCCACGGACCATCCGGTCCGTCGAACCCCCAGTCCGCCAATGTCCAGATGAAAAAAACCCTGCTTTTGTCGAAAGACATTGTCGCCATTGACGCTGCAGCCGCCAGGATATTCGGGAAGGAACCGGAAGAGATAGACTACATCAAAATCGCCCATGCACAGAAAACCGGCAATATGAATTTAAAAGAGTTAAAAATTGTCACGTATGCGATGTAGGGAAGGGTTGGAAACCATCCCGCGGGGTGGCAAAACCGTTCCCTACATTAAAATAAGAGGCGTCATCCTTGAATCTGATCAAAATCCGCAAAGTCACATCCGGGATCATTCTTATTTTGTTTATTTTGTTGTTTTTGGGTTCGGAAAAGCTGTCCGTCAGCCTCTCGAATTTTCTACTCCCTTTTCAATTGATACCGGCCTTGGTGCAAACGGTCACGCAGCCGGAAGCCTTGTTCATCGCCGGTCTGATCTTTATAGTGGTGATCACTCTGCTCTTCGGCAGGGTTTACTGTTCTTTCCTGTGCCCGCTTGGCGCACTACAGGATTTGCTGAGTCGCGGGATCACAAAGATTTAGACGACAGCCCGGGCATTCTTTTTCCAGACCGCTAAACGGCTTGCGCTATTCGCTTCTGGCGTTAACGGTCGCGACGGCATTGATCGGATCCCTATCGCTGGTCAGTCTGCTTGACCCCACCTCTCTTGCGGGAAGAATTTTCACGCATTTTCTTCAACCACTGCTTGTCTGGACTTACAACCTGGGAATTTTGGTTTTAAAACCCTTGAATATTTACCTGTATCCGAAGCAGACAGCCTTCGTTCCCCTGTCGGTTTTGGCCGTGACGGTTGTTTTTTTTCTGCTGATTATGTACCTTGCCGTAACGCGTGGCCGCCTGTACTGTAATACCATTTGTCCGGTGGGAACTTTTTTAGGATTGATATCGCACGTATCCGTTTTCCAATTCACACTGAATCAAAAGTCCTGCTCCGAATGCGTGCGGTGTGAAAATGTGTGCAAGGCGGGCTGTATTGATCCGCAAACGGCCTCCATCGACATGAGCCGCTGCGTCGGTTGCTTTAACTGCCTTAACGCCTGTTCCAAAGCCACCATCAGCTATCAGCGAAGGCGGGGTCAAACCCATGTAGATACATGGTCACCGGCTCGCCGGGGTTTTATTCTTGGAAGTGTTGCGGCCGCCGCCGGTCTTTTCGCGTTGAATGCAAACATCCGAACGTTTCTGGGCATCCCTGCCGCTAGGCCAATCCGCCCGTCACACCTCCTGGCTCCTTGAATACGAAGCACTTTACACAGGCCTGCACGGCCTGTTCTCTGTGCGTCAGCGTCTGCCCGACACAGGTGCTGACGCCGACTTTTATGGACTTCGGCGTATCCGGTTTGCTGCAGCCGAAAATGAATTATGAAAAAAGTTTTTGTGAATATGAGTGCAACGTCTGCGGCAAGGTCTGCCCCACCGGTGCGATCCTTACGCTTCCTCTGGACGAAAAGAAGCTGACGCAGATTGGCGAGGCTGAACTTTTAAAAGATGTTTGCGTTGTTTTTGTCGATCATCAGAATTGCGGCGCCTGCGGCGAAGTCTGCCCCACGCACGCCATCCGCTTTGTTGATAAGGAAAATATTCTGTACCCTGAAATCGATAAGCAGTACTGCATCGGATGCGGCGCGTGTCAACTCGCCTGTCCGACTGCGCCCCGATCCATTATCGTCCACGCCAATCCGATTCACAAAAAAGCGGAAAAATATATCAATCCGGAAACCACGGTAGAGCAAAAGACTCCGCCCGATCAAGATTTCCCTTTTTAGCCGCTCAATCCCTCAATAAACGCCCAGACGTTTTTGCCCAAAACAGCATGATTGTAGCCGCCTTCGAGAATGCCGAAACAGCCGCCGGCATTACGGCGGGCCGCTTCCCGGACCCATTGTCCCATATCCGTATAATCCTCGGTCCTCAGCAAGCCTCCCCAATCCGCCTCATGATTGTCAAAACCGGCCGAGACGGCAATCATATCCGCGTCTGTTTTTATCAGCGCGTTATTGACAGTTTTGAGGTACTCATTGCGGTCCTGGCTGGCTGGATTGAGAATCGTCACATAACCTTTCCCACCCAGAATATTGATATTGCCATCCCCCACGTGCAGGTCAAAATCCAGAATAAATGCTTTTTTGATTTTATCCGCTTTTTTAAGTTTTGTAAGAGCGATGGCCATGTTGTTGAAGTAGCAGAAACCCCAGGCGGTATCGGCGGAGGCGTGATGGCCGGGCGGCCGGATGACGGCAAAGCAGGGCTCGGAAAGCCCGATCTCGGCGGCCTTGATCGCTCCGCCTGCGGCGAGCGCCGCAATCTCATGAACGCCTTCGCGCCGGACTTCAGCGATATGCCTTGAGGTATGCACGGCCGCGATATCTTCTTCCGAAGCCGGCTGCGGCTCGACATAATCAACCTTACCCGCGAGAGCAAATTCTATGGATTCAATTCTGCCGGGATTGGACGCGGGATCATACGAATAGACCTGTTTATACTCCTCGGAATAAACGACCTTCATACCATCCTCCTTTATTTTTCCGGCTTCTGAAAAAATGAAAACCGACTGGTCACCCAAGGCTCTGATTCGCCATCATAAACTTTTTCTATAAATTTTATGCTTTTATTCTTTCCAATAAGCAAAATCGTGGATGAGCGTGTGCCGTAAATGGGGCTGGTGATAAACATCGGCGACAAGATCCTCTCCCATTCCAGATTTAAGCCGGTTTGAGGCAACTGGCTGTCCGGCGGAACATGGCGGTCCGCCAGCAGGGCAAATAAAGCCTCCTCCAGTTCTTCTCCTTTTTGAGTGAGCGCCGCTTTAAGCAGTTTTTTGCCCCGCTTTACTTTTGGCCAGGGTGTATCCAGCAGGCGGTTGCTCAAACCGTAAATCCCGGCTGAAAGTTTTCGGGTTTCACCTCGGTTGGAGTAAACGAACAGATCTTTTAAATCACCCAGCAGAAAGTTAAAGCCGTTATAAGCGTGTGCTTTTTTGGATACACTTTTGAGATATTTTTCCGGATTGCCAGCTCCTGTCAGATACCGGCTGACCAGTTTGCCGCGGGACGGCGCTTCAGCTTTCCAGGAGGCCGGATCCCGGTAATTCGTAATGGCCGCGAATTTTCCCTCTTTGGTTACACCCAGCCATGTGCCTTTTGCTTTCAAATCAAGTCCCGCTAGAACCTGGGGATGTTTGATCCAGAAATCAGCAGGAGTAGATGGCCTATCATAAAATTCGTCACGGTTGGCCGCCAGAATCAGACGGTATGAAGGATGAATATTGTATGCAAAAAGGATCAGACACATGAAAACTCCATAGGTTCAAGGGTCAAGGTTCAAGGCTAAAGGTGACTGTTTGCTATATCCTGCCTTTGTCCTTTGAGCCTTTAACCTTTATCCTTTATCCTATTTAGTATTTTCGTCATCGTCTCGCCCGCCGAGCGTCAATGCGCACATCGGCATGATGATCCTGTTCGGTCGGGCCTTTGTTGATGATCACCAGATCCGCGCCCGCCTGCTTGGCCTGAACAGGAACGTAGGCCGCCGGATAAACAACCAGTGAAGAACCGATCACCATCATCAGGTCGCACTCCTCGGCTTCCCGCATGGCCTGAGCCAGCGTCTGCTGCGGCAGCGCTTCGCCAAAGAAAATGACGTCGGGCTTGAGAATGCCCCGGCAGTACTCGCAAGTCGGAACATTGTCGGAATCGGCATATTTTTCCTTGACCATGGCAATGGGATAACGTTCGCGGCAGTTCAGGCACACCAGTATTTGCATGTTGCCGTGCAGTTCGCGAATGAGCGCGGGGTTGCTGCCCGCCTTCTGGTGCAGATTATCCACATTCTGCGTAACCAGCGCACTGAGTTTGCCCATCTTTTCCAGATCAACAATGGCATAATGTGCCGCGTTAGGCATTGCGTCTTCCATCAGGCCACCTTCGCGCAACCGCTGCCACATTTTTTTGCGCGTCGCGTGGGATCCCAAAAATTTATCGATGGTGAAATCGTCGGGATCATATTTTGTCCAAAGTCCGCCGGGACCGCGGAAATCAGGAATGCCGGATTCCGTGCTGATACCCGCGCCGGTAAAGACGACAACCTTTTTTGCTTTCGCGATCATGTCGGCTACTTGATTGATTTTTTCATCCATAGACATTGAACGCTCCTTTTGTTTGAACGTTTAATATGATGATTAAAATACACGAACTTCTTCAAAAATCAAAAAGAAAAATCAACGTTGCCGGCGCCCGCTTGCCTTCAATCAACCGAACAATTTTTTTGCCGTGTTCTCCATCGCCTCTTTCAACCTTGCGCCGTCACCCGCCGTAACCAGATCCGAATATTCCGGACAACCCGTTCGTAGGTCCGAAGCACATTTTCCATATCGGGATTTCCGGCGATAATGTCGGCGTAGAGTTCGGGCGTTTCGGTGAATATTTTTTCAACAATATCCATTTTGGTTTTAAAGATCGGTGTGGAAAATTGATTAACCTCCACAAGCGGGATTCCGGTTTCGGCAATCGCCATGCCCAGCGCGACGGTATTGAGATGGTTGAGTGTCTGCACAATCGACATCATCCGATCATGCTCGTCGGGCGTTCTTTCCAAAACAGAATAACCGGTTTTTTCAAAGAAGGTCTTGATATAAGCATACCAGGCATCACCCCGGCCCCGGCATAAAACAATAGGATGACCCGCAGGCTCCGTGATGGACGGACCGAACAGCGGGTGGCAACCGACCACATCCGCTTCGGAATGCTTAAGCATCAGCGCCACCGGCCCTTTTTTCAGCGAGGTTAAATCCATCAGTAACTGGCCTTGTTTCATCAGCGGGCCGACCTCCCCAATGACACCGGCAGTCGCCGCAATCGGAACGGATACGACAATCACATCACAGATATTAGCCACATCCTTGGACGTCATTTTCGTCTTCCTGCCCGTCACATGCACATGGCAGCCTTGCACTTTCAGCAGATCAGCCAGCCAGCGCCCCATGCCGTTTGTGCCGCCGATAATGCCCACGGTAATATTTTTCATCCGGAGCCCGCCTTATGTCTGAGCCAGTGGTCGGCCAGCGTAAGACACACCATGGCTTCACACACCGGCACAATCCGTGGAATAACGCAGATATCATGCCGTCCCTGAATTTCAATTGAATGACTTTGACCGTCAATGCCAATCGTCTGCTGCGGCAGGGCAATCGACGGAATCGGCTTGCAGTAAACCCGGACAATAATATCCTGTCCGGTGGTAATGCCGGCCAGGATGCCACCGGCGGAATTTTTAGTAAAACCTTGCGCATCCATCGGGTCATTGACCTGTGAGCCTTTTTTTGCAGCCACTGCGCAACCGTCGCCTATTTCCACCGCCTTCACCGTTCCAATACTCATCAAAGCGGCCGCCAGATCCGCATCCATCTTGTCAAACACCGGCTCTCCCAAACCCGCAGGACACCCCCGTACAATAATTTCCACCACGCCACCCAATGTATCCCCTTCCCTGCGGACGGCAGCAATCTTCTCTTCCATCGCAGCAGCCGCTCGATGGTCAGGACAATACAGGGGATTCTGACGCACTTTTGCCTTCAAGTCCGGGGCCAGCATCAAGCCTGTGGTATTGCTCTCAATCCCGCCGATGCTTTTCGTATAGGCAATCACATCTATTCCGTCAGCGGCAATCAATTTTTGGGCGACGGCTCCCGCGGCGACGCGGGCAACCGTTTCCCGGCCTGAAGTACGTCCCCCGCCGCGCCAGTCGCGGATACCATATTTTTTAAAGTAGGTATAATCCCCATGCCCGGGGCGGAAAACATCTTTCAGGTCATTATAGCTCGACGATTGTGCGTCGGCATTGCGGATGAGAAGCGATATCGGCGTGCCCGTCGTTTTGCCTTCAAAGACACCGGACAAAATTTCCACTTTATCTTTCTCGCCGCGCGAGGTTGAGGCCGTGCCATGGAATGGCTTTCGACGATCCAGTGCCTGTTGAATATCGTCCTCAGCCAGATCGAGGCCTGCCGGGCAGCCGTCAATC
This sequence comes from uncultured delta proteobacterium, assembly GCA_963726395.1. GTDB lineage: Bacteria > Desulfobacterota > Syntrophia > Syntrophales > Smithellaceae > UBA8904. Next base: position 119,660 of record CAVSCG010000013.1, read on the forward strand.
ACCGCGCCCAGCGCCGCGCCATGCGACTCCCCCCATGTGGTCACGCGAAACACGAAACCTGAAGTATTTCCCGCCATACGCTCTCCCGCTAAGAATTATTTTTTAACATTTTTTTCAATTTGTTTATTTCGGATACGATGCCTGCTTCCAGCAGGTACTGATAGATGTCGTCGGTTACCCGTACAACACTTTTATCTTGTGTGTCCACCGTAAAATCGGCGGCCGATTCGTATAAAGGAATACGTTCATTCAACACGGCAATCGTTTCCGCCACAAGATTTTCGGATGTCAATTGCGGGCGGCTTTGATCATCCCGAGCATCTCGTTTCAGCCGCTCGATAATATCAGGCAAAGGCGTTTTCAAATAGATCAGGGTGCCCCTATTTTTTAGCAGATCCCTGTTTGCGCAGGACAATATGGCTCCGCCGCCGGTAGCAACAACACAGGTATTCACATCGCGAAGCGACGCAATCGCTTCTGTTTCTTTTTCGCGGAATTTCTCCCATCCTTCGAGCGCGACCAGTTCTTTAATCGACATGCCCGCCGCTTCCTCGATTAACTGATCGGTATCCACAAAAGAAACTTGAAGTCTTTTGGACAGAAGCAAACCGACCGTGGACTTTCCGGACGCGCGGTAGCCGATTAGGATAACGTTCATATCTTTGACAACTCCTGCCAGAAACCGGGGAAAGATTTGTCCACACATTTTTTGTCGGCGATGGCGATGCCGGGCGTCACCAGAGAGGCGACGGCAAAACTCATGGCGATGCGATGATCGTTATAGGTTTCAATATTGGCCGCATGTGCTGTTCCGCCTTCGATAACCAGTCCATCCGGCAGTTCCGAGGCATTGATGCCGATGCGGCTAAGCTCATTCACCATCGCCGCCAGACGATTGCTCTCCTTGATGCGTAAATGAGCTACGTCGGTGATGACCGTCCGCCCTTTGCGAAAAGCCGCCAGAACACCGACCGTCGGCACCATGTCCGGCATACCGCCAAGATCAAACGTCAAGTCCCCCGCAATAAGATCGCATCCGGTCACCTCTACCCAGTTTTTTCCGCTTTCAACTCGGCAACCGAGTTTTTCCAGAATATCCAACAGGTGAATGTCTCCCTGGACACTCTGAAGACAGACACCGGTTACGCGAATTTTCTTTTTTAAAAGCGCGGCAGCCAAAAAAAAGTAAGACGCACTGGAGGCGTCTCCCTCTACATCATAATCACAGCCCTCATACATATGCTGTGTGCCGACGATATATTGATGTTTGCCGGTTCGGATGATATTTGCACCGAAGTCACTCATGACACGAATGGTCAAATCAATATAAGGCGAGGAAACGATATGACCCTCCAGCGTCAATTCAATGCCCTTGGCCGTATATGGCCCGCACAAAAGCAACGCGGAAACATACTGGGAACTTTCAATGTTCGAAAGGGTAATGGAACCGCCTTTCAGACCGTTGGCCAGAATTTCCACCGGCGGGCAATTGTTGCGGCAGACTATATCAACACCCATTTCCTGAAGTGCTCCAACCAAGGGGCCGACCGGTCGTTCGCAAAGACGCTTTCCTCCTGTTAAAATGTATTTTCCCCGCCCCAGACAGACCAGCGCCGTTAAAAACCTCAGAGCCGTACCATTGTTTCCCAGAAATATTTCATGACATGTATGGGCAATCGCGCCGCCCGTACCGTTAACGACAAAGCCTTCCGCAACCGGTTCAATGTTTGCGCCCAGCTTTTTGAGCCCCCCTATCAAATATTCAGTATCCTCAGCCATGAGCGCATGCCGGATGAGCGATTTTCCATCCGCAAGCGAAGCGGTAATCAAGGCTCTTTGTGTTAAGCTTTTCGAACCGGGCACTTCCACCATCGTCACTGTTTCTTTGATCTTGATTTCAGGATTCAAGATTTTCCAACCTTTCACGGACGGTTTTTTTCATCAATGCCAGCGGCGCTTCTCTTCCCGTCCATAATTTTAACTGCCCTGCGCCCTGGCAAATAAACATCTCCAGGCCGGAGACGATCTTGCAGCCTTTTGCCTCGGCATCCCGAAGCAATTTGGTTTTCAAGGGATTATAAATCACATCCACCACAACCTGATAATTGGCCGGTATCGCTGCGTCAACCGGTGATTGATGAATCTGCGGATACATGCCGACGGACGTGGTATTGATCAGAGCATCAGCTTGAATTTTGCCGATGTCCGCAAGCGGATAAAACGGACAATCAAACCGGATGGCAAGCGCCTTTCCCTTTTCCTGAGTGCGATTAACAATTATCGGTCGGCCGCCTTCTTTTTTTATGCCATAGGCCGCCGCCCGCGCCGTACCACCCGCACCGATGATGACAAAGGTTTTTCCCGATATGCTGATTTTATTTTTTAACGCCTGCATCAATCCCAGCCAGTCCGTGTTGTAACCGGTAAGTTTTCCCGCATCATTGACAATCGTATTGACCGCGCCTAATGCGAGTGCATCCGCATCGATCTCGTCAAGATATTCCATCACTTCTGTTTTAAGCGGGATGGTTACGGACGCGCCGCGGATATTCATCCCCCGGATACCGGCAATCGCCGCGCCCGCATCGCTTACGCAAAAAGCGCTGTAATGACCCTCCACCTGCATGGCCGCAAGCGCCGTATTGTGCATCAGGGGCGACATGCTGTGACGGACGGGATTTCCCAAAAGGACAAAGGTAAGCGCATCCGAAATTGCCGGCACGGGCCGGGTTGTATGGGAAGAGCCCTTCATCAGCTGTTCAATCTGCTTCATGACCTGCACCGTCAACTGCCCGGGAGCGGATTGTTTGCCGCCCGGTAATACGGCAAACCCCAGATAACTTCCCCACTGCGACGCCATCACGCGGCTGATTTTGCCTTCATCGCCCATGCACATGGCAATGATGTCGCGATTCTGCGCTTTGGCATAGGCAATCAGGCTCAGCACTTTTAAGTTGTCGGACATCTTGCGGGCATAAGGAACTATCTTCACAAGATCAGCGCCGGTTTTCACGCAGGCCAGAAATATTTCTTTTAATTTCGCCAGCGAAGGCGTTTTGGAAGTATCATGCCAGGACACGATGATCCGTGTGAGGCTTTTTTGTTTGCGGCGAAAAGACTGAAGTTGCGAAATAGCTCTTTCCCCTGCTGCAAGTTCAATATCAATAAAATCAGCTCCCAATACAACCGCCTGTTTGAGCAGCTCCATCTTGGCTGTTTTGGTCATTTCCATTTTTCGTGCCGCAGGGTCGCCGGCCTCCGGAATAAGCGATTCCTCCTTCCTGCGGCAGGTGACAATTATTTTAATACGGTTGGATGCACGACGGGCAGCGGCCATCAATTGAGATAAATCACCGTCGGCAATCAAATCCATGCGCAATTCGATTGCATCAGCCGCCGGAGCGCATCTTTCAATCGCCTGGAGCGCCTCCTGATGGGTCGCTTCTGTAATGGATACACAAATCATAGTCCGTCCTTGGCCTGGGGATACGATCCCAATATTTTCAAATGAATCGTTTTATCTTTTAATTCATTCAGGCAGCTTTTAACGGCTTTGTCACGCATGTGACCGATCATATCCACGAAGAAAAGATACTCCCACATTCTTTCTTTCACTGGGTGCGATTCAATCTTCGCCAGATTGATCTTTCGTTTGGCAAAGGAAGCCAGCGCACGATGCAGCGCTCCCGGAAAATCCGGTGTAGCGAAAATAATCGATGTTTTATCATGATCCGTGGGTGTCCCGTCACCCCGGCCGATCACCAGAAACCGCGTGGTGTTTGAGGAATTGTCTTCAATGCCTTCCGCCAGCATATTCAGGCCGTAAGTGGATGCGGCAAGCGCGCTGCCGATGGCCGCGGCCGATTTTTTCCCACGCACCATCTGTACGGCCGCCGCCGTGCTTTCCATTTCGCCCAACACGGCATTAGGCAGATGGGCGCGAAGCCAGGCCTGGCACTGCGCCAGACCTTGCGGATGCGAATAAACATTTTTGATGCCATTCATGCTTTTGGCAGATGATATCAGGCACTGACTGATGCGCAGATACATTTCCGCCTGAATTTTCAAGGGCGTTAAAACCAGCCGGTCCAGTGTCACATTCACCGACCCTTCCAGTGAATTTTCCACGGGCACAACACCCCATTCCACGGCGCCTTTTTCCACTTCATCGAAGACACGCGCAATGCCCTGCTGTGGCCAGAAACGGCTGGACGTACCGAAATGCAGTCGCGCCGCCTGATGGGAAAAGGAGGCTTCCGGCCCCAGGTACGCAATGTTCATGGGCTTTTGCAGATCGCGTGACGCGGAAAGGATCTCCCGAAAAATCGACGTCACCTGACGGTCCGACAGAGGCCCGTCATTGAGTTCCTGTAAATAGTGAAGCACTCTCGCTTCCTGCGCCGGATTATAAACCTCAAGGCCGGTCTGGCCTTTCACCTGGCCGATCCGGACGGATATTTGCGAGCGTTCATTGAGCAGCCGGATAATTTCCCGATCCTTTTTTCTCATATCTTCTCTTAGTTCATCCAGCGACAGCTTCATGCTTTCATCTCCTCCAATACATCGCCAATCAGTTGTTCACTGATGCTGCCGTTGACAAAGGGCATGCCTATTTTTTTAATCAGGACGAAATGGATCACACCATCCTTTTTCTTCTTATCCATCTTGAGACGGCCGATGACGGCTTTCGGATCAAAGGAGGCCAAAATCCTGGTCGGGAGTCCCGCTTGAGCAATGACGTGTTCCACCCGGATCAATTCATCTTCCGACAAGATATTGCATTTTCACCGACAGCTTGGCGGCGGCAACCATGCCCAGCGCCACGCCTTCGCCATGCGACAGCGCATAGTCAGATACGGTCTCGAGGGCGTGCCCTAGGGTATGGCCGAAATTCAGAATCCTGCGGAGCCCTTGTTCCCGTTCATCGATTTCCACAATGGATTTTTTAATCCGGCAGCAGGTTTCAATCATTTTCACCCAATGAACGGAATCCCTGCTTTTGACCGCATCCATATCCTCTTCCAGCAGCTGAAATAATTTTTCATCTTCAATGATGCCGTATTTAATGATTTCGGCCAGACCGTTATTAAACTCTTTGTCCGGCAACGTATCGAGAAAATTCAAATCCACAAACACCGCACGCGGCTGGTAAAATGTCCCCAGCAGGTTCTTTCCCTGAGGCAGATCCACGGCCGTTTTTCCGCCAATCGCGCTGTCCACCTGACCGACAAGGGTGGTCGGAATCTGAATATAAGGAACCGAGCGCATATAAACCGATGCGATAAAGCCCGTCAGGTCGCCCACTACTCCGCCGCCCAATGCGACAAGAAGCGTTCCCCGATCGGCGCCTTCGGCCAAAAGCCTTCCGGTTATATCCATGACTGTTGACATATTTTTGGAGGACTCGCCTGCAGGAATTTCCATAACCGACGCCTTCAAACCCGCTTGAGTCATGGCGGCAAGTAGGGTCTGCCCATAGAGCCTGTTCACATTGCTGTCGGTCACTATCACATAGCGCGAGGCCTTGTGGTTTTTGGCAATGAGCAGAATCACCCGGTCCATAATGTTTTGACCGATGCGGATTTCATGAGACGACAATATTTTTTTATCAAGATTGACTTTCAATGTTCTCATATTTGCTCCATGGCTTTACTTGCGCATCGCTTTGGCGAGCGCCCGCACATCATCCATCAGTTGATAGAATTTTTCAGGTTTCAGAGACTGCGCGCCGTCGGAAACCGCTTTCTCCGGTTCGGGATGCACCTCCACAATGATGCCGTCCGCGCCGACGGCTACAGCTGCGCGCGCCAGCGGAATAACATACTTCCAGTTACCGGCGGCATGGCTGGGATCGACCACGACCGGCAGATGGGTCAAGCTTTTCAGCACCGGCACGGCGCTGATGTCCAACGTGTTGCGGGTGGCCGTTTCAAAGGTGCGGATGCCCCGTTCACACAAAATGACATGGGGATTGCCCGACGACAGAATGTATTCCGCCGACATGAGCAGTTCTTCGATCGTGGTCATCATCCCGCGCTTGAGCAGCACCGGTTTGCGGGCATGGCCGACTTTCTTGAGCAGGGCGAAGTTCTGGACATTGCGCGCGCCGATTTGCAGCATGTCGGCATAGGATTCCACCAGATCAACGTCCGCGGGATTGACCACTTCGGTCACCGTCGGCAGACCTGTTTTTTTGCTGACGGAATCCAGCACTTTCAGGCCTTCTTCCTCCATTCCCTGGAAGCTGTAAGGCGAGGTGCGCGGTTTGAAGGCCCCGCCTCTTAAAATCTGTCCGCCGCCTTTTTTGACAATATAGGCGCTCTCCAGCAACTGCTCTTCGCTTTCAATGGCACAGGGCCCGGCCATCACGACAAACTCAGGGCCGCCGATGGCAATGGATCCGACGTTAATCACCGTATCGCCTTCGTGTGATTCGCGACTGGCCAGTTTGTAGGGTTTCAGAATCGGCATGGTTTTTTCCACACCCGGCAGCGATTCCGCGTATTTCAGCACGGCTTTATCGCGATTGTCACCGACCGCTCCGATAATGGTGCGCGCAACACCGCTGGAAGGATGCGCCTTGTAGCCGACCGATTCGATCCATTGAAATCACATCCTCAATCTGTTTTTCTGTTGCCTGACTTTTCATGACAATAATCATAAATACCCCCTTCAATGAAAAAAGGCCATGGCTTTTGCCGCCACGGCCTTTTAAAACAGAAAAGCCATGGGCAGCTGACTTTCGATCCACCCATGGCTGTTTTGGTTTTTGTTACTTTACCAAGTCCTCCTCAGCGACAGGCAGACCGACGCATAATAGTAATAAAACCAGAAGCCAAAAATATTGTTGTTTGCGTTGATATGTCTGTTCATTGGAAAAACCTGTCCTTTTAGTTGTGGTGCTATATAAACGAGAGACTCCTGCTTGTCAAGAAAATTATTTTTATTGCCCCTTGCCGAAAATACACCAACAAAGCTGTTATTTGCTTAAGCCTTTTTCAAACCGCGGCTTCGCCAGATCATATAAATGGCCGGATAAATAATCAGCTCTAAAATCGTAGATGTGATAACGCCTCCGATCATGGGCGCGGCGATTCGCTTCATCACATCCGCACCCGCGCCGTCGCTGAACATGATCGGAATTAAGCCGGCCAGAATGACGCACACCGTCATCATCTTGGGGCGGATGCGTTTGACCGCGCCGATACATGACGGCATCTTCAGATCACTTCTTTGTTTTCAAGAAGCCCTTCTTTCTTCCATTTCTCATAAGCCAGATCCAGATACAAAAGCATGACGACGCCTGTTTCGGCATCCAGGCCGGCAAGCGCGATGATGCCCACCCACACGGCAATGCTCATGTTGTAATTCAGAAGGTAGAGAAGCCAGAAAGAACCGACCAGCGAGAACGGCACAGCCAGCAAAACAATGGCGGTCTTGGTCACCGAGTGCGTATTGAGAAACAGAATCAGAAAATGATACAGCAGCGTAAAGGGAATAATCAGCTTCAGACGCTCGTGCGTCTTCAGAATATACTCGTATTCCCCGCTCCAGACCAGGCGGTAGCCTTCCGGCATTTTGAGCGTTGCCGCTTTTTTGCGGGCCTCTTCCACATAACCTCCGACATCGCGATCGCGTGATATCAATATACACATAGGAGGTCATAAGGCCTTCTTCGCTTTTAATCGCCGTCGGTCCGCGGACGACGCGAAAATCAGCCAGTTCGCCCAACGGAACCTGTAAAATGCCGTTGGCTGCGGTCATCGAGGACGGAGGACGCCTGACTGACGCTGGCGGCTGTCATCACCGGCACAAGAATGCGTTTGAGTTTATCCACGTCATTGCGCAGTTCCCGCGGGTAGCGGATATTCACGGGATAGCGCGCCCGGCCTTCCACCGTGGTGGTGAGATTCATGCCGCCGATAGCGGTTTGAATGACTTCATTGACATCATCCACCGCCAGACCATATCGGGCAATGCCTTCTCTTTTAATGACAATATCCAGAAAATAGCCGGTCGCTACCCTTTCCGCATAAACACTGCGCGTGCCGGGAATCATCCCGCAAATGATGCTCCAGAGTCCATGCCGATTTTTTCAATTACTTCCAGATTCGGCCCCAGGATTTTAATGCCCACCGGCGTACGGATACCCGTGGCCAGCATGTCAATGCGCGCCTTGATCGGCATGGTAAAGGAATTGGCTACACCGGGAATATTGAGCGCATCATTCATTTCATCTTTGATTTTTTCCGCCGTCATGCCTTTGCGCCACTGATCTTCCGGCTTCAGATTGATGACGGTTTCAAACATTTCCAGCGGCGCCGGATCGGTGGCCGTTTCCGCCCGGCCGGCCTTACCGAAGACCTGGGCAACTTCCGGAATTTTCATCAGGATTTCATCCTGCATTTTCAGTAGTCTGCGCCGCTTCTGATAGCGGAAGCTCCCGGCATGGTCACGGGCATATAGAATAGCGATCCTTCATAAAGAGGCGGCATAAATTCCGATCCCAGTTTCATAAAGGGATAAGCGGTCAGAGCCATAATGATGATGGCAATAACAATAACCGTTTTGCGGAAACGGATGGCCAGGTGGGCCACCGGTTCATAAATTTTATGCAGAAAACGGCTCACGGGATTTTTTTCTTCCGGCCGTATTTTCCCCCGGATGAACAACGTCATCAGCACTGGTGTCAGCGTAATCGCCAGAAATGAGGAAAAGAGCATGGCAAATGTTTTGGTATAGGCCAGCGGTTTGAACAGACGTCCCGCCTGCGCCTGCAGCGTAAAGACGGGCAGAAAGCCACAGTGATCACCAGCAGGGCAAAGAAAAGAGACGGCCCTACTTCCTGGGCGGCGGCAATGATGACATCCGTTCTGTTACCGGGGCTTCCCTGCTGCTCCCATTCTTCGAGCTTTTTATGGGCGTTTTCCACCATAATGATGGAGGCATCCACCATCGCTGCCGATGGCGATGGCAATGCCGCTCAAGACTCATGATATTGGATGTCACGCCCAGATAATACATGCAGATAAAAGAAATGATGATGGCAATGGGCAGCGTCACAATCACCACCAATGCGCATGGCAGATGAAATAGAAAGATCAGGCAGACAACACTCACGGCAATAGCCAGTTTAATAATTTCATCTTTGAGTGTGGCGATGGATGCGATGAATCAGGTCGGAGCGGTCATACGTCGTGACAATTTTCACGCCTTTGGGCAGACTGGGCGCAATATCATTTTTGATTTTATCTTTGACCCGCTCAATGACATTGAGAACGTTTTCGCCGAAACGGACAACACAATCCCTCCGGCCACTTCTCCTTTGCCGTCCAGTTCCGCCAGTCCCCGGCGAATTTCCGGCCCGAGCTGCACACGGGCGACATCTTTCAAATAGATGGGCGTGCCCGCCGCACTGGCCCCCACGGCGATATCTTCCAGATCCTTTACATTCTTGATGATAGCCACGACCCCGCACCATGTATTCCGCGCCGGAAAATTCCAGCACCCGTCCTTCCACATCCCGGTTGCTTTTGCGCACGGCTTCCATGACTTTAGCGATCGGGCAGATTATAAGCAGACAGGCGATTGGGATCGACAGTGATCTGATACTGATTGACGAAGCCGCCGATGCTCGCCACCTGAGACACACCGGCAACGCTTTCCAGCGCCAGCTTGACGTTATAGTCCTGAAGTGAACGAAGTTGCGCCAGATCGAGCCCGCCTGATTCATCCACAACGGCATAGGAAAATCCCCAGCCAAGGCTGGTGGCATCCGGGCCTAAAACCGGATTGACATCGGTGGGGATTTTATTTTTGACGGCCTGAAGGTATTCCAATATGCGGCTTCTGGCCCAGTAGATATCGGTCCCTTCTTCAAAAATGACATAGATGAAGGAACTGCCTAAAAAGGAAAATCCGCGCACCGCCTGGACTTTCGGCGCGGCAAGCAGAGTGGAGGTGATGGGATAGGTGATCTGATCTTCCACCAGGTCGGGGCTGCGACCCGGCCATTCGGTATAAATGATAACCTGTGTATCGCTTAAATCGGGAAGGGCATCAAGCGGCGTATTTTTGAGCGTCCACAATCCCCAGACCACGGCAAAAAACAAAACAGGAAAACAATAAATTTATTGCGGGCGCTGATTCAATGATTTTCCCAATCATGCATCTTCCTCTATCTGGAAGGCAGTGGCTTTGATGCCCTTCAACTGTGCCTCCGAATCAACCAGGAAATTAGCTGCCGCCACGACTCTTTCGCCGCTTTTCAAACCGCGCAGCACTTCAATATATCCATCCGTTCTGATCCCTGTTTTAATTTCCCGCGGCTCAAACGCACCGTTACCCAGATCCACATAGACCACCATGGCCCGTCCCGTATCCATTACGGCAGATTCCGGGATCACTAATTTATGACCCAGATTGACTTGAATTTCCACATTGCCGAACATTTGTGGTTTGAGCTGATTATTGCGATTGGCGAGCTTCAGGCGCACTTTTATGGTCCGTGTTTCCGCCGATAGGCTGGGATAAATGTAATCGATTCGCGACATCATTTCCACGCCGGGAAGATAGGCCAGTGTGATGACCGCCTGGTTTCCGACCTTAATGAACGGCAATTCATATTCGTAAATATCGGCGATTACCCAGAGACTGGAAAGATCCGCTATATCAAACATCTTTTCGCCCGGCATAACCCTCATTCCGGCGACAACCATTTTTTGCGTGACATAACCCGTAACCGGAGCATACAGTGTCAATGTCCGAACCGGCTTTCCCGTCGCTTCAATTCGCTTAATTTGGGCAGCGGAAATATCCCACAAAAGCAGGCGCTGGCGTGCCGCTTCCAGCGTGGCCGATGAATCCCGGGCTATCATTTTATTCAAGTCGGATGCGCCCGTCTTGTTCCCGTCCGCAGGGCCGGCGGCCGTTTCCTTTGTCCATTTCAAAGCCGTCAGAAATTCCTGCTGGGTTGCGACAAGTTCCGGACTGTAAATTTCGGCCAGCTTCGCGCCTTTTTTTACGTAACTACCCGTCGTATCGACGTAGAGCTTTTCAATCCATCCTTCGATTTTAGCATTCACCGTCGCCTGTCTGCTTTCGTCGGTTTCGACTCTCCCGACCGTCCGAATGATTTTTTTCATCGGCAGCAACGTTGCTTTGACTGTTTTTACTCCAATGAGTTTCTGCTGTTCCGGAGAAATTTCCACCTGCGGGACATCCTGAGTGGATTCCAACACCGGTTGGTTTTGTTGAGAAGCGGAGGGTTTAGCTTTATTGGTCGTGGTTGCAGGCCGAGCATGTTGTGAATGATCCTGAGCCGCGATCGGCGCCGCAATAAAGAGCAACAGACATCCCGCCATCAGCGGACTCAGTAATATTGTCAGGCGGCCACTTCTTATTTTCATCTTTTTCCCCCTCCAAACGTCTGCCCGGCTGTAATGGCATGTAAACGGGCAATGGCTTTTTCTCGCTCTACGCGTTGGCCCCAGTATAAAGACTCGTAGTCCAGCAGTGTTTTTAAGCGGGAAATAATGCTGACGGCATCCATTCTTCCCGTGGAATACCCTGTCAACGCCTGCTCGATATCCTGTCTGCTTTTAGGAAGAAGCCCTTTTTGATATAGATCGATGAGCCTCTCCGACGAGCGGAGCATGGAATAGTTATCACGCAGCGCCGCTCCAATCATCACCTTGGTTGCTTCCAGTTCACGGTCGGCCTGATGAATATTGGCCTTAGCTTCCATTACGGCTGGTTTTTGTTTCGATTGAAAATATAGCGGGATGTTGATCGTTGCCGTGGCGCTCCACATGTCAGGAAACTCACCCGTCCGGTTGTAGTAGCCGCCGCTCAAGGCAAAATCGGGGTAGTATTCTTTCTGTGCCATTGCCAGTCTGGTATTGGCAGCCTCGATCATTTTATTGCGCGATTTTAACTCCGGCGAATGCTGCATCGCCAAATCGAGAGCGGCATTGATCTCCAGGGGAAAAGGCTGATAAACGGGTTCGGAAGGTCTGGGGAGCGCAGGTCCTTTATACCGTCCAACGGCAGAGGAAAGCATGGCATCCAAAGACTCAATCTTTTGTTGTGTCATTTCTTCTTTTTCCAGCAGCATGTATTTTTCTGTCTGCGCCATAATGACATCCAACTGCATGGCTTTTCCGGCGGCATAGCGCGACAGGGTCAGGCTTTCAATCCGGTCGAGTAATTCCCGCTTATCCTTCAGCAAATCAATGTTCTTGTAAGCAAGAAAAAGGTCAAGATAGAGCTCTTTGACTCGCGCTATTGTTTTAAGCTTTAAAAGTTCGTGCATGGCTTCCAGGCTCTCCGCGTCTCGTGTCGTCATTTCTTCTTTGAGCCTGCGCTTGCCCGGAAAAAGAAATTGCTGCGTCGCTGAAAACATCCACTGGGAGCCCTGCATCTCGCCGTAGGTATAGCGGTCGAAAGTCTCATTTTGATAGCCGAACATAAACATCGGATCAGGCAGGCTGGCGGATTGAGGAATCCGCAGCCGGGCGGCCTCAATCCGGGCCTGTGATGCCTGAATTTCAGGATTATTCTTCAGCGCTTCGTCGATCAAGCCATCCAGTACCGGATCGCTATGGACCGGATTAGCGGCAAGAAGAAGAAATAACTGAAAACAAAAGACATAACTTAAAGAACCTACTTGATATCAACATTTAATTTTACCGTTTGTGTTTTACCACCGCGGTTAATTTTAATATTTATAGACCAGGGACCGGCCATCGAAAAATTAATCGTTGCCAGATAGTTTTCGCCTTTTAATGTGGCTTGCGTCTTGTAATTCATGGCGCCCATTCCGGGCATCGCCGGCATGCCGTAATCGATGGCCACCGTGGCATCCGTTACAGTTTTTCCCACGGCATCCTTGATAGCCACAGTCATTTTGTTGATACCAGTTACGGGCGGGTTCTTGTCAATGTTCACCTGAACGCTAAGATCTCCTGCTTTCTTTGAGATTTCATAGTCTTTCGCATAGACTGCACCACAAAGAACCAATAACGCTATCATCGTAAATATCAAAGTTACTCGTTTCATTCTTAATATTTCCTCCTGTTTTTTGTTGTGTGCTCAATTACTACCCTAGCGTAAGTCAAGGAAACTTCTTATACATATTTTCAAACACTATTTTAATAGTAGTAATTATCCGGAAAGATGTTGTCAAGGCCTACTCATCTGATTTTCCAGGATTCCAGCGGGGGTAATCCAGATTGTTCGGCCTATCCCAATAATTTAATATTATCAATTATTTTGCATGTTGCCGAGTTTGTCAAGGCGGTTTTTCGTCTAACGTTTCACAAAGACGGGGAAATAACATCATCTATGGGGGACGGTCGCGACCACCCACGTGTGACCTTCAGATTATGCGGGTGGCAAGACTGTTCCCCACTTTAATCAACATTAATAAATTTTGCTATTTCTCTCTTAACGCTGAATTAATAATATTATTGAGATTTGCGACAGCCGCCGCCGGATCATCAGCCGAACAAACCGCTGAAACGACCGCCAGACAATCGGCGCCCGCTTTGACCACCGTCCGGGCGTTGGATTCATTGATTCCGCCGATGGCGACCAACGGATGGCGGCTGAAGGATTTGATTTTCCGAAGCCCTTCCAATCCCCAGGGTTCTTTGGTGTCTGTTTTGGTCGGTGTGGCAAAGACCGGACTGACTCCGATGTAATCCACATCAAGATTCTGGCTGGCTTCAACATCCGCCCATGTTTCCACGGATAAGCCAATGATCGCTTCTTGCCCCATCAGTTTCCGGGCTGTTGCATACGGCATGTCCTCCTGGCCGATATGGACGCCGTCCGCACCGCAGGCGAGCGCCACATCAATCCGGTCGTTGATGATCAGCGGCACATGAAAAGGAAGAAGCAGTTTCTTTACGGCGATTGCTTCTTCGACAAAGTCGCGCGTGGATAAATCTTTTTCGCGCAACTGGACGTAAGCTGCGCCGCCCTGCACGGCCTGCAACACAATATCCTGCAGGGATCGTTTGCGGCACAGGCCGCGATCTGTCACCAGGTAAACGCCTCGCACGGCTATTCCTCCATTTTTAAATGTTGGCTGATGTCATTTTCCGACAAGTTATAAAGAATATCCAGAAAATTCATCTGCAGCGATCCGGGACCCGCCGATTTTTCAACAGCCATTTCTCCGGCAATGCCCATGACCGCCATCGCTTTAGCCGCCGCTGCCAGCGGATCTTTTTCCACGGCGGCAAAAGCGCCGCACAAAGCGCTGGCCGTGCAACCCAAGCCCGTCACTTTGGTCATCATCGGATGGCCGTTGGCCATTTTCATCATCCGCTTGCCTTCCACGATATAATCGACGGCTCCGCTGATGCACACGGCACAGTGATGTTTTTCGCTGATGCTTTGCGCGGCATGGAGCGCCTCGTTGGAAGCTGCGGTACTGTCCACACCTTTGGTTTTCAACCGGTCATCCGTGAGCGCCATAATCTCGGAGGCATTGCCCCGAATAATCGTCGGCTGGTCGGAGCTGATCAGTTCGCAAATCGTTCGCGTGCGATAAGGGGTTGCCCCCGCGCCGACCGGATCAATGACCACGGGGATACCTTTGGACATCGCCTTGGCAAATGCCTTGAACATCCCCCGTACCCAGGGGGCGCTGATCGTGCCGATATTGATGACCAGCGCTGAGGCTATGGACGCCATGTCTTCAACTTCTTCTTCCGCGTGAATCATCACCGGCGACGCGCCAATGGCCAGGAGCGCGTTGGCCGTATTGTTCATCACCACGTAATTCGTGATATTGTGGATCAAGGGGCTTTTTGCTCTAATCTCTTCCAATGATTGATAAATCTGCGCCGCATTAATTTTCATAATGAATCTCCTGTTTCATATTTAATATATTTACGCCCTCCCACATATGCTGAACATATCGAATGGATTTTTGAGCAGCCCGCAATTCCTCTTCGCTGACAAAGATGCTTCTGGCATCACTCACCAGTTTCAAGCCGCTGACGTGATCCGTGTGGAGATGAGTCAATATGACGTAATGGAGTTCTTTGGGTTTGATTCCCCGCAACGGTTATCCACTCGCCAAATTCTCCGTCTGCCTGTAATTTCATACCTATCTCATTTTATTATCTTTTATATTTATTGCGTCAGCCTCATGCAGATAACTGCGCCAGCCACTTGCCGGCATCGACAATGTCAACGTTATGAATCTGTTGTTCGCGCCTCAGATTCTGTACCAGTTGAACGGCTTTTGCTTTGGGTAATTTTTGTGCAAACAATTTGAAAGAAGCCGAAGGGATATCATCGGAAAGTTTAACTTCGATTAAATGCGTCGCTTTCTTTTTTCTGCTCAGAGAGAAATCAATCTCCCTGCCGTCTTTGGTTTTAATATAATTCAGTTCCACGTCCTCACCGGTTGTGTCCTGCAAATACTGCACATGTTTTAAAAGACAAACAGCGCAGGTATTCTCCAGCTGAATGCCTTCTCCGCCCAGAACATAACCGCTGTCATAAAAATACAGTTTAGGTTCTTTCAAAATGGCCCTGGCCACATTGGCATGAAAAGGTCGCACCGTGAACACAATACATAGACTTTCCAGGATATCGATATACTTCCGCACCGTGTTGGGTGCCAGTTGCAAGTCCTGCGCGATCGATGTATACGAAATCGGAGAACCGACTCTGGAGCGCAGCAACTCCAATAAAAGTTTCATCGAACGAATTTCCTGTAATCTGCCGAATTCCAGAATATCCTCCCTGATCAGGTCGGTATAATACTGATTTCTCCAGCGGGCCGCTTCCGTTTCGGAGCCGGATAAAAAAGGTTCCGGAAATCCGCCCAGTCTATTAAGAAGCTCAAGAGCTTCATCAGGTGGAACGGCACCTTTCAGCTCACGGACGGAAATCGGATTGAGCCGCATGGAGAAATAACGACCGGCAAGCGATTCGCCGGATTGCCGGAAAGTGTCCAGCCGCGCACTGCCGGTAATCAGCATGGACTGTTTTTGCGGGCGTGTGTCAAAAACACCTTTAACAAATTTTTTCCAATCCGTTTTTTTATGGATTTCATCAAGAACAAGCAGATCGCTTTTCACAGGCCAGGACTGCGAGTTAATAATCCTGGCGTCCTCTATATTGTCATAATTCAAATACTGAGGCGTTTTGAATTCCGGCATAAGCGCTTTGGCCAGCCATGTTTTGCCGACTTGCCGCGGACCGGTTAAAATGACCATCTTCTTTTGCAAATCTTTTTTTATCGGATGATAAAGATATCTTTCCATGGCCGACTATTTAGCAGGACATTGCACAAAAGTCAAGACTATTATGCAAACCGTTGCATAATAGTCTTATCGTGGTCGTCTGGTAGGGCGCGATCCTCGAGTGCGTCGCCTTTGTTCAATCAGTTCAATAATAAGCTGCGGAGCAGGCATGGGTAAGTTCCTTAATTTTCAGGCAGAAAGATTTTGACAATTTTTTTATGACGTTCTTATTATAGCTCCTTGAAATACTTATCAATATTTTTCTTGCGAACCTTCTTTTTTTATTTTCACATTTCTTCTTATGCATGATATTGAAGACACAAAAGGAAAGGAAAACGCCGTGAATCAAATACCCCTTGTCTTCGGTATCGGTCAGTGCTCGCTTGATTATATCGGCCTGATACCTGCCTATCCTCCGCCGGACGTGAAGTGTGAATTTACGCATCTGGTGGTGCAGGGAGGCGGACCGGTGGCCACGGCGCTGGTTGCACTTCAACGCTGGGGCGTTAATTGCCACATGTCGGGTGTCGCAGGGGATGACGACTTCTGCACGCAAATTACGGCGTTACTTTCCGACGAAGGCATCAACACATCCGGACTTCAAATCCGCAAACATCAGCATTCGCAATTCGCCTTTATCGTGAGTGAGCCTTCCTCGGCCCGCCGGACGATTTTCTGGCAAAGGCCCACAGGCCTTCCGTTGCAGCCGGAAGAACTGGACATCAACCTGCTTTTAAAAAGCTCGGCTCTACATACGGATGGTTTGTTTCCCGAAGCTTCGCTATGGGCCTGCCGCAAGGCAAAGGCCGCGGGCATTCCCGTGATCGTGGATGCCGGAACGCTGCGTGACGGAATGCTGGAAATCGCCAAATTCAGCGACTGCTTTGTCACATCGGAAACATTTTCCACCGCACTGGCCGGGACACCGGAAGAGACCTGCCAGATACTGGCGGACATGGGCATCCGCTTCACGGGCGTCACGCTGGGCGCGAAAGGCTATATGGCCCTGATTGATGGACGGTTCATTCACAAAGAAGCCTACCCGGCAAACGCCATCGACACCACCGGCTGCGGCGATGTCTTTCATGCGGGATTAACGTATGGAATACTTCAAGGGTGGCATGCTGAAAAATCCCTCGATCTAGGCGCGTGGGCGGCGGCGCGAGTCAGCGAGCAGCTGGGCGGCCGCAGCGGCATCCCGAATGTTCAGGATTTACAAAACAGAGGATTCACCGATTTGCCATGTCAGCCTGAACCCCCGGCATAAATAAAGTTGCTGGATGGGGGCTATCATAAAATAGTTGACAAAGTAATTTGTCTCTATTATCCTCGTACACAAGTAAATTGCATGCAAGGATAAATTCATTTCTATGCTCGAAACAGATTGTATTTTCTTTCAGCTGGCAAAGGTCCATCAACTCGCCAACCGGTTTCTCAGCCAGAAGGTTTCCGAGCTCAATATCACATCCGTGCAAGCAATGGTTCTGGGCTTTCTTGATCAAGAAGATCAAATCACATCCAGTGAACTCGGTAAAAGGACTGAGCTGGACAGCGCAACGCTCACGGGCCTTCTTGACCGTCTGGAGGCCACAGGGTTTATCGAACGCAAGGGGAATCCCGATGACCGCCGATCCATCCACATTCATCTGACTAAAAAAGGCAAAGCCATGAGCCGGGAAGCAACCAGAGTGATAGCCGCAGGCAATTTAGAGTTTCTGCAAGGGTTAACCCTCGCAGAAAAACAGGATTTAAACGGTATCATAAAAAAACTTCGTCTTATGGCGCCCGGTTCATAAAGGCGCACGTCGGACATCCGGCCATACCGCCGGGGAAAGGAGCAATCATGGGAACCATCCATAAAACCGGATGTGTATTATGCGCGCAGAACTGCGGTCTGGAAATCGAGGTGGAAAACAATCGCATTGTCAAAGTAAAACCGGACAAATCCAATGCTAGAAGCGAGGGCTACTTCTGCCGTAAAGGCATGAACGTCGCTTATCACCAGCACAATGCCGACCGCCTGAAATACCCGCTAAAAAAAGTCGGGGACAAATTCGAACGGATATCCTGGGATCAGGCCATCGATGAAATTGCGGCCAAACTCAAAAGCATAATCGGCCAGCACGGCCCCCGTTCCTTTGCCTACATGGGCGGAGGCGGTCAGGGCTGCCATTTTGAGGTTCCCTTCGGTGTTCGCCTGATGCGGGGCCTTGGCTCTCAGTATCAGTATAGCGCGCTGGCGCAAGAATTCGCCGGCGCCTTCTGGGTGGTAGGACGCACACATGGCAAGCAGTACCTTCATGATCAGCCGGATGTGAATAACACCGATCTTCTTTTAGTGTTCGGCTGGAACGGCATGCAGAGCCATCAGATTCCACAGGCGCCCCGACAGCTCCAGCGACTTTCCAAAGATAAAGACAAAATGCTGATCGTGGTTGATCCGCGGGTGTCGGAAACCGCTAAACTGGCCGACATTCACCTGCGAATCCGTCCCGGCACGGATGCTCTGCTGCTCAAAGCCATGATTTCCATTATCCTGAAAGAAGGATGGCAAAACAAAGACTATCTGGCCAACCGCACATCGGGCTTTGATTCAATAAAATCATATTTTGAAAATTTTGATGCCCACGCCGCCATCAAAGTCTGTGATCTGGATTTTGATCAGGTCCGCGAAGTCGCAAGGCTTTACGCCACACGCAAATCATCATTTCGCTACGACCTCGGCATTTACATGGGACGCCACAGCGGCCTGAACTCCTATTTGATCGTTATTCTTCAGTCGATCTGTGGCAGGCTCTGCGTCCCCGGCGGCAATGTCATTAACGGCCACATGATGCCCATCGGCCCCAACAGCGATGAAAGAGATCCGAAAACCTGGCGGACCGTGGCGACGAATGCCTTCCCGGTTTGCGGTGTTTTTCCGCCCAATGTCATGCCGGAAGAAATTCTCTCCGATCATCCCGAGACGCCTGCGGGCGGTTTTCGTTACCGGTTTGAATCCCCTGCGTTCCTATGCGGACACTACCGCCTATGAAAAAGCATTCCAGAAACTGGACCTGCTGGTCACGGCGGAACTGGCCATGACGGAAACGGCCGCCCTTTCTCATTACGTGCTGCCGTCGCGTTCGGGCTATGAATCATGGGACGGCACTTTTTTCCCCATGACCTATCCCGGCATATATCTTCCAGATGCGCCGGCCGATTGTCGAACCGGAGGGAGAGCCGAAAGAACAGGGTGAAATCGATCTGCTCCTGGCCGACAAGCTGGGGCTGATTCCGCCGATTCCGGAAAGCCTCTACAAAGCAGCCTTCGAGAGTCGTCCGGTGTTTGCCAAGGCCCTGATGGAGTATGCCATGACAGAACCGAAAGCCATGAAAGCCATGCCGTTTATTCTGGGAAAGACGCTGGGCAAGGCGATGGGCTCGGTGCATCTGGCGGCGCTCTGGGGCATGCTGCAGGTTGCCCCGAAGTCATTATATAAGAATGCCATCCGGGCGGGCTTTAAGTCAGGCCCGACAATGGGTGAAGAAATTTTCCAGCAGATTCTCGATCATCCCGAAGGTATCTGGGTGGGCCGGATCGACCCGGACAATAATTTTGCGGAAGTGAAGACGGAGGATGGCAAAATTCATCTACTCATTCCTGAACTGCTCGATGAGCTCAAAGCCATTGACGCGGCCAGAGAAGAAGCGGCGCTGACGCTGCCTGCGGAATTTCCGCTTATACTCATGGCGGGAAAGCACATCGATAAAAACGCCAATACATTGATGCGCGATCCCGCATGGAACGAAGGTAAGCGCGCCTGTACGATCACCATGCATCCCGCCGACGCGGCAGCCTTGAATTTAAAGGACGGCCAACAGGTTCGTGTAACCACCGAGGCCGGCTCCGAGGAAATTGAACTGGAAGTGACAGACACGGCCCGCAAAGGCCATGTGGTGATCCCGCACGGCTTCGGCCTGGTTTATAACGGCGTAAAATACGGCGCCAACGTGAACCGCCTGACTAAGAATACTCACCGCGACCAGTTCGGAACGCCGATTCACAGATTCGTTCCGTGCCGGGTGGAGGCTGTCTGATAGCGGAAGAAAATGCAGGTAACTGAATAAAGGATTCCCATGGCAGATGAATTGTATGATCGACTGGCGGATATTTTTAACCTCATCGGATATGGTAGCCGCAGAAGTCCTGAACTGGAAGCACTACTGAAGTCACTCTTTACGCAAGAGGAGGCGCACTTAGCTGTCAATCTCTCACCAATGGCTCCGGAATCTCCCGGTAACCTGGCCAGCCGGCTCAATTTAGATACGGGTCGTGTGGCCCGTATGCTCGACGAGATGGCCGATAAAGGATTAATTTACTCCAGCACACGTGATGGTGAAAAATGGTACAAGCTGCTTCAACTCGTCCCCGGCATCTTCGAGCTGCAATTCATGAAAGGCGAAGTGACTGAACGCGCCAAAGAACTGGCCCGTCTGTTCGATGCCTATTTTCATGCCAGCGTACCGCAGAAAGAAGCCAAATCTCCTTTTGCTGACGAGGCGGCGATCCACATGGCGCGCGTTCTTCCGATCGAGCAAACCCTGACGGCGACGACCAATGTTTTTCCCTTTGAAGTTGCCAGTAAATATATCGCAGAGAATTCACCCATCACGGTTTCCATCTGCTATTGCCGTCATGAAAAACGGCTATTGGATAAGGGCTGCAAATATCCCGACGAAGTCTGTCTCCAGCTGGGCCCTTTCGCGGAATTCGTCAGGGAACGCGGGTTTGGCCGCGAGATCAGCAAAGCGGAAGCTCTGGAGATTTTGAAAAAGAGTGCCGAGGCCGGCCTGATCCATACATCCAGCAACACGAAGGAACGCATTGACTTTATCTGCAACTGTTGCACCTGCTGCTGCGGAATTCTGCAAGGCGTTTATCGCTTCGGCGACCCCGTCAGAAGCGTCTCCAGCAATTTCGAGGCGGCGCTGGACGCGGATGCCTGTACCGGTTGCGGAGAATGTTTGGATCGCTGCCAGATGGACGCCATCACGATCGTGGAGGATAAGGCTGAAATAGAGATCGGGCGCTGCATCGGCTGCGGCGTTTGCGTTTACCACTGCCCCACGGACGCCATAACACTCGTATCACGCGCCGATTTTGTCGAACCCCCCAAAAGTTTTAAGGAGCTGATCAAAAAACAGGCAGCCGCAAAAATGAAAAAGGGTTGATCGCGGCCATTGAATATCCGGCTGGCAGCTATTGCCCGGGTGATGCGCTTTACAGCGACGTAACTGCCGTGGATTTAAATCAAAAGTTAAGGGAGGAAAATAATGAAAGTCGTCGGTTTTGTGGGAAGTCCAAGAATAAAAGGCAATACAACCAGCATCGTCAATGAGGTTTTACGCGGTGCATCCGAGGCCGGAGCTGAAACAAAAATATTTAATCTCAATGAGTTGGGCATCCGGGGATGTCAGGCTTGTTATAAATGCCAGACTCCGGAAGGAAAGTGCGTTCAGACAGACGGCATGGCTCCGCTTTATGATGAAATCTTCAGCGCCGATGCCGTCGTGATCGGGACGCCGGTCTTCATGTTCCAGATAACCGGTCAAACCAAGACTTTTATCGACCGGCTTTTTGCCCTGTTGTATCTCAAGGATGGCAAACCGGGAGCGTTCAGGAATAAGATAAAAGGAAAGAAGGTCATAACCGTCTATTCGCAAGCACAGCCGGAAACCAGCTTGTTTGCTTCGTCCTTCGATCTGAATGAAGGCGTCCTTGGTTTCCTGGGCTTCAAGGTTGAGGGCCGCATTGCTGCGGGAGGAATGGCAAGCCTGGATTCGGCAAAGAACAATCAAACTGTTATGGATCAAGCTTATAAGGCAGGTATCGAGTTGGCAAAGTGAAAACATAAGCGAAGAAAGGAAAAAATAATGAGTGAACTAGTAAACATTTCAATAGAAAATCATGTAGCGGATGTCCGTTTCAACAGACCTGAAAAATACAACGCTTTGAGCTTTGCCATGATCGACGCCATGGCCGACGCCATCAACCGGCTGGCAAAGGAGCCCGGCGTTCGGGCTGTTGTCATCTCCGGCGAAGGCAAGAGCTTCTGCGCCGGGCTGGATATTGAGAACTTCGCGGCCATGCAGGCCGGAGAAAATAAGTTTCCCAATCTCACGGATCGATACCAGAACCGGATTTCCAATATCTATCAGCATATCGGATATGGATGGAAAGAGCTCCCCGTGCCGGTCATCGCGGCCATTCATGGCGTAGCGTTGGGCGGCGGTTTCCAGATCGCCATGGGGGCTGACATTCGATTCAGCACGCCCGATGCAAAATTCTCCATCATGGAAATGCGATGGGGATTGATTCCGGATATGAGCGTGACTCAGACCGTCCGCGATGTCGTATCGATTGACGTGGCCAAAGAACTGATCTTTACGGGTAAAACCATCAAAGGTGAAGAAGCGGCCCGCTTGAAGCTCGTAACACACGTCTGTGAAAAACCCTATGAAGAAGCCATGGCACTGGCCAGGGAGATCGCATCCAAAAATCCCGATGCCATTCGCGCGGCAAAAAAGCTCATCAATGAGGTCTGGCATGGAGATTCGGGCAGAGGCCTGATGATGGAATCCGAACTGATGATGACGCTCATGGGTAGTCCCAACCAGTTGGAGGCGGTGACTGCAAATTTTACCAAACAGCCTCCCAAATTCAAGGACCCGGCCTGACACGATCATCGCCTATATCCCTTCTTGACCCTTCAGCCTTTTCATTGTAGGGGAACAGGCAATGATCCGAAAAAAAGAAGGAGACAGCCCATGAGTAACGCCAACGAACCCAAAATAACGAATATCAAAATAAATCCCGATAACCTTTATCGAGAAGAATCCTTCACGGACCTGACGTATGCCACGATCCGACGTCTTACGCCCGTCAAGATTGACGGCTCGCCTGATGAGAGCCGGGAACCCCTTTTCACCGGCATGGCCCAGTTGATGTCCCCCAACGGACCGATTCCGGTTCAGTGTGTGATTGAAGGGGCCAAGACACTCAGCGATGCAGCCGCTAAATTACCCGACGCTATTGAAAAAGCTGTTCAGGCCATGATTGCCGAGGCTAAGGAAATGGAGCGGGAGGAATCTTCACGAATCGTGATACCCGGCCAATAAGCATGAGGTTTGACTATGATTGAAAACACTATCGCCACATGGCACAAATTGGTTGACGCCAGGGACGCGGCATGTCTCGACAATATCCTGGCCGAGCAGGTTGTCTTCCATTCCCCCGTGGTTCATACACCGCAAGTGGGAAAGCCGATCACTACATTATATCTGACAGCGGCGCTGCACGTCCTCAACAACGACACGTTTAAGTATCTGAGAGAAGTCATTTCCGGTAATCAAGCCGTATTGGAGTTTCAGACCGTGATTGACGGCATCTCCATCAACGGCGTGGACATGATCACCTGGGGCGAAGACGGCAGAATTATTGACTTCAAGGTCATGCTCAGACCGTTAAAAGCCGTCAACCTGGTCCACAAAATGATGGGTGATATGCTGCAAAAGATCAAATGACAGTTGCCGACAATCATCATCAACACCAATGGAAAAAAGAATTGCGCCCATCAAGTTCCAGTGTGATGATGAGACAAAGCCCTCAGCGCCGGTATTTTTTATAGCCTAACCAAACCCAGACAAAACCCCAGAAAACAAGGATCGGTCCCAGACCGATGTAGAAAAATGAAAAAGGGCTGTTCGCCCAGGGTTTCATCAAGGCGACGCAGCCGGCAACCCAAAGGATGGTGACAAGAATGGCGAGACGCATCCATCCCGTCAGGGCTATTCCAAGACTGCGGCGGTAGGGTTTGTACTCAGGCTCCGGCTTTTTGCCCATCAACCGGGGAAGGAAAAATATCGCCACGGCGATCGCAGCCACAACCAGAATTTCTTGCATAGGGATACCTCATCGATTACGGACTTCGCGGATCATCTGCGGATGGCCAGAAAAATCGGCGGAACGGCTATAACACACATTGATCAATAATCCTATCGTTTGAAAAGATCGAAGCTGACAAAAACATGAATGCTGTTATGAAGAAGTCTGAAAAGTTTTCGCTGAAATTAAAGAAGAAATGCAGCCTCATGGGCAATAGAGGTTATCAAGCTTATCGCCGTAGTTTTTGATGATTTCGCGGCGGCGGAGCTTGAGCGTCGGCGTCAGTTCACCCGCTTCTTCAGTAAAATCTTGCGGGAGGATGGTAAAGCGCTTGATTTGTTCGTATGTCGCCAGACGACGGTTGACAGCCTGCACCTGATCGGATACGGCCTGCAATATTTTGGGATGATCGGCCAGGCCCGCCGGATTCACATCAACAAGATTTTCCCGTTTGGCGAAATTCCGCAGCTCTTGTTCATTCAGGGTGATCAAAGCCGTCAGATACTTGCGACGATCGCCGTAAACCATGACTTGGCTGATGAACGGCAGTGTGCGAATGAGATTTTCGATGTTTTGCGGTGCGATGTTTTTGCCGCCTGCCGTAACGATCAGATCTTTTTTCCGATCAGTAATAGTCAGGAATCCCTCGTCGTCCATGACGGCAATGTCTCCCGTATGAAACCAACCCTCGGCGTCTATGGCCGCAGCCGTTGCTTCCGGGTCCTTGTAATAGCCCTGAAAAAGGCCCTGTCCCCGGAGAAACAGTTCACCGTCGGCGGCAAACTTTGCCTCCATCCCGGGAATCAGTTGTCCCACTGTCCCGAATTTGAAACGCTCTGCCCGGTTCACCGTTGCCGGCGCCACGGTTTCGGTTAATCCGTAACCTTCCAGAATCAAAAGCCCCGCGGCATTGAAGAATTCCAGCAAATAGATAGGCGTGGGTGCCCCCCCGCACAAAAGATATTTGACCCGTCCGCCAAAGACATTGTGTATTTTCTGAAAAACCAGACGATAAGCGATGGCGTGTTTCAGTGCCAGAAAAGTCGGCAGTGATTGATTTTCCTGACGGTAGGGCGCGGCTTCCCGGCCTACAGACACCGCCCATTGAAAAATCCTGCGTTTCAGAGGCGACCCTGAATCAAGCATCTGGCGAACCCGGTTATAAATGCGTTCGAAGATCTGGGGCACGCTGACCTGAACGGTGGGATGAAGTTCCTGAAAATTCTCCACGAGCTTGTCGATACTTTCGGCATAAGCGCCGACAATACCGAGGTGCATCGCCGCATAAACACTCATTCTCTGAAGCATATGGGTCAGCGGCAGAAAGGCAATTCCAAAGTCACTTTCTTCGTAAGAGTGCATCTTTGTGGCGTTGATGACCGTATGATAAAGATTGGCGTGGGTGATGATGGCTCCCTTGGGTGGTCCCGTTGTTCCGGAGGTATAGGCAATCGTCGCCGTATCTGCTGGCCGGACGGCCTGCCAGACGGTTTCAAAACGCGTTGGGTCGGCTTGATGAGTGCTTCGCCCCCGGGCGATTAAAGCCTCCAAGGTGATCACACCGGCAGGAAGAGACTTTCGGTTTGTTTCGAAGAGAATCATCGACCTTGGTAAACCTGTTTTGGCCTGAACGGCAATAAGTTTATCCAGAAGCGCATCGTCTTCCACGAAACAGATCTGAAGACCGCTGTGAGAAACAATATGGGTCGTTTCCCAGAGACTGGCCGAGGGGTAAAGGCCGACGGTGACTCCGCCGGAGGTTAGAATGATAAGATCGGCCTCGCTCCATTCTCTGCGCGTGCGGCTGGCAATTCCGACGGTATCCCCTTTTTTAAAACCCAGATCAACGAGACCCATTACGCCTGCCGGAAGCATCTCCAAGGCTTGCCGCCAGGTTTTGGATTCCCAAACGCCTCTACTTTTTGTCAGCGACAACGTTTTATCGCCGAAGCGGCGGGCTTGGTGCATGAAGATCCCTATAACTGTCGGGGGATCGTATAAAGGTTTCGTGTCGTTCATAAATTATGTCCTTAAGCTACCTTCATCCCTCATAGGTAATGTATACCCTCATAGCCTGCCGGGCGTCAATGTCTTAAATGACGATGGACAAGTGACTTCAATTCCGATAGTTTTAATCACAGGAATGGAACATGTCCTGATCATGCTTTAAAATCGCCGGTGAACGAATGACTGCCAATGAGTGTATTGAGACTTTTATGCCGACAGACGATTCTATTTACAGACAGCTTCAGATTCAATTAGACCGTTATCCAATCGGGTATCCCGCAACAAAAAGCGGTGTGGAAATTGATATTCTGAAATATTTTTTTACACCCCTTCAAGCCAAAATTGCTTTGTGTCTGACGCTTCGCTCCATCCCCATTGCCCCCATCCGTAAAAGGCTGAAAAATAAATTTCATATTGAATTGTCCCATGATGATCTGGCCGCAATGCTGGATGAAATGTTTGTGAAAGGCGTCATCCGGCGGTCGGAAAACGCAGGATCACCCAGCTACGGAGTTGCCATGCTGGCCATCGGCATGTTTGAATATCAGGTGGATGCTCTCACCTCTGAGCTCGTGGAGATGATGCATCGGTATTTTGACGAAGCCTTCGGCGAGGAGTTTTTCCGCTCGTCCCTGCCCCAGTTACGAACCAGCCCGCATCTGAGAGCGATCGTTCCGGAATATCTTGTCGATACCTATGACAACATGCGGCACTTCATCACCCATACCAAAGAAACGCTCCATGTGGCCAACTGCGTCTGCAAGCAGGGCGAGGCCCTGATGGGAATGCCCTGCAAACAAACGGACAACTATGAGGTCTGTCTGCTCATCGGATCAACCAGCTACGCGGCACGCAACCGAGCTCGGCAGATCTCCAAAGAGGAATGCCTGAAGATACTGGACATGGCCGAAGAAAAAGGAATGGTGCTTCAACCGGGCAATTCCAAAAAGCCCAGCTGCATCTGCATCTGCTGCGGCTGTTGCTGCGGCGTTTTGACCACCGCAAAAAAGCAGCCCCGGCCTGCCCGATTTTTTGCCACCAATTATTATGCCCGAATCGACATGGATTCCTGCACCGGATGCGGCGCCTGTGAAAAACGTTGTCAAATGGACGCGATCATCGCGGATGGCAAAACCTTCCGTGTTGATCCAGATCGATGCATCGGTTGCGGCCTTTGCGTAACCAGGTGCAAACCCAAAGCCGCCAGGCTGATCAAGAAAGACAAGGCAACCGTGCCGCCCATGAACACCGAGATTTTGTATTTAAGCATTCTGATGGAAAGAGCCGGCACAAAAAAGATGATCGTTAATATGCTGAATCTTCTTTTCGGGAAACCCTTATGAATTTTTTTCAGCACGAATGAAAATTAAAGTTCTATTTGTGTACCGAGCTCAACAACCCTATTTGCGGGAATTCCAAAGTAAGAGGTGGGATTCCCCGCATTTCTGGACATGAAGGCGAAAATAGCTTTACGCCACCGCATCATTTTCGATCTTCCCCCCGTGAGGAGCGTTTCCCTGCCCAGGTAAAAAGTCGTGGTCATCGGATCGGTAACGAGTCTATAATTGGCGACCATTTTCATGACCTGCGGCACATCTGGTTTCTGCATGAAGCCATAGGATGCTTCAACACGGTAAAACCCTTGACCCAAATCATTCAGTTTAATTTGTTCGTTGTCAGGAACCGTTGGACTATCTTTGAATATAATGGAAAGGAGAACCACTTTTTCGTGCAATACGTGGTTGTGTTTTATATGGTGAAGCAGTGTCGGAGGAGTTCCCTCAGGAGATAACGTCATAAAGACGGCGGTTCCGGGAACTCGCGGCATACTACTTTTCGGCAATCCAGAAAGAAAACTGTCTATGGGAAATCTTGCCCCGATTAACTTACGGTAGAGTTCATTTCGTCCTTTTTTCCACGTGGTCATGGCCATCGCTATAATCGCTGCAACAAAGAGAGGAAACCATCCCCCGTCGGCAATCTTGAAGATGTTACCAGTGAAAAAAGCAACATCGAACGCCAAGAACATTCCGACAAGGGGTATAACCTTCCACAGAGGCCACTTCCTTTCATGGGTCAGCACGAGAAAATAAAGAAACGATGTGATGATCATGGTTCCTGTAACAGCAATGCCATATGCACCGGCCAGCCTCCCGGACTCCTTGAACCCGATAACAACAGCAATACAGGCTATCATCAGGGCATAATTTACAAAAGGAATGTATATCTGCCCCTGCATCTCGCTTGATGTGTGGACAATCCGAACTCGGGGACAAAAGCCCAACTGTACGGCCTGCTGTGTGAGTGAAAATGCGCCGGATATTAGCGCCTGAGAAGCTATCACCGTTGCAACGGTAGAAAGTCCGATCATTGGATACAGCAGGAACTCCGGTACGATCTTATAGAAGGGGTTGATGTTCATTTCCGGATGGGCCAGTAACAAAGCCCCTTGCCCAAAATAGTTGCATAGCAATGTGGGTAAGACAAACAGAAACCAAGAATGCCGGATGGAATCTCTACCAAAATGTCCCAGATCGGCATAGAGAGCTTCGCAACCCGTAACACAGAGAACGACTGATCCGAGCACAATAATGCCGTGAGTTCCATTGTTCACAAAAAACTCTAGGGCATAGACCGGATTAACGGCATAAAGAACCGTCGGTTCACGTATGATCTGAATGATGCCGAAAACACCAATCGATACAAACCAGAGCGCCATGATCGGAGCAAATAATTTCCCGATATGAGTCGTGCCTTTATGCTGCAATGAAAAAAGCAAAACGAGCATAACACAGGTTAAAGGCAACACAAAAGGCGCCGCGGCCTTTGTGGCGACTTCAAGTCCTTCAATTGCAGAAAGAACGGATATGGCAGGTGTGATGACTCCGTCTCCATAAAGAAGCCCTGCGCCCAGAATCCCCGCAAACACGAGAATGGGCTGGATGCGGCGGGAGATGCTTTTATCAGAGGTTCGCAAAAGACCGAGCAGGGCAAAGATGCCGCCTTCACCCCGATTGTCGGCCCGTAGGATAAACGTGATATATTTGACGCTGACGACAATGGTCATTGACCAGAAGATGAGAGATAAAACACCCAAGACATTCGTCATACTGGGGTTAATTGCATGCGTCCCATGGAAGCATGCCTTGATGGCGTAAAGGGGGCTTGTTCCTATATCGCCAAAGACAACACCAATCGATCCAACTGCAAGCAAAAGGATTTTTTTATTGAGCCACTTGCGGGGGGATTTTCCCTTGGATTTAACAGCACCGTGATTTTCAGAACTTGATGATGACACAAATAACCTCCGAAGATTGTCTAGGGGAGAATAATCCTCCCGGACTACTCCGGTTGGTTCTCCTCATCGAAGCCTACGAAGTTAGCTGAAGGGCTCGGGTCGAAGAGGTTACCCTACGCCGTAACGATGCGCCCCAAAATATTGGTTCCTCCGCTCCTGAAAGTCAGGATTAGGCATATGTTGTGCGATAGCTAAATCATCTTTTAAAGTTTGTCAATCAACTTATAACGAGTATTTTCAGAGATATTTTACTGAGAGAACTGCTGATTTTCTAAATAATCGAATCTTCGTAACCCTACATCTTCCACTATTGCACCTCCATTTCTTTGATAAAATATTCCCGTCCAGAGATCAGCAGTCCGTCTTTTACTCCGCAGGCCGGGCACACGGCATTACCCATAGTTGCCATTGCTACTTCGTAGGATGTGTTGCAGTTGTTACATTGAAATATGATCGGTGTGCGTTCTATTTTGAGTTGCGCGCCCTCGGCAATGGTGTCCTTGCTCAGGTAATCGAAGTAACGTTGAATCCATTCATCTTGTAAATCGCTGAGTTTCCCTACCTGCAGGCGAATGGTCATCACTTTCTGGGCATGGTTTTTTTCTGCATGTTTCAAAACAACCTTCATTATACTCTCTGTGATGGGCAATTCATGCATGGGTTTGGTTTTCCTCATTTACTTTGATAGACTGATTTTCAGGTTATCTTATAGCATTCCATATTTAACTTTGTCATCCAATGAATATTGTTTTTTTTGCATACGAAACCACGATAGATGTAATGCATTTACAATAAACAGTTGTTTATTCTTGACACGATATATATTTTTTTAGATACTCTCCAAAATTCTTTGAAACGGAGAACATGTCAATATGGTGGACATGATATTATGCAAGAAACTGGCAGAAGCCGTTGGGGCAGGAGAATCACCGTTGGTTCCAAAAATTTTTGAAGCTCTTGTCAATGATGATGAGGCCAAGGTCATGCTTTTGGCGTCACCACCGGCAACTGCGCAAGAATTAGCGGAAAAGTCCGGATTGTCCGTGGAGGCCATCATGACGATGATGGATTCCTTATTCCACCGCGGGTTGATCTTTAAAGCCACAAAAGGCGGCGAAAAGAAATTCTACCGCGTCAAATCAATTCCCCAGATGCATGATTCCACCAGCCTGACCCCGGGAATATCCCGGCATGTGCTGGACCTCTGGAAAGAGTACATGGAAAAAGAATGGCCGGCTTACGGTCAGATGATTATGGATTTCCTGCCCGGTTCCATCATGCGGGTTGTCCCCGTCAATGAAAGTATCGAGCCGCAATCGCGTATTCTTGCCTATGATGATGTCGTGAAGATTATCGGGGATGCTAAAACGCTTTCCGTTACAAATTGTTCCTGCCGCGTGATTTCCGGCAATTGTAAAAAGCCGCTGGAAGTTTGCATGCAGGTGGATCGCGCCGCCGAATACAACATCGAACGGGGTACAGGCCGGGCATTGTCAAAAAGCGAGGCCCTTGAAATTCTGAAAAAGTGCCGTGAGGAGGGGCTTGTGCATGTGGTTGATAATCGCCAGACGGTAGGCCATGTCATCTGCAATTGCTGCAAGGATTGCTGCCTGAACTGGGCCGTCATGAAAGGGTCGAAAAAGTGGGTATCTCCCAGTCGCTTCGCCGCTGACATTGACAGCAGTCTCTGTACCGGCTGTGAAGCTTGTGTGGACAGATGTTTTTTCGATGCGCTGTTTTTGAATGGTGATGTGGCAGCTGTTGATACCGAAAAATGCTTAGGTTGCGGCGTCTGTACCGTAGTCTGCCCCACTGAAGCTCTTAAACTCAAAGAGGTGCGGTCAGCTGACTTTGTCCCTGTTTGAGGAAATCAGGTTTTCTTGTTACTTCCTCACGACTCTTAATCAATGGCAGTGCATAAACCAGCCATCCACTCTTCGTAGGTCACAACGAGTGTGTCGTGATTCTTCCTGAATGAGGGCGTCAGGCAATTTTCAAAGACATGCACTGTTTCAATCCGTAATAAATAATATTCACACTCGACAAAAATCGATTCCACACATTTTGTGACCAATATTTTGTTGACATACAAAATCGTTCTTTATATACTCTAAGTATCAATAAATTATTATCAATAATAGAGGTCTTCGTTCTTAAGATTTAAAATTGGTAGATGGAGGGCAACGTGATGAGGAAACCACTCGGCGAAGAGATGGAGTTTTTCCGGCAATACAATGAAGTCCTTTTCAACCAACTTGAAAAGAAAATACTGGATAAGGAAACAGCCAATCAGCAGTTGCGGATATCGGTTGAAGAGTATCGATTGCAATTTGAAAATATATCGGATGTTGTTTTTATGATTGGCACCGATTTCAATATATTAAGCATATCTCCTAGCGTGGAGAAATTATTGGGGTACAAAGCCGAAGAGTTCATCGGCCAACCTGTTTCCGATTTAAGTCATATCTTGACTCCGCAATCTTTGAAGCAAGCAATCACCAATGTAAACATGATGCTCAAAGGGTAAAAATATTCCGGCAACAAATTATGACTTTGTCGCCAAGGATGGAACCTTAAAGCATGCAGAAATTCATGGATCCCCCTTAATGCGTGATGGACAAGTTGCGGGTACGATTTCTGTTGCCCGCGACATAACCGAGCGCAAACATGCAGAAGAGGCACTGCGGGAGAGCGAAGAGAGATATCGGCGCATTGCCGAGAATATGAGCGATATGGTGAGTGATGTAGATGCTGAGGGCCTTTTTAGATACATCAGTCCTTCCCACCAGAGGATACTGGGATATAGACCGGAAGATCTCTTAGGCACGGCTGCATTTGACAAATTTCATCCTGATGACAAGGATCGGGTATCGTCTGTATACATGGAAGGAGTTATTACGAAAACAGACAGTGAAGCTGAGTACCGGTACCGGCATGCGGATGGACACTATGTCTGGCTCCGTTCATCCGGCCATATCATTCTTGATGGCGCAGGAAAGTATCTTGGATCGATAATCAACAGCAGTGACATCACCGAGCGCAAGCGGATGGAGGATGTGCTCAAAGAAAGCGAAAAAAAATACCGGGCTATCTTGGAGAATGCCAGCGATGCCATACTGCTCGCCGATGAGCGAGGGAATCTGATCGAGGCGAACCGAATGGCTGAGAAACTCTGGGGCTACACAAGGGAAGAACTCTTAGAGATGAATTACACACAACTGCACCCCATGATGGAACTGGATCGGACAATAGCAGCATTCAAGAAAATCGTAAAGCACGGCAAGGGCAGTCTTCAGAACGGAGTCATACTCCGCAAGGACGGAACAGCCGCTCCAGTCGATATTACGGCAACAGCCATTGAATATAATGGCGAGAAAGGTATTCAGGCATCATTCAGGGACATCTCCGGACATAAACAGATAGAGGATACCCTGGAACATCTGATCCAAGAGCGCACTGACGAGCTTTCCGAAAGCAACAAACAATTGACCGAGGAGATAGCGGAGCGTAAAGAAGCTGAAGCAGCATTGAGGAAGAAAACAAAGGAACTGCAACTCCATTCACATAAACTTCAGGAACTCAACGCTACCTTAAAAGTGCTCTTACAGCAACGGGAGGAAGACAAAACAGAACTGGAAGAAAAAGTTCTATCGAATGTCAAGCACCTGCTTTTCCCCCAGCTGGAGGCACTTCGGGAGCAAAGGCTTGATGCGAAAAGTAAGATGCATCTGGACATTCTCGAAGGGAATCTGAAGAACATTGTCTCATCATTTTCACACAGGCTTTCATCAAAATACACGGATCTTACCCCAACGGAGATTAGAGTTGCCAATCTGATCCGGGAAGGGAAAACCACGAAGGAGATCTCAAAATTCCTGGGTTCCTCTGATAGTGCAATCAATATCCACCGGTTTCACATCAGGCGCAAATTAGGCTTAATCCGCAAGAATATCAACCTTCAATCCCACCTTTCTTCAATTTCTTAATGCTAATTTTCTATTAGCAATAGGTTATCAATAATTTAATAATCAAATTTCACCAGCTTTTCTTAACTTGTGGTACAAAGAAAATCAAAAGATCAAGTCGTTGTTATCACGATGTAAACCCATCAACCTGACCCTTAACTTCTGGAGTCAGCCATGAAAATGATTTGTCAGCCGTTACCTAGATTTAGCCTCTAAGGGGTTATTGCTCCCCCTAGAGGCTTTTGTTTTTAGTTTCAATAAAGCCAACCCGTAAAGGCAAAGACAAAAAGCGATAGCTCTTACTTACTGAAATGTTCTTTGCTTGCGGACAGCTGAGTAATTGGCTTATTGCACTTCAACCCTCTGAAAGACCTAATTAAGAGGAGGACAATCTATGGGGAAATATCTATTGCTTTGGGAAATTGACCCGACAAAAATACCTGTGGACCTAAAAGAGCGTGGGGGTGAATTTGGTGCGCTGATGAAGGTGATTAAGCAAGATATGAAAGCAGGCATCCTCAGGGATTGGGGACTATTTGTTGGCGAACATAACGGGTATTCAGTCGTTGAGGGGACTGAGGTAGAAGTTATCAAAGCAACCCAACGATACACTCCATTTGTCTGTTTCGCGGCTCATCCCATTGCTTCAGTAAATCACACAGGGGAAATGATAAAAGCCCTGACCAAGTGATTATGTAAATTCAACCGATACTGTAAAAGGGTGATGCGAAAAAATGATGGATCAAAGCAAAGAGTCTGCAACCTAACCCTCAACCTGATGCAAAGGAAGGCATCCATGAAAAGCATTCTAGACAAAACCATTAAACCTTTTTTGATCATTGCCGGACTTTGCACTGCTCTATCCGGAATGACCGCATTTTTTCCGCAATTTACAGTAGAGAATATTCTGAAACTACCCTTTGTCGAAAATTATACAATCATCGTCCAGCATTGGGGGATGATGATCTTATTGGTAGGCATCTTCATGATCATATCCGCATTCAGAGTTAAGTGGCGCATGCCTGTCCTGATTTACAGCGCCATCGAAAAGACTTTTCTGATATTCCTTTATCTCTTAAATATCAGTTATCCCTTCT
This sequence comes from uncultured delta proteobacterium, assembly GCA_963726395.1. Taxonomy (GTDB): domain Bacteria; phylum Desulfobacterota; class Syntrophia; order Syntrophales; family Smithellaceae; genus UBA8904. Next base: position 154,222 of record CAVSCG010000013.1, read on the forward strand.
CTACCGGTTTCTATGTGGCTGCCGTCGTGGATGCAATTATCGTCATATACTTGCTATTATATTTCTGGTTGGCAGAATCAGAATTGGCTTGGACTTTTTTATTCCAAACTTCAAATCGTAATAATCAACTCGATCTCTTCCCGTAAATTGCGGACTTGTAGGTAAAACAAACACTATTTCCTGTGATGCTGTTTTTGCGATATTCTTTCGGAATGCAATGTAGGTGTTTTCAGTAAACTGCATTAGTAGCGTAAACATAAAGATAGGGAAAAAGGAGGATCGTATGATTAATCAAGACGACGTATATTGTAAATTACGTGAAGAAGTTAACAAGATGCCGGTACCATTTCCAGAAACAGCGTCTGGAGTAGAACTGAGACTTCTAAAACATCTATTTACGCCTGCCGAGGCAGAAATCGCTCTAAATCTGAACATCCTTCCAGAAACCATCGGCAGGATACACAAGCGGGTGAAGAAAAGCGGCATTGAAATCACACAAATGGAACTGGAGGAAATGCTGGACAATCTTGTTAATAAAGGCGCCATTCTGGGTGGACGTGCATTTGAATCCAAGGGAAAAGGAAAGCAATACAGCTTGGCACAGCTTGCTATAGGGATGTTCGAGTTCCAGGTCGGTCGACTTACTAAAGATTATGTGCATGATTTCGAGCAGTATACAAAAGAGCAGTTCCAAAAAGACATGTTCAGAACGAAAACTCTTCAGATGCGTACCATTCCTATTGGTCAGTCTCTTACTCCGGAAATTCGTATAGAACCATATGACGATATGAAAAAATATGTGGGAGGACTAAGAGATGATATTGCTGTGAATAATTGCGTATGCCGGGAGTCGGCTGATGTTATCGGTATTTCCTGTCGTCATCCAGAACTCCGTGAAACCTGTCTTACATTTAGTGACGCGGCTCGTTATGCATTGGAAGGGGCTTTGGCCGTCCGATTACAAATGAAGAGGCTTTAAACATTTTGAATCGTGCTGAAGAGGCGGGTTTTGTCCTTCAGCCTGAGAACGCACGCAAACCACAATTCATCTGTTGCTGCTGTGTTGACTGTTGTCACGCCCTCAAAATGGCGAAAATGCAGCCGAAACCCGCAGATCTTTGTAGTGCGATTTATTACACGACGATAGATCCTTCGAAATGTAAAGGGTGTAAAAAATGTATAGAACAATTGTGCGATGGATGCCATTTCCTTAAAAGACAAGATTGCTGTCGTTAATCTCGATCGTTGTATCGGTTGTGGGGCCTGCTTTGTAGCCTGTAAAAACGAAGCACACACATTACATAAGAAAGAAAAAACATATGTACCGCCTAAAAATCAAGATGCCATGTATCAGAAAATTATGGTTGAACGCTTCGGCATCTTTAGCACCCTGAAGACGGTGTCAAAAATTCTTGTCGGGAAGAAGGCCTGAATAGAAAACCATGTATTAAACCGAACAACAAAACATTAACTGTATGGGGGAAGAGTCATGAGAAGAAGTTATCGGAAGATACCGATATTTCGGCTTCCACGGAGATTATCATACCTCTGTGGGAGCCTACTATTTTCTCCTAAATAATATTCCCTGGTTTATTTTTTCTAACAAATTGTTTCACTCAAATGAAGGGAGGTAAACTATGCTTTTCATGAATATTTATACATGGGAACCCGGACAGAGAGATGCGCTGATTAAAAGACGTATGGAGAAAGGAATCTCTCTCAGTGAGGGAGTAAAAAAAGTTAGCGAATGGTTTGATGTTAGCGGAGGTAGAGGTTTCATGATCTGTGAGTCAAATGATCCCAAAGCCATCATGACATCCGTCATGGTATGGAGCGATCTCATGAAAGAGGAAATTGTTCCATTAGTTGAAACGAAAGTAGTGTTTCCGGATGAAAAAGGCTAAGGATCAAAAAAGTGAATTCGTCGGGTTTTACGATTCTTTTTCAGGGTAGGCGTGGAGTTGAGATGTCGTCAATTACTTCGGAGATGAGGCACTGCATATATTTTTTCCAACAGATTGTTTCACTCAAATGAAAGGAGGAGTATATGAAAGTAGCCATGTTTGTAATGTGGGATATGAGCAAAACTGCGGAGGTCGCAAAGGCTGCAGATAGCGTAGTAAACACGCCAGGGAGAAAGTTACTGGCCAACTATATGTTTCAAGGAAAGCCATTTGACGGCCTTCCGCCAACAACAACAGTAAGCATGACCATATCGGAAGTCGAAAACAACGAGGCATTGACTGTTATACAATACGCGCTCGGACTTGCAGGGGCAACAACTTGGGTCGTACCTTTATTCGAGATACCAGTAGGAAAGAATGTAGAAACCGAGAAAAAAGTAAGAAAGTAACTAATGGCAGGCCGTTATTTTTACCACGGGTAGGGCACCCGGAAGCCAAAGAAGGAAATTTCTAATATTGGTTACATCGGTTAATATTCGATGCAGCGAGGCAGGGTCAAAATGGCTCTGCCTTTTTTATGCATATTTCAAACAGTAATTGTTAATTTTTGGTGCTACATCTTAAAACATTAGTAGATACCGTTCTTGTCAAGCGAAAATTGGTTTATAATTTGGATCAAACATTTTGCCGGATTTCAGGACTCCAAAGATAATATGAACCAGTTTCCGCATAATCGCACAGACGATGACTTTTCCATTTTTACCTTTTTCTTTTAGACGGTCGATAAAAAGGGATCATAACGGGATTGCATTGAATCGATACCAGTGCCGGCATATACAGGGTTTTCCTGAGACGCGCATGACCGATCTTGCATAGCCTGGGTTTGCCTTTAATGGATGATCCTGAGATCGTTTCCTTCGGAGCGAGTCCGATGAAAGCCACCAGTTCACGAACATGATGTGAATTTTTCCAGGTCATACAATTCTGCCAGGATAGCAGCGATGGTTACCTTACCGATACCTGGGATGGAAGTAGCAATTTCTTCTTTTGTTTCAGATTCGGATCCCGGTCAATCAGGTCGGCAATCTGATCTCCTGACTTTTTCGATTTCCTGATTTAAGATAGGCAATATGTTCTTTGACCAAGGGAATGACGGATTCATGGGCTGTACCGAGCCGATTCTTCTCCTGGGTAAGCATGTCGATCAGGCTATCGGCCCGTCGGACCAGGGCTCGTAGCGATCTGATTTCCGGTGGCGGTGGAATCCAGGGTTCCGGTTTCATGGCCAGAGCAGAAGCGGGCAATGATGCCGGCGTCAATCTTGTCCGTCTTGGTACGGATCAGTTCACTCTGGGCAAATCCTTTGATCCGAGCAGGGTTGACAATACTGACCGTGTGACCGGCTTCATGCAGAAAGATGGCCAAGTCTTCTCCATAATTGCCGGTGGCTTCCAGACAAGCGTGAACCTGGTGAATGCCCTGTTTCCTGAGCCAAAGAGCCAGGGCCTCAAAACCCTCGGTTGTGTTTTGGAAGGATTTGTTTTTGATCTTTCGCTCGACCAGCAATGCCACCTCAAACCTCTGTTTGGCGATGTCAATCCCAAGGATCGATACTGCCATATGAATTCCCCCTTTCCATCATGAGAACGTCTGTCGGGTAAAAGCCTTGTTCGAATCAACCTTGCAAGTACAAACTCATTCCCAATCGGGAAGGTTTCTGATACCGTACGAGTTACTGAACAAAGCAGTGGGAAGAGGATCTAATCTACAAACCATGCTCTCAGGCATCAGGTGAAATACAGATTCACTCTTCCCATTTTACCCCGGCGTCCCAGGGTATCTTATAACTTTCAGAATCCTTTAAAACACAAGGTGAAGTCTGGATTTCAATCATGATCACGGCAAAAATATATCTTCTTTCCATTGCCTATCATCAGTTTTCCCGGCGACCCGCTAAGGGATGCCGTCCATTTCAAACCACCGCAGGATCGTGTCGTTTGCCTCGCGCGGGTAGGTATGCGAGAGATCCTCAATAACCCTGAGCTTGATGTCCGCCCCTGATTGCTGCAGATTCTGGCAGGCCTGAACAGTCCAACTCACAGGGAATATCCAATCCTGTGCACCATGTACCCAAAGGATACGCTTTTCCCGCGCCTGACGCATATCCAATGGGGGAAGCGCGCAGGAAACCGGTGCAATGGTCTGATAGGACGTATTCCCGGATAATCCCATGGCGAGGGCAAAGGTTCCTCCATCGGACATTCCGGTGAGAAGAATGCGGGATCGGTCAATATGGACACGCGAATAGACTTGTTCCAGATGGCGGCTCAAAGGCCCTTGATCGACTTCAACATTGGCAATCGACCAGGTCATAGCCTGTGAGGTTGGCGCGAAAAGCACAAAGCCTCTGCTGCGGGCCTCGCGGAGCCATGACCAGATGAAATCCCTCCCGTGGCTGTATCCGCCGTGCAGGGCCACAACCAGCGGCCAGGCGCGCTCCGGTGTATAGGTTTCCGGAATGTAGAGAGAATAACCGCCCCGGGCATGTGGATTTTGATTCGCACCGAAATGGAAAAGTCCCGTTTCATAACTTTGTGTCTTTTTTGCGGGGAGTAAAACAGAGGCTGCTCCCGGTTCCAGAAAATATCGATTCACTGCAGGGAAAACGCCGCACAGGGGAAACAGCGCCTCTTGCGCCCGGCAGGATTTGCGTGCCGCCCGCAGCGCTGAAATATAGGCAGCCTGGAGATCTTCTTCATTGGCAAAATTTCTAATGGCGCTGAGGATGAAATCACAGACACGCAAAAGTTCCTGACGTCCGTTTTCCTGCGGAGCATTCTGATCGGCTGCCGATAAAAATGCCCGAGCGGCCGCAAGCGTCGGCACATGGACTGTAAGCTCATCCCGGATGGCTGAAATGGCCAGAGGATTTAATTTACGCAGCCCTTCTTCGAACGCGATTAAAGCATTAACCAGTATGGCAGATATGTCTTCCAGGTTCATGATCATTTTATCTGTGCGCCCAGTATTTTATCCACTGCTTTCATCGCTGAAGAAAAGCTGATGTCGCCGGAGCAGCCATCGCCTCTGACCGTGTCGCCGATAAAATAGAGGCCTTGAATCAAAGAACATTGGGTATCCGGCCGGTGAGGCTTGGACTGCGCCGGAGTGAGGACGTTACCATTCATCACAGGCACAATGATCTTTCTTTCTTCGACAACCCTCGTCAGAAAATTCGGGAAGACAGTTGAAATCGTATTTTTAAGTCTTGTTTCCGCCTCCCGGACGATTTTCTTGTCGCCATCAAAATGCCACGGAAGCATAATTCCCCAGGTTGACAGATATTTCCCGCTAGGCGTAAACGAACTATCGGCATTAGACTGGAAGCGCGCCCAGATTGGAATATCAACACCAAGGATGCCGGAACAAATGCTGGTAATCGGTTTTTCCGTGATAAAGTCGATGACCAGACTGGAGCTGTTCTCGATATTTTTTGCGTAATCGATCATAGCCGCAGGCAGGAGAGAATTGTCGATCAGTTCAAGAACCAGCGGCAGTCTGGCGGCAAAGATGATATCCGGGGCATTGATTGTCGTCTTGCCTGTTTTGACGCCTGTCGCCCGGCCGTTTTCGATGATAATCTTTTCAGCTTTTTCATGAAGGTGGATCTGGCCTTCTTGTGCGATATGTTTTTTCAGCGTCAAGAATATCCGGGCAGAGCCGCCCCTGGGCTCGCCAACGCCGACTCCAGCCGCAAGCGCTCTTTGCAAAAAGTCGATAACTTCACCGGCGCTGACCTTATCCGGATTGGGGCACATGATGGTCATGCCGAGAAACGGCAGAAATGCCTCAACTTCGGGATGCTGAAAAGATGTTTTATAAAAATCGAGCAGGGTTTTGTCATACCACGCTGCAGGATCGGCCTTTTTGATTCTGGCCAGCAGAGCAAGGAGCACAAGTCTTGCCCGAAATGAAAGCATCGGTGTTTTCAAAAATCCCATGGGGCCTTCGGGTCTTTCCCAGAGCCTGCCTTTGAAAATCAGCTTTGCATCTTTTGTCTCGGGCAGAAAATCAATTTCTTCTCCAAGTCTTTTGAACACCTCATTGGCGATGCCTTTATGCGCAAGCCTGTGCGAATGCGCCCCGTATTCGCGGGTATAACCTTGTTCGTCCCTGTAAGATTGAGCCCGGCCACCGATCATGCCTGATGCTTCCAGGACAACGACTTTTCTGCCGGCGTGAGCCAGAAGCGCCGCGGCACTCATTCCGGCATAACCCGCTCCGATAATGATCACATCCGCCATAAAAAACCCCGTCCTGATCAATAGCGTTATTCCGAATGCATTATGGATGTCGCCTAATGAGGTGGCATCCCTGTCTCTGAAGGCGTTGGAAAATAATAAAAAGGTGGACGAGCGAGGCATGAAATAATCGGGGAGAACGGGATTCTCTCCTGAAACAGTTTGCCGTTGGAGATTGACGATTCAATCAGATGTTGGCAAATCCTCGCTCGAGGTCGGCTATAATATCCTCAACATCTTCAATACCGACGGCCAATCGGAAGAGATTATCGACAATTCCGAGTTCATAGCGCTGTTCTCTGGTGTACCGGTAATAGGTCACCGTAGCGGGATGCGTAATCAGCGTCTCTACGCCACCTAGGCTGGGCGCAATATAGATCATCTCGAGTGAATCCATAAACCGTTTCGCCGCGTCCAGATCGCCTTTAACCGTGAAGGTAACAACGCCGCCTCCACCTTTCATCTGCTCGTTGGCGATCGAATAATGGGCGTGACTTTTCAGAAAGGGATAATAGGCTCTTTCAATCTTCGGATGCCCTTCCAGATATTCGGCAATCTTGAGCGCGCTTTCATTCTGCGTCTTCACCCTCAGCGGAAATGTTTTCAGCCCGCGCAAGAGCAGATAACAGCAGTGCGGATCAATGACCCCGCCCATGGATTTGTGCAGCTCGCGGACCTTGCTGACCAGCTCTTTTTTCCCCAGAGAGCACACCGGCCAGTATGTCGTTATGACCGGCAAGATATTTTGTCGCGCTGTGGATTACCAGGTCTATTCCGTAATCGAGCGGCCGCTGGTTGAACGGCGTGGCAAATGTCGAATCAATGATGGTGATGACTTTGTGTCTGTCACCGATTTGTTTGAATTTAACCATATCAAACACATTGAGATACGGATTGGTCGGCGATTCCGAAAAAATAAAACGTGTATTTTTTTTGATAGCAGCATCCAGCACCTCATAATCGCCAAAAGGCACAATCGTGCATTCAATGCCGAACCGCTTGAGATAGGATCTGCAAAATTCCAGCGTTTTTCCATAACAATCATCGGTAATCACAATATGATCCCCAGACTGCACCAACGCCAGGATGGTTGTGGTAATCGCCATCATTCCCGAAGAAAACATCAAGGCTTCCTCGGCGCCGTCGAGTTCCGCCAGGCGGCGCTCTGCTACTTTCTCTGTAGGGTTTCCGTATCGTCCATACTCGTATCGTTTTTTGTCGTTCTTGGTGTAAGCTTCGATTTCCTTGCTGTCCTTAAAAGAATAAGTGGATGACTGAACAATGGGCGTGGTAATGGAATCGGCATAGCGCGCCCGGTCCTCTCCGGCATGGATTGACTTTGTAAAAATCGATTTTAACTTATCTTTTTCCTTCATGGTTTCCTTTCAATAAAGCAAATAATTTGTGGAGAAAATATGTTTTCCATGTATTGCAGTATAAGAAGAAGGACTTGCTATGTCAATGGACAATTGCAGGCTGACAATTGCAGGCCCGAATTACCTTGCAGGTATTGACATTTTCCGTCTTAATCTCTAGATTGAAATAAAAAGTAAGGAATATAACGTTATGCCGATATACGAATATGAATGCGATAAATGCAAAAAACAATTTGAAGTGGTTACGCTGAGCCTCAGTGAAAAGCCTAACGCCGTCTGCCCGAAATGCAAATCTAAAAAGACTCATAAGCTGGTTTCCAAGGTGGGAAAAGGTAAATACTCCTCCATGCGTTCCGGCGGTTCAGCGGGCAACAGCGCATCCAGCAGTTCCGGTTGCTCGTCATGCTCCTCATCGAACTGCTCGTCTTGCGGGCATTAAGTTTCTTCGATACATGGCCGGAGACAGCGCTTTTGAAATATTTTGATAAGATTATTCCCTGTCCCCGGCATTCCCTATGAATAAGAACTCTGATTTCCATTAAAAATCAGATGTTTGCCTAAAGCAATCAGCCGGTTTCCATTCTCTGATTGACGATTTCCTTAAAAGAGGTATAATGGCAAACACATTTGATCATCATTCTGTGTCCTATCTTCCGAGCTGTATTATGCTGATCTCCAACGGTTTTACCTAATTTTCTGATAGTATTCTCTACAATATTGTATTGAAATATTTTTCGTTTGTTTTCATCGGGTGGCGCCTTTTCCGACAGTGGCATTATGGTATGGATCCTTGCAACGGACGGCTGGCGTTATCCATTGTTACCGGCTCACCAAAGCCGGTGTGTGACGTTTAAAGGCTTTCAACTCATCAAACAGAAAGGAGAAGGATCATGAGCAACATTTATAAAGTCATTGAAATTATCGGGGGCAGTGACAAATCATGGGAAGACGCGGCCAAAAAGGCTGTGGAAACCGCGGCCAAGAACCTGAAGGAAATCCGCATTGCGGAAGTCAAGGAACTGGACATGAGAGTCGAGAAAAATAAAGTAGTTGAATATCGTGTCAAGCTGAGGGTATCGTTCAAGTATGTACCCTAGCAGCGTTTCCGCTCTTAGTTGCCGATGCTGCGCCGATGCGGGAGACCAGGCAATCCTTAACAGGATGCCGGCGGCGGAAATCAGTCCGCCGCCTGATCGGGCGGGATTGCCCCGTAAACCCGATCCTGTCACCACACTCCCTTTAGCCGATGAATTAAGCCTGAATCCCTCCGGCAATAAACATGGCAATGCCTCTGCGGACAATCATTACACCGATGGCTGCCAGAAGCAGGCTGATGATTTTGGATATGGTTTTTGAGCCTGTTTTTCCCAGCACCCGGTTGATAAGCGGCGCCATGAAAAGCATTCCGCCCGCAATCAGAATATTTGCGGCAAGGGCCAGTGACGTCATCACCGCGCTGTGTTCACTGATCAGAATCAGGGACGTCGCTAACACGGCCGGACCGGTGATTAGCGGCACACCAATCGGCACGGCGCCGACACTATCCTGATCAACCATGGATGTTTTTTTCTCGGCGACAAGAATATCCCGGATGGAAATGATAAAAAGAAGCGTACCCCCCGCGATCATAAAGTCGGCGACCGTGATATTTAAAAACCTGAAGATTCCACATTCCCACGGCGATGAATGCGATAGCCACAACCAACGCTGTTACCATCGATTGCAGAATGATTTTCCTGACTTGCTTTTTTTCAACACCCTCCGTCAGATTGATAAACACCGGCAAAACACCCATGGCGTTAACGGCCACAAAAAGCGGCACAAAACACAGCCAAAACGATTTCATCTGATCAATCTTCCTTGACCTTTAAAGCCATTTAAAAAATTCAGGGTTTTTCGCTTTTTACGGTTTCATCAAATATAGCGTTTTGACAACCTGAATTTTATGCCGGTCGGGTTTTATGAAATTTCTTCAATACCGAGCGGATATTTCGACAAAACCTCGCAACCGTCTTTGGTGATGACAATATCATTTTCATAGCGGAATCCGATATTCTCTTCCGGAGCGGCATACTGCATCGCGCAGACGACCATTTCATTTTCCTGAATAGACGTGATCCTGATCCGTCCAGTAGGGAAGGTCGGGATTGACAATAGCGCCGATCCGCCACTCATCTCCAAAAAGACCGATACCATGTTCACAGGCCGGCTGGATAAAATCACCGCATCCGCGGGATTCGGCAAAGTCCATCATCATTGCAGCAAGTGTTCCGGGTGTTGTCCCGGCGTGATAATTATCAATTACTTTCTGAATGATCGCGACAAAATTATCCGCATGCCAGCGTTGACGTTTTGTTGCCGGCCCGATAAGATAATTGTGCGAGTGGTCGCCCAGCGCCAGTTTAAACATCGCATGAAAATCCAGCATCAGCGGTTCACCTGCTTTGATCTCTTTGGTGGTCGGAGGCGTACAGGCGCCCAAGCCCGTGCGGAATCCGCTGGAAATTTCATTAAGCCCGGCAAAATTCCATTCCGACACGCTGCCTGCTTTTCGCATGGCCAGCGCGGCGATACCGGCAATCACGGTTTCAGTCATTCCCTTGTAACCGCCGTTTTCCAGAGCTGCCCGCGCCGCTTTGTGTCCTTCATCAACAATCAGCGATGCGGTACGGAATCGTTCAATGGTGCCTTTGTCTTTGATGAGAGAAAGCGCATCAATAATGTCGTGCGAGTTGACCCATTCAAAACCGGGAAGTGCGTCTTTAAAATGGGTGTATTCCCAATGGGAAAGATTGCCTTCGGCTGTATAGGCGGAAATCCCATCCTCATAGCCGATGCGTCCCTTTTTGATGCCGAGTTCATCTTTAATAAAATCAGTTATTGCGGAAACCTGATCCATACCGCCCATCGGTCCGTAGGCGCGAACATGGTCACCGTCAATCCATGTCTCATCGCCCACACGCAGCGCATCAACAACAAACGTAAAATAAGTGGGCTGTCCTTCCGGCGGAATGATAATATAACTTCTCCACGGGCAGAACGTATCCATCACAAAACTCATTGTACGGATGCGCGAACCGAGATACACATCAATTCCGCGCTTATGCATTTCGGCCTGTATCGCCTTGACGCGTCCCGGATTGTCTATATAATATTTGTCTTTGGGGTCTAATATTCTGGGCATAATTTATCTCCCTTCGGTTAATACTGAGTTGGTATCTGAGCCAGAACTTTATTAAGTACGGTCTGACACGGCTGCGAGTTTGAGCGCTTTTGCCAGATTACCTTTAAGTTTAAGTTTTCCGGTCATCAGAGCCTTTTGTGCACCAAGTTCTGCGCGGGAAATTCTGGAAAAAGTTTCATAATCGCCGATGATTCTAAATTCGGCTTGGGGAGGCTCGCCGGTTCCCGTTTCCACGCGGGTTACTTTCCCGTCTTGACATTCGATAAATAGAAACATCTCCACACCGCCGGGACAGTTTTTATAAATGTTGGACATCGATGTTGTGACCTTGTTCATTTTTTCCGGTGTAAGTTCCGACTGAAGCCTTTTGAGCGCTTCATCGCGCCATGATGGGCCTAAATATTCTTTTAGATCTGACATGTTGACTCCTCCTGTCTTGTTGGTTGGCCGGTATGGGCATACCATTTTATTTACAGATTACGCCTCCCATTCAAAATGAATGGACAATGGATTTCTTTCACTCGGAGGAACTATAGGAGTAAAAGAAAAGGATGTCAACACCATAAAAAATCATTGTTAAATGGTATCCGGTTGACAGGCGGGAGTGGTATTGGTAAGAAGGTTCACAGCTTGATGGAGTGACTTATCATGAAATGGACTGGCAAAAAAGTTGGCCTCGCCCTGGGTGGCGGTGGAGCCCGCGGCTTGGCTCATATCGGTGTCATCAATGTTCTGAACAAGCAGGGTATTGAGATCGATCTGATCGTAGGAACCAGTGCCGGCGCCCTGATCGGCGGCGCTTACGCGCTGGGCATGACAACGCGGGAAATTACGGCAAAAACGGATGCCTACCTGAAGAGTCCCGAATTTGAGGAATCCGCCATCAAGTCCGTCGGCATGTTGTTTTCACCGGGGCCGAAAAGTTTTTTTCAAAAGATACAGATCTTCACCAGAAATCAATATTACATGGTTCGGGCTTTATTCCGTCCTTCCATCATGCCCGCTGAGGATTTTCAATCTCTCATCAATTACCTTATCCCTGACGTGGATATCCGCGACACACGCATTCCCTTTCACGCCGTGACCACTGACCTGATCACCGGCAAACAGGTTGTCTTGAGCGAAGGCTCGCTGCGTCAGGCGGTGCTGGCAAGCTGCTCCGTTCCCGGAGCAGTTGAACCCACTCGTCTGGGCGAATGGCTGCTGGCCGACGGCGGCGTGACGAGTCTTGTCCCCGTCCATGCGGCTCGCGCCGCCGGAGCGGATGTCGTTATCGCCGTCATGGTGGATCGCGATCTACCGGCGGACACCGGCATTACAACGGCCAAAGATGTTTTATACCGTGCCGGAGAAATTACGGCCAACGCACTGGAAGCCGCCGAACTTAAAAACGCGGATGTCGTTATCCATCCCGCTGTGGGAGATCTTCACTGGACGGACTTCAGCCGGGCAAAGGATCTTGTCGCTATCGGCGAGGAAGCGACCCGCGCCACGCTGGAAAAGATCCAGGCTTCTCTTCCCCTGACCAGGCGTTTCTCCCGCTTTACTCAACGTTTTTTTAAAACAGAAAAAAACAGGGATGAAATCGGAACGCCAGGCGGTCAGGATAAATCCGGCACTCCTTAACCGCCCGAAAATCAAAACCGGGTAATCTGATCTTATCATCAACTACGGGCCCAATATTTCTATTAATACATTCAAGCCGCTCTCACCAATATCGGCGGGCATGACTTTTTCGTCCACTTGCCCTATCCTTTTTAATTTCGAGAGAATGTCTTTCCAATTCTTGCCTGAAACATCGGCAAGGATAAGCGCCTTACCCTTCGCCAATTGCTTTGTCACTTTTTTTGCATCATATTGGGCAAGGACCTTTTCCACATCCGCTACACCGGCATTCAGATCATCAACCCGCACGAATACTCTGGCCTGCGGCAGCGCGACTGCGGAGGCTCCCATCGACTGCGGCGCGGCAGGGGCGGCTATTATGTCCGATTCTTTCTTTTTCGCTAATGTCGGCAAAGCCTGTTCTACCGCTTTTTTCTCCTGATCAGCCATCCGCGGCAAAGCCCGGGCTGATTCATATTTTTCAGCCGGAGACGTCCCTTTGGCTTCGTCTTTACTTTCCGCCAATCCTTTCGCTCTGGATACATCGGACTCGTTAGCGGCATTGGGTTTGCTTTCCGGCGCCTCTGATTTTTGAACGTCGCCTGCGGCCACCTGAACCGGCACTTGCTTGTCCTGTTTTAATTTTTCTCGGGGAGCTGCCTTTTCCGGTGGAGCAGCCGGAGACAAAGCCATATCCCCTGCCTGCGGCATTTGCGCCGGCGCCTGTTCCTTCTGCATTTCAATAACGGGTTTTGCGGCACCCGGCAAAATCTGTTTCACCTGCTCATCACCCGACTGGTAAATGTAAACAGCCAGACCCGCGATAACAATGGTCGCCATAATCTGAATGGGGATCTTGATCCTGAGCGGATAGAACCACTTTTGTGCGAAGCTTTTTTTGCCTGCTTCTTCACGCACCCGTGCCATAATTTTTTGCTGAAACCAGGGCGGCTCTTCCACATCGGAGAGATGATTCACAAGCTGACCTGCTTTCTGCAGATAGGCCAACTCTTTTTGGCAGGCCGCACAATCTGACAGATGTTCTTCAACCACCCGCTTTTCTGCGTCGGATATGGTACCTTCCGAATAAAGCGGCAGAAGATTTTCTATGGTGGAACACTTTTTCATAAATCACCCATGACTTTTTTCAGGCAGTCTTTTATCGCCGATCGCGCGCGCGACAGCCGGGATTTCACGGTCCCGTCGGGTATCTGCAAAACCTCCCGAATCTCTTCGTACGAAAAACCCTGAATGTCCCGCATGACCAGAACTTCGCGGTAATCACCGTCAAGCGCCGAGATGCATTTTTGCACTTCGGCATCCAATTCCCTGCGTTCCAGTTGACGAGCCGGACCACTTTCATCTGATGCGGCAAGGCAACCGGCACAATCGCCCTGCCCGGCTGTTGCTTCATCCAGGGAGGCGCTTTCGTGCCGGGACAGTTTCTGGCGCTGTTTGAGACGGTTCTTCGCGCAGTTGATGACAATCCGGCACAGCCAGGTGGAAAACTTCGCCTCGGCTTTAAACGCTTTTATGGATCGAAAAGCCGCCAGAAACGCTTCCTGGGTGATGTCGCAGGCTTCATCGTAATCACTCAGCATCCGATAAGCCACGTTAAGCATTTTTCTGGAATGCCTCTCGACCAGCACCGAAAACGCCTCCGTGTCGCCCTTCTGACAGGCCACGACATATTTCAGATCGTCATCGACGGCCGGCGGTTTCTTGTCCTTGATAGTCTTAGACCTCCACAACAACGTTTTTGTTCCCTGAATTTATTTTCTCTTGGAAAGGATATTTACCACAACATGACGGCAAATTCATGATCTTTTTGAGCAATTGAACTCAACCAATATTGTTATCAATATTTCATTGACACACAAGACTGAACATCTTATCGTTTCGCCCATACAGAAGCGATGCTTTATGAAAAAGAGAGGTAGGGTCGCATGGTGGGTAAAAACGGTTATACCCGGTTCTTTCTCAAAGATCTGGAGAGGATGTTCATCCCATCCGAACAAGTTTTTTCCGCATCAGACCGGCTCAGCGTTGGGCAGATGATCAATCTCACAAATCACTTTTTTAGGAGGGAGAAAAATGATAGAGAAACCCTGGCATCGTCACTATGATTACAACGTACCGACAACTATCCGTTATCCAAGATTGGCTATTCATGATTTGCTTGATCTTCCCGCCGGAGCTTACCCGGATAAGGCTGCCCTGATTTATTTCGGCAGCGAAATGACTTTTTACGAACTGCGGCAGGAATCCAGACGTTTTGCCAATGCTCTGGCCGGCCTCGGTATCCAAAAAGGAGACCGGGTGGGGCTGCATCTGCCCAATTGTCCCCAATATCTGATTGCTTATTACGCAATCCTGTCTATCGGGGGAATCGTTGTCAACCTTAATCCTTTATATACTCCCGACGAGTTGAAGCTGATGGCCAATACTTCGGGAATGACATCTCTGGTCACCTTTGATATGGCTCTTCCGGCCATTCGCACACTGTGTAAACAAGTCAATATTCCCAGGGTGATCGCCACCGGAATCACCGACTATATCAAAGGATTTCCCGTAAGTACTTCCAAAAGCCTTGATTTGTTAGAGGGCTGGCATCACTTTTCGGAACTACTTGCAAAGACCCAGAACCCAAACGTTCTAAGGTCCCGGTTAATCCGGAAGATCCCGCCATGATTCAATTTACCGGCGGCACAACCGGAGTCCCCAAGGGCGCCGTTCTTACACACGCCAACGTTGTGGCGGCTACAATTCAGTCCTCGTTATGGGCAAACGCCGTAAATATTTATACACCCTATGAAAAACGCAATGTAATGGCTATATTGCCTTACTTCCATGTTTACGGCAACATTTTAGTGATGAACGTGGCTATGTTCAATTGCGGGACCCAAATCCAGGTTCCCCGCTTCAATATAGACGAGATGATGGAACTCCTTGCCAAATTCGAGAAGATCACCTTTTTCCCGACAGTTCCCACACTGATTACCGCTCTGATCAACCATCCCAAATCTGCGGAATTGAATCTGGGCAAAAAAATAGGTCTTTTGGCCTCGGGCGGAGGCCCGATGCCCGTGGAACTTATCGAACAGGTCAAAGACATGGGAATTTATTTCAATGAAGGCTATGGTCTTTCCGAATCCACCTCGGTGGGTATTTTTAGCCCCGTTCTGGGGCTAAAGAAAGTGGGCAGCATCGGTATTCCCTATACCGGATACTGATGTGCGGCTGGTGGATGTCGAAAACGGGGAAACGGATGTCCCCGACGGTCAGCCGGGTGAAATCATCATGAAGGGACCACTGATCATGCAGGGTTACTGGAACAATCCGAGCGAAACGGCGGGACAGCTCAAAGACGGCTGGCTTTATACGGGAGACATTGCCACCAGGGATGAAGACGGCTATATCTTCATCGTGGACCGCAAGAAGGACATGATTATCGCCGGCGGATTCAACATCTATCCGCGCGACATTGACGAAGTCCTTTTCCAGCATCCCAAGGTCGCCGAGGCCGTGGCCATAGGTGTCAAAGACAAATACCGCGGCGAGACAGTCAAGGCTTTTGTTGTTCTGAAGGAGGGCGAAAGCTGCAAGGCGGAAGAAATCATTGCCTTTTGCAAGGAAAAGCTGGCTCCCTACAAGGTGCCTAAACTGGTTGAATTTCGCGACTCGATTCCCAAATCCGCAATCGGTAAAATCCTGCGCAAGATTTTACGGGAAGAAGAGGAAGCAAAAGCGAAACAACAGCAGTAATATAATCGGTTCGTTCACGTTCCGGATTTGTCCCTGAATTGACAGTTCATCTGCCAAGATGAATAGAAGGCTATTGAATGCGGGGGACAGTTTTATTAGCTGTCCCCCGCATTTTTTATTGCATCCAGATTGCCGAGTGCTTCATGAGCAATCCAGCAGCCCCGTGAAGCGCGACTGATTTTTTACATTAATCACTTTTTATTCGTAATCGTCATTTCTTACAAGACAGCACTACTTTTGGACAGTTTGATCATTTGCTGAGAGGCAGCGCTTGTTCGTTTTCACGCCTCAGCGATTTTTTCGATATGCCGACTTCGATGATATCCCACGGTAGGATTTCATATAAATCTTTTTGACGATAGACATAGAAGTCGGGATTGATGTTCACATCTTTCAGTGCCTTCATCCAGTTACCGTGCAGACGATGCACGGCCAGGAGAATATCGCCCACGCGCCGGTCGCCCAAAGACAAAAGCGCCTGCACATAGTTCCATTTCGGCACGTCGGCAATGACGTTGATCTGCTTGTCCTGCCTAAACGCTTGGGAAATCTTTTTAATTCTTTTCCCGACGACCTGAACGTCCGAAAGAGCACACCATTGCAGCGGAGTGCGGGGTTTGGGAATAAACTGATTGATGCTGAGCGTAACACGCCGGAACTTTCGTTTTCCTTCCGTATGACTCAAGGCCGTATGCTGTATTTTTTTGGCCAGGTCAATGATGGCGTCAATGTCTTCATCGGTTTCGGTCGGCAGGCCCACCATAAAGTACAATCGCAGGTTGGATATTTCCTTTTCAATGATCAGCCTGGCGGCGTTCAGAATATCGTCCGTGGTAATTCCTTTGCGCAGTAAGTCCCGCAAACGCTGACTTCCCGCTTCCGGCGCCAAAGCGACCGTTTCAATGCCGCCCGCCTTGAGCATATCCACTATTTTTTCATCCATCCGATCCAGGCGCAGGGAACCGATGCCGGCCTGTGCGCTGTGATCGACAATGTATTGACAAATTTTTAACAGATCGGGATGATCGGAAACCGCTGTGCCGACCAGGCCGATTTTATTTTTCAGCGTCAAACCGTTATCAATAGAAGCTATGATTTCTTCATAGCTGCGGAAGCGCGGCGGCGCGTAAACGTGACCTGCCGCGCAAAAACGGCACAGGTGCGGACAGCCGCGATTGACTTCCACCAGGAACATATCCGCCATTTCCGAATCACGACTGCTGACAACTTCGGTTGTGCAGAAGGTGTTGATATTTTTTACGGGAGAGATCTGAATTCTCTTTGGTATTCCCTTTGTGACCGGCACGATATCCCAAATTTTCCCTTCGGGGGAATAATGCACCTCGTAGAGTGAAGGAATGTAAATTCCCGGTATTTGTTTTTGTAAATGGATAAGCAGTGATCGCCTGTTGAGCTCAAGCCGTCGGCCTTCTGCGTACACACGCGCAAACTTCGGCAGAATTTCTTCCGCTTCCCCCAAGATAAAGACGTCAAAATAGTCCGTCAGCGGTTCGGGGTTCAGCGTAAGCGCAATGCCGCCGCCAATCACCAGCGGATACATTGTTTGTGCGGTCTTTTGCTTTGAGCGGGATGCCACCCAGATCCAGCATCTTTAAGATGGACGGGTAATCATTTTCAAAAGAAATGGAAAAAGCCAGAATGTCAAAATTCCGGATGGGTTTTTGGTTCTCCAGGCTAACCGTTTCCGCCGCGCCGGTGACGAATTCGGCGTCGTCACCGGGCACGGACAGAAACACTCTTTCACAAAGAAAGGAGGGGAGCTCGTTAAATATTTTATATACGGTCTGGAACCCGAGGTTGGCCATGCCGATCCGATAGACATTAGGATAGGCCAGGCAAACCGTATGGCAGGTTCCCCAGACTTTTTTCACAA
This sequence comes from uncultured delta proteobacterium, assembly GCA_963726395.1. Classification (GTDB taxonomy): domain Bacteria; phylum Desulfobacterota; class Syntrophia; order Syntrophales; family Smithellaceae; genus UBA8904. Next base: position 172,251 of record CAVSCG010000013.1, read on the forward strand.
AACCCTGCTCACGGGCTAAAAGGGTTTCGTATTTTTTTTTCTGTTTCCAATTCATGGACATCTCAAGGCCTTAGCCCTTGCGCACCCGGCCGGATAGCCACAAATCACTTTTTAGTCCGCCTGCCGGCGCAGAAACGTGGGAATCTCGATATCGACGTTTTCACTTTCATCATTGATGCCCATTGTCAGCACATTGGCCTGGTCGCGAGATTTTTCCTTGCGCATAAAAGCGGGTGTCGATAAATCTTCTTTCCGGAAACCGCCCAGATGAGTCACATTGGACGACGTCTGCTTTTTCTTCATCGCGTCTTCAAAACCGGTCGCGATCACGGTAATCCTTATTTCATCCTTCATGTTCTCATCGATGACCGTGCCGAAAATAATATTGGCATCTTCATGCGCTTCGGACTGAATCAGAGACGAGGCTTCATTGACTTCATACAGGCTCATATCCGGTCCGCCGGTGATGCTGAGCAGAATGCCCTGCGCACCCTGAATCGTATTATCTTCCAGAAGCGGCGAGGATATCGCCCGTTGCGCGGCCTCAATAGCGCGATTTTCGCCGCTGGCCGTGCCGGTGCCCATCAGCGCCATGCCCATATTGCACATGATGTTTTTCACATCGGCGAAATCAAGATTGATCAACCCCGGAACAACAATCAGATCGGATATGCCTTTAACGGCCTGATAAAGAATATCATCCGCTTTTTTGAAAGCGTCCAGAAGCGACAGGCCCCGTCCGCCCAAGCTGAGCAGCCGCTGATTGGGAACCACAATCAGGGTATCGACCACATCACGCAACTGCACGATGCCTTCCTCGGCCTGTAAATTTCTTTTTTTGCCTTCAAACTGAAAAGGCTTGGTCACCACGGCCACGGTCAGCGCGCCGCACTCGCGGGCCACCTGCGCGATAACCGGCGCGGCGCCCGTGCCGGTGCCTCCGCCCAGGCCCGCCGTGATGAAAATCATATCCGCTCCATCCAGATGCCGGCGGATTTCGTCGCGGGATTCCAAGGCCGATTGTTTACCGATGTCCGGATTGGAACCTGCCCCCAGGCCCTTGGTTACTTCCGCTCCAATCTGGATTTTAACGGGCGCGCTCGATGCCCCCAGCGCCTGGGCGTCCGTATTCGCGATAATAAAATCGACGCCCCTGAGCGAATATGAAATCATGGTACTGACGGCGTTGCCGCCGCCCCCGCCCGCACCCACCACTTTAATTTTTGCCGAATTTTCGATGCATACTTCCGTTAATTCAAACATGCGCACCCCCTTCTCTGTTTAGAAAAACTCTAAAAACCATTTTTTAATTGTTTTAAAATATTCAATAAAGACATTACCCGTCTTGCTATAGATGGAATCGCCCGACAAATTTTTGCTGCCGTAGATAATCAAACCGACGCCGACTGCAAAAGCAGGTGAATTGGCGACATCACTTAAACCGCCGACCCCTGTGGGGTAGCCACGACGCACCGGCATATCAAAAATCTGCTCCGCCATTTCATTGATGCCCGGCAAAAGAGCCGCACCACCAGTCAACACGAGTCCCGCCGCCAGCAGATCTTCATAACCGGAACGGACCATTTCCTTGAGCGCCATATTGAGGATTTCATCCATGCGGGGTTCCACGATTCTGCCCAGGATCTGACGCGACACCATTCGCGCTTCCCGGCCGCCGACGCTGGGCACTTCAATGGTCTCTTCCTTTGGAATCATTGACGTCAGAGCGCAACCATACTTCAACTTTATTTTTTCAGCTTCCGCAAAAGGCGTGCGCAAACCGGTGGCGATATCCGATGTCAGGAAGTTACCGCCCACCGGCAGAGTAGCCGTGTGCTTGATGCTCCCTTCCGCAAAAATGGCGATGCCGGTGGTCGATCCGCCGATATCGATCAGGGCAACACCCAGATCTTTTTCGTCACGACTGAGAATGGCCTCGCTGGCCGCCAGTTGTTCCAGAACGACATCATCAATATCCAGCCCGACGCGATTGACGGATTTCACCACATTCTGAATGGCAGCGGCGGCGCCTGTTACAATATGCACTTTCGCCTCGAGGCGCACGCCCGACATTCCCACGGGGTCGCGGATGCCGTCCTGCCCGTCCACCACATAGTTCTGGGGCAGCGTGTGCAGAATTTCCCGATCCACGGGAATAGCAATGGCCTTGGACGCTTCAATCGCTCTTTGTAGATCGTCTTCGCCGACTTCCCGGCCTTTGACGGCGACAATCCCCAGCGAGTTCTGCCCCTTAATATGGCTGCCGGCGATACCGACATAGGCGGAATTGATGCGGCAGCCGGACATGTGTTCGGCATCCTCCACGGCCTTTTTGATCGCCTCGACAGTGCTGTCGATATTGACCACGCCGCCTTTTCTCAATTCTTTGGCAGGTGTTATCCCCATACCGATGATGTCAATGCCGGTTTCCGTCACTTCGCCGACAATGGCCGTCGTTTTCGTCGTTCCAATATCGATTCCCACCAGAACGTTACTTTTTCTCCCCATAGTTTCACCCTTCTAGAATAGCCGCTAATTATATTCTGTACTGCGGTCCTTTTTTCTGTTCCTGCGATTTTTCCAGTGTGTCTTTACGCTGAACCGTCACTTTGGAAACATCGGCCAAATCAACAAACAAATGACCATTTTTCATGCCCCGCATTTCCAGATCAGATAGGACGATCTGAAGTTGATGAAGCTTACCCGCAAAATTCTCCCGCCCCAATTTCAAATGCAATCCTTTGTCCGTCAGGACGGATAAACCGAACACTTCGTCAACATGCATCTCGGAAACCGTTCCCAATAAAGCGTGTTGATCCGACGTGGATAACGTTTCCAGGAGTTTCAGTGCCTCGGCCATCAATGCGGATTGGACTTTAGCCTGAATATTCACGCCGGTCACAATGGCCAGATCGACATCATCGCCTTTGGATAATTTTTTAAAGACAACGCCTTCTCCGTCCATCAGATAGAAATTGCCGGCCTGCTTGAGCAGAGCAATCGGCGTCCGCTCACGCACGTCCAGCACCAAACGGTCCGGCAGTTCCCGGCCGACGTAAATATGTTTGACCCAAGGATTGGCGGCTATCCGGCCGGCCACAACATCCGTACTCACAGCCAGAATATTCGAACGCGGCTGAATTTTCGCCATCGCTAGAATGTCTTTTTCCGTGAGTTCCTTTACCCCGCGCACGGATATTTCTTTGATTTCAAAATATGAAGTACTCAATAAATAATTGTAGGCATAGATAAACAAGACACTGAAAAACGTTGCTGCAGCCAGCAGGGTCAGCGCCCCTATCGATTCGCCCAATGCCCCAATCAGACGCCGGCGCAGACGGTTTTTTTTGGCTTCCAGGCTGACTTTTATTTTCCCACTCACAGGCTCTCTCCAATAATAACTATTTCCGTTTCCAGTTTGACATTTTTTTCTTTTTTAACCTTTTCCTGAATAAACGTGATCAGTGTAATCATGTCGGAGGCGGTGCCCTGGCCTTTATTCACGATGAAGTTGGCGTGCATCTTCGATACCTGCACATCACCGCGCCGCACACCTTTCAATCCCAGTTCCTCGATCAGTTTCCCGGCCGGCATTCCCGGCAGATTTTTAAAAACCGAGCCGGCATTGGGATATTTCAACGGATGTTTTTCCTGACGCCACTTCATGATTTCAGCCATCCGCTCTTTGATTTGCGCCCCGTTTCCCTTTTGCAGGTTAAAGCGCGCTCCGCAGATGATGACATCCGCAGGCAGATTGGATTGACGATAGGTAAACACAATCTCATCGCGCTGTAGGACTTTCTTGTTTCCCCGGCCGTCAATCACCGATACGGTGGAGACGACATCCTTTATTTCTGTTCCGTATGCACCGGCGTTCATCCGAACGGCACCGCCGACACTGCCGGGAATGCCCGTGCAAAACTCCAGACCGGTCAATTCCTCCGCGGCCGCCAGTGAAACGACCTTCGCCAGCGCCGCACCCGCCTGTGCGTCAATAAAATATCCCCCATCTTCCCGGGACGCACAGATCGCTTGATCCAGCCCGCGCATCCATAACATGACACCGCGGTATCCGCCGTCGCGCACCAGAATATTCGTCAGATTTCCGACCGGCAAAAACGGAATATTTTTCTCTGTCAGCCTGCACACGACTTCCCTGAGCTGATCTTCGTTTTCGGTCATCACCAGCGCATCAACCTGGCCACCCAGTTTCAGCGATGCATGACGCGATATCGGCTCTTCATACCATATTTTCCCGACGTTCAAATCGTCCAGAGCATCCTGTATGGCCCGGCAAACCGTCATTATTTTTTCTCTCCCTTTTTCTCCAGTTGTTCCAGAAACGCCTCTCCGATCTTATACACACTGCCCGCGCCCAGTGTGATAAGGGTATCTCCAGGCTTTGCCGTCGTTAACAAAAAGTCGAGCGTGTTTTGCGCCTGACCAATGTATTCTACATGCGGGTGGCCGTTTTCCTTAATAGCTGCCCAGAGGGCTGCGGAATTAATACCGGGTATCGGCGCTTCACTAGCCGGATAAATATCATTGAGCACCAGAATATCCGCGTCGCTAAACGACCGGGTAAATTCATCAAAGAGCGCCTTGGTGCGTGTAAAGCGGTGCGGCTGGAAAACCACAATCAGCCGACCCTTCCACATCTGCCGGGCCGCGGCCAGCGTCGCCAAAATTTCCGTTGGGTGATGCCCGTAATCATCCACTACCGTGATCTGCCTTGCCCTGCCCTTGACTTCCAGACGCCGCTGCACACCCGAAAAACTTTTTAAACCCTTCCGAATGGTTGCCATATCCAGCCCCAACTCGCGCCCCACTGCCACAGCTGCCATCGAGTTATAGACGTTGAAAAGGCCCGGAACGATCAACTCAACATCGCCCAGGCTTTCTCCTCTATAAGACAGTTGGTATAGCGTTTTAGATTCCAAAAACCGGATATCGTTGGCGCTGTAATCCGCGGGCTGATCGATGCCGTACGTAATCACCCGCCTCTTGATGGAGCCGGCAATCTCGCGCACATGTTCATTATCATTGCACATCACCGTACAGCCATAAAAAGGAACGATATTGGCAAATTTTAAAAAGGCCGCCTTGATTTCTTCTATTCCCGGATAATAATCCAGATGTTCACGATCGATATTGGTAACGACGGCAATGGTGGGAGACAACTTTAGAAACGAGCCATCGCTCTCGTCCGCTTCCGCAACGATGATATCACCGTCGCCCAGCCGGGCATTGGAACCGATACTGGCCAACTTGCCGCCGATCACCATCGTCGGATCAAGACCGCCCTCAGCCAAAATAGTTGATACCATGGAGGTCGTGGTCGTCTTGCCGTGGCTGCCGGAAACGGCGACGGAAAATTTCATTTTGAGAAGTTCCGCCAGCATTTCCGCGCGAGGAATCACCGGAATATTTTTATGATGCGCTTCAACCACTTCCGGATTGTCCGTCTTCACTGCGGTGGACGTTACCACCACATCCGCACTGCCGATATTTTCCGCCGCGTGTCCGACGGCAACCTTCGCGCCCAATTGCTGCAAGCGCTTTGTTGTGTCGGAGGACTGAATATCCGAGCCGCTGACGCCGTAACCGAGATTCAGCAGTACTTCGGCGATCCCACTCATGCCGATACCGCCGATGCCGATAAAATGAATGCTTTTGACTTTGCGCTGCATGAATCCGGTTTCTCGATCTTTTACCATATTAACTTTTTTCCTTGTTTTTACTTTTACGTTTATTCTTCGGTACTAATTGCATGCAGGCATCGACAATTCTTGCGGCGGCATCGGGCCTGCCCAACTTTTTTGATCTGACTTCCATGTCCTGCAATTTTTGATGGTCATCCAGCAAGCTTTCCACAAACGAATACAGTTTTTCGGCGGTGAGTTCGCTTTCCAGAATCATTGCCGCGGCGCCGGCTTCGACCATTGCCTGCGCGTTCAGAGCCTGGTGATCATTGGCTGCAAACGGAAAGGGAATCAGAATAGAGGCTTTCCCCGCCACCGTAATTTCCGAAAGAGATGTGGCTCCGGCGCGACAGATGATCAGATCGGATGCTGTGTAGGCGGACACCATATCGACAATAAACGGGCTGACCTGAGCCTCGATGCCGTATTGTTCATAAGCCTGCCTCACCATTGCCAGATCACGCTCGCCTGTCTGATGGACAACACTGACTTTATCTTTTATCTTCTGCAATAGCGGCAACATGGCCACCACCGTTTTATTAATGGTCGCCGCGCCCTGCGATCCACCGAAAATGAGAATCCGTCGACCTACTTTTTTCTCTTGCGTACGACTCAGACCTGCTGCAAACGCCGCACGGACGGGATTGCCCGTTACCAAAACCTTGTCTGCCGCAAAAAGGTTTTTACTTTGCTCATAGGTCAGAAATATTTTAGCAACAAACTTCCCTAAAATGCGGTTGGTGTTTCCAGCCAGGGCGTTTTGCTCGGCGATGGCGGTGGGAATACCCATCAGATACGCGGCCATCACGACAGGCCCCGATGCGTAACCGCCGACACCAATGACAATATCAGGACAAAAGTCCTTTAGGATGAGCCTGGACTGCCACATGCTCTTCGGTATCGCCCACAACCCTTTAATCAACGCCGCCAAACCTCTTCCTTTCAAACCTTCCACATCAATTTCCGAAAGCGTATAACCCAACTGCCCCAACAGCCTGTATTCAATCCCTTTTTTCGTGCCGACAAAAATCACACGGCTTCGAAGATCGCGTTTTAAAAACTCCTCCGCAACGGCAATGCCGGGAAACAAATGACCGCCTGTTCCTCCTCCCGCGATGACGATACGCATCTTTAAATCCTTTTGCCGCTTATGTCCGCTGCGTGGAAATATTCAACAAGATCCCCACCACCAACATACTCATGACAAACGACGTGCCACCGTAACTTAAGAAAGGCAACGCCAGCCCCTTCAAGGGGATAAGACCCATCACACCCGCAATATTAATGAACGCCTGCATGGTAATCAGCATCGTCAACCCGGCGGCCAGCAATGTCCCGAAAAGATCCGGCGCGCGAAAGGCAATCATAAAGCCGCGCAGCAGGAAGAAAATAAACATGATAATAACGATCGTTACACCGATAAAACCGCTTTCCTCCGCGATGACCGCCAGAATAAAATCCGTGTGCGGTTCCGGCAGATAAAATAATTTTTGCATGCCGTCGCCGATGCCCTGACCCGTCACACCGCCCGATCCGAAGGAAATCAGGGACTGGATAAGCTGGAAGCCGGTATTATCCGCGTCTTTCCAGGGATCCAGAAAAGCTGTCAGGCGAGCCATCCGGTAGCCCTTGTGCATGATGAGCCAGATTCCCACGGGAATAAAAGCCGCGCCGAGAAACATCAAATGGGTGATCCGGGAACCGGCCAAAGACAGCATCAAAAGCAGAATCGACATGATAATGACGACGGTGCCGAAATCCGGCTGGAGAATAATTAAACCCATGATGACGGTTGTCACCGATAAGGGAATCAGAACACCCCGGCTGAATTTCTTGAGGTGATGCACCTTTCGTGTCAGAAGATGCGCCAGAAAGATCACCATCGCCACCTTGACCAGTTCGGTCACCTGAAACGAAAACACGCCCATATTGAGCCAGCGGGTTGCGCCGCCTCTTTTAATGCCGACATGCGGAATGAAAAGCAGCAGGAGTAAAATAACGGATACAATGACACCGGGATAAGCCACCTTCTTCAATTGTTCATAAGGAATCTTGGTCATCACAATCATGATCAGCAGACCGACAAAAACAAAAAACAAATGTTTCTTAAGAAAAAACTGCCCGTCTTTGAACTTTTCCAGGGCCAGAATGGAACTCGATGAATAAATCATCGCAGTGCCCACTGTTACCAGAATCAAGGTAACTAGTAATAATATCATATCCGGTGTATTGGTTTCTTTTTTTACGGCTGCTTCCATTTAAAGGTTCCTGACCACTTTCTTAAAGTAATTCCCCCGTTCCTTATAATTGGCAAACTCATCAAAGCTTGCGCATCCCGGCGATAACAGCACAATGTCTCCGGGCTGCGCATTCTGATAAGCCCGTTCAACAGCCTCTCTTAATGTCGATTCCTTCCACACCGGCACCCCCTTGCCGATCTGAGGTTCAATGCCGTCACGCGCCTCTCCAAACAAGACGACCTGTTTTGCCTTTAAAGACAGCAGTGGTTGGAGCGCATTAAAATTTCCGTCCTTGTCCCGTCCGCCCAAAAGTAAAATAACGGGCGTGGAAAAGGTTTGAAGCGCGCGAATGACGGCATCCACATTGGTTCCCTTGGAGTCATCATAAAATTGCACTGAATGCTTTTCTCCGGCAAATTCGATGCGATGCGGCAAGCCGCGAAACTGCGATACGGCCTCTACAATACTCTCCTGAGAACATCCGCAGAAACGCGCCGCCGCCACTGCCGCCATGACGTTTTCCACGTTATGCAAACCGGGAAGAGAAATCATGCTCAAAGGATAACGCTCTTCAGAACCGTCCGCTTTACTGTAAACGATAAAATCATCCTGTAAGAATATTCCCGGACTGAGCGATCGGTATGAACTGAATCGGACCACCTGCGCCCTGATCGACGAGGCCAGTCCTTCCTGTGTTTCATCTTCGGCATTAAGAATCGCCAGATCGCTTTCCTGCTGCTGTTCAAATATCCTGGCCTTAACGCGCCGGTATTCTTCAAACGATCCGTGATAATTGACATGATCACACGTAATATTGAGCAGCATGGCGGCATGCGGACGAAATGTTTTTATCCATTGAAGCTGGAAACTGCTGATTTCAGCGACAATGAAATCATCGGTCTGCGGGGATCTGGCATATTCAATGAGAGGATTGCCGATGTTCCCGCCGACAAATACTTTCTTTCCGGCGTGCGTCAGGATTTTACCCAGCAGCGTGGTGGTGGTGGTTTTACCGTTAGTGCCCGTCACGGCGATGATCGGCACTTTTATAAAGCGATAGGCCAGTTCGATCTCGCTCGTGATCGGAATATTTCTTTTTTGCGCGGCCTCTAAAATATCATGGTATGGAGGAATCCCCGGCGAAGGCACAACCATGTCAACGCCGTCGAGCGTCGTCACATCGTAGCTGCCGACGGTAATCCACGGTTGACCGGCCATGGAATCAAACGCTTCCCCCCACTGGCGTGAAGGTTTTTCATCGACTGCCACAACGGTTGCGCCGAGACCCCCGAGAAAAGCCGCAGCTGCGATGCCCGTTTTACCCATGCCGATGACGACTATTTTCTTTCCTGCAACTTCCATGGTTCCCCTAACGTAACTTTAAGGTGCTGATCGCCAACAGCGCCAACAGGATCGAAATGATCCAGAACCGGACAATCACCTTCGGTTCCGCCCAACCCTTGAGTTCAAAATGATGATGGATCGGCGCCATCCGGAAAATCCGTTTGCCGCCCGTCAGTTTGAAATAACCGACCTGGAAAATGACGGAAAAAGTTTCCATCACAAAAACACCGCCAACAATCGCCAGCAAAATTTCCTGCTTGGTGATAACGGCTACCGTTCCCAGCGCTCCACCCATCGAAAGCGATCCGACATCTCCCATGAATATTTCCGCCGGATAGGCGTTAAACCACAAAAAGCCGAGCGCTGCGCCCATCAACGCTCCGCAGAATACGGACAACTCTCCGGCGCTGGAGACATAAGGAATCTGCAGGTAGTGCGCTATTTTCACGTTACCGGCAAAATAGGCAAACAGCAAATACGTCGCAAAACAAATGATTGCAGGGCCGGTCGCCAGACCGTCGAGTCCATCCGTCAAATTCACGGCGTTGGCCGCACCCACGATAATAAAAACGCAAAACAGAATGTACCCCCAGCCCAGATTGGGTAAAACCGTTTTGAAAAAGGGAATCGTCACTTGCGAGTTAAATCCCGGCTTCAAATACAAAATAAAACCGACAAACAAGGCGATCATAATTTCCGCAGCAAGTCTTGTTTTTCCGGAAACACCATGAGAGCTTTTCCCGGCCATTTTCCGAAAATCATCCAAAAAGCCGATCAGGCCAAATCCGACCGTCACCAACAGAACCAGCCATATATAATCAACGGCCAAATTGGCCCACAACAATGTGGAAATGGCCACTGCGAAGATAATGAGCACGCCTCCCATCGTGGGCGTGCCTTTCTTCACCTGATGCGTCTTTGGTCCGTCTTCGCGTATCTGCTGATCAATTTGCAGACTCTGTAACTTTTGAATGAACCATCGGCCCAGGATCAGGCAAATCAGCAATGCCGTGATCGAAGCGAATATGGTCCGAAACGTGATATAGCGAAACACGTTGAAGAATGAGAACACCGTATGTAAAGGATATAAGAACTGGTAAATCACTTTTTCTCTCCCGGTTTCATGCGCCGCTTATTCGCCTTCGGTTTTTCCATCGCCGAAATCCTTGCGGATTCTCGCTGCAATCCTGTCCATCTTCATCCGTCGGGATCCTTTGACTAAAATCCAATCACCTCTGCGTAACTTTTTTTTCAAAGAAGCCATGGCCTCTTCATCATCCTTTAAAAACATGACTTGTTCCTTCGCCAATCCGCCCTCCAGAGCGCCGGCGGCGGTGACCTGCGCAAACTCTCCTTGAAGAAAAGCCGCCGTTGCACCAGTTGTCGCTAGAAGCATTCCGATTTTGCGATGCATTTCCGGCGCCGTCTCGCCCAACTCCAGCATATCGCCTAAAAACACGAATGCGCTGTGCGCGTTCCTTGCATCCTTCAGGGTCAACAGGGCTTCCCGAACAGATGCGGGATTAGCATTATAGGTATCATTGATCAGATACGCACCGTTTTGTAGTTTAATGATCTCCATGCGTCCACCCACCGCCTGAAACGAATTCAGGCCCCGCTGAATCGATTCAAAACGGATGCCGCAGGCGACGGCTGTCGCCGCGGCGGCCATTGCATTATAGATATTGGAAATACCGACGACTTTCATATCCACCTTGTACGCGCAGCCATCCATCAGTAGGTTGAAGCTCATGCCGCGGGCGCCGTTTTTTCGAATATCGTTCACGCTAACATCTGCACCGGCCCTCATACTGAACGTGACGCGGCGGCCGGACCATCGATCAGCCGCATTGCACACCGCTTCGTCGTCAAGATTAACGACCGCAATACCTGACGGGATCATATTAAAAAACAAATCGCCCTTTTCCTCGCCCACAACATCAATTGTACCGAACCCCGCCAGATGCGCGGGGCCGACATTGGTGATGAGCCCGATGTCCGGCGAGGCAATTTGCGTCAGCCTTTTAATTTCGCCGCGCGTGTTGGTTCCCATTTCCAGGACAGCGATTTCGTGCTGACCGGTCATGCGGAAAATGGTCTGTGGTAATCCGATCAGATTGTTTAAATTGCCTTCCGTCTTAAGAACTTTTCTTTCCTGCGCGAGGATACAGGACAGCATTTCCTTGGTGGTCGTCTTGCCTGAAGAACCGGTGATCCCGATTACGGGAAGGGAAAAACGTCGGCGGTGAGCGTGCGCCAGGTCACCCAGTGCCCGCAGGGTATCGTCCACTTCCATCAGACCTTTATTCGGATGGAGTTGTTCTAGGTTGATCTTACGGGCATCCGAAACAACAGCGCCGGCTGCACCGTCCTCCAGTGCCTTCTGGACAAAGGCATGGCCGTCAAAATTCTCTCCCTGAAGGGCGATGAAAAGATTCTCTGGCTGAATGTGTCTGGAATCCGTGGAAACCCCGTAAATCATGGTTTCCTTGTTTCCGGCGATCAAGCGACCGTCCGTCTCGGCCAGAACCTCAGCCAAGGAAAACATTGGGGACACAACCTCCGAACGATCAGGAAATCTCGATCGCAAAGCCTGTGTCGCAATAATCCTGTCGTCAAACGGTATTTTTTTTGTTCCCAAAATCTGATAATCTTCATGGCCTTTACCGGCAATCAGCACAATGTCCTGAGATTGCGCTATTTGAATGGCGGCAATAATTGCGGCTTTCCGGTCGGCAATCACCGTATAGGTGTGTGCATCATCAGCAAATACCAAATGCTCCCACGATACTTTTCTTATTTTTCTCTGATCAATCCCCGCCTCGATTTCGCCGATGATAGCCAATGGATCTTCGCGACGCGGATTGTCGGACGTTACAATCGTCAAATCGCTGTAGGTCGTTGCCGTTTCGCCCATCAGTGGTCTCTTGGCGCGGTCACGATTACCGCCGCAACCGAAAACAGTCAATATTCTTTTTTGCTTCATCTTATCTAAATTTTGCAGCACTTGTTTTAACGCATCCGGTTTATGGGCGTAATCGACAAAAACGTGAATGCCGGCGGACGAATCAATCTTTTCCAGACGCCCCGGAACATAGGATAAATTTTTAATCCCAGCCTCAATCACCGAAGTCTCCACGCGCAGGACAGATGCGGCGGCGACGGCAGCCAGAATATTGGACAGATTGAATCTGCCGATGAGTCGGGAGGACACGGTTATTTTCTTTCCGGCCAGACTGATCTCGGCCCGGATACCATCAAGCGTTATCTCCTCATGTTCAACTGTCACCCCGGTATTTTTGCCCAGACCATAGGATAGCGCAGGTATCCGGACTTCGCTCAGCAGTCTTCGTCCCCACGGGTCATCCGCGTTAGCCACCATTTTTTCTGGGCAGGCTTTTTTGCTTTGCGCCAAGAGCTCGGTAAAAAATCTTTTCTTGGCCCGGAAATAATCTTCCATATCCTTATGATAATCCAGATGCTCCGGACTGAGATTGGTGAAGATTCCCAGATCAAAATCGCAATCATCAACTCTTCTCAAATCCAGTGCATGCGAAGACACCTCGGCGATCACATGCGTCACGCCCTCGGAGGCCATCTCCCTCAAGATCTTTTGCATTTCGTATGATTCCGGCGTGGTGTTCGGCGCCGGCATTATTTTACCGTTGTAGCGGTAATTGACTGTCCCTAAAACGCCACAGCGAAAACCGGCGGCCGTCAGGATCGATTCCAGTAGATAAGACACGGTTGTTTTCCCACTGGTTCCGGTGGTGCCGATGAGGGTCAACCGGGACGATGGGTTGCCGAAATAATTTTTAGCCAACTGACCTAACACGCGGCGGCTATCGGATACTTTGATGGCGATGATCCCGTCTGGCACGCCAATATCTTTTTGATGAACAATAAAACGCGCGCCGCGCTCAATCGCCTGACCGATAAAGTCGTGGCCATCATGAGCCAGTCCGGAAATCGCGACAAAGAGCGAACCTTTTTCGCATTGATCCGCGGCATAACAGACCGATAACACATCGCCGGTTTGATCTGCCTTCTTCCGGATCGTATTGATGCCTTGCAGTAATTGCCGCAGCTCCATCATGCCTCAGTTTTTCATCTCAAATACAATTTTACACAGTCGCTCATCGCCTAAAACCGAACCGTGCTCTGGGGACTGTCTCACAGCCCAGCCGTTGCCGGATATCTGCAGTTCAATCGATCGGGATTTCGATATTTTCAACGCCTCCCGAATGGTCAAGCCCGTAAAGTCCGGCATGAGGGAGTCATCATCAAGATCATCTTCAGCCTTTGACACATCCTCAACAATAGATTTGTCCGCTGCAGCCAATTGCAGATTGTTTGTCTTTTGAGGTTCAAACACCGGCGTTTCCCGAATGTTCGTCTTGAAACAGTTGAGAATCTGTTCACCGATATTTTTAAATACCGGTGCTGCGGCCACACCGCCCCATTTGTCGCGCTGCGGTTCATCGAGAATCACGAGAATCACCACTTGGGGATTATCGGAGGGGAAAAATCCGATAAAGGAGGTGCGCACCTTTTCCGATGAATAAACACCGCGGGCAAAATCGAATTTCTGCGCGGTTCCGGTTTTGCCGGCAACCTCCACATTGATGATATGAGCGTTTTTACCGGTGCCGTCCGCAGCGCCAACCACTTGTGTCAGCATGGCGGTCATGCGTCTGGCTGTCTCGGGAGAAACAACCCGGCGCACGGTTTCCGGCGCATACATTTTAACCGGGTTGTTATTTCTATCGGTCAGACCGCGCACAATGAAGGGTTTCATCAAAACCCCGTTATTGGCTATCGCCGACATGGCGCTAATGAGCTGAATGGCCGTAACCGAAATGCCCTGGCCAAAAGCAATCGCCGCCGTGTCCACCCTGGTCCAACTCTTCGCAGGCCTTAAAACTCCTGCAGCCTCACCGGATAAATCAATTCCTGTTCTGGAACCAAAACCAAAATTTTTAATATAGGAATAATACTTTTCCCGGCCAAGCTTTTCCGCGATTTTCGCGGAGCCAATATTACTGGAGTACTTTAGGATATCACGAACGGACAGATAGCCGTGACGTTTCCGGTTGGCTTCACGAATCACCCGATTGGCAACGGTATAATGTCCATTCTCACAGTAAAACCGGTCTGGTTCCTTGACAACTTTTTCTTCCAGGGCGCCGGCGACCAGAAAAGGTTTAAAGGTTGATCCTGGATCAAAAGAGTCCGCAATCGCGCGGTTGCGCCATATCTCCGACGTCAGCCCCTTGATGTTGTTAGGATTGAATCCTTTCTCATTGGCCATGGCCAGAATCTCGCCCGTTTTCGGATCCATGACAATCGCAATGCCGCCTTTTGCGCCTTTATCCAACACAGCTTCCTTCAGATGCGTTTCCACCAGGTACTGAATACGGCTGTCAATGGTCAGAACCAGGTTGGCGCTCTCATCTTTGGGAGAAAGATTCCGTTCAACATGCAGAAAAAGTTTTTTTCCTTTAGCATCTCTGGCCCAGGTCAGTTTTTCCGGCGTTCCTTTTAAATAATCATCATATTTCTTTTCGAGTCCTTCCAGACCCTCGGCATCAAAACCGGAGAATCCGATCAAATGAGCCGCCAATGGACCGTTCGGATAAAATCGCTTCGGCTCTTTGATCAGAAAGACCCCTTCAATACCCGCCGCTTCTACCTGAGCCGCCTGCTCGGTAGAAATTTTTCTGGCCAGCCAGCAGAAACTCTTCGGCTCGGAGATTCTTTTAAAGACGGTGGATGAATTAAGATTCAGAATAGCCGCGATCTTACGGGACGCTTTAGACTGATCGGTAATCCTTGTCGGGTCGGCACACACGGAATCCGCCAATACCGACATGGCCAGCTTCTCACCGTTGCGGTCATAAATCATGCCTCTTTCAGAATGAATGGGCAACGTGGTGATATGCTGTCTGACGGCTAGCTTTTTTAATTTCTCGCCGGATAAAACCTGCAATTGAAAGGCGCGGGACAATAAAGCAATAAACAAAATCAAAAAAATCGCCAGAATGCTGGCTAGCCGGAACTTCAGCCATTTTTTTGATTCTGCCGCCATTCTCACTTCCCCGTTTGTTTTAAAATAATCACCTGCTCCGCAGCGGGATAAGACATTTGTAGCTTAGTTCTGGCAATATCTTCTATTCTCTGTGGTGCTTTAAGCATTGCTAATTCCAGCTTCAGTCTCTTTTGTTCTTCCAGTAAATTCCCCTTAGCATTTAACGCGGCGGCAATACCATACTCGATCTTAGTCATGCGAATGTGCGAACCAACATAAATCAGTGCGACAAACATGAGAACAAGAGCCACCACAATAAATGTCGGATACTTCACGCCGAAAGAGGCGGCAGCAGCTTTTTTGACCTGCCGGCCCTGCGAGATGGCCTGTGTTCCTGCCGTCTGCGCCATTTTAAATCCTCTCTGCGACGCGCAACTTTGCGCTGCGGGCACGCGGGTTTTGCCGGATTTCCTCAATGGAAGGCACTACCGCTTTACGCGTCAAAACTTTTACGACGGCCTCTTTATGACAAACACAGTAAGGAATATCTTTTGGACAAACACAGGTCGCCGCCATATCGCGAAAGGTATTTTTAACGATCCGGTCCTCCAGCGAGTGAAAGGAAATCACACCCATGCGTCCTCCGACTGAAAGCGCTCCTATGGCGCCTTCGATTGCCGGAACAATGCAATCGAGCTCTCGGTTCACAGCTATACGTAGCGCCTGAAAAGTTCGTGTGGCGGGATGAATCTTCTGCCGCTTCATGCTTTCCGGCATGACCGAAGCAACAATACCGGCGAGCTCAATCGTCGTCTCAATAGGCGAAGTTTGCCTCTTTCTCGATATTGCCCTGGCGATTCTTGCGGCCATATTTTCTTCCCCGTATAATCTGATAATCTTTTCCAGTTCAGTTGGCGTAGAATGGTTGACAATATCATAAGCGGAACGCTTCAAATCCTGATCCATCCGCATATCAAGCGGCGCGGACTGACTGAAGCTAAACCCTCTGTGCGCCGTATCCAGTTGATGGGACGAAACCCCCAAATCTAAGAGCACACCATCAACTTTATCAATATGCAATGCTTTCAGAACGGAGGCCAGGTCGGCAAAATTTGCCTTGATCAGGATTTTGCGCGATCCAAATGACGCCAGCCTCTCTTCGGCGACCGCGAGGGCGTCTGCGTCGCAATCCATTCCGATCAGCGTGGCATCAGTCTGTTCCAAAATTGCGCGGGCATGCCCCGCGCCACCTATCGTACCGTCCACGTAAATGCCGGTCCTATTCCCCACAAGCCAAAACAGCACTTCTTGAAGCATTACCGGCTCGTGAGTAAAATCGGCGCTCATGATCATATCCCTAGGTCAGCCATGTAATCACTGAACTGGGCAATATCGCCGCCGGTTTTTTTCATTTCTGATTCGAACCGGTCTTTCGACCAAATTTCGATGACTTTAATCATACCGGCCAGAATAATTTCTTTTTCCAGGTTGGCATATTCACGTAACGCGGGAGGAATCAGCACACGGCCCTGACCATCGAGATTGCAATCCACCGCACCGGACATGAAAAATCGCTGAAATGAACGCACCTCTTTGCGTAAGATGGATTGATGTGATACTTTTTCCTCGATAACGCGCCATTCATCGAATGGGAAAACCATCAAATATCCATCCCAATTCGTAATGACCATGCGGTTGTCATATTTATCCGCAAACAGTTCACGAAACCGGGACGGGAAAATGATTCTTCCCTTTTCGTCGATAGTGTGATGATATTGTCCTCGAAATACAGACACTAGAATCCCTCCACATTAAACCACTTTACCCCACGTGGCCGACTATAGAGAGGGAAAATGCCTTTGTCAAGAAAAAAATGAATCTTTTTTCTGCTCAATTAACTTAAAATTACTGGGGAAACAGGAAATGTAAATCCATCAGGACAACCTATTGGCATGAAAGATTGTTAAGACAGTCCTAAAGAGACATTTATTCGTCATGAACAACATAAGAAAACAAGCGGGGATGAATACTAAAGCGCAATTAAATTAATCAGATAAATAGAAAAATCATCGCTACTGTGCAGTTTCATCTTCATTCTCATTAGGATTGGTGAGGTTGCGAAAATACAGCACGGCTTCGTTATGAGCGTCTAATGATGATGAGAAAAAGTGAGTACCGTCTCTTTTGGAAACAAAAAAGAGGTAATCGACAGCCGCCGGATTGAGAACCGCCCGAAATGAATCCAGACCTGGATTGGCAATGGGTCCAGGCGGTAACCCTCTGATCATATAAGTATTATAAGGAGATTCTCTCCTGTAATGACTTCGCAGAACTTTCCCATTAAAATCTTTCAGATCGTAAACAGCAGTAGGATCACTCTGGAGGGGTATTCCTTTTTTCATCCGATTATAGAAAACAGCCGCAATCATTGGTTTTTCGGCGGAATTTCCGGACTCTTTACCGATAAGTGAAGCAAAAGTCACAAATTGGTGCGGATTCAAGCCTTTTTTCGCAGCTTTATTAATCATTTCCGGAGAAATTTTACCCCAGAAACGATCCACCATGGTGCGCATAATCTGCCTGGTAGTCATGGAACGATTCAAGAAATATGTGTCAGGAAAAAGATATCCTTCAATCGATTGTCCCCGAGCACCCACTGAGGATAAAAATACTTTATCCTCAGCCAACTCAAAAAAGGCTTTTTCATCGATCAACTTGTATTCTTTGAGACGCACGGCAACGTCTTTCAGGGAATAATCCTCATGAATCGTTACGGAATAATTTTTAATGTCCCCATGAACGAGTTTGTCAACTACTTCAGCCGGGGAAAGAGAAGTGGTAAACTCATATTCACCGGCACGAATAGACCGGGTGCCTCTTTTGACTCCAACTAAGCTGTAGAACATAAGCCTGTTTTCAACCAAACCAACATCACTAAGAATCTTTGTCACCTGAACAAAACTGGTGCCTGTAGGGATATCGACCAATACGGTTGTAACTTTTGCCGCATCAATTGGCGTCTTTGCATAGATGAACAGCCAAGCGCCAAAGAAAATGGCCGCGATACAGGGCAGCATAAAAACACCTAATAAAATCTTACAGATCATTTTTTTCATGTTTTGTCACACAATACGGAAATGATGAAAATTTCGAAAGGGCAGGATTCAAAACTGGCCGGCCTTTGATTTATCGGCGTAATCTAGATAATTTTGCAGAATCAGGCAAGCCGCCAGCCTATCAACCTTTTCTTTCCTTTTTTGCCAGCGGACACCGGATGAAATCAAAATTTCTTCAGCCTCTTTGGTCGATAACGTCTCCGGCCATTTCATCACAGGCAGAAAAAAAGTTTTATTAAGCAAACCCACAAAACGGTTAACCTTTTCACACTGAATGCCTTCGGAACCATCCAGTCGCAAAGGATATCCAATGACAATTTTCTGAACCGAATAATGCTGAATCCAATGGGCCAAAATCTCCAGATCATGTTTTTTCGTTTTACGAACCAGTGTCGGCAAGCCCTGAGCCGTCATACCCAACTCGTCACAGACGGCCACGCCAATTCTTTTGTCGCCGTAGTCCAAACCAAGAATGCGCAAAAAACACCTCATTTCATCTATGATCTAACAATTCCGCATAGTATTTTCAAGAATTAAATCATCGGCTGTTTTCTCTGTTGCCCGTCGTTTCCGGAAATATGATGTTGTGAAAATGGCGGGAGTTTGTTATTTCAATTCATCATTGAAATTGGGATAGCAGGAAAAAACATGCAACATTTCGTTTTGGGCACAGCCGGTCATGTGGATCATGGAAAAACATCGTTAATCAAAGCTCTGACCGGCATTGACACCGACCGTCTCAAAGAGGAAAAAGAAAGAGGCATTACCATTGAACTGGGGTTTGCCTCGCTCGGACTTCCCTCCGGCCATACGCTTGGCATTGTCGACGTACCGGGCCACGAAAAGTTTATTAAGCACATGGTAGCCGGCGCGGCGGGCATTGACCTGGTTTTAATGGTCATTGCCGCGGATGAAGGCATCATGCCGCAAACGAAGGAACATTTACAAATCTGCTCGCTTCTGGGAATTACCACAGGCCTTGTCGCCCTGACCAAAATTGACCTGGTGGAAAAAGACTGGCTGGAACTGGTGTGCTCCGAAATTACCGACTATCTGAAAGACACTTTTCTCTCTGACGCATCGATCGTTCCGGTTTCGGCGGTTAAAGAAACCGGCATTCAGGAACTGCTTGCCGAGCTTGATAAAACCACAGACCGGTTGAAAGGAAAAACAGATGACGGTATTTTCCGTCTGCCGGTTGACCGTATCTTTACCATGAAGGGCTTCGGCACCGTGGTGACCGGCACGCTGATTTCTGATAAGATCAAAGTGGGTGAGGATATTCAGATTCTACCGGAAGATATTTCCGCGCGCATCCGGGGCATCCAGATACACAACAAGCCTGTGGAAGAAGCTTTCTCCGGCCAGCGCACCGCTCTCAATCTTCAGGGCATCGAAAAATCGACGCTCGAACGAGGCAACGTTTTAGTGCGTCCGCAGACAGTCTGGCCCACACAAAGGCTTGATGTATTTTTCGAATACCTTGCCTCCAATACCCGGAAATTGAAAAACCGGGCATTGGTGCGTCTGCACACGGGAACGGCAGAAATCATGACGCGCATTGTTCTGTTGGAGGCAGATGAACTGTCCTCCGGTGAAAAATCCTTCGCCCAGCTTATTCTGGCCAATGAAGATGTGGTAGTGGCAGGCGATCATTTCGTCTTGCGTAGTTACTCACCGGTAACCACCATCGGCGGCGGTCGGATTCTTGACCCACTGCCAGGAAAGCATAAAAGAAAAAATAAAAAAATACTCGATGATCTACAAACCTTGCAAAGCGGCACTTTGGCGGAAAAAATTTTTGTTCTTCTGGAACGAGCCGGTTTCAATGGTATGAATATCCGGTCACTCGCTTTTCGACTGGGAGTGAATGTCAAAAAAATCCGGGAGGTGATGGAAAAATTATTTTCCAGCCGCCAGGCCATCTTGATCGCGAGTGACGACACAATCTCCATATCCGTCCATTTGTATACAGAACTGGAAGAACTGATTATCAAAAGCCTCGTGGACTATCACAAGAAAAATCCTTTGAAGGAAGGCATCTCCAAGGAAGAGCTCAAGGCAGCGCTTGCCGCTACTGTGTCTGTCAAACTCTTTAACATGGTTCTCGCCAGTCTCGGGAAAAAAGAAGCCATCGTCAACGATAAGGACAACGTCCGATTGGCATCGCATCTTGTTCAACTGGTGGGTGAAGAGGACGCTTTGCGTCAATCCATTGCATCGATTTACGTGCAGGCCGAACTGACACCACCGTCACTTTCCGACGTCATCAACGGTTTTAAGGATTCGAAGGCCAAGGCGCAGAACATCATCAAGCTGATGCTCAAAGACGGAGAGCTCATTAAGATCAATGAAGATCTATGCTTTGCGCGCGCCACGCTGGACAAGTTACGCGACGATTACAAAGCACAGCTTATCCGAGATGGTCAGGCGACACCGGCTACTTTTAAAGACTTAACCGGATTGTCGCGCAAATACATCATTCCGCTTATGGAATATTTCGACACAAGCAAACTGACGGTTCGCGTGGCAGATCACCGAATATTGAGGGAAAAACACTAGCTCAAGAATCAAAAAAATGTTTTTAAGAAAGGTGGTTCATTTGAAAACCAAAGAAATCTATCTTCAAGACATCAAGCAGGGCGATAAAATCGCTTCTACCTTTTTAGTCGCGGAAAAGAGCATGGCCTTTTCCCAGAAAGGCTCAGCTTATTTGAATGTCCGACTGAAAGACAAAACGGGCGAAACAGACGGCAAGGTCTGGGATAATGCCGTGGAGTTGGATCGCGTCTTTAAAAAAGGTGACATCATTTACATCGAAGGCCGGGCGCTCAGTTACCGCAACACGCTTCAGATATCCATTATTACCATTAAACTCTGCATACCGGAAAACATTGACCCGGCGGATTATCTGCCGGTCAGTAAGCTGGATACGCAGACGATGTTTCAGGACATCCTCGCATACATCGACACCATTTCATCTGAGCCGGTAAAAAAACTGCTTGCGGCTTTTTTTTATGATGAAAAAACGGCTGAACTTTTCCGACGAGCACCGGCAGCCAAGGGCTTTCACCATATCTATCTGGGCGGTCTGCTCGAACATACGCTTTCCGTTGTGCGCCTTCTAGACAAGGCAGCGAATCATTATCCGCAATTAAATAGAGATCTACTGATTGCCGGCGGCATGCTGCACGACATCGGCAAAATCTACGAATTCTCCTATGACAGTTTGATTGGATACAGCGACGAAGGCCGGATGATTGGTCATCTGGTCATGGGCGTGGAAATGATCAACAAAAAAATTGAGGCCATACCGGATTTTCCATCACGGCTCGCGCTGGAATTGCGCCACATCATTTTAAGCCATCACGGCGAATTTGAATTCGGCTCGCCCAAAAGGCCGAAAACCATGGAAGCGCTGGTCATTCATTTTATAGACGACCTCGATGCCAAGATCAATGCATTTCAAAGCTTTGTTGCCGCCGACAACGCCAATACAGATTCCGACTGGACAAACTACAACCGCTTTTTTGAGCGGTATCTCTATAAAGGCAAGCAGTGAATGCATAAAGCATATTGATGATAAGCAGAGGGCTTTTACCTTGCGGCAAAAGCCCTCTGAAAATATTCTGTGTAAGGATAATTTATTTTTTATCCGGCGTTTCCTTTTTTGTCAGGTCTGCAAGAGAAGCTTCCAAATGTTTCTGTGCCACAACCGGAGGTTTCACGGCTCTGGGTGTTACACCGAATGCGTCGATGTTGTTCAATTCGGCCATCACATTGCGGAGACCGGAGTCAAAAGAAAAGGCGCGAACCGGCTTGTCGAAATTCGTCGTCATGCCATATTGCGTCACAAAGGATGCTGTCTTTTCACTAATCAGAATACCATTGTCGGGATTCCCGTCTTGATCAAGTGTTTGCAGAAGAACGCAGATGTTCACAACACGCTGATCTGAAACACCCTTGGCATCCGGCACGATATCCAGCGGGGTAACCACCGGCTTGCCTGCCGTGGAACCAAGCGTAAGACCGCCAATGGAAAGAGTGACTGATTCACCCGCCTGATATTTAAAGATACCATCTGCTTTGGTTACGCCTTTAAGAGTCGGGGTAGAGTAGTTTATTCCACCAACCGGACCATCCATGAAAACGCCCTTTAAAGGAACCGGCGCGCTGCTGACACTGTTGCTCAAAGAGCTGCAACCAATCATCAGTGCAACAAGAAAAAACCCTGAAACTGATAAGACAAAACAACGAGGCAAAATACTTGATTTCCTCATAATGCCTACTCCTCTCCCCAATTTATATTTTGTATTTTAATAATATAGATGGATAGGATTGTCAACGATTGAAAAGAGAAATGAAAAAAGGCCTCTATGCGGATGACCTGGAAATTCCGCAAAGGACAAATGCATAACCATTGAATGTGTTCCTTGTTCCGTAAAATCAATACCCTACATATTTAACGAACTCGTCCGCCGCCAGACAGTGATATTTGCAGCCTCTGGTCTTCCGTCAAAAGACAACCGGTCGCGCAGATTTCGGTACAGTTACCGTCACAAGGCTCAATATGAATGGTTACGGTTGCAGCAGGAAATTTATCCATAATAACGTGTTTAAGCTCACGGGTAATGCCGTGGGAGGCATCCACCGTCATTTGGGGATCAACCTTGAGATGAAATTCGATGAAACGGAAATTGCCGGCTTTGCGCGTTCTTAATTGATGATAACCGTGGATCTCAGACTTACGGCCAGTGATCACATCGCGAATCCATCCCTCTTCATCTGGGGGCAACTTCACATCCATAAGGTCGCCCAGCGCCTGTAAGGTTAAATCGTAAGCTGCCTTGAGAATAATCACAGCCACGAATATCGCCGCCACCGGATCCAGCCAGTGAATACGCGGATCAGCAAAAAAATAGTGGCTAAGCCAGATAATGCCCAGGCTGAACATAACACCCACGGATGTATAGACGTCGGTTCGCAGATGCCAGGCATCCGCCTGCAGGGCGATGGAATCCGCTTCTTTTCCAACTGCAAAAAGCCTTTGGGACACGAAAAAATTGAGGGCGGCGGACAAAAACATCACAGCGACGCCCCAGCCGGGTGATTCCACTTCCTGCGCGGAAGTCAGTTTCTTGAACGCCTCAAAAATAATCCAGAAAGCCGCAATAAAAATCAAAAAGGCTTCAATCAAACCGGAGATGCTTTCGACCTTGCCGTGGCCGAAAGGGTGGACATCGTCCGCCGGAAGATATGATTTTTTAACGGAAAACATGGCGATGATCGCCGCCAGTAAATCCATGCCTGAATGAATCGCCTCGGAAATAATAGAGACTGAACCAATCAGCGTGCCGACAATGATTTTGAAGACCACCAGAGTGGAATTGGACGCGACAGACAACATCGCTACCCGCTCTTTACGCTTTTGAATGGATGCCAATGGGGATTCTCCCAATCTCAGATATTTTTCTTATATATCACGACCGATGGGCAATTTCCCCTATTTTTTTAACCTCCGGTACGTATTGATTTTCTTTGCACGGATGAGAAATTGTGATACGCAAATCGCCGCAAATGGTTTAAAATTTTATGAATAAAAAAATCCTGTTTTCTCATTTCTCCAATATGTCTATCCAAAATTGGCAAGACTGGCGCTGGCAATTTCAAAACCGCGTCACATCCATAACAGCATTGGCCAGGATTTTCGGCAAACCGCTGCCCAAGATGGAGAAATTGCGTTCTGTACTTTCCATCTATCCTATGGCGATCACCCCTTACTATTTGTCACTCATTCAGCAAGATGATGAAAACGACCCGCTGGCTTTGCAATGCATCCCGGATTTGAAAGAAGTTTCCATGTTACCCAACTGCCCGGAGGATCCGCTGAATGAAGACGGCTGCATGCCGGCGCCGAAACTGATCCATCGCTATCCCGACCGCGCTCTGGCCATTATCACTAAAACCTGCGCTACCTATTGCCGGCACTGTAATCGCAAGCGTTCCTGGACAAGCCCGGAAACATCCACCTTAGAAAGTCGCTTGGGGAAAATGGTTCGCTATGTGGCGGACTCGCCTAAAGTCCGGGAAGTCATTCTTTCCGGCGGCGACCCTCTGACTTACGACGACGGGAAGGTGGAAGTGATCCTGAGCTCTTTCGCGGCCGTACCGCATATAGAGGTGTTGCGCATTGGTAGCCGCATGCCTGTGGTTTTGCCGATGAGAATCACGAAAGATCTCTGCCGGATACTCAAACGCTACCGGCCCTTATGGTTTAACACACAGTTTAATCATCCTTCGGAAATTACACCGGAAGCCGCACGAGCCTGTAGCATGCTTCAGGAAGCAGGCATCCCCGTTTCGAATCAGTCGGTTTTACTCAAAGGCATAAATGATTCACCCGACGTCATGCAGCGCCTGTTATACGGACTGCAAAAGATATCCATTCGTCCTTATTATCTTTTTCACTGCGAACCGGTGAAAGGCTGCGGCCATTTTCGCACCGAAATCAAATTTGGCCTGACGATGATGGAAGAACTCCGCAGGCATTGCTCCGGACTGGCGATGCCGCAATACGTGGCCGACCTACCGGGACAGGCGGGGAAAGTCCCCCTTCTGGCAATGTCTAGATCGATAAAAAATGATATACGAAAACATCAAGATTTTTTTGACAATTTTGAATAATTAGATTAGGAAGAGCACAAGTAAATTCATGAATTACCAGAGAAACGATAACCAAGGAGATTAGCAGTTATGTACACCGCCAGCGATTTAAGAAAAGGGTTGCGCTTAAAAATCGACAACGAACCCTACATCATTACCGAATTTAACTTTGTCAAGCCTGGCAAGGGACAGGCTCTGTACCGCACCAAGCTCAAAAACATGCTCAACGGCAACCAGTTCGAACGCACCTTCCGCTCCGTCGATAACTTTGAAACGGCCGATCTGCGCGAAAAGAAAATGCAGTACCTTTACAAGGAAGGCGACAAATATTGTTTCATGGACAATGAAAACTACGAACAGGTTTATCTGACGGAAGCACAGGTCGGAGATGCGGTAAACTTTTTACTCGACAACATCGAAGTGGAAATCCTGCTTTTTGAAGACCGGCCTATCGGAATCAGCCTGCCCAATTTTGTTGAACTGGTCGTCACGGAAGCCGAACCCTGGGCCAAGGGTGATACGGTTTCCGGTGCGACCAAACCAGTCAAGGTGCAAACAGGCTATACGATTCTGGTGCCGACCTTTGTCACCGAAGGAGAAAAAATCCGCATTGACACACGCACGGGAGAATACTTGACACGCGTCAAAGGCTGATTCGATTTGAATACAATCCATCAGGATGATCACTTCTATCTGGCACGCAAGTCGCAAGCTCTGCACCTGCGCGCCAAGTTAATTCAAGGCATCCGTCATTTCTTTATTCAGCACCATTTTCTGGAAGTCGAAACACCCATTCGAATCCCCTCTCCCGCTCCGGAAGAGCATATTGAAGCCATTCCATCAGGCAACTGGTTTTTACAGACTTCACCCGAGCTCTGCATGAAAAGACTTCTGGCCGCGGGCTATCCCCGGATTTTCCAGTTCTGTAAATGCTTTCGGGCGGATGAAAGAGGCAGCAGGCACTTGCCGGAATTTACCATGCTGGAATGGTACGTCGCGCAATTTGATTACCGTCAACTTATGGATCAATGCGAGACCATGCTCATTGCCGGATTGAAGGACCTGGGATACGACCAGCACATTATCTGGCAAAATAAAAAAATAGATTTCGCGTCAGGTTGGGAAAGAATCACCGTGGCTGACGCCTTTTTCAGGCATGCACCCATGAGCTGCCAGGAAGCCCTGGCTCAAGACATGTTTGATGAAATTCTGGTGGAGTATATCGAACCTCGCTTGGGTACCGACCATCCAACATTTCTTTATGATTATCCGGCCAAATTGGCGGCACTGGCTAAAACAAAAAAGAGCGATCCGACTGTTGCGGAGCGCTTCGAACTTTACATCGGCGGCATGGAGATCGCCAATGGCTTTTCGGAATTGACCGATGCGGATGAGCAAAGACGGCGTTTTGAGGAAGCGCAGCAGGCGCGCGCCAAAAAAAACTGGGCACGCTATGCCATACCGGAAAAATTTTTGCAAGCTCTGAATACGTTACCTGAAACCGCTGGCATCGCGCTCGGCATCGACCGGATGATGATGATTCTGACCAATACGGTGCAAATTGACAACATCACCGCCTTTCCACCGGAAGCACTTTAACCTTTTAACCTAAAAAAAAGATGTATTGACAAGCCCCTTTTTTTCCTTTAGGTTACAACGCAAATTTTAAAACCATTTTTGGAGATAATAAATTGAAAGATATTGGGTCTTTAGGTATAGTAAGCAATTTTCACGGTTCTCTTTTGGGCATGATTTTAGATGCCGGCTTGATGGTCAAGTTTGTTCTGTTGATCCTGCTTGTTCTCTCCGTCGTTTCCTGGACGATCATTTTTCTAAAATTCAAATATTATCGAAAAATCAGAAAAGAAAATGAGGCTTTTGATTCTGACTATCAGCACAGTAATAAGCTCTCCGATGTTCTCCCGGCAGCAAAGAAATATTCATGTTCAACAACGGCGGAAGTTTTCCGTGTCGGCTATACGGAGCTGACTAAAATGAATAGGCTTTCGAAAGACGCAATCCGCGGCGAAGAAATCAGCCTCTCTTCTTTAGATAATGTGCAGCGCGCGCTCAACCGAGCCTCCAACACGGAAATGACCAAACTGGAGAGCGCGTTGGGATTTCTGGCCACAACCGGTTCCGCCAGCCCCTTCATCGGGTTATTTGGCACCGTCTGGGGGATTATGGAAACTTTCAAAGCCATCGGCGCGCGCGGTTCGGCGACGCTGGCCGTTGTCGCCCCCGGCATCTCAGAAGCGCTGATCGCCACAGCGGCGGGACTGGCCGCAGCCATCCCGGCTGTTATTTTTTATAATTATTTTTTAAATAAATCCAAAACAATGGTTCAGGAAATGGATAACTTTGCCGACGAATTTTTAAATATCATCGAACGTTATCTCATTCGTAAATGAGTTTTATTCAGGCTTAAAGGTTATGAGAACAACACGCTCAAGAAATAACGACAGAAAATCTATGGCGGAAATTAACGTCACGCCGCTGGTTGACGTTATGCTCGTGCTCCTCATCATCTTTATGGTCACCGCGCCGATGCTTTCCATGGGCATTGATGTCAACCTGCCGCGCGTCAAGTCAAAAAGTATCGATCTCGCGGAAGAAAAACTGGTCTTGAGCATTAACGAAAACAAAGAAATTTTCTTGAACAAAACCCGGATGCCGCTTCAGGACCTCAACGCGAAGCTTGCCGCAATTTTCGCCGTACGCGTTGACCGGGAGGTTTTCCTACGCGCCGACAAAAATGTTCCCTACGGTTTTGTGGTGGAAGTGATGTCGGAAATACGTAAGGCGGGCGTCGATAAGCTCGGCATGATTACCGAACCGCCCGAGGGCATAAAATGACGTCCCGGATGCCCCATCAGAACCCCTTCGGCAATACCGGCATTCCCTACAATATGTTTCTCGCCTCCCTGCTTCTTCACCTGATTGTTATTGCAGCCGTCATCATGACCGTGCCTGGTGCATCGAGGCAGTTAACTTTTGGCGCATCCTATTCTGTCGCATTGGTGGGTCCCGAAGTTTTGCGGTCGCCACAGGAGGCCTCCGGGCCAAAGAATTTGCTGCAACCATCACAACCCGCCCACTCCGTAATTCTGAAGCGTAAGCCTATCGCTTCGGAAACTGCGCCCCTGATTAAAAAAGACGAAACCGGCAAACCGGACATTGAAAAAGCAATCAGCGCAATCAAGCAAAAAGAACTTTCCAGTGTGGAAAGCAACAAGACGAGCAAAGCACCGCCCGTCTCCCAACCCCTGGCGCCTCCCCAAGCCCTTCGGGCGAAAATCAATCGCGAACAAATGACTACAACCGTTTTATCTGGTCGAAAATAAAAAAAAATTGGACGTTACCTGCCACGTTAATGCCCAAAAACAATGTGGAAACCATTATTGAGGTTAGAATTGCGCAAAGCGGCGCATTGGAATATATCGGGTTTGAAAAACGTTCCGGCAATAGTTATTTTGACGAGTCTGCGCTGCGAGCCGTTAAAAAATCAGTACCCTTCCCCCCACTTGCGGGATGGGTGAACAATCGTTCCATTGAAATCGGCATCCGCTTTCATTCCAAGGAATTACGCTAGACAACTAGAAAGGTTCTACCATAATCATGAGAAAAAAATCTTTCTTCAAGCTCCTCATCTTTTTCATTTTGTTATGTGTCGGCGGCATGTATGACATAGCCTTCGCTAAAGTATATATTGATATTGACGCACCCGGTTTTCAAAAATTCCCCATAGCAATTTGTGATTTTCAAAATAAAAAAGCGGGGACAGCCCCATCAACTGATTTCAATACCGCTATTGCCGACAACATCAGACACTACCTCGACCTATCTGGAATCTTTAATGTTTTAGATAAGAAAAGTTTTCTGGAAGGCCTTGAACCAGGAACTCCAGAAGCCATCCGCTTTTCCGACTGGTCAGTCATTGGCGCGGATTTTTTACTGCGTGGCGATATGATCACCAGCCAAAATGATGTTATCGTGGAGAGCCGTCTTTACGATGTCACACGCGGCCAGCTTCTTTTTAATAAAAAATATTCAGGTAAAACCGGCGATTTGCCGGCTATTGCCCGCGCCATCGCCGCCGATATCCTGCTTGCGCTGACTGGTGATGAAGGCGACTTCAATACGAAAATGGCTTTCGTGATCAAAAAAAATGGCCGATCTGATATTTACACAATAGACTACGACACATCCAACCTGAAAAATCTAACAAATCATCAAAATATTGTCGCGGCGCCGCGCTGGTCGCCGGATGGTCAATATCTTGCTTTCACGTCCTACAAAGGCGGTCGGCCGGAGGTTTATCTCCGTCATTTGAAAACCGGAAAAGAAAAAAAAATTTCTTCGTTCAAAGGTCTTAATTTATGCGGCTCCTTCTCTCCGGACAGCAAAAAACTATTGCTGACACTGAGTAAGGACGACAACGAAGAAATCTATGTCCTGGATATTGACACGATGACGCTCAAGCGCTTAACCCGCAATTATTCCATCGACGTCTCTCCAGCCTGGTCGCCTGACGGCAAAAAAATCGCTTTCGTGTCCAATCGCTCCGGCTCACCGCAAATCTTTGTCATGGATACGGACGGCAACAACGTTAAACGAATCACTTTTGAAGGCAATTACAACACATCTCCTTCTTGGTCTCCCCGCGGCGGCAGGATTGCTTATGAAGGCCTCATCAATCATAAGTATCAAATCTTCTCCGTGGACGAGGAAGGCTACAACCTTATTCAGTTGACATTTGATGCCGCGGATAATGAATATCCATCCTGGTCTCCTTCCGGCAGACAAATTGTTTTCAGTTCCCGGCAAGGCTCAAAAAGCCGCCTTATCATTATGAATTCAAACGGTCTGAATGCGCACATCCTCAAGGAAAGCAAAGATCATTTAGTCATGCCGACCTGGTCACCCAGATTTAAATAAAAAATTTATTTGATGTTGGGGTTGTTATTTTTCACCCTTTGCCGTATAGAAAACATCATGGTCAATTCAAAATTTGACAAGGACATTGAAAAGCAACGGGGTTGCCGGGCGTCCCCTTGATAAGAACCTCATATGCCATTGAATTTTATATTGTTTTTGTTGACGTCCGCAGGCAAGTTATGTTTAAGCTTCAACACAACTTGTGAACGATCCATACTCATAGCGAAAGGAGACTATCATGAAAAAATATTTAACACTCATTGGATTATTAATGGTTTTTTCATTTGGTTTAACAATGTTCAGCGGTTGTGCGGAAAAACAAGCGGTTGTTAAGGATGAGGCCGTTCAGGAACAGAAGGCAGCGCCCGCACAGGCGGCGCCGGTCACAGTGACAGATGATGAAGCCGCCCGACGAGCGAAAGAACAGGCAGATCGGGAAGCCGCTCTGAAAGCTCAGGCCGCGAAAGATGCAAGAGAAAAAAAGAATGCAGCAGCTCTCAACGACCTGAACATACAAAACATCTATTTCGATTATGACAAATCCAATATCCGCTCCGACGCTCGTGAAATATTAAAAGCAAACGCCGAAATATTCACAAAGAACAGCAGCGCCACCATCGTTGTTGAAGGTTACTGTGATGAAAGAGGGACCGCCGAATACAATATGGCTCTGGGAGAGAGACGGGCGCAGGAAGCCAAGCAATATCTGGTGAATCTGGGGATCAACGTATCGCGCATTGAAACCATCAGTTACGGCGAAGAACGTCCGCTGGATTCCCGCAGTATTGAAGAAGCTTGGGCGCAGAACAGACGCGTACAGTTTCTTTTAAAATAATTAACAGAGGAGATGGCTTTGAAAAACTCTCTTTATCTGATATTTTTAGCTGTTGTTTTTGCAGTTGCCGGTTGCGCGACATCCTCCGATTTAAAGATGGTCCGTTCGGAATTAAACCAGCAGATGGAAGAAAAAGTTGTTGCTGTAAATACCCGGATCGCTGCGCTGCAAAAAGAGCAGGAGAAAAATACCGAAACTCTGGTTTCCTTGCGTAAAGGGCAGGCCAATGCCAGCGCGGACTTTACGGAACTGCGCGATCAGGTCCAACAATTACGCGGCGAAGTTGAAACATTGAAGAAGGAGACGTCCCGGGATACCAATAAAGACGACAAGGAAAAGATTGACAGCCTGCTCCTGAAGATCAATTTTATTGAAAATTTTCTGGAAATCGGCAAAAAAGATTCAGCAAGCGACATCGATAGTTCTGCTTCAGCCAAGGATCCTTCAGGCAAACAGGGCAAAGCGGCAATATACGCGGCGGCCTATCAGACCTTCAAAAACGGCAATTACCCTAAAGCCAGAGAAGCCTTTCAAGGCTTCCTGGCCGCCTATCCGGCAGGCGAATACTCCGATAATGCCCAGTTCTGGATTGGTGAGTGTTATTTTTTTGAAAAGAAATATGAAAAAGCCATACTGGAATATGAAAAAGTAACCAAGAAATTCCCCAGCAGCAATAAAGTCCCTTACGCCCTGTTAAAGCAAGGGATCTCCTTTCATAATCTGGGCGATAAGGCAAGCGCCAAGCTGCTTCTGCAGCAGGTCATTAAGGATTATCCCAATACAAGTCAGGCGCGCATTGCGCGTACCAAACTTCAAGAAATCAAGTAGCGCTTTACACAATCATCACCCCAAAGGGGCCATGTTGTGCATAAAGCCCCTTTTTTTATTAGAGCGTTTTCTGCCGACCAAAGCAACGGCAATGGAATGCAGAGATTCGTCTTTCCGGGGAAGGCGAAAGATTTTTCGCCCCTTCCGGACACCTTTCAAAATCGTTAATCCAGTTTGATTATTTTCATTCCCGCCGGCACAGGCAATTCAAAAACCGACAGGTCTGTCGCCTTTTCGATTCTAACATCCGATAATTTTGCAGTAACGGACGTTATGTGATCCGCCATTTCGATGATGATTTTTCCGGGCAGACGACTCGCCGGTTCATAATCCTCATACAACACCTGGTAAATCTCTTTGCCGTCCGTTCCGTTGCGGATCAGTTTTGCCATAGTCCCGTTTTTGTTCATCCAGACAGTTTGCGAAGCACCTGCGGAGGTCGTCATCAAAACCCGCAATAAATGATCTTCGATATAACTCTCATAAGACAATTTATTTCCGGTGAGCGGCGGGTAGGCTCCGGAAAAAATAGTGACAATATCTTCAATGTTAAAAGCCCAGGGTAAGAATCGCGCCAAATTTTCGGCAGAGGGTTTCCCTGCATAAAACTCGCCCTGCGAAGGAATAAAGATCCTCATTTCATCAGATGAAGCGGCAAGAAAAAAATCCGGCGTGCCAATCACCGGTAGCACTTCCAGTCGAAAGTAGGAAGGCTTCTGTAAAATCAACGCGGCTTTTATTGGATAATGTCCCTGGGCCGTCATCAGGTCAAGCCGCGCAGTGGCGACAATTCTGTCCGTTTCATGAATAGTTCTAATGAGTTCTAAAGATTTTGGCGGTATGCCCGACCCCCTAACGGTCTTCCCGGCGCATCCGCAAGCCAGAATCGATAGCAACAAAACAATCAGGATTCGCTTGCAAGGAAAACATCGATCACACATGTCAAAAACACTTTCTAAGAAAATTTGACGCAGGTTTTGTCGACTCTATTTTTTATAGATCAGAGTGTCGAGTTTCTTTTTCAGCGTACTGTTGTCAGAATCAATTTTTACGGCATTCCGGTAGTGGTCCATCGCCTCTTTATCCTGTCCGATTTTTAAATAAACATCTCCCAGATGCTCCATAATATTAGCATCATCCGGCAAGAGCTGCCGTGCTCTTTGCAGATGTTTCAGGGCGCTGACGTATTGATTTTTTTTAAAATGTACCCAGCCCAACGAGTCTAGAATATATCCGTTGTCCGGCTTGATCTTTAAAGCTTGGATAATCATTTGTTCGGCCCGGTCCAGATGAATCCCACGGTCGGCATAGGAATAACCGATAAAATTAAGTGCGTCTGCATTTTGCGGATCAATATCCAGCACGGTTTCCATGGACTTGATGCTTTCCTCAAAACGGTTCATTTTCTCCAGTATTGAACCCCGGACATAATGCAGATCCGCATTGCGTGGGAAGCGCCCAATGCCTTCCAGTACTGTTTTTTCAGCCACCGCAAAGTTCTTCTGTTCTTCGTACAGCGATGATAAATAGAGATATAAAATGGCCTGATCATTTTTCTTCTGGATAGCTTGGGTCAAAACCAGGATGGCGTCATCGAGCCTGCCTTCTTTCTTGAAAATCATAGCCGTGTGGATCTGGGCATTGGCGTATAATTCAAACACCGTAGATATTTTTTGATACTCCACCCGCGCCGCAGGCAAATCACCTTTTTGCTCCAGAGCATTGGCTAAAAGATAATGCAATTTGTCGTCGTTTGGCGCTGTCTCCAGAAGAGACAAAAATTGAACGGCCGCCGCATCAAACCGGCGCATATCGTAGTATAAGAGCCCCAGCGCAGTGCGCACCTCCCGGTTGGCGGGATCCGTTTTCAAAACTTCCTGAAATTCTTTTTCCGCCGCTTCATGCTTATTCGCTTTAACCAGCAGATCTGCAATCTTCATTCGGAAACTGATCCGGGCGGGATTGATTTCTAAATAGCGGCGATAAACGCCAATGGCTTCATCATATTTGTTTTGAGTTTCGTAAAGTGCGGCAAGCCCCAGCCAGGCCGCTTCAAACGCCGGCCCTTGCAAAGTTATTTTATGGTATAGAGCCTCTGCCTCCGCCCAACGGTTCATTTGGGTCAGTGTTTTTGCGTAATAATACATCCCGATAATATTGTCAGGATCCATTGCCAGCATTTTTCGATAAGCCTTCTCCGCCGAATCATACTTTTTTTCCTGGGCGTAAATAGTCGCCAGATACAAATAAGCAACCAGATTCTTCGGATCTATCTCAATAATGGTCTGATACTCCCGAATCGCTTTATCATATTCACGTAAGTTAAAATACAAACCACCCATAATCGAACGCAGTTCAGTATTGCCGGGATTTTTAGCCAGAGATGACTCACCTAGAGACAAGGCAAGATCAACGTTACTGTTCTCGACATACATCGAAACCAGTTCGGTGGTAAGATAAGGTGAATCGGGTTGAATCGAGAGCGCCTGTTTCAGTTCATCGATAGACCCCGCCAGATCGCCATCCAGCCGCGATAAAACAGCCAGCGAATAATGATAGGCGGCGGCCCCGGAATACTTTTCCGGAGCAGACGGATAAGATAATGGACGGCCTACTGACAAAGAAGCGCAGCCAGAAAATATCGCGGGAAGAAGCAAACAGCAGGTTATGAAATTGATGAGTTTTTTTTGCATAGAGTATGGTTGCCCTCAACGCCTACATCCTGGGAAAAATCGTTTATTAGGATGCGCTTTCCGATGTTTTCTTTTTTATCAGTTTCGAGACCGGAATAATCGAAACACCTTTTTCCCGAAAGACTTTATGGGCATCTTTGAGCGCCCGAATCGTCTCGGGATAGGGGTGACCGATCACGATAAGCATCGAGTTACCGGCCGGCGCCTCGGCCACATCCACCAGGATTTGATAAATTTTTGAATAGTTGCGCTCATTGTCCAGAAAGATCTTGCGTGACGCAACGGTTAAATGAACTTTTTGCGCAGCCGTCGTTGTTTTTGAACCATTGGTTGTCCGTGAATCGATAAAAAATAAATCTCTTTTTTTCAACTGTTTAAAAACCGGCACTAGATTTCTCTCACTGGACATAAATTTGGAACCCATGTGGTTGTTGACACCGACGACATAAGGAACGGAAGCCAGATTTTTTTCCAGCTGAAAGATAAGTTCTTCATCATTCATATCCGAAAAAAGAGCGCCGCTGCCCGGTTTTTCCTTCGGGTAGGAAAGCGGCTCCATGGGCAGATGCAGCAATGTTTCACGATTGGCCTTATGCAACATGTCCGCCGCTTCCCGTGAGTGGGCAAGAAGCGGTAAAATGGCAAACGTGATATCTTCGTCGATGCTCAAAAGCTCACGCACCGGCGTCATATCGTAACCTATGTCGTCAATAATAATGGCTACCTGTTTTAACGGCAAACGAGGGGGGGTGATTTTGGCAATAACAACCTGTTCTTTCTCTGGAGATTTCACTACAGATTTAGGCACAGGAAGAATTTGTTTATCTTTTTCAAGCGCTTCTCTTACTGAAGGCTTTGCTCGTTTCGCCTTCGGCTGTGCCGTTTGTTTCTTGTGCGCAGGCGGCTGCTTGACCAACACCCTCTCTTCCTGATGAAACAGTATCACGTAAGTTATCGCAGTAATGGACAAGACAATCAGTGCGACTAAAACTGCCGTTAATACATTGTTCTTTTTTTTCTTTTTCATGGCTGACAATATCCGTGCCCCTCTGAAAACGGCATCAGTTGGCCAGATTCTTTTTCATGATATGCCAGCTTTTTAAAATATCAATGGCCGTCTTGAGCTGATTGTCTTTGGTCAAATCAGAAACCTCTTTGAGACCATCAACTTTATTATTTTCCTCAAGCTGCGTGCCGTCTTCTTTGGCCGGTTTAATATGTCCCTTGAGATCCTTTTCCCGGAGTCTTTCCTCCAGAGGATTTTCAGGCTCCTCGGACGGCTTCACCAACTTTACGATAATGTCCGGTTTAATCCCCTCGGCCTGTATCGATCTGCCGTTGGGCGTGTAATACCGGGCGGTCGTCAATTTCAGTGCGGAACCGTTTTCCAGGGGAATCACCGTTTGCACGGACGCTTTGCCAAAGGTCTGTGTCCCCACAATCAGCGCCCGACCGTTATCCTGCAACGCACCCGCCACAATCTCCGCCGCGCTCGCCGTGCCTTCATTCACCAGAACAACCATGGGAACCGTGACTTCCTTGCCGCCATTATCCCGGGCCATTGTTTTGGTTTCCATGTTTTTCGCTCGACCACGGGTAGAAACAATCATACCCGACTTTAAAAACATATCGGAAACTTCAATAGCTTGATTCAAAAGTCCGCCCGGATCATTTCTTAAGTCCAGTACCAGTCCCTTCATGGGAGTTGTTTTCGCACTCACATCAGCCAGCGCTTTGCGAAGATCATCGGATGTCCGCTCATGGAAGGATGCAATACGGATATAACCGATATGGTCATCGAATGTTTTTGATTTGATACTTTTAATCTGGATCACCGCCCGTGTCAGAACGATGTCTTTGGGCTGTGTCATATTTTCCCGCAGAATCGTAATGGTGACTTTCGAGTCCTTCGGACCGCGCAGCTTTTTCACGGCTTCCATGATGGTAATATCTTTTGTAGATTTACCATCTATTTTGATGATCTGATCACCGGATTTAACACCCGCCTTAAATGCCGGGGTATCTTCGATGGGAGAGACAACGGTCAAAACATCTTTCAATATTGTAATTTCAATGCCGATTCCGCCAAAACGCCCCTGTGTCTCCACTTCCAGTTCTTTATATACGTCCGGCGTCATAAACGCGCTATGGGGATCAAGGGATTTTATCATGCCGTTGATCGCGCCCTGAATCAAAACAGAGGAATCTATTTCTTCCACGTAGTTTTTCTGCACCATATCCAAAACTTCGTTGAATGTTTTAATCTCTTTGTAGATGTTCTTGTCCCGTGCGGAAACCTTGCTGTCGGAATACGGTCCAAAAATAACAAAAAGTCCAAGGATTATGATGACGAATACTGGCCATTTACCGGATATGTTTTTCATGTTCAGCCTCACCGTAAACAAGGTATTTTATTTTATATAAAGAATGACTTCAATTGGAGGAAGTATATACCATTACCCCCGTTATTTTCCATATATTTCGGCAATCAGGAAAGAAATATTAAGAACACTTTTATGGATTGGACGTGGAAAAATCGGCAGACTTACTTCCTACTCGATCGACCAGGTTGTCTGGCCTGCTGAATCCTTCAAAGTAATATTCTGCAAAGCCAGTTCTTGGCGAATCTCATCAGCCCGGCTCCAATCTTTTTCTTCACGGGCTTTTTGCCGCGCTAGAATCAGCGCTTCTATTTGGGAGACATCCAGACCACGCTTCCCGACTTCAATATTTCGGTCGGCATGAAAAAAGATATCCGGATCAGACTGAAAAACACCCAGCACAGAACCAAAATGCTTAAACACGCCTGCTGCGGTCTCCAGGATGACCCGTTTGGCTGGCAGGGGCATCTTCTTTTCCGCAGTCGTCACGTTATTGATCAACCGGGCAGCGTCGAAAACATATCCCAGGGCCTGCGCCGTATTAAAATCATCGTCCAGCGCGGCGTCAAATTTATCTTTCAAATCGTTTAATTTACTGACGTACTCCTGCTTAGCGGGCAGAACCTTCTCTTCCCCTTGAGCATAACCCTGCCCGAGTTTCTTTCATCAGTTGCAGGGCGGTATAACAGCGAATAAGCGCTGTTCTGGCTTCCTTGAGTGACGCATCCGAATAGTCCACCGGCGAGCGGTAATGGCTCTGGAGCATAAACAGGCGCAGGGCCTCGGGATGATATTGTTTGATGATGTCCCGTACCGGAAAGATATTCCCTAACGACTTGGACATCTTCTCCGCGTTGATTTTGACAAAGCCGTTATGCATCCAATAATTGGCTAGGGGTTTTCCCGTTGCCGCCTGGGATTGAGCGATTTCATTTTCATGGTGCGGAAAAACCAGATCTTCACCACCCCCGTGAATATCGAAAGTTTCACCCAGATAACGCCGGCTCATGGCCGAGCACTCAATATGCCAACCCGGCCTGCCCTTTCCCCACGGACTTTCCCAAAAAGGCTCGCCTTCCTTGCTCTTTTTCCAAAGGACAAAATCCAGCGGGTTTCTTTTCTTGTCATTGATGTCCACGCGGGCACCGGCCATCATGTCATCCAGATGACGTCCCGACAATCCACCGTAGGCGGGAAAGTTGTTGACCGCAAAAAACACATCGCCGTCCACTGCGTAAGCGATCCCTTTGTTTTCCAGCGTTGAAATCAGAGCGATCATATCCGCCATGTGCTCGGTGGCCTTCGGCGTCACGGTTGGGGTTAAAACATTGAGCGCAGCCATATCTTCGTCATGCAGTTGGATATACCGTTCGGCTATTTGAGCAATGCCAACACCTTCTTTATTCGCCCGATCAATGATTTTATCGTCAATATCGGTAAAGTTTTTGACATACGTCACGTCGTAGCCGCGCGCCTTCAAGTGCCGAAAGATCACGTCAAACACCACTGCGGCGCGGGCATGACCGACATGACAGACATCGTAGGCCGTAATGCCGCAAACATACATACCAATGACGCCTTCTTTGACCGGTTGAAGTGTTTCTTTTTGTCTTGTTTTCGTATTAAATATTTTTTGGGGCATATTTATCTACTTTCATCAGGGATAAAGCGGGGCCATCTGCAAACCGCTGTCTTCAGACAGAGCACAGACCAGATTCATGTTCTGCACGGCCTGTCCGGCAGCTCCCTTAATCAAATTGTCAATTGCGGAAATAATAATCACCCGTTTGGTCCGTGGATCAACCGTTAAACCGATATCACAGTAATTTGATCCGCAAACAGACGAGATATTGGGATACGTTCCGACAGGGCATATCCGCACAAATTTTTCCGACGCATAAGCCGATGCATACAATGCATGCAGTTCGACAATTGTTATGTCTTTCTTCAACGTCGCGTAAACCGTGCTTAAGATCCCCCTTTTCACGGGCAATAAATGCGGCGTGAACGAAATCGCAAATTCTGCTCCGGCCAACGCATTTAGTTCCTGCTCAATTTCAGGCGTGTGCCGATGCTTGCCGACTTTATAGGCTTTAAATCCGCCGTCCACTTCGCAAAAAAGTGAACCGATCTGGGGGTCACGGCCTGCGCCACTCACGCCGGAAGCCGAATCAGCAATGATCGTGGATACATCCAAAAGATTGTTTTTCAGCGCAGGCGCCAGGCCCAGAATGATACTGGTCGGATAACAACCCGGATTGGCAATCAACTGAGATTTCTTTGATTTTCTGCCGGTAAAGCTCAGGAAGCCCATAGACCGCCTGCCCGAAAAGATCGGCACTGTTGTGTTTGGCGTACCATTTTTCGTAAGTAGCCAGATCCCGCAACCGATAATCAGCGGAAAGATCGATCACTTTCTTGCCCGCCTGAATAAAGACCGGAGCAATATCCATGGAAACGCCGTGCGGAAGAGCCAGAAAAACGACATCGCAGAGTCTGGCAATCTCCTGGGGAGTGGCGTTTGAAAATTTCAGTGACGCCAAACCGAAAAGCGATGGAAACACTTCCGAAACCTTCACACCGGCATAGCGCCTAGATGTAACGGCTACCAATTCCACCTGCGGATGCCCGGATAAAATCCTGATGAGTTCCTGCCCTGTGTAACCGCTGGCTCCGAAAATTGCTGTTTTAATTTTCATAAAAAACTCCAAAAAAAAGGGAGGCCTGAGAGCCCCCCTTGGATGATTAGCGTTTGGAGAATTGGAATTTCTTGCGGGCTCCCGGTTGTCCATACTTCTTTCTTTCAACAACACGGGCGTCACGTGTTAAGAAACCTGCCTTTTTCAGTATGGGACGTAACTCGGCGTCATATTCCAGAAGGGCTTTGGAAATGCCATGTTTGACAGCTCCCGCTTGTCCCGCAACGCCACCGCCGCCGACATTGATATAAAAATCAAACTGATCGTTCTTGCCGGTGATATCCAGAGGCTGACGAATGATCATCTTCAGGCTGGGACGGGAAAAATATTCCTCATAATTTCTCTTATTAACCACGATATTGCCGCTACCTGCTTTCATATAGACACGGGCAATAGCGCTCTTTCTCTTACCTGTTGCATAAAAACGTTGTACTGTCATGACTTCTCCCAATATAAATAATAATCAATTCTTCAGGGTTTGAGGCAAATTAAACCGCTAAGGCCTGCGGACACTGAGCTTCATGCGGATGCGCATTGCCGCTGTAAACCTTTAGTTTTTTCAGCATTTTTCTTCCCAGATTATTTTTCGGCATCATCCCGGCCACAGCAATGCGAATTAGATTTTCCGGTTTTTCCGCCAGCATCTTACCGGCGGCTGTTTCTCTTAAACCTCCCGGATAACCGGAATAGGAATAATAAATCTTATCGGTCAGCTTTTTGCCGGTTAGAACAATCTTTTCGGCATTCACCACCACGATAAAATCGCCTGTATCAACATGCGGCGTATAAATAGCTTTATGTTTGCCCCGAAGGCGCAGGGCGATCTCGCTGGCCAGCCTTCCCAGTACTTTACCGGATGCATCGACCACATACCAGTCTTGTTTTGTCTCTTCTGCCTTCGCTGAAAATGTTTTCATAATAAACCGCCACTTAGTTAAAAAT
This sequence comes from uncultured delta proteobacterium, assembly GCA_963726395.1. Classification (GTDB taxonomy): domain Bacteria; phylum Desulfobacterota; class Syntrophia; order Syntrophales; family Smithellaceae; genus UBA8904. The sequence continues at coordinate 212,660 of CAVSCG010000013.1, forward strand.
TTAAAAATGCAAACTATGCAATTCCCGTCTGTTTGTCAAGAAAAATATTTGGATCCCTATAATTAGCAATGCCGGTCAGCTCTGATGATCAAAATAGCAAACAGCACAAGCCGTGGCAGACAAATACATCATTAAATTCAAAACATACCTAATCCGGCCAGGGATATTTTCAGCATAATTCTATCATCATCGTGTGTCTTGGTGTAATCCACTCCCACCCCCCAGCATTGTTCTGTATAGGTCAGCCCGACCGTATTTTCCACAGTCTGATTGTTAAACTGATCAAGCCGAACAACTAATTTACCGCTTAAGCGCTCGGTGATGACCGCTTTTAAGTCCAGATTAATCTCTTCGATGGAATCCATCGTATAACGGTATCCAAACGTCAGCTTATCGCCGCGCCAATCGCTGATGCCCAGATCATAGTTCATTTCTTTCCAGCCGCTGTAAACGCTGTATTTATTGCGGGCCGCAAAAGAAAAATAGGGATGGGGCTTTAGATCAAGCTCGATGCCGAAATCCGACATGGGCCGCCTATCCGTGGTTGAACCCGCCATATCTTTTTTAGCCTCGTTAATATCATACACCTGAAACAGTTTGAGACGGAGTAATTCAAGATAACTGGGCGCGCCATTTTTGTTTTTCACCCTGGCGGTTACCTTATTGGTCAGCGACCAGGCCACCGCGTTTTGCTCCATCAAAACATTGGTATTACTGATGGTATAAGACATGAAAGGATCTATCATCGAACGGATTCCTGGCAAATAATCGGGAATATTGTCTTGCCGGATATTGGGAATGTAGGAATAGACAATTTCTGGCTTGAGTTCATGCCGGACTTTGTCCCAGTTCAGAATATTGACATCGAAGACTCGGGAAAGCCGACTGCTGATGGACAAACCAGCGTTATAAACCGTCCGGTCGCCGCTCCTATTTTCAGAATTAGCCTGATTATCGTCACGGTTCCAATAGATTTCCTGTACAGTGATTTGCGGTATAATTTTCATGTAATTGGAAATATTAAAAGGCAAAGAAATCGTCGGCGCAAAATCCACATAGTGCCCCTTCTGCCCTTCGCCCCGGTAAAAATAATCATAGGTGCCCGCAAATTCATAATAAACGGGCGTTGAAAAAAGCGGCTGTTTGATGCCGGTCAAAATGATTTCCGGATACTGCTGCAACGTCCGGTCATTATTCACCGCTGCAAAATCGTCCCTGAAACTTACGCGAGTCATCAGCGTGTAGTTATTCCAACCCTTAAACAAGCGGGCTGACGATTCCAGATACGGGAGAGACTCCTTACCATGAAAAGGAACTTTCTGAAACGGGTCTGCCTCCGTAGCCGCGTAATTCGTCAAATAATAATTATGAGAGTTGAAATCACGAAAATACCAGGAATCGGAAACACGGCGCAAATCCGTCCGGACATAAAACTGTGAATCAAAATTCGTTTGATGATTCAAATAATAAGACCAGCGTTTGTGTGTTTCCTGCCAGTCGCGACTCTTCGTGTCACTAATGGTTTCCGTAACGTGTTTGTTGTCTTCCATGTAGTCGCCATAGAGCGTACCAAAAGACTGGTTGCCCGCAAAATACCGGAATTCCGCCGCCTGTTGATATCCTCTTTTTTCAATATAGCGTGAATAGAGGGTCGCATCCAGTTGAGGATTTATCGCCCAGAAAAAAGGAATCTCGACATCAACGCCGTCCTTATCTCTTGAATAGGCCAGATAGGGAAGTAGAAATCCTGTCTGGCGTTTGGTTTTTGCGGGAAACGCAATGAATGGCGTATAAAACACCGGCGTGCCTTTCGTCACCAGACGGGCATGCGTCACCCAGCCATACCCTTCAACAGTGACTTTCATTTTCGAACCTATCAACTGCCATGCGGGAGAATCACCGTCACAGGTTGTCGCCACCGGCTGTTCAATAGAATAGGTGTTTTCGCCGGTTTTTTCGATTTTATCCCCTTTTATGTAAAAATGATTGCGTGCGTAAAAGGCTTTGGAGTTATAGGCCGTACCAGTTTTGTCTTCCACATTCACTATGATTTTATCGCCTTGCAGAGAATCTTCGGCCATTTTCAAAAATGCGCCGCCCTCGGCGGTCGCCAGATTATTCTTTCGATCATATTCAACGCTGGCGGCGGTTAAAACGCCATCGCCGTAAGTAATAACGACATTGCCCTCAGCCAGATAGACATCGCGATCGTTATCATAGGCTAAATTATCCGCTTCGATCTTCACCGGTGCATCAGCGGGCACTTTAATATCCTGAGCATAAATATTACCGCTGACGCACAAGGCGATAATCACCCCCGCAACCCCTCTGCTATATTGTCTCCATCTGATCGGCAAGTTCATCAACCTTTTTTATTTTGCTTGAATCACGGCGGGAATTGTCATAACCGTTCCCTGAGACTCAGGTTTTATGCTTCACGCTCTTGAGTGCGCCACGTCCCTTACCACAAGAACACATTTGATGAAATGTCTGTTTTACTTCTCCGGCAAGATAAAGCGAACCACAAGCGCAGATCAAATCGTTTTCGCCGGCGCATTGCAGCGCCTGCCGAACGGATGCAGTCACACTTTCGGACATCAGGGCCGGATAACCTATACTTTGCAGAAATGCCGCCAGCACCTGAGGCGCCACAGCGCGCTTCGTCGCCAGCGGCGGCAGAAAAGTTTTATGGGCCAGTGGCGCTATCTTGCGCAGCATCCGGCGATAATCCTTATCGGCCAGGGCGCTGAAGATTAAGATCAGCCGATGGCCGGATAAATCCTTTCCCAATACGCGGCAAAGCGATACGATGCCCGCCGGATTGTGCGCACCGTCCAGCAGGAATAGTGGATTTGACCGTAAGATTTCCAGTCGCGCCTCCCAGCGGGTCTGCGCCAATCCCTTCTGAATGGCCGAATCACCAATCCGGTAACCTTTCTTTCCCAAAACTTCAATAGTCGCCAGGGCCAGGGCCGCATTGGACAACTGATGCGGCCCCCGCAGGGGTACGGTAAGCCGGTTAATCTTATGATTTTGTCCTTCATACGATATCGATTCATCCCGATGGATTTTCATTTTAAAATCGATGCCGAGGCGTAGAAGCTCGGCCTGTTGCTTGTGGCATATCCCGCTAAAAACATCGATGACTTTTTTTTGTGTCACGGCAGTGACACAAACCCCGTTTTTTTTGATGATCCCGGCTTTCTCACAGGCAATTGCTTCCAGTGTTTTACCCAGATAAGCCGTATGCTCCAAAGCGATATTAGTAATTACCGAAACCAGTGGATGACAAATATTGGTGGCATCCAGCCTGCCGCCTAAGCCCACTTCCAGAACGGCAATGTCCACTTTACGACGGGAAAAATAAAGAAACGCGGCGGCCGTCAAACATTCAAAATACGTCACCGGCTGCAGGGTGTAATCTTTGATCTCGGCAATCAGTTCTCCCAGGTCCTTGCGTGATATTTTTATTCCATTGATGACGATTCTTTCGCGAATATCGATCAGATGCGGTGACGTATAGAGACCTACTTTTAAGCCTGCTTGTCGCAGAATCGAAGCCAGCATGGCGGCGGTGGATCCCTTACCGTTGGTGCCGGCAATTAAAACCGACTGAAATGCATTCTGGGGAGATCCCATCCGGGACAACAGCCCGTTGATTGCCTCCAGGCCAAAATGCATCACGTCGATATTCAGGCCGGAAAGATAGGCGCTGGGATTAAATTTATTCATGGGATTGCCGTCCTTATATTCGGATGGCTTGACCATCTTCAATGATGTGGATTTTTCTATCCTGAATTGCCGCGACTTCGCGTCGTATCGCCTCGGCATACCGGGGCTTCATGTGATAAAGATAAATCTCCGGCTTTGCGTCTTTCAATTTTTTCAACTCCCCCATGAGCGTAACCGGCGTGAGGTGCCCGGTTTGATCTGCGATGCCTTGCATACTACTGGGCAGCGATGTTTCTAAAAATAGCGCCTCCAATCCCTTCATCCTCCTGGCAACTTTCCAGACACCCTCGGTAGGTCCTGTGTCACCCAGGAAAAGAACCGCCTTGTCTTTCGACTCCATCATAAATCCGATAGTTTCCACGGTATGATGAACACCAATCGCCCGCACCTGCCAATCGCCCAATATTTTTTTTCTGCCGGGCGCGAGAATCTCAAATTTAATCAACGGCGCTTTGGCACTGGGAATTTTGGAAAAATCCGGCCAGATAACATTGTTAAACAAATGGCGATGGAGATTTTCAATGATCCCTCGGCTGCTGCAGACCGTCAGTGGTCTTTCCCTTTTCGCATAATAAAGATTATCCACAAGAAACATAATGTCGCGCACATGATCCAGATGGGCGTGCGTTACAAAAACATAATCGATGCGGAGTTGTTCTGCCAACGACAACACCGTTGTGACGGTTCCCGTATCTATCAAGATGCTTTTTTCAAGAAGAAAGCTTGTTGTATTGTGATGAGGCAGTTGTGATCCGTGGCAACCCAACACCCGTATTTTCATGCAGAGCTCCTCGCCGTCCAAATATACTGGAATAAGCTGGCGTGAAGGTACCATACCTTCAGCAGGCAGGCAATTATTTTGTGGCACCTGACCGATGATATCGGTCACAAGCCCCCTACATTCCGGCCAGATTCCGAACGTCATCGACACCGTCCCAAAATCATATTGAATTTAACTTTGAATCATGGTCAAATCTTTACCACAGACTCGATGATATGATTATTTTCAGAAAGGAGACCATTTTATGCCGAATGTCAGCGCGGAAGTAACCAATTATCAGTATGAGTTTCGGGCCATGAATGCAGAAAATGCCGCTTTTCTGTATTTATTTGACGCACAAAACACGCTGTTGTGCATGGCCGCGTTTGTGGACAGAACAGGCCCCCTGCCCGGCCCCCGGCAAAGTATCAGCGGAACTGTTTTTCTAAGTTTCCACCGCTCTGATCTTTCTTCCGTTACGGATATGCTGCGAAATGAAAAACCCGTGATGTTCAACTGGTCGACTGACCACCAATCAGCGCAAATCACCACCGGAAAAGAACCGGTCGGCGAAGAGGAAGGTAAACATATCGCATCCATCTTTGCCCGGAAAAAACCGACAGCACCAAAAAAGGCACAGAAAAGACCACAGGCGACCCGAAAAAAAGTACGAAAATAGTCGGCGTAAAAAGAAAAGTGAAAAAATGACCGACACGGGTCCGATAAGCTCATTGACATAGGAAAACATAATATCTATACTTCGGCTCGTTCTTATCAAACGAACTTATTCGCTGATCATTTACAAACAGGAGATATTAATATGGAAAACGAATTCGGGGAAAAGAAAAATACGCGTTGGCTGTTGTGGTTTGCGGGATTCTTCCTGGCGTTTGCGGCTATCGCTATACTCTACACCTGGCTGACACTTACCTGGAGTTTTTCCGAGGGCGAGCGGGTCGGTTATATTCAGAAGCTGTCCAAGAGTGGCTGGATCTGTAAAACCTGGGAAGGTGAAATGGCCATGGTCACCATGCCCGGCGCTATTCCCGACAAATTCCTGTTCAGCATCCGGGATGACAAGGTGGCGGATCGTATTAACCAGATGGCAGGCAAACGCGTCGCCCTCACGTACGAACAGCACAAAGGCATTCCCACAAGTTGCTTCGGCGATACGGAATATTTCATTGTCGATGCCCGGGCAGCACAATGAAAAATCAAGGGATGTCCGTGTTTTTCTCAACTCAAACTAACATAGTCGTCCCTGAAAAAAATAAATATAAATAAAGCCCCGCTCACCGAGCGGGGCTTTATAATCAGTCATACCTCTTTCCCTTAACTGGAATGGCGTTACTAACGGATCAGTTATTCACCCCAATCGTTTTTGCCCTTGCATCGATCCAGATTCTGATCCATCAAAGGCAGAACTTTACCGGCAGGGATTTCCCACGACGGTCCGACATTCGATGCATTTTCATACCAATGGTAAGGTGGAATATTCATGGATACCTTCTGTTCTGCCGGCGGCACCCATTCGCCTACCCGGAAGCCCTGGATTGCCTTGTGGTCGCAGGCCCGCATCTTGATAATCCGACCGTTGACATACTGATACGTATCCCCTTCCCAGACCTTGATGATCTTCTCGGGGTCGGTGCTCTTAGCCCGTTCCATCACACTGAAAAGCCAATAAACCTGCTGCGTCCAATGTCCGAGGGTTCCCATCGGATGCCGGAATAGAGGGCTGTTGTAAGGCGGCGTCTTCCACCTGTTTTTCCACCCATCGTTCCAGGCCTTATAATATTTGATCATGCCGGGGGAGGTGAACGCCGGCCCCGCCTTATCATAGTGTTTGATATTGACCAGGCCCTTTGGTCCCTTCCACGCCGATTTCGTTGAGCATATTCGGCTCATCCAGGAACAGGTTGGCAAAGGGAGTTGATGCCCATCTGCCGGGCCTGCTTCAGCAGGTTTCCGGCATCGGGAAGCCAGTCGCCCGTGTAGACGACCTCGGCGCCGGAGGCCTTGATCTTCTCAGATAAGGGGCAAAATCCGTGAGGAAAAGCTTATGGTAATCCTCGCCGACGATTTGCGCCTCAGGATAGTATTCCTTCAGGCCATGCTTGAATCCGTCGGCCATGCCGCGGCCAAAGGAGTAATCCTGGCAGAGGATGTAGAATTTCTTTTCCTTCTTGCGGATCTGGCCGTAATAATAGGCCATGCCGCGGCCGATGGACTCGGTGGTATCGGAGCTCATGAAGGAATAGCGGTTGAAGTTCGTCGCATCCTGAAGATCATCGGACAGGGCGCCGACATTCTGACCAATGACTTTGTATTTACTGGCCACTTCGTTGATGATCTTCTTGATATTGCTGCCCGAGGTGCCCAGCAGGACATGGACTTTCTCCTGGAGGACCATGCGCTCGCAGATCTTCTTGGCCTGATCCGGCTTGGACATGCTGTCCGCCTTGAACAAAGCAATCATCTTCTTCTTGCCGTCCACCAAGATACCGCCGCGCTTGTTGATATCATAGGCGGCAAAAGTCACACACGCCCAGGCGAGTTCACCATTCAGTGCGCCGGGACCGGAATGGGGCCATACCACGGCGATCTTGATGGTATCGCCCTCAGGATTGACCCATTTGGCCGGGTCATAGCCGGACATATCGCCCATTTTGCTGGCATCAAAAGCTGCATTAGGTTTAGACCATGTTTCCCATGCTTCCTCATTATAACTGGCTTTAGCCGGTTTAGCCGCTGTAGCTTTCTGTGCCTTCTTTTCTGTTTTCTGGGCCGTTGCTGTAAACGGGCTATATGCCGCAAAAGCAACAAGCAGAAATACCCCCACGAGAATCACAAAACTCTTCCTAAAACTTTTCATTTCCCTTCCCTCCATAGCACATAGTGTCACAATTTTCGGATTCGTAAATAGGCCACCTTGTGATCCCGTTTACGCATGATTGCCGCATTGAAGCTAACCGGCCTGACCAATCACCTCCCCCCTCTTCACTTTTTGCATTCCCTGTAATCAATACCCTATCGGTGCTCTATGTATCTCAAACTAAGCCTTGAGCATTTTCATCATGTTTACGATGGTCAACTCCATCGACAGTTCCCTGCCCGCCGACATGGCCGGGGCGAAACACCTGATAAAATCAATTTCTTCATCCGTTGGATGAGGCGTCTCCGACAGATCGGGGGCTATTTTCAAATCCCACGGCACATCCTTCTTCACATCCTCAACTGTTACGCGGGGATGGATCTGGGCCAGATACATTTCTTTTGTCACCGGATCAAACCGGAACAACCCTTTGGTGGAAAGCAACATCGTCGGACCAGTTCCTTTCGGGAATAAACCCGTTTTATCCCGACTGTCCCCGCCTTCCAGATATCCGGGAGAGGTAAAATAATCCAGTTTATTAACAAAATTTCCGCCCAGCATGGTGAGGACGGTTCGCTTCGCATAGGAAATGAAATCGGCCGCACCTCCCGAACCGGGCAAACGCATCGTCGGTTTATAATAATCCCCAATGGCCGTCGTATTCAGATTCCCGTATTTATCCACCTGCCCCACTCCAAGGAAGCAGACATCGACAAAACCGCGATACGTCATGGTAAAAGCGGAAAACAGATCCGTCGCATAGGAAAAACCACGGCAGGAATGGGCATCGGCAATGTGGTTCAGGGGCAGAAGCGGCTCAAAATCGATAATCCCCGATTCCATCATCAGCGTAGCATTGGGAGCATACAGGGCCTTGGCCACCGCCCCGGCCGTCGTGGGCAGCCCCACACCCAGGATAACATTTTCATGGTCGTGAATTTCTTTTGCAACGGCAATTACTAAAAGTTCCTGTAGGGTATATGGTTTACTCATAGAGCTTCCCCCTTTCCTTCAACGTTTGCTCAAACTCCGGGAGCGTCATCCCCATATTTCGTTCCTTGCCTTCCCGATCCCAGCGCGAGGTAAAGGCTGATCCATAATTGGCCGGAGCTGAATAAAATGCCTTGGCTCTGATCCCGTCCAGCACCTTGCTGCCGAATTTCTGGATATAATGATCAATATAAGCCGCACGGTTCTCACAGCCGAAAACCCATTCGTCCATCCAGGCTTTCAGCCCGTCCGCCGTCCCGTCCGACATCATGAACAGACCGTACATAAACATATCCATATTATAATAACCCAGCACTTCCGTCGGATTTGCTCCCCAGGGAACCTCAATCACTGCATCGACGCGATAAGCGGGAATCAGGGTCAGATGGGGGCTCGATTGGATGACGTCGTGCTCCACAATCTCCTCACAGGAAACAACGATCCTTTTACTGGCAAGGGCCGCTGCCGCCACGCTACCCAGAGCTCCCCAGTACTGGGCATTACCGAATTTATCCGCCCGCTGCACATGAACGATGCAGACATCGGGATTGGCAGCCGGCACCGTCAAGTGGTCCTTCCCGGTGTAAGGGCATTTAATAACCCGGAATTTGTTTTCACCCATAAAACTTCTTTTCTTGAAAAGATCCGTGACCATGGCGCCTTCCAGAACCTGGATATAGGAAAAGCCATGCATGCCCGCCATCAGGCGTGCATTGTACTGAAAGTTCGTATAGTCCTCAATTTCCAGCGTTCCGGCATTCAACGCCCGCTCCACAGCCGAACCGCCCTTCTTTCCCCCGGCCCGCAGGCAGTAGGTTGTCACCAGGCGATCCACACAACCGGCGCCGACGATGGTCTCAACATCGAAAATGCCCGATTGGGAATACAGAGTCAAACCCTTCCGTCCCTGCCGAATAACTTCATAGACAAGCTCGGCGCAGCTGCCTACGGTATAATTGCCGATCACCAGTGCGTCGCCGTCATGGACGAACTTGTTGATTGCTTCTTTGGCACTCATGATCTTACTGTTTACATCCGCCATGGTATCCCTCCTACCTTTCCCTTGATATAGTCTTATACTTCCAGAAATTTTGCACGAACCTCGTGATTGTTTCTGAGTTCCTCGACGGAGCCTTGATAGCCGACATGGGCCTTACCCATCAGGTAAACACGGTGGGCCAGGGACAGAGCCACCTTCAGGTTATGCTCCACCAGGAGGATTGATACACCCGCCTTGTTGATCTCCTCCAGAACGTTGCGTACTTCCTGCACCATGATCGGTGCCAAACCTTCCGTCGGCTCATCCACCAAGAGCAGCCTCGGATTTCCCATCAGGGACCGGCCAATGGAAAGCATCTGCTGTTCGCCACCCGATAAAAATCGCCCTTGCTGATGGGTCCGCTCCTTCAGCTTCGGAAAGTGGCTGAATATCCGGTCAATCGTCCAGACGTTCGGATCGTTCGGATTACCGATCTTGCCTCCCTTAACACCCAAAAGCAGATTATCCAGAACGGTGAGTTCCGGGAAAATACGCCGATCCTCGGGAACATAACCAATGCCCGCCTGGGCCGCCTTGAAAGGGCGGAAAACCCGTGATCTCCGTTACCCTCAAAAATGACCGACCCGGATTTCGATTTGACCAGACCCATGATGGTCTTCAGGGTCGTACTCTTTCCCATCCCGTTTCGCCCCAGCAGGGCAACCAGTTCTCCCTTGGCAACATTCAGGGATATCCCCTGCAAAACATGGCTTGCGCCATAAAATGTATTCAGATCTTTGACTTCCAGCAGCATTTTTTATCCCCTCATTTTTAATCAGTGGACCATGATCATTGACATGAGTTCAAACCTCCAGATCGCCCAGATAAGCGTCCTTCACGTCCTGGTTCGACCCGGATCTCATCGGCGTCCCCGAGGCCAGAATCTTCCCATAGTGGAGAACCGTAATGCGGTCCGCCAGGGAAAAGACCACATCCATATCATGCTCGATAATGACCACGGTCTTCCCCTCCGTCATCTTCCGGATCAGCGCCACCGCATTATGGGTCTCATCACGGGACATCCCCGCCGCAAATTCGTCCAGCAAAATCAGCTCCGGATCCGTCGCCATGGCCATACTGATCTCCAGAGCCCGCGATTTGCCGTATGACAGCATGCTTGCGGGAACATTCCGCTCATTCAGCAGATCCGACTCGCTCCAGCATCGCCTCCGTCTCCTCGGTGACCTTCTTCATCTTGTCCACCTTCCGAAACAGGTTGAAACGAACGCCATCCTTCGAAAGAATGGCCAGGCGGATATTCTGAAATGCAGTCAAATTGGTAAACGTGCTCGTGATCTGAAAGGATCGGCCCATCCCGATGCGGGCCAGTTTATACGGCTTGTAACCGGTGATGTCCTTCCCTTTGAAAAATACCTGACCGCTGCTCGGGTGATACGTTCCCGTTATGGTATTAAACAGCGTCGTCTTACCCGCCCCGTTCGGCCCGATGACGGCGTGGCGTTCTCCTTCCTTTACCTGCAGATCAATGCCGAACAGCACTTTCAATCCGCTGAAAATCGTGATATAAGTCTTTGGTTTCCAGAATGTTCATGATGTCTTCTCCTTTTTAGCACTCACGGCCGGGGTCGAAAAATACCGCATCTTCAGCATCTTTATAAAGCCGGCTAGTCCTTGAGGAGCAAACATGACGACCAGGATCAAGATCGCCCCTGTTACTAGTTCCACCCGGTCCGTAAACCGGAAGACCACCTCCTCCAAAATCTGGAAGATTGCCGTCCCCCAGATGGGACCGAAAAAGCTGCCCACGCCCCCGATCATCGCCGCTATAATCGGCGTAAAGGAGACCATCACCCCCAGAGAACCATCTGCCGAGACCAGATTGTGGAACATCCCGTAAACAGAACCCGCGACACCCGCAAAAATCCCCGATACGACATAAATTACCGCCTTGCTTTGGGGAACCTTATACCCCAGGTAGTCAACACGCTTCGCATTGTCCCGGATGCCCACCTGAATCTGGCCAAAGGGTGTCTTTGTGAAAAACCACATGAGCCAGAGACTGATGCCTAAAAGAACCAAGGCCAGATAATAAAAATTCTGCGGCGACCCTTTCATCGGAAATGATCCTATTCCAGGAATCACCAGGTCTGGAATCGGGAAATTGCCGATCCCGTCCTCGCCGCCGGTAATATTCCGCAGCTTGAGCGCCAGAACGTAGAAGAGCTGCCCGAAAGCCAAGTGCAGCATCGCAAAGGCCGTCCCTGTCACCCGCGTGACCAGGGGACACAAAACCAACGCCAGCAAAAACGTCGCAAGGACCCCGATGCCCACGGCCGGCAGCAGAGCGATCCCGTCGATATGCTTCAATGCCAGCGCGGTTCCATAGCCACCGATACCAAAAAACATGGCGTGACCGAAGCTCAGAAGACCGGTGTAACCCAGGAGCACATTCAGGGAAACGGCATAGACGGCAAAGACCGCAAAGGTGACAAAAAGATTGGTATAGTATATGCCAAACAGCTTCGGGAAAAAAACCAGAATGACGAACAACACCGTCCACAAAACTATTTTAATTGTTGTATTCTTCATTCTTCCACTCCAAATAATCCGTTAGGCCGGAAAGCCAGGACAATGGCCATGAACCCAACCATCAGGACCGGCGCCAACTGAGAAAGGAACTGAACACCATAAGAACTCAGGAGGCCGAAAATGATCGAAACGATAAAAGCACCGGCCAGACTTCCGAATCCTCCCGTTACCACCACGATGAAGGCATCCATCCCCACCTGATCCGCCAAGCCCGGAAATACGGTCAGAATCGGTGCAATCGCCACACCGGCCACTCCCGCCAGCCATGTCCCGACGCCGAAAACAATCATGTAGATCACGGGAATGTTAATCCCCAATGCGTTGACCATGTCACGATCGGAAACGGCCGCACGAACAATTTTCCCCAGACGGGTCTTGTATAGAAGCAGCAACATAAACACCAGAACCACCATGGCCAGTCCGATAACAAACAAACGATAGATTGGATAATCCAGACCGCCCACCGACACCATCCCCGTCAGAATAGTGGGAACTTTAACCGGAAGGCTTTCCGTTCCCCAGACGATCTTGACAAAAGCCAGAATGACCTGAGCAATGCCCAAAGTCAGGATCAGCTCGCCCAGATGACCAAATGCATGAATCCGCCTCAAAAAGACCCGCTCCACAAAGATGCCGAAAAATGCGGTGAATACCGGCGCCAGCAGAAGGCCCATCCAGAAACTGCCCGTAATCGCCGTTACCTGGTAGCAAAAATAACCCGCCAGCATGAAAAACGCGGCATGAGCCAGATTCAGTATGCCCATCATCCCGAAAATGATGGTCAATCCTGAGGCGATAAGAAACAGTATCATCCCGTAGGCAATCCCATGAATGCCCTGAGCCACGTACATCGATGTTGTTGGATCCATATTAATATCCTTTCTTGTTAAAGTTCGGGATCACTCCCATTGTCGGGTGCAACAAAACAGCCACATAGCATGGTGCCTCTGTGACACTCCGCCACAGAGGAGATGAAATAATGAAGGTGGTTTTTTACATTTTCATGCCGCCGTCGCAGAAGATGATCTGTCCCGTAATAAATGAACTCTCGTCAGATGCCAGGAATAATGCCAGACTAGCAATATCCTGAGGAGAGCCTTTACGGTTCAGGGGAACAATAAAGGGCAGCATGGCATCTATTTGTTTAATTTGTTCCGGCGGCATATTCTTCATCATGTCCGTCCAGATCATTCCCGGTGCTATTGCATTGACGTTGACGTTCTTTGATATATTTCTTGAAAATATATCAAACTGCTTCTTTTTTTCTTCTTTTAGCAGAGTGGGCTTGATTCTCAATAAAGCCGTAGGTCAATGTTCTTGATCCTTCGCCGATCAATTCGATCAGCTTCGCTTTATCAAAATTACTCCTGGTTTCTTCAATCCAGGGCTTCATCGTGGCAATACCTTGAACAAATATCCAGGCCAGAAACTGGAATTCATTCAGTTGATCGCGTGATAAGCCTGCCATCCTTGGATTTCGGGTCAACTCATCTACATGGGCGTCAAAGAGCTTAGCACTGTACTGAATCTGCATTTTGACATGCTTCTCGTCATTCATGGCCGTAAAAAGGTGTGGTTCTTCCCAGGCGAACAACACATAGCCGATCCCATTATTCAGCGCCGATATATTCGTAAGCGGCCTCACTGAATATTCGGCCTGCAGCGTCACGGCCTTTTTGACGACTTCATCTTCAAGCATTTCCATAGTTTTGAATTGGGAATAGATGGGCATGGTGGACGATTTAAGCCTCTTGGCAATGGATCGCGCGGAAAATTGCGCCCAGCCGCCCTTGCGAACAACCTCGAAAGCGGCATCAATGATATCCTCGCGTGAAATCTTAATATCTGCAGGCATGTTTAACCTCTATCATTTATAACAGATGTTATTAATAACGTGTGTTATAAATGACGCTTGGGAGACCTGTCAAGTATTTTTTTAATTTTTTTTAGAAGTTCTCATGTACTTGTTTTTACGTAACTTGTTAACATAATCCTGGAGTATTTTCAGATTTATTGTCACGCATTCTGTAAAATCCCCAGATAGTTGCTGAGATAGTCGATGGCATGATTGAATGGATTGCTAAGCTCTGCTTTTTATATAAGGTGGCGGACATACAACGTTATGAAAAAACGCTCGTCAGTATTCTGCAACAAGCATTATTTTTTCCCTCAAATGATAAAAAAGGAGAGAATCGTCATTCTCTCCTTTTTATTTATCACGTTTCAAAACACATCAATCAGTCACTGAATGCGTCGCGGTTATTCATTCATCGCGTATTCACCGTTTAAGGAAAATACGTATTTTCCCCAGACTCTGTTGTATTGGGCATCGTCTCCCTGCGCCTTGATTAGCATGATATCCTTGCAGTAAGCGCGCTGTTCATCTTTAGTGTTGTGCGTGCCATAGATTTGCAGGGCAAAGCGGGCAAAATCACGCACCATAAAATCAAAGATCTGATTGATAATATCCGGATCAACATTATCAAATTTAGCCTGTTCCAGAATCAACTGCCCATAAACCACGATGGAGAACATCTCGCCCAACGGCAGAGAAAAGATGGGATCCATATCCTGGGCCTTGTCCGGCCCTGCTTTTTCCAGTAATTCTTTGAACAGATTGATCTGCTGAATGAAGATAGCCACATTCGGCATTTGCTTATTGGCTTCGAAAACCGGTTTATAGTCGTGGAACTGGACGGAACCCAAACCCTTGGTCGGCCCCTGATTGAAGAGAAACATATCGTCTTTATTAGAGAAATCAGGCGCAACCGCTTTATACTCCGCAGGATTAAAGAAATAGTTCTTCATGAACTTGCGGATGAGCTGAACGTTCACGTGGACGGTGCCTTCGAGCTTGGAGGGTCCTCGAATGTCGGCCGTAGCTGTCCAGAAATAGGTATCTTTCTCGAATCCCTTGGCGGCAATCACTTCCCAAAGTAGATTAATCACTTCTTCAGCCTGCGTTGTCACTTTCATCTTGCTGGTGGGATTATAGAGAAGATAACGGCGGTCATTGGCGTTGGCATTGCGAAAATAGTCGGTGGAACGACGTTGGTAGAGCTTCATCCCCACAATGCGCAGCCAGGCATCCATAAAATTTTTCTTCACATGCGGCATGTCCGTCACGTGAACACCGTAGAGTATGCGATTTGCCGCATGGGTAATGGCTTCATAAAAACTATGTTCGGCCACGCCGATAGATGCCGGACCAATATTGAACTTGCCGACGTTCACAGTGTTGAGCGAAGAATCCCAGGCATGCGATCCGCGAGAAAGGATATCTTCCTCGTTAATGGGATAATCATGAAGCGCGAAGTTTGAAACATATTCCTGATGGGAAATTACATTCTTCTTCAGCTCGTACGCCTTGTTGTGGTAATTGGTGACAAAGAAGGTGTAGTCGTCGGTACCATCCTTAATCTTGCCCAGCGTGGAGACCATTTCCGCCTCGTTGCCGTTGCCGATATAGTATTTTTCTCCATTGGCCACCCAGGTACCATCATCCTTGGGCGTCAGGGTAGTTGCAGTGGAGTAGATATCCGCGCCATGCGTTTTTTCGGACAGACCAAAGGCAAAGATCGCTCCTTTTTTGAGCAATTCGGCAGCCTTTTTCTTAGCCTTTTCATTAGGGCTCATCCAGACCGGGCCCAGGCCCAGGATGCTGACCTGAAAACAGTACCAATAGCCCAGCCCGTAAAAGGCCAGAAGTTCACTGTATTCGCTGTTGCGGGCCGTGTCCCAGCGGCAGTCCAGATCACCGCCTCCATACTGGCTGGGGGTGAGAAGCTTGGCAAAAATTTGTTCTTTGGCGATAAAATCAATGAATTCGCGATACCAGACCTTCTTATTGAAATCTTCCGTGAGTCTGGTCTTACCCATCTTTTCGAAGAAGGCAATGGTTTTGTCCATAATGGCCTGTGACCCTTTGTCAGACATGAGGCTCTGATACTTTTTCGGTTGCAACAAATAGTTCATTTTGAGCTCCTTTCATCTTGTCAAAAATTTTATTCCTACACGATAATTTACGACATTTTTAAAAAAAGAGCTACTCTGAAAAAAAACAAAAACCAACCATTGATTATCATTAGGGGAAGTTTCTCTTGTTATCTCCGTAACCTCATCAACCTAACTCTCAACCTGACATCATTTACCAAATATTGCGCTGCCAAAATACACTTGACACACAATTTTTCTATTCATATACTTCCGTCACAAAAAGGAAGGGATTAAAAGTCATTACTGACTTTGTGAAATGTTCCACAGGAGGAGCGCTTGAATTCTTTCACTAAGAGGCGAAACGAATGACTGAGATCCTTCTGGTTTCAGGTGAAGCGTCGGGAGACGTTCATGGCGCCAATCTCATCAAACAGCTCAAACTCATCAGGCCGGACATTCAATATACCGCGGTTGGCTCGGATAAGATGAGAGGCGAAGGAGCCTCCATACTGTTTGACATAAAGAAGCTTTCCGTAATGGGTATCGTTGAGGTTATAAAGAAAATTCCCATCATTTTTTTCCTTTTCTCAAAAATTGAAAAATATGTACAGGCCAGCAAGCCCGCGCTTGCTATACTAATAGATGCTCCTGATTTCAATTTGCGTTTGGTAAAGAGAATAAAAAAGGGAAATATAAAAATTGTTTATTATATCAGCCCCACCATTTGGGCCTGGCGGTATAATCGCGTAAATACGATAAAGAAATACGTGGACAAAATGCTCGTCATCCTGCCCTTCGAAGAGGATCTTTACAAAAAAGAAAATGTTTCCGTGAGTTATGTGGGGCATCCCCTCTTAGACGAACTCTCAGGATATATTCCAGATAAACCCAAGGAATTTGCAGACAAGAACAAGTTCAATATAGCGATATTTCCGGGCAGCAGGAAATTTGAAATTCTTCTTCTCCTGAAACCCCTTCTGGAAGCTTACGACTTGATCAGGGAGAAATTTCCAAAAGTAAACTTCATCATTCCAAGAGCGCAAACCATATCCAGAGATTTTCTTGCGGCAAAACTTCAGCGCAGTGACATCATCATTTCAGAAGACTCAACAAAAAAGGTTTTACAACATTGTAATGTAGCAATTGTAAAGTCCGGCACCAGTACTCTTGAAACGGGGCTCATGGCAGTGCCTATGGTTATCGTTTATAAGTTCTCGTGGCTCACATATTTCATCGGGAAATACATTGTCCGCATAAAGCAACAGCCTTTTGGCCTTGTAAATATAATTGCGCAAAGACCCATAGTAAAAGAGCTCTTCCAACAAGAGGTTACCGGCAAAAACATTGCAGAGGAAGTCATAAGGTTTCTTACGGACAAACGCTATTACGATGCAGCTTCAAGAGAACTTTTTGAACTGAAGACTATTCTGACACACAAAGAAGCGTCGAAAAATGCTGCAAAAGAAGTAAATGATCTCTTGTAGATGAGTTTGCCGAAGAATCCATAAATGGCAAGGCAAGCAGAATATCAACCTGACATATTGGAAGAAACCGGTCTACTCAATAAATTAGGGAATATGATATGAGACCTTGGACTCGAATATTCGTCTCTGTTGCTCTTTTTATTTTTCTTCTCGGTTTAAGTAGTCCTGTGACAGCGCAAGGTAATAATGTTGCCGTGCATGAAAACCTCTCCAAAGAAAATAAAACTCTCCTTCTGAATGCCGCCGTTGGCGCCGCTGTTCTGACCTGGGGTCTCCTGGAATGGGATTACGGAGATCGGTCTCCTCATTTCAAGGAAGAAAAGTGGTTCGGAAAAGACACTCCGGAAGGGGGTGCTGATAAAGCTGGGCATATGTACTTCTCATATGCACTGAGCCATCTTTTTTCTTACCAGTACAAGCGTTGGGGATACGATCAGGAGCCAGCGATCAAATTAGGATGCCTGTCTTCTTTAGGAATACAGACCCTGATTGAAATCGGGGACTCTTTCAGTTCATATGGTTTTTCCTATGAGGACGAACTGTTCAATATACTTGGCGTTGCTATCGGTTACGTCATGGTCAGATATCCGGAAGTGTCAAAAAAGTTTGATTTTCGTATTGAATATGATCCTTTTAAGAAAGGAAAGTACAAAAGTGACATATCCACGGATTACAGACGGCAGAAACATCGTTATTGCCGTTAAAATGGATGGTTTTGATACTTTTAAGGATACGTATCTGAAGTATTTTGAGTTACAGGTAGGTTATTACGCCCGGGGATATGAAGAGTATGATTCAATGGGGGGACATGACAGTCGCCATCGAACAATCTATGTTGGAGTCGGGTTGAACATCGGGAAAATCCTGGAGCCGTTCTGGGAAACGAAAATATTCAATTATATTCAAGTCCCCTATACATACGTCCCGCTGGATATCCACCTGGATCAATAAGGTCGAAGCGGAATGCCGAAACATCCAGCCAGATAGATTTCGGTGGCCGGGGTAAGGCCATATTGATTCACCTATAGATGTGTTGCTTATAAGTGGTAATCCTCACCCCCACTTCAAAACTGAAAACATTTAGTTGTAG
>CAVSCG010000014.1:0-12948 GCA_963726395.1 uncultured delta proteobacterium
CCGGTACCGGTCAGGGTCACATCGCTGTTGATAACGAAGTCAGCGGCCAGACCGGTCGAGGCGAGTTCCAGCGTGCCGTTGTTGGTGATCGTGCCGATCAGCGTGGTCTGGCTGTTCAGGGCGCCGACGAAGTGGCTGCCGGTGGAGAGGGTCACGCCGTTGAGGGTGGCGCCGTTTTGCACGGCGCCGCCGCTGGGCGTCGTGATGATGCCGGTACCCGTGGTCGTCAGCGTGCCGCCGAGGATTGTCGTGTTGTTGAGGTTGATCACACCGCCCGCGTCTGCGCGCACCGTTCCGCCGGTGTTGCTCAGCGCGGCCCCGGTGCCGAAGTTGAGCGTTCCGGCCGAGGCTCCGCCAGCCTGAAGGACCCCGATGTTGGTGCTACCTAAGGTAAGCGATATAGAAAGCGTGCTGCCACCGTTCACGATGACGATCTCATCGTTGTTGATGGTGCGAATGGTATGGGTGCCACTCCCATGGGTGATAGTGATAGTCGGACCGACCACCCCGTCCGTTATGACCACATCGTCGCCCGCGCCGGGCAACTAGGATTGGAGCTCCAATTGGCGGGAACACTCCATAATCCGCTCGTGTCAACCCAACTGACCGTGGCCGTGATCCCGTCTCCGCAGGTCCCAATGAGAAGAGAAACTGCTACCAGGACGAGCAACGTCAAAAATAGCAGCCGTGTTTTGATTCACACGTTTTGTGTTCACTTAGCACCTCCTCCATCCTTTTTCGCCTTTTCTTCCTTAATGAGCTTGGCCACCTGAGATTCAGGCGACACCGGTTCGATAAGGATAATATGCTGGGTGTTGACATACATGGTGTCTCGACCGTGGAGTCTTTTTTGCCCTTTTTTATTAATATGTTGGTCCTTCAACCTGGTTTCTTGGTTAATCTGGGTCTGGATGTAATAAACATCCTTTAACAGCACAAACGATTTGCTTGGAATTTCCAATTTACCGAAATAAGCATTCCCATTGTCAAGAATGACCACCTGATATTCAGTCTTCAGATTAAGTTTGTGTGGATTGTCACAACCAATAAAAAATACAGATACGATAGAGCTGACAAATAGAATTGATAAAATCTGCAAGAAAGATATCTTTTTTTCTGCGGTCATATTGTTTCTCCTTTTGTTAAAAAATTGGTTAAAAAATCACAACAATCAATATTAGGATGCAACTTTTTGAGAAAAACAAATAACGATATGGGTATTAGAACGAATAGGAAGTGATCCGGGTGAACGTGAAATCAGATAATTCACAAGATAGTTCTTATCAGCTTCAAATCTTTGTAATATTAAGCAATTTTTATGCTTAATCTAAAAAAATTACACAAACAATAACAATAACAAATTGTTAAGCAGTGTTAAGCCATAAGCTACTATGCGAATTAAACGATGTTAGAAATTCGATTGTAAAAAAATCCGTCAGTGAAAAATGGGCAGAGCGGTTTGTTTTAAGTCTATCTATGCTTATTTATTCATATATTATCTGTTATTGGAAGATCTATAAAGATTTCAAGTAATTATGCCTAAAAGAACAGCTGATAAGCGTTAAAAATTATGTATGTTTATAGTATTTAATAATATTTTTTCGTTCTCAAAATTGTAAATATTTTCGACACTTACAATGTTATACAAGTGTATCATATATAGTATATTTTTAACTAGAGGATGCTTATTTTTTTTATTCCATCAGTCTCCATTTTTCCTCAAGCTGAACCGAATTATTTTTTACACTCTCTCGTCAGGCCTAGTCTGTCAGTATCTGAACCTCGTCAATAAAACTAACTTTTTGGAAATGCATCCTTTCTTTTCGTAATCATTAAGTCCAGTATTAGCTCACCACTACGGACTAGTAGGTGGATGATGCAAGACGTGGCCAATTCCGAAAATTAAAAATCGATGATTGATTTTTTTCGTGACGTTCTTCCTGAAAGAGACATCAGGCAATTTTGACGTGCTTACTATCTTACAAGTTGAATTCTGCAACACCACGCCAGCTAATTTCCAATGTCAGGATTTATGACGCCCTGCTTCTGTCTTATGGTTGTTATTTTCAACTTGAATATTTCCATTTTATCTTTCCCACCAATCATTAAGATGCTTCAGGTCTTACTTCTGATGGCACTTCGTATTATTCAGTTAAATCTCGCCATTGTCATCAGAATTAAAGACTTTCCTGTCTTCACATTAATGCAAATGTCCTGTATAAAGGGGATGGGCATAAACTGAAAAAGATGAGGAGGAGAGATGATTAAAATTCGCTGTCCTTACTGCGGCACCTTTCAAGAAATCATTCCTCCTATCACCCTTTGTCAGAATTGTTATGGTGACCTTGGGGAGGAAATTAAGAGGCATTCCTCAAAATCAGTCGCTGAAGAAGAAATCCCCGATGTACCAAGACCAACTGTTTCAAGACATCAAACAATACAGACAAACATGCGGGAGAAAAAAGTCGATTCAGGTCATTCCAGTTTGCTTACTATTCTAGGAAAAACGGGAATAGACTTTTTAAAAAGATTTGCCTCGCTCTTTCCTCTTTTTTATCTTTCTGTCTTCTCTTTTATGCTCATTGGGATATTGATTTCGAGGCTGGGCTTGTCCAGATTTTTCCCGGAGTATTATCCAGAGGACCCCTCTCTTATTTATCTTACAGGAGGGGGTATACTGCTCTGCCTGTTCGCTTCCCTTTACGCTCAGATAGCCTTTGTCTTTTGCGATTTCAGAACAACATCTCCACATGGGCGATGTATTGGTAAAAGCCTTGTCACGACTCGCCTCTTACATTGCTCTTATACTGCTCATGGCGATCATTATCGGCCTCGGATACAGTATTCTTATATTTCCCGGTATCATCGCAACCGTACTCCTGATCTTTGCCCCTTTCATTTTTGTAAAGGAAAATGTTGGTGTAATTGCAGCAATTTCAAAAAGCATTTCCTATGTTGCCCACGACTGGCTTCGTGTCTTTCTCGCCCTCGTTCCTATCCCCATTATAATCATCTTAACCCTCTTTTTCTTCGCCTATGGAGGAACACCAATCCTGTTGAAGTCACAGAACGAGTACTCCTTTGTTTTCATTATCTCTGTATTCATCAGTATGTCCCTCATGCTGATGACTATGTATGTCTATCAGATATACGAGGACTTGAGAAAAAGTCGTGGAGTCGTTTTTCCTGCCGATTCCGCCATACCGATTTCACAGCAACCGGAGGTGAAAGTCCCTGTTCCTGCTTTTTCATCGTCTCAGCAACTGACCCCCTTCTTTGAAATGCTCCACCAGGCATGGGAACTTTTTCAAAAGAGATTTTTTTGTTTGAGCGTTCTGAATATCCTTTCCTACCTTCCACACGTCCTCAATCTTTCGCTCGCTGTCGCTACCTATATGAGTCTTAAATTCTTTATTGAGGCTTTCGGCTTAAAAGGCGAATTTAGCATACTAGTTTTCCTGGCATTGCCCAAATCAGTCCATATTACTGTCATTTTAGGGATTATTCTTTTTGGCATTCTTTATATTTTCTTGGCTATTTTCGGTCTGGTTAGTTATTCCATTTCCAATTCGATAGTGATATAATAGTCGTAAATCCAGTAAGGAGGTACGACGATGGGCCGGAAGTCAGGAGGAGAGGAATTACTGGCAATAGCAAAGTCATCATTGCCTAAGGCGAAGACCGTGGAGGGATTAAGAAAATTGCAGGCGGTGGTATTACCCTTGGAGTTTGGTTTAACTTTAGAACAGACAGCCAAAGCAACCGGGGTGTCTGTTGGATGGATTAGCCAGTTGCGGAATCGTTTTATCCAAGAGGACGGGCGTTTTGATGATGAGAGACCAAAAAGAGGCGGAAGATATCGTCAAAACATGAATAGCGAAGAAGAGGAGAAATTTCTTGCGCCATTTTTAGAAAAGGCAAGTAGTGGGGGCATTTTGGTTGTGAGCGAGATTAAAGAAGCTCTGGATAGGCGATTGGGAAGGAAAGTGGCATTGTCATCGACCTATAATCTTTTGCATCGGCATAACTGGCGGAAATTGGCGCCGGATAAACGACATCCTCAGTCGGACATTCAAGTTCAAGACGCTTGGAAAAAAAATTCGCGGACACAGTTGCCGAAGTCAGTAAAGATTGGCCGGAAAAGGTCCCCATCCGCTTGATGTTTATGGATGAAGCTCGTTTTGGGCGTATTTCCGCCACAAGATATTGTTGGTGCCCGAAACCCATTCGTCCGGTTTGCCAGGCAATGGTTAGTCAGGAATATACTTATGCTTACGCTGCTGTTTCTGTAAATGACGGCACAATGGATTCTCTGATTCTTCCATACGTCAATGGAGATTGTATGCAGATATTTCTGGATGAAGTTGCCGCAAGGCACCCCAGTAACCGCGTGATCATGATTCTGGACGGCGCCGGTTGGCATAGAAGTACTGAACTTAAAATCCCCGATAATATTCGTCTCGTAAATCTGCCGCCTTATTCTCCTGAACTTAATCCGGTAGAGCATATATGGGATGATTTAAGAGAGAAATATTTTCACAATCGAGTATTTGATAGTATTGATTCGCTTGAAAATCATTTAGAGGCAGCATTACGCAATATGGAAAATAACCCAGATCGCCTCCATTCAATCGTGGCTTGGCCATGGATTATTAATGCACTATAGATTTAGAAATGGAATAATAAACACCCGAACGGGAAAGTTCCAAAATCTCGCATTGGCGCGTCACAGGAAGCGAATCCTCCTTGTCGATCATTTCTTTGCGCTCGCATCGCCGATGCGACCGAGCGCGCTTTGATAAAAAATCATTCTCCATCGATAGTTGCCCGATCTTGGCATGAAGATCCTTGACGTTTGGCACTTGATCGGGTTTCCGGTCCTTGCTGAAGACATCCGCTGCATGTTCCAGAAGCTGCTTCTTCCACTCTGTGATCTGGTTCGGATGCACCTGGTACCGCTCGCCAGCTCTACTATCGTCTGGTCACCCTTGAGGGCTTCCAAGGCTACCTTTGCCTTGAATGCCGGTGCATGATTCCTTCTTGGTCTTTTGCTCATATTTTGATCCTCCTTGGGTTCATTATAGAGCATCTTCCTCACTTATGCACCTGTCCAGTTTTGCCAGACCCGCTCTGTGATACGTTGGCTTATCTGTCCCTATCACAATACATTCCAACAAATATAAAGTAACAATTTAAATACGAGGGTGTCAGGCTTTAGGCTATTGGCAGTGTCGGGATATTTTACAAAATAGAATATAATGTAATACATATATAATGCTACATTAAATCAATGTCTTATCTAAAAATATCACGAAAACAACCTGTAAAAAGCCTGTTATTTTGCCATTTTACTGTCGGAATAATTTACAAAAAATTTTTAAAGAATTTATTAAGTTATAAATAATTGTATTAAATCAAATACTTGGAAATATGGCATGAGCATTGCTAGTTTGTTTTACAAAGTAATTAACTCTATGTCACATCCCGTTGAAAGGAAGAAAATTGCCATGAAAAAAGTCTTATTATATTTGCTTTTAATAGTTTTTGTTTTGTATTTGGGAGGTATTGCTGGGGCAGCAAGTTATGATTTTACGCCGACCCCGCTGATTTGTATGACTTGGATCATACAAAATACTACACATGGGGTATTAATTGGTCAGTGCCGACAAATGAATCTATTGTGGGAGCTTCGCTATTCTTCGATGACATCAGGAATTGGGACAATAACCCCAATGTCCTATATGTTCATCTGTTGGATAGTGCCTCGGCAGGTGTGTCTATTGGTTATGATGGCGAGGGAGGGGGCGATAACTATTTAAACCTAGGAGTGCTGTTGAACCAATGGAACAATCTATCAACCACTCCTCAAGACATTACCTATAATTTTGAATCCGCTGAGGTAGAATTCCTCATTTCCTATTTGGTCAACGGGAATTTCGGACTAGGTTTTGACCCTGATTGTCATTACTATAATAATGGGATCAAACTGACTATTAACACAACCACTAATGTTCCTGAACCCGCCACAATGCTGCTTCTTGGTCTTGGGTTGGTTGGATTGGCAGGTGCGAGGAGGAAGTTTAAAAAGTAAGCCAGCATCGTTTTTTTACCACGGAAAGGCAGGGTGAAAAGATGAGTCAGCAAGAAGAAATCATCGTGCGGGAGCTTGACAAAAAACCGGACATTCACATTACAGACTTGGAGAGTATGACAGGGTTGCCCATTGGCGAAGTCTGCAAGATCCGACACTTCTGGAGACTGGAAAAAAAACGGGAGGGGACGAGATTTGGCACTTGTCAAGGCATTGGAAAAATCAAAGATACATTAAGGGAGTGCAGACTGCACCCATAACTGTTCAGTG
This sequence comes from uncultured delta proteobacterium, assembly GCA_963726395.1. Taxonomy (GTDB): domain Bacteria; phylum Desulfobacterota; class Syntrophia; order Syntrophales; family Smithellaceae; genus UBA8904. The sequence continues at coordinate 6,362 of CAVSCG010000014.1, forward strand.
TCGGGTAGGTGTAAGCATTAAAGACAAGGCAGAGTCAAAATGGCTCTGCCTTTTTAGCAATACATATCAATGATTGTAATGTTTTAGCAGTAGGCTGAATTGAAAAAAATTTTACAGGAATTAGTTGATACGTCTTGACACTTCCTGTCAGTTCAAGTTCTGTTCAGAGCAAAAAAGTCACTATCAAAAACCTTTAATTTTCTTTAACCTTAACCAATCCATTACACCGCTATATGTATTTGATATTAAAGAAGAATAATTTAAACGGGATGGGTCCAATTCCCATGTACTTCCGCCAATTTATTAATAATATCAATTTAGCAGGTACAGCATCAACATCTTCCCTTGCCGACATTGTTCTTACGGAAAAGGCATTGCAAGCACCCCGCCGATATGTTAGAAAAATTTCCTATTATTTACACTTTGGGAGCAGACCATACCTATGAAGTACGAACCGATAACTATCGAAGAAAAATGGCAAAAGAAATGGGAAGAAGAAAAAACCTTTAAAGTCACCGAGGACCCGCAAAAGAAAAAATACTATCTGCTGGAGATGTTTCCTTACCCTTCCGGGAAAATTCATATCGGCCATGTCCGTAATTATACGATCGGCGATGTGGTTGCCCGCTACAAAAACATGAAAGGATTCAATGTTCTGCATCCCATCGGCTGGGACGCCTTCGGTATGCCTGCGGAAAACGCGGCTATTGAGCATAAGATTCATCCATCGAAGTGGACCCATGAAAACATCAACCACATGCGCAAACAGCTCAAACGCATGGGCTTCAGCTACGACTGGGATCGGGAAATTGCCACCTGCGAACCGAAATATTACCGTTGGGAACAACTCTTTTTTATCTGGATGTATGAAAAAGGCCTTGCGTATAAAAAGCGCTCTAGTGTTAATTTCTGCACCAAGTGCGACACGGTGCTGGCCAACGAACAAGTCGAAGGCGGCCTGTGCTGGCGCTGCGGCACGGAAGTACAGGAAAAAGTTCTCGATCAGTGGTTCTTTAAAATCACCGCCTACATTGACGAATTATTGGAATACTGCGACAAGCTGCCCGGATGGCCGGAACGCGTTATGACGATGCAGAAAAACTGGATCGGGAAAAGCTACGGCTGCGAGGTGGATTTCCCCATGGTCGATGCCGAAGGTGCGATCAAAGTTTTCACCACCCGCCAGGACACGCTCTTCGGCGCGACGTTCATGCTGGTGGCTGCTGAACATCCGCTGGTCATGCAACTGGCCAAAGGCAAGCCCTGCGAAGGCAGCGTCCGGCAATTTGTGGAAAAAGTGAAAAAGCAAGACAAACTCATGCGGACGTCTGAGTATTATGAAAAAGAAGGTCTGTTTCTGGATTCTTATTGTAAAAACCCTCTTACCGGCAAGGAAATGCCGATTTACGCTGCCAACTTTGTTCTGGCCGATTACGGCACTGGCTGCGTCATGGCCGTTCCTACACACGATCAGCGCGATTTCGAGTTTGCCAAAAAATTCAACCTGCCGCTGATTGTCGTCATTTCACCGAAAGACAAAACGCTTGATCCGGCAACGATGACCGAAGCCTATGTGGATGAAGGCATACTGGTCAACTCCGGCCAGTTCAACGGCATGGAAAACACGAAAGTTTTGGAAGCCATCGCCGACTTTTTGGAGGCTCAGGGAAAAGGCCGACGAAAGATTCAATACCGCCTGCGCGACTGGGGCATCTCGCGCCAGCGTTACTGGGGTGCACCCATTCCGATGATCAACTGCGAAAAATGCGGGATCGTTCCGGTCAAAGAAGAAGACCTGCCCGTTGTCCTCCCCGAAAATGTCGTGTTCAGTCCGGAGGGCGGCTCGCCGCTTGCGGCACTACCGGAATTTATCCAGACAACCTGCCCCAAATGCGGCGGCAAAGCCGCCCGCGAAACCGACACAATGGATACGTTTGTGGAATCGTCATGGTATTTTGACCGCTATTGCTGCCCGGATTGCGACGTCAAGCCCGGCCTTGACCGCGAGAAGCTGGATTACTGGATGCCGGTAGATCAATACATCGGCGGCATCGAGCACGCCATTTTGCATCTACTCTATTCGCGGTTTTACACCAAGATGCTGCGCGACTTCGGCGTGATCGGCGTGGACGAGCCCTTCACCAATCTGCTGACACAGGGCATGGTCTGCAAGGAAACGATGAAGTGCAAGGAGCATGGCTATCTTTATCCCGAGCAGGCAGCCGAAGGCAAGTGCCATATCTGCGGCCGGGAAGTTGTTATTGGCAAGACGGAGAAGATGTCCAAATCACTCAAGAACGTGATTGATCCGGATTATTTGGTTAAAACCTACGGCGCGGACACGGCGCGTATCTTTTGCCTGTTTGCCGCGCCTCCGGAAAAAGACCTGGAATGGAGCGAACAGGGCGTAGATGGGTCATTCCGCTTTCTCAGCCGCCTCTGGCGTATCTTTGATGATTATCTTGAGGACATTAAAGCCGTTGCCACTGCATCAGGAAAAATCGCTCTGGAAGGCGATCTTAAGGCGTTGAGGCGAAAGACACATCAGACCATCCGCAAGGTCACAACCGATATTGAAGACCGCTTCCATTTCAACACGGCGATCAGTGCGGTGATGGAGCTGGTCAACACGCTTTACTCAGTCAAGCGTCCCGAAAAGGGTGATCAAGCCGCATTGTCGGTGATCCGTGAAGCGCTGGAAGCGGCGGTTTTGCTGCTTGCGCCCATCGTTCCGCATATGACTGAAGAACTCTGGCAGACACTTGGCCATACGACATCTGTGGCCAATGCGACTTGGCCGGAATTCGATCCAGCTATCGCCAGTGAAGAAGAGATGACGATTGTCATTCAGATCAACGGCAAACTGCGCAGCCGGATGACTGTGTCTGTCGATGAAGATCCGGAAAAAATTAAAGCTGACGCGCAGGCGGATGAAAAAATCGTGGCACTACTTAAGGGAATAAAAATCCTGAAAGTCATTTACGTTCCCAAAAAGTTGGTGAATATTGTCGTTACTCAATAACATGGTTAAATATATGAAAAAACAAGACTCTTTTTCCAGAATTAAATTGAGCTTTCTGCTTATACTCGTCTCGGCAGTCATAGGCTGTGGTTACACCTTCGCGCCGCAAGGCGAGCACATTGACCGTCGCATAAAAAATATTTACGTCGAGCCTTTCGGCAACAAAACCGCTCAGGCAGAGATCGAAAATTTTATGCGGACAGCGTTCATTGATCAGATCATTCAAAACAGCCGCTTTAAAGCCGTGCCGAATATCGAACAGGCGGATGCGATCATCAGTGGCAACATCCTCAATCTTAACACCACAGCGCTTTCATACCGAAAAAGTATCCTGGCCGCCGAAGAACGAATGACTGTCACTCTGGAGGCCACGTTCCGTGAAAAGGACAGCGGCAAGATACTCTGGTCTTCCCGAAATGTCACTGCGACAGTTGATTACGAGCTGCAAGACGACATGAATATCATGCCTGCAGCCAAGAAGAGAGCGCTGGCCAAACTGTCTCGTGATACGGCGGAAAAAGCTTTTAATCTCATGATGGCTAATTTCTAAAAGTCCCCAATGCGAGTATACATGAAGCCTTCGGTCTATAAACTAGGACGTTTTTTACTATGGAGCGCGATGGATGAAAAACAGGCGGCTGCCGCCTGGCCCGTCGGAACGGAAACGGTCAAAGCCGCAAACCGGCCTTCGTCCTTCTTCAGTAAAGTATCGTCTGATTATTTACTGGTAGTGGATTCGGCGGCAGACGTTTCATGCGAGCCGCGCTCTTTGCAAAGGCTGTTCAACATTGCCCGGGATACCGGAGCCGGTTTTATTTACTCAGACTTTCTGGTTGCCACCGCAAATAGTCTTGTTCCCTGTCCCTTGAATGATTATCAGCCGGGGTCCATTCGCGATAATTTTAATTTCGGTCATTTCTTTATCCTTTCCGTCGCCGCCATTAGAGACGCCGTAAAAAAATACGGATTACCTCGTACCGACCCGGATATGGCGCTTTACGATTTGCGTCTGAAAATTTCACTCGACTCCGCCATCGTGCATCTTCCGGAGTGCCTTTACGCGGCATCCCAGAAAAAGCAGGTGGAAAAACCAACGGGAAAATCAGAAGCCCATTTTGACTATGTCGCAAAAGAAAATTTCATCCGTCAGAAAAAGTTAGAAAAAATCGCGACCGATCACTTAAAGCGAACAGGCGCGCACCTGCCGGCGCGCACAAAAAAAGCAAACCACGAACCAGCGTCTTTTCAGTGGGAAGCCAGCATCGTCATTCCCGTGCTCAACCGCAAAAAGATCATTGCCGACGCGCTCGCGAGCGCTCTGGGACAAAAAACAAATTTTGCTTTCAATGTCATCGTTGTGGATAACCATTCGACCGACGGCACCACAAACATTTTAAAAAAGTTTGCCGCGAAATATCCCAATATAAGCCATATCATCCCGAGACGGCGCGACTTGGGTATCGGCGGGTGCTGGAATGAAGCGATTTCATCGCCTTTCTGCGGGCGTTATGCGGTGCAACTTGATTCCGATGACCTTTACAGCTCGCCGCAGGCTCTGCAAAAAATTGTCAACACCCTGCGCAAAGGTCCTTACGCGATGGTCGTGGGATCCTACACGCTAGTCAATGAAAAGCTCAAACCCATCCCGCCGTGGCTGATTGATCACCGGGAGTGGACGCCGGTCAACGGTCACAACAATCTTTTGCGCGTAAACGGCATGGGCGCGCCACGCGCTTTTGATACGGACATTCTCCGTCAGATCGGATTTCCCAATGTGAGCTACGGTGAGGATTACGCCGTCGCCCTGCGGCTGACGCGTGAATATAAAATCAGTCGGATTTTTGAAAGTCTTTATCTGTGCCGCCGCTGGAAAGATAACACCGACTCGAGTCTTTCCGTCGAAAAGCAAAACCGCAACGATTATTACAAAGATAAACTGCGCACGATGGAAATTCAGGCCAGGCAATTGATAAATTGTAAGGAACGGTCGCGTGACCTTCAGGTTATTGAAACCACCCATATGGGTGGCAAGACCGTTCATTATGAGAAATTTTTAAAAAATACGATCTTTGCGAAATTTCCTGCAAAAGAAAATTTAACACTTCCCCCACTGTGCCTGAATCTTTTTGATTCGCAAAAGAAAAGCTGGCCAAGGTTTTCCGCCGCCTGCCGTGATCTGGCTTTCGTTCAGGAGCGAAAGCTTTCGTGCAACCATTACAAAATCACTTTGCAATATAATCCTGCCCGCGTCGTCAGCGGAGGCGCCGCCGTGGACAGAGAATCGATCAAAAAGCGGCCCTGTTTTCTATGTGCCGACAATCGCCCCGCCCAGCAGTCCGGCATCCTGTATCGCAACGACTATGTGATCCTTTGCAACCCCGCGCCAATTTTCGACCGGCATTTTACCATTGTATCGCTTGAACACCAGCCACAGGAAATTACATCATCTCTTAGTTGGCTCTTGCAACTGGCTGCAGATGCATCACCGGATTACACCGTTTTTTACAACGGTCCGGCCTGCGGGGCATCCGCGCCCGATCATTTACATTTTCAGATGATTCCGGCGGATGCACTCCCTTATTTAAGAGAATCAAAGCACCTTACGCCGGTCAAACCTTCTGTCTCCATCCGCTACAATTTTGAAAAAGAGATTGACCGGTCCGCTATTGTTCTTGCGTCCAAAAATAAAAAGGTTCTGCAAATGCGTTTTCAACGCCTGTTGACCATATTCAAAAAAAAGTTGGGGATAAATGACGAGCCGCCGATTAACATTCTATGCTCTTACGATGAGGAATGCTGGACGCTTACAGTCTTTTTACGGAGGAAGCACCGTCCCGATGCCTACTTTGCCGAGGGCGAAGAGAGAATTTTTATCTCCCCGGGCGCAATTGATATGGCCGGCGTCATCATCACGCCGCGGCTTATGGATTATGAGCGTCTGGATTGCAGCGTTTTGCGTGATATCTACCGGGAAGTATCGCTTGATCAGGAAACTCTCCATGAAATCATGAAGGCTATCTGAATGATGGATATAAATTCAATGATTATCGACAGTGCGATGAGCTTTGCCGAAGCTGTTGACGGCAGCACCGCGCCGCTTGAAGTCATTGATTCCCTCTCCATGGTCGACGTCACTTACTATTCATTTGACGGACTGCGTCATTCAGGCCAGATCGTCGTTGACGCCGGGCTTGAAGACGATATTTATGAAATATTTCAGCTGATAGAACGATTGAAATTTCCGGTAGGCAAGGCCATCCCCATTGCCGCTTATCACTGGGAGGACGGAGATTCCATGGCCGACAATAATTCTTCCGGCTTCAATTTCCGTGTCATCGCCGACACCAATAAACTATCCCTGCACTCCTTCGGGCGCGCCGTGGACATCAATCCCGTGCAGAATCCGGTCATCTATCCGGCAGGCATCATTGCGCCTGCCGGGGCTCTTTACCGTCCGCAAAACAGCGGAACGTTCACAACCAATCACCCTGTTGTGCAGGAATTTATCAAACGCGGCTGGCACTGGGGTGGCAATTTTGAGCAGCCGAAAGATTATCATCATTTT
>CAVSCG010000015.1:0-10517 GCA_963726395.1 uncultured delta proteobacterium
CAGCGAGCATTTCCAAAAAGGTGATGAGGCAGTCGACCGGCAAATAGATGCAATGAGGTGAACCACAATGGCGTGATCACAAAAAAACAGGGACGTCGGAGCTTTTTCTCCTCAATCCCTGTTTAGCTGATAAACTTGATTTAACGCATTTACTGTTTCGGTGTGCCTGCTCCCTGAATTTTCATTTCGAATTTCTGGTGGCAACTCAGGCAATAGACCTTAGATTCGCTGTGCGCTTTGTGACAGACCGTGCAGGCAATTTCACCCAGATGAGACTTATGCGGATTGCGGTCTTTAAAATCGGCCGGTTCTGTTTTCTGCGCCAACTGATCCATCTGACCATGGCATTCAAGACACTTTTTGTTTTCCACGGTGGCATCGGGTGCAGGCAGATCTTTCCCATGACAATTCGCGCAGGATATGGCCGCTTTGGCATGTAGGTTGTCCATAAACTCAGAAGACGCCCAGGACGTAAAAATCTCCTTCGTCAGGCCAAGATCCTCCTTCGTTGGCGCTCCCCATGATTCCTTCATGCCCGCCAGTCCGAAGCTTTTTCCGGCTGACCACTGATGGCAGGCCAGACAATCAAGCTTTCCCTTCGGAGGCAAATGCCCGGTATGAATACGGGTGGAAAATGCATTTTTCTTATCCATGCCCGGCATGCCCGGTTGATGGCAGGTTGTGCAGGAAGACAGATCATTGCCTTTCACCGGCGGATGTTTTTTGGGAACCAGAGAGGAAAAATTGGCATGACAGGTCTTGCATGAAGTCTTGGCCTGTGCGGGTGCTTTGGCGGCTTTTAACGTCTTGGCGGGCTTTGCCGCTTCCACCTGTGAATCGTTTAAAACGGTGTATCCCAGAGCAAACACCAAGGCGGCTATTAAGAGTAACCAGAATTTTTTCATGTTTCACTCTCCTCCAGGACAAGCAGGCGGCCCATGAAGCGCACGGGCCGCCCGATGGTTTGATTTATGCTTTGGATTTTTCCTTTGCCGAATTGGTTCCAGCGACACGGCCGAAAGAAACCGCATCCGGAATGGCATTGCTTCCCAGACGATTGGAGCCGTGCACACCGCCTGTCACTTCACCCGCACCATAGAGGCCGGGAATGACCTTTCCGAAAATATCGATCACCTGCGCCTGGGGGTTAATCCTGATGCCGCCCATCGTATGGTGAATCGCCGGCCACTGGGCAAGGCCGTAGAAGGGCCCCTGCACCATGGGAATCATGACTTTGGTCATCGGTTTATTGAAGTCGGGATCCTTTCCGTCTTCGATATATTTGTTATGCTTGTTGATGGTTTCCACCAGAGCATCGGCGGGGATATTGATTTTTCCCGCCAGTTCGGCAATGGTATCCGCCTTGATGAATCGGCCCTTGGCAAGGCCAGCGGCGACTTCTTCATTGGATCCGCCCATCTTTAAAACCATCGCTTCACTGAAGATGGAGTAAGTCGGTTTCGCGTTTGCGCCCAGGTTAATCTGAGCAAAGGCACAGACGTCGCGGCGTTCCAGTTCGTTGACAAAGCGTTTGCCCTGTTTGGAGACATAAACAATGCCGTAACCGGGGCCGTTAAACGGATAGACGGCCGGTGTGTCGAGGATGCCGGTTTCCGGTTCGGCAAAAGGATAGAGTTGGATAAAGTTCATCTGGAGTGTATCGGCGCCGACATACTGGGCAAAGCGGATCGTTTCACCGGTCGCGCCCGGATGGTTGGTGCAATTGAAGGAATCGACCAGCCGGGGATTATGGGCCAGTCTCATTTTCAGATCGCGGCTGAATCCGCCCGAAGCCAGGATGACAGCTTTTTTTGCTTTAATATTCAATGTTCTTCTGCCGCGCTTGACCTCAACGCCCACAACGGGGCTTTCCGGATCGACATCCTTGCGCCAGATCCAGGTGACTTCGGTATTAAGCGCCATTTTTGCCCCGCGTTTCTCTGCTATTTTACGAAGGGCTTCTGTGTATTCCCGACCGACACCGGCAACGGCCGAATGTGTTCTGTAAGCGGTATGACCGCCTGCCCGTGTAACCGTAGGCCGGAGCTGGGCACCGCCTTCATCAATCATCCAGTTCAGGGCGGGCGCCGCGCCGTTGGCCATTACTTCCACCAGTTCCGGTAAATTGTAAAAATCACCGCCCTTGACCGTGTCATTGATATGCTGCTTGGGGCTGTCGTCACCGAGATTCAGATTCTGTCGATAGTGGAATTTGCTGTCCCATGCCGCGTAAACACCGCCGTTAATAATGGAGTTGCCGCCATAGGTAGGCATTTTTTCCAGAATAACCGTTTTGGCCCCTCCTCCCGCCGCCTCCGCCGCCGCTGCCTGACCGGCAAAACCGGAACCGATAATGACCACATCCCATGTTTCATCCCATTTGGTGGGCATTTTCTTAAGCGCTGCCTGTGCGGTCCCCGGCGCTGCCAGATTGAGAGCGAATCCGCCGGTCATAGCCACCGCGCCCAAGGCAACAGCCCCCTTCAAAACGGAACGTCTGCTGACGGTTGCCTTGCTTTCATTTTTAACATTTTCTTCTGTCATAGTATTACCTCCTTCTTGCAGTTACAACGGTTTAAGACACCGGGGATACTTACCCCCCACTTATCTGAATCATGACTCATTGCATGATTATTTTAGAGCCGCAAACCTTCTTCCTTTTCTGAAGGCGGTAAGGCAGGCGTCACTTTAATACCGGCTTCGGAAGGTCCATAAGGATTTTATGGGCCAAGGCGACATAGCCTTCCAGTATTTTTATTTTTTCGGAAGCAAATGCTCGTATCTCCACGTCCAATCCTTTTTGCGCCTCCTGTCGGTAACGAATGACCAGAAAGTTATTTCCGTCCTCCATCAGGCTGATATAATCCCGATCGAATTCCGCGCCATATTTCTGTGAAAAAGATTGAATTGTGTTACGGCGCGCCGCGTTGTCGTCGGGTGCAAGAGACAGACCCTTTTGTCTGGCCAGAAGATTCAATGCATCAAGATGTTTTCGATAGTCATCCGCCATTTGGACTCCATACTTCCCGATATCACTGCTGGCCGACTGTTTCTGGGCAAGCTCCCCTAAAATGATCATCCAGGAGACAGTGTTTGCAGCTTGCTGCAAAAAAAGTTTATCATCATGGCTCTCTGTAGAGTCCGCGACCGTTCCCACGGGAACTGCGGTGGAAAAGATCAGAAAAACGAAAGCAAGCGCTACAAAAGAAAAAACTTTATTTACCGACATGGCAACTTTCCCCGGCCAATGTTAATACTTTTCTGAATGTTTCCGATGATTAAACCAGTTATCGCGGTAAAGTTTCGCCAATTCATTTGATTGCAGGAAGAGGAGATTTTCGGCGTTCATCTCTTCTGAAGCGGAATTGAAATTGAAGGAACCGGTCATTACTATTTTTTCATCGATAATCACTATACGATTATTCATCACGGCGTGTATTCCGTCCAGATAGACGGGAATACCGGCATTAGCCATCATCGTTGCAGGCGTAAAACCTTCCTGACGTTCAGACTTATCCAGAACGACTTCAACCTTTACCCCTGCCTTATGCGCAGCGATGAGCGCCTGCGCGACAGGTATCGAACGAAACGAATAAGCCATGATCAGAATTTCAAGACGCGCCTGAGTTATTGCTTTCAGTGCCAGATCGGTACATCCGCCGTTGGGACTAAAACAGACCCGGTCGTATGTTTTATCCAGAGATGCGAGTGGGGCACCCTGAAGACCACTTTCCAGAGGAATATACGTGAGAAGTGCAAGCAGGCAAATTACTATAATCTGCTTCTTTATATAAAGTTTCTTAGTACACAGTTACATATATATGGAGGCCAGTAGCTTTTGTCAAGTGGCATTGAAAGGCTGCTTCAGCGTCTCTGGAAGTTTTGCTATCTCAGGATACGGGCATGCTTTTCCCTAAGGGTTTAATATTTTTAATATTAAACCCTTTCATTCAGTAATTCTCATGTGTGGCGTTGCCAAGTAATGAGGTAATAGCTAACAGCCTGCCTTTGGATGATCTTCTCAAGAGCGGAAATTGACAATTATTTTCGTGACAACAGATTCCATTTCGCTGCCAGAGGTACAAGCATGTTGATATAGTCGTCCGTCCAAACCCGGCAGTTGATCGCAGTATCCATCCGATCCGCATTGATCCATCCGAGGTTTGTCAGACGTTGCGATATGAGTCTGTCTGCGGTCAATGCGAGGTAGTCGGCGCGTATGGGTTTCGCAGATTCCCCGAGCGTCGTTTCAGTGCTTTTCGTTGCAACATGCATTTTCAGACTTTTCGCCGTAACCTTGAGAACGGGACGGAGATCGTAATAGCGGTTGGTAACATGAAAAAGAATAACGCCGTGTTCTTTGAGTCTGTAAAGATAAATTTCGATGGCTTCCCGGGTCAACAGGTGTGATGGTATCCCTTCGCCGCTGAATGCGTCCACAAAAACCAGGTCATAGAGAATATCCTGGTTTTGCAGGGCTAACCGGCCATCACCTATCATCACACAGGGCCTGGCGGGGGCGAAAGCAAGATAGGTAAACCATTGACTGGCGAGAGCCAAGATCTGGGGGTTGAGTTCATAAATATTTAGCAGATCATCCGGACGGGTGTAAGCGCCGATAGTGCCAACACCCAAACCAATAGCTGCGATGCGTGCAGGAGAGGGCATAATTTTAAAGATATCCGCCAGACCGCTTTCGGGGTGGTAATAAAGTGTTGGGATTTCCTTCTTGCGTTTGTCCAGAAACTGGACGCCATGAATGGTTGAACCGGAAATCAGGCTGCGGACAAGTTCTCCTTGTTTGCCGTCGACAGTCGCATCAATAACCCGGCTGACACCGTAATAATTGCGTCGCGTGCTCCTGGTGTCTTCGACACCTGCGGTGATGCCCATTATAATGGCCAGTCCGGTCAGGAACATTACCGTGATAAAACGTGTCGTGCAAACCCGGCGCGAAGAACGTTGCCAAAACGACACCGTTTCCCTGCCATATCGGTGGATAAATAATATCGACATGACGGCCGCCAGAAGAGGATATTCCCAAAATCCCGGGAAAATAAGCGGTGCCGCCAGGCTGGCGATCATGCCGCCCGCCGATCCGCCCAGCGCGATTCCCACGTAAAAAAAAGAAAGATAAGCTGGATGCGGACGTTGTTCATACAGAACACGGTGGAGCATCACACAGACAGCAAAAAAAACAACCCAATGCCCCGGATGAACCCACACACGGCCCGACCCGATCAGATAAAGGCCAACACCCGAAAGAATTATCTCCGGCCAGAAACGGCTGAACATAAACGACGCTTTACACGTCGGGCGGAAGGCAATAATGAAACTGATCAAATAAAGCGAAACCGGTGTCATCCAGACCAGTGGAAACGATCCGATTTCCGAGATGGTTATATTCGTGACCGTGACCAGCAAAGCCGACGTAGAACCACTCAAGAGCGTCCAATAGAGAAATCTTATCCGTGACGGCTTGATAGCTTTGTCGGTATCAAATAGTTTTGTCGCAATGGAATTTCCTGATCCTGACGGCCGCGAGATACAGAATGAAAGGACAGCCATCAGGAAATATAAAACATAGACCATCATCCAGAGGATGCCCTGATATCTCAAACCCGCCAGTGGCTCGATGAAGAAAGGATAAGCGATCAGTGCCGTCAGTGCGCCTGCGTTGGAAGCGCCGTAAAGAGCATACGACTCTCCGGAACCCCCAAACCATTTTTGAAGGATAACTGTTGTCGACGCCAGCAAAACAAAAGGCCAGGCAAGGCCCACGACGGACAATGCGGTCCACGCAAAAAAATGATTGGCTATCGGGAACCCCATGAGCATTCCAACCGGCAGGACCATGAGAGGTATGGTAAGCAGGAAAAGATGCAGACGATCCGTTTCTGTTGACGCGACATGTGCGTAACAATACCCGGCAAGAATCAGTAGTTGATAGATGGCAAGGCAGATTAGCCAGACATGGGCTGACCCGCCAAAAAGCGGGGTAAGCTTACGTCCGATGTAAAGCTCCAAGCAAAACAAAAGAAACGACCCCAGAAAAGCCGTACCACTTAGAATGGTTCTGGTTTGGTGATGTTTCATGGTCTTCAAGAGGTACCCTTCTGGTGGGTGGTTTGTTGGGTCATGTTCAAGTTTGCCTGCAAATCTGAAACTGCTGAAAACATGATAGCGTGCAAAAAAGAATCTCCATTCTCTTATGTTTTTCTACCATAGATGCTCTAACTTTTCAATTCACGATCCCCCGCGGTCGCATTAATGAAAACAGCCTCAAGTCTTCATCCAAGTTCGGTCGCATCTTTCGATTAGGCCGTTCATATTTGACCATACTTTTATCCCACGATATGATCCCGATCCTCGCCGGGTTGGGGTCATTTTGCAGAGAAACGTGTCTGTCGCAGGAATGATAGAATATGTTGGCGTAAAAAAGATCTTGCCATTTAACTATAATGATGGTGATCAATAAAGCACGATTTCAGGAGGATAACATCGTGAAATTGAAAATCATTGGTCTTTTGGCTTCTGTTATCATTTTCTCATTGTTCTGTTTTTTTGCTTCAGCAGTTTTTGCATTTCAGAACAAGATCTGTACTTCTCCTCCATCTTCGTCAAAATCCGGACGGACATTCTGTAAAACGCATGCGGCAGACAATAACATGGTAAAGATTGTCTGTGAATCGACGTTAAATAAGGACATAACGATCTATACATGTACTACAATGATCCGGGATTGGGGGAAATCATCATCGCCGTATGCCCACACCTCCATTATTTGGCGCTGCGTAAACGGCGGTAAAGAAAGCTTCATTTTCGACACAGACTTCAAACAGGATGACATCCGCTGCGATATCGTCTGCGGCAAATGCACTAAGACCTGGAAAGCGACGCAATAGATTGCCGACCATATCCCTCAAAAGCATCATTAAACATCGCTGGGTGTGCAAAGGGATGCTCTTAACTTATTGAATTATGGGTTTTCCAAACATTCAGCATGGTGGCTCGGGATTCAAGTGATATTGTATGATGGCCTTCGAAGAACTACATACGCTTTAATTTCAATTTATTTCATATTCATGATCCAAAATTCACTTGATTAAATACTTTGTAAAGCGTATCGAAAATCTCGGGAATCATCCTGTGAAACATGGAGGATAAGACTTATTTACCGACGGGTAACCTTATCGCGCGTGTTGCGAATCAGCGCGCTTTTACTTTTATTGTTTGTGCTGCTTAGCCTTGCCGCGCTTAGCCTTGGCGCAATCCATATCGCTTTCGCCGATGTGGTTGGGGCTATAGCGGGCTGGCTTTCCGGTAAGGCGTCTGCGTCCGAAGAGGAACTGATCTTGTTTTCCGTACGTCTGCCGAGGATTTTATTTGCAGGAATTGTGGGTGCGTCTTTATCATTGGGCGGCGTGGTTTTTCAGGCGCTTTTGCGTAATCCTCTGGCTGATCCTTATGTGTTAGGTATTTCCGGTGGTTCGGCGCTGGGGGCCATCATTGGGATTGTTATCGGTGCCTCTTCCTTTTATCTGGGCGTGCCGTTTCTGGCTTTCTCAGGCGCGCTGATTACCGTTTTTCTTGTTTTTATTGTTGCGGGCGGCTCCAAAGGCGTGCTGCTGGATAACTCGCTATTGCTGGCCGGCGTCGTGGTCAACTCGTTTTTTTCCGCCGCAATTCTTTTTGCTCTGTCCATTGTAAACAGCATGGAGCTGCACAGCATCAGTTTCTGGTTGATGGGCGATCTTTCCCGCGCGGCCGTGAAGGAAATCACCGTGGCCGCTTTATGCCTGATGGTCTGCTTTGTCATTCTTTACACGCAGGCGCGCAAACTTAATTTAATGGTGCAGGGTGAAGAAACCGCCCTGCAATTGGGTGTCAATGTCCAGGCAACGAAATATATTTTACTGATCGTCACATCGCTGATCACGGCTGTGGCTGTTTCGCTTGCGGGTATTATCGGTTTTGTCGGCATCATGGTTCCGCACATGATGCGTCTGGTGTTCGGCTCCGACCATCGATTACTGATGCCTGCGGCGGCACTCTTTGGCGCTTCTTTTCTGGTTGTGGCCGATACGCTGGCGCGGACCGTTCTTGCGCCTGCGGAATTGCCGGTCGGCGTGATCACCGCCCTTTGCGGCGCTCCCTATTTTATTTTTCTGATGAGAAGGAAGGGACGCGAGTAATGTCGATCATTTGTGCACAAAATGTTTCTTTTTGCTACACGAATAAACCTGTTCTGGACGATGTGTCGTTTGCTTTTAACGAGGCGCGGATCGTAGCGGTGATCGGGCCCAACGGCTCAGGCAAAACCACGCTGCTCAAAATTCTCAACGCTACGCTTTTCCCGAATACCGGCCGGATGCTCATCGAGGGTCGGGACACGCGCCATTGGTCGCGTCAGAAGATTGCCCGGACGGTGGCGATTGTTCCGCAGGAGTCGCCGGCGATTTTCTCATTTTTTGCGGAAGAAATTGTCCTGATGGGCAGGTTTCCTCATTTAAGCCCCTGGGCGTTTGAAGACACGAAAGATTACCGGATCGCCCACGAAGCAATGACAAAGACGGATTCGCTATCCTTTGCTCACTGCCGCTTCAATGAACTCTCCGCCGGTGAAAGGCAGCGCGTGCTGATCGCCCGCGCTCTGGCTCAGGAGCCGAAAATTCTGCTTCTGGATGAAAGCACCGTTTTTCTGGACCTGAAACATCAGGCGCAGTTTCTGTTATTACTGCGTCAACTCAACCGCGAGCAGCATTTGACGGTTATCTTTGTAACGCATGACGTCAATCTGGCTGCGCAAAACGCCGACCAGATTCTTTTGCTTTACAACGGAAAAAAATATGCTATAGGAACTCCCGCGGAAATTCTTACCCCGCAAAACATACAAGAGGTTTACGATGTTGATGTTTGGGTCGATCAGCATCCACATGACGGATCACCCCGTGTGACATTGAGAACCTGAAAAGACTGCCAATAAAGGAAGCCGGTTACATTCCGGCGCTGCCCCGCAACTGTAAGCGGAACGAAATCCACAAAATGTCACGGATGTATAACATCTGGAAGGCGTGGAGAGTAGGTTGCCGTAAGCCAGGAAACTTTATGGACAGTTCCACCTACTTTGATCCCGAGGGGGAAAGGAGAAGCTCCATGAAGAAGTTACTGTTTTTTGTTCTGTTGTTGTCTTTCGTTTCCGTTTTACCAGCGTATGCTCAAAACCCGAAAGAGGATGGACCTGTCAAAATGGGCGAGGTCGTCGTGACGGCCTCGCGCGATACGCAGGAAAACCGTAAAACACCAGCTAATGTGACCGTGATTACTGCTGAAGAAATTAGCAATTCCGGCGCGACGACCGTCGTCGAGGCGCTCGATAAACTGGAAAGCATTCGGTTTCGAACTTACAGCGGCAATTCCGCCCAGGCGCAGATTGATATGCGCGGTTTCGGCGGTGAGAATCCTTTTGGCAAAACTTTAGTTATGCTGGATGGCCGTCGAATGAACCGTACTGATATGTCAGCCACGAATTGGCTTCAGATTCCCGTTAACACCATTGAAAAAATAGAAATCGTTCGGGGACCGGGCAGTGTTCTTTACGGCGACGCGGCCATCGGCGGCGTAATCAACATCATCACTAAAAAAGGAAAAGGGAAACCGGCTTTCAATGCTTCGGTTATCGGCGGAAGTTACGGCCTGCACGATGAGCGGGTTGGCGTCAGCGGAGCTGTCGATAAATGGACTTATGCTGTAACGGGGGAAAATAATTTCAGTTCCGGCTACCGGGACCGTTCGAAGTATTCCGCGCAGGGCGGCGGCTTTGATGTGGGATACTCAGCCAACGACTTGCTGAATCTTTCGTTAGATGTGTCTTTTAATAAAGTGGATTATCAGATGCCCGGTGCTTTGACGAAAGATCAGATGGGGCAGGATAGAAGACAGTATCAACCTTGGTGTTCCGATGATGACGGTTCGGATAAATACACCAATGTCAATCTGGGTGTTAAATCCTTCTGGGGAACATGGGGACAGTTCGAAATCAATTTTCTGTATGGGAAAAAAGATCTGCAAATGAATATGGCGTCTTGGGGTGTTTATTCCGATACTAATTTCGATACATATGGAGTTACGCCGAGATATATCCTGGAAAAAGACATTTTTCGCTTTCATAACAAAGTGATTGTGGGGTTTGATTATTATAATGAACCTTATGAAAAAAATATTTTCAGTGATCGGGAAAGAACCGCACAAACAGGTGCCGCTGATTTTACAAGAGAATCTCTGGGATATTACATTCGCGATGAATTCAGTCTTCTGAAAAATCTGATTTTAAGCGCCGGTTACAGATTTGAACACACATCTATAGATGGTTCATTTGAAGATTTTTCGCCTTCTGACAGTAGTTTTTCAGATACGCAAAACACTTACAATGCCGAAGCCTATGAAACAGGCCTAACCTGGCTTTGGGGTAAGCAGTCCAAAGTTTTCGCGAAATACAGCACGGTTTATCGTATTCC
>CAVSCG010000016.1:0-5716 GCA_963726395.1 uncultured delta proteobacterium
CATTGATTGCCGCCCTGCATGAAGAAAATTTTGAAATTGCCGTGGAGACCAACGGCACTATCTGTGTGCCTTCGGACATCGACTGGATTTGTGTCAGTCCCAAAGCCTCTGTGGAATTGGCGCAGGTAAGCGGAGAGGAGTTAAAGCTGGTTTATCCGCAGGCCGCGGCCGATCCTGAAAAATATGCAAACCTGAATTTCCGGCATTTTTTTCTGCAACCGATGGACGGCATCGGTAGGGAACAGGCCACGAGACAGGCCTTGGAGTATGTCCTGGCGCATCCGCAGTGGCGAATCAGCTTGCAGTTGCATAAAATATTAGGGGTTCGATAAGGAATCAAAAATGGAAATCTATAAAGTGTTCAAATTTGACGCGGCGCATCATCTACCCTGTGTGCCTGCCGGCCACAAGTGTGCCAGGGTGCATGGCCATTCTTTCCGTGTTGAAATCCATCTCCGGGGCAACGCTGATTCCCGCACTGGCTGGGTGATGGATTTTGCCGATATCTCGGCCGCTTTTGAGCCAGTCTTGGATCAATTGGATCATAAAAATTTAAACAACATCGAGGGTCTGGAAAATCCCACCTCGGAGAACTTATGCCGTTGGATTTGGCTGCGTCTTCAACCTTCACTTCCGCAATTGTGCAAAATCATCGTTCAGGAAAGTCCCGAATCCGGTTGCATCTATCAAGGAGAAGCATAACAGCTCTCCTGTCTTATAACGTGGCACCTCAAGCGTGAAGTTAAAATCACCTTGACATTAGAACGTTCGTTCTATATAAATCAGGCATGCTAAAAATAAGTCACATCTCGGTGGTGGAGCATCCTTTTCCGTATGGCCGGAAGGTTATGGGGGAGATTTGTGCCGGGTTTCCGTCGCCGGCGGAAGAGGAATTGCGCGATGTCATCTCCTTTGACGGTTATTTAGTTACGCATCCGGAAACATCTTTTTTGCTTTCGGTTACCGGGGACTCCATGAGGGACGCCGGTATTATGGAAAAGGACCTCGTGATTGTCGAAAGGGGCCGCCAGCCTAAAAACGGAGATATCGTTCTGGCGGAAGTGGATGGCAACTGGACCATGAAATACTTCCGCAAAAAAGGGAAGACCGTCACGCTGGAAGCAGCCAACCCGAAATATCCGTTGATTACGCCGCAGGAAGAACTCCGCATCGCCGGAGTAATTACAGCGGTCGTGAGGAAATACCACAAATGAGATTTTGCAGTTATTTGATTTGGAGGAATTGAAAATGATTCAGCCTGAAATTAACCATTCAACCTCTTTCAAAGGAAAACCTGCGGCGGCAACTTCTCCGGCAATAAGAGTCATTATGCCGATGCCGACAACTGACCGAAAGCCGAAACTCCTTGATCAACTTAGCCAGGCAATGCGTTCCAGGCATTACAGCCGAAGCACCGAAACCACTTATATTCACTGGATCAAACGATTTATCTTCTTCCATCATGTCCGCCACCCTCAGGAGATGGCCGAGCCGGAAATCAATGCTTTCCTAACCCATTTGGCAGTCAAAGAACATGTCAGCGCCTCAACACAAAATCAGGCATTATGCGCAATTATTTTTCTTTACAAGTATGTTATAAACCGCAAGATCGGTGATATCGGGGAAGTTATCCGCGCAAGAAAACCCGTAAGGTTGCCTGTTGTTATGACCAGGGACGAAGTTAAAGCTGTTTTGAGCAACCTAACAGGCGATAAATGGATTATTGCGTATTTAATGTATGGTACGGGACTCAGATTGTTGGAATGTCTGCGTTTGAGAATTCAAGAACTGGATTTCAACAAAAACCAAATAATCGTCAGGAGCGGCAAAGGCGATAAAGATCGTATAACCATGTTTCCTGAATCGGTCAAAAAACCATTAATAGAGCATTTAAGCAAAGTTAAGAAAATTCATGAATCCGATGTTGCCAATGATTTTGGTCGTGTGTTCTTGCCGGACGCTTTAGTACGCAAATATCCGAATGCCTCCAAAGAATGGCGCTGGCAATGGGTGTTTCCACAGGAGACTTTGTGGCAAAACAAAAAGACCGATGAGCGCGGCAGGCAGCACATTGATGAATCCATTATTCAAAAATCAGTCAAAGATGCCGTGACAAGAGCTGGCCTTGTAAAGAGAGCAACCTGCCATACTTTCCGTCATTCATTTGCAACCCATTTGCTTGAGGATGGCTATGATATCAGGACGGTTCAAGAACTTCTTGGACACAAAGATTTGAAAACAACGATGATTTATACCCATGTGCTTAATAAAGGACCATCCGCAGTGAGAAGTCCGGCGGATAGTCTTTAAAAGTTGCTTTGGGATATTATGCCGATCCAGATAATATTCCGCCGCAAAGAAACGAAACAGGTTGATTATTGTCTAATATTAGGATTTTACGCTTAAAATCACAGGTTTTATAGAGGAGTGTTAGGCCGACAGTGCCGTCGGCGTTCGCAATATTATAAACGATCCGTATAAACAATGTTATGCGAAAACATCATATCATGAACAGGAGTATTTGGGGTTAAAGGACAGTACTTATGATTGATACAGGACTTAAGGGAAAAACGGTAATCGTGACCGGTGCTAATCATGGGATTGGTGCTGCTATAGCCATTGCCTTTGCCCGGGAAGGGGCCAGGGTCTTAATTACCTTTTTACGACAATCCCCTGAGCTGTATGGAGAAACCCAGGCGAATGTGGAGAGCGCAACGACCCCGGGGAGAGCATATTATTGCCGTGAGATCGGACAATCTGCAGATCTGGTAGCGAAAGAAATACAGGCTTTGGGTGGCGAATACATAATATGGGAAGCGGATTTGTCTGACCCTGACATGATTTCAAAGCTGTTTGACCAAGCAGAAAAAAGATGGGGGGCGGTTGATGTCATTGTTAACAATGCCGCATTCGCTGCCCCTGATACCTTTCTGCCCCAACCTGTATTAGACAGAGATCCCGTTTTTTCCGAGGAATATTTTCTCAAACCATTGTCCACCCAGACACATGATGCGCATTTTCACGTCAATAGCAGAGCAGTTGCTCTTATGATGGCGGAATATGCAAAACGCCATATCGAGCGTCATGCTCAGTGTGGCCGGATTATCAATATCACAACGGATGGCGCTCGGTGTCATCCTTCTCAGGTTTCTTATGGCGCCAGTAAATTTGCAATTGAAAGCTATACACGTGCAGCGGCAACCGAACTAGGCCCTTATGGAATAACAGTCAATGTTATTTCACCTGGTGCCGTGCAAACCGGCTGGATGCCAGCAGGATTGGAAAAAGAAATTGCCGCCACATATCCACTCCGGCGAATCGGACAGCCGGAAGACATCGCGAGAGCGGTTATCTTTTTTGCATCAGATCAAGCCGAATGGATCACAGGACAAGTGCTGCAGGTCGGTGGTGGGAATCGCATGTAATAAACATCAGTCATGTCGATTTTAAATGAACGCATAACAACCGCATCAACACGGACTGGCAATTCCGCTGCGCTCCATTGCCAGCGGGTTATGCGGACCGTTAGGCCGTGACCGAATCTATTCACACCCGTAAGGAGATTTTCTGCAATGGACATTCCACGGATCTTCAACATCACCGAAAGTGCTCACCGCATCCATAACCCGTTCACACCCGAAAAGCTCGCCACTCTCGGCGCGGCGCTGCGTCTGGAAACGGGAACCCGAGTGCTCGACCTCGGCAGCGGTTCGGGGGAGATGCTGTGCACCTGGGCACGCGATTACGGAGTCATCGGCACCGGCATCGACATGAGCCAGTTGTTCACCGAGCAAGCGAAACTCCGCGCTGAAAAACTCGGCGTCGCCGATCAAGTCAAGTTCATCCATGGCGATGCTGCCGGCTACGTCTCTGACGAGAAGGCCGGTGTGGCAGCCTGTCTCGGTGCCACGTGGATCGGTGGGGGAGTCGTCGGCACCATCGAGCTTCTGGCGCAGAGCCTCCGCCCCGGAGGGATCATCCTCATCGGCGAGCCCTACTGGCGGCAGTTACCGCCGACGGAAGATGTTGCCAAGGGGTGTCTTGCCGGCTCAATCTCCGACTTTCTCCTGCTTCCAGAACTTCTCGCGTCTTTCGGCCACCTTGGCTACGACGTCGTGGAAATGGTTTTGGCAGACCAAGACGGCTGGGACAGATACGAGGCGGCCAAGTGGCTCACCATGCGCCGATGGCTTGAAGCCAATCCCGACGACGAGTTCGCGAAAGATGTTCGAGCCAAACTAACCTCGGAACCCGAGCGCTACGCCGCTTACACGCGTGAATACCTGGGCTGGGGCGTGTTCGCGCTGATGACGCGGTGATGAGGGGATTACCGGGCGACTCAGAAAGTGGGGAAAATCCAATCATGCCTAACAAGGCGTTAAAACTGATATTATCAAAGGCCATCGGTAATTGAAGCTTTTTCAGGTTTTCCAATTTTTGCTTTACATTCTTAAAAGGTTTTATGTCTCAACAAATTTTCAGTCTTTCCTCCTGGCCGCGCGCCATCGTTCATATCGATGGTGACGCTTTTTTTACGTCCTGTGAAGAAGTGATTCATCCGGAGCTTCGGGGGAAGCCGCTCATCACCGGTGGCGAACGCGGTATTGTGGCCTGCGCGAGCTACGCAGCCAAGAAGATCGGCATCAAACGCGGCGTGCCGCTGGACGAGGCGCGCAAGATTTTTCCGGGTCTCATCATTCTGCCTTCGGATTACGAAACCTACAGCCTTTTTCCAGGCGGATGTTTGTCATCATGCGCCGCTTCACGCCCGATGTGGAAGAATATTCCATCGACGAGGCTTTTTCCGACATCACCGGCATGCGCCGCGCCCTGCACTCGTCCTACGAGGCCATCGCCCTTCAGATGAAAAAAACAATTGAAAGAGAACTGGGCATCACTGTCTCCGTGGGTTTGAGCATTACCAAGGTGCTGGCCAAGGTGGCCTCCAAACATCAAAAACCGTCGGGAATGACCGTGATCAAAGGCCGGGACATTGCCCAATACTTGAGTAATCTGCCGGTGGAAAAAATCTGGGGATCGGGCCGGCCACGACCAACTATCTGGCCAAGCTGGGCATCCGCAACGGCGCTGGCTTTTGCCCGAACTGCCGGAAAAAACCGTGCGGGAAAAATTCACCAAGCCGGGAGTGGAAATCTGGCAGGAATTGCGCGGCGATTCGGTTTATCCGGTGACATCTGAAGAAAAAGCTCTTACGCCTCCATCAGCAAGACCAAGACTTTTACGCCGCCGACGTCGGATGCCGACTACTTTTCGCGCAGCTGATGCGTAATATGGAATCGGCCTGCATCAAGGCCGGGCGCTAGCTCTTGGCGCCGAAAAAAATTGAGTGTTTCTGAAAAAGCAGAATTTTGATTCGGCCGGAAGTGAAGCGGCGCTTTCGCGCCCCTGTGCCTGTCCGCTGGAATTTTCTGATGTTGTTCGTGATCTGTTTGATGCGTGTTACCATCCGTGTGAACTTTACCGCGCCACCGGCTTGATTCTGCTGGATCTCGTCGCCGACAGCAACCTTCAATACACGCTTTTCGACAATTCTGTGCAGGCGGAAAAGATCAAGATCTGTATGACGTTGCCGATGAACTGGGCAAAAATTCGGCAACACACGGTGCATCTGGCAGTTCATCGCACCTGATCGAAAAACGGGGCAAAGCCCGCCGGGGCGTGCCCACCAACAAGGAACAAACGCAGCTTCGGGGAG
>CAVSCG010000017.1:0-44732 GCA_963726395.1 uncultured delta proteobacterium
GTAGGTGTAATCGCTAAAAAGTGTCGAGATTTAATTTTACATGCTTGCAAAGTCGCTAGGCTTTGATTAACATCGTTGCCGGATCGAGCAACAGTGCGTCCTGTTTAGCGCCGGGCGACTGGCCTTTGAGGGCTTTGATATAAACTTCCGGGCCTTTTGCGGCAAGCTGCACCAGCACATCGAATAAATCTGCTACATGCAAAAATGACAGGGGCAGTCCGTCTTCCTTGGGCGGCTCATGGCGGTGCGTGTGGATGGTAAACCAGATGCGCATGGAATATTTTTTGGCCAGTTCCTTTAATTCCAAAAGTAAACCTCGTCCGGATTCATCAAATTTCAAGCCGTCGAGAATAATGGCATAAGGTTTGAAAATATTTTGCTGCATCAAGTCGGTCAGGCGTTCTTCCAGTTTCGGAACACTGAACCCTTCAACGCGAAAAGTCATGATGAAGCGATAATTGAGAATGTTCTCCCAATACTCAGTGACTTCCGCAGAATCATATTTTGACGCCATGTCATTAAACAATTCACGATACCAGACGTCCACCTTACTGACGGCGTCATTTAAGCTGACATGCAAAACAGGCTGTTCATTCATCATGGCGTGCAGGGCCATCTGAACCAGAAGGGCGGTTTTGCCGACGCCGGCATGTGCTAAAACAGCACCGAAACCACCGCTTTCTAAAATATATTCGTTGTCATATCCCAGATTCAAAAGCGGATTGCGTTGAATGATTTCTTTTTTGATCATGATAATATCCTCATAAGTTAAATGGATAACATTGTCTTCCCGTCTTATCGCTCTGCCCACCGCCATTGTCTTTTTTAGCCTTGATCCTCGTGTGCCCCGAAGGGGTTTGTACTTTGTACCTTGAGTCTCAACTATGCGGCTGTCTTCTTGTTCTGAGCGACTTCGAGGGCAATTTTTTCCGCAATCGACTGCGGGACCTGACGATAAAGGGCAAACTCCATCGTAAACTGTGCCTTGCCTTGTGTGGATGAACGTAGGATGGTCGAAAAACCGAACATTTCTCCCAACGGCACCTGAGCTTCAATCACGCACATGACGCCTTCATCCTGCGAACCGATGATCATGCCTCGTCGCTGATTGAGCAGTCCCATCACCGGGCCTTGAAATTCGACCGGCGATTCCACAACGACTTTCATAATCGGTTCATGAACGACCGGTTTGGCTCGCAGATAAGCTTCTTTGAAAGCGCCGCGGGCTGCCGCCTGGAAAGCCATGTCCGAAGAATCCACCGCATGCGATGAGCCATCATTGATGACGACTTTAACGCCGGTAATCGGGAACTCCAGCTTGGGTCCTTTGGCCATGCTCTGTTTAAAACCTTTTTCGCAGGCGGGAATATATTGCGTGGGAATCGAACCGCCGAATATTTTGTTTTCAAAAATAAATTCCGCGTCACTAATCGGTTCGATATAGCCGGCAATGCGTCCGAACTGTCCGGAACCGCCGGTTTGCTTTCTATGTGTGTAGTTGAAATCCGCCCGCTGTGTAATGGTTTCACGGTAAGCCACACGCGGATTGCCTGTGGTCACTTCCGCATTGTATTCACGCTTCATTCTCTCTACGTAAATATCCAGATGCAGCTCGCCCATGCCTTCGATGATGGTTTCGTTGGTTTCATGGTCGACATACGTTTTGAATGTCGGATCTTCCTTGGAAAAACGGTTAAGCGCTTTGGACATGGCCATTTGAGCCTTATTGTCTTTCGGCACAATCGCCAGCGAGATAACCGGCTTGGGTACATACATGGAGGTCATGGTCATATTGATGCCCGGTGATACAAACGTGTCGCCTGACGAACATTCGATGCCGAACAAGGCGCCGATGTATCCGGCGCGCAGTTGATCAACATCTTCCATCTGATCGGCGTGCATCCGCACGACGCGGCCAACCTTAACTTTTTTCCCGTTGCGTACATTGACGATCGTGGAACCTTTTTCAACAGTCCCTTCATACACACGAATATAGGTTAATTGGCCATACTGACCGTCTTCAAGCTTGAACGCCAGTGCAACAATCGGTTTTTCCGAATCGCTGGTCAATATAACTTGTTCTTCGTTATTATTCATATCGAGGGCAATGTTTTCCACTTCGGATGGCGTGGGCAGAAGATACGTCACACCATCGAGCAAGGGCTGGACCGCTTTGTTTTTATAAGCCGAACCCATGTAAACCGGTGTGAGCGATCTTTTTAACGTTCCTTTGCGAACGGCGGCGTAAAGCAGTTCGGATGTAATTTCTTTTTCCTCCAGAATGGCGTCCGTCAGTTCATCGGAAAATAATGATGCGGACTCGATGAGTTCTTCCCTTTTGGTTTTGGCTTCCGCCAACAGATTTTGCGGAATCTCGTCGATGCGAATGTCTTCACCGTTATCTCCGTCAAAATACATCGCTTTCATGGCCACCAGATCGACCACGCCCTGCAGGTCTGTTTCCAGTCCGATAGGAATCTGCATGGCGACGGCATTATGGCCCAGCTTGGTTCGAAGCTGTTCGATTACCCGGAAGGGATTGGCTCCGCTTCGGTCGCATTTGTTGATAAACGCGATGCAGGGAACTTTGTAGCGTTTCATCTGTTGATCAACGGTGATAGACTGCGACTGAACACCGCCGACTGAACACAAAACAAGGATCGCCCCATCCAGAACACGCAGGGATCTTTCAACTTCAATGGTGAAATCGACGTGGCCGGGCGTGTCGATAATGTTGATTTCGTGCCCTTTCCATTCGCAATAAGTAGCGGCAGAGGCGATGGTAATGCCTCTTTCCTTTTCCAGGTCCATGGAATCCATGGTCGCGCCCACGCCGTCTTTGCCTTTTACGTCATGGATGGCGTGAATTCTTTTCGTGTAAAAAAGAATCCGTTCGCTAAGCGTGGTTTTACCGGAATCGATATGCGCGCTGATCCCGATATTGCGTATTTTCTGATCGTCGAACTTCATTTCACTTTCCTCTCTTAAAAAACATCACTCTTTAATTTATTTCGCTACACCCCTTACATGAGGTGTCTATTACCCCTGCTCGCTTTGCTCGCGGGATAATTCGACCAGCAAGTTTCAGTGCACTTCGTTTCTTAAACTTGGGTCTCATTATAAAAAAAACCCCCGCATTTGGAAGAGTCTCTGCCAGATGGGGGATCCACCGTAATCGAGCCTTAGTAATAAGAAGTTGTACTTCTATATGCTTAGACGGAATTTGTCAAGCTAATGTTTTGATATAAACATTCAATCGCATATTAAAATACTGCCTGTTGACCGGAGGCAATCCTACCGATATAATCAAAAACATAGTATTTTACTCTACTACTTCAGAAAGATTGGCGAGCATGGCAAAGATAAAATGGAATATCGTCTGGGGCCTTGTAATCACTCTGGTTTTTTTTGGCCTACTAGCCGTGCGCCTGGAATTATTTAAGGAAGAACCAGTGGGCTCCCCGGTCAGTCAAAAGGCTGAAATCTCGCGTTCGCCCGAATCCTGGATGAATATTTATCAAGATAAGAAAAAAATCGGCGTGATCCATCGTAAATTCAACCCATTGAAAAACGGCTGCTTCCAGGCCGAGGAATTTGTAACCATGCAGATCAACACGATGGGCATTTCGCAAGCGCTCAATCTATCGACTGAAACAGACCTTAATCCTGATATGTCTTTCTCCTCTTTCAATTTCGAGCTCTACTCCAGTTTGTTTCGTTTTCAGGCCCGCGGCTATGTTCGCAAAGATAAACTGATTTTATTTACCGGTCTGCCTCAACCCCAGCAAAAAACCATTATTCCGATCAAGGATATTCCCCATATAAGCGGAAATATTTATGAGGCGGCATTCCTTGCAGCTCTGGAGAAAGACAAAACCCGCGACTTCAGTATTTTTGATCCATCCACTTTGGGTATCCGCAAAATATTCGTCACCCGCAACGCGGATGAAATTATCCCGATTATGGGAAAACGCGTCTTGACGCAAAAATTCTGTGCCGATTTCATGGGCGCCAAAAATTGCGCCTGGTTGGCTAAAGACGGAGAAGTTTTAAAAGAAACAGGAATACTGGGCCTCTCCATGGAAAAGGTCAGCGCCAAACAGGCGCGAGAAGGAATAGCCACTGGTGATGTTGATTTCACTCAAATCGCTTCGATCCCCTCAAATCAAATTATCACTGAGCCCTCAAAGTTAACGGAAATAAAAATCAAAATTGACGGTATCCCCAACCTGCCCCTTTTTCTGCAAGGTGGACGGCAAAAATTTCATCAGAATATTTTAACGATTACCAAAGAGACCATTCCGGATGCTGTGTCACAAAAGAATATACCGTCAATCTTTCAGCAGTATTTACAACCGTCACCACTTGTTCAATCCAACGCCCCGGAAATGAAAACACAGGTGAAAAAAATTGTTCTGCACACGGACAGTCCACAGATCAAGCTTCAAAAAATCGTTCAATGGGTTTACCGTACCGTAGAAAAAAAACCGGTTTTGTCCGTGCCCAACGCTTTGGAAGTTTTAAAAAACAAGGAAGGCGATTGCAATGAACACGCAGTCTTAACCGCCGCGCTGCTCCGCGCTGCTGGTATTCCCGTGCAGATTGAGACCGGATTGGTTTATCTCAATGGGCGCTTCTATTATCATGCCTGGAATCTGGCCTATATCGGACAATGGGTTACCGCTGATAGTGTTTTTATCCAGATTCCCGCCGATATCACACACATTCGCCTGGCACGCGGCGAAGGCGGAGAGCAGCTGGATCTACTGGGTGTCATGGGCAAAATTAAATTGGAGGTCACATCCACAAAAAATGATTGAACTAAAAAACCTTACCAAAGATTACGGAACAACACTGGCTGTGAACAATTTGAGCTTGGATGTGGCAGCCGGAGAAATTTATGGATTCATCGGTCCCAACGGTGCGGGCAAAACAACAACAATCCGCATGATGGGTGGTATTATCGAGCCGACGGCCGGAAGTATCATCATTGCCGGAATCGATCTGAAAAAAGATCCGGTTGCCGCCAAAAAGATTATCGGTTTTGTGCCGGACAGGCCTTTTCTTTATGAAAAGCTCACCGGTATGGAGTTTCTTAAATTCATTGCTGATTTATATGATGTCGATCGGACAATATTCTCTTGCAGTGCGGAGGAACTTTTAAAACAATTCGCGCTTTGGGAGTGGGCGGATGAAATCATAGAAGCTTATTCGCACGGCATGAAACAAAGACTGATTATTGCGGCGTCACTACTCCATGATCCGAAAGTGATGGTTATTGATGAACCGATGGTCGGCCTTGACCCTCAGGCTGTGCGTATGGTCAAGGATATTCTTAAAGGTCTGGCCGCACAAAACGTAACCATTTTTGTCTCTACTCACACGTTGAGCCTCGCCGAGGATCTGTGCGACCGAATCGGCGTCATCCATAAAGGAACGCTTTTGGCGCAGGGCACCATCGCTGAGTTGAATCTTGCCGCTAAAACCGGTGAAGCCAGACTGGAAGAAGTATTTTTGACTTTAGTACGTGAAGCATAAGCCCATGAAGAATATCGTGTTGACATTATTAAGACCGCGACTGCTTTCCGCCGGAAATGGATTGAGGTCCGGTACGCAAAAAAATCGATGGACACGGCTTATCCTGTTTTCTTTTATCGGTCTTGTTTTCTGGATAGGCGCCTTTTTAATATTTTACCGCGTTTTGAGTTATTTTCAGAGTGTACAGGATTTTGGCGACGTCCTGGCCATGAAACTTCTTTCCATGATGATTATCACCTTCTTCACTCTGTTACTTTTCAGCAGCATTATCAACAGCCTGTCTCACCTGTATTTAAGCCGCGACTTACCTTTGCTGCATTCTCTGCCGGTTGCGATCAGGGATATTTTCCTTTCACGCTGGCTTGGCAGCGCCTTTGATTCCTCCTGGATGGTGGTGGCTTTCAGTCTTCCCGTTTTTTTGTCTTACGGTCTGGTTTATAAAGCCGGAGTCGTTTTTTATCTGATTGCGCTTTGTGCAATCGTGTGCCTGTGCCTGATGGCCTCGGCCGCTAGCAGTCTTATTGTCGTATTGGGCGCTGCTAATGCTTCCCGCGGGAAAAATTCGCACGCTTTTTGTCATCCTGGGCGTTTTGCTGGCGCTATTGCTTATACTTGTTTTGAGAATGATCCAGCCGGAACAACTCGTCAATCCGGATAGTTTCGCCTCGGTTGTCCTTTATTTGAATTCGATGCAGGCGCTCAACCTGCCTTATCTGCCCACCACATGGATAACGGATGCCGTACGTTTGGCTTTGAAAAGTGAATGGACGCATTCGATATTTAATCTGGCTCTTTCGACCAGTTGTGTTTTTTCTATGATTTTCATCAACGGAATAGCCGCAAGTGCCATCTACTTCCGCGGCTTCTCTCGTGCTCAAACAACAGCCAAAAGGCTTTTCTCACCCGTCAAATTCCGTGGACACAGTTGGGAAGGCTTGTTAAATTTTCTGTCGCGTCCGGCAAAAGCTTTCACCATCAAGGAAATTCGCTCCTTCTTTCGGGATTCCACACAATGGCCGCAATTGTTTTTAATCTGCGCATTGATTGTTGTTTACCTGTATAATTTCTCCGTCCTGCCTCTGGATCGCTCGCCCATCAAAACGGTCTATCTTCAAAATGTCTTTTCTTTTTTGAATGTGGGACTGGCCGCTTTTGTGCTTTCGGCCATTGCCGCCCGCTTTGTTTTTCCGGCGGTCAGCATGGAAGGGGAAGCTTTCTGGATTATTCAATCAGCGCCTGTTTCCATGAAAACATTCCTCTGGATTAAGTTTTTTCTTTATTACATACCGTTGCTCATTCTGTCTGAAATACTGATTGTTGCTTCCAACTTTCTGCTTGGGGTGACTCCATTTATGATGTTTTTATCCGTCTTGACGATATTTTTTCTTGTTCCCGCTGTCGTCGCGCTCGCCGTTGGACTGGGCGCTTGCTATCCTGATTTCAAATCGGAAAATCCGGCCCTGTCGGTAACCAGTTTCGGTGGGGTGCTTTTTATGCTGCTTAGTTTTGGTTTAATTGCTTTGGTCATTATCCTGGAAGCGGGTCCTGTTTATAAAATCTTTATGGCCAGAATGCATGGTTACGCCTTTTCCTGGATACAAATACTCTGGTTTGTCTTTTCTTTCACTTTTGCGCTGTTTCTATGCGTTTTTGCGGTGTTGTATCCCATGAGGCTGGGTGAAATAAATCTACTGAAAAGATGAACGTCTGCCCGCCTGTTAAAAGCTGACATTATCAGGCAAAGGAAGCTCCGGAAATCGTCAGAAGGTGAAAATTATCTTGATTTTAGTTGCGGGATAGGCTAAACATCGCAGCACTCTGAATGAACCCGTTTCATCAGTTCTTTTGGCGGATCTTGTTGAGATATTGAAAGGAGTTTTCATGGCAAAGTACGAACCCAAATCTCTTAGAAATATGGCCGTAATCGGTCACGGCGGCACAGGTAAAACCTCTCTTTGTGAATCACTTTTATTTGTTTCCGGAAAAAATGAACGGCTGGGCCGTGTTGACGACGGCTCGTCCACCATGGACTATGAGCCGGAAGAACAAAAGAAACATGTTTCGATCTCGTCGGCGGCCAATTTTGTCGAATGGGATAAACATAAAATTAATATTGTGGATACGCCGGGCGACTCCAACTTTACCTTTGATATTAAATGCTCTCTGAGCGTTGTGGATAACGCAGTCGTGGTTATCGATTCCGTCGGCGGCGTTGAATTCCAGACACAAAAAGTCTGGGAAATAGCTGATGAATATTCCCTCCCCCGTATGATTTTTATCAATCGGATGGACCGCGAAAGAGCCGATTTCAACAAAGTTCTGGAAAGCATCAAGACAAAACTCAAGAAAAAAGCAACACCCGTTTGCATACCTGTAGGGGCGGAAGATAAATTTCAAGGTATCATTGATTTGATTACCATGAAGGCATATATCTTCGCCGACAATAAAGGGGTTGGTAAGGCATCGGAAATTCCTGCGGACTTAGTGGAAGAGGCTAACCTGTTTCACAGTTCCATGGTTGAAGACATTGCAGAAGCCGATGACGAACTGATGAACAAATATCTGGAAGCAGGCGAACTCTCCGCAGAAGAACTCAAGTCCGGTTTAAGAAAAGGCGTAACGTCGGGAAGCATCATTCCTGTCATTTGCGGCTCAGCCGTCAAAGGCATCGGCGTTACAATGCTCATGGATCTGGCAGTCAGTTCTTTCGCATCGCCTGTTGACCGTGGACCGGTTAAAGGCACAAAACCCGGAACAGACAGCGCTGAAGAAAGACAACCTTCAGAAGATGAAGCATTTTCTGCCATTGTTTTTAAAACGATTGCCGATCCCTACGCAGGCCGCTTGACATTGTTCCGGGTGTATTCGGGCAAACTTAATTCTGATACTGCCGTTTATAACGCTTCCAAAAAAATCACGGAAAAATTTGGACATATTTTCTTCCTGGAAGGCAAAAATCAGAAACAGGCGGAAATGCTTGTTCCCGGTGATATTGCCGGCGTCGCCAAACTGAAGGAAACCGTCACCGGCGATACACTGAGTAACGAAAAAAAACCCATCGTTTTTGCCAAAGTCGCTGTTCCACCACCAATCATGTCTTTTGCCGTTGAGCCGAAATCCAGAGGTGATGAAGACAAGATAGCCTCCTCCATTCATCGTCTTACGGAAGAAGATCCGACCATCGTCTTCTCCCGCAATGTCCAAACCAAGGAAATGATTCTGTCCGGCATGGGTCAGACACATATTGAAGTTAACGTTGAAAAGATGAAAAGAAAATTCGGCGTCGAAGTCAATCTGAACACACCGAAAGTCCCTTACCTGGAAACCATTAAAGGAAAAACGAACATTCAGGGCCGATACAAGAAACAGTCCGGCGGACGCGGCCAGTTCGGTGATTGTACAATCGACATTGAGCCAATGCCGCGCGGCGGAGGCTATGAATTTCTGGATAAAATCGTCGGCGGTGTTATTCCGGGACAATACCGACCGGCCGTAGACAAAGGCATTGTGGAAGCCGCCGCTAAGGGCGTTATCGCGGGCTACCCAGTTGTAGATTTCAGAATATCGCTTGTTTTTGGATCCTATCATACCGTAGATTCATCAGAAATGGCTTTTAAAATCGCCGGCTCCATGGCCTTTCAAAAAGGCGTTATGGACTGTCAACCGATCCTACTGGAACCCATTGTGAACATTGCCATCGAAGTTCCTGATGAATACATGGGCGACGTCATCGGTGATCTCAACAGTCGCCGAGGACGCGTTCTGGGCATGGACACCAATGGAACCAATCAGGTTATTAAAGGTCAGGTGCCTCTAGCGGAAATATTAAAGTATGCTCCCGATCTGCGCTCCATGACCAGTGGCCGAGGCAACTTCACTTACACCGATTCGCATTATGAAGAAGTCCCCTCTTACATTGCGGACAAAATTATAGCCGAATCGAAAAAAGAAGCGGAAGAATGATCACAAATGTTTAACGCCGGAATCATCACAGTGAGCGATAAAGGCTCTCAGGGTAAACGGCAGGATTTAAGCGGCCCAGCAATTGCAGAAATGCTTGCGGGAGCCGGTATCGAAATAAAACATACTCTTATCATTCCTGACGAAGTTGAGCAGATACAAAAAACGATTATTCAATTCGCCGATGTGGAAAAACTGGATTTGATCCTGACCACGGGAGGCACGGGGGTCAGCCCGCGTGATCTTACACCCGATGCCACACAGAAAGTCATTGATAAAGAAGTGCCCGGCATGGCCGAAGCCATGCGCCTTGCCAGCATGAAAATTACTCCGCATGCCATGATTTCCCGGGCCATTGCAGGTATTCGTGGCCGGTGCCTGATCATCAATCTCCCGGGAAGCCCCAAAGGCGCCAAGGAAAATCTCGCCGCCGTTTTACCCGCGCTTCAACACACCATCGAAAAAATTAAAGGCGATGACCGCGATTGTGCAACGTCATTGTAAAGATCTGAGCTGTCCCCTCCGTTTTTTTGAATGTCATTTTTCAATTTTGATGTTGTTCTTTTCCAGAAATTGTAGTGCGTTTTGAACATGCGTTCCGGGCCAGTAAATTTTCCCACAGCAGTCACATTGTTGGTATTGTTCACAATTCTCAAAAACAAACGTCGGCACTAAATTCCGTACATCATCACGCCCAACCGGATGCAGTCTTTGATTGCAGATAAGACAAGTCCTGTGCATTTTTTGGGAATTTATTTTTAAAGAATACTTCCGGATAACAAAACTGAGTTGTTGACCTGTGCTTGCTTCCGGCAACAAAAATAAATCACCTGCGAATTGCCGCTCTCGCATATCTCTTCTGCGGGTTAAAAGAATGCGCCCCTGACTTTGGGCCTGTCGCATCATTGGTCGGCCTGCTTCACTCCCATAAACAACGGTGTCAAAACCCAGCAGCCTAAGCCATTTGGCAAGTCCCGCAAGAGTTGCGTCGGTGATAAATTTTATTTCGGCATTCATGGTGAAGGATTGGATATTTTCTTCCGGTCTTCAACCATGGGAGGTGCTTCATGGTCCCGTAATTCCTTGCGTAAATCTCGAATCGTTTTATTCAAGCGGCTAATCGTGCGGTTCAGGCGAAATCTCTCCATCACGCCTAATAACCCCGTAATGATGACGCCCACCAGTAAGGCAACAAAAATGAGCATATAAGCCGGAACAACAATGTCCTGTAGATAGTAGTATTTAATGGTAACAAGCGCGGAATTGAATTGTGAAAAGGTCACAATAAAAAAGGCAAAGATGATGGTGAGAATTAAATAAAATATTTTCATTGAGCTTTAACCTCCCGGGAATATTTTTTAAACAGAGGTGCAAGTTTTGCGGCGGTTGTCGCCAGATCCTCCGGAATGACGCGGACATTACCGACGACACTCATAAAATTGGTATCACCTTCCCAGCGCGGGATGATATGAACATGAACATGTTCGGCAATGCCGGCGCCGGCTGCCTTGCCCAAATTCATGCCAATATTAAAACCATGCGGGTTCATCGCATCTTTCAACACTTTAACAGATATATCCAGCAGGGCGAATATTTCTTTGCGTTCTTCATCCGTCAATTCTTCAATACCACCCAGATGACGCTCGGGAATGATCATCAAGTGACCGTTGACATAGGGATACCGGTTCAGCATCACAAAACAGTTTTTTCCTTCAAAAACGATATAATCATCGCATCGAGTTGAACATTTACAAAACACACATCCTTCTTTCTTTTCACACACGAGATACTCCATTCGCCAGGGGGCAAACATTGTTTCCATATTTCCAACACCCGATATTATTTAACCGAATCACTTTATTGTTATAATCCTGCCTGTTAATTCTTTGCCCACTTCCAGAATGCCAATGCTTCTGGAGGCTGCAAAACGTTTATCGACCGCGGACCCCGGATTAAAAAAGTATACGCCATTGATCCTTTTGTTTAACGGATGATGCGTATGGCCGAACACTATGCAATCGATCTTGCCCAGTTTGTCAGCCAATTTTCGTTCGATTCCTTCCGGAGAGCCCCATCCATGAATCAGTCCGATTTTAAATCCGTTGATGTCCATCAGCAACTGTTCAGGTAACTCCTGCTTGACGCGCTGATTGTCCATGTTGCCGCAAACCGCTCGAACTTCTTTATCGCCGAAAAGATCCAAAACACACAAATCGACTAAATCCCCGGCATGAAATATCAGGTCAACATCAGAAAAATGTTCGTTAATAATTTTCTTTAAGTTCTCATCATAACCGGAAATATGTGTATCCGACAACACACCTATTTTGACTTTATTTTCACTCATCATCTTTTTCAGATTCTTAGCGGTAAGATAAAAAAAATACAAGCGTTATTTGTGTTCAGCCACGTCATTATTGATTATTATTCTCATAAGAGTAAAAGTTTTTAATTTGACTTTGGTGGCAAGCCAAGTTAAAATCTACCAAATGAGCAAACTGGAAGATTCCTTAAATAAAATCGCGGAAAATATCCTTTATCTGGACGAAGCCTCTCTGACGTCGCTTTGGGATAAATACAAAGTCAAAATGGAAAATTTTTCCTTTTCTCCAGAATGGGAAAAGGCTGTGGTGATCTTTTCCATCATCAATTCTATCCGGTTGAAAAACGCCATTTTCAATGAACAAATGATCAAAAAAAAACCTGCCGAAGAAGTGCCTCCCGCAAAAATCAAACCGGGAAAACCGAACCTGCGATTGGTTAAATAATGGACAAAATTACTGCAGAAAAACGAATTCCCGAATTACGAAAAATCGTCGAATATCATAATCGGCGTTACTATCAGCAGGACGCACCGGAAATATCCGATGCCGAATACGACCGCTTAATGAGGGAACTTCAGGAGCTTGAGCAACTCTACCCCGATAATGATATCGCTTCATCACCCACTCAAAGAGTAGGTGCCGCTCCACTTGCTAAGTTCGTTTCCTTCAACCATCCGCAGGCTATGATGAGTCTGGCCAACGCTTTTTCCGCTGAAGAAATTTATGATTTTGACCAGCGGATAAAACATCTGGCAAGAGCAGACCATATGGATTACGTCGCAGAACCCAAGCTCGACGGCCTGGCTGTCAACCTGATTTATGAAAATGGCCACTTTATCCGTGGCGCAACGCGCGGTGACGGTACAACCGGAGAAGACGTCACGCAAAATCTTAAAACCATTTCATCTCTGCCTTTAAAAATGAAGGAAAGCTCTCAACATCCTTTTCCGGAGTTCATCGAAATACGCGGTGAGGTTTACATAGAAAGGCAAACATTCTCGAAGCTCAATCACCGCCGGGAGGAGGAAGGCGAGGATCCATTTGCCAATCCTCGCAACGCCGCCGCCGGATCGCTTCGTCAACTTGATCCGAAGATTACCGCACGTCGCCCCCTGAATATCTTTCTCTACGGCATCGGTTCTGTCCGGGGCTTAAGCTTTTCCAGTCATTGGGAGATACTGCAAACTCTCGTCAAATGGGGGTTTCCCGTCAATCCGCTCATTAAACAAGTTGCTGATATTTCCGCATGCATATCCTATTTTGAACATATTGGGTCGAAACGCCCCAGCCTTCCCTATGAAATTGACGGTGTCGTTCTTAAAGTTAATAATCTCTCCATACAGAAAATCCTAGGCAATGTTTCTCGTTCTCCCCGCTGGGCATTGGCGTGTAAATTCCAGGCCGAGCAGGCCAGCACAGTGATCAAAGATATTATTGTCCAGGTGGGTAGGATGGGCACACTAACACCAGTGGCCGTCATGGAACCGGTCAATGTGAGCGGCGTCATGGTCAGCCGTGCCACACTGCATAACGAAGATGAAACTCTTAAAAAAGATATACGGATCGGCGATACCGTTGTAATCCAGCGGGCGGGCGATGTTATTCCCGAGGTTGTCCAAGTCAATACGACAAAACGAACCGGGCAGGAAAAAGAATTTCACATGCCGCGCCATTGCCCGGAATGCGGCTCTCAAATCGTGCGTCTGGAGGGTGAGGTCGCTCACCGTTGTGTCAATCTGTCCTGTCCCGCGCAAATCAAGGAACATATCCGTCACTTTGCCTCACGCGGCGCTATGGATATTGAAGGACTGGGCGAAAAAGTTTCCGCCCAGCTTTTTGACGCCAAACTGATTGGTGATCCCGCCGATCTTTATTTTCTTTCCAAAGACCAACTGTTGGCACTAGACCGTCAGGCGGAAAAATCTGTCCAGAAACTACTGGAAGCCATTGAACGTTCCAAGACGCCTCCCCTCGATAAATTTATTTTTGCTCTGGGCATTCGGCATGTGGGGGAAAGAACCGCTAAACTCCTTGCCGGACATTTCAGCAGTATCGAAAATCTGATGAACGCAGCATCTGTAGATTTAACATTGATCAGTGAAATCGGTCCGGAAATCGCGCAAAGCATCGTCGAGTTTTTCGCCGAAGATAAAAACAAGAAGGTCATGGAAAAATTTCATCGGGCTGGCATGTCACCTCAAAAGAATGACGTGTTGACTAACACGACGCTTCAAGGAAAGGCTTTCGTCTTCACCGGCGGGTTGCAAGGCATGGGTAGAAATGACGCCAAGGCGCTTGTGGAATCATTGGGCGGCATCGTTCAATCATCTGTTACCAGCAAAACATCCTACGTCGTTGCCGGCGGTGAGCCTGGATCAAAAATGGATAGGGCCATATCTCAGGGTATTACCGTAATCAGCGAAGAAGAATTTTTAAAGCTCATCGGCAAGTAAGAATTATGAAAAGAGTGCGTGTCTATATCAGCGGCAGAGTGCAGGGCGTTTTCTTCCGGTCTGAAACACAAAGAACCGCGACAAAGCTTAATCTGGCCGGCTGGGTACGCAACAGGGGAGACGGTCTTGTCGAAGCTCTGCTGGAAGGAGAGGACATTGACGTGGATAAAATGATCGTCTGGTGCCATCAAGGTCCGCCAGCTGCTCGTGTTGATCACTTGGACGTTATAGAAGAAACTTACATGGGAAACTTATACGGTTTCCATATTTCATATTCATGATCATCCAGGCCCGAATACGCCCATTGGAATTTCATTCCACGCCCAGTTTTTCAATGCGATAGCGCAATGCATCAAAAGTGACATGAAGTAGTTCTGCCGCTTTTGTCTTTGACCCTTTTGTTTTTTGCAGCGCTTTTTCTATCGCTTTTTTCTCAATCTTTTCCAGTTCAGCATTCAGATAAATACCCTGATCTGGAATCTCCAAGTCAATACCGTTCTGTCCACCATTGGTTTGGGCTGACAGCACCAGGTTTTCGGGTAAAATAATATTGGAGGTTTCCATGGCCACGCCACGTTCAATGATATTTTCCAGCTCACGAATATTACCAGGGAAAGCATATTCTCTCAGTAATTCCATTGCGTAAGAAGAAATCATCCTCACTTCTTTACCAAATTCACGGGCATATTTTTCGATGAAATAGCTGGTCAAAATTGGAATATCTTCCTTTCTTTGACGAAGCGGCGGCATATGAATGGGAATAACATTCAGGCGAAAATAGAGATCTTCGCGGAATTCACCTTTTTTTACTCTTTCGTGTAGATTTTGATTAGTGGCGGAGATAATGCGCGCATCGACTTTAATATCCTCCGCTCCTCCAATGCGGCGGAAAGTTTTTTCCTGCACAACTCTCAGGAGTTTTACCTGCAGGACGGGCGGCAACTCGCCGATCTCGTCCAGAAAGACAGTGCCTCCCTTGGACAACTCGAAAAGTCCCGCCCGATCGGCATAAGCACCGGTAAATGATCCTTTCATATAACCGAACAGTTCACTCTCCAGCAGGTTCTCCGGAATACCGCCGCTGTTGATGGCCATAAACGGCATTTTGGAGCGTGAAGAATTGGCATGAATGGCTCTCGCAACCAGCTCCTTGCCTGTTCCGCTTTCCCCCAAAATCAGAATATTGGCCGGTGTGTTGGCCACTTTTTGAATCGTCGAGAATACTTTGGCCATCTCCCGACTGGTACCAATCATGCCGCAAAAAGATGCTTCCGATGTTTCGTTATTCGGAACCTGATTCTCACTGACCAGCCCATTTTTTAACAAAGCCTGACGAATGATCTGCTTTAATTCTTCGATATTGCCGCCTTTTTCCACATAATCATAAGCGCCTTCTTTCATCGCATTGACCGCTGTTTCTCCGGAAGCATAGGCGGTAATTAAAATCACAACCGTTTCCGGTCGATGATCCTTGATGGTTTTCAGAAACTCAATGCCGTCAATTTTAGGCATTTTCAAATCTGTGATGACTAAATCATACGCTGTTTTGCGACAGAGATTGATCGCCTTCACGGGGCTGTCGGCGGTTGTGATATCATAGCCTTCTTTGGTTAACATAATCTCCATGAATTCTCTCATGCCTTGGTCGTCATCAACCACCAGAATCTTCGCCATCCTGCTACTCTCCTTATTTTATTGATACTCGATTTTAATTACAGGGCAACATAACCGTAACGGATGTGCCCTGATTGATCTGACTTTCAATGTTTATTTTGCCGCCATAACCGTCGACAATACGGCTGACGATGGCCAAACCTAAACCGGTTCCTTTAACCTTATTGGTAAAAAAAGGTTCAAAGACATTTTTTAAATCTTTTTCTTCAATCCCGCATCCGTCATCCGTTACTTTAATCACTGTATACTCTTTTCTATCTTCCAAGTTAACGGTTTTTACTTCAAGGAATAAATTGCCTGTTCCTTCCATAGCCTGCAAGGCATTAAGCATTAGATTTTGAATAACTTGCCGGATTTGTTCTTTATTGGCGTAGGCCTTGTTTTGTCCGGAAAAAGCTCTGATTATTTTGATGTCTTCCGTCCATTCATTCAACATTTTTATGTTTTCCATAACTTCTTCGGCAACTTCATCAACATTTACTTGTTCCCTGACTTCGGGAACAGGTCGAGCAAGCAAAAGAAAATCACGCACGAAGTTATCCAACTGATCCTTACCTCGCATAATGATCTGCATTAACCGCTTGTCCGTCTCTTCCATCCTGGCGTTCTGCCCCAACAATTGGATGGAACCGGTAATGGATGCCAAAGGATTTCTCATTTCGTGGGCAAGACTGGCTGCCATTTCGCCAATAAAAGCAAGCCTTTTACTTTTTTCAAGATTTTCCTCCATTCGCTTGATTTCCGTCAAATCCTGAAAGATCAAAATATGGCCTATTTGCTTACCATAGTTGTCTTTCAACGATGAAAACGAACAACCCAAATGAACTTTTGTCTCATCCCTGCCGACGATTTTCACTTCTCTTCTGCTTTTGGGCATATCAAACGCATTAGAGTCAAAAAAAGCATTAAACTCAGGAAATATTTCTAGGATCTTATGGTTTTCTATTGATTTGAGTTGAAAACCGGTAATCGCCTCAGCCGCTCGATTGAAAGTCTTAATCCGCCCCTGTAAAGTAGTTGTCATGATACCGGTATCCACCGATTCAATTATGCTGCGAAAAAGGAGATCCAGTTGATCGAAAGCCGACTCACTTTCTTCCAATAATGACCTGGTTTTCTTTTCTTGTTCGACAACGATGCTGGCCAGAAAGGCCACAATATAAAATGACAAGATGTGAACAATGATTCTCACAAAAATGTCGTTTGCTTCAACAAGGTAAACATGGTTGGTGGAATGTAGGATGGGAAAGATGTTGAAATATTCAAACGCCAATACCAATCCATAGGCTATACTGGAGGCGGATGCAATAATAAAAGCGCCACGGCGGCCCAGAAATATAGCGGAATAGATGATTACCAATATGTAGAGCTGCGAATAGTTGCTGCCACTGCCGCCGGTTAAGTAAACCAAAAAAGAAACCAGACCAATATCGACAATTAATTGGGTATGAATATTAAACTGAAAATACTTTTCTTTTCTTAAAAGGAGTGTATAAATTAAAGACAAGAAATACATCGTAATAATGACAGCATAAATTAAGCGCTGGATAGTCGGCGAAATGGGAATCACCGCTCTCATCGTTCCCAGGAAGAAAGTAACCAGTAAAAATATGGAAATGACAATTAGTCTACTGATAATCAGCAGCTTGAGTCTCTGCTCAGTTCTTTCATCTTGTTCTATATTTTGATGCATGATTTGTTTCCGAATATTTTGGATTTGAGTTTCTTTTTTTTGATTTTATAATATTTTATAGTTTTTAGCTAATCATTTGAATAATTTTATTAACAGATGACTTCCCGTTTATGCGTAGACCATTATTGTATCCCCTCCTCGCCCTAATGGCGGGTATTATGATCGGCGATTATATCGCTCTACCCTGCCTGTTTTTATTGACTGGAGCGCTACCGATCCTGCTTATTTTACTTCTCAGTATCAGAAATAAATGGAACATTGCTGCTTTCCTCTTTATCCTCCTCCTCTTGGTAATCGTCGGCTTATTTAATGTTCAAAGACAACAATACCTGACCCAGAGCGATCAACATATTTC
The DNA here is from genome assembly GCA_963726395.1 of uncultured delta proteobacterium. Lineage (GTDB taxonomy): Bacteria > Desulfobacterota > Syntrophia > Syntrophales > Smithellaceae > UBA8904. The sequence goes on from CAVSCG010000017.1 coordinate 17,998, forward strand.
TCATCAGGTAGATCAAGGCCCATTGACGGCGGAGGGCATCGTCTTGACGAGCGACCAAATTTCCCCAGCTAACAATGCTTTGGTAGTTCGTTGTCAGAGAATGATTATAAATAATTCGTACCTCCCCGTGACGGGCAATATTCGTCTTGTTATTCCAGCGGATCTCAGTTTCCAGTATGGCGACTTTATCCGCTTCCATTCTAAAATAAAAAAAATCCAGAGTTTTCACAATCCAGGAAGCTTCAATTATGAACGCACCCTGAACCGGCAGGGTATTTATGTTTCAGGATTCGTGGCCAATCATGCCGGCATTGTTCTGATTCGGCACAATTCAGCTAGTGGCGTCAAGCTGAAGCTGGAAAATTTTCGATTATATTTAAAACGATTAATTTATACCAATGCTCCGTCCCCTCAAAGAGAAATCATAGAAGCCATGACCATCGGCAATCAAAAAGCCATCCCGCAGGACGTGCGCGACAATTTCGCCAAAACCGGCACCTCTCATATTCTGTCCATTTCCGGACTGCATATCGGCATGGTGGCGGCAGGCGGTTTTTTCCTAATATTGGTCCTGTTGAAATCTTCAGAATATATGATGCTCAAATTCAATATCATCAAAATGGCCACAGCCGCAGCTTTTTTACCGGTTGTCATTTACGCCCTGGTCGCGGGAATGGGAACAACCGTTCTTCGCGCAACCCTCATGGCCATGGCTTTTCTGACCTCGTTACTGATTGGAAAACAAAAAGATCTCTATAATATTCTTTTCGGCGCAGCGTTAATCATTCTGATCATTGCGCCTGAATCGCTTTTTGAAATTTCTTTTCAATTATCCTTCAGCGCGGTTTTCGCGATTCTCTACATCGTTCCGAGGCTGAGCGATCTGACCTTGCCGATTCCATCATCAGCGCCCCCCTGGCTGCAGACGCTGATTCGCCGTATTTATATTTTTATCCTGGTGTCGGCTGCCGCTACTCTGGGCACACTGCCCATTATTGTCTTTTACTTTAACCGCGCCTCCGCCGTGACATTGATCGCCAACCTCATCGCCGTTCCCCTGCTAGGCATACTGGCATTGATCCCCGCTATGGCTTTTATTCTGACGGCAATATTTTCGCCCTTAATAGCAGGTTTATTTATCAAAGCAGCCTCATTTTTCACTTACGTTTCCGTTGAAATCATCAACTACTTGGCTTCCCCGTCCTGGTCCTCTTTCAATTTCATAAAACCCAGCATGGCTGAAATAATGCTTTTCTATATTACATTTTTCCTTCTAATGGAGGTAATAACCCCCGGCAATAAAAAAAATGTAAAGGGATTCCCGAAACTTCATCCATCATTGATCAAGACGGCTCTCCTGATGTCTGTGGCATTGATTCTCGCTGATGCTGCTTATCTTGTCGCGAAAAACAGATATTCCAACGATTTAAAAATTACAGCCATTGATGTCGGGCAGGGTGCGTCCACTCTGGTCCAATTGCCCCATGGCATCAATATGCTCATTGACGGCGGCGGTTTTCATGACAGTTCATTTGATATGGGCAGATCAGTGATCGCTCCGTTTCTCTATGCCCAAAGAATCAGAATAATTGATATCGTTGTTCTCACGCATCCTCACCCGGACCATCTGCAGGGATTAATTCATATCGTTAATAACTTCGACGTCCGGGAAGTATGGTGTACGGGCGTGAAAGCGGACGATGATCTTTACCTATTCTGGGAAAAAACAATCACCGACCGTAAAATAAAAATTAAATATCTGTCATCACAATCGCTGCCTGAAAATATTTCCGGTGTTCTTTTCCAATGCCTGTGGCCTTTACATCCATCGGCTCAAAATGATCAGGAAACATCCTATGATGAAATCAACGACGCTTCTCTGGTCATGAAAATGACCTATGGGACTAGAAGCTTTCTTATCACAGGCGATATTTCCGCCCATGTTGAAGCTCTTCTGATGCGGTCGGGACAAAATTTGAAAAGCGATCTTCTGTTTGTGCCGCATCACGGATCTGTCCACTCCAGTTCTGTGGATTTCATCCGTGCTGTTTCCTGCCGTTTTGCAATTGTCAGTCCCGGCAAAAATAATGTCTTTCGTCACCCGCATCCCGCTGTTCTTGACCGCTACACATCTGCCGGCATCGAAATTTTCCGCACAGACAAAGACGGAGCGATTTCCGTATATTCGGACGGCAAAGCCATAAACGTCACTCCATGGCTCAAGTAATTTCCGGCATTCCTCATTAGTCGTTGTCAATATCTTATTTTTAAGTTATATGTGACGGCATATTGAAAAATTTAATAAAAATAATATAACAGGAGAAGATATATGGCCATTGAACAGACATTAATCATTATTAAACCTGATGGACTCGTGAAGTCCCTGACGGGGAATGTAATTTCCCGGTTATCAGAGGCAAAATTGACCATCATGGGCGCAAAGGTCGTGTGTGTCAGCCGTCAACTGGCGGAAAAGCATTATGAACATCTTAAGGATAAGCCTTTTTTCGAAGAACTGATCCAGTACATCATAGGTGAAGTGCATAAGACTAGCAGAGTGATCGCGATGGTCTATCAGGGGGACAATGCCATTGTCAAAATTCGAGATATTGTCGGCGATACGGATCCAGAGAAAGCAAACCCCATATCCATAAGAGGAGCATACGGCAGAATCACGACATCCGGAGTATTTGAAAACGTTGTCCATGCATCATCCAGCCCGGAAGATGCTGAGAAAGAAATTAAACTCTGGTTTGAACCAGGAGAAATTGTTGAAGATCTTTATCCGGTAAAAGAAGTAACATTAAGTAGTGTTAAAAAGATTACATGGGCTTAACTTGAGAGATAACCCGGAGTGGCCCGCAAGGACCACGATCGTGTTCAGCGCCTTGACTGCATGATGTATTTCACCTAAGGTTACGAAATCATAATCTCATCTCGCTTCGATCGAAGGCTGTAATAAAGACCTACGGTGCTGATCTTTACCGGATAGACACGTCTTCAACGAAGACATCGCCGGAATTTTTATCCATTGCAGATAGAATTTTTCTGTTCTGATCATCTTTCGGAAGATGACGGTTACAATGAAATCAACGCCAAGCGATTTCTCATCATCTACGACATCTCCTCCCGCGTCGAATCACGCATAATTTCTTTTGGAAGGAATTAGCAGCATAAGGGATAAACATTAATATTTCGTTGCGAACAAATAGCCGATATGCTAGAAAATCACGTGTATTATTAGGATTTGATTATGGACAAAATTACAGCCATAAAGGGCATTAAAGATATTCTGCCACAGGATACTCCACTCTGGCATCAGGTGGAATTAACCGCCCGCAAAATTTTTGAATGTTTCTGTTTTTGTGAAATTCGTGTACCGATTATGGAAAAAACGGTCTTATTCCAGCGCAGTATCGGGGAAACCACGGATATCGTTGAAAAGGAGATGTACACATTCCGAGATCGGGACGATGAACTACTGACGTTGCGTCCGGAGGCCACGGCGTCCGTTATCCGCGCGTACATTGAGCATAATCTCCTCGCATCCGATCCGGTCACCAGACTTTTTACTATTGGTCCGATGTTCCGCCGGGAGAGACCGCAAAAAGGCCGTTTCCGCCAGTTTCACCAGATTGACGTGGAATTATTCGGAGACGATAAACCGGCCTCCGATGCGGAAGTTATTTTTATGCTGATGCATTTTCTGCAATCATTGGGCATCGAAAAGTTATCTCTGGAGATTAATTCTCTGGGCTGTAAAGCTTGTCGCCCTGTTTTTTCCAAGGCCGTCGTTGATTTCCTGAAAGGATCGGAGAGCGCTCTGTGTCCCGATTGTCAAAGACGTATTTATACAAACCCGCTTACGCGTCTTTGATTGCAAGGTGGAAACATGCGGTTCGGTCATTGCCGATGCTCCTCGAATATTGAATTTTCTCTGTACAGAATGCTCGGATCATTTTTCTGAAGTTAAAGGTTATCTCAATGATCTGAATCTGCCCTACAAAATCAATCCGCAAATGGTGCGCGGCCTTGATTACTACACGAAAACAGCCTTTGAAGTGAAATCCGGCGCGTTGGGTGCACAGAATTCGCTGGCGGGCGGAGGGCGTTATGACGGTCTGGTCAGTTTTCTGGGTGGACCGGAAGTTCCGGGCATCGGCTTCGGCATCGGCATGGAGAGGCTCATTGCCTGTCTTCCTCCTACTGATCATAATCATCATCGGACCGATATCTTTATCGCCGCTCTTGGAGCACGAGCGCAGAAAATCGCTTTCGGTTTGACCCAGGAATTACGTCGCACCGGGATTTGCGCGGCAATGGATTATTCTGATAAAAGCCTGAAAAGCCAGATGAAGCGCGCCGATAGATTAAACAGCGTTTATACATTGATTTTCGGAGATAAAGAAATAGAAGAGAATCGCGCCGAGTTACGCAATATGAGCACTAAAAATCAGCAAAGCCTGCCCCTGGATAATCTCCTGGAAGCGGTGACGAATATTCTTAAAGAGAGGTAAATGTTTTGTGAGCCAATTCATTACAAAAGACAAAAGAACGCATTATTGCGGAAATGTCAGTGTGGCCGATGACGGAAAAGAAATAATATTGATGGGCTGGGTGCAACGCCGCCGCGATCATGGCGGTGTCATTTTCGTCGATCTGCGCGATCGCGAAGGGATTGTCCAGATTGTCTTCAATCCGGAAGCGGGCGAAACCGTTCACGGCGAAGCGCATAAAATCCGCAGCGAGTATGTCCTGGCGGTAAAAGGTAAAGTGCGAAAACGTCCGGAAGGAATGGATAATCCGGCCTTGGCCACAGGCCAGGTGGAAGTTATCATTTCCGAACTGGAAATATTAAACGAATCCAAGACACCGCCGTTCTCTTTTGATGAAGATGATACTTCGGAAAATGTCCGGCTTAAATACCGCTATCTTGATTTACGTCGTCCGGCCATTCAAAAGAATCTGTTCCTGCGCAGCAAGCTGGCTATAGCCACACGGCAGTACTTTAATGATAATGGATTTATCGAAGTCGAAACGCCATTTCTAGGCAAAAGCACCCCGGAAGGCGCACGCGACTATCTGGTGCCCAGCCGTGTTAATAAGGGAACCTTTTACGCCCTGCCACAATCGCCGCAAATCTTCAAGCAACTATTGATGGTCTCCGGGTTTGACCGCTATTTTCAAATTGCAAAATGTTTCCGCGACGAAGACTTGCGTGCCGACCGTCAGCCGGAATTCACTCAGATCGACGTGGAAATGTCGTTCATCTCCGAAGAAGACATTATGCAGATGATGGAAGGCCTGATGAAAGCTATATTCAAGGCTTGCCTGGACAAGGACCTTTCGCTTCCCTTACCCAGAATAACCTATGCTGACGCGATCAGCCGTTACGGCAAGGACAACCCCGACGTACGTTTTGGGATGGAAATTGTGGACCTCACTTCTATTGTGAAAAATTCCGGTTTCAAACTGTTTACGGAAGTTGCTGCAACCGGCGGACTTATTAAAGCCATTAAAGCCGAGAAGGCATCCACACTTTCACGTAAAGACCTCGACGGATTGACAGATTTTGTTGCGATTTACGGCGCCAAAGGACTGGCCTGGGCTAAAATCAATGCCGCCGACTGGACATCGCCCATCTATAAATTCTTTAAGCCTGAAGAAGTGGCTGCCATTGCCAAAGCCATGAGCGCCAAAGAAGGAGATATCATCTTCTTTGTCGCAGACGCACCGAAAGTTGTTAACGATTCTTTAGGCAATCTCCGTCTCAATCTGGGAAAGAAACTGAATCTGATTGATCCTGATGCTCTGGCCTTCACCTGGATCACGGAATTTCCGCTGATGGAATATTCAGAAACGGAAAAACGATTCATGTCGACACATCATCCTTTCACATCACCATTTATTGAAGATATGCCGCTCATGACGACTGATCCGGGAAAAGTAAGGGCCAAAGCTTACGACCTGGTGCTCAACGGCTCGGAGATCGGCGGCGGCAGCATCCGTATCCACCGCAAGGATGTGCAGTCGCAGGTTTTCAACGCGTTGGGTTTGAGTGACGAAGAAGCAAGAATAAAATTTGGATTTCTGCTGGATGCCCTGGAATACGGGGCCCCACCTCACGGAGGACTAGCCTTCGGTCTGGACCGGCTCACTATGATTATGACGAAGGCGGAATCGATTCGCGACGTTATTGCCTTTCCGAAAACACAAAAAGCGGCAGATCTTATGTCCGATGCGCCATCGAAAGTCAGCATTGAGCAGTTGATGGAACTGTCATTGAAGATTGTTTAAATTTTGGAAGGTATTTTAATAATCATCGAACAGCGTCCATTGTTCAAATGGGAGCTGTTCGTCTTTTGATGATAGAGGCGTAATTTCGCTGATAAAGCGCGATGGGCTGAGTGTTAGCGTGCCTGCGGACCGTGTATAATCCAGAACGGGTGAACATAGGTAGAGCTGATCCTTGGCGCGCGTCACGGCCACATAAAAAAGCCTTCTTTCCTCTTCTTCTCCACCTGGTTCCTTGAGCGCCCGCTGCAGAGGAATCATGCCGTCGGCACACCAAATCAAAAAGACATAAGACCATTCCAGTCCTTTGGCCTGATGGATCGTACTCAGAATCACCTTGTCCTCCTGCCTTTCTTCTGTTTCTTCTTCTTTGGACATGTTGGTGAGCAGCGCCAGTTCGTTTAGAAAGTCATCCATCCTCTCAAACTTGGCCGCAAAATTCCCCAACTGAATTAAATCGTCTTCGCGTGCGGAGGCATCGGAATAAGTATCCTGCAGGTAAGTGCGGTAGTCGCCTTTGTTTAACAAAAGATCAATGATTTTTTCAGGTATTCTATCGGGAAGATCCAGCGAAAGCAATGTCAGTAAGGTATCCCGACATTGTCCAACTCCGACCTTCGCCGGCTTGGGTACAATTTTCAGAAACTCTTCCGCCAACAACGACTCCAGCGGATTATCCTGATTAGCCAGACGGCTCCAGATTTTTTCAAACGTGACCTTGCCTATCTTGGGATACATCATCAGAAGCCTTCGCCAGGCAAGTTCATCGTGAGGGTTTACCAGGACTCGCATATACGAAGTCACATCTTTGATATGCGCCTGCTCAAAAAAGCGGATGCCGGAACGGATATCAAAAGGAATGTCGCGCCGCACAAATTCCATTTGCACTTCCATCGAATGATAGTGAGCCCGATAGAGAACAGCCATCTCGCTAAACGGTACGCCGCCGCGGGATAGCTCTGCAATTCTTTGCGCGACAAAGTCCGCCTGCTTTAAAACATTTTGCGCGGAAACCATGACCGGTCTCATTCCTTTGTTGCGGACGGCCTTCAGAGCTTTGGGAAATTGGTTTTCATTATTGTTGATACTTAGGTTGGCCAGATGCAGGATTTCCGGCGTGCTGCGATAGTTGGTTTCCAACTTGAATATTTTACAGTCGGGATAACGCTCGGGAAAATGAATGATGTTGCTGAAATTGGCGCCGCGAAAAGAATAAATGCTTTGCGAATCATCCCCGACAACCATCAGATTGCGATGGCCGGAAGCCAGCAGATCGACCATATCTGCCTGAATAATATTGGTATCCTGATACTCATCCACTAAAACATGCTGAAACCTTTGGGAAAGCGTTTGCAGAATATCAGGATGTTCGCGGAGCAATCGGCGGCAGTTGGCCAGCAGATCATCAAAATCCATCACGCAGAGATCTTTCTTTTTCTGTCCGTAAAGGCAGGCGATCTGGTGAATTTCCGGATTCAGATGCAAAAAGAAAGGGTATCTCGATGAAATCACCTCCTCCAGCGTGCTCTCGGTGTTCAGCGTCATGCTGATCATTTCCGCGATAATATTATTCTTGGGAAATTTGGTCAGTTTGGTGTCTATCTTTAATTCGGTCATGGCCGATGCAATAATCTGTCGAGCATCTTCACTATCCACAATGGAAAAACTATTGGAATAGCCTAGACGGAAAGCGTAGCTTCTCAGGAATCGATGGGCAATGGAATGAAATGTGCCGCCCATTATTTTCCCGGTGTAACAATTAACAAGACTTTCCACCCGGTTCAGCATGGAATGGGCGGCCTTATTGGTGAAAGTTGCGAGCAGGATATTTTCCGCGCGGCATACCGGATTCCAGCAGATGCGCCACCCGATAGGTCAGGGTCCGCGTTTTACCGCTTCCCGCTCCCGCAAGAACAAGAAGTGGCCCGCCCTGTTCTGCGACAACTCTGTACTGTTCCGGATTCAGCTCTTTTTCATACTCAATCATTTAATTATTACGGGTTCAGGCTTTCAGGGCTTTTTTAATTTCGGCAATGGTATCCTTGGCAGACAGTGACAGGAAAGTCTTCAGCAACCCTTCTTTTTCATAAAAACCGCTGAGCGGCGCTGTTTTCAAGTTGTAAGTTTCCAGACGGTTCGTTATCGCTTCTTCCGTTTCATCATCTCGTTGAATGGTCTGATGATTGCACAACCTGCAGGTGCCGTCTTCTTTCGGTGGATTATTTTTAATGTTATAAATGGCCTGACAGGATGGATTACAACAGGTTCTTCTGGTCGTCAACCGATCCAGAATGACTTCGCGTGGCGCATCCAGATTGGCGACAAAATCCAGTTTTATTTTAAGTCTGGCAAGCAGTTTGGCGAGTTCTTCCGCCTGAGGAATCGTCCGCGGAAAACCATCCAGAATGAATCCGTTCTGGCAATCCGGTTCCTGCAGCCTTGCTTCCATGATGTCCATAATCAGAGAATCAGGCACTAGGTCTCCCCGATCCATATACTCTTTGGCTTTTTTCCCGAGCGCATTTCCTTCTTTCACGGCGGATCGTAAAATATCGCCGGTGGATATCTGCACCGATCCGTCAAATTCCGTCAGTAATTTGGCTATTGTCCCCTTGCCTGCGCCCGGCGCGCCCAATAATATGATTTTCATTTTTCCCTCGGAAACTAAATGTCGAATGTCGTAAACTGCCGGGCTTATAATTCAAAATGAATATACGGTCAAGTTAATTAAGGTTTTAGAACTGTTTAATTGGATAACTGAATTTCAAATATTTTAGGCCAGTATTTGCCTGTCACGAAAATACGGTCTGTATTAACATCATAGGCAATGCCGTTGAGCACATCGACCGTCTCATTTCGGGGAAGATAAGAACGAAGTGCCGATAAATTAATCCAGCCCGTTACCTTACCATTTTCAGGAGAAATCCGGACGATCATGTCTTCCGTAAATATATTCGCCCATATTTCACCTTTGATAAACTCCAGTTCATTGAGATGGCCGACAGGCGTATCGCCGTCACGGACACGGATTTTCCGCACCACTTTGAACGAATCCGGATCACGAAACGTGATGGTTGGTGAACCGTCGCTCATCAGCAAATGCTTACCGTCGGAGGTCAATCCCCAACCTTCTCCACGATATTTTATTTCCCTGATTTTCTGGAAGGACCGGACATCATAAATCAAAACGGTTTCATTCTGCCATGTCAACTGATAAATATTTCCCTTCAGCAAAGCAATTCCCTCGCCAAAATACTTGTGAGAAATTTTGACTTCTTGCAGGCTTTTTCCGGTCATTACTTCTTTTCGGGCAAGAGTTGATTTCCCGTTAAGACCAGTTGATTCATAGAAACAGCGCTGATGGAAAAACAATCCTTGCGTGAATGCGCCGGTATCGTGTGGATAAACGTTTTTGACATCAATAGATGATATTGGCATTTTAGTTTTCAATAAACGCGAGAGTTGAAACTGTTGCTGCAGAATATCTTCCGAAAAAACTCTGTACGGGCAGAATAAGTAAGTCATCATAAAGAAAACCGTGATGGTCAAGCTGAATATTCCGGCATCTTTCCTGGTTCTTTGTCGATATTCTTTTCGGAAAATACAGTGATTCATCTGAAATACCATGTATCTTTTTTGTCCTATACGTTGACAGCTTCTATCCCAAATTGAAAATAAGAGTTGATGTCTCAGAGTTGACGGAAGACATCATAAGGGAATATTCATTTTTTTCGGTAGAGCGTCGGCCGAACGCAAATAAACGGGAACACATCTTGTCAAATCAAGCAAATCATTGCGCGAATATTTTTCAATCGCCATAAATCCAACGGCTGAAGCGCAGATAAATTGTTGTTCCGCAGAGGCTATTTTATTTTTTTCTGCCGAAAGAGGGCTGAGTAAATCGGCATATTTAATTGCACCATCGCCGACATAGATCACTTCATCTTCGTAATGCTCGGTAATGCTTTGCGGATCGAGAGCCCTTGCGGCTTCAAGCTGATTTAAAATACCGTCTTTGTCATATTGGTAGTAAGCCAGATAAACCTGCCCACGGCCTGCATCCATCATGGAACCGATAATCTTTTCTTTCTGGTCCACATTGAGAGCAAGCGCAGCAAGTGTTGAAATACCCGCTGCCGGTTTTCCCGTTGCCAGCATTAATCCCTTGAGAGTGCTGACGCCGATACGTAAACCGGTAAATGAGCCCGGACCCAACGTGCAGGCGAATAAATCAAATTCAGGCAATTGAATACCTGACAGACGACATGCTTCGTCAATGGCAGGAAGAAGTACTTCGGAATGGTTTAGGCCTTTATTGATAATCGTATTATATAAAACAGCTTTATCCCGTAAAATAGATACTGAGGCTGTTTTCGAAGAGGAATCAAAAGCTAGTGTCAACATATTATTTAAAAAATTTCAAAACATCATTAATCGGTTTAATGTTGAGCCGTTCAACATCGATCATGATAACAAAAAGCATCAGCATCAGTAAAACGACAAAACCGATTTGCTGAGACATTTCTTTAATTTTAATAGGAATTTCTCTTCGGGTTACCATCTCGATGAGATAAAAGAATATATGTCCTCCATCCAGGACAGGAATGGGAAACAAATTAATTACCCCTAAATTAATCGAAAGGATGGCCATAAAAAGAATAAACGGGACAATCCCTTCTTTGACCTGAGCTCCCGCCACCTGAGCAATGAAAATGGGGCCACCCAGAGTCCGGGGCGAAATCACCCCTTCAATCATTTTTACAACAGAAATAACGGTCAGCTTGCTTATTTCCCATGTCTTGCCGACTGAGGAAACCATAGCCATCAGAGGATTCTTCCTTTCAATGACCGTCTTGCCTGCCGGTGCTATACCAATCAGGTAGGTCGATTCTTCTTCTCCGAAAATATTCTTTGCCTTGGATAATTTCGGTTTTACGGTAAAAATCTTCTCCTCATTACCCCGTTGAACAATTACTTTAACTTCATTGCCTTTAGCCTCTGTTATAATTGGTTTTATTTCATCCCAATAGGTCATCTTTTTATCATTGATCGCTAAAATTTTATCACCGGTAACAATGCCTGCCGACGCGGCAGCGGAATCCGGCGACATCTCTCCTATGACCGGAATGAGATTGGGAAGTCCGTACATGTAAACAATAGAGAAGATGACAATGGCCAGAAGAAAGTTAAAAACCGGCCCAGCCAGCACGATAAGCAAGCGCTTCCAGGTTGGTTGTTTAAAAAACGACCTTTTTTCATCTTCCGGTGGTAATTCTTCCGTACCAGATTCACCCAACAGTTTGACAAATCCGCCCAGGGGAATCCAGGAAAGGACATACTCTGTTTCCCCAATTTTTTTTCCGACAATTTTAGGCCCGAATCCCAGGGAGAATTTCAGAACCCCTACTCCGCCGATTCGTGCAGCCAGAAAATGGCCCAGCTCATGAGCAAAAATCAGAATACCCAGCAAAACGATAAATGATATTAAGGTAACCAAACTATTATCCTTTCTTTAACTTTTTAATAACGCTTTGAGCCTGCATTCTGGCTTCACCATCGATGCCCAGAATATTTTCCAGAGATGGATTGTTTGTAGTATGATGCTTATGCAGCACTTTTTCTATTACTTTCGGCAGATCGCTAAAGCAAATCTTATTTTCAATAAACGCTGCAACAGCAACTTCATTAGCTGCGTTTAATACGACAGGAGCCGTTCCTCCTGAACGTCCCGCCTCATAGGCCAGTTCAAGACAGGGAAATTTGTTCATATCCGGCTGGTGAAATTCTAATGGGCCTGTCTTAGCCAGATTTAATAAAGGCAGTTCATTGGTCATGCGGTCCGGATAGGCAAACGCATACGCAATCGGTATTCTCATGTCGGCGATACCCAGTTGCGCTAATACCGATCCGTCAAGAAGTTCAATCAGCGAGTGCACAACACTTTGGGGATGAATTAAAACATCAATATGGGCGATATCTAGATTAAACAACCATTTTGCCTCGATAACTTCCAGTCCTTTATTCATCAGAGACGCAGAATCAATCGTGATTTTTCGGCCCATTTCCCAGCGCGGATGCTTGAGCGCCTGTGCCAATGTCACTTTCTTCAGATCAGCCTTAGATAAATTATAAAACGGGCCGCCCGATGCCGTGAGAATAATCCTTCTTAAGTTTTCGGGTCTCTGTCCGGCCAGGCATTGAAATATTGCACTATGCTCACTATCCACGGGAAGAATTTTAATATTTTTTTGCCTGGCTTTTTTTGTAACGATATGCCCGGCAACTACCATGGTTTCTTTATTCGCCAGGGCAATATCTTTTCCTGCTTCTATCGCCGCCAGTGTTGGTTTCAGGCCTGCCGCGCCGGAAATGGCTGAAAGAACAATATCGGACGATGGATAGGAAGCAACTTCCTCAATACCCGTTTCATCGTAAAGGATTGGAATATTATTCTTGACCCCCAGGATTTGGTGTAAACGCTCTGCATCCTGCCTGGACTGAACCGCAACAATCTTGGGATGAAATTTTAATATCTGTTGGGCCAAAAGCCGGATATTGCGACCGGCAGTAAGCGCCACCACCTTGAATTTTTTTGGATTCTTGTCAAGAACATCCAGTGCATTGACACCGATGGAGCCTGTCGATCCTAAAAGAGTTATTTTTTTCATCAGCCAATCACAAAAATGCGGTAATAATAGACAAAGGGAGCTACAAATATCAGACTGTCCATCCGGTCCATCAGTCCTCCATGCCCGGGCAACAAAGAGCTGGCGTCCTTTCTGCCGTAATTTCTTTTAATGGCGGATTCGCAAAGATCGCCCAGCTGTCCGATGATACTACCCACAAGGCCGAGAATCAGAAAGTGGACGACGGAAACCTCGGAAATTAAAAAATATCCAAATAGGCAGGCGCCTATGGTGGCACCCCCAATGAGTCCGATGGTGCCTTCCACGGTTTTACCCGGGCTTACAAGTTCGGAATCAGTTTTCTTTTACCCAAAGACTTACCTACATACATGGCCACCGTATCCCCAAGAATACCAATCACGAGGACTAGTAAAATCCAGTAGATACCGCTGTCCAGTTTCCTAAGCAGAATAAAGTGCGATGTCAGCAATGGAATATAAACCATCCCGAAGATGACTTTAGCCACCGAGGACACATCAAAGTTAGTTTCGTTGACTTTCCATAGAAAAACAATAAACGCGACCATCATCGCAAAGGCAAGGATGAGCAATCAACAATTGACCATTGCCGAAGAGCACAACCTCGGGGATAAGAACTGCGAATATCAGACTTTCAGTTTTTTCTTTCAAAAAACCACGACCGAAAACAATACCGTTGTATTCCCACATAGCGACTACAATAAATAGCGTAATCACAGCAGTCAATAGCTCCAAAGAGCCCCATAAGATAATCAAGAGTAATGCCACGCCTAAAACAATGCCGGTCATCCATCTTTGGAGATTTGAGTTTTTTATCGCCATTTTTTATCCTCTGCGTGAAAACCTATTTGTTCTGGATTTGCTCGCTCGTCAATCCGAAACGTCGCTCGCGCCGCTGGTAAACAGCTATCGCTTTCAACAAATCGTCCTTCTTAAAATCAGGCCATAAAACATCTGTAAAATAAAGTTCCGTGTAAGCCAGCTGCCAGAGAAGAAAGTTACTGATGCGATATTCATCACTGGTTCGAATTAACAAATCGGGGTCAGGAATATTGCTTGTATATAAATAGCGTCCAACCGTATCATCATCGATATCATCGATATCAAGTTTTCCTGACCGGTTGTCTGAAATCATTTTTTTTATGGCAAAAATAATCTCATCACGGCTGCCGTAGCTTAATGCCAGATTTAATACCATTTTGCGATTATGCTCGGTCAGTTTCTTCACTTCCAGAAGTTTTTCTTTCACCGGAGGATAAAGACGTTCAATATTTCCGATGGTCGTGAGCATGATTTCCTGTTTTTGAAGTGTCGACGCTTCCTTGTCTAAATAGTCTTCCAACAAAGACATTAATGCATTAATTTCCTCGCTGGGTCTGCCCCAGTTTTCAGAAGAGAAAGCAAATAGAGTCAAATATCGAATCCCTATTTCACGACATGCTGTCACCGCTGTCCTGACGGCTTGAGCCCCTTTTTTGTGGCCTCGAATTCGCCCCATCGCGTGCTGTTTTGCCCACCGCCCATTACCGTCCATAATAATGGCTATGTGTTGGGGCAGGTTATTTTGATCAATCTTTAACATTTCGATTTATTCTGTCCTCAAAAACAAATGGGGAGCTTTTGACTCCCCATTGAGATGTTTTTCTGCGGTTGGGTTTAAATCTCCATGATTTCTTTTTCTTTGGCCGTCAGAATTTTATCGGTCTTTTCGATATAACGGTCCGTCAATTTCTGAACTTCATCTTGTGCGTCGTGAAGTTCATCCTCGGACATTTTATTATTCTTTTTTAAATCTTTTAACGCTTCATTGGCATCGCGACGTTCGTTGCGCAACTTAACTTTGCCTTCCTCCGCCATCTTTTTAACAACTTTCACAAGCTCCTTGCGTCTCTCTTCTGTTAATTGCGGAATTGCCAGGCGAATCACTTTGCCGTCTGTGGAAGGCATCAAGCCCAAATCGGACTTTTGAATCGCTTTTTCAATCGCGCCGATGGCGGTCGCATCCCATGGCGCAATGACAATGAGGCGACTTTCCGGAACGGAAAGAGTCGCCACCTGGGCAATCGGGGTTGGTGTTCCATAATAATCAACCTTGATCCCATCCAGCAGCGAAACAGACGCTCGACCGGTTCTTACTCTGCTAAATGACTTCTCCAGAGAAGATATCGTTTTTTCCATTTCATCTTTGAATTTCTGAAAAATCTGCTCTTTCATGATCATTCTCCTACGTAAGTTCCAATTTTTTTACCACAAATGACGTTCCGGATGTTCCCTTTTTTCTGCAAATTGAAGACAACGATGGGTAATGAGTTATCCCGACAAAGCGTGATTGCTGTTGAATCCATTACTTTAAGGTTTTTTGTTAACACATCAATATAACTTATCTTTTTAAACATAATCGCAGATTTATTTTTGACCGGATCCGCATCATACACACCATCAACCTTCGTAGCCTTCATGATGACCTCAGCCCGAATTTCCATTGCCCTTAGTGATGCCGCCGTATCCGTGGAAAAATAGGGATTTCCCGTTCCGCCGGCAAATATGACAATCCGGCCTTTTTCCAGATGACGGACAGCTCTCCGTTGAATAAAAGGCTCCGCGATTTCTCTCATTTCAATGGACGATTGAACACGTGTTGGCAGACCACGCATCTCTAAAGCACTCTGGAGGGCAAGACTGTTGATAACGGTTGCCAGCATACCCATATAATCGGCAGTCGTTCTGTCCATCCCTTTGGCGCTGGCTTCCATGCCGCGAAAAATATTCCCGCCCCCGATGACAATGCCAATCTGGATTTTCAAATCGGCCAGAGACTTTATTTCATCGGCAATATAATTAGCTACATCTGGATCAACACCGGTGGACTGTTTGCCCAAAAGAGCTTCACCGCTGAGCTTCAAGAGAATTCTTTTGTAAGCCGATTTTTTCTTTTCGCTCATTATTGCTTTATTTCCTCACCAAGCTGGAAACGGGCGAAACGTCGAATAATAATGTTTTCACCTGTCTTGGCAATCATATTGCTGATCAGTGTGCCAACGGTGATGTCTTGATTCTTAACAAACTTCTGTTCGACCAGGCAAACGTCTTCGTAATATTTTTTTAGTTTTCCCTCAATGATCTTATCCCAGATTTTTTCCGGCTTCTTCTCTTCACGCAACTGACTGCGATAAATTTCTTTCTCTCTTTCAAGAATGTCCTCGGCAATTTCATCCGGGCGGACGTATAGCGGATTAGACGCGGCAACGTGCATGGCAATGTCTCTGGCCATCGTCTGAAAATCATCGGTCTTGGCCACAAAATCCGTTTCGCAATTAACTTCCACCATCACACCAATTTTACCACCCATATGGATATATGAAGCAATGGTTCCATCTTTGGCCGCCTTGGATGAGCGTTTAGTTGCCGCCGAAAGCCCCTTCTTTCTTAAAAAATCAATCGCTTTTTCAAAATCGCCGTCCACCGACGCAAGCGCTTCTTTGCAATCCATCATACCGGCGCCGGTTTTCGTTCTTAACTCTTTTACCATCGTTGAAGTAATTTCCAATTTTATATCCTCCTAGAATTCTATCCCTTAAATATACACTTATTCAATGGTTTGCGTGTTCATTAATTATCTGTTGGCGCAGAAGAACCGTTTTCCATCTCGACGCTTTCGGGTATATCCGCTTCAGCATCTTTAGTTTCCACCACAGCGGCTCCCGCTTCTTTGTTAGATTCAGCAGCCAGCTTCTCTTCGAATCGTTTCTTGCCTTCTAAAACCGCATCGGCAAATTTCGAGGCGAACAATTTTATGGCCCGAATGGCATCATCATTCCCCGGAATGATATAATCAATATCCGTTGGATCGCAATTGGTATCGACAATGGCAACTAACGGAACTTTCAATTTCTTCGCTTCCAGGACGGTAATGTGTTCCCGGTTGGGATCAACAATGAAAACGGCGGCCGGATGGGATTTCATGTTTTTGATACCACCTAAAACATTTTCCATCTTATCCATTTCCTTTTGCAGTTTTGTGATTTCTTTTTTGGGGAAAGCCTTGATGGAATCGTCGGCAAACATCTTGTTTAAACTGTTTAAACGATCAATGCTTTTTTTAATGGTGACAAAATTGGTTAACATACCGCCCAGCCAACGCTGATTGACATAAGGCATTCCACAGCGTGACGCCTCTTCGCGAATCGCCTCCTGCGATTGTTTCTTAGTTCCGACAAAAAGAATTTCTTTGCCCTGGCTGACCGTATCCACCACAAAGTTATAGGCCGCCTGGAACATACCAACGGTTTGCTGTAAGTCAATGATGTAGATGTTGTTGCGCGCCCCGAAGATATAGGGTTTCATCTTGGGGTTCCATTTGTTGGTTTGATGCCCGAAATGGACACCGGCTTCGAGTAACAGTTTCATTGAAATTGCTGACATATTTTTCTCCTTTGTTTTTTTTCCGCCACCCCCATCACCTTGCGCGGCACACTTAATTTCTAAGCAACATGCCGGCAATCAGAGGATGTGTGAAATTTTGCGGCAATTACCACAAATAATCGAATTGTTCAAGCCCAAATAACATTTTCGGCAATAAAATTAATATATTTTATTCTTTTCTCATGTTGAATAATCAGCATTGATTTTGACATAATCGTATGAAAGATCCGATGTATAAACCGAGTAGGACTTATCGCCGCCTCCCAGACCGACACGAATCTCAATTTTGCCGCCTTGAAAGATTTCTTTCAATTTAGCCAGAGAGATATTGGCAGGTGAATCCTGCGAAAATACGGTCAGATTCCCAATCGATAAACTGATTTTTTCTTTTTCCAGTGGTATGCCCGAAGAGCCAATGGCGGCAATAATTCTGCCCCAGTTGGGATCTTCGCCAAAAAAAGCGGTTTTGACAAGATTAGAATTGGCAATGGCATAGGCGACGCGTCTCGCATCTGATTTTGATTTTGCGCCGTCAACATCAATTGTTATAAACTTTGTCGCACCTTCGCCATCTTTAACGACGGCTGAAGACAGTTCGGCCAAGACATCCGTCAGCATCTCTCGAAATCTCTGAAGGCGTGCCTGAGCCCTTTCCAGCGGATTGTTGCCGGCCAGACCGTTGGCCAGAATGATGGCCGTATCATTGGTGCTCATACAACCATCGACACTGACAGAGTTGAATGTAGAATCAATCACCTGATGAAATACGGTATTGAGCGCTTTGGCGTCAATTAATGCGTCCGTCATCACATAAGTCAGCAAAGTTGCCATATTCGGTTCAATCATGCCGGCGCCTTTGGCAATCCCGCAAATCGTGATATCTTTCGCGCCGACAATGCCTTTACGAATGGCTATTTTAGGATATTTATCCGTTGTCATCATGGCTGCTTCGGCGTCTTCGATACCAAACTCGTTGAGCCCCTTGACCAGTTTGCCGATACCGGTTTCAATTTTTTTAACAGGAAGCCTTTTCCCGATCACGCCCGTCGAGCAAACTAGAATATGTTCTTCGGGTATTTTTAATTGTCTGGCCGTCGCTGCTGACACAGCCAGCGCGTCAACCATACCTTCCTTTCCCGTCGCGGCATTGGCACAGCCGCTGTTGGTGATAATCGCCTGCGCGATTCCTCTCTTAATCCGTTCAGCATCAATCAACACCGGCGCGGCCTTGAAGGTATTTTTTGTAAATAGAGCGGCCACCTTTGCCGGCACGGTGGAATAGATCATTCCCAGATCCTTTTTGTCGCCACCTTTAATGCCGACAGAAACTCCATTGGCTAAAAAACCGGGAACCCTAATTTTACTCGTCGATTTCACCATTCCTCCTGCTCCTCTTAAAGACTTAAGCACCGCAACATTTTTTGTATTTTTTCCCGCTGCCGCAAGGGCAAGGATCGTTCCGGCCAATCTTCTCACTCTCACGCTTGACGGTTTGATTCACCGGTGTGTCTTCGCCGCGACTCAAAACGTAATCCTGTTTCTGCTTCTGTCTTATTTCTTCGACTTCTTCTTCTCTTTGAATTCTGACCAGGCAAAGTTTTTCCAGGGTATCCATTTTAATACGGCTGATCATTTCCATGAACATGGCATATCCTTCACGCTGATATTCTCTTACCGGATCTTTCTGACCGTAACCGCGCAAACCGATGCCTTCCCTTAAGTGATCCATGGACAGCAAATGTTCTTTCCAATGGGTATCAATAGCCTGCAACATGACAACTTTCATGAGATACGTCGTCAGCTCCGGGCCGAATTCCTTTTCTTTATCGCGCAAATATTTCTGAACATTTTCCAGGATGAAATTCTTAATGGCATCGACGGAATTCATATCTTTTGCGTTGCTGATATCCAAACGTAAATTAAATTGTTTGAATAATGCATCATCCAGAGACTTAAGATTCCAATCTTGGGGATGACTTTTATCTCCTGTGAATTCAAATAAAAGATCACCTGTAATTTCTTCAACCATCTCTTCAACATCTGACCATAAGTTATCTCCACGTAATACTTTTTTCCGCTGTTCATAGATAACTTTTCTTTGGTTATTCATCACGTCGTCGTAATCGAGCAGATGTTTTCGGATATCAAAGTTCTGGCCTTCCACCCGTTTTTGAGCGTTTTCAATTGCCCGCGAAATGTATTTATGTTCAATAGGCTGACCTTCATCGATACCAACTGTATCCATGACCGAGGAGATTCTTTCGGCTCCGAAGACTCGTAGTAAATCATCTTCCAGGGAAAGATAGAAACGCGACGAGCCGTTGTCTCCCTGACGGCCGGATCTTCCTCTTAACTGATTGTCAATGCGGCGGCTTTCATGCCTTTCTGTTCCCAGAATATGCAGACCTCCCCACTCGGCGACATTTTCACCAAGCTTAATATCCGTGCCGCGGCCGGCCATGTTTGTAGAGATAGTGACCTGACCCGGCTGACCCGCCTGAGCGACGATTTCCGCCTCTCTTTCATGATTTTTTGCATTCAGAACATGATGCTTTACTCCTGCTCGAGTCAGATGCTTACCCAGAAGTTCAGACTTCTCAATGGAAATGGTACCAATCAGCACAGGACGTTTGGCTTTGTTTAGAGCCTTCACTTCTTCGATGACGGCTTTGATTTTTTCCTGCTCCGTCTTATAAATCAAGTCATTATGATCCTGACGAATCATCGGCATATTGGTCGGCATGACCAAAACTTCAAGGTTGTAAATCTTCTTGAACTCGGCGGCTTCCGTATCGGCGGTCCCGGTCATTCCCGCCAGCTTCTTATACATTCTGAAATAATTCTGGAAAGTAATGGATGCCAGGGTTTGATTCTCTTTTTCGATCTTGACTTTTTCTTTGGCTTCCAGCGCCTGATGCAAACCATCACTGTAGCGCCTGCCCGGCATGACTCGTCCGGTAAACTCATCGACGATAATCACCTGACCCTCTTTGACCAGATAATCCACATCGCGTCTAAATAACGTGTGAGCCCGCAGGGCCTGATTCACATGATGAACAATCTCAATATTTCGCGGTTCATACAGGTTCTGGACATTTAAATATTTCTCAACGTTGGACACACCTTCTTCAGTCAAAACAACCGTCTTACTTTTTTCTTCAATGGTGTAATCCGCATCCTGCTTTAAACGCGGGATGATCTGGTTGATTTTATAATACTTATCCGTCGATTCTTCCGATGCCCCGGAAATAATGAGCGGCGTGCGGGCTTCATCAATCAGAATACTATCGACTTCATCGACAATTGCGAAATTGAATTCCCGCTGAACATACTCTTCGAGACTAAACTTCATATTGTCGCGAAGATAATCAAAGCCAAATTCGTTGTTGGTGCCATAGGTGATATCCTGACCGTAAGCCGTTCGGCGTTCGTCGTCGTCCATGCCATGCACAATGACGCCAACCGTTAACCCCAGAAAATGATAAATAGGGCCCATCCAGTCCGCGTCGCGTTTCGCCAGATAATCATTGACCGTAACGACATGGCAACCCTTGCCTTCCAGAGCGTTCAAATATAACGGCATCGTCGCGGCAAGCGTTTTGCCTTCTCCGGTCTTCATTTCCGCTATTTTGCCTTCATGCAAAACAATACCGCCAATAACCTGCACATCAAAAGGACGCATCATTAAAGTCCGACGGGACGCTTCTCTTGCTACCGCAAACGCCTCTGAAAGGATATCATCAAGCGTTAACCCATTTTTAAGCTTTTCCTTAAAATAGGGCGTCTTTTCTTTTAATTGCGAATCACTAAGCAACATCAGTTCTGTTTCAAAGCCGTTAACTTCATTTAACAGAATGGCTAATCGTTTTAATTCCCTATCATTTTTTGTTCCTACTATTTTTTTGAGAATTGCATCCAGCATTTGTCACCTTCAAAAAAAAACCGGTACTTTTACCGGTAGATTTTAACACATTTAATCATTTAATAAAAACCCCTATTTATTGGGGAAATAATTTACCCGGATATTTAAACGCTTCCGTTAACCGCCTGGGATTGACGTTTTTGAATATTAATGCAGGTCCATTGGTTATTTCACGTATTTTCTTGGATTAACCGGAACATCATTTACACAGACACTATAATGGAGATGCGCTCCGGTACTCCGACCGGTATCTCCAACATATCCAATCAAGTCACCTCTTTTGACCCGAATCCCTTGTTTTACAGCTGACTTTGATAGATGCGCATAACTGGAGGAAATACCATACCCATGATAAATCCTGACAATATTACCGTCATCCAAACGATGGGCGACTTCAACAACAAGACCGTCCGCCGAGGCAATGACCTCTTTTCCCATTCTTGTTGCGATGTCTAAGCCTTTATGAAATTCAACGCCCTTCTCGAAAGGATTGTCCCGTGAACCAAACTCGGAGGTTACCCAACCTCTGACCGGCCAGATGGAAGGCGTAGCCGCTAAAAGCGACTTCTGCTCCTGAAGAAATTTTAAAAGTTCGTTAAAACTCAATTCTCTTTCGTTGGCATCCTCATTTAACTGGCTAATACTTTTACGTATACCGGAAACAAGTGTTTCCTGATCCCGGTTTATCAACTCTTTTAACCGAACCTGCTCGCTGTTTGAACCCCCGATACCTAATGGGATTTTTTTATCTCGTCCGACCTGATTAGTTGCCAATATTCTTAGCTTTTTATCGAATTGTTTAAATTCTTCCATACGATCGGCAAATTCATCGACTTTTACGGCCAAATTAATCATCTCTTTTGATTGTTGGGCCGTCTGCTGCCTGAGGCGTGAGAGTTCCGCCCGATCTCTTTTAATACCGGCGTAATCATAAACGACGTAGAGAGTTAAAAGAACTGCCAGGATTGAACCAATAAAAAGACCACGAACCAGATTACTTGAAAGAGAAATCTTAGTCACCGCGCTCTTCCTGCGTGGTATAATCATGAGCGTAAAGAAATTATCAGACATCATCCCCCTGTGGACAAACAAATTTTAAGCCGTACAAGTTGGCGATAGCTAACACAGGGGGGAATCAAAGTCAAGCATAAGTCACCGAGACTGGTATCGGCAACCAACATCCATCTTTCATAAATTTCATCATTTTTGTTATTAATATCATGATGTTTTCTATGCGGCGCAAGGAGAATGCCTGCCTGGCAGCAACTTCATTTTAGGCTTTCGTTTAGGAAGAAAATCAATTTCCAGAGCAGATTTCATATCTTTCAATCCCGCAATATTTATCCCCATCGTCAAAGCATTTTTCAAAAGATCCCTGAATTCCTGTTCAGAAATGCCTCCCTCAACTTCGGCATGCACCGGACGGACGTGATTGCCCCCGTCGTTTATCAAACTACTTATAAATGATCTTCTTGAATGGTTTTCAAAGCGCGATCATTGATCAGCCAGGATGGAGCGCCGAAAGCCGGTAAAAACCTATTTCACGAATTGTCATGTTTTACTTGTGCAAAATCATCGATACATGATAGTTTTTAAAAAACTTTTTGATGACGATATGAATAAAATTATCAACCGTTACATATTTCGGGAAATTGCTATCCCTTTTATCATCATCCTTTTCGTCTTGACCTTTGTCCTGCTGATGGGGAAGATTCTTCAGATTATGGATTTGATGGTCAATAAAGGCATCAGCATTATATCCATATCCCACATGATTATTCTCATTATGCCCTCACTAATGATGTTTACGATTCCTATCGCTCTTTTGGTCTCTATCCTCATTGCCATGGGTAGATTTTCGGCAGACAACGAAATAACAGCGCTCAAAGCATCGGGCGTGAGTTTACTTCAGATTTATTATCCGGTGGCCCTTGCATCGTTGCTCGCTTTTATTTTTACCATTGTTATAGGGTATTTCCTTGTGCCCCAGAGTAATTTCGCGTCCAAGAGACTCCTTTTTGAAGTGGCTTCACAAAACGCCAGCATTGGGATCAAGGAAAAGGTATTTAACGCCGATTTTAAGGGACTTCTCGTTTACGCCGATAAAATTCCAATGGATGGTAAATATATGGAAGGTGTTATGATTTCGGACAGTCGTATCATCGATAAACAAAACACCATCCTCGCTGAAAAGGCTTTTCTGGTTGCCGATCCGAAATTGATGATTGTTAAACTGCGGATGGAAAACGGCTCGATTCATACCGTGAGTTCTGATTTAAAAAACTACCGGAAAGTTGATTTTAAAAGCTACGATATCAATCTAGACCTTTCCACAACGCTAGCTGCTTTTAATGATGCATCTAAAGACACGAATGAAATGACCATGACGGAACTTCTGGAGAAGATGAAAAAGCCCGGACTGACAGGCACGGCTGTTCGCGAACTGGCTATGGAAGTCCATAAAAAATTTTCCATTCCGTTATCTTGCATCTTCTTCGGTCTGCTGGCTCTGCCTTTAGGCATCAAAAGCCACCGTGCGGTAAAATCCCGTGGCTTTGCCGTCGGTATCATGATTGTCACCGCTTATTACCTCTTACGCATAGGTGGTGAAGCACTGGTGGAAACCGGGCGCTTGTCTCCGGTTGTTGGTGTCTGGACACCCAATATTATATTCGCCTTTCTGGGCATCTACCTTTTTTATATGGCAAACAAAGAGGTTTCTCTTTTCCGGATGGCTTATGTTTACCTCCGGCAAAAAAGTTAAAAACTTGAGGATGGACCATTGAAATTGCTGGATCGATATCTTCTTAAAACATTCCTGAGTTTTTTCGTCATTACGTGCGTATCGTTTATTGGCCTTTATCTGATCGTTGATTTTTTCCAAAGATTTCGTATGTTCTTGAGTAATGATGCAACAGCCTGGCAAATGGCATCTTATTTTTTATATTCTATTCCACTCATTATTTCACTTGTCCTGCCGGCCGCTATTCTTTTGGCCTCCTTGCTCACTTATAGCTCTCTTTCTAAATTCAGCGAAATCACAGCCATGAAAGCCAACGGCATCAGCCTATACCGTATTTCACTCCCGGCCTTAGCCGTAGCGGCAATTTTATCGATATTCTTGTTTTTTTTCACCGAGTTGGTCGCTCCGTTCTCGATCCAGAAGACAAAACATATTGTGAAAGTGGACGTACAGAAACAAAAAAACCTTGGCGTTTTCAAGCAAAATGAAATCTGGTATCGGAGTCATAATGCCATTTATAATTTTAAAATATTTGATGTCGAAAAAAATATTTTACGCGGCATAACAATCAATCATCTGCATCCCGATTTCACGCTAAAAATGCGCATTGATGCCGAAAGGGCTGAATGGCAAAATAATCATGGGTATTTTTTAATTTGCTCGTCACAACATTTGATCAGAATCAGGTCCCTTTTCTGGAATGGTCAAACAAGAAAGTAATTAACATACCAGAAAAACCGGATGACTTTAAAATCATTCAAAAAGACGCGGAAAAAATGGGTTATTTTGAATTAAATAAATATATAAAAAAGATTCGTTCGGAAGGCTATGATGTTTCAAGATATCTTGTTGATTTATATGGAAAGATTGCCTATCCCTTTGTTACATTTATCCTTGTTATAATCGGCATGTCTTTTTCTTTGCGCTCGGAGCGAAGCGGCGGTGTAATGCAGAGCGTGGGCATTGGAATATTTGTCGGCTTTTCTTACTGGATTGTCCACGCGTTTTGCATGTCATTAGGCAGATCAGGAATGCTTCCGGCTTTCCTGGCAGCTTGGGCATCCAACCTATTGTTCGGTGGTATCGCTGCTTACCTTTTCTATCGATTGAGAACCTGATTGAGAGGAACGCATCCCCTTCACTTCTAGTTTGGGGGATGCCTTGATCAGAGAAAGGTTAATATCTGTAATATTCCGGTTTAAACGGTCCTTCCACCGGCACGCCCAGATACTCGGCCTGCTTCTTCGTCAGCTTTGAAATTCTGGCATCCAGTCTGGACAAATGCAGCAGAGCAACTTCTTCATCCAGTTTCTTGGGCAGTGTATAAACGCCAACATCATACTTCTTTGTGGCCAACTCAATCTGCGCCAGCGTTTGATTAGTGAAACTGTTGCTCATGACAAAGCTCGGATGGCCGGTGGCGCAACCCAGATTGACCAGGCGTCCTTCAGCCAGAACGAGAATCGAACGGCCCGATTTCAGCGTCCACTTATCCACCTGCGGTTTGATGTTCTCTTTGCGGCAGACCTTGCTCGTTTCGAGGTAATGCATGTCGATTTCACTGTCGAAATGACCGATATTGCAGACAATGGCTTCATTCTTCATCATTTCCATGTGTTTGCCGGTAATGACATCGCAGTAGCCGGTCGCCGTCACAAATATATCCGCTATCGGCGCGACCTCTTCGAGGGTCTTGACTTCATAACCTTCCATCGCCGCCTGCAAAGCGCAGATGGGATCAATTTCCGTGACGATCACCCGGGCGCCGAATCCCCGCATCGACTGGGCGCTGCCCTTGCCGACATCACCATAGCCGCAGATCAACAACCATTTTGCCGGCCATCATGATGTCCGTCGCCCTCTTGATGCCGTCCGCCAGGGATTCCCGGCAACCATACAGATTATCAAATTTTGATTTCGTGACGGAGTCATTCACATTGATGGCCGGAAACAAGAGTTCTGCCTGCCGCCTGCATCTGATAGAGACGATGGACGCCCGTGGTTGTTTCTTCCGACACACCCCGGATTCCGGCTGCAACTTTCTGCCATCGTTTAGGATTCTTTTTATACGATTGTTCCAGACGCGAAACAATGATTGCAAATTCTTTATTATCGACTTTTTGTTTGAGCAATTGCGGATTTTTTTCAATTTTGACGCCGTGGTGAATAAACAAGGTTGCATCGCCACCGTCATCGACGATCAAATCGGGCCCCGAGCCGTCCGGCCAGGTCAATGCCTGTTCCGTGCACCACCAGTATTCTTCCAGCGTTTCGCCTTTCCAGGCAAAAACCTTCGCACTGCCCGCTTTGGCAATGGCTGCCGCCGCGTGATCCTGTGTGGAAAAAATATTGCAGGACGCCCAGCGAACATCGGCTCCCAATTCTTTCAGCGTTTCAATCAGCATGGCCGTCTGGATGGTCATGTGCAGACTGCCCATGATCTTTAACCCTTTAAGCGGCTTTTTGCGTCCGTATTTTTTGCGCACCGCCATCAGACCCGGCATTTCGTTTTCCGCCAGATCCATCTCTTTTCTTCCCCAGGCAGCCAGTGATAAATCCGCAACTTTATATTTCAAATTTTTATCAATTTCCTGAAAGGCCATTTTCTTCCTCCAATTATTTTTCTCAGAACTATTTGATCAATTGCGGATCCTGTTAACATACTCATCAGGTCAGTTCAATATCTTTAT
>CAVSCG010000018.1:0-30641 GCA_963726395.1 uncultured delta proteobacterium
GCAAACCGGCGGTTCCGGACAGTTCGGACGCATTGCCGGCTATATCGAACCGATTAGTGACGCGGAATTTATTTTTGAAAACAAAATATTCGGCGGTTCGATTCCCACGCAATATATTCCCGCCTGCGAAAAAGGTTTTAAACAGAGCATGGCCAAAGGACCCAAGCTGGAGTTCCCGATTACCGGCGTTAAAGTCGTCATCAATGATGGCTCATCGCATGCGGTGGATTCTTCGGACATGGCTTTCCAGGCGGCAGCCCGCGGCGCTTTCAAAGAAGCTTATCTGCGAGCCAAACCGGTCGTTCATGAACCGATTATGAAAGTCGTTGTGGAATCGCCGGTCGAATTTCAAGGCCCGGTGATGGGACTGCTCAATCAGCGACGAGGCATGATCATCGGTTCGCAGGATGAAGGCGTCATGTGCGTAATTGAAGCTCAGGTGCCGTTGGGAGAAATGTTCGGTTTTTCGACCATCCTACGTTCATCCACACAAGGCAAGGCACAGTTTACGATGGAGTTTGCCCTTTATCGTCAGGTTCCGCAGTCGATTGCGAAAAAATTGCCCTCGAAGTCGCTCAGAACAAGAAGACAGCCGCATAGTTGAGACTCAAGGTACAAAGTACAAACCCCTTCGGGGCACACGAGGATCAAGGCTAAAAAAGACAATGGCGGTGGGCAGAGCGATAAGACGGGAAGACAATGTTATCCATTTAACTTATGAGGATATTATCATGATCAAAAAAGAAATCATTCAACGCAATCCGCTTTTGAATCTGGGATATGACAACGAATATATTTTAGAAAGCGGTGGTTTCGGCGCCGTTTTAGCACATGCCGGCGTCGGCAAAACCGCTCTTCTGGTTCAGATGGCCCTGCACGCCATGATGAATGAACAGCCTGTTTTGCATGTCAGCTTAAATGACGCCGTCAGTAAGGTGGACGTCTGGTATCGTGAATTGTTTAATGACATGGCGTCAAAATATGATTCTGCGGAAGTCACTGAGTATTGGGAGAACATTCTCAATTATCGCTTCATCATGACTTTTCGCGTTGAAGGGTTCAGTGTTCCGAAACTGGAAGAACGCCTGACCGACTTGATGCAGCAAAATATTTTCAAACCTTATGCCATTATTCTCACGGCTTGAAATTTGATGAATCCGGACGAGGTTTACTTTTGGAATTAAAGGAACTGGCCAAAAAATATTCCATGCGCATCTGGTTTACCATCCACACGCACCGCCATGAGCCGCCCAAGGAAGACGGACTGCCCCTGTCATTTTTGCATGTAGCAGATTTATTCGATGTGCTGGTGCAGCTTGCCGCAAAAGGCCCGGAAGTTTATATCAAAGCCCTCAAAGGCCAGTCGCCCGGCGCTAAACAGGACGCACTGTTGCTCGATCCGGCAACGATGTTAATCAAAGCCTAGCGACTTTGCAAGCATGTAAAATTAAATCTCGACACTTTTTAGCGATTACACCTACAAAGAGTTATCTTTATGTTACAAGCATATGTAATAATTACCATTTGAAAGTATTGTCGAATTTTTTTACAAAATCAGTTTTGGCGATTAATCTGTAACCTATTGTAATCATGTAATAACGTCAAAATTCTATCACTTTTGGCTTTTATAAAGTGTCGGAAATTTTTACAATTTCAGTTTGTTTAGCAATCTCGGTTTCATAATGTTTAATGATATTAACAGCTTAATTTTTCTTGCATAAAAATTGCATGTTTTTTTAATTATTCTGATTACTTACTTACCTGTTGCACGCTTTCCAGATGCTCCTGAGATACTAACGCAAACGGTCTTTTACCATTATTCGGCGTAAAGGTTTCATTCATCCACGATGTTAATTTATCAACAAACAACAAGTAATTTAAATTGAGAGAGGAGAGAGCGTATGAAATGCACAGTTTTTTGGAAAAACAGATTTATTTTAATTGGCATGATCGTTCTGGCATTTTTGTTTATCAGCGGGTGTAGCGGCGAAGATCTTACACCTAATACAAACACAGAAGCCCTAACTACTCTATGAAGCGGTGAACCCGGTCATCAAGTCTGGGGGATGTGGGATGACGGCACCGGCAAGGAAATGTTGGCTGAAAATCCAATAGGAAGTGCAAACCAACAAACACCAAGCCCGGATGGACGTTACCTGGTGTACGTGCTGAAACCTCAAGGACAGATGGTATCAAAAGACTTGCAAACTGGTATTGTAAACCCTTTGGTCAATGATGGGAAGTGAATTTTCTCCGACGCCGTCATTCAGCTATGATGGTACCAAGATTACTTACTGTATGCATAAAGGCGATAGCGATGAATACGGCATCCGTGTCATGGATGCCAACGGCAGCAACATCCAGGTTTTAACGACACTCCAGTATGATGTAAATCCAGCCTTTAACCGCGACGGTACTAAAATCGTTTTCGATCGTGGATGGAATGGCAGTATCATGGTGATGAACGCCAACGGGTCCGATCTCACTACGGTCAAGCAAGGCGGCGAGGGTTACAGCTATGGACACCCCCAGTTCCTTCCCGACGGACGAATCGTCTGTATGCGTAACAGTGAGGGCAGCCAAGACATCGTGGTCATGGACGCTGACGGGGACAACGAAATCAACTTGACGCCTAATACCCCTGATAGCGATGAATTTGCTCCCACGGTGAATAAGGCTGGCGACAGGATCGCGTTTTCGAGAGAGGACAGCGAGTCTTACGATATCTACGTGGGCACGTTTACCGGCACTGCGCTCACCGATCTTAAGAATCTCACCGCAGATGTGGACAACGAATGCTGGCGGCCAAGGTACAGATATAATTTTGTGGAGCTTCCATAATTCAAGTTGAGTATAATAAATATTTTAAAGGAGAGACAATATGAAGAAAGTTATTTCGTTATTCGCTGTCCTGATGTTGGTGGTTGTTGCCACCACGGGATACGCGCAAGTGAAGGCCGGGTCGGTTAATATTACACCGACCGTCGGCATGTATAAGTTTGAAGGCAATGAAGACATGGATGCCGGGATTGCTCTTGGTCTTCGCGCCGGATACAACTTTACCAAGTATTTCGGCCTTGAAGCTTATGGCCACTGGGTGCCCACCGAAATCAACAACACCGCCAACAATGGCGAAAAAGTGAATGTTTACGGCTACGGCGTGGAGGCCATTTTCAACCTCTTGCCTGACAGCGCCTTCGTTCCCTTCTTCGCCCTCGGTGTCGGCGGCATCCACTACTCCCGATACAGCCAGGACACCACCGACCGGGAAGACAACAAACTGACCGCAGACTACGGCCTGGGCGTCAAATACTTCCTGTCGGACAACTGGGCTCTGCGCGCCGATGTCCGACATGTTATTCCTATCGATACGGATTTCGATACGGATACGATGCATAACAATTTACTCGCCACCGTCGGTTTGACCTTTGCTTTCGGCGGTGAAAAGCCTGCTCCTCCTCCCCCTCCGCCCGCGCCGGTCGTCCTCGATTCCGATAATGACGGTGTTCCCGATAACCTGGATAAATGCCCCGGTACACCTGCCGGTGTTGCGGTAGATAAAGACGGTTGCCCGTTGGATTCCGATAATGACGGTGTTTATGATTATCTGGACAAATGCCCCGGCACGCCTGCCGGTGTGAAAGTGGATAAAGACGGTTGTCCTCCGCCGGTCGTTGTCCAGCCCAGGGTAGAAAAGGAAATCATCGAGAAGGGCAGAACCACCCTGAAAGTCTTATTTGATACCAACAAGTCGGTTATTAAAAAAGGTTACTTCGATGATGTGGATGCTCTAGCCGGTGTCATGCAACAATATCCGGATCTCAATGTAACGATTGAAGGGCATACGGATAATGTGGGCAAAGACGCATACAATAAAAAGCTTTCCCAGAGACGCGCCGACGCGGTCAAGGCATACCTGGTCAAGAAAGGCATTGATGCGAATCGTCTGACGGCAGTAGGCTACGGCGAAGAGAAGCCCATTGCTGACAATGCCACGACAGCAGGGAAGGCCGAGAACCGTCGTGTAGAAGCGGAAGCAAATTACATCATCAAGAAGTAGGTAAAAGAAGTTTGTAGGCTGTAAGGAATGAAGCCCCCGCGCAAAACGGGGGCTTTCATCAAGTGTTTCGTTTCCAATCCTAACGGCGGCCACTTTTCAATCTGTTCTCTCCTTGATTGTAAGTGGTTTACGCTCCCGTTCGGCTTCACCCGCCGTTCGGGAGCGTTCTTTAATCCATAATCAAGCAAAAATCAAATTATTTTAATATCGCAAATGGAAACTTGAAGCCGTTTTCAATGATCGACGCCACCGGTGACCATTTGTGAAGGGAGCGTCGGGACTCCGTAGAGGGGTTCAGGTGGTCTCACTGATTATCATTCGTAATCTTCGACTCATCACCGAATTTTGATTTTAACAATTACAGGAAGAAAGACCTTTTAGACAATTATGCTTAAACAGTATTGAGACTTTAAAACTATTGTTTAGACGAGATGTAATTCACCAGTTTTTTGGTCTCGTCATGGGGCATATTGAAGAATTCCACACCCGCCTCATAAAACTCATCCACAGAGCGCATTCTAACCCATTTTACTTTTCCAACGGTAGTTATTATTTGGAGCAGTGACTCTTTAACCTAAGTTTTATATTGAGGAGGGTATCGACAGGCAAAATACTGTTGGTCTGATTATGCACGGAAACAGAAATATCCTTGCTGAGGGCATAGAAGATTTTCCCTTTTAGGAAGAGTTTCTCTCTCAAAGAGGACCTCTATGACGATCTCATCTTCCTCCTTCAGTCGTTTCGCTTTCCTTCTTTCTTCCATAAAGATTTCTTCCTTAATCTTTTTAATCCAGAATCCTTATTTTTTGTCCTTCACTCCAAGCCCTTCTAATTCATAATTGATTTATAAGATATTCCAGTCTGCTCTGTCAATTAAATATTGATTACCGATTGAAAGGGAGTATGTAAACCAAAATTGCGGGATGCTTTGTTACAGGAAGAAATGTATCGATTCAGATGCAACCGTTCAGAACTCACTCGTACTCTTCGAGATACCTTTCGATATATGCTCTTGCTTTATTTCTTGGTTGAAAAATTCCGAAATGGCCTTCACATAGGATGTCAGCATCAAGGGCAAGCAGGGCTTGCATGGATTTCTTCCAGGCCTCGATATCCGAACCAAAGGCTTTATGGAACGGACCGTGAATATCCTGGCCAAACAAGACTCGTTGACCCGACCTCTCCAGATAGACGGCAATGGAACCGGGTGTGTGTCCAGGGGTGTGCAGGCAGTGCAGTTCTTCGTTGCCGAATTTTAATGTCTCCCGCGCGCCTATTAATTTCCTGTCGATCTTCGTCGGTGGAAACGTCGTGCCATACCAGTTGGCCGCTGTCCGGATGGAATCGCCCGTCTCCAGCGCTTTTGCGTCGAGCTCATGAATGACAATTTTCGCTCCGTATTTTTCGCGAAAGAAAGGTGCGGAGCCGATATGGTCGATGTGACAGTGAGTCAGTATTACATGAGAGACAAACGCAGGATTCAGCCCTAGCATTTCAATATTGCGGACCAGCTGCGACGAACTTCCTCCGGCCCCCGCATCAATCAAAACCAGATCACCTTGAAAATCGATCAGATAAACGGCCGCATCATCAGCCTGGGTGACATTGGGCCCTCCGATCAGATAAACACCGCTTACGATTTCCTCCGTTTTCATCCTCATATCTTATACACGCAGCGTCCCAACAATTTCGTTGATGCTTTTCATCTTATTTTCCTGCAAATAGCGCCGCATACCGTCAATAATTTCCATCGTCGCGAGGGGATTGATGAAATTGGCCGTGCCAATTTGCACCGCCTTTGCCCCTGCTATCATAAATTCCAGCGCGTCTTCGGCCGTCATGATACCGCCGATGCCAATCACCGGTATGGAAACTTTTTGCGCCACCTGCCAGACCATCCTCAGCGCAACCGGTTTAATGCCCGGACCCGACAAGCCGCCGGTAATATTTTTTAAATGAGGGGTTCGAGTTTTAAGATCAATGGACATGCCGGTTAACGTGTTGATCAGGGAGATCGCATCTGCGCCTGCTTCTTCAACAGCACGCGCAATGACGGTAATATCCGTGACGTTGGGCGTCAGTTTAACGATCACAGGCAGATGCGTTTCGGCTCTTACGCGCCTTGTAACTTCCGCCGCCGCCTTCGGATCGGAGCCAAAACTCAATCCGCCCTTTTTCACATTCGGACAGGAAACATTGACTTCCAAAGCATCAACACCCCCTGCCTTGCTCAGTTTCCCGGTAACCTGCGCATATTCCGTGTAGCTTTCGCCATAGATGTTGGCAATGACGGCGACACGATACTGATGCAAGAAGGGAAGCTTCTCTTCGATAAACGCGTCCACGCCGATATTCTGCAGGCCCACAGCATTGAGCATACCGCCCGCCGTCTCCATGATACGCGGCGGCGGATTGCCCGGGCGGGGTTTAAGCGAAAGACCTTTCACCACAATGCCACCCAGCCGGTTCAAATCCACATAATCGGCATACTCTTCTCCGCAACCGAATGTTCCTGACGCCGTCATAACCGGATTTTTCATTTTTATCCCGGCGATCTCAACGGCCATGGCCGCATCTGTTTTGTTCGCGCTTTTCAAGAGAGAATACCCCTTCAATATATACGTTTTATTCCCAGATCACGTCTTTCAGTTCAAATACAGGGCCGTCGGCGCACACGCGCTTGTAAATCTTACCACCCTTTTCGTCTTTTACGGCTATGGCGCAGCCCAAGCAGGCGCCGACACCGCAGGCCATGCGTTCTTCCAGCGACACCTGACAAGCATATTTGCCGGATAAAATTGTCGATAATGATTGAAGCATCGCTTTAGGCCCGCAAGCATAAATAATTGTATCAGAAGGAGAATATCTTTTTATGTCTTTTCGGAATATCCTGGTAACAAGGGCCTTTGCTCCCAGACTTCCGTCGTCTGTACACACGGTGATGTTGTGACAGAGTTTTTGAATACGATCGAGACCGACAACCGCTTCGGCTGTTTGCGCACCCAGGTAAAATGTCATGGCATCTCCGGTCAGACGGTCTTTCCTACAAAGGTATTGAGCCAGCCAAGATAATGGCGCAATGCCGATGCCGCCGGCAATGAAGACGATATTCTTTTTCGCCGGATCAATGGTATAGCTTCCACCCAACGGCCCGGAAATTTCTACCTGTGATCCTTTAATCAATCCTGCCAGTATTTGCGTTCCCTTGCCCACCACGCGATAAAGAAGTTCAATAACACAATTCGATTTGCTGCGTGTATATGAATAAATGCTGATCGGTCGCGACAGAAACGGGTCGTACAAACCGGCGATGCGGATCATCACAAACTGCCCCGGTAAGGGTTCTGTAAAACTTGGAGGCAGCGTCACCTTCATCAGAAAATAATCGATCTGAAGTTCTTCGTTACGGGATACTTCTCCAATGTAAATATCTTTAGCCATTTTTGTTTTCCTGTAAGTTTTCAGCCCACATTACCAGAGCATTTTCATGGGTGTCGGTGTAGTAGTGAGGGCGTTTTCCTTTTACTACAAAACCGCACTTACGGTAAAGATTTATTGCCTCGTGGTTTGATTCGCGAACTTCCAGGGTCTGCCTGCTGATCCCCACTTGCGCCGCGATATCTTTCATTAAATTCATCATACTGTAAGCCAGTCCCTGTCTGCGGAATTCATTTCTGACCGCCAGATTGTGCAAGTGAACTTCATCGACCACAAACCAGAAAATAATATAGGCGGCGATAAGTGTTTTCCCTTCGATTTCAATTTTAATGACCAAGCACTGGGCGTGTGCTGTTCTGAGTTCATCGAGAAACATGCCTTCCGTCCAAGGTGTCGGAAATGATGTTACTTCAATCGCCAGTATTTCCGGCAGATCTTCCTTTTTCATCAGATCGACGCTGATTTGCTGTTTTATATTTTCAGAAGACATGGAAAAATTCCATAGCCATGACAACAACTAAAAATATCGCGCAAAAAACGAGAATTGCTCTACGCAGTTTAATGGTATTGAGCGCGACGGCAATGCCCACGAGCGGCAGAAAATAATAAGTCAGGGAAAGCATGGAATTGACCTGAACTGGCAGTTTCGGATAAATCCAGATCATCACGGGAATGAAAATCAGCTGTAAAATGAAAAGCAGGACAATATAAAAAATGAATACTTTGGCCAGCCCCAGGTAGGTTTTTCTTTCTATAGCACTTATATTGAGCGCTTTGGCATCATCCAGTGCTTGATCTGAAAGAACATTATTGGACTCGATGATTTTAACATCCATTTTTTTTGCCAGGATGCCGAAAGGAATCGCAAGAAGGATCGACAGGGCTATCAGTTCTTTTGTGACGATTCCCAGTGCTTGACTGGTCAATATCGCAGTTGATGCCGCCATCGCGGCAGCAATGGAATCATTGGGGGGGATATAAATGCCAATGGGAAGGCGGTCAATCCAGAACAGTTCGAGAATCGCGCCGATGATCAGTCCCGCGTAAGGATCGCCAAGAATGCTGCCAATGACAGGGGCAATGATGATCGGCCGGGAAATCATGGCCTGGATGAATACACGATCAAGACAAAGGAGGCCGCCGACAAAAGATATGAGAATGATTTTAACAAACAATATCGCACTTACCTCATTATTGTTCTACCGGGCAAAACTCCTTCAAAGCGTCTTTGATATTTACGGCTTTTTCTCTGGGAACTCTTTTCAGTTCAACAGCGACGCCTTTGCCCTCCAATAACTTTAAAACATCCTGAATTTCCGGCTCACATAAAAACACAGATGGTGCGCAACAGACTTTATATTCTTCATGATGGATATTACCGATGTTGAGTTTTTTAAAATGAAATCCCCCTGAATAGGCTCTTATGGCATCGGCAATATTTCTAAACAATACAATTGTCTTTTTGCCTTTGCCCTGAGCGTAAACATAATTGGCGATAAAATCCTCGACAGAACAGATATTGATTTCGATTTCACTGGGGACGGCCATACGGATAACGGTCTCACAGAAAAAATCACTGGCAGCGTTATCATCCACGACCATGATGCATTTCGCTTTAATAAATGGCACCCAAGCTTCCAGAATCTGGCCGTGAACCAGCCTGTTGTCCACCCGCACCAGTGCCATGTCGTAAGATTCCGCCAATTGATCACCCGATTGCTTTTTTGCTTAATATTTCACTGGCCAGAGAGATATTCTTTTTCCCATAATCTTTAATAAAACAGGCAAACTCATTGAGTGTAGTTTCTTCTTTAACGTCGGATAGCTTGAGCAGCATCGGCAGATTAACCCCTGTAACCACTTCCACTTTACCTTCTTTCATGAAAGACAGGGAAATATTTGAAGGCGTGCCACCGAAAAGATCGGTCAGAATCAAGACGCCTTTGCCTTGATCCAGTTTTTTGATCGCGTTTTGGATTTCCTTTTTTAAATCTTCCACGCCTTTGGTCTGTTCTACACAAACGTGCATAACGTCTTTTAATTTTCCTTTTATGGATTCCGCCGCATGAATCAATTCATTCCCCAGATTCCCGTGGGTTGTTATAAGTACACCAATCATTATTGTCTCCCCTCTTTTGAAAGCAAAAGGAACATCACTTTGGCGAAAAACTGGTCCAAATGCCTGCAATGATCCTCAAAAACAAGTCGGTAGGCTAATGGATTGCCTAGTAATTGTCAAGATTTATCGAGAAGAATTTAAATAAAATCACTGCAGGATCGTACAATGGCATGACATTAATATTATTGATTTATTTGGCAGCTATCTTCCGTTGACATTTGATGGCGTCCGTCAATCCGGATTCTCTGAGTATCTGCTTTTGAATTGTTTTCATGAATACGTCCCTGGATGTCCATATGTCCACATAAAAACGCGCGGGGGTAATGCCCGTATAGAGCAATTCCCGGGTCAAAACCGGAGCATCACTATCCGACATAATAAGCACAACCTTATCAAATTCCGACCCCTGGCTTTTATGAACCTTACGGACAAGTTCAAGTGAAATGGACATTACATAAACACATTAAATCAACTAAATAGCATGAGCGATACAGTGGTGAAGAATTAAAGAGAATGTTTGCCCTTTTTAGCCGTTAAATATCTATTGATAAGATATAATATTCTACCTTTCGCGATGGATAGAGCAACTCCATTATCCTGGTATATCGTTTAAGCTGTTCATCGTACTTTTGCCTGAGCCCCCGCATTGAGCCTGATTTATAATCGATGATTGTGATAAGATTATCGGACACTATCATTCTATCCACGATACCAAAATTATTTTTATCGGATATCTGCTGCTCAATATAGAGCTTGCCCGGCCTGAACATTATGGCAGAGACATCGCTTCTTTCGACAAAACGCATCACTGCTTCATATTCCTCATGGTTCAATTCTCCAGAGGGTGGCAGTTCAACCTGATCGACAACCTTCGCAAGCCAGCGGTGAAGTCGTTCACCGCGCATGATACCAGCCTTGATGTAGGCAGATATAAACGTCGGGTCAATCTCGCCATACTTATCCGGTTCATCATTATGTTTTTCGGGCACATCAAATATTGCGATGCGTTCAGTTTCTTTTGCAGGGCTGGATAAAGAGCAGATATCTTTTTTATTGCCATCAGGCGCAAACTGCGAAAATGTATCAAGCACTGCCTGATGAACAGCCTTGTACTTCTCTTCTTTTTTTGTCGGCAGAAAAACGGTAAGTGTCTGTATCGCCCTGGTTGCAGCGACATAGAAAACATTTGCTTTCTCACGCCGCATCCGGACCAGATTTTCTTCACGATTTTTTATAATCTCCCCGGCAATAACCGATTCACTTGCCGTCCAGAAATCAAGCTCCTGAACTGTAAATTGCACATGACATTTTTCGGACTGCAGATAGAACGGCGGCTCTTTTTCATCCTCATTCCAGAAAACAAAAACATGCTTGAACTGAAGCCCTTTTGTTCCGTGGATGGTATCAACTTTAATATGGTCCTGGTTCTCGGCCTCCGGCACCTTCACACTAAACCGTATATTGAACATCCGTAAAAGGAATCCGTCTGCGTCAGCGCCGCCTTCACTAAAGAAGGCCTGCGCCTCATCCTGCCATATGTCCAGTATTGTTGCAGGCAATTTCCCACGCAAAAACTCAATAGCACAACTTACAGCCATTATTCCGAAGGGTGTGGGAAATTTCGTTGCAAACTCGGCCCTGATCATCCTTTATATTCCCGAATATTTCATTCCATAAGGTCGATCGTGCCACTATTTCGGCGAATTGCGTATCGCCATCTTTTGAGAGAACACCCGCTATGAAAAGCATTACCGCGACACCTTCTTGGGTCGAAAGAAGCTGTCTGCCTTTGACCTCTGACACACCGATGCTCTCCTTTACAAGCTCGGATGATATCTTCTGTACATAGTTGTTGGTAGCCGCAAGCACTGCCATATCTCCCCACTGACATCCATACTCCGACTTTTTCGCCTTCAGGACCTCGATTATTGCGGGATAGAAAGGGGCCTCCGACCTGCCGTCTTTTTCAAGCTTGACGAGGTTCACCTCCGTCACGCCTTCAAACCCGTCAGTTTTTTCCGGCGGTTTCTGTGTTTCTGTTTTCTCTTTTCCATCAAAGAGATTTTCCACAAGTTTATTAAAATACGATATCAGAAGCGGTGTGCTTCTGTAGTTGTATTCAAGCGAGCTTTCAGCGATTACGCCATTTTCCAGATAGCTCCCGATTGCCATTTCCAGCGCCTCACGGTTTGCGCCGCGCCATCCGTATATCATCTGTTTCCAATCGCCCACGGCAAAGAACGATCTTTCGCCGCGCTCGCCATGACCGGATAAAATCTCGTCAATGAGGGGAAGCAGTATTGCTATATCGCCTATCGATGTATCCTGGAATTCGTCAACCAGCAGATGCTCGGTCCTGTCAAGGCCGAGGGAAAAGTAGTTGCTCATGAGCTTCGGTCTTTCACTCGATGCTGCTCCGTCAAGATCCAGAAGGGATTTCCGCACATCGGCAAATAATATCAATCCTTTTTCTTTCTTAACGGCGTCAGCCGCTTCCCGATAAGACTCGCAAAGAGAAGCTAACGCCAGCTCTCTAAGCAACGCCTTGTTTACGGCCAGCCGCTCGGCTGTTTCCCGGTATTTCTTAAAAATTCTGTTTAAATCTGCGTAAGGTTTTTCATCCCACTTTATATGCTTGCCCAGGCTCTTATAATTCTCCAAATCGGAATGTTTTGCTACTGTTCTGGAAATAAAATCGTCATAATCGGCCAAATGATTTATAACTCGATTGTTAACATTAGGCGTCATTTGATCTGCCAAAGCTTTGGCGTTCTCACTGAGAGACGTAATCATCTTCCTTAACACGCCATTCTCTTTCATAAGAGCATCAAGATCTTCAAGCCTGTCCATGTCCGTCAGGCAGCGCTCAACAGTCTGTTCATCAGCAAGGGGACTCCAGAGCGCATCAATGTCTGTTCCCAATATCCTGGCAGCGATGATCAGCTTATTTCCCTTGCCGCTTCGCATGACGCTGTCGCGAAAAAGGCTCTCTATTTCACCGGACAGTTCTATCTGTGTCTTCTCATCAGCCATCTTTGGCGCATAACCTGATGCAGCGAAAAGCCTGTAAAAGAATGAGTCTATGGTCGAGTACCCGACCCGGCCCGCCTCCATGATAAGACTCATCCTGTCGAGAAGGGGCATCTCTTTTTTTGATGCTATTTTTTCCATGATGCGGGAACGCATTTCAGCAGTAGCGGCGCGGGTAAATGTAAGTGCGGAGATGAATTTTCCTCTGGTCGATATCCTGTTAAACACCTCGTCGGTCAGTCTTGTTGTTTTCCCCGAACCAGCGGACGCTTTCAGAAGAATACTTTGCATTATTTATTCCCCCGTGAAGCCTTATAATAGCCTTCTCTTCCGCATAATGACTGAAACCGGCAGAATTCGCACTCTTGAGAGTC
Organism: uncultured delta proteobacterium; assembly: GCA_963726395.1. Classification (GTDB taxonomy): domain Bacteria; phylum Desulfobacterota; class Syntrophia; order Syntrophales; family Smithellaceae; genus UBA8904. The sequence continues at coordinate 13,022 of CAVSCG010000018.1, forward strand.
ATGATCAGGCACAAGCTCACTTCCGCCGATTATCGCGTCAAGGCGCTCCTTGACGGCAGACATCAGCTCATCCACCTCAGCACTTTGCTCCGGAGGAAGAACCATGTCCCGATCTTTTGACGATTCTTTCAGAAAATAAAAGCGAGCCCCTTCAGCGTCTTTATTAAATTGCTGATAGATCATAAGCTGCGCCGCGGGATGCAGAACACCTTTTGCTTTAAAACGCTCAAGCACGGTTGTTCTGGCGGGAATATTAAACCTGTTTTGTTTTTTTGAATACTTGAAATCAATAACCTCGGTGCGCCCCGATATCTTTGCCAGCCTGTCCGACCGTCCGGTTATCTTATAGCATCCGGCGATCATGCCTCTGAATTTTTCCTCGCATGATATGGCATTATCGGCAAATATTATTCGCTGGCCTGATTCCAACTCGTCTTCATATATTTCCTTTAATAATATTTTTGCATTAAGCATGTAGATATTTATCCCGTCAATGTCTCTAACCTCGGCGTTTTCATCGCTTTCCCAGAGTTCATTAAAAAGTCCCTCCCAGTTGTCAAGCAGGTCCTTTCTGTCCGTTGAAAGCTGTTGAAGGAATTCATGGATAAAAGTACCCATTCGCATATTTATTTTTTCATCATCATCCATAAATGAAGGAGGGTCAATCCTGATTATGTATTGATGGTAGAACAAAAACGGGCACGCCAGCATCTTGGAAAGGCTCGAATAAGAATACGTAAATTCTTTAAGCCTGTTCCTTAGATCATCATCAATGGGTATCGCAGGCTTTTTACTGCTTTGCCTTTCTGACAACGATTTTTCAAATGCTACTGCAGTAATTGCTTCCCCAAACTCCTGCGAAAGAAGGCTCATGTAATAGCTCGGCGTTCTTTCCCTTATTTTGTCATCGACTGCTGCTATTTTAATCCTGTCGGCCTGTGCCAGGATCTGTCTGAAAAGAAGGTCCTCGTATTCAAAAACGCTTTTTCGCATCTGCGGCACATGCACCGAATTTATGAAAGGACCTTCAAAGGGCTGTGTCGGCATAATACCGCTGTCCATAGGAAGTATCAATCCACGGCTGAATTTCTCTCCCGAAACATGTCCGAAACCGACAACCTGTATTGGTGCTGATCTGCTTCCCGTAACACGAAATTTTCTTGCTTCGAGAAGCTTTTTCGCAGTATCGGTTAGATTCCTCCCCAACCTTTCTTTCCAATCGTCAAGGAGGGTGGAAAAAGATACGGCCGCCTCAAGCGCTTCACACTCCTCACGAACATAATTTTCTCTATTTTTTGACAATTCCACGGCACAGGATATGGCGTATTTCTTAAAATCGGGTATCCGTCCCGATTTTTCAGCCTTTTCTATCTCGGCTAAAAGCCTTCTTCCCGCCGAAGTTGTCGAAAATGGCAGCCAAACGGCAAGATTGACGGCATTTGCGAACTGGCGAAGCGATCTGTTCCAGAGCATCGTTGTGAGCGACTCATCAAGCAGATATATCATTAGTTGATCAGTCCCCGACCGTTCTTTGAGGAAAGTTGAAACCTCCAGTGTGACCAAATCAACAATGGCATGAAGCCCGGTAAGCCTGATCAGTTCGATGCATGCTCCTTCCGAGGGCTCGACTTCGCCGCCAAATGACAGAACAATATTTTTTGCCGAATCAAACGGAAGCTTATCAGTCCCGGCTAGCTCAAGCCCGAAAAGCGGCTTATCAATGAATAACCTTTCTCTTCTTATCTTTCTGTAGAACCGATCAGTCACTGGTGTTATCTCCGGAAGTCCTATAAATATCTCCTTTTCGCCGGGGGTGATCTTATCAAACCGCGCTAATTCAAGTTCCGACATGAAGAGGTTTTTTTTGGAAAGCCACCCTCGAAAAGACTGCGCAGTTTGAAGGTATTCCTCAAGTCTGTCCCACTCATCCTCGGTAAACCGCTCTGATCCCGAGATAGTATCCCTTTGGATGCTATATTCCGATAGATTAGTAATGAGGGGGAGAAGGCCTGCGGCTTTGCGAGCGGGGTACATTTCATCAGGAAATCTTTCTGCAATGAACTGGATAAAGTGAAGCAACCGCTCATCACCCGGCATTGGCGTAAAATTGGAGTTTTCACTGATCTTATTTGTTATATATGAATTGAGTCCTTCAACTTTTGGAAGAATCCCCCCCAGTTCTCTGTGAATAAGATGCTGCACAGGGTCAACCGCTCTTTCGCTTGCACAAATTATTGTCCAACTGGAAAGATCAGGATGGTCATCGCGGAGAAGCCCGATTAACGTTTTTGAATATTGCGGCATTCTGTCTCCCAATAAAAATTAATGTTTTGTTCAACCATTCCCCTCATGGTTGTTCCTTATCGGTCATTCTAAAGCAATTTGAGAAGACTATGAATAAGCACATGAACCTTGTCAAGGCCATAATTCTTTTTCTTGGAACATTGTATTGACATTGCCAGTATCAAAATTTATAATCACCGCAAAATACTTTTCGGAAAGAATTACGGATGCGCCTATACCGCTTACTCACTCATCACTGTTTAGTTATTACGATCGTGCTAGCCGTTATCGGCATTGGGTTGATGGCTTTTTACACCGTTTGCGATACTGCCTGCTCCTATCTCCGCGGTGATATTTTCGGCATTGACCTGAAATATATCGGCGTGGCATATATGGCCGTCATCACCATTCTGGCACTTTTAAAGCAGGCAGATTTAATCCGAATGCTTGTTGCGGCGGGAATTGGCGTAGAGGTATTTCTGATTTCTTTTCAGGTGTCGGAAAATGTTTTCTGCCCTTTTTGTCTCACCTTTGGAATAATAGTTATACTCATGTATCTGATCAACTATGAAAGGTCTGGCATGATGAATAAATGGTATCAGAAATTTGTTTATGCTTTTGGCGATGCGAAAATCCCCTTCACCGGTCATCAACGGATTCCCCTGTTGGCGATGATGATTATCGGCTATATATTTGTCAGTTTTTCCTTTTCCGGATCGGCCACACCCGCTTATGCCTCTGACGACACATCCATCCCTTCCTATGGCAAAGGCTCCTGGGAGCTCATAATTTTCACGGATTACTTTTGTCCGCCCTGCCAGTCCATAGAAAAAGATCTGGAACCCGAGTTGGAAAGACTTCTGGCCAGAGGGGATGTGAAGATTACTTTTGTTGATTTTCCCGGTCATAAGGAAACTGCTCTCTACGCTAAATATTTCCTTTGTGCTGTCGCGGCGGATAAAGGCTATAAAAATATCATGAAAGCGAGAAACATTCTTTTTTCTCTCGCGAGTGAGAAAAAAATCGATCAGGAATCCGCATTAGCAGCCGCTTTGAAATCTAAGAATATTGCATTGAAAATGATTGATCCCAAGCCTATGTATAATCAATGGTCGGCGATGATCAAACGGTTTGAAATTGATCAGACACCGACCTGTATATTACGCTTCTCCAGCGCCTATTCTCGAAAATACGTTAATTCGGACCGTATTCACGCAGAGCTTATTCCGGAACTTCAAAAGAGGTTTTCCAAAGGGAAGATTAAGGAATAAGTTTCAGTTATCCGGCGTTAACTTATATCGAGTTGCATTCAGCTGACAAAAACTTTCATGGTTGATTTTTTTGCTTTCCTGATCTAAAATTTCAAATATCATAATTTTAGACAAGATTGGTAAAATATTTTAAGCATATGGGCTATATTTTAAACACAACAGATGATTATCATCTTCACACATTGAGTTCCCTGGGCTGGGAGCTGACTGTCGTGAACGCGCTTTACCCGGAAAATAGCCCCTGCCGCACTGCTTTGAAATCAAATATTTCCTTCGGCGAACATCTTTTTAACTTTCTTGGCCGTATCATTCCGTTCTCAGACATCAAAAACGTTCTGGAAGTGGGTGGGGGGCTGGGGTATCTGATGAAGGATTTTCTGACCCTTGCTCCCAATCTTCAGGCGACCCTTCTGGACATTTCACCTTTTCTCCTTCAAAAACAAAAGGAAACGCTGACCGGGTTTCCCGTAAACTTTCGGGAAATAGATTTTCTAAAAATGCCTGCGTCCGATCTTCACGCCTTCGATATGGCTATCCTCAACGAAAATTTAGGCGATTTTCCCACACTGGTCTTTCAGCAAAACCCTTCGGCACAAAATGATCCTGCTACGACTCGCTATTTAAACAGAATTGCGGATTACGAGGAAGAATACTCTTTCGAATTTACACCAACGGAGAATATCAACATCGGCGCCCTCGAAATCGTGGAAAGACTATGCGGTGCGGCTGTCCCTTATATTTACTTAAGCGAGCACAGCTGCGAAGCGTCACTTAAGAATCCATATTATCCTCATCGCAATTTAGCAGCATCCGGAGTACCCGAAAAAATTTCCCTTCAGGGTCACGTTGAATTCACCATCAAATTTTCCCATTTGGAGACCATCGCACATGCTTTCCGTTACAAAGTATTCCGTGGGCAGTATATCGACATTCTACCCATCGATTTGAATAATAAAGTCCAAGCCGCGTTGCGAGCAGCTACGCCGCTCAACGACGAGCAGGAAATCATCCAACAGTTTTTTCATGATCTTTACAAGTATGAATATCTTGTGCTCATTCATGACTCGAAAAAGAAAGGATAAGAAATGAAAATAATTAAAGTCATTTTGGTCAGTTTTGTCATTTTGTTCTTTTTCAGCACTAATGGATTTGCCTTTCGCTGCGGTTCCGGTCTGGTCACCAGCGGTGACACAAAAATGCAAGTGTCCATCACATGCGGCAAGCCAACGTCCAAAGAAAAAGCCTGCGAAGGACGGCAGACAACTGCGGGCGTGGACAAGGATGGGAAAATTAAGAAATCAAAAAAATGCGCCAACAAGTTGGATATCTGGTATTACAACTGCGGCGACAATGATTATATCTACACCCTGACATTTGAAAACGGTATTCTGAAAAAAGAATCGACAGAAGGCAAAGGTAAAGGCAAATCCGACTGCTTGGGGAAGTAGGGGTCATCTACTTTTTATCCAGCAGTTCAATCATTTTTTGCGGATCATTTGTCGGCAGCGCGCAGGTAAAATTGGTGCAGACATAAGCGGTCGCCTTTCCATTGATACTGGAATGTGATTGCACAAACGGCGCGATGGTTTCAATATCCGGCGTGTCTGGTTTTTCGGGCCGGAAGACAACGATTTTGTTCGGCACAAAGCTTTTTCTCAAAGCCGCAGCAGCTCCCGCGTGTCTGTTTTATCCATATCTCCGGCAATGATTACTTCGCTTGACGGGCCAATCGCAAAATCAAGCCCGCAGAGAAATTGCGTGAAGGCCGTCGGCATCGCGTCCGCCTGCGCGCGGAAAGCTCTGTAAATTTCATGTGCTCTTTTATCCGCATCGGCATCACCGGTGATTCGGGATATTCGCAAGGCGTTGATAAACGCCACGGAATTGCCGGAAGGAATTGCGCCGTCGTAGAGTTCTTTCGGGCGCGTCAAAAGCTCTTCCGCATCAGAGGATGTAAAAAAGAATCCGCCGTTTTTATCATCATGAAAGTGACTGAATAAGTGAGAATGATATTCCAGTGCTTTTTGCAGATACTTTGTATGAAATGTTGCCTCGTAGAGTTCCAAAAGCGCCCAGACCACAAAAGAATAGTCATCGACATTTGCTTCGAATGCCGCCTCGCCTTCACGGTAGCGGTGCAGCAACCGGCCATCTTTGGTTTGCAGAGATTGAAGAATAAAATCCATCGCCCGGCAGGCGGCTTCAGAGTAAGCCGGTTCATCAAAGACTTGCGCGCCGCGGGCCAGCGCCGCAATCATCAGGCCGTTCCAATCGGTCAGAATTTTATCGTCCTTATGCGGGTGCACTCGTTTTTCCCGAACCAGCGAAAAGCTTTTTCCGAATGCTCTCCATTTTACCGGAGAGTTTCCGTCATACTATCCTTTGCATCGCCTATTCGATGACGGTTTCAGATGCGGGATGAAAGTGACCGGCGGGGATTTCCTGCATGCCCGGCACATCAATGTCATCTATCGTGCCGGTAGTGAGACAGGAACAAATCAGCTTCTTTTTTGGTCAGAACGCTGCGGATTTCTTCTTCCGTCCACAGATAGAATTTGCCTTCCACGCCTTCGCTGTCGGCATCTTCGGCGCAGTAAAAACCTCCCTGTTCGTCCGTCATATCGCGCAAAACATAGGTAAATATTTCGCGGGCGGTATTTTCGTATTCGTTTTTTCCGGTTGCCTGATAAAGTTCAATATAAGCCATCGCCATCAGCGCCTGATCATAGAGCATTTTTTCAAAATGCGGAACGATCCAGCGGGCGTCGGTCGAATAGCGATGAAAGCCAAAGCCTATCTGATCGTAAATCCCGCCGCACCGCATGTTTTGCAGCGTGTGCTCAACAATATGCAGAGCCTGCGCCTCGCCGGTTCGCTTCCAGTAGCGCAGCAGAAAAAAGAAATTGTGCGGAGAGGGAAATTTCGGCGCCTGACCGAATCCGCCGAATGTCTTATCAAAACTCATAGAGAAAGACCGATAGGCCCGATGCAATGTTTCTTCCGATAACATCCTTTGCGTTGCTGATGGTCGGCCTTGCAGGGAGTTGGTAATTTCGGATGCGGCGGAAAGAACATCCGCGCGTCTTCGTCTGCCAGAGGGATTTTATTTTCGGAATCAGTCTCCAGCATTCCGGCCCGGCCATATTTGGTTTCCTTGGGAATGTAGGTTGCGGCAAAAAAAGGTTTTTTATCCGGCGTCATCATGATCGTCAAAGGCCAGCCGCCGCTTTGCGTCATTAGCTGGCAGACCTTCATATAGACCGCGTCAATGTCGGGGCGCTCTTCCCGATCAACTTTGATGTTCACAAACGTTTCGTTGAGCAGTGCGGCGACTTCTTCGTCTTCGAACGATTCGCGCTCCATGACGTGGCACCAGTGGCAAGTCGAATATCCGATGGAAAGAAAGACAGGTTTGTCTTCCAAGCTGTGCTTTTTCAAAAGCCTCCTCGCCCCAGGGATACCAGTCCACCGGATTGTGGGCATGCTGGAGCAGATAAGGGCTTTTCTCATTTTGCAGTCGATTATGTGGCATGTTTTCTCACAATTATTTTTCGCATTACTATGTCAACAAAAACAATACGACTGTCGTCAGCTTTATTTTGTCGTTACCGATTTAATAGCCGAAATAAACCGGGGATAGGAGCGTCCTCGGCCCAGGCCGTGCAAAAAATTTTGATCTATCTACCGGATTGACTGTTAAGGCACTGAGGCATCATGCCCTTGGAATCTGCAATATTCTTTCAACCTCTTCGATCTCACGGGAAATCCTTGAGACATCCCAATTCAACTCTTGGGCGGCAATGGCAGCAACTTTCTCCAGTACCTCCTTTCCCGGATTTCCCAAGGTACCGATCCCCGTTCTTCGCAGGACAATATCGGCAAGCGATTGGGCCATCTCTTCGCGGACGGCGTAAACTACCTGAGCCAGTATTTCGCCGTCATCATTTACAATTTCTGCAAACTTTTTATCCTGTCGCGCAAGCGTCAGGACCTTGTCAAATTCAGTACCATAATTTCTGCCGAGGTATTCGACGGTCGTATTTTTAAAATCGCTGTTTTCTTTTTTTATAGAATCAATAAATTTTTTAATGTCTTTTATCTCGCAGCCGATAAGCCGCTGTTTATGAGTTATACACTTGACCGAGTTTTCTCCCCAGTCTCTTTTCAACAGTTTTTAAAACATTCTGCGCTAGATTGCGGCTGGTGGTGTACTTGCCGCCCTCGACGGTTATAAGGCCGGGAAGTCCTTCCTCTGAATGGTCATAAATCTCGTATTTACGGGTAATGGTATGCACATCCTCTCCCTTTGTATCGAGGAGCGGGCGCAGGCCGCCGTATGAAAACAACACATCCTGATATTGAAGGGGATTATTGTTGCCGAAATCCATGTTCACACGTATCCAGCAGATCCTGAATGCTTTGCCTGGTCACGTGATAGTCATCCGGAGTTCCTGGATACTCCTTGTCTGTAGTTCCAATTAATGAATGCCCGCGCCAGGGGATTAGAAAAAAATGGCCTGTCTTCGTCATGGTGCCGACAGCCTGGTTATTGATTAGATTTCTTACAATGAGGTGGATCCCTTCGGAGCGACGGATCTTATCCTGCGAATCGCCTTTTTTTGCCAGCTTGAGGACAATGTCTGCCCAGGGCCCGGAGCAGTTGATGATTAGTTTCCCTTTGATGGTGCGCGATCTGTTGTTCACAAGATCCCGCACCACGATACCGGAAACCTTATTTCCCTCAGTTATGAAAAAATCTTCCACCTTGGTATAGTTTGAAACTCTGGCTCCATAATGAATGGCCGATTTTAAAAATGTTAGCGTCAACCGCTCGGGGAAAATATTGAGGCTGTCATAATAGACCCGGGCACCTTGCAAACCCTCGCGCTTTACATTCGGCACCCTCTCAATAACTTCTTCTCTAGACAGGGGATAATGATTAGGGATTTTTTTGCTTTTGTCCCATGTGAATTTTTTATCGAACGCGAGCAGATCGTAAACGAATAGACCTATCTTCATGGCAAATGTTGGATTGACGAACATGAATGGAGTGGGATAGACAAAGTTAGGGGCTATATTGCCCATAATCCTGCGTTCATTAAGAGACTCGCGCACAAGGCCGAATTCAAAGGTTTTCAGGTATCGCAAGCCGCCATGGATTACTTTGGAAGTTGCGGCGGATGTGGCCCAGCCGAAATCGTTTTTTTCCACAAGCGCAACGCTCAGTCCCCTGCTCGCAGCATCGTAGGCAACAGCGGCGCCTGTAATTCCGCCTCCGATAACGAGAATATCGAATGATTCGTTCTTGTAGTCATCCATGAAACGCTTCATCATAAATACACCTTAATGATTGAGATCTTTGAAACTGCTTTTATTGTTTTTATATAACGCTTGATAGTGTTTATAAAGCTTGTCATACACCACCTTGTTACCGGGATTCGGCTTGAATGAGTTTCCTTTCTTCAGCATCCCGCTTACTGCGCTGAAATCCTTGTAGATTCCAAAGGAAACCATCGCGATGGCCGCAGCACCCTGCGCGGATGCCATCTGGGGATTCATCATCTGCACAATCGGCTTCTGCAAAACATCCGCTAAGATCTGACACCATACCTTGCTCTTTGAAGCGCCGCCGATAAATCGGACTTCATCTGTGGTCGGTTTACTTTTTTTCAATGACATCTTTTCCACGAATTCCATTCCCCAGCGGATATTAAAGGCAACCCCTTCCATCGCCGACCGGCAGAGATCGGCCCGTGTTGTATTCATGCAGATGTTGAATATCTGTCCTCGCAGGTACGGATTATTTATGGGCGATCGCTCCCCGAAAAGCCACGGAGTTAAGATGAGATGATTCCCACCAGGAGGCGAGTTGACCGCTTCCTTGTCCATTATCTCGTATATTTCAGAGGTCTGATTTTCCCTGCATGAGCTCGGAGGGATACAGCATGTCCTTAAGCCAGTCCAAAGCTGCACCCAGGGTTTCCTGCTTGCTGATCAAAAGGAACCTGCCCGGAATTCCCGATACGATTGCCCCTACGTAATGTTGTGTATCGACAGCAGTCCCAGGGTGGTGAGTGGCAACCCAGCCGGCTGTGCCGATATTAACGTGCATGTGCCCCATCTCAATGGCGCCGGAGCCAATAGCCGATGCGAGGAGGTCGCCGGAACCGTTCACTACTGGAAGGCCGACCGGAACGCCGGTTTTTGCAGAAAAATCCGCCGTGACATTGCCTGCGATTGCCGTTGATGCCCTTAGCTCAGGCATTTTGCGTGAATCGAGCCCATACATTTTATGAATATCTTCCGACCAGACCCACTTCCCCTGGTCCTTATTCCGCGTATCCATGAGCCAGGTGACGTTTGCCATGTCGTATGAAGTCACATAATTACCGGTTGAAAGAAAAACGGCATAATCCTTTGCGTCCAGAAATTTATGGACTGAGTGATACAAGTCCGGCTTGTATTTTTTCATCCAGGCAAGCTTGCATACAGTATCCTTCCCGGTTTTCCCGGGTGCGCCGCCGGTTATTCTCATGAATTTGAGAAGCTTCAAGATGGGGTAGCCTTCAATCTTGATAAGTCCCTTGAACATCTCTTCCTGGGTGAAACTGGCTGCACGTTCATCCATCCAAGAGAGCATGTTCATGAGAGGCTTTCCGTCCTTGCCCACCGGAACGGTGTTTTGCATCTGGCTCGTGAACACAAGGCCGGCAAGCCTTTCGACCAGATCAGGATGCGCAGCAAGAACATTCCTGCTGGAATTATATATGGCATCCGATATTTCCATCGGCGACTGCTCAACACACGACTTGTCCGGATACGAGAGACTACAGGTTGACTGACCGGAATCTATGTATCCATCGGGGCTTACGATTACCGCTTTCGTCGCAGTGGTACCAACATCAACAGCAAGAATAAGATTTTTTTCTTTCATAATTGCCTCTCCTTGTCCTGACGTGCCTTCGATATTGTGTACCACATGTTACTTTAGAGTATTGTGGTGTTACTCCTTATGCCCAGCTTTCGCATAATCCTCGGCAAACTTATTGTATTTAGATGTCTTGGCAGATTCAATATATTTGCTCAGTTTCACCATTTTCATCATTTTCTTTAAAGTTTTTAACGGAGTCGACTTGATTGTGTTGTTAGCAATCCCGATTGGTATCCCTTTGCCAAGGTCTGGATCTATCATAAATGTTACCCGGGTGTGTTCCCGATCAATCCACTCAAGTGTAAACAATGAACGAAAGGAAGGCATTCTGACATATCCTTTGCCGGGATCGTAGGAAACTTCATTGGTTGCGTCGGCGTAAATAAGATTTTGACCTTTTTCAGTTCTCATGATTGTTTTGCTTTTAATTACCATATCCCTGTCTGTAAGCAGCGTAATATGCTGACGGAACCAGAATATAAAAACATCGTTTGCGTCATCTACTACTTTTAATATTTTTGTTTCTTTGCAATCTTGCATCCATTCCGGATAGTTGGCAATATCCCTGAGGACCATGCCAATTACTTCCATTCTGGCGGGGATAACGCAGGTGGTTTTAGACGCGACATAATCTCTGCCGGCAACCACACTTGTATATATCTGGCATCCATCTTCAGTATCGGCAAGTTCCCATTGATACTTGCCGGCGGCAAAACTGGTTGAAGCAATAATCAAAAGCATAAATACCAAAGTAATGATAAAATTTATTTTAGCCATAAATTCTCCTGTTTGTTTGATATTCTTCTCTTGACCTGTTCAGTGTATTTGACGCCAAATATGCAAAACTGTCAATAACATCTTCTGCCAGGCATTATCACAACTACAAACGTGTTCCTGTGATGCAAAATCCGAGTCTAACAGTAACAGGTTCTGTTTATGATGATCTTTTTCAAATCATCGGAAAGGTCATTGAAGTATGAGCAGTAACCGGCAACACGAACCAGGAGATTCGGGTATTTTTCCGGATGGTCGTATGCGTCCAGTAATATTTGTCTGTCGATGACGTTTGGCTGAAACTGCATGCCGCCTTTGTCAAAGTACGTACTGATTATACCCGAGAGGTTTCTGACTCCGTCCGGACCTTGGAACAGCGCCGAGTCAACAGTGAACGTAACCGTGGTGCCATTGGGGGCATAGGTCGCAAAATCAACATCGGCGACAGCATTCAGTGATGACAATAAATCGGTCGTCTGCATTCCATAATGAGGAGTAATACTGTTAGCAAGAGAAACGCCGCTCAATCTGCCTGAAGGCAAGGCGGGCGTTTTCTTTCCGTAGACATCATTTACATTCAAGGCGTAATATCCGGCGGTATATATGCCGCCTCTAGGACAGTTCTCTACCGAGTTCAATGCGTTGACGTAAATCTGTAATGTTTTGTTTACCCATTCGACAGCTTCATGCGAACCATCATGACCAAATTTCGGGACGTCGAGCAATGCCGATCTGATCTGCTGATAATATTCCCCCTCGAAGTCGTTGTTTATGGCGTTGATGATATCATGAATTGAATACAGCTTTTGCTTGTATACCACCTCATTAATGGCAAATAGCGAATCCGCGACATCCGTAATTCCCACAGCCTGAATGCCGCTGCTGTTTATCGTCGCGCCGCCTTCGCACAGGTCTTTTCCGCTTTCAATACAACCCTTAAAGAGGGTGGATGCAAGGGGCGTTGTAAAGCTTTCACGAATCACCTTCTCAATATTCTGGTGATCGGCCAAGATGGAGTTGATCAGATGATTCAAACGTGCCTGAAAGCGCTGAAGCAATTCCTCCATGTTCGCAGGTGGCTTAGGTGTGGAGGCTCTCTTCTTCTTGAAACGTTTCCGGGCGTTCATATATTTTGCCAGGGAATATTGGGACAATTTATTGTCTCTTCTGCAATTGTATTCGAAGAACTTAGTGGTCATTTTTTCCAGTTGATCGACTAAGCCAACGTTCCATAGATCGTCTTCTTCGCCTTTTAGGGCCTGTAAGAAAGGCAAGGCAACGTTCATATTGGCGCAGTCGGTGTTACCAAAATGATCATCAGACACATTTGGTTCAACGCATCCGATTACCGCATAATTCCTCGCATCCTCCACTAGGGTGGTGGGGTAATGCTTTGCCAGAGTTTTCAGGTAAATTTCATCATTATACAAAGCAGGCATGGGTGCGCCATTAATATATACCTCCGCAAGCCTGTCCAGATATTCAGGGGGACTGCCATTATGAATTCTGGCCGTCATATTGCAGGCGTAAGGTTGCAGTTCGCAAATATCGAGAAGCATATAGGTAACGTCATTGGTGGCGTCCTTACCGTCTCTGCCAAGACCTCCGGCTGTCACAGCCTGGTCCGTAGACATAGTCTCAAAGAGTCTTCCGATTCTCAGATAGGTATCGCCATCATTTACCAGGATGGCTTCGTCCATTTTGAGAATATATAAGGCCAGCAGTTCTTTCGCCTTATCGTAATCAATGATACCGGCCTCTTTATCCTTTTTGTAGTAAGGATATAATACCTGATCGAGGCGTCCATGGGATATCGCATTTTCATAGGATTCTGTACAAATCGCGATCTGCAAAAAAATCATGCTTTGGAGCGCTTCATGGTATGTGCGGGCAGGGTATTTGGGAACATGTCCGCAGATCGCGGCCATTTCTTCCAATTCTTTGCGGCGTCCCGGATCAGATTCCTCCCGACTCAGTTTTGTCAGGCTGTCGGCATAACGCGCGGCAAACGATTCCAAAGCCTTGAGGCCGATGATTGCTCCCTCGTAGAAGGCCTGGGTACTGTCAGGCTTTCCTTTTCGCGCGGTTTCAATCTCTTTTATGATTCCTGTGGTTCCCAATTGAAGCATGCGCTCGAAGTTGACGGCAAAATGCGCAATTGCGGCCATGTTATTATTGAATCCGGCAACGTTCTCGGAAGAGCGTGCAATGGTTAACATAAACTTGGGAATGGAATTATTTACCTTCATTAAAAGGCAGTGTCCCATCCAGAAAGGAAGTGTTCTGTAAAAGAAGTTGAGTCTGTCCTTCCAGGAACACTGGAATGGAACCGGTTTCTGGCGATGGATCTGATGGAGAATCGAAGCGAAGAGAGCGCCATAGTGCTCTTCCCATATTTGACCGCCGCATCTCTTGGCGGTGAAATTGCCGACAAGAAGTTCCTGAGGATAGATGATAACACTCTTGTTAGCTAATACATAAGACAGACGTTCCGCCCTGTGAATGGGGTTCGGTTTTTCAAAACCATTTTTCTTGTAGTAATCTGTTTTCAGCCTGGATACTTCAAAACAGAGACTCCTGCCACTTTCTCTGATAGCGTTTTGTATGTCATAAACACGCCTGGAAAAGACAGCTTTATGCCTGGAGGCATCCAGATCATAGCACTCGGCTATGATGACAAGAGATTTGAATAATTCGACGGCTTTTTTTACGGAGGCAAGACTCTGGTCATTTGTGATTTTCAATGACTCTGACGCCAAGCCAAGACGCCTGGCTTTCTCTTCATACATGTTGTGGTATTTCAGCAGCTCGATTGAGTTGTGATTGACAGACTTCAAGAAATCCGCAGTCGCCTTAATATTGCTTTCCCTATCGTTGTAACCCGGCACCATCACCATGCGGAATTTAACCTTGGCGTTTAAAGCAATCAGTTTCTCTATATTATCTTGGATTAGTTTGCTGTCCTGCTTGGTGTATTTCTTATGGAGACTGTCATCGCCGACAATCTTCAAGTCAGCAAGAAACAGATCTATGTAAGGCGCCAATTTTTCCACATTTCCCCAAGGTACGTGGAGGGAAGTTTCAACGGCCACATGTATGTTCTCTTTCCTTAATGATTCCAGTAAAGGTATCAGGCTGTCCGGGTCCTGCAAAAGAGGATCGCCGCCGCTCAGGGTCACCCCGCCGTTTGTTTTGTAGTAGTAATCCTTGTCTCTCGAAACAAGTTCGATTATGTCGGAAATCGAATAATCCCTGTCAGGTGCTAGGTCAGGATGGAATGACAGTGCTTCCGGATTCTGGCACCATAAGCACCTCAATCCGCACCCCTGAAAGAAAATCGTTGTACGGATTCCTGGGCCGTCATGAACACAGGTACGCTGTATTTTTAAGACTTTTAGCTTATCAGTATGTGAGTTTTGGCTCACATAAGTTGAATCTTCTTCTCGTCGTCTTAAAAGTTGTTGGTTCTGAGCGGTTTCCATCTTTAGCTCCATTGATATGATTTAATCTTTAAACAGAAGGTGGTCTGGTTTCTTAAGACAACCTGGAGCGGGTTATAAGTGGTTAGCTGCCCTGGTTCATACCGCATCCTTTAACTTCGGTATTGTGTCCCAGTAAACCTCATCGGGAGTCATGTTGTCAAGCCCCTTATGGAGCCGTCTTTTATTGTACCGATAAAAATAATTTGTAAGTTTCTACTTGGCGAGGAAAATAATTTTGAAATATATTGGTTTTTTTATTTGTTTCTTTCTGTACTCCTCAGTTGATGATATTTTAAAAATATGTAAGATTAAAAGCTAAAAATGCATCCCCAGCAGGAAGGTCATCATGTTCGAGAATCAGATCATTCCGGGATATCGCCATCAACCGGGATTTCACTGCGCGTCCAGCGCCATCCGAAACGTCCTGGAATTCTGGGGGATTAAGGTTAGTGAGCCCACAGTCATCGGCTTGGGAAGGGCGCCGGGATTCTTCTACCTGATCCTTAATCAACTTCCTTCCCGGCTTGTCCACATGCGTTGCCTCGCCCTGGAGGATAACTTCTTTCAGGCCGTTGGTCTGAAATTCCAGTGGCGGGAAACAGAAAACGCCGCCGAAGCAACACGGCACGCTAAAGCATCGGTGGACCGTGGCCTACCGGTTCTTGTTCAGACCGACATCGCCTATCTTCCCTACTTCAACACCGATCAGCACTTTCCCGGCCACGCCGTGGTCATCTGTGGCTACAATGACAAAAAAGGAGAGTTTTACGTTTCGGATACGCTCCATCCGGAAACGCTCGCTGTAGCGATAACAGACATGGAGCGTGCGAGGAGCGCCGCTTTCCCACCCTTTGTGCTAAAGAACAAGTCCTTCATCCTTGAGGACCTCTCGGGGTTCCGTATTGACGAGACCGTGGTACGGGGCTCCATCCGCCTGTGGGCTGAGGAAAACCTGAACGGGATTCCGGGGCTACCCGCCGCCTATGGAGACAGGTCGTTGGAAGCGCTCATCAGGGATCTGACCAACTGGAAGGAGGCAGCAGACTGGCAGTGGTCAGCGCGCTTCACATACCAAATCATCGAACGGCGGGGAACGGGGGGCGCCGGATTCCGCACCCTATATCGGCAGTTTCTCGAAGAGCAAGAAGAACAGTACCCTGCGCTCCAGAGACTTCGTCTCTCCTATGAGATGGTTGTCATTGAGGATATTTATCACGAAATGGCCGCAGCCTTCCGGCGGATCAGCGAAGAGGAGGCACCGGACTTCTCCCCAGCCATGCCCGTTCTGGAGAAGCTCTTGGAGCGGGAAAAAGATTTCTATCAGAAGATTCTACTTGAACTTTGAAGACAGGCATAAAGGTGCAGCAACTTTTGTGATGATGATTTGGTTCTTCAAAATTGATCCCTGAGTTTTTTATTGACAACTTCCTGTAGTCAATAAATCGTCAACCATAACAAAAATGCAAGACTTCAATCGGTAATAAACACAATTCACGCCTGACAACAAACAGTTCTTAGAAGTAGTTGAATAATTTTGTGTGATTTTGTACTAATAACAGACTGCTAAAAGATTTATCTGCTCCGGATTTTTAATATTGGTGAAGTAATGAACGATTTGACAAAAACTGAACTCCTGGAAAAAATACTGAAACTGTTGCAGACGGACATGGATATGAATTTCTTGTTGTCACTGGATGAAAATAATCTGAAGACGCTACTGGTTGCCCTCAGGGAACGAATTGAACAAATAAAGTAGCTGAAACCGATTAATTAACTGTCAGACTACGCCAAGAATTTTATAGATGGGAAGAAAGCAAAGTCCACTAACGAGGAGTTGCAATCCACCAATGAAGAGCTAACCACCTCTAGATATTTACGGCACGAGACGACGACCCAGTGTTTTCAAATTATTTCTCGAAAGGAGTGCTAAAATGAGCGAAGTATTAGTTGAAAAAAAAGGTGCAGTCTATACTGTAATCATCAATAGACCGGAAATAAAAAATTGTGTGAACCGAAAAACCGCCGACCAGTTGGCCGATGCCTTTCGCGCCTTCGACAGTGATCCCAATTATTCAGTAGCTGTCCTATGCGGCTCAGGAAGAACATTCTGTGCGGGGGCTGATTTAAAAGCCGCTGTTCGTGTTACCGATCCTAATGGACCGGGAAATAGATTGGATAAAGATATGACAAAAGATGGACCAATGGGTCCCTCCAGAATGCATCTTTCCAAACCGGTTATTGCTGCTGTTTCCGGCTACGCTGTAGCTGGCGGCATGGAGCTCGCCTTATGGTGTGACATGCGGGTGATGGAAAAGGACGCAATTTTTGGCGTATTCTGCCGCAGATTCGGTGTTCCCCTGATTGACGGAGGAACCCAGCGGTTGCCTCGATTGATAGGTATGAGCCGTGCCATGGATTTAATTCTTACGGGTCGCCCGGTAAATGCGGATGAGGCCCTGCAAATAGGACTTGCAACAGGGTTGTGGAAACCGGCACCGCTAGGGAAGAAGCTGAAAAATTGGCCGAAAAAATTGCTGCCTTCCCGCAGAAATGTATGCGAAGTGATCGACAGTCCGTTTATGAAGGATTCAATATGACCTTTGCAGAGGCTATGGAACAGGAATTCTCAAAAGGTTATGACATCGTCATTAGCAGCGGTGAGACTGTTCGGGGTGCTTCTGAGTTTACGTCGGGTATAGGCAGGCACGGTAAGTTCTGAGCATTGATAATAATAAATTACATTCTCAACCCCGAGACGATCCACGGTTTCATCCATAAATGCAATATGGATGAGTAATATTAAATATGCTGCTGTCCCAAGGGTTCTTCTTGGATGCCAAGAAAAGCAATTATCGATTAATAAGAACTTTTTTTCTGGG
>CAVSCG010000019.1:0-51173 GCA_963726395.1 uncultured delta proteobacterium
AACATACTGCTTCAAACCGACCTCGGTGCGGGCGACATCTTTTAAGTGGACGATGCTGCTGCCGTCCTGATTGGCGCGGAGAATAATCTCGTCGTATTGTGCGGGGTTGCTGAACGGTCGCTGAGTTACCACTGGGAACGTGAGCTGTACCGGTCTGGGGGTGGGCGTCTGCCCGATTTGTCCGGCTCCATACAAAGCGTTCTGGGTCGCAACCGCCTGCTGGATGTCGGTCGTAATGCCCAGGGATGCCATTCGCTGAGGATTCATCCAGATACGGATGGCCTGATCAGGGATACCCATAATCTGCGCCTGTCCGGCGCCGGGAACGCGCTTGATAGCGTCCAGCACGTAACATTGGCATAGTTTGCAATGTATTCACTGCTGTAACGCTCATCCGGCGAGAAGATGCCAATCAGCATCATGATGGTCGATGCTTTTTTCTGTACGGAAACCCCCTGCTGCACAACAGCATCGGGCAGCGGGGTGTGGCGAGGTTGACCCTGTTCTGAACCTGCACCTGGGCAATATCAGGATTGACGTCCAGATCGAAGTAAACGGTAATCATCAAATTGCCGGTGGAGGAACTTGACGATGACATGTACAACATGTCGTCAACACCGTTAATCTGGGCCTCGATTGGCGCGGCAACGGAGTCGGCAAGGGTCTGCGAATCCGCTCCCGGATATATGGCCTGAACTGTAATCTGGACCGGCGAGATCGTCGGGTACTGCTCGACGGAAAGAACCGACATGGAAACCAGACCCGCGAGACAGATGATAATCGCGATCACGGTGGCAAAAATCGGTCGCTCGATGAAAAATCTGGAGAACATACGGTATGTGTCCTAGTTTACGACCGTCAAAATCTATTTGCTGTCGGAGTTTATTTGCCGGTTTGCTCCTGCGCCGGCTGATACGGCTTGACGGTAACGGGGTTGCCGGGACGCAGCGTCAAACCGCCATCCACGACAATTCGCTCGCCGCTCTTCAGCCCTTCCGATATGAACCAGTCATCACCCTGCCATTCCCCGACTGTCACGGGGCGCATTTCGGCCTTGCTGTCCTTGTCCACGACCCAGACAAAATGACCCTTCGACCCCCGTTGGACGGCCCTCTGAGGAACCAGAACCGCATTGGGACGAATAGCGCCTTTCAAACGGGCCCGAACATACTGGTTAGGCCGCAGGGATCCGTCCGGATTTTCAACGCTCGCCCGAATGGAAAAGGTACCGGTCTCCGGATTATAGGACGGGTCCGCAAAGGTCATGTGTCCGGTGTAAGGATGAATCGATCCGTCCACGAGGATGACTTCTACAATAAACCGATCTGCTTTCGGTGCACGCAGCAGCGTTTTTTGACCTGCGTGCGGAATTTCTGCATTTCATTTTCGGACAGGCTGAAATTTATCCATATCGGCGAGCGAACCGCCACCGTCGTCAGCAGGCTGTTCTGCGGGCTTATATAAGTGCCTTCCGCCTGCAGGGTCGCGCCGCTGATGCCGTTGATGGGAGACGTTATTGTCGTGTAGGAAAGATTCAATTTGGCGGTCTCCACCTGCGCCTTTGCCTGCTCCACAGCGGCCGCCGTTGATGCATGCTGGCCGGTGGCATCATCGAGATCCTTCTGGGAAAGTGCTTTTTGCTCTGCCAGGGGTTTCGTTCGCGCCAGGTTCAGACGGGCCGTCTCAAGGGCGGCCTGCTGTTTGGCAAGGGCCGCGTTAGCCTGGTCCAGTTGCACCTGCAACGGTTTGGGATCCATTTGAAAAAGAACTTGACCCTGCTTCACCACGCTCCCTTCGGTATAGAGTCGCTTATCGAGGAAGCCGCTGACACGCGCCTGGATGTTGACCTGATGCGAACTTTCGGTCAGTGCCACGTACTCAAACTCCACGGGTACATCCTTCTGGACGGTTTCCAGTACGGTGGCGGTTGTCGAGGATGGCGTGGATGCCTGTTTTTCTTTACTGCAAGCGGAGAATTGAAGCGCCAGGATGATCATGACCATCACAGCGACGGGGTATCTAAGATGCCTGACAAGGCTCATGTGATGGCTTTTCTCCATCGAAGAGTCTCTCCTTTTATATTATAAAGCGATGCAACACCTGCTAAGTTTTCTAGGTACCAGCCTTTCTGCGGCAATTCAATTATTATTTTAACTTTTTTAAAATTTTCAGAAGGCGGCGATTCGCACGGGAGAGATCTTTTATACCTTGAATGAAGCGAAAACATTGATTAAAAAATGCACATGGAATACAACACATTCAGGCCACATAGTTCTTTGAATTACCGTCCTCCAGCACCAGAGGCACACTTGAATAGAGAAATGAAATGGCTGATACATTCCAATTGATAATAAAGACTTTGGGCTGAAAACCGAGGCTATTTCCCCCTTGATTCTATAAGAATAAGATCAGTATCACGCCGGCTTTACGGAGAGGTTCACGCAGTGGGGTTCATCCGAAGATGCTTTCAAGTACTGGGGGAAAAGGCTCAGAAAAGCAATCGATGAAACCATGACCATGAAATTACGATAAAAGAAAGGAGATCGAACGATGAATCGAATGATTCTGTGTTTGATGGCGATCGGCCTGGCGCTGCTTTTTGCCGGAAGCGCATTGGCCCAGGCAGGGCTGGTCCGGACCGTGGAGGAAGGGTGCCAGAAAGAAATCAACAACTACTGCAAGAATGTGACTCCGGGTGAGGGCCGGCTTCTCGCATGTCTGTATGCCTATGGGGACAAGCTTTCGAACCGTTGCGAGTTCGCGCTCTACGACGCCTCCGTTCAGCTTGAACGGGCGATCAATGCGTTGAGCTATGTGGCCAATGAATGCCGCGATGACTTAAATGCCTACTGCTCGGCCGCCAAACCCGGTGAAGGACGCCTGCTGGACTGCCTTGAGAAGAACAAGAAGAAAGTCAGCAAACGGTGTACCCAGGCGTTTAAAGATGTGAAATTGAAGTAGTAATGGGGCTGTTCGTGGTTTTCAGGCTGCCATCGCCAGCGGGGTGATCCGCTTGAAGGGTGTAGAACCCCTTTGCACATGGGAAATCCGGGAGGGACTTGTGGGCGAAATAAAGGCATTATGAAAGGTTTGCATAATTCTGATTTAAATATTCCTTGATTCTGATCCCCATTTTTTAGTTTTTTTATTCAGCTTTTAGTTTTGCGATTGAAAGAAACGCTCTTCGATAATTCTTGTTTTCCCCCGGATACCCCCGAAGAGGGGTTTCCGGGGGCCCGTTCCCTCTATCTCGCAGTAACCATTTCCCGCTTTCTAAGGTTCAGAATAACACGCTTGATGTTGAAGGCCATGGCTCCACAAAGATGATCCCAATTTTCCTTAACAAGGGTTGTAAATCTCGCCTTGCCGGCTCCGTGATGTTTATGCGTGATCCCAAAGTACTGCTCAATCTTATACCTGACCTTAGAGATTTCTTTGTTTCTCTGAATCTCTTTTTCTGTAAGAGCAGCATTGATCTGGTTCTTTCTCATAATGCCGTCATCGATTCCGTTCATATTCAGAAAATCCCGGTAGGGCTCGCCACAGTATCCCTTGTCGGCATAAACTTTTGTCGGTAGCTTCTTCCCATGAATACCCTTCATAACAGCATAAGAAAAATATTTCGTATCATGTTCCGATGCCTTGGTCATATGTGTGGAAATTACCAGGCCGCTCTCCACATCAATGGAGGCATGTTCCTTCATCCCGAAAAGGGGCTTGTTATTTTTTACTGTCCAGTCGGATTCCAAATCCCTCTGAAAACGCATCGCTTTTTGAGACTTCTTCCTCATATGCGCTCTGGTCTTCCTCTTTTCTCGAAGTTCTCTCAACTTCCGATCACTGACGGGTCGACTGACCGATTTCACCACCCGGGCATCCACGGCCATGCCCGATGCATGGATCTGGCGCCGGAAGGAAAAAAAGCGGGCATGTTCGGACTGTATTATCTGAGCCGGGACGTTATCGTATCGGTTGCCGCCTTTGGCGGCGCATTTCTGTGGGAAATCTCGCCGCAGGTCAATTTCCTGATGGCCTTTGCCTGCGGCCTGGCGGGGACGATTTACTTCTGGATTTTCGGCAAGGATTTACGTAGCCCCACCTGATGGGCACGAAGCACGGACTGAAGGCTGAAGGTTCAACGGTTCAGCGGTTTTTTGCTATGAGCTACGAGCTATGAACCTTTTACTTGTTTCTGATCTTCTCCATACTGGCGGCGGCTTGCCGGAGGAGTTCGGCAATCTCGGATTGTTGAGAGGCCGACAGGGATTGAAAGTCTCCCATCTTATTACCCACAGCATCCAACTTCGTTTTTAAGTCGGCAAAAAGCGGTGACAGGTTAAGCTTTGGCGCCGCCGTGAGGGGTTGCTTGATTTCCTCGATGGGCGTGCCGGGTTTCAGCAGGATTTCTTCCAGGTATTCCGGTATGGTCACGGACAGGCCGAATTTTTCGCGGATTAAAGTTGCCAGATGGTCCTGCGCGGAAAATTCCCCGTGCACCAGAAAGACCTGCATGGTCTTGGTTTGAAAATCCTTGAGCCAATCGAGGAGTTGATCCTGGCCCGCATGAGCGGAGAAACCGTTGATGGTAAACACTTTTGCCTCCACAGCGATGTCTTCATTATAGATGCGGATTTTTTTCGCGCCGTCCACGATCTTCCGCCCCGGGGTGCCTTCCGCCTGGAAGCCGACAAAGACAATGCTGGCGCCGGGTCGCCACAAGTTATGACGGAGGTGGTGCTTGATCCGTCCCGCGTTGCACATGCCGCTTGCGGAAATCACGATGGCCGGTTCCCGCGTTTCGTTAATTGCGATGGACTCCTGCGGTGGTGGTGGACAATATCAGGTTGGGGAGGCGAAGCGGATCTTCGCCGTTTTTCAAAAGGGTTTGTGTTCCTCGTCCAGATAGGAACGATAACGGCGGAAGATTTCCGTGGCCTTGATGGCCAGCGGACTGTCCAGATAGACCGGCATGTCTTTGGGAAGCTTGCCGTCGCGCAAAAGAAGATGCAGCGAATAAAGAATCTCCTGCGTTCTTTCCACGGCAAAAGCGGGTATGATAACCTTCTCTCCGTTTTTGTAACTGTACCGAATAGCCTCGGCCAGTTCCTCGAGGCTTTCCTGTTCGCCTTTGTGATTGCGGTTGCCGTAGGTCGATTCCATGAACAGAAAATCCGCCTGCCGCATCGAACTGGGATCTTTCATTAAAAGTTGATGGGGACGGCCGATATCACCGGAAAAAACCAGTTTTGTGGTTTCGCCGTTTTCTTCAATAAACAATTCCACCATCGCCGCGCCCAGAATATGGCCGGCGTCCTGAAACCGGACGCTGATGCCCGGGGCCGGACTGAAGATTTCATCATATTTCCGGGTTTTGATGAACGGCGTCACCGCTTCGGCGTCCTGGGTTGTGTAAAGCGGCGTTGCATCCGCTTTCATTCCCGTGCGCTGCAATCTTTTGTTTTTTCCGGCGGCTTCCACCTCCTGGATATGCGCGCTGTCCAGAAGCAGTATTTTGAGCAGATCGCCGGTCGGTTCCGTGGCGTAAATGGACCCCCGAAAACCATTCTGCGTCATGCGGGGCAGCAGTCCCGAATGGTCGATATGCGCGTGGGTGATAATGAAAAAATCAATCCGGGCCGGGTCATAAGGTGCGATATCCAGGTTGCGTCTTTCAATTGAATCGGATCCCTGATGCATGCCGCAGTCAATGGCAAAACGCGCCTGATCCGTTTCAATAATATAACACGAGCCGGTGACGGTTCTCGCGGCCCCGAGAAATTTTATCTTCATGAGAATAATATCCTAATGCGATCGATCTGGGATTGACGATCTAAGGTTCAAGGACCGAGGTTCAAGGTAAAAGGACTACCGTCTAACATTTGGGACAGACAAAGTCTTTAACTTTTAACCTTTGACCTCGTGTGACCCAAAGGGGTATGATACCTTTCACCTGGTCTTCTATTCTTTTGTCCCTTTTTTCAGCTTCTTGGCCTCTTTCTTTTCTTTGGCGGATTTGGCGGGTTTTTTCTTGGCGTCTTTTTTCACATCTTTGGATTTTGACATAGTTTCAACCTCCATGTTTAGAATGGTTTTCCTAATATCAGAATATGAGTCAAAAAAAAAGGATAAAGGTCTGCATCTTGAACCTCGCGTGCCCCGCAGGGGTACGTGTGACCCACAGGGTTACGTGTGACCCGCAGGGTTATGCGCCTTGAACCTTTTACCTTTTACCTTGTACCTTTTTCTTTAATGTATGCCGTTTTCCATAGGGGGGTGTGTTAAAAACAACACGCAAAAGCGTTTACGGGCATCTTTTAGCCTCAAAAAGTGTCTGCTGTCACAAGGTCTGTGTAAAAATAAACACAGATTGGATGAAAGATAAAGGAAGACAATCGCAGCGAACTTGATGTCGATAACAGTCAATTATTTCAAATAGAAGAACAAACTATCGCGCTTCGCCTCAATTTCTTGCACCCTGTTTGATCAAAGGTAAGTCCACTCTATTTTATTCTTTTGAGATGCAGTGTTTATATATGGCATTGAAGTTGCTAAATGAAACAGACGAAGCGCGTTCGAGCCTTCAGGAAATAAATATTGACAATCCTGATGGGCCGATGCTAGGTTCGCGTCAAATATTTAGCAGCCGGAGTTTTTGGAAGCAAAATATTCGGTAGAAGTGGCCTTTTTCAGGAAATGCCCGTTTTAAGAAAAAGGCTGAAGCTTTTTGACTCTATTAATGATTAGGAGGAAAAAATGAAGAGATTTTGGTTAATTTTGCTGTCACTGGGGTTGATCGTTGCCTTCAGCACGTCAGCGATGGCCGTTGATGTAAAGGTTAGCGGCGAGTATTATGCGGCCGGTATGTACCTGGATAAAACAAACGTAACTAAAAAGGTTGCATTTCCAGAGGAGGAAGTTTTTTTAAAGGAAGGTCCGAGCACGGCTTTCTATTTCCAGAGGCTGCGCATGACCACACAGTTCATCGTTGCTCCGGGCTTGACGTTCATCTCCCGCTTTGACGCGATGGAAAGAGCATGGGGCGCATCGAGATCAACCAACAAAAATGAATATGATGTATTATCAGCCGGTACCAGATCGGAAAATGAAAACATTGCTTTCGATTTAGGTTACATATCGTACGTTTCCCCCATCGGTGTTTTTACCGCTGGTTACCAGATCGATGGCGCGTGGGGTACCGTATTCGGCGACAACTCAATACCGTTGGGTAAAGTCAGTTATCTGATCAAAATGGGCGGTTTGGTGCTCGGCATTCAAACGGGTAAAAACAATGAAGGCGAAAGAAGCTACGGGACATTTGGAAATAGTACCAGCTACCGCTAGAGGCACAGACATGGACAGCACCTTCTATACGGCTTTTGGTAAATATTTCTGGAAAGGCGGCGAGGGTGGTTTGCTGGTCAAGTACATAAACAACAGAACGAACAGAGCGGCCTATAGATCCAGTGTATAGATTCTTTTCCGTTCGGGTCAAAAACAGAAACCACTTCGATGCTGCCCTATTTTAAAGCGCAGTTAGGACCGGTTGCTCTGCAGGCTGAAGTGATTTGGACCATTGGTCAAGTTAGCTTCGAAGACGAAGCCAAAGCCACTGCTAACGCTTTTATAGGGACCGATGAAATCGACGTAAATACCTTATCCGCCTGGATCGATGCGACGGCTGATTTCGGCATGTTCTATGCCGGCGGTACGTTAGCTTACCTGTCCGGTGATGACTCCGCATCAAAGGATAAAAATGAAGGCGCTGCCGGCGGCGGTCTGGACTGGAATCCCTGCCTGATCATGTTCAACCAAGATCGTGAGCTACTGGGCTGGCTCACATGGGCGGTTATCCTTACCTTAATTCCACTGGCGCTGTTAAATACACCGGCAATGGCAGTCCAATGACCAACGCTTACTTCGCCCAGTTACGCGGCGGTATCAGACCGGTAGACAAACTGGACATTATGGCGTCTGTTTCTTATGCCATAGCGGATAAGACCCCGGCATCCTATTGGGTAGACAGAGAATACGGTTATGAAGTGGACCTGACCGCTACCTACAAAATTACCAACAACCTGTCCTACATGCTGGGCGGCGGTTATTGGTTTGTGGGTGACTTTTATAAAGGTCAAACGAGCGAAGACGTTAACGACAACTTCATGGTCATCAATAAGCTGACGCTGACCTTCTAGCATCAATTTTGTTGTTCCAAAATTAGTATGTATCCCCGGAAGGGCAACCTTCCGGGGATTTTTTGTCTTATACCCGGTTGGTATTTTTTGGCTGCGTTTGCCGGCTTCCTCTGAATTACCGGTTGGAGCGGTTTTTCTGATTGTCCAGAATTTTTCTTAAAAACTGACCGGTAGAGGATTGTTCATTTCGCGCCACTTCCTCCACCGTGCCTGCCGCGATAATCCGTCCGCCGCCCGGGCCGCCCTCGGGGCCCAGATCAATCACGTGATCCGCGGATTTGATGATGTCCAGGTTATGTTCGATGACCACCATCGTATTGCCCATATCCACCAGACGCATCAGCACGTCGAGCAGTTTCTGGATGTCCGCAAAGTGCAGGCCGATGGTCGGCTCGTCGAGAATATACAGGGTATTGCTGTTGACCCTTTTGCCCAGTTCCCGAGCCAGCTTGATGCGCTGCGCTTCGCCGCCGGACAGGGTTGTGGCCGACTGGCCCAGGCGGATATACCCCAGTCCCACGTCGGCCAGCAGCTGCAATGCGATTTGAGGGAAGGGATATTGGCAAAAAAGTCCAGCGCCTGAGAGACGGTCATATCCAGAACGTCGGCGATGCTCTTGTCTTTGTATTTGATGTCCAGCGTATCGGCGTTGAAACGCTTGCCCCGGCAGGCGTCACAGGTGACATAGACGTCCGGCAGAAAATGCATTTCAATTTTAATCAAGCCGTTGCCTTCGCAGGCCTCGCAACGCCCGCCTTTCACGTTGAAACTGAATCGTCCCGGCTTGTAACCGCGCACACGCGCTTCGGGGAGCCCGGTAAAAAGATCGCGGATAAAAGAAAAGATGCCGGTGTAGGTGACGGGATTGGAGCGGGGCGTCCGGCCGATGGGCTGCTGATTAATCATGATCACCCGTTCGATGTCTCCCAGGTCTTTGACCTTTCTTATTTTGCCCATCGATCCACTGTGCTGGTTTAAGCGGCGCGCCATCACTTTATAGAGTGTTTCAATCACCATGGTGCTTTTGCCGGAACCGGATACACCGGTCACGGCGGTCAAAACGCCTGTGGGGATTTTAATATCAATATTCTGGAGATTGTTTTGCGACGCACCTTCCAGGACAATGTGACGGCCTTTGGCGGGTCGTCTTTTGGCGGGTAGGGCGATGGATTCTTTCCCGGATAAATATTTGCCGGTGAGCGAGGTTTCGCTTTGCAGCACTTCGGCGGGCGTGCCCTGAAAAATGACTTCGCCACCCTGGACGCCGGCACCCGGCCCCATATCCACAATATGGTCGCAGGCGAGCATCATGTCGGCGTCATGTTCCACCACCAGCACGGTGTTGCCCATGTCGCGCAGTTGTTTGAGCGTGTCGATCAACCGCAAATTGTCTTTCTGGTGCAGGCCGACGGTCGGTTCGTCGAGCACATACAAAACGCCCATCAGTCCGGAGCCGATCTGCGTGGCGAGCCGGATGCGCTGGCTCTCGCCGCCGGACAGGGTGGAGGTGTTGCGCGCCAGATTCAGATAATCCATGCCGACGTTGAGCAGAAACTGCAGCCGGTTTTTAACTTCCTTGAGAATGCGTTCGGTAATGAGCGTTTCCTGCGCCGAAAGATTCAATGTTTCGAAAAAGTGAAAGCATTCGCGGATGGACATCAGGCAGAGGTCGTAAATATTTTTGCCGCCCACGGTGACGGCCAGACTTTCTTTTTTCAGCCGCGCGCCGCCGCAGGTTTCACAGGGTCTCAAATCAATGTAGCGGGCCAGATCGTTGCGTATTGCGGGGGATGTGGTTTCCCGCCAGCGCCGTTCCAGTTGTTTGATCGCGCCTTCAAAGGGACGGTGGGCAAAGTAGCGCTTGCCCGGACGGTCGGAATGGAATTTAATCGTTTCCGTTCCTGATCCGTAAAGGAGAACATTCTGGATTTTTTCGGGCAGCCTGTTAAAGGGCATGTTGATGTCGAATTTGTAGTGCGTGGATAAGGCATCCAGAACGTTGTGGTAGTAGAGGGAGCTCCGTCCGGCCCAGGGCGCGATGGCGCCCTCGCGCAGCGACAGGCCCGCGTCCGGCACGACCAGATCAAGCGCGAAGTGCATGCGCGAACCCAGGCCGTTGCACTGGGGGCAGGCGCCGTAGGGGGTGTTGAAGGAAAACACGCGGGGCGCCAGCGTGGCCATACTGATGCCGCAATCGGGACACGCGTATTTTTCAGAGTACAGCGTTTCACGACCGTCGGCGGTGACGATCCTGACCAGGCCGTCGCTTTTATTCGCGGCGATTTCCACGGAGTCGCGCAGTCTGTTGCGAACGCCTTCCTTTAAGATCAGGCGGTCAACCACCAGATCGATATCGTGGCGTTTTGTTTTGGACAGAAGAATGTCTTCGGCCAGGTCGCGGATTTCGCCGTCAATGCGGACGCGGGCAAAGCCTTCCTTCTGGAGTTTTTTCAGTTCCTTGGCAAACTCGCCTTTTTTCCCGCGCGTTAGGGGAGCCAGAACGCTGAAGCGCTCGCCCTGCGGGAGGGAAAGCACGCTTTGCACAATGCTGTCAATGGTTTGGGATTGAATTTCCCGTCCGCAGTTGTAACAGTGGCAGACGCCGATTCCGGCGAAAAGCAGACGGAAATAGTCGTAAATTTCAGTGACCGTGCCCACGGTGGAACGCGGATTGTGGCTGGCCGCGCGCTGCTCGATGGCAATTGCGGGCGAGAGGCCTTCGATGGATTCCACCTCCGGCTTGTCCATCTGGCCGATAAACTGGCGCGCGTAGGTGGAGAGCGATTCGACGTAACGGCGCTGGCCTTCGGCATAAATGGTGTCAAACGCCAGAGAGGATTTCCCGGAGCCGGAGACGCCGGTGATGACCACCAGCTTGTCGCGGGGAATATCCAGATTGACGTTCTTGAGATTATGCTGGGACGCGCCCTTGATTCTTATAAAATCCATGTTGTCCTTTGCTTTTTCCTATAGCCGGACATCAATGAAGGATTTATTGCGGACGCCTTCAATCCACTCGTCATATTTTTTGGCGACCTTTTCGTCTTCGATTTTTGCTTTGATCTCATTGCGCACCGCGGGCAACGGTTTCAACCCCGCCCCCCGCTTATCGACAACGGCGATGATGTGAAATCCATTTTCCGTTTCAATGACGTCACTGACTTGCCCCGCGGGCAGGCTGAAGGCCACCTTTTCGACTTCCGGCACAATAACGCCTTTTTCCACAAAGCCGATGTCTCCGCCCTGGGCCGCCGCCGGCCCCTTGGAATATTGCGCAGCCAGTATTTCAAACGGTTCGCCTTTCGAGATGCGTTCGCGCAATTGCCGCACTTGCTCTCTGGCGTTTTCGCGCGTCTTTTTGTCTGCGCCCGCCGCCACCGGTAATAAAATCTGCTTGATGCGCACGGCCTCCTTACCTTCGTAATCCTGGCGGTGCTTTTCGTAATACTCGCCGATTTCTTCATCGGTGACCAGGATTTTGGACTGCACTTCTCTTCGAAGCAGCCGCATGCGCAGCATCTGCCCCCTGATTTCTTTTTTCACGGCCTCCAGGCTGTTGCCTTCCGCTTCCAGTTTCTTTACATAGTTTTCCATCGAGATGTTGTTCTTGGCCAGCATGTCATGGACCACGTTCATCACTTCTTCATCTGATATGGTGGTAAAACCCGCCCCTGCATTTTTTGCTTGTTGTTCGATCAGCATCTGATCAATCAGGCGCTGCAGGAAGACTTTCTTGTTCTGCTGCAGCGTGGCTTCCTTGTCGTTACCTTTATAGTTGGCTTCAATATTTTTAGCATAGGGTTCAAACCCCCGATTGAGTTCGGCCAGTGTGATCACCTCATCATTGACCACGGCAACGATTCGATCCGTCACTTCGGCGGCCACCGTTCCGCACGCCAGCCCTATCAACAGAATTGCCGTGAGACCTATTTTAAAAAACTTCACAGTGTTTTCTCCCCCTTGTTGAATATTTACTTCGTTTTTTTCTGACTGAGACCATGGGTTTCTTTTTTTACGACGGCCTTGAGTTTCAAACCATCCAGCCACCTGGTAAATGCCGCATCCTCCTTTTGGGCCCGGATGTCGGCCATCACGTCTTCCTTGCATTCGAAAAAAGATCTTGTCCGGGCCGGCTGGATGTCCGTCACCTTGAAAATATGGTAACCATAATCGCTTTTCACAACCGGGCTTATTTTGCCTGCCGGCAGATTAAAAAGCGTTTTGTCCAGCGGTTCCGGCATGGTCTCCCGGGAAATCAAACCCAGGTCGCCTCCGCGCACCGCTTCCGGCGCGATGGAGACTTCGGCCGCCACTTTGGCAAAATCATCGCCATTTTCCAGTCTGGCTTTGGCGTTGTCGGCTTTTTCCCGGTCTCGCACAACAATTTGTGCCGCCCGAACGCGCGCCTGGCTTTTGCATAGGCCGGGGCGGTCATTAAAGTAATCTTCCGCTTCGTCTTCCGAAACGCGGATTTGCGCATTCACGTCCGTGGTCACCAGCTTGTCCCACAGCATCTCTTTTCTGAGCTCTTCGCGCCAGTCTTCATATCGCACATTTTGCTGGGTGAGCAAATTAAAAAAATTGTCGCCGTAATCTTTGCGGATATCGAGAAGCTTTCTCTCCAGTTCCGTATTGGTGACCGACAGGTTCAGCTCCCGCGCTCTCTGGAGGACGATTTTTTCCGTGATCATGGATTCCAGAATTTCCTCCTCCAGCAACTCCTCTTTATGCAATGACTCCGTCAAGGCCTTGGCGGAGAGCAGCCCTTTTTGGGTGTTCAATCGCTTCTGATATTCATCCAGATAAATTTTTTCGCCGTTGACCGTGGCGACGACCTGCTTTTGATTGGGGAAATCATCCCGGCTGCAGGCGGCAAGCAGGCACAGAGCCCCCAGAAGAACCAGGGGCATGAACGGTCTGCCGGGTTTTGTCAAATTTCTTAATCGGTGCGGCTGCATGTTGTTCATGGCGTTTCATATCTTGATAATGGTTATTGGGCAAGCATCTTTAAGAGCCCTTCGGCCTGATCCAGAATTTCCGGTGCGGTTACGCCTGGGGCGGGCCAAAACAACTTGAAGTCGGGTGTCAAGCGTAAATCTTTGATTTTCTTGCGGGAGAGGGCGATGATTTTGGCTGGATCAATCGGGGAGGATTCCCGGAAATACAGATAGAAGAATTTGCCGTCGTATCCCATTTTTTTGGCCTTGAGCGGTTTTAAGACATTGCGGATGCCGATCACGCGCAAAAGATTTTCCGCCGTCTGCGGCAGGGGGCCATAGCAGTCGGCCAGTTCGCTGCGAAGCGCATCGAGGTCTTCCGGATTTTCCGCATGCGATATTCTTTTATATAAAATCAGCCGCTGATGAACGTCCTGCACATAGTTTTCGGGGAGAAAGGCGGAAATCCCCATGGCTATTTCCGGAAGAGCTTCTTCGACAGGCGCCAAGTCCCCCTTGATTTCGCGCACCGTCTTTTCCATCAGTTCGGTATAAAGTTCGTAACCGACGGCGGAGATATGTCCCGCCTGCGACAGGCCCAGCAGATTGCCGCCCCCGCGGATTTCCAGATCGTTGTAAGCGATGCGGAAACCGGAACCCGGTTCGGAAAATTCCTTGATGGCCTGAAGTCGTCTCATGGCGTCGCGCGACAGCAGCGCGCCACGGGGGAGCAGCAGATAGGCGCTGGCTTCCTGATTGCCCCGGCCCACGCGGCCGCGAATCTGGTAGAGCTGGGCCAGGCCGAAGCGGTCGGCGCGGTTGATGAGAATCGTATTGGCCGAGGGAATATCCAAACCCGATCCGATAATCGTTGTGCAGACCAGCACGTCGAATTCGCGCCGGATAAACTGCGACATGGCCTTTTCGATGTCCGCCGGTTTCATCTGGCCGTGCACCACGCCGACTTTCGCCTGTGGGACGAGCCGCTGCACCAGATGGGCGATGGAATAGATGGAGCGCACGCGGTCATGGACAAAAAACACCTGGCCGCCCCTCGCCAGCTCGGCCTCGATGGCGGCTTTGATGGTATCTTCGTCGAATTCCAGAACATAGGTTTTAATCGGCTGCCGGTCTTCCGGCGGCGTGTTGATGATGGACAGATCGCGGATGCCGACCAGCGACAGGTGCAGCGTGCGCGGAATCGGCGTGGCCGAAAGGGTTAGCACATCGACCAGCGTCCGCATTTTTTTCAGCCTTTCTTTATGCGTCACGCCGAAACGTTGTTCTTCGTCGATAATCACCAGCCCCAGGTCTTTGAATGCCACGTCCTTTTGCAGCAGGCGGTGCGTGCCGACGACGATGTCCACTTTTCCCAGACGAAGATCCGCCAGGGTCTTTTTGATCTCGGCGGCGCTCTTGAAACGGTTGAGCACTTCGACGCGGATGGGGAAATCGGCCAGGCGTCGCGAGAAAGTCGCGTAGTGCTGCTCGGCCAGAATCGTGGTTGGCGCGAGAAGCGCCGCTTGTTTGCCGTCCATCACCGCCCGAAAGGCCGCCCGGAGAGCCACTTCCGTCTTGCCGAATCCCGCGTCGCCGCAGATCAGGCGGTCCATCGGTTTCGCGTCATCCATATCGGCATGAATGTCTTCAATCGCTCTGGCCTGATCGGGTGTTTCCTCAAATTCAAAGGTCGCACAAAATTCTTCATAGACGCGGTCCGGCGGCGCGAAGGATTTGCGCTCCATCGCCTCGCGCGCGGCGTAGATCGCCACCAGTTCCTCGGCCACGTCCCTTACGGACTTCTTGACCCTTTCCTTGACTGCGTCCCAGGAGGTTCCGCCCATCTTTTCGATTTTCGGCTTGTAGCCGTCCGGTCCCAGATAGCGCTGGATTTTTTCCAGCGAGTTGACCGGCAGATAGAGTTTGTCGGAGTCGAGATATTCAATGACGAGAAAATCGTTTTCGATAATGCCTACGGTAATTTTTTGCAGGCCGCGGTAAACGCCGATGCCGAAATCCGTGTGGACGACAAAATCTCCCTCTTTCAGATCGCCGAAGGATTTCAGGAAATAACCTTCGCGGATCGGCCTTAAGCGGCGGCGGGAGGTCTTTTTGACAAAGATTTCTTCTTCGCTTAAAAATGCCAGCCCCAGTGTTTCAAAGACAAAACTGCCGGATATTTTTCCTTCCCGCAGAAAAAGCGCGGAGGCGTTGCCGGGATCATTGAGAGTTGTCAGCAGGGGACTGTCCGCAGGCAGAATCCGCACCGGCAGGTTGTACCCCGCGAGCAGATGCTTCATCCGGGCCGTGTCTTCCGGCGTCGGCGAAATGAAGAACACCAGCATGTCCTGCTTAAGCCAGTTTTTGATTTTATCCGCAGTATGCCGCAGGAGCGCCTCTTCTTTCACTTCGCCGGCCAGCGGCTCGGCCGCCAGGGTGTCCCGGTGAGCCGCGAGCGTCACCGATGGGGTTTTGCTGCTTTGATCGTCCAGCGTCAGGCCGGAAAGCCGAATCTGCCTGAACCTGGCCAGATGGGCGTTGAGCGTTTCTTCATTCAGATAGACGCCGGCGCTTTCCAGATAAAACTTGCCGCTCGCTTTCGCCTTGTAGAGCAGCTTGTCGATGTTGGCCGCGGCGTTTTGCGCGGCCTGATTCATCGCCAGCGGATCGTTGAGGACGAACAGAACATTGGGCGGCAGGTAATCAAAAACACTCGAGAGCTTTTGCTCTCCGAAGCCGCCCTGTTCGTCATAGTCTTCATAAAACAGGGGCAGAAAGATCGGGTTGACGGAGGTTGCGGATTGCTGTCGGAGCGTTTCCGTAAGCCTGTTGCGCAGATCACGCGAAAGGTCCAGATCATCGGCGCGGCGTTTGACATTGCGCACGGCGCGAAGCAGTCTGGCTTCGTCGATCAGAATTTCACCGGCCGGGCCAAGAACGAAAGCGTCAACGGACGCGCCCGAGCGCTGGGATGAACAGTCAAAGCGGCGGATCGTTTCGATCTCGTCACCGGCCATTTCCAGGCGCAACGGTTCTTGCTCGGTGGGCGGAAAAATATCCAGAATATTGCCGCGGAGGCTGAATTCGCCAGGGTTTTCCACAAGCGATACCCGCTGATAGCCGCCTGCCAGGAGCCGGGCAGGAAACTCCTCCATCAGCAGCACATCGCCTGTCGAGAGAATTTTCAGATACTGCTGAAATTCGGCTTCGGGCATGACTTTTTGCATGCAGGCCGCAAGAGAGGTGACGATAATCTTACGGCTGTCCACCTGCAGTTGGGTCAGCACATTCAGGCGGGCTAGTTCTTCTTCCCGCTGAAGGGCGAACATGTCAATGGAAAGAAAATCCAGCGGCGGGTAATGCAGCACGGCTTCTTCGCCCAGAAAAAGAATCAGATCGCGGGCGAACGAGGCGGCCTCCTTGGCTGTGGGACAAATGACCGCAATCGGCGTGGGCAGGCGATCAAACAAAAGCGCCGTCAGAAACGGACGCGCGGAGCCTGTCAGCCCATGAACATCCAGGACAGAGGTTTCTTTTTCAAGCAGTTCCAGAAGTTCCCGAACAGCTGGGGCATCCCGGAGGATTTTTTTATCGATGATTTTTCTCAATGAACTTCATCCAAACGAATACAACGGCCGGTTAAGAAAGCGCCAGCATTTTATCCAGGGCGTTTTTAGCAGCCAAGCTTACTTCCCGGGAAACCGTGATCACCGGCTGCATCGTCGCCAGCGATTTTTCGAGGTCATCCAGTGTTATTTTTTTCATGTCGGCGCAGAAAAGCGCGGGTGAGGCGAGAATAAAGGTTTTCTCCGGATTGTGTTTTTGCAGCTCGGCTAAAATGCCTTCTTCCGTTCCGATGATGATTTCCTTTGCTTTTGTTTCGTGGGCGAACCGGAGAATAGCCGCCGTGGAGCCGATAAAATCAGCCAGCGTAAGGACCTCCGGACGGCACTCCGGGTGTGCGACAAACAGCGCCTGCGGATATTCCTGCTTACGCGCTGCGATCGCTTCCGCCGTCAGCGCTTGATGAACAGGGCAGCAGCCTTCCCACGCGACAATGTCTTTGCCCGAGACGGATGCCACATGGCGAGCCAGATTGCCGTCAGGCAGCATGACCACTTTTTTGGAAGGCGGCAGCGTTTGAATAATCTTGATCGCGTTGGACGAGGTGCAGCAGATATCGCTTTCGGCTTTCACTTCCGCGGTGGAATTAATGTAGGTCACAAAAACGGCGTCCGGTTCCTTCTGCCTCATTTTTTTGACCGCTTCGGCAGTGGCCATGTCGGCCAGAGGACAGCCCGCGTCCACACGCGGGAGCAGCACGATTTTTTGAGGTGACAGAATCGCCGCGCTTTGCGCCATAAAGTGTACGCCCGCAAAGACGATGACTTTAGCCTCCGAGCGTGCCGCCGCCTGGGCCAGCGCCAGCGAATCGCCCAAAACATCCGCTATTTCCTGAATTTCGGGTCTGGCGTAATAATGAACCAGTAAAATGCCCTGCTTTTCGGCCAGCATTTTACGAATTTTATTCTGTTGTGGCGTCATGAATCGTTTTCCTTCCTTAAGTTACTCTTTCCCTAGCGCAAATGTTCATTTAGTTCAAGGGCAAAGGCGAATAGTCGTAGCTCATAGCTCGTAGCTCGTAGCTCATGGCTGAAGGCTAAGATGAAAGACTTATATGCGCCGTCATGCCGGTGACGACCGGCATCCAGAAACAAAAAAACGCCGCAGGCTTACAAAATATACATGAACTTCAGCTATCAGCTATCAACTGTGAGCTTTTTTTCCAGTTGACAACCTATCCGTCTTTGATAAGGTGCATCGAACAAGAATAAGGGAGACAAAAAATGATTTCCGTGGAAGAAGCGCTTCAAACCATTCTGGCCGGTTGCCGCCCGATGGGACTGGAGAAAGTCGATATTCTGGAAGCCCGCGGTCGGGTGATCGGGGAGGATGTTTTTGCCCCGCGCGATATTCCCTCCGCTGCCAATTCCGCAATGGACGGTTACGCCGTACGGTCTGCCGACACAAAAGGCGTTCACGCCTTCAAGCCCGTGGAGCTCAAGGTGATTGAAACCATCGCTGCGGGCAGCGCTCCCCGTAAAACTCTCAAGGAGGGCCAGGCGGCACGCATTATGACCGGCGCGGTGATTCCCAAGGGCGCTGACGCGGTGGTTCGCCGCGAAGATACCGAGGAGCGAGGCAAGACGGTACGGATAAAAGTGGCCGCCCCCAAAGGTCTGAATATTCGATTGTCCGGGGAAGATGTTCAAAAAGGAGAACGGGTTATTGCGGCAGGGAGCGTTTTACGTCCGGGACATATCGGCATGCTGGCTGCGCTGGGGAAATCGTTTGTCAGTGTCCATCAGAAGCCCCGTGTGGCGATTCTTTCCACCGGCGATGAACTGGTTGATATTGAAATCGATCCGCCGCCCGGTAAAATTGTCAACTCCAACAGCTATTCGCTCGCCGCGCAGATCCTTGAGTGCGGCGGTATTCCGATTATGATGGGCATCGGCCGCGATAAAAAAGCGGAGCTTGTTGAAAAATTCCAGATCGCCCGCCGGGCCGACGTGATTCTTTCTTCCGGCGGCGTCTCAGTCGGTGATTATGATTTTGTCAAGGATGTGATGGGTGACATCGGCAACGCCATGCACTTCTGGCAAGTGGCCATGCGTCCCGGTAAACCGCTGGCTTTTGGTTCCATCGACGGCGTTCCGCTGTTTGGCCTGCCCGGCAATCCGGTCTCCGTCATGGTTTCCTTTGAACAGTTTGTCCGTCCCTACCTGCTGAAAATGCAGGGACACGTCCGAATCTTCCGTGAGACGCTCACGGCTCAGAGCGCCCAGGATATAAAAAAGGGCATCGGTGTCAAGAATTTCATCCGCGCAGTGGTTCAGAAAGAAAAGGGCCGCTACCTTGCGCGCGTCACGGGTGAGCAGGGTTCCGGCATTCTGAAATCCATGGTGGTCGCCAACGCTTTTATTGTTCTTCCTGAAAAGGTTTCTTTCGTCAAAAAAGGTGATCAAGTTGTCCTGCAACTGCTTGATGAAACGCTGACCAGAACGGATGTCCCCAGATTTGATTAGGCGCTTTGTCCTGCGGCGACGATATTTTAAATTTATAATTCAAGAAAGGAATTCTATGCGTAAACTGATCGTCTGTATTTTTGTTTTACTTCTGGCAATGCCTGCAGGAGCCGCCCAGCCTCAGACCGAAGACCAGAAGACCCTCTATGCGTTGGGGGTTCATATGACACGACAACTGGCCGTTTTCAACCTATCCGCCGAAGAATACGAATTTGTCAAGGAGGGCATCACCGACGCTGCCGCCGGCAAGAAACTGATTGCCGAGCCGGAAGCCTATGGACAGAGCCTCAATGCTCTGGCGCAAGCAAGGGTGGAGGCCACCGCGCAAAAACAAAAAGAGCTGGCCCAGCCGTATCTGGAAAAAGCGGCGGCCGAGAAAGGCGCGCAAAAAACTGCAACCGGTCTGATCTATCAGGAAATCAAGGCAGGTAAAGGCGCGCAGCCCAAGGCCGTGGATACAGTCAAAGTTCACTATGTGGGCACGCTGATTGACGGCAAGGAATTTGACAGTTCCATCAAGCGCGGAGAGCCGGTAGAATTTTCACTGGGGCAGGTGATTCCCTGCTGGACGGAAGGTGTGGCAAAAATGAAAGTCGGCGGCAAGGCCCGACTGGTGTGTCCTGCGGATCTCGCTTACGGTGACCAGGGCAGACCGCCCATCATTCCCGCCGGCGCGACACTGGTCTTTGAAGTGGAACTGCTTGACGTGAAAGCTCCCGCAGCACCCGCAACCAAGACGCCGGCGACGCCCAAGGCCGGTAAAAAGAAATAGATTGGAGAGGGATGACCCTGGCTGATATTTTCACGGGTGTCGGTGATCAGGTTAAACCCAAGTTGATTGGACTCTTTGTCTCAGGGCAAAGATTAATTTTAAAATAAAAAAGAAAAGAAAGGATTTTTATGCGTAAATTGATGATTGTCGTTTTTATAGCCCTTGTTGCCGCTTGGGGTTGTTCTCCACAAGCGCCGAAAACAGAAGACCAGAAGGCCTTTTATGCGTTAGGCGTTCATCTCAACAAACAACTGTCCGTTTTTGACCTGTCCCCCGAAGAGTTGAAATATGTTCAGCAGGGCATGTCCGACGCGTCTGCCGGCAAGAAGCTGGCAGCGGAACCGGAAGCCAACATGAAGAAACTGGGTGAATTGGCCCAGGCGCGCATGGCGAAAGCCACTGAAAAACAAAAAGCGCAGGCCAAGCCGTTTTTAGAAAAAGCCGCCGCCGAGAAAGGCGCGCAAAAAACAGCTTCCGGCATGATCTACAAAGAAATCAAGGCCGGCACAGGCGCGCAGCCTAAACCCACGGATATCGTGAAAGTCCACTACGTCGGCACGCTGACGGATGGCAAGGAATTTGACAGCTCCATCAAACGTGGAGAAGCGGTGGAGTTGCCGCTGAGCCAGGTCTTCCCCTGCTGGACGGAAGGGATTCCCATGATGAAAGTGGGCGGCAAGGCCAAGCTGGTTTGTCCGTCAGAGACGGCTTACGGTGACAGAGGACGCCCGCCAGTCATCCCCGGCGGAGCAACGTTGGTCTTTGAAGTGGAACTGCTGGGAACGAGAGACGCTGCTGTGGCGCCTGCAGCTCCCGCGTTGCCTCCGGGGCCCGCACCAAAACCCAATGGGAAGAAATAGCTTTCAACAAACACACATTTCAAGAATCGTGTCAGAGGGGGCGGGTGATAAACCCGACCCCTCTGCTGTTTGATATAACGTAGTTCCTCTTTAATCCGTCTTGATGGCCGATTTTTCCCGATGGCGCGTAAGCGCCAGAGCAACCAAATGATCGAGGAGCTCGCTGTATTGGATGCCGGTAGCCGCCCAGAGCTTGGGATACATGCTGATGCTGGTAAATCCGGGCAGCGTGTTGATTTCATTTAGATAAAACTGATTCGTCTTTTTATCCAGGAAGAAATCCACGCGCGCCATGGAATTGCAGTTGAGTGCTTTGAAGCCTGCGATGGCGCATTGGCGAATGGCAGCGGACAGTTTGGCGGGAAGCTTGGCGGGGATGTTCATCTGTGCGCCTTCCGGATCCAGATATTTGGCTTCATAGGAATAAAATTCATGTTGAGGAAGGATCTCGCCCGGAACGGACGCCTGCGGATTATTGTTTCCCAGTACGGCGCATTCGATCTCGCGGCAGTCGATGCCTGTTTCAATCATAATCCGCGTGTCGAACTGAAACGCGTAATCAATGGCGTCCGCCAGCTCTTTTTTTACTTTGACCTTTTTGATCCCCACGGAAGAACCGGTGCATAAAGGCTTGACAAACAGCGGCAGGCTTAGCTGATTCAGGGCACGGTTCAGAATATTTTTGGGGTGTTCCAGCCAATCATGCTTGCTGACCGTGATCCAGGGAACAACGGGGATACCGGCTTCTTTTAACAATCGTTTGGCGATATCCTTGTCCATGCCGACGGCGGAGCCGGCTACATCCACGCCCACATAGGGAACCATGGCCAGTTCCAAAAGTCCCTGCAGGGTTCCGTCCTCGCCGTATGTGCCGTGCAGGACGGGAAAGACCACATCGACAAAGACCTTTTCACCGCTTGTCTCAAGATTGTAAATGTACAGTTTGTTTTTCTGTTCGAATTGATTGACCAGCCATAACCCTCGTTTTTTTAAAGACATAATTTTACCGAAGGCTTTATCCACGATAATTTCCGGTTGGTCCTGAACGTACCAGCGTCCATCGCGATCAATGCCGATGGCGACCACGTCGTATTTGGATTTATCCAGCGCCGCGACAACGGATGCCGCCGAACAAAGGGACACATCATGTTCGCCGGATCTCCCGCCGTATAACACGCCAATTTTCAATTTGGGTTTTTTTGGTTTTTTTTTAATCTGCATGACGGATCCTTTTGTGTCGCTGAGGAGAACTTAATTTTATTGAAGAAAAAATTAATAGGTATAGGTAATGGCCGATCCGATAGAGAACCGGTCTGTATATTGTCCCTCAATATTCAGACGAAATCCTTTGGCCAGCGGTATGTCCGCTCCGAAAAATCCTCCGGCTGCTGACTTGTTCTTTAATAAAGTCTTTTCAGTGCCAAAGGGGAGCCCTGGAATGTTGTCAGAAAATCGCGCGTCTGCTTCAGCGTAATAAACATAGGGCCCACCGTAAAGCTTTATCCCGAAGGGAACGGTTGCCTGAACGCCAATGCCGAAGTTTACATCCCAAAGATTCTTTACTTCCAGGTCGGCTACGAAGGGCGTCGTGTTATGAATTCCGGCTGTCTCATCCGTGAACTTGCTGAAGTTGTAGCTTCCCTGAATAAAGGCGCCGATGCCGAAAATATTGTTGATTGGATAAAACCCCTTGGCTCCCAACGTCCCGAAAAATTTCCAGTTCTCTTCAAAATGATCTTTGGAAGTCGTCGTTAAAACATCGGTGGAACTAAACGCGTCGAATATTTTTAAATCGGATAGGCCGATGCGTCCATAGATTTCCCAAAGGTTGGAAGCGCCATACGCCACTTGAGAGTAAATCTGATTTTGTCTGAGGACAGAATCCGCATGATTCTTGTAGGTATCTTCATGATGCCGGTAACCGACAGCCGTATTCAGGCCGCCGGCTTCTTTGGAAATCGTTTGCGGCGGACCAAACAGTCCACCTGCGGCGGCAACCGAGTTCATGGCCAGAATCAACATTGCTGATAGGGAAATAATGATAAATTTTTTCGTAAGGATTGCTCCTTTCTGACTGATTTATTTCTCTGTCTGGGACGGATCCGCCACCGGATTGCTTGCCTCTGATTTTTTAAAAAGTAAGGACTTGGCCTTACGGGCATTGACTTCCTTCATGCGATATTGAATATAGGCGTTGCGCATCGCCACGTAAGGATCAATGGCGGCGCCGATGAGCGATTCATACTCTCCGATTCTCAGGGACGTGACGTTTATGACCTCGAATCCTGATACGCCCGGCGACACATACCAGGGGTAGAAGTACGAAAGAGGATACAGAAATTGATTCCCGACAATGGATACGGAATCCCTCGGACTGGACGGTCCAAAAAACGGCCAGACGATGTAGAAACCATGACCTAAACCGTAAACGCCCAAGGTTTGACCCAGATCGGTGTCTTGCTTCTGGAGACCCAGTTCCTTGCCGGCGGCGGGATCCATAAGCCCGCCGATGCCCCACAGGGTGTTGATGGTAAACCGGCCGGTTTCCGTCGCGGCGCCTGAAAAGTCAGCCTGAAGCAGGCAACTGAGAAAACGCGCCGGATATCCCATATTGGAAAAAAAATTTTTCACGCTGATCCTTGCCGGCTCGGGCGCAACGGCTTTATATCCCTGCGCGGCCGGTTTGAGCAGCCAGAAATACATTCTTATCGTTAAAGGTATTCATAGCTCTGTTGAAGGGTTCTATGGGATCGGCAATCGTTACTCTTTCTTCAGCGAAAGGTTCGTCCTCGTAATCGAAGTCCTCCTCCTCATCATCATATTCATCAGATGCGGCGTCAGCCGGCTGAGTTGGCGATTTTGCCGGGGCATCACCTGTCTGGGCGGGCAAAGCCGGTTGGGACGACACGGCGTCTGTTGGCGCCTGTGCCGGTTCGGCGGCCAGGCAGAGGACGGGCGCAGCCGTCGCGGACAGCGTGATGAACAATAGGATTAATGATAGGTAGTATCTCATGACAGGGCGCCTATTATTTTATTGAGCCTTCACTTTCTTGCGCAGGGTTTGTAACAGTTGTTCCGGTGTGCCGTCGGACAGGATTTCATTGAACTGGGTTCGATAGTTTTGAACCAAGCTGACATTTTCCACCACCACATCGTAAACTTTCCATTTGCCGTCCTTAAGAATCATTCGGTAGTCAATGGGAATTTCCTTGGAAGCGGTGACAATTTTCGATTGAACTTCCGCCTTGTCTTCAGGGATCATCGTTTCTTTATAAAAAACGATTTTTTCGTTGGAGTAGTCCAGAATTTTATCTATGTAAGATTTTTCCAGAACCTGCTCAAAGAGATTGACAAATTCCTCTTGTTGCTTGGGCGTGAACTTCTTCCAGTTGCGCGTCAGGGTGCGCTTGGAAAATTCCATCTCATCAAACATGTCTTTGTAGATCACGCGGAGCTTCTCTTTTTTTATTTCCTTGGTGGTCGGGCTTTTCAGTTTGGGATCCCTTAATACGTCGAGCACTCTCTTGACGGTGTTGTCAACAGCAACCGTGGGCGCTCCAGCATACGCCGGAACGGATAATATGAAAATAATCAATAGACTGAATACTATAAACCGTTTTTTCATGGTTTCGCCTCCGTTACCTATTTCTTTTCCTTTTCTTCC
Organism: uncultured delta proteobacterium; assembly: GCA_963726395.1. Classification (GTDB taxonomy): domain Bacteria; phylum Desulfobacterota; class Syntrophia; order Syntrophales; family Smithellaceae; genus UBA8904. Next base: position 24,515 of record CAVSCG010000019.1, read on the forward strand.
TCTATTCTATATCTTTATCTTTATCTTTTTTCACTTCGCCAAAAGCGTATTTGCTGATGAGCTGCTCGATGTCCATGGCCGCCTGCGTGTCCGTGATGACCCCATTGGGTTTCAAGAGGTTGCCTCCGCCGCCCGGGTCAACGTTGAGATATTTGTCTCCAATGAGTCCTTCTGTTTTGATTGAGGCGATGGCATCATCATAGATTTTAATGTCTTTTTTGATTCTTAGCTCCACGATGGCCTTTTGGTTTTCCTGGTCCATGGTAATTTTTTCCACGCGTCCGACATCAATCCCTAAAATATTCACCGGACTGCCGATTCTCAATCCGGTAACGGTGGTGAACTTGGCCACGAGCGAGTAGGAATTATCCCCTAGGATATTAACTTTGCCGAGTTTTACGGTCATATATCCGACGCAGAGCAGGCCAAAAATAACAAAAATGCCGACGATGGTCTCCATAGTGTACTTTTTCATGTATTCACTCCCCCGGCGGCGCAGCTAAGCCGCCCGATTTCTTTTTGTTGAGATTTTGCCAAGGCGATCACTGAGTCGAGGTCGGTTGTTGATTGACCCTCGGCAATTCCAGCCATGATCGTCAATTCGACCGACTCCCCTAAAGCTAATTTGCAGGCTTTTTCCTGACTGGCGGGAATAACTTGTCTATGGAAATCCTGAATAAAATTATCCATAATGCTTTCCGTTTCGGTAAGATTGGAATATGGAAGCATCGTAATAATTTCGTTGGTATTCCGGCGGGTGGAAAAGCCGCCGATGTCGCTAAAGTGCTTATCGATATATAATCCCATATTCCGTAACGCCTCCTGCGCCGCATCATGCCCGACTTTCGTAATCACAGCGTTCAATTCATTCAGACTGAAAACCACGAGGCAATACGCTTCTCCAATCTTTCTCCTTTTCAATTGAAGATGATTGAGCATCTCAAACTGGCGTTTGGAGTAAAGGCCGGTTAATTCTTTTTGCAGCGCTTCCAGGCTGCTGATGACTTCATCCATAAATGGGTGATCGAAATTTTCCAGTTCCTCCGGCGTTCCCTGAAAAACAATCCGGCGATCATAAAGGGCAAGAATCCGATTGGAGATGAAATATACGTCGGGAATTTCATGGCTGACGAGTATGGCGGTAAAGTTAAATTTTCTCTGATACTGGGCAATCATACTCAAAATAGCATTTTTCCGGACGGGATCCTGTCCCGTAGTCGGTTCGTCAAAAAGGACAATTTGCGGATCGGTGATCAAAGCGCGGGCAAGCGCGGCTCTCTTTTGCATGCCGCCGGAAAGTTCCGACGGATATTTGTTAATGGCTTCGGTGAGTTCCGTCTGCTCGATTCTGGCCATCACTCGGTGGTCAATTTCCGCTTTCTTCAAATTGGTGGTTTCCCGCAGAGGCATCGCGATATTATCATAGACCGTCAACGAATCAAACAGCGCATTGCCTTGAAACATGAAGCTTATCTGGGCGAAGGATGCGGCGATCTCTGACTTTTTCATCTCCGCGATCGGTTTGCCCCGAAAAAAAATGGCGCCATCATCAGGCTGGATCAGTCCGATGATATGTTTGAGCATCACGCTTTTACCCGAGCCGGAAAGGCCGATGATCGTTGTAATCTGTCCCTCGTAGATCTGCAAATTAACGCGGTCCAGCACGGTTTTTGTTCCGAAGCGCTTGGTAACATTTTTAAATTCAATGAGGGGTGTATCCATCAAGTCTCTCTATGTCAACAGTGAAGTCACTACGTAGTCCGAAACCAGAATCAGTACGCAGGAAAGTACAACGGCGGAAGTTGTTGCAAGGCCCACCGCCTGGGCGCCATGGCTGTCCTTGCGCATGTGCGCAAAATATCCCTGGTAACAACAAACGGTGGCGACAATCACGGCAAAAACAATCGACTTTATAAATCCATTGGTGATGTCACTCATCACCACATAAGTCTGGATGCTGTGCAGGTAAACGCCGCCATTCAACCCTAAAAGCACAACGGTGGAAATATAGCCGCCCATAATGCCGATAAGGTCAAACACAGCCGTCAATAGGGGAAAGCTGATGATGGCCGCTGCAATTTTGGGGCTGATGAGATACCGGATGGGATTGATCCGCATGGTGTGCAGAGCGTCTATCTGCTCGCTGATGCGCTGGATACCGATCTCGGCTGTTATCGCCGATCCGGCCCGGGCCGTAATCATGATGGCGGTGAGGACAGGCCCCAATTCCATGATCAGCGAAAGCGACACCAGAGAACCAACCGCGCCTGACGCGCCGAATTTAAGCAGGGCATGATAAGATTGCAGCCCTAAAACCATACCGGTGAACACACTCACCAGCATGATAATGGTGATGGATCTGGCCCCAATGTAATAGACCTGTTGGACTGTTTTGGAAAGCTGCTTGCGCCCAACGGTGCTCAGGAGCGCCATATAGAGAAAAATGGCCGCCGCGCCCATGCTATCGACCCAGCCAATGACCGTCCGGCCGACGAAGGCGAATGGCCGGAATATAGATGCACCCGGTCTTCTTTGGAAAAAACTTTCAGATCCGTTCTGACTGTCTGCGGTCAGCGCCATGAACAGTTTCCTTTTTATTATGTAATTATTGGAACGCGGCGGATATTAGCATCGGTAACTTCATTTGACAAGAACTTCCTTTTATCGGGATCGAGTATAGAAAATGCCCGTTTACGTCAATTCATGTTGACCGTAATTGCCTTGCCGATATTGACACTGCATACGTAAATGGATATATTACGCACGAATTTGTTCATGTTGTTATGGTGCTTTTATGATTCGTTATTTTAGTAATGCACAGATACCCATGGCGGCCAGGGCATTTAACGATGCGGAAAAGCTGGTGTCGCGCCATTTTCGCATGAGCGAGGGGGATTTGCGCAAAAACAAGTATGACGTAAAAACACTTGCATTTTTAGAGGAGCATGAAGTAAAAGACGGCGCGTTTGCGCATCTTTGCAAGTATTCTTACGAAAAGCCTTCGGTTTTAAGTCCGGAGGGTAGCGAGGGTTTTGACTTTTATCGGGTGTGCTTGCAGGACAATATTATTCTGGATGCCGTGGATCGGGCGAATTCATTTATAAAATTTAGCCCTTTGATGCTTTATATCGCCGTTCATGAGCTGATTCATGTGCTGCGTTTCGGTACGGGCACCATTGATTTTGAAGCGGCGCAGGAAGAAAAAGAGCAGGAAGAAAAGATCGTCCACAACCTGACAAGGAGCGCTCTGCAGCCGGTAAAACAAAATGATTTGGAAATCGTTTTGGACTGCTTCAGCAGTGAATTCTCGATCAGCGATTTATATAATTAATTTAGGAGGTTTTTACTATGCCTATCTACGAATACAAATGTAAAAAGTGTGGCAAGCAATTTGAAGCGTTTCAGGGCATTACCGAACCGGATCTGAAAACCTGCAAATTCTGCAAGGGAAAGGTTCATAAAATGATGTCGCTTTCGTCTTTCAGTCTGAAAGGCAGCGGCTGGTACGCGACGGACTATGCGGGGAAAAAGACGCCAGCCACTAAAACCGCGAAAACGGAAACAACAACCTCTGAAAGTTCTTCGACTTCTTCCGATACTTCCGTAACGACAAGCACAAGCAAAGAAGATTAAGCATTGTTGATTCAGCATAAAAAAAGCGGCATCGAAAAGCCGCCTTTTTTTATGCTTGAAAATATGTCTGCAATTCTTTGCACAACTGCTCCGGCACGACCGGGCAGATGATTTCGTTGTGCAGTTTTTCAAAGTAATTCAGATCGCTCGTGCCCAGAGGATTGATTTCAAAACGCGGCACGATTTTCCCCTGCACCCAGAAATTCTTCTCCGGTGTCATGGTCGCGTAGAGAGACAGATTAAAACTCATGAAATTGTTGACATACAGATGAAGAAAAACCCTGGACAGGCCGTGCAGCAGTTCATCAAAGTTGGCCTCCGTCAGATCAAAAAATGATGTCTTTTCCTTAAAATAAAAATCAATTTCTCCGGCCATTCCTTTGGGCGAAAAAGCGGTAAGCCAGGAAATGACGCCGGTTGTGGCTATAAAGCGTTCCTTGGCTTCCTGCTCCATCACCAGGATGTTTCTCCACAGATTGCCGCCGGACGCCTCCGCGTAATTTTGAGCGCTGGCCAGCAGCCGCTGCATAAAATTGGTCGGCTTTTTGCCCACAATCGTCTGCAAGTGAGGATGAATCAAGCCGCCCCCTGCGGGCGGCATATAGTTCCAGTTGATTGAACCATATTGATATCCTTTCTGCAGCTCGGCGATACGGTAAAAGTAATCGCGGCAGACGGCAAAGCCGTCGCGCATCGTATCCGCCGTCAACTGATCCAACCCAATGAAATGGCGCGACGAAAAAATCGCTACCGTGTTGGTAGCGTCGTAGGGAAACGCGTTCGGAAACAGACAGGATTCGCCCCTTTTGAATTTCCCTTCCGCGATAATATCGGGCGTAAATTTGGGTGTCAGCTTGTCGAAGAGCTCCGGACAAAACGGACAGAGGGATTCAGGCGATTTTTCCACATAAGCATTCATGTCCGGTTTTTGGGAGGGGCGCACGCGGTAGGGCAGGATGCGGCTGGCCACGCCAGTGGTATCATCGTAGCGTTCTTCGATGGGGATGTCCTTCGGTTCAAAGCCGTCAAAGGGATTGAGGTAGCGTCCGGTGGTGATCTCTTTTCGAAATCCGATGTCTCTCATTTTTTCTCCTTCTTAAGTTTTTGTCGCCGGCGGATCTTCTTTTGTTTTGTTGCTTCTCTTCAGGCATTCATTAAGAAAATGGTCAATGCTCTGTTGAGACAAATCACCTTTCAGTTCAGTTTTTAAAATGTCCAGAGGAATTTCAATCCGGGCGGCGCTGCGATGACCGCCCCCCTGGCCGATCAGTCCGCAGGCGCTTTGAGCGATCGCGCCACAATCCTGCCGGTAACCGTCGCCCCGGAAAATGATAATCAATTTGTCGTTGACGATTCCCGCAACGACGACATAATATGTGCCGATCAAACGTAAATAGAAATCCGCCACCTGCACGCAAACATCGGGACTTTCCACGTGCCCCAGAAAACCAACACGGCGACCGCGGTAATGCTTCATGGTATGAAAGGCATGATCGAAATATTTCAGATAACTCATCGGCGTCTGATTCAGTTCAATGCGGCGGATCAGCCGCATATTGGCGTGCCTGGTGTGATAGGTATAAGCGCGGATGTCCTCAGCCAGCGTTTCGCGGTCAAAATTGTCCGTATCCGTTTTGATGCCGTAAAGAAGCGCCGTATGCAGATTGCGGGGAATGCGAAGGCGGGCGCAAAGCAGATACTCCGTCAAAATAGTGGAGAGCGCTCCATACTGCGGACGGATGTCCGCAAGTTCGGCCTGCCATGTGTCCTGGCGGGGATGATGATCGAAGACGATGGTCGGTTTGATGGTCTGGAATTGATCGCCGAAAAAAGAAGGTTGCGCGTCCACCAGCGCAATAACCCGATAGGTGCTAGCGTCCACCTGGCTCAATAATCGAATGTTGAGCCGCATCGCCTGGGCCAGTTCTTTATTTTGCTGGCGTCGAAAGGGTTCGGTTGCCGCAAAAGTACATTTGGACAGGCCTTTTTTGCGCAGAAGAATTTCCCGAAGCGCCATGGCCGAGGCAATTGCATCCGGGTCCGGGCTGCCATGCATCAAAAGAAGCAGCGAATCATCGGGGTGCGCCAGCTCCAACAGCTTTTTTAGATTTTGTTGCGTCTCTTTTTTAAAGGGCAATCGATTCAAACTTCAGGATTCCTTTGCGTTCGGTGCCTATTGTATTTTTACTCCATGAAAATTCTACCGGGATGCTCGCTTGTCACATCGCCTACGATGGTGGCGTTTGTTATTCCCGCCGCGCGCATCGTTTCCACAAGCGACTGTGCTTTTGCCGCAGGCAGACTGAAAAACAATCCGCCGGCGGTTTGCGGGTCAAAACAGACATCAAAAATCCAGTCCGGACATGACGGCGCTTTTTCAACCTGAGCGATGCGGAAATCCCGGTTCCGGTAAAGCCCGCCGGGAATATAGCCCGTTTCCGACAACTCCCGGACGCCTTCCAGAATCGGGATCGCCGATGAAAAAATCCGCAGGCCGACATCGCTGTCTTCTATTGTTTCACAGGCATGTCCCAAAAAGCCGAATCCCGTAATGTCCGTGCAGGAGTGAATATTCCCCGCGGCAAGCATCAATTCGGAGGCTTTTTTGTTGAGCTCCGTCATGCAAGCGATGGATTTTTGCAAAAGCGAGTCATAGACCGCATCGGCCTTAAGGGCCGTGCTGACAATGCCCGTGCCCAGCGGCTTCGTGAGAATCAGTTTGTCACCGGGCCTGGCGCCACGATTGTACAGCACTTTATCCGGATGAATGGTTCCGGTTACGGACAGGCCGTATTTAATTTCGTTATCTTCCACGCTGTGCCCGCCCATCAGCAATACACCCGCTTCGTGCATTTTGTTTAAGCCCCCGCGCAGCACTTCCCTAAGCACGGATTTATCCATCGTCTTGATTGGAAAGCAAACAATGTTCATGGCCGTCAGAGGTTTTGCGCCCATCGCGTAAATATCGTTGAGCGCATTGGTGGCGGCGATCTGGCCAAAGGTATAGGGATCGTCCACCGTCGGCGTGAAAAAATCCAGGGTCTGCACAAGCGCCAAATCGTCGGAAATTTTATACACGCCCGCGTCTTCCGCATGTTCATATCCGGTCAGCAAACGGGGATCGGAGATGAGCGGCAAATCGCGCAGAATTTCGGACAGGTCACCCGGACCGATCTTACAGGCTCAACCTGCGCTCTGAACTGTTTCCGTCAAACGGATAGGCTTTTTTTCTTCCATTTTTCCAACCTGAAAAATAAGTTGTGTCGCTTCTCTTGAAGCGCTCCTGATTTTTAGCATAGAAGCCAGCATTTTCCAATAGGTATTCGGCAGCGAGTGCGACCACCCTTGCGGGTGGCAAGACCTTGCCCAGCCTTTCGGCCATCGTTTTTTGTTGATTTATTTGCGTCAATCAGTTTATAGAATAATACCTTAAAAAAGGACGAGTAGGATGTCGATCAGATATTACAGTACCAATCGTCATGTGAATGCTATTGCGGGAATTACGCCCTTTACCGGAAACGTATCCTTTAAGGAAGCCCTGCTCACCGGTCAGGCGCCGGATGAAGGGTTATTTGTTCCCGACTCTATTCCACGGCTTTCCATGGATGATATTATTGCGCTGAGGGATAAACCTTACTGGCAGGCTGCGCTTCTCGTTTCCCAGGCCTTTCTGTCCAATGAATTTCCGCAGGATGTGCTCGAAAGAATCGTGAAGGACGCTTATACTTATCCCGTGCCGCTTGGAAGCCGTCTATCCGCGGGCGTTCGTTCTGCGCCTGGATCAGGGTCCCACGGCATCCTTTAAGGATTTTGCCGCCAGGATGATGGCCAGGCTGATGAGCCACTGCCGGCCCGAAGGGGAGAGACTTAATATTCTGGTGGCGACGTCCGGCGATACCGGAAGCGCCGTGGGTGAAGCGTATAAAGGCGTTCATGGCATCGACGTGACCATTTTATATCCTGCGGGCGAAGTGAGCCTGATGCAAAAAAAGCAGCTCGATACCATCGGCGGTAACGTGCAGGCGATTTGTGTGGAAGGAAAATTCGACGATTGCCAGAATCTGGTCAAAGAAGCTTTTGCAGACAGAGAGCTTGCCCGGTTTAATTTATCGTCGGCCAATTCGATCAACTTTGGCCGCATTCTACCGCAGATCGTTTATTACATTTATGCTTACGCCCAGCTGGCAGGAGCCGGTGAAGAGGTTGTTTTTTCCGTTCCCTCCGGCAATTTCGGAGATGCCCTGGGTTGTGAATACGCGCGACGGATGGGAATGCCTCTGGCCAAACTCATCATGCCCACTAATGAAAATGATGAATTCCCGATCTTTCTGGAAACAGGAAAATATTCGAAAGTGTCGCCGTCCCGAGCCTGTATTTCCAACGCCATGAACGTGGGACATCCCAGCAATCTGGCGCGTTTTTTTGAATTATACGGCGGCACCGTCGATCGCGCGGGCGTTGTGCACCGCTATCCCGACATCGAAGAGATGCGCCGCCGCATTTTCTCCGTGAGCGTCACAAACGAACAGACCCGCCGGACGATTAAAAGCGTTTATGAGCGCTACCATGTGATTCTGGAACAACACGGTGCCGTGGGTTGGGCAGGTCTCGAAGTCTATTTCCAAAAAACCGGAGATGAAAAAATGGCCATTTGCCTGGAAACCGCCCATCCAGCCAAGTTTCCGGACGAAATCAAAAATCTTCTGGGGATTGAGCCCGAACCGCCCCAGAGTTTGAAGGGCCTGGCCCGTCGCGAGGGCGGCGCCATCAATATATCCAAAGACTTTGCGTTATTTAAAAAGTACCTGCAGGGTCATTTAAAGATCATGAAATGAAGGATTCGGGGTCTTCTGATCCTTCAGATAAACAGGGTGATGCATGATGGAATCAGACAGATGCTGTTCCAAAGAGAGTGACCTCTGGCAGGCTGCGCTGGAGCAGGATTTATTTCCGGGAGATTTAATCATTGAGATTGGCCGTTTTTTCCTGGGAGCGCCCTATCAGACAGGCACTCTGGAGGCGGCGGGCAGAGAGAAGCTGGTTATCAACCTTGCTGAATTTGATTGTACAACCTTTGTGGAAACCGTTCTGGCGCTGACCCAATGTGCCGCTGCCGGGAAACTGTCGCCTTCTGAATTCCGAAAAAACGTAAAATTCATCCGGTATCGCCAAGCGAAGATCGATGGTTACGCGTCGCGCCTGCATTATTTTACCGATTGGCTCAGCGATAATGAAAAAGAAAAAAGTATTGAAGGATGTCTCGCGCCTTCTTAACGGCAAGCCCAAGCGCAAAAAGATCAATTTCATGACCACGCATCGCGAATTATATGCCGGCTTGAAAAATGAAGAGCACTTGAGTAAAATGTTGCTTGTGGAAAAAAATCTTTCCCGCAGAGCTTTTTATATCATCGATAGGGACAAGGTTGCCCGGATGCAATCGGCGATTCAACAAGGTGACATCATCGCCTTTGCGACGGATCAGGAGGGATTGGATGTTGCGCATGTCGGTTTTGCCGTCAAGGCAGGGCAGACACCTTCATTTGCTTCACGCATCAAGCAAAGAAGGCGCCGTGGTTATCTCAAAAGAGACGCTTCCGGCTTACCTGAAGTTCAATAAGAGATTTACCGGTATCCTTATCGCGCGTTTTTTATAACATTCTTTTGGACAGTTTGCCTCTAACAGAGCGTTCGACGATTCATGAACCACCGTCAGGCTCTATTGAGAAACGCTGGCCTCTCGTGCAATTTCACCTTTATTTTTATGGATACATGTATTAAGATAAAGACAAGAGATAAAAAAATTAAACGGAGGCAACTATGAACAGTGTCAGGGATATTCTCAATACGAAGGATGGTAAGATTCAGTCCATTTCCCCTAAGGCGACGGTGTATGAAGCCTTGGAGAAGATGAGCGAGAAGGAGATTGGCGCTCTGGTAGTCATGGAGAATAAAAAAATCGTGGGCATCATTTCGGAAAGAGATTATGCCAGAAAAATCATCCTTCAAGGAAAAACCTCTAAACAAACTTTAGTGAAAGAAGTCATGTCTTCCAATTTGTTTTCGGTTACCCCTGATACCAGCGTGGAAGATGCCATGGTTCTGATGACGGGAAAACATGTACGGCATTTGCCTGTTTTTGAAAAAACTAAATTTGTCGGCATCATTTCCATCGGTGACGTATTGAAATTAATTATTTCCAATAAAGATTTTCTCATCAATCAATTGAGCGATTATATTGCGGGGAAATATTATTAGAACTGAAAAATAATTTTTCGCGAGTTCGCTTCAATAAAACGTGGCCACAAGGGTGGCCTTGAGAATGTAGGGCCTTTGCGCCTTCCAGAGTATCTCCTTTCCAGTCGCCAAAACATTTGCGCTGATGGACAACAGGAGGCTGCTCACCAATAGAGACAAGTCCGGGAAGAAAACCTCCACCTTTGCCATGGCATATTTGCTTACGGTATTTTTTGTGTCGGCGGCGAAGTTCTTTATCGGGATCGCCGCCTTGTTCGCGGTGATCATGTTTTTGAAATATTCGCTTTCAGCCTCCAGTAAAAAGATGTCTATCTTTAATAAATCATAATAAACGCTTAAGGCAATCCTGCTTGACATGCCTTGTGGAATTTCGTTATATGATCCGTAATAATTTCTGCAAAGCCGGAAAGCGATACTTATGGATTTTGTCAATGCCGCCGCCTCGGTGATCAAAAGCATACGGATTCAGGATATTCTGGACATGGCGATTATCGCCGGGATGATCTTCGCGCTTTTGATGTGGTTTAAAACCAGGGCGTCGCGTTTTGTCTTAATCGGCATTCTACTTTTGGGTGGCGTGTATCTGGCTGCCCGGTTTTTTCAGCTTTATCTCACGGTGATTGTTCTTCAAGGGTTCTTTGGGATTCTACTTTTTGTCCTGGTCGTGATTTTTCAGGAAGATCTGCGCGGATTTTTTGAGCGCTTGGCGATGCTTAGCAATCTGCGCAAAGAAACACCGCCTCTGTCGGATATGGAAAAGGCGGTGGGCGTCATTGCCGAGACGGCGGGAAATCTGGCTAAAAAGCGTATCGGCGCTTTGATGGTGATCCAGGGCGATGATCCGCTGGATCGTCATTTAACCGGTGGTATTGGGCTCAACGGTGTGATCAGCGAGCCGCTTCTGGCAAGCCTCTTCGATCCTCATTCTCCCGGCCATGACGGTGCGGTGGTAATCAAGAGTAACCGGATCACGATGTTCGGTTGTCATTTGCCTCTGTCGGTCAACATCGCTCAATATGAAAACATTGGCCTGCGCCATACGGCGGCGCTGGGACTGACGGAACGCTCGGATGCCCTGTGCATTGTTGTGTCTGAAGAACGAGGCACGATTTCAGTCGCTCAAGGGGAATTGCTCGCCGTGATCCCCAGCGCCTCAATGCTCAATGAAATTTTGGAAAAATATTATATCAGCTACCAGCCCGCGCCCAAAACAAGGCCGGTTTGGGCCTGGCTCCGGGAAAACACCAAGGAAAAAATAATTGCTGTCGGGCTGGCCTGTGTTTTATGGGTGGCCTTCGGTTATCAGCGTGATATTGTGCGTCGCGATTTTCTTGTTCCCATTGATTATAAAAATGTTCCGCAAGGCTGGCAGATCGATGAGCCGCAATTGACGGAAGCCAAAGTAATTTTCCAGGGTCCTGATCAGGCCTTTCGGCTGCTCGATGAAAAGTCGCTCAGGCTTTCGTTGGATTTAGCCCCGATTGCCGAAAAGAAACGTGAATTTACTTTGACCAAAGACATGGTTAATGCGCCGTCCAGTTTATCGATCGCTGATATCAGTCCCGCAAAAATCCGTGTTTACGCATCGAAACAAGTTAGTGCAATACTGGCGGTCCATGTTGTCACGCGCAACCGACTGCCTGATGATCTTACCTTGCAGAAAATCATGCTGAGTCCGGCTGCAGTCCGGGTCATGATGGATCCCCGGATGAAATCCGAAGAAATAAACCTGGAGACAGAGCCCATCGATCTGCAGAATATATCTTCCTCCGTAACAATGGCGTTGAAAGTCGTTCCGACCACCGGTGTGTCTTTCCCGGATGGGCAATCTCCGCAGGTCCGCGCCACTATCCGTGTCAAAAAGAAATAAGGAGAAAAGAACCTATGAACACCGCTTTGAAAAAAAGATCGAAAAAAGCCGGACTGATTCCGGGTTCTCTGATCCACATCGGCAAAGCCTATGCCGAAAAATCAAAGATTACCATTATCCGCTATGATGAAAATTATTTCGAAGAAAAAGAAGCGAGCTCCGCCGCTGATTTACGCGGAGAAAAAGATGGGCCGGGCAAAGTTTGGATTAACGTTGACGGCCTGCAGGATGTTGCTCTGTTAGAGAACGTCGGCAATCTGTTCAGACTTCATCCTCTTATCCTTGAAGATATTCTCAATACGGATCAGCGGCCGAAAATAGAAGATTTGTCGGAGTATCTTTATATTGTTTTGAGAAAATTCCAGAATCATGAAAGCGATGCGATACATTCGGAACAGATCAGCATCGTATTAGGGAAAAATTTTATTTTGTCTTTTCAGGAAAAAGAAAGCGCGCTTTTTGACCCGGTTCGGGAAAGGCTGCGCAGCGACAAGGGCAAAATCAGAAAAGCCGGAAGCGATTATCTTGTCCATGCCCTGATCGATAATGTCGTTGATAACTATTTTTTCCTGCTGGAAGATATTGAAGAAAGGATTGAAAAGCTGGAAGATGATCTTGTTAAACAGACCACGCCGGCGAAGCTTCAAGCTATTCACAACCTCAAACGGGAACTGATCTTTTTCCGGAAATCGCTATGGCCGCTGCGAGAAACCATCAGTTCACTGCAACGATCGGATTCCCCATTAATAGACGAGCCCAATGCTGTTTATTTCAAGGATATATTCGACCATATCATCGCCATCATCGATACGGTGGATACTTTCCGGGATATGCTCTCCGGTATGCTGGATGTTTATCTTTCCGCCACAAGTATGAAGCTCAATGAAGTCATGAAGGTTTTAACCATTATCGCAACAATTTTCATGCCTTTGACTTTCCTGGCCGGTGTCTATGGCATGAATTTTAAATATATGCCGGAGTTGGAATGGCCCTGGGGATATTTTGGCGTTTGGGCTGTGATGTTGACGATTGCGGTCTTGATGCTTAAGTTCTTTAGAAGTAAGAAATGGATCTAAGTGTAGCCAAAACGGTTGCATTAACATTTAAAATATGTTCAATCTTATCTCAAATATTTAATAATTTCAGGAGGCAGAAATATGCAGGTATTCGCAGCAAGTGATATAGTCGAAGTCGCAATTAGGATTGAGGAAAACGGAATCAATTTTTATAAATTCGCCGAACAGATTTCCAAACAGGAAGATGCAAAAAAACTTTTTGCTCATCTGGCGAATGCTGAAGCAGGGCATAAACGCACGTTTGAGAAATTCTTTGCATCTATGGAAAAGTATGATCCGCCGGAGCAATACGCTGGTGAATACAGCGCTTATCTTCGCAGTTATGTGGACAATAATCTTATTTTTACGAAAGAAATCATGGACAAACAACTGGCCAAAGTGACGGATACGGTTGCCGCCTTTGAGTTTGCCATGCAGCGCGAGTTGGATTCCATTTTGTATTATCACGAAATCAAAAATCTCATTCCCGCGGCGCAGCATGAAGCGATTGAAAAGATAATTGAAGAAGAAAGAAAACATTACGCGACTCTGTGTGACATGAAAAAACGTTACACAAATCAGTAGACTAAAACCAAAACCATAAGCGATGAAGAAAATCTAAAAGCCGCCCTTTGAGGCGGCTTTTTTCAGTTTCATCCAACTGATGCCCATCTCTCTCACACCCCTAAAGGTCCTCGCTCCTGATTATCCCAATTGATTAGTGCTTATTTACTGAAATAAGTGTTCTGCAAGAGCCACGGCAGTGTCGAAATATTTTACAAAATGAAATACAATGTAGAATACGTTTAATACTACATTAAATCAATATCTTATATAACAATACCACCAAACAACTACCCGTAAAAAGCCTGTTTTTTGCCATTTTACCGTCGAAGTTCTTTACAATTCCAATATTTCGGACACCGATGTATCAGTTTTATCAGGACCATTTTACATTTATAATTTACATTTATATTAATTATTATAATAAGTTAATATTTATGATCAATAAGATTTTTCATTAGAGGCATGAATTATGCTTACAATGTATAACAAATATATGCGAGAAAATGCGAAGCATAGAATTAATATTGAATAATAGATAACTTAATGCGAGGTGAGAACAATGAAAGTATTGATTCACGATGAGCGATCGGATGGGCTGGATTTCCTTCTGGAGAGCATAGTCAATCATGGTTACAAGGCAGGTATTGCTAAGAATGGTCCTGAGATCATTAATATGTTGTCAGACGAACGATATAACGTTGTTCTGACCAATGGAGGATATGGAGAGCTCGATCCTGATCAGCATTTCCGGATAAAATCTTCCTCTGCCTTCATTATCGGTATTACAGGGCAACAGAAACGTGATGAAGGGATAGACTCGGAAGTAGATCTGTATTTGCGAAGGCCCTTTGAAGTGTCTAAGCTTTGGCATGCCATTGATCCAGACAAGACCGGTGGGTTGATATAAAGACAGAACTCAGGATACAAGCAAGCGAGATTCTGCGATGCATGAATTGAGTCTAATTCTATTGGATGTTAACAAAAAAGAAAACACGGGGTCTTCTTGGTGATTGTCTCCCGTCAAAGACCCAGTGTTAAGGAATTCATAGTGTGTAGATTCGGCTTGTAAAAAAGTTACGCTGAATCACAAAATAAGAGAGGGTCCTGGTATCTTGTGTATGGTGTTCAGATATTCGGAAAAGTACTTCCTATGTAAAGCAAACCAACGCATGGAGCGCTTCGGCGTGCTCCTCGACAAGGTTTATGTACGTCGTTTACATGATAAAAGGAGATTTACATGAAAGTTGAGGATCTCAAGAGTCTGTCATCGAAGATTATTGCGTATGCGGAGAAACAGGCGACTGAAGAATATTACCAGAATTTATTGAATCTACTTCAACAGATCCTGCATGGCATCCGAGAGCAGCCGGTATCTGAGCAGAAGAACAAACTATTTAAATCACTCAGATCTTTTGACCAAACTGTCTTTGACATACGGCGAGAAAAATCTATTTCAGATGCTGTCATACGATAATTATGTTGGCAGTAAAGCGATCACTGAGATTGAAGGCATCCTTCACGATGAAAGGTTTGATCCAGTAGGCGTATTGCAAAACTTTGAGAAAAAGTTCAGTGAGTTTAAAAAATTTATAGAGAGAAACCAAACCGTTCAGTCAGCACTCCAACTTATTCCTACTAAACAGGAAACCTACCTCCGTGAAGGTGAAGCGCTCCTTGAGATAACGTTTAGCGACGAAGCCTCCATTGAAAATATGGTGGACTTTGATTGGCTTGATCGGTGGACAAAAATTCTTCGTGCTTTCAGTGAGCTGGTAGGAGAGAAAGCAGAGCATGCCAGGATAGTCTGTGTCCAGAAGTCCTCACCGATGGTTGTCGCCTTGGCGATCGCACCTGTTCTTGCAATTGCTTTGGGGAAAGCGATCAATATGGTTTTGGTAATGGATGAAAAGTATCTTCGAATCAGAGTGTGTGCGGAGGAAATTTGCAAGCTCAACCTTGAGAACACGAAAATCGCACAGGCCCTCACGATCGAAGCGGCGTCCTTCTTGGAAAAATCATTTCGTGAGATTGCTGGCAAACTTACAGCAGAAGTCAAACCCTTGTCTCTTGATGTCGAAAGCGGTATTTATCTCGCAGTCAAGAGCCTTTTTGTATTTATAGATAAAGGCGGACGAGTTGATTGCCCCTTAAAAAGTGATGAAGCCCATGCCGAAGGGATTACCGATATTTAAAAAGACATTAGGATGCTAAGGAAGATTAGATCAGATAAGGTTATGGGCCCTCATCCTGTGATGAGACCAGCAATGCTTTGAAAATTAAGTATTTTACATGAGATCTCGCTCAATTTTTCAAATCGTATTTCTTCAGTTTGTATCTTAGCATTCTCTCCGACATGCCCAGAATTTCAGCTGCCTTTGACTGATTATCCGCGGCCTTCGTTATGGCCTCACTGATCAGGTGCTTCTCCAATTCTTCGAGTGAATCCCGTAGAGAGCCTGATAATCGTTTACCCGATGATTCGGCAAAAGAATCACTTTTGAAGGGTAAATCGCTCACGGTAACATAGTCGTCTCTAGCTATGACGACGGCTCGTTCCATAATATTGACCAGTTCCCGGACATTTCCAGGATAGTCATATTTCAAAAGTAAATCGCGTGCTTCCGCAGTCATGCCCTGGATATTTTTTCCGTTTTCTCTGGCAAATTTATCCATGAAATGGTCGAGCAGCGCAGGCAGGTCTTCTTTTCTTTCTCTAAGCGGAGGCAGGGACATCGCCACCACTTTCAGTCGGTAAAAAAGGTCTTCCCGGAACGACCCTTCTTTGACCTGGGCTTCCAGGTCACGATTGGTCGCGCTGATAATTCGCACATCAACGGCGATATTGATGTTACTGCCGAGTCGCGAAATTTCCCGCTCCTGAAGGAATCGTAATAATTTAACCTGAATGCTGGGGCTCAGCTCGCCGATTTCGTCAAGAAAAAGCGTGCCGCCGTCCGCCTCTTCAAACCGGCCGATACGGCGCGAGCTTGCGCCGGTGTAGGAGCCTTTTTCATGGCCGAATAATTCACTCTCCAGTAAGTTTTCCTGTAGAGCGCCACAATTCACCACGACAATGGGTTTGTGAAGGCGCGGGCTCAATTGATGAATCAGGCGCGCTAGAAGCTCCTTGCCCGTGCCGCTCTCGCCCTGGATCAATATGGACGCCCGGCTGGGCGAGACCCGGCTGGCCATATTAATCAGCTCCACCATCTGAGCGCTTTTGTAAATGATTTTTTCAGCGGTAACACCGGTTTTTCCCAGTTCCTGTTTCAAAAGCTCATTTTCCCGGATGAGCCCACGTCGCTCTGCTACCCGGTCCACTAGGATCAATAGTTCATCCAGCTCAATCGGTTTGGTGATGTAATCAATGGCGCCCACCTTGATCGCTTCTACAGCCGTTTCGATGGTACCATAAGCGGTAATGATCACGACGTCGATTTCGTGGTTGATCCTTTTGACTTCCTTGAGGACTTCCAGTCCATCCATCCCGGGCATTTTGTAATCCAGCAGAATTAAATCAAAATGGCTATTTAAAACCGACTTAATCGCGGCTTCACCATTTTCCGCTTCCATGACCCTGTGACCTTCGGAAATCAGAAAATCACGAAGCATTTCCCTTTGTGATCGGCCATCTTCCACTATTAGAATATTTAATTTCTGCATTTGTTTTCATCCTTGGCATCAGGTTTTGTCGCTTACTTTTTCGAGCGGCAGAATGATTTCAAAGGTGGTTCCTTCGCCGTGACGGCTAATGACACGGACGTCTCCGCCATGGCCACGGATAATTTCCATCGCTAGGGGGATTCCCAGGCCCAGTCCTTTTTCCTTGGTGGTGTATTCCGGGCTGAAAATTTTATCAATTTCTTCCGACGTCATGCCACAACCCGTGTCAGAAATACTTACCAAAATATAATTTTTACTTTCTTTATCTACCGCGATCGTGATTATACCTTGATCGGTGATGGACTCCATGGCGTTCTTAATGAAGTTCAAGAATGCCTGCTGAAGTTTGTTAATATCCATGGGAATAACGGCAGGGCTTAGCCGCCATTTTGTCTCCAGAGTAATGCCTCGTGACTTTGCTTCTTCCGAAATCAAACTGACAATTTTTTGAAGAACTTCTGTTACGGAAAAATCACTAAACTCAAGCCTTCTGCTTTTGGAAAAGGAAAGAAACTCTTCGATAATCGCATTGAGTCGCCTGATTTCATCGCGGATCACGCCTGAAAGATTTTGAAATTCCTGATCCTTCACTTCGTCGGATGGGATATAATCTCTTTTTAATCGCTGGGTTGCCATGCTGATGGCGTTGAGCGGGTTGCGGATTTCGTGCGCTACACCCGCAGCCAGTTGGCCTAAAGAAGAAAGGCGTTCGGCTTTTTCCAGGCGGCGTTCCATATCAATAATGCCGGCTAAATGACGGTTCTGATCGTGATAGAGCAGCCACATGGATAAGAGGGCGATCACGACAACCAGCAGCATGAAAATAAAAATATTTTGCCGGTTTTCAGCGATAATTTTGTCCATCGAACCCCGCTCAAGGCCGATTCGGACAATCCCGACAATCTTTTTATCCAGTATGAATGGGGCGGCCATATCGAGAATCTTGCTGTCCCGAGTCTCAACTTTTCTACTGAGAATTCTTTTTTTCCCTTTTAGAATTTCCTGACCGTCGAAATCTTTATTGATTAATCCGTGAATAGGTTTGCCCATGACACTTAAGAGCTCTTGCTGATCATTAAAGATTTGCATATAAGCGATTCCGTGTCCTTCGCCCATTTTATTGATGGCTCTTTCCACGGCAATCTTGATGCTCCAGTACCGTAATCCTGCTTTGTCCAGGTTGATAACAACGGTTCCACTGCCATCCTTTCGCCGCAGGCCGACATAGCCGATGCCTTGTTTGATACGTATTTTCTCCAACAATTCAATGGTAGTTGCTTTGCGTCCATTGGTGTCTAGATCGCTTTCGGTCAGCATATTGGTTTTAAGCGGGTTGCTTTGATAAATAGCGTTGCCGTCTCGATTGAGAACGGCCACATACCAGAAATTGTTATCGGTCGCAAATCTGTGGAGGTAGGCATTGTTAATTAATTTCTTTTTCCATTGCTCATCAATTTTTTGTCCCAACCCGGTGATGGCTTCAACAACCAATTTTTTAGAATAATCCGCTTCTTCCTGACTGGCCGTTTTTAGCTGAGTCTGACTTTTTCCCGGCTTGGCCACAATGCTTTTGAGATTATCTTCCGTCAGACGCTGCAAGACGCTAATGGTGCTCAATGCCTGATCTTGCAGAAATCCAACTAGATTGGTTTCACTGCGGCGAATATCCAGAAAACCCATGATGAGAATCAAGGCAACCAGAACCGCTGAAACGATAACGACTGCCAATGGCTGAAGAAAATTTCCATTGTATGGATGGGCGCTGCGCCTGATAATAGTTTCTTTTTTTCGAAATAACATTATAATATCCTAATGTTACAGAAATATAAAGGATGTTTTTAACAAATATCTTTTATTGTGCCGGTCATTTTAAGCTATTCATGGGAAATGTCAACGATAAATACCAGGCGGCTCGACATTTTTGTCGAAAGATAACAAGGATTGGCATTTTTTTATCTTACTGTTATTATTTAGTTAGTTTTATAAATACAAAATAAACCCGACATTTATTGCCGAAAGCTCATCCCCATAAAGCAAAAGGGAGTAAGGGTTCTTTTCAGTAATATTTCGTTATATCAGTAGCTTAAGTTTTTTACAGTAACTATGGCACAATATCTGCTTTATAATTACAATAGAAGTGAAAGTTAGTTAGTGTCGACTAAAAAATTACGGGCATGATTAGCCGACAGCAAAAACAACCCAGGAAGGTATTCAGGCCTTCACTCTTCTCTCCTAACGGGAGGCTCTCACCAAGCCTCCCATTTTTTTGTCATTTTTTTGTTGCATCTTCTTTCGTGTCATTTTTCCGCCGCCGCCAAGCACTGACTCTCTCCTTAATTGTCTTTTCAAAACCTGCATCTGTCGGGTGGTAAAGTATTTTCCCCCGAAGCTTTTCCGGTAAATACTCCTGGGAAACAAAAGCATCTGAATAATCGTGGGCGTATTTGTAATCTTTGCCGTAATCCAGCTCTTTCATTAACTTGGTCGGCGCATTGCGAATGTGCAGCGGTACGGGCAGATAACCGGTTTTGTTAATCAGTTCCTTTGTCTGGCCAAAGCCGATATACAAGGAATTACTTTTGGGTGCCGTGGCCAGATAGACGGCCGCCTGCGCGATGTTCAGTTCACCTTCAGGTAGGCCGATAAAGTGAAAGGCTTGTTGGGCGGCCATTGTCAGCAAAAGGGCATGGGGATCGGCGTTACCGATATCTTCGGAAGCAAATCGCACCATGCGGCGCAAAATATAGAGCGGGTCTTCTCCGGCAATCAGCATACGCCCCAGCCAGTAGAGGGTCGCGTCCGGGTCGCTGCCGCGCATGCTTTTGTGAAAAGCGGAGATCAAATTATAATGTTCTTCGCCATCCTTGTCGTATAAGAGTGCTTTTTTAAGCAGCGCTTCCTGCGCGGATTTGGGCTGATATCAGTCTTTCTTCCGCCGGCAGGCTCTGGATCATCGAGGCAACCGCTTCCAGGTTGTTGAGTGCAGTACGGGCGTCGCCATCGGACAGACGGACCATAAAACGGATGGCCTCCTCGTCGGCCTGGATCTTGAATTTTCCCAGTCCTCTTTGTTCATCGGACAGGGCGCGTTTAAGAATGTCCATTAAATCTTCTTCCGCAAACTGCTTGAGCAGCATTACACGCGTTCGTGAAAGCAGGGGGGCGATGACTTCGAATGAAGGGTTTTCCGTTGTCGCGCCGATCAGGGTGACGAGTCCGCTTTCCACGTGCGGCAGAAATGCGTCCTGCTGGGCTTTGTTGAAACGGTGAATTTCATCTACAAACAGGATGGTTTTTTTCTTCTTGGTTTCCCAGATTTCCCTGGCGTCGTCAATAACCGATCGGATTTCCTTCACTCCGGAGAGGACCGCGGAAAAACTGATAAAGTTGGACTTCGTTTCGTTGGCTAGGATGCGTGCCAGCGTTGTTTTGCCGGAGCCGGGCGGTCCCCAGAAGATCATCGAGAAAAGGTTGTCTTCTGCGATGGCGCGTTTGAGCAGCGTTCCTTCGCCGATCAGATGCGGTTGGCCGATATAGTCGGCAAGTTTCCGCGGCCTCATTCTTTCGGCCAGCGGCGCGGTATCCAGAGCGTCGCTTTCGGTTCCCAGACTGAACAGGTCCAGATTTTTCATATTTGCCTCTTCGCATTTTCAATGATTTCAATCAAACTGGTCACTTTATCTTTGGATTGGGCGCAGGTGAAGCGCTCCCATTCATCGGAGGGCAATAGCTCTTTAAGCAGCACTGCCACACCAAAAGCCGACTGCCAACAGGTGATGACCCTCGCGCAGGGTAGGTCGCCCGCCTCCCGCAGGCAATACGCAAACGTCATCTCGTCGCCCATTTTCGGGCAGCGGATTAATTTATGGTCGTGTTCCGTTTTCATTGCGCATCAGCTTGACGAAAAAAAGAAAAGCCGTCAAGAAATTTGTTTTCTTGACGGCTTTTGAAAATCGTTGAATGAACTTTATTATGGTTTCGGAAAATCTTTAATCGCTAACAACGCGCGTTCGATTTCTTCATCCGGCAGTTCATAGGCCTCCAGTTTTCCGGAAAGATAGGCGTCATAAGAGGCCATATCCACCAAGCCGTGGCCGCTCCAATTAAAGAGGATCACTTTTTCCTTGCCTTCTTCTTTGGCGCGCATGGCTTCATCGACGACAGCCGCGAGAACGTGGTTCGTTTCCGGCGCGGGGATGAAGCCCTCCGAGCGGGCCCATTTGACACCAGCGTCAAAGGTTTTGAGCTGATCGTAGGCTCTGGGTTCAATGAATTTTTCCCGAACCAGATGGCTGACGATCGGGGCCATGCCGTGGTAGCGCAAACCGCCTGCGTGAATCGGTGCGGGGACATAATCGTGCCCCAGCGTGTACATGGGTAAAAGCGGTGTTTTCTGAGCCAGATCGCCGAAGTCATACGCGAACGGGCCTTTGGTCATGCTGGGACAGGACGTCGGCTCCGCTCCTACAATTTTCACCTGTTTACCATGGATTTTATCGCAGATAAACGGCGCTGCGATACCGGCAAAATTACTGCCGCCGCCGCAACAACCCATGACGACATCGGGATAGATGCCGAGCTTCTGCATTTGCTTTTGAGCTTCCAGACCGATAATCGACTGATAAATCAACACATGATTGAGGACACTGCCCAGGGCATAGTGGGACTTTACTTTGCTGGTGACCGCGTCCTCGATAGCTTCGCTGATTGCAACACCCAGTGAGCCGGGGGAATCAGGGTATTTGGCCAGAAAATCTCTGCCGGCTTGCGTCAGAGTGCTGGGGCTCGGGATGCATTCGGCTCCCCAGGTATTCATCATCAAGCGCCGATAGGGTTTTTGTTCATAGCTGATTTTTACCATATAAACACGGCACTCCAGGCCAAACATCTGGCAGGCCATGGCCAGCGCGCTGCCCCATTGGCCGGCGCCGGTTTCCGTGGTGATTCGTTTGGTTCCGGCCACCTTGTTGTAATAGGCCATCGGAATAGCGGCATTGGGTTTATGGGAACCGGCAGGGCTGACACCTTCATTTTTATAATAAATCTTTACCGGACAGCCCAGCAGTTTTTCGAAATTGCGCGCGCGGCAGAGAGGAGAGGGACGCCATAGCAGATATTTTTGCAGAACTTCTTCGGGAATATCGATCCAACGCTGCGTGGAGGCTTCATGTTCAATAATATTCATGGGGAAAATCGCGGCCAGATCGTCAGGTGTGACCGGCTGGCCGGTGCCGGGATGCAGTGGTGGTTTCATCGGCGTGGGCAAATCCGCCATAATGTTATACCATTGCTTAGGTATTTCATGATCTTCTAATAATGTTTTGACCTGTTCCATATACTCTCTCTCCTTTAAAAGAATTTATATTGCGGTATCCTTCTTTCAACTGGTTTCCCTCTGGTCGAACCTAGGCTAAAAAAAATGCCATGGAGTTTTTCTTCCCACGGCATTTCGAAGCGCTTGCGAGTCATGGGAAGGAACTTCCCTGCCCATGCTCGATCATTAAAAAGATCTTATGGGCAGACATTTTTCGTCTGCCACCACCAGTTTTTATTTGGAATATGTATCTGCATTGACTACCATCAACTTTCGAAAAACTTGATTTGTCCCTAACATAGCCGTGAAAGCCTTGTCAAGGCGAAAATAAGAAGAGACGAGAGATCATTAATATTAAGCTCGCAATTTACGGAGGAGGTGTCATTTGCTAAATATAAATTATTACAGTTACTTATAATCATGTTGATTTTAAGCAATACAAAATTAACAAAAAATTCAATTATTTTATTGAAGTTGTTGACATACGCTTAGACTTGTATTATGTAGCCGCTGAAAAATTTCCTCATTAGCTTGAGTCTGTTTATGATTATCGGGTGAATGGGGAGAAAAATCTTTGAACATCAAATATGTTCCCCAGTAGCTCAGTCGGTAGAGCGGCTGGCTGTTAACCAGCATGTCCGTGGTTCGAGTCCGCGCTGGGGAGCCAAGACATAATCCAGTAAAGTCTGAATTCGTGCAAAACCCGTTAGAAATAGCGGGTTTTTTATTGTTTATTGTCCAAAGCAGTGTTATAATGTCTCTCAAAATCCAGAGGTTTTGGGGGCACTTTAACAGTGAAATGCCCCCAAAATAAAATCTCATCCCCAAAAATGCCCCCAAAAAAAGGGAGGACACAGCTCATGCCTAAAAGAATTAAGCCATTATCCGAAGTCAAAGTTCGCACTGCTAAGCCGATGGAAAAAGAATATAAACTTTTTGACGGCGACGGATTGTATCTTCTGATTACGCCTACCGGCGGGAAGCTATGGAGATTTAAATACCGCATTGGTAAAAAGGACGATGCGAAACATAAAACTTTGGCTTTTGGAGCCTACCCGGATGTTTCTCTTCAGGATGCACGAAAAAAACGTGATGATGCAAGGAAACTACTTGCAGGCGGCATTGACCCGGCAGAGGAACGTAAAGCGCAGAAACAAGCAGCCATTGAGGAATGTGAAACCTTTGAACTGGTTGCCAGAGAATGGCACAACAAATTCAAACCACGCTGGAAAGAAAGCCATGCTGAGAGAATAATGGGCAGGCTGGAGCGTGACGTATTTCCGTTTATCGGGAAAACGCCAATATCTCACATCAAGGCGCGGGAAGTATTAACGGTATTACAGCGCATCGAAGGCCGTGGTGCGAATGAGCTTGCCCATAGAGCAAAGGCACTGTGCAGCAATGTGTTTTGCTATGCGATAGCTACTTCGCGAATTGAACATGACCCGACGGCTGGGCTAAAAGGTGCATTAACACCCGTCACCACAATACACATGGCGGCGATTACAGACCCGGCAAGTGTAGGCCAGTTGCTTAGAGCCATTGACGCTTATAAAGGCAGCTTTGTTGTTCAGTGTGCATTGAAATTTGCACCGCTAACCTTTGTCCGTCCGGGCGAGTTACGCAAGGCAGAATGGAGCGAAATTAATCTTGAAGCCGCTGAATGGAATATCCCCGGCAGTAAGATGAAAATGAAGGAAGCACACCTTGTGCCTTTATCAAGACAGGCCATAGAAATATTGACGGCACTTAAACCGCTCACAGGGACCGGGCAGTAT
Organism: uncultured delta proteobacterium; assembly: GCA_963726395.1. Classification (GTDB taxonomy): domain Bacteria; phylum Desulfobacterota; class Syntrophia; order Syntrophales; family Smithellaceae; genus UBA8904. Next base: position 48,650 of record CAVSCG010000019.1, read on the forward strand.
GTATTCCCAGGGCGCACTGCTGCACGTCCAATGTCCGAAAATGCGATTTTAGTAGCTTTACGGACTATGGGTTATGAGAAAACCGAAATGTCCGGCCACGGCTTTCGTGCGATGGCGAGGACATTGATTGACGAAAAATTGCAAATCCGGCCAGACCTGATTGAACATCAACTTGCCCATGCCGTCAGAGACCCACTGGGCCGCGCCTATAATAGGACACAGCACCTTAACAGAACGGCGGCGGATGATGCAGACATGGGCTGATTATTTGGATGGATTGAAGACAGGTGCAAAAGTAATTCCTTTTCGGCAAAAATCATAATATGAGGGACAAGATGAAAGAAGAAGACATAAAGAAATACAAACATTCAATATCCAAATTAAACGAAATACGCCGTAAGTATTGGAGTCAACTGCAAGGCCTGAGAAAACGAACTTATAGTTCGTTATAGAGATAAACCAGTTGGTCCAGTAAGCATCATTGACCCAGACGCAAAAGAATTATTACAAACAATAAATGACATGTGGGAATCTGGTGCAATGGAAGATATGCGGCGGCATTCCAAGGCCGCCAGAAGCAAGACAATTCCATTATGCCCTTTATGTTCAGCTCCACTGAAAGATTTATCCAAAGAAAAAAGGCGGTGCTGGCGGACTTTATACTTCTGATGAAAGGTGTGTGGTATGCGGTTTACCCTTGTCTGGTCAACAAAAAAAATATTGCAGCGAGGCATGTAGAATTAATGCTAAAAGCCGCCAATGGCGAAAGAATAACCCAGACGCAAAATCCTTAGCAAATTTTAAATATCTAAAGTATTATTTTGACCCAAAAGGATCCCCTTGAAAAGTCAAAATAGAAGAATTCCGATAGAATCTATTATTCTCTATAAAATCAGTTATTCATCAAAGCGGTTACCCTGAACACCGTCCAAACATCTCCCTAATTGGTATATATCGGATGCCAGCGAACTCATCTGGAGGTGTTAAACATGGCGAAAAAATTTTTAAGACTGACACAAATCATTGGCACTAAAGCCTCTCCTGGGCGCGTACCGGTCTCTAAAAGCACTTGGTGGCAGGGGTAGAGACGGGGCGATTCCCTAAGTCCATTAAGTTGGGTCCAGGACTACGGTTCGGGATGAAGCTGATATTGACGCGCTCGGCCAGCAAAAAGTGGATGAGGAGTAAACGATGCAGGTAAATACAGATAACATCCCTTCACAGCTAAAGACATTCCCGAATTTTGTTCTGTGGAAAAAGAAGAAAATCGGGAAGACAAAAAGACAAAAGTTCCTTACCAGACAAACGGACGCCATGCGAAACCGAATGATTCTATGACATGGACAAAATTTTCTGCCGCTGTATCCGCATATCAAAGTGGACACGGAAAATATGATGGCATAGGTTTTTGTTTATCTGCAGGAACACCCATCGGCATTGACCTCGACCATTGCCGTTGCCCGGCCTTCGATTCCGTCGATATAGAGATTATAGCGCCGTGGGCGAAGGACATAATCAAAAAAATTGATTCGTACACAGAGGCCAGTCCATCCGGTAAGGGCATTCGTATCTTTGTCTATGGTGGAAACCTGCCAGAGCGTGGCCGGAATAAGAAACTACCAAAGTATGGAGGAGATAATTGCCGGAAAGACGCTGTTCCCGCTTTTGAAATTTACGAATCAGGACGTTATCTGACTGTTACCGGAAATCACATTGCCGGGACAACCACAGACATAATAAGCAGGCCGGATATTATAGACGCCGTTTACAATCAAATATTTGGAGATGCCGCCAAAGATAACGGTAAGCCGGAAAAAGTTCAACATGCGGAACGTGAGTATCACAGATATTTTAGAAAAAGCGTATCTTTCAAAGAACGGTGAAAAAATCCAAGCATTGTATAACGGTGATTATTCTGGCTATGGCTCACAGTCCGAGGCGGACCTTGCCCGGCGCGCTCATCTCCGCCTTTGGCTAGGCAAGAACCCAGAACTGATGGACCAAGCCTTCCGTTCCTCTGGCCTGATGCGGCCGAAATGGGACGAAAACCATTTTGCAGATGGGCGAACCTATGGCCAGTCGGTGATTGCAATGGCAACATCAAACTGCAGGGAAACATTTACAGGCACGGCGACACCCGAAGATTGGTCAGAACCTATTCCGTTCAAAGATTATTCCCAACTCCCCCATTCCGGTTGAGGCAGTCCCCGGCATTTGTGGTCAGATGGTTCAGGCACTTGCAGATACCTGCCAGGTAGATGCGGGACTCCCCGGCAGCATGATGCTGGCTGCATTGTCAGCAGCAATTGGAGGAAAGGTGAAAATCGACCTCAGAACGCATAAAGAACCGGCGAACGATTATTTCCTTTCCGTAATAGGTTCAGGAACCGCAAACCGAAATCAATAATCAGCTTTCTCAACCGATTTATTCTTATCAGCGAGAACGCCAGGATTATTTAATTCCCGAAATCAGGACAGCAGAGAATCATAGGAGCGTATTGGAAAAGCGTCTGGAGATACTGCA
>CAVSCG010000020.1:0-9558 GCA_963726395.1 uncultured delta proteobacterium
AGGAATAAGTTTGATTTACATTGAATTGCAGGCATAAGCGTTGTGATATGATAAATTTATTCATATAATGGGCTAATTATTATGAAAGAACCACATAGTACTTTCCAGGACATATCCATTCGTCGGCAGGTCATTATTTCCATCGGCATCCTTACGGTGTTGATCATTGTCATCGGATTATACGGTCTTGTTGCTATCGTGGAATCAAACCAGCGCCTTCATAAAAGCGTTCTTGAGGGACAAACCATGGCCAATGCCATTGATACAGCGCGTCTTTCCCAAGTCCATTTCAAAAAGCAGGTTCAGGAATGGAAAAACATTCTCCTGCGCGGGAATGATAAAGACTTGTTTGATAAACATTTATCAGCTTTTAATGAAGAAGATCGAAAAGTAAACGAATACCTCAAATCACTGTCCCAAATAGCATCAAGTGCAGGGATGCCTGTCCCCCAGATTGCTAATGCGATAAAAGTTCATGAAGAATTAGGACATCAGTATCGAGAAGCCCTGAAAAAGTATAATCAGCTTGATCTCAAAAGTGCCGTGCTGGTCGATAAAAGCATCCGAGGCATTGATCGGAAACTGACAGATGATATAGACGCTATTGTGGGTATTATTAAAACCCTGGCAGAAAAAAGACTGAAGGAAACGGAATTGATAGCAAAAACAAAGATGGAAGCCTATCAGATCTTATCCTCTTTTCTAATTTTTCTTATTATTGCCGGTGTAGGTTTCAGCATCTATAACGCTCGGTCCATTACCAAAGATCTGCCCCCCAGAAGAGAATAGAAACAGCTAAAACGGAAGAAATGGAAAGAAATCTTTGAGCGAATTGAAGAAGCCCTTGATGTTTGTGAAAATGTATCCAAATCGTGGAAGGGATTGTCTTGAAACATGCTTGAGTCCATGGCGCTTTTTAGTAAAGGGTTGCTGGGTAACACCTTTCATATCCCCATTTGGGTGATTATTGCCTGTTATACGATGATTTCTCTGGGAACCATGTTCGGCGGGTGGCGGATTGTCAAAACGATGGGAACCAAAATCACGAAACTTCAGCCGATTGGCGGATTCAGCGCCGAAACAGCCGCGGCCTGCTCGATCATCGGCGCCATCGTCGGTGTCGGCGCCACCAAAAGACTTTCCGCTGTGCGCTGGGGTGTTGCAGGTAATATTATCTGGACCTGGATTTTAACCATATCTGTTTCCGCCTTCATTTACCTTACCGTAAATTACTTTGTCCGTTGATTATTATCAGCAGCCCTGGAACCGTAAGATATTTTTCCGATCAACTGATTTACTGAATCAGTTTTCCATTTTTTTAAACGTTCTTGTTTTGATCGTAACACAGTCGACATCATAATCTTTTTAATTTGTAATGGCATCGTCATCCTTGTGTAACAAACACCCCGTATAGTTCCATAACATGATGAATAAAGATGAGCGGATAAAGGCTGATTTTTATCATTATAATTCTTTTTTAGGAGGAAGAAATGAAGAGATTTTGGTTAGTTTTGTTATCGCTGGGGCTGATTGCTGCCTTCAGCACAACGGTTTTCGCTGTGGACTTCAAGTTCAGCGGCGAGTATTACGCGGTGGGCATGTATCTGGATCGAACAACGTTGCATAAAGGTTATTATGATACAAAAACTGAAAAAGATGTGCCCGAAGGTCCATCTACCGCCTTTTATTACCAGAGATTACGGATCAAAACGGATTTCATAGTTGCGCCAGGATTGACACTAGTAACGCGTTTTGACGCGATGGAAAGAGCATGGGGTGCAGCCAGAAGCACAGTGGGGGTTGCGACCCGGTCTGCTGATTCCGCAGGTACTGATGCAGAAAATGAAAACATTGCTTTCGACTGGGCCTATATCGAATACAAGTCACCCATCGGTGCTTTTCGCTGTCGGTTACATGAATGACGGTTCTACGGGCACGATCTTCGGCAACAGTTACGGTCCCAAAGCAAGAATCAAGTATTCGAAATCGTTTGGTCCGGCAACTCTCAATCTGGCCTATACCAAGGAAGGAGAACTCAGCAATACGGCCATATACAACGGAAACACCACGGACGCGGACAAGGATAAGTATGGTATTGAAGGCGTTTATAGTTGGAAAGGCGGCAAGGCGGGGTTGAATGTCAATTATTACAATCAAAGAGACAAACGTACAGCGGCTAATCCTTATACGAGAAAGTATGTTCTTTTGACACCTTATGCGATTGCCAAAATCGGTCCGGTGGCCTTGCAGGCGGAGTTCAATTATGCTGTCGGTGACCAGGAATATGAATTTCCTTCAACCACTGCCGACAAAGACATTGAAAGTTTCACCGGTTGGGTTGATGCAACGGCGGATTTCGGGATGTTCTATGCGGGCGGCAGCATTGCGTATGTGTCGGGCGACGGTGATGCAAGCGATGATAAAGTTAAAGATGTCATCAACGGCGGTCGCGACTGGAATCCCTGCCTGATCATGTGGAACTACGAACGCACCAACTGGGCGGGCGCTCTGGCCGGTTACAACTCGTCAGCTCAGGATACTAATATGACTAACGGCTGGTTATTCCAGGTGAGGGGCGGTGTCAGACCGGTGGACAAATTGGATATCATGGCATCCGTGACCTATGCTTTTGCTGATAAGAAACCGAGTGTTGGCGGAGTCGAATATACGAGATGACGATTACGGTTTTGAAGCGGACTTGACTGCCACTTACAAAATAACCAATAACCTCTCCTATCTGCTGGGAATAGGTTACCTGTTTACGGGTGATTACTATAAGGGCATATCGGATGCCAATAAGATCGATAATGATTTCATGGTCATCAACAAGCTGACGCTGACTTTTTAAAACAAACTGCTGCGCTGAGATAAAAACCCAGAAGATAAATGGCCGGACGGGCAATTGATAACCGTCCGGCCATTCTATTCAATTGACATACTATACCGGATTTCTTATACTGCCACATTAAAAAGAGTGTCCTTTAATGGTCAGTCATTCAGTGATTGAACCGCAGAGGATGAGAAGAAGATATCGTTATGGCAGAAAAAAAGATCGGCGAAGTGGTCAAATTATTTGCAAAACATTCAGTTGCTACTATTCATATGACGGAAGGTGAATTACAGGTCGGTGACAGCATTCGGCCACACCACGAAATTTGTTGATGTTGTCCAGTCGATGGAAGTGGATAATAAATCAGTGCATAAAGCTGTCGCCGGTGATGCCATCGGTCTTAAGGTGTCAGACCTGTGCGCCCTGGCGATGAAGTGTTTAAAATTGTGGCTGATTGATTTTTGTAAACTTTATTTTTTGAGGGCGGCAGCTCATGATGCCGCGATGATGATCCCTGCGAAATTACCTTAAAGTGGATTTTGAGCATGGCAAAAATATTAATCGTGGATGATGAACAAGATATTGCTGATCTGGTGTCCTATAATTTGGAAAAGGAAGGATATGCTACGATTAAAGCTTACGACGGTGGAGACGTTCTCAAAACCGTTAAGACTCAAAAACCCGATCTGGTCATCCTGGACTTGATGCTTCCCCATATGAACGGTCTGGATATCTGCAGGGCCATTCGCGCCAATCCTGAAACTGTGAATCTGCCGATTATTATGCTCACGGCTAAAGCCGATGAGGTCGATAAGATTATCGGTCTGGAAATCGGCGCGGATGATTACATGACCAAGCCCTTCAGCGTGAAAGAGCTCATCGCCAGAGTGAGAACGGTTCTGAGGCGCATTCAGGAAGGGAGGAAACCAGACACCAGGGAAACCTTCGAATTTGACGGATTGGCCATTAATTATGTGTCCTGCGCAGTGACGGTGGACAGCAAGCCGGTCGCATTGAGCCCCACAGAACTTAAGCTTCTGTTCTTCTTGTCCCGCAACCCCGGCCGGGTTTATTCGAGAGATCAGATTCTGGATCATGTCTGGGGTGACGACACTTTTATCACCGACCGCGCTGTCGATGTGCATATCCGTCGATTGCGCAGCCAGATTGAGAAAGATATGGATCATTCCCGTTACATACTGACCGTCCGCGGATTCGGTTATAAATTTGCCGAAGTCAAATAGAACAGCCCTTGTTTCCAAAATATTGAGCAATTTCCGCAAACAACTCACCTGCACAAGATATCCGTTTCCGCCGATCTGGATATTTATTCAAATTATCACTGTTCCTTCATGATACTGCAACATTGAAGTTTTATCCTCTCCTCGCAAAACTGGAAGAAGGCGATGAAAGGAGATGGGCATTGAGCAAATTAAATACTGCTTTGCAGCAGTTTCAGGCAGCAGAAGGACTTTGGGTTCCCAAAACGCCGGGAGAGATATCGGCAATCTTGGGTGTCAAATATGACCGTTTGGGCTTAAATGTCGGATCTTTGCCGTTCGCTCCGCCGGACGCTACCGCCGGCAGCGAATCAGAAATGCAGACGGTTGTCATCGGAGACAAGCGGCATGTTGACCTGCCCCTTTTTATCGAACAGTCCAATTATTTCAGCAATACGAAAAGACGGGCTAAGGCCGGCGATACGTCGCGCAAGGTGATGACAGACCTGGAAAAATATTTAAATGTAAATGCGGAGGGGCTTTGGGAAAACAGCTGGGTTCGTTTTCCACGGGATAGGATGGGAAATCTCGCGAAAACAATTTTTCAGTATGATCTTCTGGCGGAGAAGTCGAATTTGTTTGCGGGCCGGCGATCGGATTTAGATAGATTTATTTTTCAAAAAGACGGTCATGGATATATTCGGGTTCCAATCAGTTATCTTTTAAAATTGTCCCTGGCGGAAATTATTGATCCTCAACGGAAGGTACATCCGCTCATTCACCAAACCGGCTTGAAGATTATGCAATCCTATCTCAATGACAATACATCGCCGGAGACGTCATCTTTCTATGTTGTTGCCATGCAATCAGAAACGGGGATGGGGCGTGTTGTAGCCAAAGAAATGGCTATCCGTTTTTTATTAAGCCAACTGTTGGTCATGTATGCCAATATAAAATACACGCTCCAGGAGAGCGGACAGAAAGCGATGATCTTTTTATCACCGCATCCGCCGACCCGTCAGAAGATTTTAAGCCATTGCGTTTCCGATGCGTTTTACCGGGAACTCTTCATGAATCCCTGCCTGTCGGGATGGGATAAAGGTGAAGAAAAGCATGAATACATGCATCTATGTCACCGTGTATTGAGCCGCAGCCAATTCAACGCTGTTTTGAAACTCCGCGAAGCCGGAATTATTACCAGCAATCTGGTGTCGCTGCCCAACTTATCCAATATCAGTCTGGCCAACAACGGAACTCATGTAAGCCTGGGAAGCACTAAAATCAGCCATCTGCTTGCGATCCCTCGTCCGGATTTTCTGCGCGGGATGAAAAATATATGGGCGATCTGGTGGTGAAAATAGTCGAGCATTTTCTGCCGCTCTTTGTGGGCACTTACAGCGCTGCGCCCTATCGCCTTGATTTTGTGGATTTGCATCCGGAAAAAGCTCTGGGGTTTCTCCCGCATGAACTGGACTATACTCATCTGCGAATGCTCTGGCGGCGTTGGCAGAAGAAGGCTAACCTGAATATTATGCGGCCGGTCCTTTACACCTTTCGGCCCGCGGTGGATTGACGACCTGATCAGTAAGACTTTTCGATTGAAGGGGGATTTTATTCCCGATTTCCGATTAATTGACTATCTGGTTGTTTTGATGAGCACGGATAAGAGTCCGGCTTTAAACGGTGAGCTCAATAAGTCGCAGCGTCTGAAAGAAGATCTTACCGATCTTGGTGTGTTTGACTCCAAAATGTCGCTTTATCTTCTAGAGAAGCTTCGCGAATACAGCGTCATGGGGTTTTCCGGTTTTGAAGGACGTCATTACAGTCTTTTTGAAAGCTTTACGCAGGATATGGGAAAGGCCGTAACGCTGCAAAATCTTCTCTATCTTTTAGCATTCAAATATATTGTCAGCGGCCAGATCGGTCATGAGCATATTCCGGATGATCCTTCCGTTGAAAGTGAACGAAGGCAAGTTATTTTCGGCGCGGCTATCGGCATTCCGACTTTCTTTGTACATGAAAAAACCGGCAATACCCTTATAAAAAAGATAATGGGTAAGACAGATCGAGTACGTATCGAGCGGACGCTATCCCGGATACATGCGTATATATAACCTTGAATACCGGCGGGCGCTGCTGAAAATTCTGCGCGAAGATGCAGCGGATCTCATAGAGATGCTTGGTATGCGGGAAAGTATCGACGAGCTTGAATGCCCGACTCAACGAACCGGAGCGTTATTCTGCTTGCGGCAAGCTGACGTCCGGAATCCTGAATATGGCTGGCGCCGCAATCCGCGCTGGATTTAAGCGCCGACAAATTTAATCAGGCGGCAGAAAAATATTATCGCACGGATTTACGCAACCGTCATATCCAGGAGGCCTTGGCCTACTCAGCGAAGATATGATCAAGCTGGAAAATGTCTCTGACGGGGTTAAGGCAGGAAATCAGACGTTTGCTTCATAGCATTTTGAAAGAAAAAAACATTGGTGAGTTTCTGGATCGCGCCGAACAAGAGATAATCGGGGAAACCGCATTGGAAGAAACACTCGAAAAATGGTCAATATTATTTTGGTTCACATCCATTACAAGACTGAACTCAATCGAAAATTTCAGGATATAAAGGACCGGTCAAACATAAAAAATATGCAGCATCATTACATTGAGCGCGACACGCGCAGAATCAAAGCGGAACAGTTTTACGGCGATCAGGCCGTGCAATTTCTCTATTCCCGTATCCGTGAACAGTCATCCTGGCTTTTTCGCAGGCTGACCAGCGCTAGAATTTCCAGTGTGCTGGGTCATATGAACTATGACGGAATTCTATCCAAGCGGATGAATGATTATTTGGATGTCCATCAACAATTGAATATCGATCTGGGAGAATGCCTGGATGTCCCGGAAAATCTAAACTCCTTGAGAAGAATATTTGAAAGAAAAATTCGTTACTGGGAATGCCGCCCGATGCCCAATGATCCGCGTGCCGTTGTTTCTCCCGCTGATTCCAGAATGCTTTTGGGATCATTTCAGGAAGAATCGGGGTTGTTTATCAAAGATAAGTTTTTTGATTACGAGGAGATGTTCGGCGCCGACAAGCGCACCTGGCTTGCGGCATTTCGGACTGGCGACTTTGCGGTTTTCCGGCTGACGCCGGAGAAATATCACTACAATCACACGCCTGTTGCCGGAAAAATAATCGACTTTTATCAAATTCAGGGGACCTATCACGCCTGTAACCCTAATGCCGTTGTTTCCGTCGTGACGCCTTATTCCAAAAATAAGCGCATTGTGACTATCATTGACACGGATGTGGAGGGCGGGACAAAGGCGGGTCTGGTGGCGATGATTGAAGTAGTGGCCTTGATGATTGGCGACATCGTTCAGTGTTACAGCGAAAGAAATTATGAAAATCCTGTCTCTGTCGGCACGGGAATGTTTGTCAAGAAAGGTATGCCTAAGAGCCTGTTCCGTCCCGGCAGCAGCACAGTCGTGTTGATATTTCAAAAAGACAGGGTACGGTTTGCGGATGATATTGCAGCGAACATGTTTTATCCGGATGCTGAAAGCATTTTCAGCCATGGTTTTGGAAAATCTCTGGTCGAAACGGAGGTCAAAGTCAGATCCTATATTGCCAGTTCCTGCAACCACTCGAATTCAATTAAAATTATTTAAGCATGAAATGGAGGGAACGATGATGCGGCAAAAAGAATCCAGTTTATCAGGAATGCTTTGGTTCAAAAAATGGAAGAACTTCGGTCAAATGCAGATAATACCATATCCAAAATGAAAGATGCCGAGGGCAACTCTGCCGATCCCTTAGACCAGGCGGCAACCGATTCCAATAAGTTTGTTGAGTTAGTCTGCCGGGACAGAGAACGGGAATTGATGTTTGAGGTCAAGGAAACCATCTTGCGTATCGACTCGGGTTTATTCGGCATTTGCGATCATTGTGGCAGGACTATCCATGAAAAAAGACTCAGCATCGAACCCATGAGCAGATTATGTACGGAATGCCAGGAGGAAAAGGAAATCAATCATAAACGAAAAAACAGGCAATGGGCCATGAAAGGAATTTCCTATAATCATGTTTAATGAGATCTTTATCCTGATTCTTTCCGGTGTGATCGCCCTGTTATTCTCCTGGGCTTTCAGAACGCTCCCCGAGGAAAGCTGGCAAATTCTTGCCTGTCTGCCCACGCGAAAAGGTTCCGATGGAATCTGGAATGGCATCAATTTAACCTATTATGGTTTTTTTAATGCTTTGGCTTATGTGTTTGCCGTTGTGATGTTCCTGATCATGATCGGTTCTCTGAGTATTCCGCTATGGGGCGCGCTGTACGTTGTCTTGCCGGTCTTGTCCATTTGCGTGTGGGCTGCGCGTTTTATTGCCCGGTGGGTGGAAAAAAAATATCACACATTTTCCGTGGGAGCCGCTTCCTTCGTCGGTATTGTCATAGCGCCATGGATCATTCTGCTGGTTAATATGACTTTGGGCAAGTGGCAGACGTTTCATATTCCGATGATAGAGACCCTGGCGGCAATGATGATTGCCTATGCTTTCGGTGAAGGGATCGGAAGACTGGCTTGCATCAGCTTCGGTTGTTGTTATGGGAAACCGCTGGCTGCCTGTGATCCTTTCATTCAAAAAATCTTCCGTCGATGGAATTTTGTTTTTTGGGGTAGGACCAAAAAAATTGCCTATGCTCAGCAACTTGAAGGCCAAGCGGTCGTTCCGATTCAGGCGCTGACAGCCGTTATCTGCGCGGGGACCGGTGTTTTGAGTTTTTACCTTTTCATTAAAGGCTTTGCCGCGACGGCATTAATCATGACGCTGCTGGTAACGCAGAACTGGCGTTTTATTTCCGAATTCCTGAGGGCTGATCATAGGGGGCACGGCCGCGTTTCCGTATATCAGATCATGACGTTGCTGGCTATGGGGTACACCATCATAATTGCGCTATTGGATACGGAACCTTATCTCGCCGCACCGAATTTAGCGGCCGGTCTTATGTCCCTGTGGAATCCGGGATTAATAATATTCCTGGGGGTTTTATGGGGCGTTGCCTTCGTTTATACCGGTAAAAGCAGTGTTACCTGCTCTTCCATAGACGTCCAAATTATAGAAAAAAATATTTAGTTTCAGGGGCTTTTCAAGCAAATTCACTCTTGCTTTTGCAGTTATTCTGAATGTATAAGAACAACGTATAAGAAGGATGGTTTCTTGATAATAGTCTCCTTTGGGACACGACTGCTGCAGGGTGGTCATTACGAATGTTCCCGCACCATATTGTCTTCGTTGATTAATCGGTTTGTCATCATGTTGTAACATTTGAGTTGTATATTGCTCCAAAATTTAAAATGAGGAGGATAAAATGTTTAATATCGTTAAGAAAGCGGCCTTAGGGCTTTTAATGTTGTGTTTAACAGCGGGGGCGGCTGTTGCCGCCGAATCTATTGTCATCAAGGGATCGACCACGGTTCTGCCCATAGCCCAAGGGACGCTGGAGGCC
>CAVSCG010000021.1:0-53216 GCA_963726395.1 uncultured delta proteobacterium
TGGGACTTGATTATGTTGTTAAAATATAATACTAGTCCGCCACAGTTAAAAGCCCTATGACAAAATCAATTTGTTAAATTCCTCAGGAGGAGCGAAATGTCCAGAAGAATCAACTCGGAATTACTGAAAATCGATCGCCGAATCATCTCCCGCAAATTGCTGATTGGTGAATTATCAGAAAAAGATTTATCCAGCCTTTTAAAAAAGCTTCCCGATGTGGCGGAGAATGCCGAAGAAATTCCGTTTCAGGGAAATGAAAAGTAGTCATGCTGATTGACTCCCATGCCCACCTGGAGATGAGAGAGTTTGATTCCGACCGCAATGACGTGATCGAACGCTCTGAACTTGCGGGTGTTGACTGCATAGTCACGGTGGGAACAAATCCGGGATTGAGCCGCAAGGCGTTGTCGATTGCCCATCAATACGAAAACATCTACGCGACTATCGGGATTCACCCCCATGATGTGGCCAAAGCCAGCGACAAATCTTTCGACGAACTGAAAGCATTGGCGCAAGACCCGAAAGTTGTCGCCTATGGCGAAATCGGCCTGGATTATTTCCGCAATATCTCGCCCAGAGAAAAACAAGTAGAAATGTTTGCCAAACAGCTGGAATTGGCTCAGGAACTCAATCTGCCGGTGATTATTCATGACCGCGACGCTCATGAAGAGACACTGCGTATGGTAAAAGCCTCCGGTGTACGCCTGGGTGTCTTTCATTGTTTTTCCGGCGACTGGGCTATGGCCAGGCAATGTATCGATCTGGGTTTTTATATTTCCGTGCCTGGTGTCGTGACCTTTGATAAGTCAAAGGTGCTGCAAGAGGTTGTCAGGCAGGCGCCGCTTGATGCAATCCTTTTAGAAACAGATTGTCCCTATCTCACGCCTGTTCCTCATCGCGGTAAAAGAAACGAACCTTCTTTCATTATCCACACGGCAAAGAAAGTAGCCGAAATAAAAGAACTGCCCTGGGAAGACATAGCGCAAACGGCAGCCCGCAACACTCGAAAACTTTTCAGTATCGAAACTTCGACCGATAAATAGCTCGGGCGATATTTTACAAAATCTGATAAATAGTCTGGCCATGATACAACCATCCGATAAACCGAAGAAGAAAGCCGTTGTTTTGCTCTCCGGCGGCGTTGATTCCGCCACCACGCTGGCTATTGCTCGAAGCAGGGGATTTGAGATATGTGCCTTGAGTTTCCGGTACGGCCAACGCCACATGATCGAACTGGAAGCAGCCGCGCGCGTTGCCCGGTGCAACTCGGTGGCCGAGCACCTGACCGTGGATATTGATCTGCGACGCATCGGGGGGTCTGCATTAACCAGTGATCTGGCCGTTCCCAAAAGCTGCAGTGTGGAAGATATGGGAAAGGATATTCCCGTAACCTACGTTCCGGCGCGCAATACCATCTTTCTTTCTTACGCTCTGGCGTGGGCGGAGGTGATCGGGTCGTCCGATATTTTTATCGGCGTGAACGCCCTGGACTACAGTGGCTATCCGGACTGCCGTCCCGAATATATCGATGCTTATGAACGCATGGCCAACTTAGCGACCAAAGCCGGCGCGGAAGGCAAACAAAAATTAAAAATTCATGTGCCGCTCCTTCATTTGAGTAAAGCGCAGATTATCCGAAAGGGCATGGAATTGGGTGTCGATTATTCTCTGACGCATAGTTGCTATGATCCGGGAGCGGATGGAACTGCCTGTGGCCAGTGTGATTCGTGCCTGTTGCGCCTGAAAGGCTTTCAGGAAGCAGGGCTCACAGATCCGGTAAAATACAAGGATTCAAGGATAAAGGAGCAAGGAGCAAGGTTAAGAGGATGTATTCCGTTAAGGAAATATTTTACTCGGTTCAGGGGGAAGGCTATAACAGTGGCCGTCCGGCGGTTTTTTGCCGGTTTGCAGGCTGTAACTTATGGTCAGGGAAAGAAGAAGATCGGAAAGATGCGATCTGTCAATTTTGCGATACGGATTTTGTCGGTCTAAGTGGCATTAACGGCGGATTTTATGGATCAGCAGCTGAACTTGCTCATAGAGTTTCACTGGTCTGGCCGAAGAAAAAAAATAAATCGGCCAAGCCTTTTGTTGTGTGTACGGGCGGGGAACCGCTTTTGCAGCTTGATACTGCATTGATTGCCGCCCTGCATGAAGAAAATTTTGAAATTGCCGTGGAGACCAACGGTACTATCTGTGTGCCTTCGGACATCGACTGGATTTGTGTCAGTCCCAAAGCCTCTGTGGAATTGGCGCAGGTAAGCGGAGAGGAGTTAAAGTTGGTTTATCCGCAGGCCGCGGCCGATCCTGAAAAATATGCAAACCTGAATTTCCGGCATTTTTTTCTGCAACCGATGGACGGCATCGGTAGGGAACAGGCCACGAGACAGGCCTTGGAGTATGTCCTGGCGCATCCGCAGTGGCGAATCAGCTTGCAGTTGCATAAAATATTAGGGGTTCGATAAGGAATCAAAAATGGAAATCTATAAAGTGTTCAAATTTGACGCGGCGCATCATCTACCCTGTGTGCCTGCCGGCCACAAGTGTGCCAAGGTGCATGGCCATTCTTTCCGTGTTGAAATCCATCTCCGGGGCAACGCTGATTCCCGCACTGGCTGGGTGATGGATTTTGCCGATATCTCGGCCGCTTTTGAGCCGGTCTTGGATCAATTGGATCATAAAAATTTAAACAACATCGAAGGTCTGGAAAATCCCACCTCGGAAAACTTATGCCGGTGGATCTGGCTGCGTCTTCAACCTTCACTTCCGCAATTGTGCAAAATCATCGTTCAGGAAAGTCCCGAATCCGGTTGCATCTATCAAGGAGAAGAGTAACAATTTTACTTGCAATTCAATATAACGTCCCCTCAAGGACGAAGTTGAAATTAGCTTGACATTAGAACGTTCGTTCTATATAAATCAGGCATGGAAAAATAAACAACATATCGGTGACGCGGCCGCCCCTTCCGTATTTCCACGCCGGATTGGGAAATCTGTCCGACGGTGTAAAAATTGTTGAAATCCTGGATGAATGGATGGCATTGCCGGGTCGAGGAATGACCGTGATCAAAGGCCGGGACATTGCCCAATACTTGAATGATCTGCCGGTGGAAAAAATCTGGGGGATCGGGCTGGCCACGACCAACTATCTGGCCAAGCTAGGCATCCGAACGGCGCTGGCTTTTGCCCAACTGCCGGAAAAAACCATGCGGGAGAAATTCACCAAGCCGGGTGTGGAGATCTGGCAGGAATTGCGCGGCGATTCGGTTTATCCGGTGACGTCTGAAGAAAAAAGCTCTTACGCCTCCATCAGCAAGACCAAGACTTTTACGCCGCCGACGTCGGATGCCGACTATCTTTTCGCGCAACTGATGCGTAATATGGAATCGGCCTGCATCAAGGCCCGGCGCTATGCTCTTGCGCCGAAAAAAATAGAGGTGTTTCTGAAAAAGCAGAATTTTGATTCGGCCGGAAGTGAAGCGGCGCTTTCGCGCCCCTGTGCCTGTCCGCTGGAATTTTCTGATGTTGTTCGTGATTTGTTTGATGCGTGTTACCATCCGTGTGAACTTTACCGCGCCACAGGCTTGATTCTGCTGGATCTCGTCGCCGACGGCAACCTTCAATACACGCTTTTTGACAATTCTGTGCAGGCGGAGAAGATCAAAGATCTGTATGACGTTGCCGATGAACTGGGACAAAAATTCGGCAAACACACGGTGCATCTGGGTTCATCGCACCTGATCGAAAAACGGGGCAAAGCCCACCGGGGCGTGCCCACCAACAAGGAACAAACGCAGCTTCGGGGGAAACAAAACGCCGTCATCTGGGGCTTCCACTGATTCACGTCAAGACGTAACGTGTGAAATTATCATCACTTAACTTGATCGAAAATACTTCTTGCTTTTCGTTTCTTATCTGCTAAGAAAAACAACAGACGTTCGATGTAAATATATCTTTTGAGGAGGAAAATATGTCGTTAAATCAGTTAGTTGATTCGCGTGATGTTCGTTTTATTCTGTTTGAAATGCTGGAATTGGAAAAGCTCAACCGGTTTGAACGTTTCAAGGATTTTGATCGCAGCGTGTATGAGGACACACTCGATCTTGCCGAAAAAATTGCCCTGGAGCAATTTTATCC
Organism: uncultured delta proteobacterium; assembly: GCA_963726395.1. Taxonomy (GTDB): domain Bacteria; phylum Desulfobacterota; class Syntrophia; order Syntrophales; family Smithellaceae; genus UBA8904. The sequence goes on from CAVSCG010000021.1 coordinate 4,138, forward strand.
GTCAAACGGCGACGGAGACAAGATCGGGTTGAAGTTTGACGCCAATAAAAACGAAGTCACGGTGCCCGAATCCTTCCACAAGGGATTTCATGCCTACCTGGAAGCCGGTTTCCACAGCCTGGCCTTTCCTCAGGAAATGGGCGGCATGGGTTTGCCCTCCACCGTTTCCATGGCGGCCGCGGAGTATTTCAATGCGGGCAACACAGCATTGACCATGTATTGCGGCGCGATTACCGGCGCGATCCACATCATTGCGGCTTTTGGCTCCGAAGAAGTGAAGAATATGTTTATTCCCAAAATGATGGAAGGCAAGTGGGGCGGAACCATGTGCCTGACCGAGCCGGGCGCCGGCTCCGATCTCGGCGCGCTCAAGACCAAGGCGGTCAAGCAGGCGGACGGCACGTATCTCATTACCGGTCAGAAAATCTTCATCTCCAACGGCGAACACGACATGACGGAGAATATCATCCATCCGGTTCTGGCGCGCATTGAAGGCGATCCGGAAGGGACCAAGGGGATTTCCATTTTTGTCGTGCCGAAGTTCCTGATCAATGAAGACGGCTCGCTCGGCGCGCGCAACGACATGGTCTGCTCGGGCATCGAACATAAGATGGGACTCAAGGGCAACGCCACCTCGACACTGAATTTCGGCGACAACGGCAAGTGTGTCGGTTATCTTTTGGGCAAAGAACGCGAAGGCATGAAGGTCATGTTTATGCTGATGAACGCGGCCCGAATTCATACCGGTGTTCAGGCCGAGGCCGTCTCCAGCGCCGCATACATGCACGCCATAACGTATGCCCGGAACCGCATCCAAGGCGCCCATATCACACAATCCATGAATCCCTCCGCACCGAAAGTGGCGATTATTGAGCACCCCGACGTAAAGCGCATGCTGCTTTATATGAAGAGCACCATCGAGGGAATGCGTATGCTCTGCCTTTTCCTCGCTTATCATGAGGACATCATGCATGACTCGTCATCGGCCGACGAGGTTAAAGCATCGACCGGCATTGTCGAAATTCTGACGCCCATCGTGAAGGCCGGCATTTCCGACGCCGGCTGGCTGGTTACGGCCGAAGCCATGCAGGTTTACGGCGGTTACGGCTACTGCCAGGAATATCCGGTGGAACAGTATGCCCGCGACATCAAGGTCTTCTCCATCTATGAAGGCACCAACGCCATTCAGTCGTTGGATCTACAGATGCGCAAGATTCTGATGAATCCCGAAATGTACAACTATAAATGCTTGAAAAAATATATCGCGGATACCGTTGCCAAGGCCAAAGGCATTGTGGATGACCGTTACATCGCGCCGGTTGCTCGGGGCATGGAGAAATTCGATGAAGTCATTACCATGATGGGCAAGCAGCTTCAGGAAGGCAAATTCCTGGCTCTGGTGGCGAACGCGACCCCGATGCAACAGGCGATGTTCCCCTTGATTGTGGCCTGGCTGCACTTGTGGAGCCTGACGATCACCATTCCGAAGTCCAAGGCGCTCCTAGGCGATGCGAAGGGCGCAGACCGCAAAAAGATTCTCGAGGACAATCCCGAGGCCGCTTACTACAGCGGTCGCGTGCTGTCGTCACAGTTTTTCATTGGCGCGGAGTTTCCCAAATTCTTCGGCCGGGTGGAGTGTATCATGAATAATGAAGGTGCGGCCATCAAGGTTGATTCCGAAAACTTTACCGGAGCGCTGAAGGAATAAGGCTAGACGAAAGGCTGAAGCCTGAAGGTCTATAATGCTAATCATCCATTGCTTCATGGACCGGAGCAATGGATGATTTCTACATTTCCGAGAAGGGGTAATCAGATCCAAGCAGGACTACGTTAAGGGCCTTTCCAAGATCTTTATCGTGGATCGTAAGAAAGACATGATCATTGCCAGCGGCTTCAGCATTTATCCGCGCGAGATTGAAGAGTTCCTCTACGAACACCCTAAAATCTCCGAAACGGTTGCCATCGGAATTCCGCACGATTATCGGTGAGAGACGGTGAAGATTTTTGTTGTCTTGTAGCCCGGTCAAAAAGCCTCCGAGCAGGAAATGATCGATTTTTGCAAAGAATAGATGACTGCCTACAAGATGCCCAAGATCTTGGAATTTCGCGAGACTTTGCGCTACATTTTTAAATTACATTCAGGAGGGAGATGAAAGATGAAAGCTGAAGATGTAAAGAAGATTGCCATGATCGGCGCGGGGGATATGGGACACGGAATTGCGGCTTCCTGTTTGTTGGGTGGCTATCATGTTGTTCTGCGTGATATTGAACAGAAATATGTTGATAAGGGTGTTGCGGGAATCATAGCGAGCTTAGATAAATTCAAGGAGAAAGGCAAAATAACACCGGATGCTTTTGCGAATGCGTTGGTGCGCCTTACCCCGATGGTTGATTTGCAGACGGCCGTCAAAGACGCAGATTTCATTATTGAGGCCGTGCCGGAAAAGCTGGAGATCAAGAAGAGTGTCTTTGCCGATTTGGATAAGTTTGCGCCGAAGCACGCCATTCTTGCGTCGAACACGTCCAATATCAGCATTACGGATATTGCCTCGGCCACAACACGGCCCGACAAAGTGATTGGTTATCATTTCTTCAACCCGGCCATCCTGATGAAATTGGTGGAAGTGATCAAGGGGAAGGCAACATCCGACGAATCCATCCAGATCGGCTATGACGTTGCCAAAGAAATCAAGAAGGTTCCGGTGATCGTCAAAAAAGATTCGCCGGGATTTATTTACAACCGGGTCAACGAACCAACATTGCTTCTGCTTTCCAAAATTCTGGAAGCGGGACATCCGACGCCGGAAGAATTTGACGCGGCGTTCAAGCCCCTTATGGCGATGGCGCCATTTGAACTTGTGGACTATGTCGGCATTGATGTGGCCGTTCACGGCCTGGAATATTTCTCACAGGTGCTTTCCAAAGATTACAAGCCGTCCGACGCGATTGAGTCCTATCTAAAATCAGGCAACCTCGGCAAAAAAACAGGCAAGGGATTTTATGACTGGTCCAAGGGCAGGCCCGTAATTGACCTCGCCAAGGCGACGAAGGAATACGACATTAATCAGCTGATCGCCTTGCAAGTCAATGAAGCGACCAAACTTCTGGAAGAAGGCGTTGTAGATGATCCCAAAGAGATTGATCTAGCCATGGCCAACGGCGGTGGTTCGCCTTTCGGACCATTTGCGCTGGCGCAGGGCATTGGTTATCATGAGCTGGTGTATAAACTTAACGAGCTTCACAAAAAATTTCCATTGAACATATTTAAACCCACCAAAACATTGAAAGAAGGCAAAATCAAACTATAATGTCGCCGTGGAGAGTAATGGCTAATGTGCGGGCGTTTTGTCTTGATTACCGATTTGTCGGTCATTATGCGGAATTTTGATGTTCCTGTCGCGTCTGTCAACTTTTCTCCCAGCCGGAATGTCAGCCCCGGCCAGCATATCCCTGCGGTGATCGGTTCCGATCATGGGAATGTGTTGGCTTCTTATTTGTGGGGGCTGATTCCTTTCTGGGCGAAAGACCCATCCATAGGTGCAAAACTCATCAACGCCCGTGCTGAGACTATTACACAGAAACCCAGTTTTAAAAATGCCTTCGCGAAGAGAAGATGCCTCATTCCAGCCGAAGGATTTTACGAATTGAAAAAAGAAGGGAATAAAAAAATTCCATACTGCTTTGGCCTAAAATCCGGTAAACCATTTGCATTTGCCGGCCTCTACGAGCAATGGATTGCCCCCGATAAAAAACCGTTGGAAACCTGCACGATCATCACCACGTCAGCCAATGATGTTGTTGCGCCCATCCACAACCGCATGCCGGTGATTGTTCCGAAAGCCGCACAGGAACTCTGGTTGAATCCGGAAAGCAAAGATGCGTCAAAGCTTCTGGATATTTTAAAACCGTATTCGGCTGATCAAATGGAATGCAAAATAGTCGATTTTTATCTGGTATAGTTTTACAAACTACATTAATTTTCTAATCGTACCGTTCAATGCAGCATTTCAAAAAGTCATTATCAAAAAATGCAGAATTTTAAATTAGAATATGGTACATGTCCCACAGTCCGTGAATAAGAGGAACCGAAATGGCTCTGCGATCATCAGACATATATAAAGAACACGAAGGCGTATATGGGTAAAAAGCAAAATAGGACAGGTAAGCATCTTTACTTTATCTTTGCCTGCATCATAATAACACCGATGCTCATATGCGGGTGCAGTCACTTTCAGGTCAGGTCAAACTTCAAAGAAGCGAATGATTTTTTCAGCCAGGGAAACTACGAGGCCTCTCTGAGCAAATATGAGCAGATCATTGAAAAATATCCCGCGGCGGGAGACAGGGTTCTTTTCGAGATGGGTATCATTTATGCGTATCCCAGAATGAGCAAAAAGATTACCAGAAATCCCTGGAATGTTTTCAGAAACTCATAAAGAATTACCCGGAGAGTCGTGTACAGGCAGGACAGTGAGATGATGATATTTCATATCAATAATGTCACTATGAAGGATAAGAGGATTTTACGAGACACAGATTGTACACAGCAAACACAGATTGAGACTCTCCAACAAGAGGTTAAAAGCAAGGGGAATGAGATTAGTGCTCTGCAAAAAAAGATTGAAGCGCTCGAACAAGAGGTAAAAACAAGGTTTTTCCAATCCAGAAGGGACCGGCAGATAAGATTCTGATAGAAAAGAAAGAACGACGATTAACGTTGATCTCAAAGGGTGAGGTCCTCAAGACCTACAAGATAGCCTTGGGGGGAAACCCGAATGGTCCGAAAGAAAGGCAAGGCGATAACAAAACCCCGGAAGGGACATACGTCATCGATTCAAGGAACAAGGACAGCCGTTATCACCTGTCTCTTCATATTTCCTATCCAAACGAGAAAGACAAAAAGCGAGCAAAAGAACTTGGTGTTTCTCCGGGCGGAGATATCATGATCCACGGCATTAAAAATGGGTTTTCGTGGATGGGTGATCTGCACACAGAGCGTGACTGGACAAAAGGGTGTATTGCCGTTACAGACGAAGAGATAGAGGAAATTGAAAAGTTAGTGCCGAATGGTACGATTGTTGAGATAAGGCCATAGAGACAGGGGAGACAGCGTTAGTTTCATCCTCAAATCCACAAATCAACGGCAATGAAGACGCGGGCGGCGAAGCGCAATTATTGATGATATTTTTTCAGTATGTGTGATATGCATTAATGTAGGTATGGTATTGCCACAATTAAACATTACTGCGCATGAAGATGGAATGAAGCCTGGCGCATCACGTACGATCCAGCGCTTAACTGAAAAATGGTTTTAAATTCTTCTTCATTAAACAAGGATGACTTCTATGACGCTGAATCGAATTATTGACCTGTCGCTCTTCTCCCATGGGTTTCGTCTTATCGTCTATTGATATTCTTCTCGTCTCTCCATGGATGTGCTGTAATGAAAACGGTTCAGGAGAAATCCTATCCCATCGCCAAGCTATCCGGAAGAAAAGATCGAACGAAATGAGTTTTCGGTTGCAAAGGGAGATGACGTCATTGGCCGGTTGGCAGTCATCAGGCTTGAAAAGGGGGATACGCTGCCGGATATTGCAAGACACTTCAGCCTGGGAATCAATGCAATCAGTGCAGCTAATCCAGGGGTAGATGTATGGGTGCCTGAGGCCGGAGAGCGTATCATGTTGCCTCTGAGCTTTATTCTGCCGGACGCTCCCAGAAAAGGCATCGTGATCAACTTGGCCACCATGAGGCTCTTTCAATTTAAAGGAGATAGTAAGTCACTGGTGGTGTCGACCTACCCGGTCGGTGTCGGAACCAAAGAGCGACCCACGCCCATGGGTCAAATGTATGTGGCGCGCAAGATGATCCGGCCGACCTGGCATGTGCCTGCCTCAATTGCTGAGGATCATCGAAAAAAAGGAGATCCTCTGCCCGCCAAAGTTCCGCCGGGACCTCAAAATCCCTTGGGAGAATACGCGCTCTATTTAAGTAAGTCGGGTTATTTGATCCATGGCACAAACAAGCCGGCCAGCATCGGCCTTAAGGCAACCAATGGCTGCATGAGACTCTATCCGGAAGACATCAAGAAGCTCTACGAACAACACGCCGGTTAATACACCTGTATGCATCGTTAACCAGCCATATCTCATAGGTCAACGTAATGGAGTCGTTTACATGGAAGTTCATGCGCCCATGGAAGACTCGGACACTGATGAGTTAGAGAAGATATATGCAAAATTGAGAAATATTGAAAAGAAATCGGCGCGCACGCTTGACTGGAAAAAAGTTGAAAAGTACTGGCCGAGGCCCGGGGGATTCCTGTTCCCATCTTCGAGATCCGTCAAGGAAGTGAAAAAGAGGCTGCGGAAACCATAGAAGTCAAGCACCCAGACAAATTGTATGGCAGACCGGAAATACCGGAACTGAAAATGGAGGCATGGTATGTTTTGGCTGCTGACCTGCGTGACGAGATTGATGCTGTGAGGATTGCCGCCATTATCAACCACCAGGGTCCGCAAATCCCGGCAAGGGTGTTATCAAAGAAGCGATAGCTACCGTGTTATCGCCGGCCCTTTCAATGATATCAGAGAGGCCAAAGATGCCGTCAAACGCTTGAAAATTGATTTGGAAATAGAAGGTATATTGATCGAACCTGTCAGGGAGTAATCAGATAATAATGAATTATAGCGGACAATGTTAAAATAAGGTAAACTGAATAGAAAGGAGGTGATTAGAGCATGAAGAAGAGTCTTTTGGTGATTTCAATGATGCTTGTTTTCGCTATTACTTTGGTGGGTTGTGCAACAACCGGTGACCTTGAGAAAGTACAGGCGCAGGAAAAGCAGACGAATGCGAAAGCTGATCAGGCAATCAAGGATGCACAGGATGCCAAGGCGGCGGCCGATGCGGCCACGATAAAGGCAGCCGATGCCGCAGCCCGCGCAGAAAATGCTGCAAAGATGGCCGAGGAAAGGGCGAAGCTGGCCGAGGAAAGAGCGAAGCTGGCTGAGGAAAAAGCGAAGAAGGCTGACGCCGTTTTCGAAAAATCAATGAAGAAGTAAGTCAATTTTATGGGAAGCCGTTAACTTTACCTTTAGGGCTCCGGACAAAGAAGTGGCAGGGTTTTGAGACCCTGCCACCTTCTTTTGTCTCCACCATTCAAGTATTTAACCTGTTAAGCCAGGGCATAAGGCTTATTTCTAGTGGAAATTCAGTCCGATATTTTCTATATTCAGCTATAAATATCCGGGGAGTTTTATCATGGAAGATCGTCAGTTCGGTCGGATTCGGTTTGTTTGCGGGGAAAACGGCGGGAAGTATCCTTTCAATCATTCTCTGTATCTTCGGGGAGACAGATCGCGTGTGATTATCGATCCCGCTTGTTCTCTGGAAAAGCTCACGCGGCTGAAGGATGAAGGTGTCGACTGCGTCTGGCTTTCGCACTGGCATGAGGATCACATCCGCTATATAGACCTTTTTGAAAACCGTTTATTACGGATTTCCGGGCGCGATTTTCCGCCGCTTACGGACATTAATATCTTCTTGGATTGGTATGATATAAAAATTCCGCAGGAACGCTCCAATTGGAGAAAGATCATGCTGGAAGTATTTAATTTTCGGCCCCGGAGCGAGGCGAATTTTCTTGTGGACGATGAAACTGTTGATTTGGGAGGGCTTACCATACAAGTTCTGCCAACGCCTGGCCATACGCCGGGGCATTTATCTTTCTTCTTTCCGGAAGAAGAGCTTCTCTTCCTGGGGGATTATGATCTGACATCGTTTGGCCCCTGGTATGGCGATGTATATTCCGACATAGAAGAAACCATCAAATCCATCCACAAGCTCAAGGCTGTTCCGGCGCGAAGGTGGGTTGCTTCGCATCATACAGGTTTGTTTGAAGAAAATCCGGGTAGGCTTTGGGATGATTATGAAAATGTTATCCATGAGCGAGAAAATAAACTGCTGGCGTTTCTGGAAAAGCCTAAAACGATAGCAGAGATTTGCGCCGCCTGGCTGATTTACGGCAGGCCGCGTGAGCCGAAAGAGATGTATGAATTCAACGAAAGAGTTCTGGTCCGTAAGCATTTAGAATATTTACAAGGACAGGATAAAATTATTTTGGATGATGAAAGTTACGTAAAAGCCTGATGCCAAATTTGACTTGATAAAATAGTGGCAGAACTGTACAAAAGACTAAATGATTGCTTTCCGGAGGATTAAATGTACTGGGAAAAAGAAATAGAAACAATGGATCGTTCCAAACTGGAAGCGTTGCAATTGACAACGCTTCAGGACACACTCATCAAAGCTGAAAAGTCTTATTACTACGCTAAAACGTTTAAGGAAAAAGGGATTGGGGTCAGTTCAGTGAAATCCCTTTCGGATATTACGAAGTTTCCTTTTACCACCAAAGACGATTTGCGGGAAAACTGGCCGTATGGTTTTATCGCCGTGCCGAGAGAAGAGCTGGTGCGGATGCACTCATCATCGGGAACCACCGGCCGGGCTACGGTCGTCTTTCATACCGCCAAAGATATCGCGGTCTGGACAAATATGCTGACGCGCTGTCTGTATATGGCAGGGATGCGCAAAGGAGACGTCTTTCAGAATATGATGACTTACGGCCTCTTTACGGGGGGCTTGGGTTTTCATTACGCGGCGGAAAAGTTGGGTGCGCTGGTCATTCCCGCGGGCGCCGGCAACTCCAAACGCCAGATTCAGTTGATGCGTGATTTTGCCACAACCGCTGTTCACGTCATTCCCAGCTATGCGCTGCATCTTTCCACGGTCTTTGAGGAACTGAAGCTTGATCCGCGGAAGGACACGTCCGTAAAAATCGCTTTTCTGGGGGCGGAGCCGCACACGGAAAAGATGCGCAAAAAAATTGAAGAAATATATGGCTACAAAGCGTTTAACTCCTATGGCCTGTCGGAGATGAATGGGCCGGGTGTGGCATTTGAATGCCCCTACCAGGAAGGCCTGCATGTCTGGGAAGACAATTTCCTCGTGGAGATTATTGACCCGAAAACGCTACTGCCGGTAGCTGAAGGTGTTGAAGGCGAACTGGTCCTGACGTCATTGCAGAAAGAAGGCATGCCGCTCATTCGCTACCGTACCAAGGATCTGACCCGGATGATCCCCGGGCAATGCGCCTGCGGTCGCACACACCGACGGATTGAGAGGTTCAAAGGCCGGACGGACGACATGTTGATCCTCAAAGGTGTGAATATTTTCCCGATGCAGATTGAGAAGAAACTGATGGACATCGCTGGTGTCGGCACAAACTTCCTGATCATTCTAAACCGGCAGGGGTACAATGACGATATGACGGTGAAAGTAGAAGTCAATAAACAATATTTTTCCGGTGACCTGCGACAGTTGGAAGCCCTCAGGAAAATGATCGTGGAAGAATTAAAGGGTGAACTCCTGATTACGCCTAAGGTCGAGTTAGTCGAACCGGATAGCATCCCGAAGGGGGAAGGGAAGGCGGTACGGGTGATCGACAACCGCAAAGACTAAAGTGATAACGCCAGAAAATGTTCATATGCTACTTTACGCCTCGTCCTGTATTGCTGCGGCCTACACTATGGAGAGCTTCACTCCGTGAGGCTCGCGCGCCTTGCTCTGAAATATTTTGCGGCGTCATGAAGAATTGTAGGGAATTTCAAGTCCCATATCAGTCATGATCAACTGAGGAGAAAAATATGATTGCTTATCAGCTATCCGTGTTTGCGGAAGATAAACCGGGAAAACTGGCGAATGTAACCAGTGTTCTGGCCAAGGCCAAAATCAGCATCCGGGCGACGACGATATCGACGTCCGATACGTTCGGGGTGATCAATCTGATCGTTGATGATCCGAAACGCGCGGAGAAGGCGCTGACGGATGCCGGCCTAACGGTAAACCTGAAGAGCGTTTTGGCCGTGCTGATTCCCGATAAGCCGGGTGGATTGGATAAGTTGATGCAGCTTCTGTATCGGGAGGGCATTAATATCAACAATGCCTGCGGCTTCGTTCTGGAATGCTCGGAAAAAGCTGTCTTTGTGGTTGATGTGGATCAGATCGAAAAAACGGAAAAGCTCCTGGAGAAGAACGGATTTAAGACCCTGGATACGGAAGCGCTATCAGCGATTGAACCGTTTCACTACATGAAATACTAATGAGGATAAAACTATGACGCATATGGACAAAGGAAAATATTTCAAGAAACATCCCGAAGGCACAAAGGTGGGAGAGGATTTGAAGCAGGAAATCCTTAAACAGGCCAAAGACAACAATATCGCCTGCAAGGCGGCGGAAAAAATAGCTCAAAAAACGAACGCGCCGCTAAGCGAGGTTGGTGTGGGCATTGACCTGCTCAATTTCAACATTGTTCAATGCCAACTAGGGCTTTTTGGTTTTGACGGCAAGCAAAAGCGGGTACCCGCCGCCGCGACTGTCGCACCAGATCTGGAAGCCGCCATCCGCACGGCGCTGGTCAATAACCGGCTTTCCTGCGTTGCCGCATGGGCAATCGCTGGTAAACTGGGCGTCAAGCGTCTGGACGTCTGCGCTGCCTGCGAGAATCTCCAGATAAAAGTCAAGCCCTGTCAGCTCGGCGCTTTCTGATGTGAATCTTATCGAGGACATTCGTTTCAAATCTTCAATGACGTCTCGCGATGTTGAAGGTCATCGTGTTCTTTTTGATGCGGGAAAGGAGAAATGAGCCCTATGATTCTCGACTGGCCGAAGATGTATAAAGAGAAACTGACTGACGCACAAAGCGCCTTATCGCGGATACGCCGCGGGGCGCGGATCTTTATTGCGTCGGCCTGCGGAGAGCCGCAACTGCTGGTCAAGACGCTCCTGGATATGGCGCAGAACTTTGCCGATGTGGAGATTATCCATTTCCTTGATCTGGGACTCACCGACTATACCTCGGATATTTATACCGAGCATTTCCGGCATAACGCGCTCTTCATCGGCGCGAACGCCCGCGCGGCAATCAAAGCGGGCCATGCCGACTACACGCCCATTTTCCTTTCGGAAGTTTCCCTGCTCATGCAGCGAGGGTCGATGCCCATCGATGTCGCGCTGATTACCGTATCCCCGCCGGATATGAACGGCTATGTCAGTCTGGGCATTTCCGTGGACATCACCAAGACAGCAGCGGAAGTGGCGCGCTATGTGGTGGCGGAAGTGAATACAAATATGCCCCGGACGCTGGGTGACAGCTTTCTGCACGTCAGTCAGATTTCCGCCTTTGTGCAAAACGACGCGCCGCTTCTGGAGTTTGAGCAGAAGTCGCCGGATCATATCGCCCAATCGATCGGTCAACTGATTGCCGATCTGATCGATAACGAATCCACGATCCAGACTGGTGTGGGTAAAATTCCCAATTCAGTGTTTCCCTATCTCAAAAACAAAAAGGATCTGGGCGTCCACACGGAAACGTTTACCGACGGTCTGATTGACTTGATTGAAAGTGGCGTGGTGACCTGCCGGAAAAAAACGCTGCACCCGGGAAAAGTCGTTACGGCTTTTTGCATGGGTACCCGACGCCTCTATGAATACGTGAACAACAATCCACTGTTTGAATTCCGTCCGTGCCAGTACGTCAACGACCCTTACGTAATTGCTCAAAACGACCGGATGGTGTCAATCAATTCTGCGCTCACCGTTGATCTGACAGGACAGGTCTGCTCCGATTCGCTTGGCTTTGAATTTTACAGCGGCATTGGCGGACAGGTGGATTTCGTGCGCGGTTCGGCCATGTCCGAGCGTGGTAAGTCCATTATGGTACTGCCCTCTACGACGGAAGACGGAAAGATTTCCCGAATTGTGCCTTATCTTTCTCCGGGCAGCGGCGTGGTTGTGACAAGAGGAGATATCCATTATGTCGTGACGGAATATGGGATTGCCTATGTGCATGGCAAATCCATCCGGGATCGGGCCATGATGTTGATCAGCATCGCCCATCCTAACTTCCGTGAGGAATTATTGGAGGCGGCGAAAAAACAGGGTTATATTTACCGCGATCAGACGTTGCCTGCGGTTTTGTATCCAAAGGAATACGAAATCAATTGGGTGGACAAGAAAAACACCCAGCTATTTTTTCGCCCGGTGAAGGCCACCGATGAGCGCGCCATTCAGGAACTGATTTACGAACTGCCGGAACAGGACATCTATACCCGTTTCTTCCATAGTCTTAAATCCTTTTCCCATAAAGTCGCCATGCCGCTGGCCGCCATTGATTATAACGACAGAATGGCCATTGCCGCGGTGATCGGCAAAGCGGAGCCCGAAAGCCGGGAAGAGATTGTTGCTATCGGGCGGTATATCAACGATCCCAATACGCGATATGCCGAAGTGGCGTTTACCACCCATCAGGACTGGCAGGACCGGGGCATTGGTACGTTCCTTTTGCAGTATCTGATCCGCATCGCGAAAGAAAAGAACATCGCGGGATTCACGGCGGATGTGTTGTCCCGCAATAAACCGATGATGCAGGTGTTTGCCAAGTCCGGCTATCCGATGACGACACACCTGGATACGGGTGTTTACGAGTTGAAAATCAATTTTAACAGTGAAGAAAATAAGAATTGACCATTAACCGATGAAAAAAAATATAGGTGAAACCCTATGGACACCAGACGAAACTTTATTAAAAAAAGCGCTATCTTCTGCGCGGCTTTGAGCCTGCCGCTTCCCGCTTGCGGGCAGGCGGCTCACCGGGAATTGAAAACTCGCAATCCGAAACGAGGGCTTGTTTTATGTTACAGCCAGTCGGGATTTACCAGCCGCTATGGAAAACTGATCTCCTGTATCCTCAAAGAAAAGGGACTGATGGTGGATCTGGCCGACATGCGGAGTTTCGATACAAAACGCCTGACGGATTATGACCTGATCCTGATCGGTTCGCCAGTTTTTTATTACGATATCCCATCTAATGTCAGCGACTGGTTGGCCGCGATGCCGAAGATTACGGGAACGCCCGTGGCGGCCTTTGTATCTTTCGGCGGGCCGGAAGGCAATCAGCACAACGCTCTGTGTCATACCCTTCGTCTTTTAACAGATAAGGAGGGCACCGCTGTCGGCATGGAAGCCTTCCGCAGTATTCCCGCATATCCGACGCCGACCTGGGACAGCGCGAATCAGCGCTCAGGCGAACATCTACCCAATGAAGCCACCTATGACCAGGTCAGGCGTTTCACCGGTCAGATTCTCGTGCAAGTCAGCCGCGGTGAGGCTATCCGTTATGAGGCCGAACTAGCGCTGCGGGAATTCCTGCGGATGCTCCCCCTGGTCTGGCTCAACAAGAAAGCGATCAGCAAACATACGGTGGATGGGTCCAAATGTATTTCATGCGGGACCTGCGTGAAAATGTGCCCGGTGGCCGCAATCCATCCGGAAAAACAGTTTGTGGATCGGGACAAGTGCCTGGCCTGTTTCGGTTGCCTGAATAATTGTCCGGCAGACGCAGTGGTCATGGAGTATCGCGGAAAACATCTTTATGGTTTTCCGGAATACCTCCGACGCAAAAAGTTAAACATTCTGGAACCAACGGAGTTCCAGAGTTGCAGTCTTTGATCATGTGTCGGAGACAGCCGCCCGTAATTTAACATACTGCTCCAAAAGCCTCATCATCCTGTCCGCATTTTTGCGCGCGCCCGCGATGATTTCTTCCATATCCAGGGGTTTCTCCACAAGGCCATTGCCGTAATTGTCGATGAAACAGGCCGAGGCGTATGGCAAACCCATTTCCAGAGCAATAACCGCTTCATTGGCCATCGTCATTCCGACGACGTCGGCAAAATTCGCCATCATCCGGATTTCCGCCCGGGTTTCCAGTCGTGGGCCCGTAACCTGCCAGTAGGTTCCTGTTTCCATAACATTCAGGTTGCAGTCCCGTGCCGCCGCAATCAGTTTTTGACGGACGGATTCATTTAAGGATGGCGTGATGTGGAGGGCTTTATTCTGATGAATGGTGGGTGTCGCTGTGAGTGTAATAAAATCATCGGGAATGACGATCATACCCGGATGCAGATTTTTTTTTAATGATCCGGTTGAGTTGATGCCGATCACGTCAGTGACGCCGTGATCTTTGAGCGCCTGAAGATTGGCATGATGGTTGATCTTGTGCGGCAGAATATATTCGTCGGGATCATCGCCGTGACGGACAATAAAAACCATCTGATCGGTTGCCGTCGTCAGCGCTTCACCATATTGATTTTTGATCCGTTGCCGGTTGCCTTTTTTGATCAGATCGTTTCTTTCCATTATCACCGTGCCTGCTAATACACCCACACGTCTCATATCAACCTCCTTATGTATGCTGATTCATAGCAGATAAATAAGGTGTAGTCAAAAAAATGAAAGGGCTTGCATAGTCGGCAAATAGCATTTGACTTTTTTTGCTGCGCTGTGACATATAGTCGGCAAATAAAAAAGGAGGGCGTGTCTTATGAGCAGCCAATTTCTTGGTGTGGCCACCGATGATAATTTTGAGGGGGAAGTCCTGAAAAGCGACAAACCGGTACTCATTGATTTCTGGGCGCCCTGGTGCGGGCCATGCAAGGCCATCGGCCCGATTGTGGAAGAGGTCGCCGCTGAGTATCAAGACAAGATCAAAGTTATGAAACTGAATGTTGACGACAGTCAGAAATCGGCTGTTGCTTATGGCGTTCGTAGCATTCCTACCCTGATTATATTTAAAGGCGGGAAGGTATTCGACACCCTTATTGGTCTTGTGCCGAAGGAGAAACTCGAGGAGTTTATTAAAAAAAGTATGTGATTTTCGTCGGACAAGCCCAACGGGAATAAAGTTACCTTCTATTAAATTTTGGACAGGAATTCTTGTGAAGTTAAAAAACATCAGTGTCATTCTAGCCCTTCTGCTAATTTGCAGCGGTTGCTCATTTAATAAAGCGACCATCCTGTCATTTTTTCAGAAAAGAGAACCGGTCCGGTCAACGCCGGAATCCCTCTACTCGCGCGGCACGGTTGAATATCAGAACGGCAAGTATAAAAAATCGCGGGAATTCTATGTCCGCCTCAAGGAAGAATATCCACTTCACGACCTGGCCATCTTAGCCGAACTGGGTATCGCGGATTCTTTTTATAGCGATAAGGAATACGTGGAGGCGGAACTAGCCTATCGTGATTTTACAACGTTTTATCCGACGAATGAAAATGTTCCTTATGCGTTCTATCAAATGGGGATGTGCCACTACGTAGAAATTGGGGCGGTTGACCGTGATCAGACGGAAACCATCAGGGCCAAAAAAGAGTTTGAAAGACTGGTTGCCCGTTTTCCGCAAAGCAAATTTTCCATCCTGGCCGAAAAAATGATCCGGGAATGCAAAATGAAACTTGCCGAACATGAGTTTTATGTGGGCAATTTTTATTTCAAACAGAAAAAGTATAACGCCGCTTTGAAACGCTTTGAATCCATCGCGCGCGA
The DNA here is from genome assembly GCA_963726395.1 of uncultured delta proteobacterium. Lineage (GTDB taxonomy): Bacteria > Desulfobacterota > Syntrophia > Syntrophales > Smithellaceae > UBA8904. The sequence continues at coordinate 19,583 of CAVSCG010000021.1, forward strand.
TTATGCCGGCGTGGGCATGGATTTGAAAGTAGAATCATATGTCGCGGAAACGAAAGCCCGGCTTGCCGAAGAAGCAAAATCTCAAAAGTTAAAAGAAGAAAACGCGAAAGCAAACGCGAAAGACAAAGAAACTTCCAAACCATAAGTAATTCATTCTTTAATTCGTAATTCATCCATTTTGATCGTGTAAATAATATCTTGGCGAAGAATTTCCGGATGGTCCGACGTGTCGACTTTAAAGTAGTTGCCGGCGGGGATTTCGCTTATTGCTTCATATTGTTTTTTCTGCTCCTGCAGGATTTCCCAGCGGCCGTCGGACGGATTATCCTTCTCCAACATTCTTTTTTCCAGGCGTATTTTAACGATGTCAGCAGGGCAGGTGCATTCAATGACATAAAACGGCACGTGAAGTCTTCCCGCCAGATTGAAGGCCAGCGCGCGATCAGAGCGATTCTTAAAAGAGGCGTCGATTACAACGGACTTGCCCTGCTGAATTATTTCAGCGGCCAGCTCGACGGCTTTATCATAGGTTTTTTGGGAAATATCACTGGCGTAAATGCCCCGACCGAACGATTCATAGTGCTTTTCGGCCGGTGAGATAAGCAGCAGTTCTTTGCGCAGGATATCCGTGCGAATCACATCCGCGCCGAGCCGCCCCGCCAGATTCCGCGCCTGGTAACTTTTGCCGGAGCCGATCAGTCCCGCGGTAAGAATCAAAACCGGTTTTTCGAGGTGCGCCGCATACGTATAGGCCAGATCAAAATATTTTGAAGAGATCTGCTTTATTTCAGCTCGCTCGGCTATCGCTATCTCTTGTTGATCCAGACGGAAACTGATGACTTTCCCGCGAACATAAGCATAGTAGCAGCGATAAAAATTTAAAAGAGCTTGCATATCCGTGTCGCCGGAATATTTCAGATATGAGAGCTTAAAGTCTTCAGCCTGGCGGAAATAACCGTTATAATCGAGGTCCATCGTCAGGAAAGCCACCTCGGCTGCCACATCGCTGAATCGGAAGCGTTCATTGAACTCAATGCAGTCAAAAATAATAATCTCATCATCAATGCAGATATGTTCCAAATGCAGGTCACCGTGGCAGTCCCGTATTTTATGTTCCACGACTCTTTTTTCCAGAAGCTGTTTATTTATTGCAAGAAATCTTTCCACATACTCTTTGATGAACTGGTATTGATAGGCAGGGATGGTGACATCGATGTACTTTTCGGTTTGCGCAAAATTTTCTTCGGAGTTGCGGCGGATGGTCTTGATGGAGCCCATCTCGTCAATGGAACCGCCGGTCTGCGCCGCCGTGTGAAACCAGGCGATTTTTTCGGCCACCGCATCCATGATTTTAGCGTCAGCCTGACTCTGGGCTAGTAAGATTTTCAGCATCTTTTCCAGGGGCAGTTTTTTCATGCGGACGGCGTATTCGATGATTTCTCCATCACCTCTGGGAGACAGGTTTCCCAGATTATCCCGAACAATCGGCACAACATCAAGATAGATGCTGGGGGCCAGGCGTTTATTCAGGCGCAGTTCTTCTTTGCAGTAGAATTTTCTTTTTTCAAGCGTGGTGAAATCAAGAAAACCAAAATTTACCGGTTTTTTAACTTTATACACGTAATCCCCGGCAATGAAGACATAGGAAATATGGGTTTGCACCAATTCCACTGTTTCGGGGTGGTGAGGATAAAAATCCGGGCGGGTCATACTTTCAATGATGCTTGAATGGAGCATGAATTTCTCCGTGATCGACGGATTTATTTTAAGCGGCAGCCCGTCGATTTCTGATGGTTTCTTTAAACAATCTTCCGCCGATCAAGGACAGTAATGATTTTGAACAACAAAGGCAAATCCTGGAAAACACGCTTCAGCCGTATCTAAAACGTTAAGCGCAAATCATCTTTAAGCAGGCCTTATTAAAAAAGTCAGATACCTTGAGTGTGCGACAAATAAAGGCTATTTCGTTTCTTGAAAAAAATCTTCGACTTTTTTGAAGTTATCCTCCACGACACTTTTGAAGTCTTCGCAGCCTTTTTTATAGGCTGTCATCCAGTCGGAAATCACCTTTTTCCCTTCTTCAGGAAACATCGGCGATTTATCCCAGAATTTATTGACCAGCTTTTCAGTTTGTTCCTGCAGCGCCTGCATAGCGCGAAAATTGTTATCAAAGGCTGTTTTATTAAAAACAATCATCTGTTTGGCGATCTGTTTGGGGTCCATTGCAACCTCCTTTATGAAATCTTTAAATTTTCTTATTTTTTCCTGTTTTTGTCGTCTTTAGTTTTTCTGCCCCGGCAAAATATTCGGCAACTTTCTGATAACTTTCATCAGTGGCTGCTTTAAAGTCTTCGCGGCCTTTCTTGTAGCTGTTGATCCAGTCGTTAATCGCCTTTTTCCCCTCTGTTGGAAACCAGGGGGCTTTATCCAGAAAACTCAGTACCAGCTTCTCGGTTTGATCCTGCAGTGTCGACATAGCGCTGAAACTGTTGTCAAAAGCTGCTTTGTTGAATTCCATCATTTGTCTGGCCATCTGTTTTTGTTCCATCGCAGTTCACCTCCCGGGTATGTTATTGTTTTTTTTGGTTTACAAATCGTATCTATTGACTAGTTTAATGATTTAATTCCATTTGTAAAGTTATTTATGGCTCGATAAAGACAGGGACTAATTAATTACAGGGGGGCATGGCTTTTATTCTTGTTCCTTCTTCAGCCATTTTGACATCCGCGGTTTTTCGTTTTTCGCCCACTCAGTTGAAAAACGAATCGCCAGAAAAGATTCATAGATTTTGTCGATAGTCTTGACTGCGTTTTCAATCAGATAAATGCGCTCTAAAAGACTTGCGGAGGAGTCTTCCGGGGTTTCCTGCCGGTCCACGACCGGCATTTTCAGCGACTGGAAATAAAAGGTATCGGCCTTAAAATTAAATTCCCATTCGTTTTGATCATGGTGGAGCTTGATGCCCGCTTCTTTCACTCTCTTTCCCTGGCGAATGGCTTCCTTGCCTTCTTTGAGTTCGGCATGCAGGCCCGAACAAACAACGCCCTGAGAGTATTCTCCCTCACCCGCTTCCAGCGCGATCCGTTTGAGCAGATGCAATTCCACCTCTTCGCTTTTGGACAAAGCAATGCGGCCGTTTCTTTCTTCGGATTTGAACCACAGCCAGGTGAGAAACTCACGTCCGATTAATGAAATATCCTCGTTGGCCACATCGCCTTTCGTTTTATTTTTCAATGCCAGCGGATATTCTTGCGGCAGGATACGCTTCAGGCCAAGCGAAAATGTTTTCTTGAATAATTCGACAAAATCATCAGCGAGCTTATCGGATAGAGATGAGAAATAAACTTTATTTTGTCCCACGGCCCATAAGACATCATAGAAAGAAGGCACGGGATCGCTTTTGGTCATAAGCTCCAGTTTAACCCTGTCTTTGAGGCCTTCGTTCATGGCTTTTCCGATACGGATTTGTCCGTGTTCTGCCAAAAAACGCCTTTGTTCCTCCATCAAACGAACTTTCATTAGTTTGGGAGAGATCAGCTTGCGGTCTATCCGCAATGAAAAAATCAGATAATCACCCAGCGCGTAATTGGCTTTTTCAAAGTCGGCATCCAGAATATCTGTAAGCGAAACCCAGCCCATACGCTTTTCTTCCGTAGAATTGCGAGCCTCCCGAAAGGAGTTGCCTTTGATCCGGTTATTGATAAAAGTGGTAAAGGCCTGCGGCGGCAGTTGGCCTTCCACTGAAAACTGCATAAAAGAAAAATTGCCCTTGATCAAACCCATATTTGTCACCTCACAGGCGCGCACCGTACCTTATCGGAAGCGCTCCTGTCAAGGATTTATGTTCTGAAAATGCCTTGATAAATCAAAGAGTTTTCATCTATACCCGGAAAACATTTATCAATAGACAGCGCCTTTTTTTTATGTTACGAAACGTCGTCTTCTTGGAGCTAATCATCATGAAAATTAAGAAAGTCGGCATTATTGCCAACATCGAAAAAGAAAATATCGCCGGATTTGCCGGCGCATTGAAAAAATGGCTGGAAGACAGGGGAATTAGAGTTTCGCTGGAGGCGAACATTGCTGCCGCAATCGGTAGAAGCGGGGGGTTCAAAATCCAAGATTTGGCGCCCAAAGTGAATCTGATAGCCGTCCTTGGTGGAGACGGCACAATGCTGCGCACAGCCCGTTATGTCGCCCAACACCATGTGCCCATTGTCGGCATCAACATGGGGACGTTTGGCTATCTGACGGAAGTCAATCTAAACGAAACCTATGCGGCCCTCGAATTGATTCTCAAAGGCGATTTTCTGACGGAAAAAAGAATGATGCTGGATGTGAAAATCCGCAGGGGCAACAAAATCATCGGTTCGGGCATTGTTTTAAATGACGTGGTGATTAACCGCGGTAATCTCTCGCGCATTGTGGAACTGGAAACATCCATCAACAATCAATATCTGACAACTTATAAGTCGGACGGTTTGATTATTTCCACGCCCACAGGCTCAACGGCCTATTCGCTTTCAGCCGGCGGTCCGATTGTTTTTCCAGGCAGGGATTTGATCATTATCAATCCGATCTGTCCACACACGCTGACGAACCGACCGATTATTTTCCCCGAAAATTCGGATGTGCAGATTACATTGTGGTCAAAAGAGAGTGGTGCGACGGTAACGCTCGATGGTCAGGAATCCTACCGGATCAGTTCCGGCGATGTTATGACCGTAAGAAAATCGAAGTATGTGACCAGTCTGGTTCTTTCGCCGCACCGAAGTTACGGAGAGATATTGCGTTCCAAGCTGGGATGGGGCAGTCTGCCTTCAGGGGCTGGAAAAAGAAAAAATGCTTAATGAACTGAGCATTACAAACTTTGCCATCATTGACGAACTTCATGTTTCCTTTGATGAAGGTCTGAACATCATTTCGGGAGAAACCGGAGCGGGAAAATCGATTCTGATCGGCGCGGTCAGTTTGCTTCTTGGGGATCGGGCAACGGCGGAGATGATTCGGACGCAGGCGGATACCGCCACCGTGGAAGCGCTCTTTAACATTCAAAGCGATACAGCCCTTCAGGAAAAACTCTCCGGGATGGGATTTTCAGCCGGGGAGCAACTGGTCATCCGCCGGGTGATTTCGCGCACCGGTAAAAACAGGGCGCAAATCAACGGGCAGATGGCCACGCTGAACAATCTGGCACACATCAGCGAATCTCTTATCAATATATGTGGACAGCATGAACATCAGATGATTCTTTTTGCCGAAAACCATATTGACATTCTTGATGAATTCGGCGGCTGCCTCTCGGTGTGTAAGGCTTTTGAAGCCGTGTATTTTCAATATCAGCAAATTCTAGACCGCATGGAAAAGTTGGAAAACATGCGCCGTCAGCGTTCGGATAAAATCGATCTGATCCAGTTTCAGCTCAAAGAAATAGCAGACCTTAATCCTCGCTTGGGAGAAGACGCTGCACTGGTTGATGAAAAGAAAGTGCTGGTCAACGCTCAGAAGCTTACGGATTATGCTAATCAGGCCTACGCATTACTTTATGCAGAGAACCGTTGCGTAACTGATCAGCTTAAAGAGGTTCTTTCGCAGATTAAGGAAATACAGAAGATTGACCCGAGCTTACATCTTTCGCTTTCCGAGTTGGAAGGCAGTTTCATCGTTTTGCAGGAAGCGGCGCTCACATTGCGTGATTACGGCAGGACGCTGGTTTTTGATCCTGAACGGCTCGTGACGATTGACGAACGCCTCGATGCGATCAACCGGCTCAAACGGAAATACGGTGGATCGACGGAAGCTGTATTAGCCAAAAAACAGGATATGGAAGACGAGTTGCAGCACGCTTCCAATGTGGCAGAGGAGCTTACGAATCTCACACAAGAAAAAGACAGGATCATAGGCGATCTGCGCGAAAAAGCGTTGGCGCTCTCAGGTTTGCGGCAACGCGCGGCCATTTTGTTGAAAGAGGCAGTCGATGCAGCTATACACGAGTTGAATATGCCACACGCTTACTTCTTTGCTCAGTTCCTGAGACGCTGTTCTGAAACGGATAATGATTACGGTCCAAAAGGCGGCGATGAAATAGAATTTTATCTGGCGGCCAACGCCGGCGAAGAGCCCAAAGCATTGAACAAAATTGCCTCCGGTGGTGAGTTGTCGCGTGTTGTGCTGGCACTGAAGAATGTTTTATCGCAGACCGGATCGGTCGCCACGGTTGTGTTTGATGAAGTGGATAGCGGCATTGGCGGCGCTACGGCGGAAATTGTCGGACGCAAATTAAAAGAAGTATCGGTGCATCATCAGGTTATTTGCATCACGCATTTGCCGCAGATTGCCAGTTTCGGCGGCCCGCACTTGCGGGTAAGCAAACAAGTGGTTGATGGCCGGACCTCCACCTTGGTGGAAAAGATCGATGATGAACAGAAAATAGAAGAGATTGGCCGGATGCTGGGTGGTGTGGATGTGACTGAAACCGCCAGAGACCACGCCCGCGAGATGCTTGCCGCCGCCGGGGCGGCACGTGCTACGGTTGATACAGGAAGGAGCAAGCATGCTAAGAAAAGCGCGCATAGGTGACGTCAAAACCATTCATCGCTTAATTAATCAGTCGGCGGGAAAAGGTGAAATGCTGCCGCGTTCCTTGATGGATATCTATAATTCCGTGCGGGATTTTATCGTTTATTTCGACGAAGATGAGCAGAATATTGTAGGAATCTGCGCGATGAATATTATCTGGGAAAACCTGGCTGAAATCCGTTCTCTTTATGTGGACGATGGCTGCCGAAAAAAAGGTATTGGCCGAAAGCTGGTCGAATTCTGTATTTCCGAGGCCATTACCCTGGAGCTGTTTCGAATATTTTCACTGACGTATAAAAAAGAATTTTTCGCCAGACTCGGCTTCAAAGAAGTGGACCGTTCCATTTTACCGGAGAAAATCTGGTCGGACTGTTTCCGCTGTCCCAAATATCCCGACTACTGTGATGAAATTGCCATGATTATCGAACTATGAAGCATCTGCAAAACCTTTTTCTCCTGCTGTTGATAGTTTTTGTTGCTTTAACCGGTTGTGCGCGGAAAGTAACGTATAAGTCCGGAGTAGCGCCACCCGACCGCGCGCTGACGCAGGTTGATGCATCGGGCGTGGATTTTAATGATGATCTGGATATCGCGTCACTTGTGCTGGCCATCGACCGAAGCCTCGCCTACTATGACGGTGCCGGACGCAATCAGACGTTCCGGATTGTGGACCGACTGGTCGGAGCGAAGCAGATGAAAGAAACGCTGATCGCTTTCAGAGGAATTCTTCAATCCAACATAAGCGTTGAACAGAAGAAAAAACGGATCGCAGAGGATTTTCTCGTGTTGCGCGCGGTGGGAGCGAATGGCGACGGTTCTATCGTTTTTACTGGCTATTATGAACCGCTGCTGGAAGGGTCTCTCACGCAGACGAACAAATACAAATACCCTTTGTATAAGTCTCCGCCGGATATCGTCATGGAAAAAGTGTTGGCCCATGAAACAAAGATCGGCCGGAACGAAAACGGACGGATTGTTCCCTATTACACGCGACGCGAAATCGATATCGATGGCGTTTTGAAAGGCAAGGGGTTGGAGCTGATTTGGGTGTCCGATCCCGTCGAGTTGAATTCCCTCCATATCCAGGGTTCGGGAAAAATCAGGTTGGAAGACGGGAAAATCATGACGGTCAGTTACGCCCAGAACAACGGCAGGCCTTTCCGCTCTGTGACCCTGAACATGCTGGATCAAAATAAAATTGACAGAAGCGATTCATCCTACCGCAGCTTCAAGATGTGGCTCAAAAGTAAGAGCGAAAAGGAGATCTTTGAGATTCTCAGCTACAATGAACGCTACATTTTTTTTCGTTTTGTTGACAGGGAACCGGTCGGCTCCCTGGGGCAGTCGGTGACGCCGGACCGTTCGATTGCAACGGATCCGGATTATTTTCCGCAAGGCGCGCTGTCTTTTATCCGCCTGCGCAAACCTATTTTGGATGAAGAATATAAGGTCGTCAAGCGCGTCGATTTTTCGCGTTTCGTTTTGAATCAGGATAAGGGATCAGCCATCAAAGGTCCGGGGCGGGTCGATTTATTCTGCGGATTTGGCTCCAAAGCGCAGGCTACCGCCGGCAGCCTGAAAGAAAATGGAGAACTGTACTTTCTGATTCTCAAATGACAATAAAAAGCAATTTATTACATTTGATGATTTTATAAAAAGACAATTATAACTCGTTTTTATAATCCCACCTGTGAGGCGATGACAGGTGGTTGGTCATATTACGGGGACGTCAGTAATGGATTGGAGTTCACCAGATCATCGCTGTAACGAAGGATCATGGAATGATGGGCGAAGAAACCATTGATGAAATTCTGGAGGGAAGCCTGAAGATCCATCAGAGCAAGCGCGGCTACCGTTTCAATCTGGATTCGATTATTCTGGCTCACTTCGTGAATTTAAAATCTAGAACCATGAATCTGGATCTGGGTTGCGGCAATGGTGTAATCGCGCTTGTTTTAGCCAATCTTTACGTGCAATCGCGCTGGCACGGGCTGGAGGTTCAGCATGCTCTGGCGGACTTGGCGCAAAAAAATGTTGAGCAAAATGGTCTAGACCACCGTGTGATCATTGACAAAGGGGATGCGCGGGAAATTAAAAAAATCTACCAACCTCTCTCCTTTGATAATATCGTTTTTAATCCGCCTTATCGCAAACTCGATTCGGGTCGGATGAATCCTCTTCCGGAGAAAGCGGTGGCGCGTCACGAGATCAAAGGATCACTTTCGGAATTTCTTTCGGCGTCGAAATATCTGCTCAAACCGAAAGGCCGGGTATTCACCATTTATCCGGCTGCCCGGATGGTTGAGTTGATCAGCTTGTTTCGTAAAAAAGATATTGAACCCAAAAGAATGAAGCTGGTGTTTTCTAACGCCGCATCCACTGCGGAGTTTGTTCTGGTTGAGGGACGAAGTGGTTCACGCGAAGAACTGAGAATGGAGCCGCCGCTTTTTATTTATGAAGAGCATAAGGAATATACAAAGGATATGAAAAATATTTTTACCGACCTGGCTTCTCCTCAAGAATCCGGCGGCGGCTGATTTCCGATTTCATGACCCGCTTCACTATCTCGGCAAGTTCGCGATCCGCCAGTGCTTCGGTACATTCGGCGATCATCTTTTTATCCCTTTCCTTGAGAACGATCTTTTTGGAGCCTGCGGCATTGTACCTGTTATTTTTATTAGCAAGCTTGTATCCGACCGTAAAATGAATTTCTTTGATCGCTGTCTTTCCGGCAAGCTGGTTCATTTTTTGCCGGATGTCATTTTTCATGAAATGCAGTTGCTGTACCCAGACGGAAGAAGTTGTTTTTACAAAAAGAGTTCCTGCATGCCAGCTCTCGGGTTGCGTCTGCAAAGCAATTTGCGCGCCGACCACTTCCGGCCAGAGTTTGAACAAGGCGTTTTCTTCCAGTTTGGCGGCCATGCCTCTTTTTTTAAAAGCGGAAAACAGGATATCGCCGATGGGTTGTAAGCGTGCCTGTGAATATTTTTTTCTCATGGCTTTGATGTGACACAATTTGATTGGATATTCAAGGTGAATCAAAAATCGGCAGCTGGCTTAACCATTCAGGCTGTAATCGCTGAGCAGTAAGACTTTAGCGCGTTGGCTAATCTTTTTGATTTCATTGTAAATTATCCGCCGCGCATGTCCGGCATCACCCGGTACGTTGCACTTTTTCAGTTAGTCCGGTGATTTTTTGTTCAAGCTCTACCGAGGTCGGCTTTGCGTCCATGGAGGCAGCATATCTTTAGGTTATGTTAATTTTTTAAATTCCTGTGCAAAAATGTCAAATGTCCGTTGATCAAATAAAACGTGACGGATGAGTTGAATCTCTATATTTTCCCGCACAAATTCGACGCAGGATTTCAGCGCCAAGTGCGCTGCTTCATGGATGGGATAACCATAAATGCCGCAGCTTATAGCCGGGAAGGAGATGCTCTGTAAGCCTTTCTTCCCGGCCAGCTTCAGGCTGTTTTTATAGGCTGACTCAAGCAGTTGGGTCTCGTTGCGCGTGCCGCCGCGGTAGATCGGTCCGACCGTATGGATGACATATCGGGCCTTAAGATTGCCACCCGTCGTGATGACCGCCTGACCTGTCGGGCAGGCTCCGATTTGACGGCATTCGGCCATAATGGCGGGCCCGCCGGCCCGATGAATGGCGCCATCTACTCCTGCGCCACCAGCCAGACGGCTGTTAGCGGCGTTGACAATGGCATCCGTGTTTTCTTGGGTGATATCCCCCAGGACAAGCTCGATGAGTGTTTGATTAAACGTAGCCTGCATTTTTCCTTACTCCGCGGAGATGGTGTTCCCTTCTCCGTAAACCAGCATCCGATAGGTTTTTTCAATCCGGTCCCAGTTGTCCTCGCGATCCATAGACCAATAGCGGCCGATGACGGATACCACCTGGCCCAGTTGCAAGGACAGACATTTTTCCTCCACCTGCTGAATATAGCGGGCACCGCTTTCCGCCTGTTCGCCGCGTCTGCCCAGCATTCCATGAATAAAGAGGCGGGGAATGCCTTGTTGTTTGGCCATGCGCATTAAGGCGAAAAGATGTTCAATGGAACCATGAGAACTGAAAAAAGAGACAATACCCATAATGTGAAGGGCAGAGCCGTTTTGTTTAGCCAGGCTCATGATGTTGGTGAAGACCTGGTTTCTGTAGAAATCACAACTGGCGATGGACTGATCAATGTTGAGGCGGTCGGAATAAATCCGTCGACCCGCGCCCATGTGCAGATGCCCCGCTTCCGAATTGCCCACGGTTTGCGGTGGCAGTCCCACGGCCACACCTGATGCGGCAAGGCTCGATGAGGGGTAGTTCTTCATGAGCCTATCCATCACTGGTGTTTCGGCGCAGGAGATCAGATTGCCTTTTGTGTTTTCGCAGAGTCCCCACCCGTCCAGTATCATCAGCAATAATCGTTGAACGGGAGCGAAGGAATTTCTGTTTTGTTCAATGAGAGAAGCACCGGTCATCGAAGTTGGTATAGGCAAACCGATAATATCCAGAATGGTCGGAGCGATGTCCGTCAGCTCTCCTTGCGGCTTCAGGGTTAATGTTGCATTCGGGTGCAGCAGGATAAACGGCACGGGGCTGTCTGTGTGTCCGGTATCCACGCCTCCGTCCGGATAAAGCCATTTTTCTACCGTGCCATGGTCGGCTGTGACGATGACGGTCAACTTTTCTTTGAGTGCTTCATCAATCAGGATTCCGGCATGCTTGTCCACCGCCTGAATTGCGCGGATCACTGCTGGTTCGTTTTCAACATGACCAACAACATCCACATTCGGGAAATTCACGACAGTAAAGTTGCAGGAAGGATCTTTTATTTTGGCGAGCGTCGCGCGGGTTATTTCTTCAATGGACATTTCCGGGGCTTCATCGAACAGCTTGACGTCTTTACGTGTCGGGATGACGATTCTTTCTTCATTAGGCAGCAGATCACTTTTCTTGCCGTTGAAAAAAAAGCTGACATGAGCGGCTTTTTCCGCTTCCGTTATTTTGGCCTGGGTTAGACCATGCGCAGCGATGATATCGCTTAATGTATCGCAAAGAACTCCCTGAGGCGGAAAAGCGACCTCAACGTTTAATCCTTTCTGATATTCAATCATGGTCGCAAAGTTTACGGTGAGGGTCTGATGGACGGGGAATTCACGGAAATTTTTTTCCGTAAAACTACGTGTCAATTCAATTTCGCGTTCGCCGCGAATATTATAGAAAATAACCGAATCGCCTGGATGGATTCTTCCCAGGGGTTCATTTTGATGGTTCACCAAAACCAGCGGAAGGAGGGTTTCGTCTTCCTGTCCTTCAGCATAGGCGTTGCGGACTGCTTGAGACATCGGGAACTTGACTTCAGGGCACATAAAGATACTAGTTTTTCCATTTGAGATGTTATTCTTGAGGTGACTATCTAACGAAATAAGCCCAAACTGTAAAGTGAAAATATTTTCGTCCTGCATCTGAAAAGCCCTTTTAACTTGAAAATTAAGCGTTTAAATGATAGATGCCCGAGAGGTATTCATGAAAAGGATTTTGTCATGCAGGTATCCGTGAGAAAACAGAATCAACAAGACAGTTTGTGTGAAGAACTATTGCGGGAACGGGCGGCTGTCTTGAGCCGGGCCGGCTTTGCCGTGGAAGATGCGCTGGAGAAGTTGGTGAAGATTGATCAACAGATTGAAGAAAAGATCCAGTATTTGCGATCTCGACTGAAAAAGGGACCCGGTCAGGAAGACTTGCATGATCAGCAATCGATTTTTGAAGAAATTAATGTGAATATTGATCAATTCAATACGGCATGTCAAAAAGCCGAGATCCAATATTATTATTTGATTGTGACTCGCGAAGCCCTGGGCTCAGAAGGCATGAAACGGTTCAGAAACTCTACCAGATCCCTCCGAAAAAGAAAAAAATACAGGCTATTTGATGGACAGGTACAGAAAACAACGCACACGGATGGTGGAGACCCAGATTCGGGCCCGTTCAATCAGTGATCCCCAATTATTGAAAGTGATGGAAACTATTCCGCGTCATCTTTTCGTAGATGAGGGTTTGATTGACCAGGCTTATAGCGACAATCCACTGCCCATTGGAGAAAAACAAACTATCTCTCAGCCCTATATCGTCGCGCTGATGACACAGGCTCTGGATTTAAAGGGCCGGGAGCGTATCCTGGAAATCGGCACAGGGTCGGGTTATCAGACAGCGATTTTAGCCAAAGCTCGCTGATAGGGTTTTTTCTATCGAACGTGTGGCTGCACTCGCTACCCGTGCGCGAAAGATTTTGGACAAACTCAACTGTTATAATGTTGCTATTGTGTTGGCGATGGCTCTTACGGCTGGAAAGAGGAAGCGCCCTTTGATGCGATTATTATGACAGCTGCCGCTCCGCAGATTCCGCAATATCTGGTCGAGCAGCTTGCCCCGGGCGGTAAACTGGTTGTTCCGATCGGCAGTCGCGAGGAGCAGACTTTGTATAAATTAACCCACTCTGTGGAAAATCCCGCTGAATAAAAAAAGAAGATCTGGGCGGTTGCCGCTTTGTCAGTCTGATAGGGGAGAGTGGATGGAAAGAATGAATCAGTTTACCGGCGTTAATGTCCGTCCTTTTTGGGTGTCTTTTCTCCTGACGATTCTTACTTTGCTCTTGATGGTATCCTGCGCCGGTACGCCAATGCAAAAAAGTCCTGCAAAAGGTGTTTATCATATCTTCAAAAAGGGTGAAACGGTTTACAGCATCGCCCGCGCTTATTCGATCAGTTTACAGGATTTAACGGCAATTAATAATATCAGCGATGTTTCAAGTATTAAAGAAGGTTCCGTTATCTTTATTCCCGATGCTGATCAAGTGATCGACGATGTCATGGTTTCCACGAGAAAGGCCGACTCAGATGCCAAACGAAATGTTGGATTGAGGGATCAGAAACTTCCTGATCGGACAAAGCCTTCCAGGCCTGCTGATTTGACGCGGTTGGAGGAGAAAACGCCCTTTGATAAACCGGTCTCTCCCGAACTATCAGGTGTTAGGCCGGAAGTTGAATCGTCTCAGTCTAAGGCTGAAAAAACCGGGCCGAGAATTGAAGAAAAACAACCGACGGCTGAAAACAATGGTGAAATGAGGTTGGAAAAGGATATATTTTTTTGGCCGGTCAAGGGGACCGTAAAAACCCGTTTTGGGATTCAGCCAAACAAAACATATCACAATTGGATCAAAATTGTTTGTCCTGCGGGAATGAAAGTTAAGGCGGCAGCCGCCGGAACCGTTATTTTTTCAGCAAGTTTAAAAGATTTCGGTGAAACGATCATCATCCGTCATGCAAATGATTTCGCGACGGTATATACGCACCTCAACAAAAGATATGTCAAAACGGATCGGAATATTAAAAGAGGTCAAACCATTGCTTTGGTCGGAGAAATTGACGAATCAGGAGACGCTTATATCAATTTTGAAATCCGTCTTAAAGGCAAGGCTCGGAATCCGCTGTTTTATCTGCCCTAGATGCCCATCTAGCGATCTGGTAAATAACATTTATCAAACATTTCAGTAAATTGTATTAATCATTGACTAAATACAGGAAAGATGTTAACATAACATCTTATTATGGAAAGGCAGGGGAATATAAAATGTTTAAAGTAGGGGATTTGGCGGTGTATCCGGCACAAGGGGTCGGTGTCATTGAAGCTATTGAAAATAGAGAGGTTATGGGGAAGAAACAGCCTTTTTATGTCATGAAAATCATGGGTAACGGCATGAAAATCATGATCCCGACAACTTCGGCTAAGGCAGTGGGACTGCGCGAAGTTATCCTGGAGAAGGAAATACCCAGGGTATATGAAATTCTGCGCAATAAAGATGTCACTATCGATAAGCAAACCTGGAATAAGCGCTATCGGGAGTATCTGGAGAAGATCAAAACCGGTTCTGTTTTTGAAATTGCCAGTGTTTTAAGGGATTTGTTTATTTTGAAAAGTGACAAAAATCTTTCTTTTGGAGAGCGGAAAGATGATGGATACCGCTAAAAATTTGCTGGTTAAAGAAATATCCGTTGCCACCAATGCGCAGGAAGCAAAAGTTGAACACGATTTGCAGATGATTTTCACGGTGCAATAGCAGCTATAATTTGTTCAATTATTTCGAGCTCTTTGAAAAATGAATCATGATGCATCAATTTTACGTAAATCAAGGGAAAAATTACTGACCTCCATATTATTTCAAGAAGCATTATTTAGTAGCCTACAAATATTAATACATGAATATAATATTAATTTAATAATTTTGAAGAAAGGAGGTGAAGAGTTGATAATAAGAGCATTATTAATTTTGGCCTGTTCGATTAGCGGTTATTTTATCGTCTATTACATCGCAGCGATAGTTCATATCTTATTTACAGTCAATTATCGGCTTCATTATAGGTTTAGTCGTTGCACTGCTGGTCATCCGAGTTGAAAAGGATATCCGCAAACAATCCCTGAGAATCATCGCAGGCGGTGTCATCGGTATGGTTATCGGTTTGCTGATTGCGTTAATTCTTGGTTTTGGTTTAAATATGGTCATCAAGATCACGGAAAATCAGCATGTGGTCCCGTGGATATATCTGCTTCTGACAGGTATCTTAGGCTACCTGGGGCTTGTTTGGGTTCTAAAAAAGTGGAGGAGTTCAATTTTAGCGTTGACTGAAAACAAGAATTCGATTGATCAACGCTTGCTGGATACCAGCGTGATTATTGACGGAAGAATTGCGGATATTTGCGATACGGGTTTTATGGACGGAGAACTGATTGTTCCGCGTTTTGTTTTCAATGAATTACAATTTATTGCGGATTCATCCGATTCGATGAAGCGTTCGAGAGGCCGACGGGGATTGGATGTTCTCAATCGCATGCAGAAAAGCTCCGCAATTAATATTGAAATCGTTGAACAGGATTTTCCGAAAATAAAAGGCGTGGACGGCAAACTTGTGGCCCTGGCCCAGAAAATTAAACGCCAAACTCATGACCAACGATTATAATCTCAACAAGGTTGCTGAGCTGCAGGGTGTGCGTGTGTTGAACGTCAATGAACTGGCCAATGCGATGAAACCGGTGGTTTTACCCGGAGAGCAGATGCTGGTTAAGATTATCCGGGAAGGTAAGGAACAGGGGCAGGGTGTTGGTTACCTGGATGACGGGACCATGATTATTGTAGATAGCGCGCAAAAAATGATTAATATGAATGTTGAAGTTGTTGTCACGAGTGTGCTGCAAACGACGGCCGGCCGGATGATTTTCACGGAATTGAAAGAAGCCGCCGAGAAGAAAAGTAACTATTAGTAATAAAAAATTATGTTATCTTTTTTGGCCGGAAAGAAATACTTTGGCGAAAGGCCCGGGAAAATAATTTTCCGGGCCTGTTTTATTTTGAGATGAATTATGAGAACAGTGGCCATCATTCCCGCAGGCGGTTCCGGCAAGAGATTGGGTGACGATGTCGCAAAACAATATCTTTTACTGAATTCAATGCCTATATTGGTTCACACGCTTAACGTATTTCAGAAATCAGGCGCTATTGATGATATTATTCTGGTTGTGCCGAAAGATGATCTATAGCGTCTATTCAGAACAGAAATAATTGAAAAATATGATTTGACCAAAGTTATCAGCCATTGTTGCCGGAGGCAAGAACGGCAGGATTCGGTTCGTAACGGTCTTGGCGCTATTACAGGGCCATGTGATGTTGTGATCGTCCATGACGGGTACGTCCATTTGTAACGGGTGACATAATTGCTCAGGTTGTCGAGAGCGGCAGCTGACAGAGGGAGCTGCGTCGATCGGGGTTCCGGCCAAAGATACCATCAAGGAAACAACCGGTGAAAACATCGTGACGAAAACATTGCCTCGGCAAAATTTATGGCAGACGCAGACTCCACAGGCTTTTCAATATGATCTTTTATGCCGGGCATATGAGGCAGCAGCCAGAGATAGTTATTATGGAACCGATGACGCGTCCTTAGTCGAGCGAATGGGGGCGAAAGTCCGCATGATCGCCGGTTCTTACGAAAACATAAAAATCACGACCCCGGAAGATTTGATTATGGCGGAAGCTTTGATGAAAGAAAAAATAAAGGAACAAATAGTTTGTCGGGGCGGATTGGGTTATGACAGTCATCGATTCATTTCGGACAGGAAACTGATCTTGGGTGGCGTGGAAATTCCCTTTGATCGTGGACTTGCGGGACATTCCGATGCGGATGCATTACTTCACGCGGTTTGTGACTGCGCTTTTAGGGATGGCAGGTTGTGGAGACATCGGCAGACATTTTCCGGACACCGATCCAGCTTACAAAAATATTTCTAGTCATCATTCTTTTGGGGCGTGTAAAACAAATCATTGAGGCAAAAGGGCTGAGTATCAATAATATTGACGTCACGGTCATTATAGAAAAGCCCAAACTCGCACCTTATGCCGCAATGATGGCATCCAATATTGCAAGGACGTTGAATATTTCAGAAGACGGTTGTCAACATCAAAGCCAAAACCAACGAGGGCATGGGTTTTATCGGAAGTCAGGAAGGCGTGGCCGTGTTGGCCATAGCCAGCGGTAGTGGAAAGGAAAAAGAATGATTGACAAGCCTAGAGCTCGATTCGCACCTTCTCCCACGGGCGAACTGCACGTGGGCAATGCGCGCACTGCTTTATTTAACTGGATGTTTGCCCGTCATTCGGGCGGAAGTTTAATTTTGCGGATTGAAGATACGGATGAATCCCGCAGCTGCTCGTTTCCTATCAGGTCAACCTACTCGACGATTTAAAATGGCTGGGGCTTGATTGGGATGAAGGGCCGGAAAAAGATGGAGCGTATGGACCCTATAAACAGAGTGAGCGGTTGGATATATACTCAGATCATCTGAAGAAGTTAATTGATGCGGATCTGGTTTATCCGTGTTACTGCACAGAAGAAGAACTTGACGAGGAACGTCAGGCACTGATTCTGAGCAAACGCATGCCGCGATACATGGGCAAATGCCGAAATCTTTCAGACTGCGAAGCGCGAAGCGCTCAGGCGGCGCAGGGTAGAAAACCTTCTTACCGTTTTAAAGTGCCGCAGACCAGCATCGAATTTAATGATCTGATCCGGGGGCCGATCAAGTTTGAAGGCGAATCCATCGGCGATTTCATCATTGTCCGTTCCAACGGCATGCCCGCTTATAATTTTGCAGTGGTAATCGATGATCATCTGATGGCCATTACGCATGTCATCCGCGGCGAAGATCATCTTTCCAACACCGCCTTGCAAATTATGCTTTATAGGGCTTTCGGATTTGAACCGCCGGCTTTTGCTCACCATTGCTTGATTCTGGGCAAAGACCGCGCCAAACTCAGCAAACGTCATGGTTCCGTATCCGTGGGCGAATTCCGCAAACAGGGAATTTTGCCTGAAGCGCTGCTCAATTATCTGGGGCTTCTGGGAAGCTCTTTTACCGACGCGCCGGGAAGTTTTATCACAGATAGGAAATGATCGAAGCTTTTTCACTGGAAGGGCGTCCAAAAAGCGGCGCGGTCTTTGATGAAGACAAACTCCGCTGGCTCAACGCCATTTATATTCGAGGTTTGACCACCGATGATTTAATGATGAGGCTTCAGCCGTTTTTGCACGAGTCTGGTTTTCAGCCGGAAACACTGGATCCACAATGGTTAAAAAATGTGATCGAAACAGTCAAGGATGAATTAACGACGCTGGCCGACATTGGCGGGCATATTGATTTATTTTTTGATGACCGATATGAAATTTCATCCGATGCAAAACACCTTCTTGATACCGCAAATGCGCGGAAAGTGGTCAGGTCTTTTGGCAAATATCTGGCGGACGCTAATGGTTCACCCCAGGAAATCTATATCGCGGCTATCAAACACGCCAAAGAAAAATCCGGCGTTAAAGGCAGGGATTTATTTATGCCTGTTCGGGCGGCGCTTACCGGTAAAATCACAGGCCCCGAGCTGGATAAAGTATTCGTAATCCTGGGTAAAGATTCCGCTTGCAAAAGGTTGAAGCGGGCGGATAAGTAAATTCCGAAAAACATCAACGGACGAAAATGCCGATGAACCTGTTTGATGTTGAGACACGCGCAGGTTTGGTGAAACGGTCGAATGCTTATAAAATATAAGCTGGTCGCTAAAATGATGATTTATTCTTTGCCGAATTGATGCCCGATGGAGCAGCCGAGATGAAGAATGAAAAAAGGGATTTTGACCGGGACGCCTCAAGTTGGGATCAGGTTCCCCAACGTGTTCAAGTAGCTTCCGACATTGCTCATAGCATGAGCCGTACATTGATTTTAAGGCCTGATATGGATGTTCTGGATTTCGGCTGTGGGACGGGTTTGATGTCGTTGGCGCTGCAGCCTTTTGTTCACTCCGTCACCGGTGTCGATAGTTCCCAGGGCATGCTCGACGTTTTTCGCCGGAAAATTTCAGACAATGCTCTGCAGAACGTTAAGGCTTTGTATCTGGATCTGGAAAAGGGTGATAATTTAAGTGGTAACTATCATCTGGTTGTCAGCAGTATGACGCTGCATCACATTAAAGAATTCAGGCCTTTATTGAGGCAGTTCTATCATGTGTTACGTCCCTCCGGAACTCTGTGTATCGCAGATCTGGACCTGGATGATGGTCAATTTCACGCCTCAAATGACGGTGTGTTTTACTTCGGGTTTGATCGTGAGGATTTGCGTCTGGGTTTTCATGAAGCAGGATTTGGTGATATTCGTGCCTTTGACGCCGCCCGCATTGAAAAACCGGTTGAAGGTTCGAATAACCGTATTTTCACCATTTTTTTGATGACCGGCTGCAAGGAATGATCTGATTCAGAGGACAGCCGCTCGTATTGACATTCGGCAGGAATTTATGCTCTTGAAACTGACACCTTGGGAGAAATAATTTGAAAAAAACAAAAACCAGTTTCTTTTGCCAGCATTGCGGGTATATGTCGCCGAAGTGGCTGGGCAAGTGTCCGTCCTGCAATGGCTGGAATTGTTTTGCCGAAGAACTGGTTTCCGAGCCGGATTCCGGAAGCCGCGCCGAGATGGCCTTTAACGGCAAGCCAATGCCCATAGAAGAGATACCGGCCGAGGAGGGAGAGCGAACACTTACCGGCATTGTTGAAATTGACCGGGTACTGGGTGGAGGTATTGTGAGTGGATCAGCCATTCTGATTGGCGGTGAACCGGGCATCGGTAAATCCACGCTCATGCTCCAGGTTATGAAAAATCTGGCACAAAACGGTCAGAAAGTTCTCTATGTTTCAGGTGAAGAATCCGCCCATCAGATCAAGCTGCGCAGCAACCGGATTGGCGCGGCAGCCAGGGATTTACTGGTGCTTGTTGAAGTATCTCTCGAAAAAATTCTGGAACAAATTAAGAAAATTGAACCGGCCATTGTGGTGATTGATTCCATCCAGACGGTTTATTCAGGCGACTTAATGTCTGCTCCGGGCAGTGTGGGGCAGGTGCGCGAAGCGTCGTCACGCCTGATTCTTTCGGCCAAGAAAAATGGAATTCCGGTGTTCTTAATCGGGCATGTGACCAAAGACGGCTCTATTGCCGGTCCCAAGGTTCTGGAACATATGGTTGATACCGTTCTTTATTTTGAAGGCGATTCCGGCCATGCCTACCGGATTATCCGCAGCATCAAAAACCGTTTCGGCCCCACCAACGAAATCGGCGTATTTGAAATGCAGGATAACGGGCTTAAAGAAGTACCCAATCCCTCGGCATTCTTTTTAGCCGAGCGGCCGCAAAACGCCCCCGGCTCCGTAGTGGTATCCAGCCTGGAAGGCACCCGGCCGATTCTGGTGGAAATTCAGGCGCTGGTCAGTCAATCCAATTTGGGAATGCCTCGGCGGACGGCTATCGGTGTGGATCACAACCGTGTGTCACTTCTTGTGGCGGTTCTCGACAAGATTTGTGGTTTGCATCTGGGTGGGTCGGATATCTTTATTAATGTGGCGGGTGGTGTTCGGGTGGAAGAACCTGCGGTTGATCTGGGTGTTGTCGCGGCGATGGCGTCAAGCTTTCTGGATCGGCCGGTCGATGCCCGGACGGTTATTCTTGGGGAAGTGGGGCTTACTGGAGAGGTGCGGGCTGTTTCTCAAATGGAGATACGCGTGAAAGAAGCGGCGCGTCTGGGTTTTAATCGCTGTATTGTGCCCAGAACGAACATAGCCTCGTTAACAAAAGTAGCAAAAATGGAAATCTCTGCAATTAGTTCCCTTAAGGAGTTACTGGAAAATCTCTTCTGATGACTTCGTGAAAAAAAATATTTAAAATAGTTTTCAAATACCTTGACATGGGTGAAATAGTGCATAAAATAGCGCCGCTTAATCGATATTCTTAAAATTAAACATAAAAAGGAAGAAAGGAGAAAAATAGTATGAAAATCAGACCTTTACAGGATAGAATCATTGTAAAACGTTTGGAAGAAGAAACCAAGACCAAGGGAGGCATCATCATTCCCGACTCAGCCAAGGAAAAACCCATTGAAGGTAAAGTCATTGCTGTGGGCAAGGGGAAAAAGACAGACGAAGGCAAACTGATCGCCTTGGATGTCAAAGTGGGCGATAAAGTGCTTTTCAGCAAATACGGCGGCACCGAAGTCAAAATCGATGGTGAAGAATACCTGATCATGAGAGAAGACGACATTCTGGGCGTTATTGAAAAATAAGAAAATAATAAGGAGGAAACTATACAATGGGAGCAAAAATACTTCTTTACGATGAAGAAGCAAGAAAGTCGATGCTCAAGGGCGTAAATACCTTGGCCGATGCTGTAAAAGTAACCCTTGGTCCCAAGGGTCGTAACGTTATCATTGACAAGAGCTTTGGTTCCCCCACCGTTACCAAAG
Organism: uncultured delta proteobacterium; assembly: GCA_963726395.1. Classification (GTDB taxonomy): domain Bacteria; phylum Desulfobacterota; class Syntrophia; order Syntrophales; family Smithellaceae; genus UBA8904. The sequence goes on from CAVSCG010000021.1 coordinate 41,048, forward strand.
ACGGTGTAACCGTGGCTAAAGAAATTGAACTGGAAGATAAATTCGAAAACATGGGCGCGCAGATGGTCAAAGAAGTCGCCAGTAAAACAAGCGACGTAGCCGGTGACGGCACCACCACCGCAACCCTTCTGGCTCAGGCCATTTACCGTGAAGGTGTCAAAGCCGTCGCGGCCGGTTCAAACCCGATGGACATAAAACGCGGTATCGACAAAGCCGTTGAAATCGTTGTCAAAGAGCTCAGCAAGATGAGCAAACCCACCAAAGATCAAAAAGAAATCGCCCAGGTCGGCACCATTTCTGCCAACAACGATGAAACCATAGGTAACATCATTGCCGGCGCCATGGATAAAGTCGGCAAAGAAGGCGTCATTACGGTTGAAGAAGCCAAAGGTCTGGAGACTGAACTGGAGATCGTCGAAGGTATGCAGTTTGACCGCGGCTATCTTTCTCCCTATTTCGTAACCAATGCCGACAAGATGTTAGTCTCGCTGGAAGATCCATTAATCCTGATTTACGAAAAGAAAATCAGCGGCATGAAAGACCTGCTGCCGATTCTCGAACAAATCGCCAAGATGGGTAAACCTCTCCTCATTATCGCCGAAGACATCGAAGGCGAAGCGCTGGCTACCTTGGTCGTCAACAAGATTCGCGGCACCCTGCATGTAGCAGCCGTCAAAGCCCCCGGCTTCGGCGACCGTCGCAAGGCCATGCTCGAAGATATCGCCATCCTTACCGGCGGCAAGATGATCTCCGAAGACATGGGTTATAAGCTTGAAAACGTAAAACTGGAAGATCTGGGAAAAGCCAAGAAGATCACTATCGACAAAGACAACACCACCATTATTGATGGTGCCGGAAAGCGCGCTGATTTGGAAGGCCGTGTCAAACAGATCCGTGCTCAGATCGAAGAGACCACGTCTGATTACGATAAAGAAAAACTTCAAGAAAGACTGGCCAAGCTGGTCGGTGGTGTTGCCGTCATTAAAGTTGGCGCTGCAACCGAGACCGAAATGAAGGAAAAGAAAGCCCGCGTGGAAGATGCTCTGCATGCTACCCGCGCCGCGGTAGAAGAAGGTATCGTTCCCGGTGGTGGAGTCGCTTATCTGCGAACCCTACCTGCATTGTCTAAAATGGCTTTGGAAGGTGACGAGCAGATCGGTGTCAATATCGTTAAAAAAGCGATTGAAGAGCCGATCAAAATGATCGCCTGCAATGCCGGCCTCGAAGGCAGCATTGTGGTAGAGAAAGTCAAAGAGAAGAAGGGTGCCTATGGTTTCAACGCCCGCACCGATGTGTATGAAGACATGATCGCAGCCGGCGTCATCGATCCCACCAAGGTTACCCGCTTTGCTCTGCAGAACGCAGCCTCGGTTGCAGCACTGCTTCTGACCACCCAGTGCATGGTCGCCGACAAGCCCGAAGAGAAGGGCGCAGGCGGCGGAATGCCAGGTATGCCTCCCGGTGGCGGATACCCCGGCATGGGAATGTAAGTAAAAGGCTAAAGGCCTAAGGTTAAATAAAAACCCCTTGTCCATACGGACAAGGGGTTTTTATTTAATTGGCATCAGCTCGCTATTTTATCTGAAGCAGGTTCGTTCTGATCCGGTTGGATAATGAATACCAGCGTTGTATGCTGTTTTCGAGTCGGTAATAGTGAAGAATATAGGCGACCGCCAGGATCAGAAGCAGTACTGTCAGCAGAACATAGGGAAGAGCAAAATGGATCATGGTAAATCCGAAGGACATCAGGAAGAAAAGGCAGATAAATTTCATGGTGATGAGATGGGCCAGCCGTTCGTGCTGCATCCATGAAACCTGCTTGTCATGATAGTCAAGAAGTTCGCGAAGTATATCTCGTTCCGGATTCGTCTCCAGTAGATCTACAACATAGCGTTCGTGTCGTTTGATATAGTCGATCATAGTTATTCCTTGCAAAAATATTTTCTCGCTCGCATGGCCGTATCCTGTCGGTAATATTCTTTCAGGACACGGTAAAGTTCCGGAGCGGATTCGATCATTTGGGACGGCTGATTAAAGAAATGTTCCGTAGCCACGGCGAAAAATTCCGCTTCATCCGTTGCGCCGTATTCATCGAGAAAAGTTCGTTTGCCTTTTTCAACATCCTTAAGCAACCGTAGATATTCGCGTGAACAGGTCTTAACCCAGTCCCGGTATTCTGCACGGTCACGCAACCGGGGCGTGCCGTCCGCCGCGCCGTCTTGCATATCCAGCTTATGGGCGAATTCGTGATAGACCACGTTAAAACCATATTCCGCATGACGTCCCCCTTGCAGCACCGCATCCCAGACCAGTATCACCGGTCCCTGTTTAAAGGCCTGGCCGGAGACAGGGTAGTCCGGGTCAAGAGGTTCCAGGGTGGTTTCAAAAAAGCCAAGCTTGCGTTCGGGTAAAATCACATCGGAAGGATAGACAATAATCGTTTCGACGTTTTCGTAAGTGTCATGGGGAAGGTTCAAAAGAAGAAGACAGGCCTGGGCGGAAATCGTGACGCGGATTTCATTCGTGAGCTCCAGTCCTCCGCAGCCTTCCCATGATTTTTCTGCGATGAAGACTTGAATCAGTTCTCTTAGATGCTTGCGTTCAACATCATCCATCATGCAGTAATGAGACATGTTGCGACGGATCATGTCTTCCCAGTCGGGAGGAAAAAGTGCTTCCAAGAGCTTTTGCCTCCGCTTTTTTGCGAACCAGTCAAACATTCTGATTCCTTTTCTTCAGTCCGATTATAAAAAAGTGTATCATAAAAAATCTGATATGAAAAACAGCATTTCCTGGAGAAGCTTCTGCCGGAAAGACGCGTATGGTGAACAAAACAAACAGGGGTTAAAGATAAGGATATGGCGCGTGATCTCCTGCCTTAAGTGTTTATGATTGAATCTAATCGATGATGACATTATATTATATAAATTGGAATCTCTGAAGTCCTTAAAATCTCTAAAGTCGCTAAAGTCGTTGAAAGAGCTTGCACCATTGAAACCGTTGGAAAAGAGTAGTTGGTCGGGTATTCCGCTTTTGTTATTTCTAGCCAAAGGTAAATAAATGCAGAGCAAGGGCAAAGGTAATTTGTCATTAGACGAAGTTTTCTTGACAGCAAGTGTAAAGACGATCACGAATTATGACTTTCTTCCTGTAGTCAATGAAATGTCAACCTCAACAGAAGTACTAGACTTCAATCCGTAATAAATACAATTCCACCCCACATTTTGTGGCCAGATATTCCTTGACATACAAAACCGCGTTTCCTATACTACTAATCACAAAAAGAAAGTTCTTATCAAAATTTTTATGACTTATTCTAAATACAATAAAGAAGTAGTCAATCTGGTAAAGGTTGGCCACAAGCTGAGGAAAGAAGGTAAGTTCATCGAAGCTGAGGCTAAATATCTTGAGGTTCTTGATCTGGATCCGGACAATGTGCATGCCCTTGTAGGCCTCGGGAATCTCAAATGCAAGACAAAACGTTTTAAAGAATCCCTGCACTACTATCAGCGCTGCCTTGAACTTGAAAACACTAATCTCTATGCCCTGGCAGGTGTTGGAGACTCATACCGCGGTCTGAAGGACATGGACAGTGCCCTTGAAGTCTGGCGTAAATATCTATCTTACAACCCTGGGGATTACAAAATTATTACCAGAGTTGGGGATGCACTTAGAAAAAAAGATGACCTTCCGGGCTCAAAAAAATACTATCTGATTGCCATAGAACTTCATCCTGAAGATCCTTTTGCACTTATGGGTCTGGGAGATGTTTGCGAAAAACTGGGGAATGACGCAGAAGCACTTTTTTATTTTGAAAAACTTTTTTCCTCCACTGATGATTCAATTTTCGCCATTACCTCAGCCGCCAATATTTACAGGAAAACAAGGGCTTACAAAAAAGCCCTTGAACTCTATGATACAGCGCTTTCTAAAGACCCGAAAAATTCTTACGCATGGAATGGAAAAGCAGATTGCCTCAGGGGGATGAGAGAGTATGAAGCTGCTATCAACGCATGGGGAAATGCACTAAAATACGGCATGAACCGGATAAGCGCCATAACCAGAATAGGCGATTCCTATGTGAGTATGAATGATCTGGAAAACGCAGAAATAAACTATAAGAAAACTTTTGCAATAGGTTATGACAAATACGCCTACTTGGGAATGGTTAGAATACATCTCAAGAGAAACCATGTAGACAAGGCATTTGAGACTCTCGCAATGCTCATGAAAAATGAGCCCCATGACCCCCGCATATCTTCAGAGTATAATATATTTGTAGAAAAGTATCCTCATGTGAAGAATATTGAAAATAAAAAAGCGGAACATGCGTTTACATTGCACTGACCTGCGACGTTGCACTCTTCAAAAGGAGATTATCGATATGAAAGGAATCATTGTAGTTGGAGTTGCAATCGCTATCGTGCTATTGGTTGGTATCTCCTGGGCAACAAACGCTGAAAAAGAGAAAGCGGCCATTACTGCTGCACAGAAGTGGTTAACGCTTATAGATGCTGGGAAATATTCGGAGAGTTGGCAAGAATCAGCCGAATATTTCAGGAATACGGTCAAACAGGACCAGTGGGGGCAAATGCTCCAGTCAGTCCGAACGCCTCTAGGAAAGGTGATTTCAAGAAAACTCAAAACCAAGGTTTACAAAACGTCCTTGCCTGGTGCGCCAGACGGTCAGTACGTTGTAATCCAGTTTGAAACTTCTTTTCAGAATAAGAAATCTGCCATCGAGACCGTTACACCTATGTTTGAAAAAGATGGCCGGTGGAAAGTATCAGGTTATTATATAAAATAGTTTACCTGACTATGTTTGAGGACGGAATTTATTTGACAGTAAGATCTGAACAATGGGAACATTAAACAATGAATGAATTTGCCTATCTTCTAGGTTCACTTATCATTAAGGTGCTTAGTTATATAGAAGGTTTATTTTTCAATCAGGAATTTACGTTGGCTGGTGCTACGACAGTCGGGTATGCAACAATTATAGCTATAATTCTTACACTCGTCTTGATTTATATTTTTAAAAAATAAGGGGGCCGATGAAAGCCATTAGTACCAAATAGTCGGGGCGGGTATGAAAGCATCCGCCTTTTTTCGCCATTGTGTGGCTAAAATTTATTATTAGGTTCATCCGGTTGACGCATACTTCCTGTAAGTGAGCATCTGGCAATTTTGACGTGCATACTCCCTTTCACACAGTAATGCTTACTGACCGCACTGCTGAAAACCAAGACTATTCCAAAGGCAATTTCCCCTTGATTTTCAATTTACATAAGAGTATTTTATCATCAATATTATTTCTCCTATTCTCTCAGTAAATCATCAACCTAACCCTGAACCTTCTGAAGTCCGTTATGGAAAGGAGTTTCTGGAAGATACCGATATTTAGCCTCCAAGGGGTTATTGCGTCCTTTACATCAGCATAATGAACCTCCCCGCAGCAAGCTGCGGGGTATCTCGTGGTTGACAGCTTTACTCTAATCGAAGCAAGCTTCTGGGAATATGACCCTGAGCGATTTAAAATAATAAATTTAGAGGAGGTTGACCTATGACAACGAACCCGTATTCGGCCAGGCCGTGGTTGAAGAACTACGATGCGCACGTCCAAGCAAACCTCAATTACCAATGGATGTCTTTCATCGATATGGCCAAGAAATGTTTTCGTGAGGTGCCCGACCGGGCGGCCATGATCTATATCGACACCGTCATCAGCTTCAAGGAACTAGACAGTCTGTCCAACAAATTTGCAAATTTCCTGCTGGCCAGGGGCGTAAAGCAGGGTGACATAGTCGGCCTCAACATGCCCAATATGCCCGCCTTCCTCATCGCCTTCGTTGGCGCGCAGAAGGTTGGCTGCGTTACATCTGGCGTCAGCCCACTACTCACCGAGCATGAACTGGAATACCAGCTCAATGACTCAGCGGCCACAGTACTGGTCACATTCGATGTCAACCTGGCACGCGTCAACGCGGTCATTGCCAAAACCAAAGTAAAGACGCTGGTGGTGGCAGGTGTTTTTGACTTCATGGCCCCGGTGGACTGGAGTGCGCCGGCAGGCGAGATGAAAAAAGAGGGCGCCGTCGAAGTCTATAACTCACTCGATATTCTCAAAAAATACCCTGACAAAGAGGTCGATACCTGGGTGGACCGGACTCCCTCTGCCTGATGCAGTATACCGGCGGCACCACCGGGCCTTCCAAGGGCGCCGTGCTGACCAACCGAAATATTACCCACCAGGTATCGCAGTGGGTGACCTGGACCGACAGCAAGGTCGGCGAGGAGGTTGGTGTCTCCGCCTTCCCGCTCTTCCACCTGGCCGGCCTGCTTTATGCCTATGTCGGCCTATCCATCGGCATGACCCAGGTGCTGATCCCCAACCCCCGCGACGTGGCCTTCATCGTCAACCAGGTCAAGAAGTACAGGCCCACCATTGTGGCCAACGTCCCCACCCTTTTCATGGAGATGATGAAGAACGAGGACTTCCAGAAGATGGACCTCTCATTCGTCAAGTTGTATGTCACCGGCGCAGCGCCCTTCCCGGCCGAACTGATCAAGCAGTTCTATGAGATCGTGGGAGACAACAAGCTGGTGGAGGTTTACGGTATGACCGAGACCAGCCCGCTCATCACAGCCCAACCCTTCCTGGGCAAAAAGAAGGTCGGCTCCGTGGGCCTGCCTCTTCCGGATACCGATGTAAAGCTGGTTGACCCGGCCACCGGCGAGATAGCCAAACTGGGTGAGCCGGGTGAGCTGTGCGCGCGCGGCCCGCAGATCATGCGTGGGTACCATAATAAGCCCGAGGAGACGGCCAACTCCATCCGCGACGGCTACATGCATACCGGCGACGTAGCCATCATGGACGAGGACGGTTTCTTCTTTATCGTGGACAGGCTCAAGGACATGGTCAGCGTCAGCGGCATGAAAGTCTTCACCCGCGAACTGGACGAGATCATTGCCCAGCACCCGGACATTGAGATGTGCGCCTCCGTGGGTGTGCCCGATCCCGAGCGATCATTCACTGAAATAGTGGCCACTGCCGTCGTGCTCAAACCAGGCGTGGAGGCCAACGATGCCACACGGCAATCCATCATCAGCTTCATGCGAGAGAGGGTGTCACCCTACAAGGTGCCCAAGCAGGTCATCTTCATGCAAGCCCTCCCACTCAGCGCGGTGGGCAAGGTACTCAAGCGCGAACTAAGGGAGATGCTCAAGCCCAAAGCATAATTAAAAGAGGGGCGCACTTAACCGTGCGCCCCTCTTTTTCTCCTTGCTATTTCCAACCCAAACCGTGGGGATAATGGGCGAACCAAAGCCCCGTACTATTTCACTTTAGCCTTATGCTCTTCCTGCAGTACGCGATCATCGGGCTTCTTATCTCCGGCATTCTTTTTCATCAGGTAATGTTGTGTCTTAAAATATGTTTGCGCCGGTGAGGCTGTCAATGACAACCTTTGATTTGTGTGCCATCTCCTTAATTTTCCTCATCATGATGAATATTATATAAGAATGAACTTCAAATATGGTCTTTGACCTAAGTGGAGTACGTAGGTGATTCGGGGCTAGTGATTTATGACTACAGTTCAAATGGTAATCCTCACTCCAATTCAGAACTAAAAACTATGGACTTGTAGGTGTAATCGCTAAAAAGTGTCGAGATTTAATTTTTACATGCTTGCAAAGTCGCTAAGCTTTGATTAACATCGTTGCCGGATCGAGCAACAGTGCGTCCTGTTTTGCGCCGGGCGACTGGCCTTTGAGGGCTTTGATATAAACTTCCGGGCCTTTTGCGGCAAGCTGCACCAGCACATCGAATAAATCTGCTACATGCAAAAATGACAGGGGCAGTCCGTCTTCCTTGGGCGGCTCATGGCGGTGCGTGTGGATGGTAAACCAGATGCGCATGGAATATTTTTTGGCCAGTTCCTTTAATTCCAAAAGTAACCCTCGTCCGGATTCATCAAATTTCAAGCCGTCGAGAATAATGGCGTAAGGTTTGAAAATATTCTGCTGCATCAAGTCGGTCAGGCGTTCTTCCAGTTTCGGAACACTAAACCCTTCAACGCGAAAAGTCATGATGAAGCGATAATTGAGAATGTTCTCCCAATACTCAGTGACTTCCGCAGAATCATATTTTGACGCCATGTCATTAAACAATTCACGATACCAGACGTCCACCTTGCTGACAGCGTCATTTAAGCTGACATGCAAAACAGGCTGTTCATTCATCATGGCGTGCAGGGCCATCTGAACCAGAAGAGCGGTTTTGCCGACGCCGGCATGTGCTAAAACAGCACCGAAACCACCGCTTTCTAAAATATATTCGTTGTCATATCCCAGATTCAAAAGCGGATTGCGTTGAATGATTTCTTTTTTGATCATGATAATATCCTCATAAGTTAAATGGATAACATTGTCTTCCCGTCTTATCGCTCTACCCACCACCATTGTCTTTTTTAGCCTTGATCCTCGTGTACCCCGAAGGGGTATGTACTTTGTACCTTGAGTCTCAATTATGCGGCTGTCTTCTTGTTCTGAGCGACTTCGAGGGCAATTTTTTCCGCAATCGACTGCGGGACCTGACGATAAAGGGCAAACTCCATCGTAAACTGTGCCTTGCCTTGTGTGGATGAACGCAGGATGGTCGAAAAACCGAACATTTCTCCCAACGGCACCTGAGCTTCAATCACGCACATGACGCCTTCATCCTGCGAACCGATGATCATGCCTCGTCGCTGATTGAGCAATCCCATCACCGGGCCTTGAAATTCGACCGGCGATTCCACAACGACTTTCATAATCGGTTCATGAACGACCGGCTTGGCTCGCAGATAAGCTTCTTTGAAAGCGCCGCGGGCTGCCGCCTGGAAAGCCATGTCCGAAGAATCCACCGCATGAGATGAGCCATCATTGATGACGACTTTAACACCGGTAATCGGGAACTCCAGTTTGGGTCCTTTGGCCATGCTCTGTTTAAAACCTTTTTCGCAGGCGGGAATATATTGCGTGGGAATCGAACCGCCGAATATTTTGTTTTCAAAAATAAATTCCGCGTCACTAATCGGTTCGATATAGCCGGCAATGCGTCCGAACTGTCCGGAACCGCCGGTTTGCTTTCTATGTGTGTAGTTGAAATCCGCCCGCTGTGTAATGGTTTCACGGTAAGCCACGCGCGGATTGCCTGTGGTCACTTCCGCATTGTATTCACGCCTCATTCTCTCTACATAAATATCCAGATGCAGCTCGCCCATGCCTTCGATGATGGTTTCGTTGGTTTCCTGGTCGACAAATGTTTTGAATGTCGGGTCTTCCTTGGAAAATCGGTTAATGCGCTTTGGACATGGACATTTGCGCCTTATTATCTTTCGGCACGATCGCCAGCGAGATAACCGGCTTGGGTACATACATGGAGGTCATGGTCATATTGATGCCGGGTGATACAAACGTGTCGCCTGAAGAACATTCGATGCCAAACAAGGCGCCGATATATCCGGCGCGCAGTTGATCAACATCTTCCATCTGATCGGCGTGCATCCGAACAACGCGGCCAACCTTAACTTTTTTCCCGTTGCGACATTGACGATCGTGGAACCTTTTTCAACAGTCCCTTGATACACACGAATATAGGTTAATTGGCCATACTGACCGTCTTCAAGTTTAAACGCCAGTGCAACAATCGGTTTTTCCGAATCGCTGGTCAATATAACCTGTTCTTCATTATTATCCATATCGAGGGCAATGTTTTCCACTTCGGATGGCGTGGGCAGAAGATACGTCACACCATCGAGCAGGGGCTGAACCGCTTTATTTTTATAAGCCGAACCCATATAAACTGGTGTGAGCGCTCTTTTTAACGTTCCTTTGCGAACGGCGGCGTAAAGCAGTTCGGATGTAATTTCTTTTTCCTCCAGAATGGCGTCCGTCAGTTCATCGGAAAATAATGATGCGGACTCGATGAGTTCTTCCCTTTTGGTTTTGGCTTCCGCCAACAGATTTTGAGGAATCTCTTCGATGCGAATGTCTTCACCGTTATCACCGTCAAAATACATCGCTTTCATGGCCACCAGATCGACCACGCCCTGCAGGTCTGTTTCCAGTCCGATAGGAATCTGCATGGCGACGGCATTATGACCCAGCTTGGTTCGAAGCTGATCAATTACCCGGAAGGGATTGGCGCCGCTTCGGTCGCATTTGTTGATAAACGCGATGCAGGGAACTTTGTAGCGTTTCATCTGCTGATCAACGGTGATGGACTGCGACTGAACACCGCCGACTGAACACAAAACAAGGATCGCGCCGTCCAGAACACTCAGGGATCTTTCCACTTCAATGGTGAAATCGACGTGGCCGGGCGTGTCGATAATGTTGATTTCGTGCTCTTTCCATTCGCAATAAGTGGCGGCAGAAGCGATGGTAATGCCTCTTTCCTTTTCCAGGTCCATGGAATCCATGGTCGCGCCCACGCCGTCTTTGCCTTTTACGTCATGGATGGCGTGAATTCTTTTCGTATAAAAAAGAATCCGTTCGCTAAGCGTGGTTTTACCGGAATCGATATGCGCGCTGATCCCGATATTGCGTATTTTCTGATCGTCGAACTTCATTTCACTTTCCTCTCTTAAAAAACATCACTCTTTAATTTATTTCGCTACACCCCTTACATGAGGTGTCTATTACCCCTGCTCGCTTTGCTCGCGGGATAATTCGACCAGCAAGTTTCAGTGCACTTCGTTTCTTAAACTTGGGTCTCATTATAAAAAAAACCCCCGCATTTGGAAGAATCTCTGCCAGATGGGGGATCCACCGTAATCGAGCCTTAGTAATAAGAAGTTGTACTTCTATATGCTTAGACGGAATTTGTCAAGCTAATGTTTTGATATAAACATTCAATCGCATATTAAAATACTGCCTGTTGACCGGAGGCAATCCTACCGATATAATCAAAAACATAGTATTTTACTCTACTACTTCAGAAAGATTGGCGAGCATGGCAAAGATAAAATGGAATATCGTCTGGGGCCTTGTAATCACTCTGGTTTTTTTTGACCTACTAGCCGTGCGCCTGGAATTATTTAAGGAAGAACCAGTGGGCTTCCCGGTCAGTCAAAAGGCTGAAATCTCGCGTTCGCCCGAATCCTGGATGAATATTTATCAAGATAAAAAAAAATCGGTGTGATCCATCGTAAATTCAACCCATTGAAAAACGGCTGCTTCCAGGCCGAGGAATTTGTAACCATGCAGATCAACACGATGGGCATTTCGCAAGCGCTCAATCTATCGACTGAAACAGACCTTAATCCTGATATGTCTTTCTCCTCTTTCAATTTCGAGCTCTACTCCAGTTTGTTCTTTTCAGGCCCGCGGCTATGTTCGCAAAGATAAACTGATTTTATTTACCGGTCTGCCTCAACCCCAGCAAAAAACCATTATTCCGATCAAGGATATTCCCCATATAAGCGGAAATATTTATGAGGCGGCATTCCTTGCAGCTCTGGAGAAAGACAAAACCCGCGACTTCAGTATTTTTGATCCATCCACTTTGGGTATCCGCAAAATATTCGTCACCCGCAACGCGGATGAAATTATCCCGATTATGGGAAAACGCGTCTTGACGCAAAAATTCTGTGCCGATTTCATGGGCGCCAAAAATTGCGCCTGGTTGGCTAAAGACGGAGAAGTTTTAAAAGAAACAGGAATACTGGGCCTCTCCATGGAAAAGGTCAGCGCCAAACAGGCGCGGAGATAGCCACTGGTGATGTTGATTTCACTCAAATCGCTTCGATCCCCTCAAATCAAATTATCACTGAGCCCTCAAAGTTAACGGAAATAAAAATCAAAATTGACGGTATCCCCAACCTGCCCTTTTTCTGCAAGGTGGACGGCAAAAATTCCATCAGAATATTTTAACGATTACCAAAGAGACCATTCCGGATGCTGTGTCACAAAAAAATATACCGTCAATCTTTCAGCGGTATTTACAACCGTCACCACTTGTTCAATCCAACGCCCCGGAAATGAAAACACAGGTGAAAAAAATTGTTCTGCACACGGACAGTCCACAGATCAAGCTTCAAAAAATCGTTCAATGGGTTTACCGTACCGTAGAAAAAAAACCGGTTTTGTCCGTGCCCAACGCTTTGGAAGTTTTAAAAAACAAGGA
>CAVSCG010000022.1:0-86959 GCA_963726395.1 uncultured delta proteobacterium
TGGCATGGTCTTCATCACCAAGGATATCGGATAGAATGACAACTTCTTCACCTTCTTTGAGAAGCCCCATGGCAATGCCCGCGACAATGTCCTTCACCGGCACACCGCCGTCCATTAAGCATAAAATGCCGCCGCAAACGGTAGCCATCGACGATGATCCGTTGGAAGAAAGAATCTCCGAAACAATACGGATGGTGTAGGGAAACGTTTCAGGAGACGGCAGGATGGGACTCAGCGCCTTGCGCGCCAGCGCGCCGTGCCCGATTTCCCTTCGACCGGGGCTGCGCAGCGATTTGGCTTCACCCACACTGTAGGGCGGGAAATTATAATGCAGCATGAACGATCTCCGTTCTTCGCCGGCAATATAATCCATCCGCTGCTCATCCGAGGAAGTGCCTAATGTGAGTACGGCCAGCGCCTGCGTTTCACCGCGATTAAACAAGGCCGAACCATGGGCACGGGGCAAAATCCCGACTTCCGAACTGATCGGACGAATATCCGTCGAAGACCGGCCGTCGATTCTCTTCTTTTCCTGGAGAATCATATCCCGCAAAATGCGGGATTCCAGATGTTCGATAATCGCTGCAACTTTTTTACTCAGTGCCGCATCACCATCGCCGATATTTTTGATAACGGCCGCTCGAACATCGCCCAGCTTGCTGTAGCGCTCCAGTTTACGCGGCAGGCTGTACCCTTCTTTCAATCCCGGTAGCGCTTCGGCTCGCACCCTTGCAACCAGTTCCTCATCCGGTGCCGCTTCTTCCACCGGTCTCTTGGCTTTGCCGATCGCCGCACGTATCTTGTCCTGCAAATCAATCACCGGACGGACAGCCTCCAGTCCGAATTTGATGGCATCGACAATAATGTCTTCCGCAACCTCTTTGGCTTCGCCTTCCATCATCACCAGTTCGACATCGTAGGGACGGCCTGATTTGCCGGGTGTGACTTTGCGTCCCACCAGGAAAAGGTTCATCTCACTTTCCTGCATTTTTTCCGTCGAGGCATTGGCAATCAGTTCGCCTCCAATCCGACCGACACGCACACCGGCAATCGGTCCCTTAAACGGGGCATCGGATATTTCGAGAGCGGCGGAAGCGCCGATCATCGCCGCGACATCCGAGTCGTTTTCCTTATCCACGGACAGCACCGTGGCCACGATCTGTGTTTCCGAATAATATCCCTTGGGAAACAAGGGACGAATCGCACGATCAATGATGCGCGACGTTAAAACTTCGCGTTCATTGTTTCGCCCTTCTCTTTTAAAAAAGCCGCCGGGAATTTTACCCGCGGCAAAGGTCTTTTCCTGATAGTCCACCGTCAGCGGTAGAAAATCCACGCCTTCTCGAACACTCTTTAAAGACACCGCTGTTACCAGCACGACCGTATCGCCGTAATAAACCAGTGCCGAGCCGTCCGCTTGCGCGGCCACGTAATCGGCCTTAATCGAAAAATTACGCCCCGCAAAATCCGTACTAAATACGTTACTCATTAATTTCCTCCACCTTCTTTTGGTTGTTGCCTGGAAACGGAACTTCAAGGGCGAAACGCAAAAGCCGATTGACGCAGGTATTCATGAATACTTGTCCAATCGGTTGCACTTTTGCCTTCCGCCCTTGAATGGCTCTTGTTACTTCCTGAGACCCAGACGTTTGATTATGTTTCTGTAACGCTCCACATCATCTGTTTTGATGTAATTGAGCAATCTTCTTCTCTGTCCAACAAGCTTCAGCAGGCCGCGCCGTGAGTGATGATCTTTCTGGTGCGCCTTAAAATGCTCGGTTAAATATTCAATTCTGGCGCTCAAAAGAGCAATCTGTACTTCCGGCGAACCGGTATCTTTCTCGTGAAGTCGATAGTCCTCGATTAATGTTTTTCTCTTTTCCAAAGTTAACACGCTTTCTTCCTCCCTCTCCTTAGTTCCTTTTTTATTTCAGTTGTTCATTAATTTGTAATGTTAAATATCCTGAGCATCCTGGCCGCCTGGGTTCTTCCGTTCCGATCAGCCATCTCGCTGGTCGGCATCTGCATTTCAGCTACCGCCACCAAATGACCGGCTGGATTGATAAACTTTATCATATCTCCCGCCGCAAGAAAAGGAAGAACATTTTGCCGCATCATCTCCACATCCGGCTGAAATCCGGCCCGCAGTTTGTCGGCCAGCGATTCACTGACTTCAATGGCGGCAAATATGCGCAGGGATTGCGCCATCGGCAGCATTTTAGCCAGCAATTCCTTCTTTTTTTCCGCCACCGGGACGTCTTTAAGAGACAAAGCCATGTCTTCGGTAAAAAAGCCGCTCTGGAGCCTGCGCAAACCGGATAAAGTCGCCCCGCAGCCCAACGCATTACCGACATCGGAGCAGACGGTCCGGATATACGTCCCCTTGGAGCAGGAAATATCAAACGTCACGTAAGGAAGGGAAATGTCCCTCACGTTCAAACTGAATATCTCCACGTCCCGCGCCGATATTTCAGGAAACTCTCCTGCGCGGGCATACTTATACAAAGGCTTGCCTTTATGCTTCAGAGCCGAATAAGCGGGCGGGACTTGTTTTATCTTACCCACCATGCGCCTTAGCGCCTCCCGAATATCTTCTTCGGGAACAACCCTATCCGACTTTTGAGTGACCTTCCCTTCCGTATCCTGCGTGTCCGTCTGAACTCCCAAAAGCATGGTCGCCAGATAGGTTTTCTTTTCCGCCGATAAAAACTGCGCCAGTTTTGTCGCCTCATTGATGCAAACCGGCAAAACACCTGTTGCCATCGGATCCAGCGTTCCGGTATGGCCTGCTTTCTTTGCGCCCAGGATTCTTTTGACTTCACTCACGACATCGTGGGAAGTAAGCCCTGCTGGTTTGTCAATCACCACAATACCGTCCATCAGCACCTATAATTCCTTAACCGCTTCCAGCACCCGCTGTTTGATCTCATCAATATGGCCATCGATCCGGCAGGCCGCGGCATTGACATGACCTCCGCCGCCGAATTGTCGAGCGATTTTTTCCACGTTGACCTTGCCCTTGGAGCGCAGGCTCAACTTAAATTGTTTTTCCCCCATTTGCGTATAGAGCATCGCAATGTCAATCCCTTTGACCGTTCGGGGAATATCAATAAAACCATCCGTATGTTCCATGGAGGCACCGGCATCTTGCAGATGCTTCCGTGTAACCGTAAGCGATGCGGTTCTTGTTTCCATATCCAGGGTCAATGTTTTCAGAACTCTGGACAACAGCTGAAGCTTGGCCGGCGGATCGCTTTCATAAATATTTTCGGAAATCCACTGCGGGTCCGCGCCTCCTTCCACCAGGTCACCTGCCGCCCTGAGCGTCTCCTGATGCGTGCTGGAATAGCGGAAACCGCCCGTATCCGTTAAAATAGCCGCGTAGAGATTTGTGCAGATGTCTTTCGTCATCTTCACCTGCATCTTACGCATTAAACGATAGAGCAGTTCGCCTGTGGAGCTGGCCTTTGGATCCAGCAGCCTCAATTTACAAAAACCGCCGTTGGATACGTGGTGATCAATATTAATCAACGTCTTAATCCTGACCACGTCCGCAGAAATTTTGCCCACGCGGTCCAGTTCGGAACAATCGAGGACAAAACCGACATCATATCTTTCAATATGCTTAAGATCGTGAACAATATGTTCAGCCGCGGGCAAAAACCGGTAGTGCTCCGGCGTGGCATCCTGGTTGTAAATCACCGCTTCCTTGCCTAAATCCTTCAACATCAGATACAGGGCCAGTTCCGAACCCAGCGCGTCCCCATCCAGGCGAACATGCGCCGTAATTAAAAATTTCTTCCCTGCAGAAATCGCCGCCAGTATTTCTTTAATCATGACCTTCGTCCTGTTTGGCGATCTCGGCCAGCAGTTTTTCAATCCGGTTGCCGTAGCCAAATGACTTATCGTGTACAAAAACAATATCCGGCACCAAGCGGAGCTGCAGACGATGGCCCAACTCCCGCCGCACAAACCCCTTGGCTTTACTCAGACCTGTCACAATTTCTTCGCTGCATTCATCTTTGCCCATCTCGACAAAATAAATCCTGGCGTTGCGCAGATCATCCGTCACTTTGACCGCCGTAATCGTCACCGCGTGCAGGCGGGGATCTTTCACAACTTTGAGCAGAATATCGGCCATTTCCGCCATAATCAACTCGCCGACTCTGTCCGCCCTTTTAAAACTACTCATCGTACTTGCCTGCTTCCCAATCCGTCGCTTCGAGAAAATCCGAAACCACCATAATTTCCATTTTCGAGTTTAGCACTTCCGCCACATTTAAATCGCCGATAAACCGAAGCAGAGAATCGACCTTGCCGTTGATGTAGCGCGACTCATTGCCGGTCATCGCAAATCCGATTTCGGCGAAATGATGGCGCTCCAGATCGCCGACCTGGGCGATGGAAATGTTAAACTCATTTTGCGCGCGTTTTAAGATTTTATTCAAAACGCTTCTTTTTTCTTTCAAAGAACCGGATTCCGGAATCCGTAATTGAATGATACCGTAACCGATAACCATATTGTTCTTTCAGCCGTCTGCCTTACAGTTTTCTTTCCAGGGTCTCCATGATATACGACTCAATCACGTCCCCTACATGGATGTCGTTATAACCTTCAATGCCGATACCACAGTCAAACCCGGCCAGTACTTCCCTGGCGTCGTCTTTAAAGCGTTTCAGAGAAAGGACTTTACCGTCAAAAACAGACACACTGTCCCGCACCAATTTAATGCCGGCTGTGCGGGTGATTTTCCCGTCCGTCACATGACAACCGGCGATGATGCCGACCTTGGGCACCTTGAAGAGTTCACGGACTTCGGCGCGTCCCTGCACCACTTCTTTGTATTCCGGCTCGAGGAGGCCTTCCATCGCCGCACGCACATCCGCAATGACATTGTAGATAATGTCGTAGAGCTTGATTTCCACACCTTCCTGCTGGGCCAGTTCACTCACGCGGGCGTCCGGACGCACATTGAATCCGATAATGATCGCGTTGGACGCGGAGGCCAGCATGACGTCCGTTTCACTGATCGCTCCTGTGGAACTGTGAATGGCTTTGAGCTGAACATCTTCCGTGGAGAGCTTATACAGGGCATCGGAAATCGCTTCGATAGAGCCCTGCACGTCGCCTTTGATAATGACGTTCAAATCTTTCACACCCTCTTTGATCTTCTGATACAACTGCTCCAGGGTAATTTTTGAAGAAGCGGAAAGCTCTTTTTCACGCGTTTTTCTGAATCCAGTAATCGGAAATATTCCGGGCCTTCTTCTCATCTTCCACGCAGACGAATTCCGCGCCTGTCTGGGGCACGCTGGAAAATCCAATGACTTCCACCGGCATGGCGGGCCCGGCTTCCTTGACACGACGTCCCTGATCGTTGTTCATCGCCCGGACACGGCCGAATTCGGTTTTGGAAACGAAAGCGTCTCCTTCATGCAACGTTCCCTGCTGAATCAGGACAGTCGCCACCGGGCCGCGGCCCCGGTCCAGTTTGGCTTCAATGATAATGCCGCGTGCGGACGTATCGGGATCGGCCTTGAGTTCCAGAACATCCGCCTGCAAAAGGATCATCTCCAGCAGTTCTTCAATGCCGGTTTTCTTCTTGGCGGATACTTCGCAGAAGATCGTATCACCGCCCCACTGCTCGGACAGAAGCCCGTGTTCGGTGAGTGCCTGTTTGATTTTTTCGGGTTCGGCGCCCGGTTTATCCATTTTATTGATGGCCACGATGATCGGCACACCGGCCACCTTGGAGTGATTGATGGCTTCAATGGTTTGATCCATAACGCCGTCGTCCGCTGCGACCACCAGAACCACGATGTCCGTGACCTGGGCGCCACGCGCACGCATGGCGGTAAAGGCTTCATGGCCGGGTGTATCCAGAAAAACAATGTCGCGGCCATTGATATGTACGTGATACGCGCCAATGGCCTGTGTGATGCCGCCCGCCTCGCCGTCAATGACATTCGTCTGGCGGATCGCGTCCAAAAGCGAGGTCTTGCCGTGATCAACATGGCCCATGATGGTGACAATCGGCGCCCGCGGCTTCAGATTTTCTTCCGAGGCTTGCGGTTTCAACATCGTGTCTTCAAATTCCACTTCCGCTTTTTCCACCTGGAAACTGAATTCGGAGGCAACCAACGTGATAATATCAAAATCAATGGACTGGTTAATCGTGGCCATCACGCCCATCCCCATCAGTTTGTTGATGACATCACCAACCTTGACGCCTATTCTTTTGGCCAGCTCTCCGGTGGTAATCGTTTCACCCACACGGATGCGTCGTTTAATGGCTTTGGGCACCGTAATTTCGGTTTTCTTCATTCGGACGGGCGCGGCTTTTTTCTCTTCGCGCCATTTGCTGAAAACGACTTCCCGGTCGTCATCGGCTTTCTTTAACTTCTTTTCAATTTTCTTTTCCAATACCTTGCGGCGCGGAACTTCTTTTTCCTCCTCAATAAAGACTTCGACCGGCCCTTTGCCTTTTTTCTTGGGTTTTTCGAATTCTCTTTTGATGATTTTCTCCGGTGGCGGTGTAACAATTCTTTCCCCCGGCTTCAGAGGAGCTTTGGCCGGACTTTCCTTTTTTTCATCCGGCCGAATGATTTTATGCCGCGACATCATCGGCGGCCTCACCGGGAGAATCACCGGCGGCTGTTTGGGTTTTTCCGGTGCGGCCAAAGGCGTCGTCTGCACGGGCTTTGTCTGCAAACCCGGCTCAGCAGGCGGTTTGATCTCCTCCGCGGGCAGCTCTTCCTTTTTAACTTCCGGTTTGCCTTCGACAACAGGTGTGGCCGGCGGCTCTTCTTTAGCCTTTTTAGCTTCGGATATTTCGGCCGCGGCAGGGGCCGTCTCCTTTTTCGGAGCGACGGACGGCGCGGCTTTTTCGGCTGCCGATTTTTCTTCTTTTTCCTCAAGGGGTTCTTCGGCCGGGGCGGCCTCAACCGGTGTCCGCACCGCGCGGCGGCGAATAACCGTGGTTTTAATTCTTTCCTCGACAATTTGCCGCGGCGACGTGGCCTGCAAGTCCTCCTTGACTCTTTCGACCTCGTTATCTTCCAAAGTACTGGCATGGGATTTAACCGTGATGCCTAATCTTTCCAGATGAGCAATCAGATCCTTATTCTCCAGACCAAGTTCCTTGGCCAACTCGTGAACTCGCTTTTTCGCCATTCCCGAAACTCCCTCAAGTTAAATATTGGGTCCCTGAAAAAAAATTACGCTTTTTTACTCTCGCTCGTTTCCTCGTCCAAAAGCCTGATGGCTTCTTCAATCCATTCCTTGCTCGTTTTTTCACCGACGCCAGGTATCTCGGAAAGCGCCTCCGGCTCCATCGCCGCCAGCATCGCGATACTCTTGATGCCCTGGGCAAAGAGTTTTTCCGCCATCGCCGGTCCGATGCCGGGGATTTTAGTCAACGCCTTATGTCCGTCGTCGTCCTTTTCAGCGGCCATGGTTTCGCTCTTCACATCGATTTTCCAGCCGGTCAGTTTGACCGCCAGACGGACGTTCTGACCGTTTTTCCCAATAGCCAGCGACAACTGATCATCGGGAACAATGACGGTCATCGCCCGGTTTTCTTCATCGACAAACACCCGATTGACTTTGGCGGGAGACAGGGCGCTGCTGACAAACTTCGCCGCGTCTTCCGTGTAGGGAATGATATCGATCTTTTCACCGCGGAGTTCCTGGACAACGCTTTGCACGCGCGTGCCACGCATTCCCACGCAGGCGCCCACCGGATCAATGTCCTTGTCTTTGGCCCTCACGGCGATCTTTCCGCGCTTGCCCGGCTCGCGGGCTACACTCACAATGTCAATCAGCCCTTCGGAAATTTCCGGCACTTCCACTTCAAAAAGGGCTTTCAGAAACGCGGGGTGTGTGCGCGACAGAGAGGATCTGCGCACCTTTTGTGTTCTTTTTCACTTCAAAGAGATAAGACCGGATGCGTTCGCCGCGCTTGTAGGTTTCGCGGTGAATCTGTTCCATGGGCGGCACGACGCCTTCCGCTCGTCCCAGGTTCACGATAATGTTGCCGCCTTCAAACCGCTGGACAAAACCATTGATCAGTTCGCCCTTGCGGTCCTTGTATTCATCATAGATATTGTTGCTTTCCGCATCTTTTACCCGCTGAATAATAATTTGTTTGGCCATTTGCACGGCAATGCGGCCAAAGGAACTGGTTTCGATTTTCATGCCCAGAGAGTCACCCGGTTCCGCGCCTTCATCAAGGGTTTTCCTGGCGTCCTCTTTGGAAATTTGTGTTTCAGGATCGAGCACTTTATCAACAACCGTTTTAAACTGGAAAACCTCAATTTCCCCGGCGTCATCATTGTAGTGGGCTTCAATATCCACATCCGGCCCCAGCTTTTTGCGTGCTGCCGTCAGCATAGCGGCCTCGAGGGCTTCTGTAATGATGAGTTTGTCGATACCCCGGTCCTTACCCATCTGCTCGATCAGACGTTTAAGCTCTTGCAACATTTACAAATTCCTCCCTTTTCATCTCTCGGGCTGCCTATCATTTCAGCCTGTCGGCATTTTTCACTCTGAGACCACAGCTTCGTCATCCACCAGATTGGTTTTGGCAATTTCGTTTTTCGGGATACTGTATATTTTACCCGCCACATCAATTCGGACAATCTTCCGGCCGTCTTCTTCCACAAAATCCACCAGCGTGCCCTGAAAATTCTTCATGCCGTCAATTTTGCTGTGGGTCTTGATTTTTACTTTGGCGCCCTGGAACTTCTGAAAGTCCTGATCGCGCGAAATAGGGCGGTCAAGACCCGGCGATGAAACCTCCAAAGTATAAGGTCCGCGGGACAGATCATGAACATCCAGAACATCACCCAACTGATTACTGACGTCGGTGCAGTCGTTAAGCGTTACGCCGCCTTCCTTGTCCAGGTAAAGCCGGAAAACCCAGCGTGAATGCATTTTCAGGCATTCGACATGGATCAGTTCCATCCCTTCGGATGCCGCAATCGGCTCGGCCAACTGCCATATTTTATCTTTTAAATCATCGTACATATCAATCGCTTCAGAAAATAAAAAAGTGGGCGAAAGCCCACTTCAGCATACTACTTTCAGTGATGGTTGGCAATTTCACTACCATATGCAAACAGGCAATGCAAGCAATATTTACCGCCCGGAAGGAGCATGCCGGCGAACTGATAAAATAGCAGGAACTGTCTCCATCCCCGGCACGCTTTGACTTCCGGGAAGCGGTCTGATCGGTCTTGTCGGTTTAAGGAGAAAACTGAAACGATAGAAAAGATTTTGGCCTTCTAATGAAAGAAAGGCAGAGCTATATGACCCTGCCTTTCGAAAATTAAACCGATTAGGTATTTCGTTGGTTCTATGTTTTTTCCTGGCCACAGCAAATTCCTTTGCCGGTAAGGTAAACCTGGCATGGGACCCGCCGGATGTGTCCACAGACGTGACTGGATATAAGATCCATTACGGAACGGCTTCTGGCAGCTATTCCCGCGTCATAGACGTCGGTAAATAACAAGCTATACGATTAGCAACCTCATTGACGGACAGTCCTATTATTTTGTCGTTACCACTTATAATGCTTTAGGGGTATGAAAGCTATTATTCCAATGAAGTCAGCAAGCTGCTACCCAGCCCAGTAAGCTTTTATAGTTTATTAGTCGAATAAATCAGGGCAGGGCACCGTTACCGGCGGTGATATTAATTGCGGGACAACTTGTAGTAATCTCTATCTTTCTGGGAACGAACTTAAGTTTACTGGCCACGCCTGCGACCGGATACATTTTTGCCGGCTGGTCCGGTGCCTGCACAGGAACAGGTGTGTGTCTGGTAACCATGGATGCCGCTAAAACAGTTACCGCAACTTTTACCGTAGCAAACACACCTGTTCTGACCATCACTAAAGCAGGGACGGGTAAAGGCAGGGTCAAAAGCAAGAAAACTACATTAGTGGCAGCGGCTATTGCCATTCTGTCGGATCCGGACATTGACTGCGGCGACACCTGCGTGAAAGAGTATGAAAGCGAAACAACCGTAACCCTGATTGCCGAGCCTGAACCAGGTTAGTTCTTTTTCCGGTTGGTCGGGCGCCTGCTCCGGCACGGGTGACTGTACCGTAGCCGTCAGCGACGTCACTTCTGTCACGGCAAACTTTATTGCCGCTGCATCTGTTGCATCAAATAGTGGCGATCCCACCGATGTGGACAACAGTGCTGATGGCAGGAGGTGGTGGTGGTGGCGGCGGCGGAGGATGCTTTATCGCTACTGCTGCCTTCGGTTCATACCTTGAGCCTCATGTAAAGGTTTTAAGGAACTTCCGGGACAGGTGCTTGTTAACGAATTCCCCGGGCAAAGCTTTTGTGAATTTCTATTACAGGCACTCGCCGCCCATAGCCGATGTCATCAGAAAGCATGCATCTCTTAAATATGCCACCAGGGTGGCGTTGTTCCCGCTTATCTATACGGTTGAGTATCCTTATTTAATGGCAGTATTATTAATAATCGCGGCAGGTATTGGCTTCGCATACAAAAGAAGGAGGAAAATACAACTATCTCATTAGAAAAAACTGATGAATCACTAATCCCTCATATGTCGGCCAATAAACATTCGGTCAGAAAGGCGGCCGACAGGTCCGATTGAAATTATACTGTATAACGAAATCGTTCATATTACCGCTGAATTGAGAAGACCTTTGCTGAGCTATGTTTTCTTCTATTTCAAATCGTAATTCACAACGCTAATACTCTTCAAAGTCATTTGTTTGTAAGTGCTATACGTAACAAATGAATTTAAAAATTCTGGTTATTGATGATTACAATTTCAATGGATGAATCGCCGTGGAAAGCGGGGGTGTCTTGCTTGGCAGAAGTTCGGTGAAAGGCTGAAGCAGTTTCCATTGCCGGAACCTAGAATCAAGGTCAGGATGTTCGGAGACTCCGTGAATTGACCATGTGAGGAGCCGTGTGCGTAAATAGCTCAAGCACGGTTCTGAGAGGGGCTGGTGACAACCTGTGTATGGTTGAGATTATGTGACGCCGCCGGGAAACCAGGCGGCAACGGAGAACACAAACGTCAACCTACAGCACCAAGGGAACCAGTCTACTCGCCAATTGTCCATCATTTTCTTTTTCGGGACAGGCTTTTGTATCTGTAATGTTCGGCCAGTCATTTTTTCAAAATTATTGACAAAAGCATGGTTTCCCGCCGGTCTTCCTGTGCGTGTTTATATTTTCACGTTGTGCAAATCATCGCCGCCTTCGATTGTTTCAAGCAAATATTTCAGCCGGTCACGAATACTTTGATTTCGCACCTCTGATCTATTCAGAAACTGAGCCGTATACATCAAAATAACGGGAATTCGCGCCCCAGTTCATGAAACGGGTGTAGCCGGCTTTTTCTAGGCGCCTGATGACCATCTGCGCCCTACCGCCCGTTTCGCAAGTCACGATGAGATACTGCGTCTTCGGCAGTTCGCCGAGGCGTTCCATAACCCGGCTCGACGGGAAATTTTTCGCTGTGGGTATATGGGCCTTTTTAAAGGCATCCTCAGGGCGGACATCGATAATCCATATCTCCGCATTCGGTTTGTCCACAAGCTCCTTCAAGCGGGCCGGCATAAGGTACTGCTTCAAACTTTCCCCCTCGCTGCCCACATACCCTTCATAGCAACCGGCGATACAGGCTACAGCGATCAGATGCAGATGGTCAAAAAAGATTTTTGCTTTTTCATCTTGTCGTTCCTCCTTGTATCATGAATGGATTGTTGATAAACGCTTTCCCTTCTTTTTGCAATTGTACAAGTGCTTTATGATGTGTCAAGGTGAAATTCGTGCAACGCTCCGCATAACAGACTGGCAAAGGTTCGCAGCGGAATTACTAGTCCGACTGAAATGGAGTATGTGTGTCAAAATTACCGGATGCTTGCTTTCAGGAAAAACATCACGGAAAAAATCCATCATCGATGTTTTAATTTTCGGAAATAGTCACGTCTTGCATCAGTCGCCTACTAAGTTTTAGCCGTTGGCAGTTGAAGAATTGAGGATTGCTGATTATAATGCGGAGGCATAGAAGGTATGGGTAAGAAAAGTTGGTCCGGCAAAACTGCACAGTTTAACTGCGAAGAAACCACACCACCGCTAAGGTTGCCATGGAGCCGGTAAGGCTGTTGTATGAATAAACAAAAACACCGAGCCAAAAAATTGTGTTGCAGGGCTCGGCGTCTCATTTATGCAGCCATTAGTTTATACAGTAAGCTTTGATACCTTACTTTGTTTGTTCTTGTGTTTTAGGCGCAATCTTGATTTCTACTCTCCTGTTCATTTGTCGTCCGGCTTCGGTGTCGTTGGTTGCCACAGGCATGGTTTTGCCAAACCCAACAACTTCCATGCGGCTGTCGGCTACACCGCGCTGACCAAGTAAAGTTTTTACTGCATCGGCACGCCGCTTAGAAAGGTTCATGTTGTATTCATCAGAACCTTTACTGTCGGTATGTCCTTCCACTCTAATGAGAGTGTCGGGGTATTGATTCAAAACGCCTGCGACCCGGTTTATTTCAGTGTAAAGTCCCCGTCGCACTTCTGTTGAGTTCGTATCGAAGGTAACGTCACCTTTAAAAGTCACCGCCAGGAGGTTACCTTCCCTTGTAACGGCAGCAGCTTCCGAGGCTGCCAAAGCGTCACGCATAGATTTTTCCTGATTGTCCATCATCTTGCCAACGCCGTAACCACCAGCCCCCCCACAGCGGCACCTATGGCAGCTCCTATAAGGGTACCTGTCGTGTTATGGCCTATGGCCTGCCCCAATACCGCCCCGACTACGGCTCCGCCTCCCGCTCCGATAAGACCGCCTTTTTGACCTTTTGTCATGGTTCCAGTCTCTGCGCAACCTGCCAGAAGCAAAATGCAGCAGAGAAAAACAGCAATTTTTGTCTTATTCATTTTTGTTACCCCTTTCAAAATCGTTATTTTTTCACGTTATCTTTGATATTTTTGATAAGTTATCATTATCACGAGAAATTATAAGCAGCAATGGAATTGTACGTCAAGGAAATATTGGTCATAAGATGTGGCGTGCGGCGTCGATATTACAGGAAGAACATCACGGAAAAATTCATCATCGATGTTTTAATTTGCGCAATTGGCCACGTCTTGCATCATTCACCTAAACTATTCAGTAGTGAGTACTCATTAGAATTGAGGCTTACGAATTGAAAGACAGTAACGCTCTGTATAACCGGTGGGCAATGTTGTGCAACGGAATTTGAATAAAAGAGTATTGAATAGGCTTAGTTCTGGACAGTATCATTCTTTGACAGTTGAAGAAAGTAAAGCCAGAGGAGGAGTGTCATCTCCCTCTGGCTTTATTGAATATTGTGGCGATTCAGCTAAAAATTGTACCTAAACCCGCAATAGATGTTATGGCTTGCAAATTCAGCATCGACGCCGTTGAAATTGGGGTCTTCCGTAGCGAAGTACCGGTACTTTAAATCGATGGACATATTTTTATTGATGGCATATGCGACACCGAAACCAACCTGATACGCAAATACCATATCATCCCCATCTCCTCCAATATCATTGGCTTCAATTCTCGCTAAGCCGATTCCGGCGGTGATGAATGGCGTAAACGGAGTCTTGTTGACAAAATCGTAATAGCCGTTCGCCAAGGACGAAAGAGCTGTCACGTAGCCATCACTGTCCCCGCCTCCGCTTACCTTATCAATGTCATTATACTGATATTCCATTTCTCCTTCTAATCTAAACATCCCAAAGTTATACCCGCCGGCAAAACCAGTCGCAAAGCCCGGGTCAAATTCCAACGTCCCTCTTTCTGACCAACCTGATATATCGCTATCTGTCAAGAAGGCAACTCCCAACTGACCGCTAATATACCACCCTGGACCAGCACTAAAGGAAACTGCAGGAAGAATCAACAACATGAACAAACCGACAACAACCGAAAAAGTCTTTTTCATAACATCACTTCTCCTTTCTTAAAAAATTTGGGAATATTATTTAGGGAAACCGGTAGGCTCCCCCAGAGGCATGATAACCTCCGTGGAAGCCGAAATATCGGCAACTTCCAGAAACTACTTTTCATGGCGGACTCCAGAAAGTTGAGGGTTAAGTTAATGGGTTTACCGAACGAATAGATAGAATAATATTAATATACGAAATACTCTTACATGAATTGAAAATCAAGGGAGAAATTGCCTCCGAATTGCCTCAAATAAAATGTTACCGAGGGGAGAGATAAAGGCCTCTGTTTTTAACAAGGATTACTGTTGGGAAGGTAGTATGTCAGCCAAAATTACCTGACACTCCCTTACAGGAAGAACATCACGGGAAAAATCCATCATCGATGTTTTAATTTTCGGAATTGGCCACGTCTTGCATCATTCACCTACCTATCCAAAGTATTTGGAAGTCTTAAGACTTGAGGATTACTGTTTGAAGGTGCATAAAAAAAGCAGAGCCAATTGACTCTGCTTTTTATTCAGCAATTCTTATTCTGGATTGTAACGTTGTAGCATCGGTATTTTGATCGCCTATCGGAATAGAGGGAATAGGGCAGCAACAAAACGGTCGGTAGTGGTTGCAGCCGTTTTGTTGTCTAATACCATCGCATTAGTTTATTTCTTGTCACGGATCTGAGCGTGGCACTCGCCGCACTTGCCCTTGATCTCTCCCAGCTTGACCTTGATGGTATCGCCATCCTGATTGGCAGCGGCAGTGGAGATGTCCTTGGCAAGTGACGAAATAGCCAGGGACAGCTCTTTACCAAGGGGGTTGGGATGTTTTGCGCCAAGTTTCTCTGTCTGGGTGGCCAGTTCATCGGCATCCTTGGCGACAGCATTAAAATTTTTAGCGTCAAGGTTTTGGTATATTGCGGTTAACCAAGCTACTCTGGCCTGCATTGCCTTCTGGCTAGGTCGTAGTTCCGGTTTGGCATCATCGGCAGCATAGGCAAAGAAGACGGTAGCAAAGATTACAACGGACAGAAAAGCAAAAATCTTTTTCATAGGGTTCTCCTTTCGGTGCGGTACGAGGCGATTGTTTAAGGTTGTGAAATCGATATTGACTAAAAACACGTTACTTCATCTTTTGTAATTCTACGATGGATGACTTTGTATGTCATTAAAATAACAAAGGCATTCTCAACTCGTTTTAATTTTTTATCGAAATAACTCTTCTTTTTCTTCAGTTACTTCTTCAGTTTCCATCTTTTCGCTGGGCGGGGCGTTATCCAAAAAGCATTCATAGATGGTTCCCGGACCCGAGCCTGAAGTCGCCACGCCGGTTCGGTGATCCACCTTGACAAAAACAATGCCTTCCGGAACGGGGAAGGCCTCCACCGGCTTGCCCTGCGTGGCCTTTTCCATAAAGTAGAGCCAGATAGGCGCCGCAGCACGACCGCCCACTTCATTTTTTCCCAGAGATTTTTCCTGATCAAAACCAATCCAGACGCCGGTAATCAGAGACGGCGTAAACCCGATAAACCAAGCGTCGCGGATATCATTGGTTGTTCCGGTCTTGCCGGCAACCGGCCGGCCAATGCTTTTCACTCTGCGGCCCGTGCCGCTTTCCACAACGTCCTGCATTACATAGGTCGTCATAAAGGCAATGCGGGGGTCAATGACTTGCTCCTCCTGCACTTTGGCTTCTTCAAAAACATTGCCCGTGCGGTCAACAATTTGGCGGATGAAGTAAGGCGTGACTTTTTTCCCCTGGTTGGCCAAAACATCATAGGCGCGGACCATTTCCTGCAAGGTAACACCCGATGATCCCAGCGCCAGGGATAGATTCCTGGCCAGCGGTGATTCAATCCCCATATTGGCAGCGTAAGAGGTGGCGTAATCGATTCCAATTTCCTGTAAGATCTTAACGGTAACGACATTGCGGGATTGGACCAGGGCCGTCCTCATGGTAATGGGCCCCAGGAATTTTTCGTCAAAGTTTTTCGGTTTCCAAAGACCATCTTCCTGCGATGGGTCTGCAAAAACAATCGGAGAGTCCACAAACCGTGTGGACGGGTTCAGCCCTTTATCAAACGCCGCTGTATAGATCAGCGGTTTAAAAGCAGAGCCCGGTTGACGGCGTGACTGAGTCGCCCGGTTGAACTCGCTTTTGTTGAAATCTCGCCCTCCGACCAGAGCGCGTATCGCGCCGGTTTTAACATCCATACAATAAAGCGCGCCCTGCACCAGGCCTTTCTGGTATTTGCCCCGTGCTTCCATTTCCGTCAGGCCCTTGATGACCGCGTCGCGGGCCGCTTTTTGCGCCGACAGATTCAGGGTAGTGTAAATGGTTAACCCTTCCTTGTAGAGGATGTCCGCGCCGTATTTCTCCTGCACATAACGGCGGACGTGTTCGACAAAATATGCGGCGACTTTGTCCTTGGGTTTCATGGGCCTCAGTTTCAAAGGAGCGGCGACAGCCTGATCCATTTGTTCTTTGGTAATAAAGCCTTCTTCCATCATGCGGGTCAACACGTAAGCCTGTCTTTGTTTCGCGCGATCGAAGTACAGAAACGGAGAATAGGTGGTGGGCGCTTTCGGCAAACCGGCAAGGAGTGCGGCCTCCGGTAACGTCAGATCCTTGGCGCTTTTGCCGAAGTAACCAATCGATGCCGATTCAATGCCATAGGTACCGTGCCCTAAGTAAATCTGATTAAGATACAAGTTCAGGATTTCATCTTTGGTCAGATATTTGTCAATTCGATAAGAAAGAATGGCCTCCTTCAATTTTCGAATGTATTTTCTTTCCGGTGTCAAATACATCAGTTTAGCGACCTGTTGCGTAATAGTGCTTCCGCCCTGCACAATTTTACCCGCTTCGACATTTTTAAACAACGCGCGGAAAATACTTTGCAGATCGAATCCCTGATGCCGGTAAAAGCGGGAATCTTCCGCCGCGACAAAAGCATGCTGGATGATTTTAGGAACTTCAGAAATCTTAACCATCTTTCTGTCTTCCAGAAAGAACTCATCAATCAGGTCGTTATTTTCGTCAAGGACACGGGAAGCAATGCTGGGACGGTAATCCTTGAGTGCGTCAATTCCCGGCAAGTCCAGGGTCATGACGTAGTAGGCAAAGGTTCCGCCGACGGTTGTAAGCAGAATTAAAAAAAACACAACCAATAAAACGGTGAGGACTTTGGACAGTTTGGCGCCTTGTCCCGGTTGTTCTATCTTTTTTTTGCGTATAGACATGGCCTTAATACCTATTCTCATGCGCGCCATATCAATGGATTTTGTGAGGATTTCTTTTTTCTTGGCGGCAAACTTCGCCACAAATATGCTCACTTCATAAAGAAACAGCAAGGGAATCGCCATCAAAATCTGGCTTAGGGCATCCGGCGAAGGCGTAAGAATCGCAGCAGCAATAAACATCAACAAGATGGCATACTTTCTGTATTTGGAAAGCAGTTTGTCGTTGACGATGCCCAGTTTCGCCAAAAAGAAAATTAAAATCGGCAACTGGAAGGACAACCCGAATCCCAGTAAAAACTTGATAAAAAGCGAAAGATATTCATTGAATGAAATCATAGCCTGCAAATATTGATTGTTGAAACTGACAAAAAATTTAAACGCTGGAGGCAGGACGACAAAATAGCCGAAAGTGATGCCGCTCAGAAAAAGCAGTGTGGAAGACAAGACAAAGGGCACCACGTACTTTTTTTCTTGAGGAAGCAGCGCCGGCGAGATAAATTTCCACACCTGATAAAAGATGAAAGGGCTGGTTAGAATCAGGGAAGCAAAAAAAGCGACTTTCATGTAGGTGAAAAAAGCCTGGGTCAGGCCGGTGTAAATCAGATAGCTGCTTTTGGGAAGGGCGTCGGTTAAAGGCTTGGTAATGACGGCGAACAGCCAATCTTTAAAATAATAGCAGACGAAAAAGCCAATTCCCACGGCAATCAAAGCGTTGGTCAGCCTCTTGCGCAGTTCAATCAAATGTTCAGTCAAAGACATTTTGAGATCTTCGTTGGTTTCCATCATGTGCCGTTTTGCTGAGTGTTGAAATTTTAGAAGTTATGTCGGATTTTGTTTATTCCCGGTATCATTCCCGGCTGTCTTTGTTTCTTCCGATTCGGGCTTTTTTAAAAGAAGAGAATCTTTCAGACCATCATCGGGTTTGGTTTTATCTTCTTCTTTCAAGGCGTCTTTTAGATCTTCGCTGACGCCCTCGGTTGCATTTTTAAAATCTCTAAAGCCTTTGCCCAGCGTTTTGGCCAGATCGGGTAGCTTTTTTGGCCCGACGATTAAAAGCGCGATGATTGCGATGATAATCAGTTCCTGCACGCCGATACCAAACATAGCTTGACAGCTCCTTTAAATATTGAGCTCTACCTATATATTGATTGCAGTTTTTGTCAATGTTTTTCACAAAAACCGGATACTGTGATCAAGCTCAACTTACCTATTAAATTTGAATGATCAAGATTTCCTCCAATCTTAACTTTTACATCTTGACTGCGTATTATCCATCTTATAATCCATCCACATGACTCTTGACGAACAAATGACCGAACTGACGCGAATGAGTTCGGTTAGAATACTGTATTGGGCGCGTCCGGCCGTTGTTGTGCTATCTGCGGGTTTAGTGCTGGCCGGCACTTTTACCGGCAATCCGGTGTTCTATGGGATTGCGCTTGCTTTTGCTCTCATCGCGTTTGCGATCTGGAATACAACCCCGCACATCAGCAATGCCGCCAGAGGTTTAAGGGAGGGTATGAAACAAAATGGCGATGTCGAGATCAGCATTCATCAGTGGACAGACGCGGAATCAAATCAATGTGAATCCTACAACGGGCTGATTTTAATGGATAACCAGACTCTGTGGCAAATGGAATTTGTGCAGCCTCAGAACTGGCAGCCCAAAGAGGGCCGTTATCCGGCCGAACTGGTCTTTATTCGTGGTGTAGAGTGGCCGGTTGTTCTTCTCACCAGCGACGGCCTGTTATATCCCCGCCTAAAACCCAGGCGCGTACCTGGTGGTCAAAGATAACTCAGAGCCTCCCGGAACAATAAATAACTTTACAAAACTCCCAACTCCATTTATCACGTAATCAAAAAGGTTATCAGAAATAGGATGGCATGGGGAAAATACTGTTGGCGATATTTCTTATCTTATTTATTGGGCGCATGGCCTTGCGCTATTTCTTGCAGTGGCTCAATATGAAAAATTTGAAAGTGCACGGTAAGGAAATACCGCCGGTTTTTGAAGGCGAGATTGACGAAGCAACATTGAACAAGATGGTGGACTATACCTATGATCAATCGCGCCTGGAGGCTAGGGAAAATCTGGTCAGCGACATCATTGAGCTTGCGGTGTTATTTCTTTTGCTGCCGCTGTTGGTGGTTTGGCTTACCGGAATGAATCTCAATATTATCGGACAGGCGCTGATCTTTTTTGCCGCGCTGGCTGTCATCAGTGGAATTGCCGGTCTGCCGTTTGATTTGTATCACACCTTTGTGCTGGAGCGGAAATACGGATTTTCCACCATCACCTGGAAATTGTGGCTTGCTGATCTTTTTAAATCCCTACTGATTTCCGCAATCATGATGGCGATTATCGTCAGCGCTTTGATCGCATTCATTACGTATCTTCCGAAAAGTTGGTGGTTCTGGGGATGGGCGTTTTTTACTTTATTCCAGCTTGTGATGTTGTGGCTCTACCCGGTGTTGATAGCGCCGCTCTTTAATAAATTTGAACCAATCCAGGATGAGTCGCTCAAGGAAAAAATCATGGCATTACTTTCCAAAGCCGGTCTCCAAGCCAAAGGTATTTATCAGGTGGACGAAGGCAAGCGCTCCAAACACACAAACGCCTATTTTACCGGCATGGGGAAAACCAAGCGTATTGTTTTGTATGATACGCTGCTTTCCTCGCATACGCAGGAGGAAATTGTATCGGTATTGGCGCATGAAATCGGCCATTGGAAAAAGAAACATATCCTCAAGCAACTGGCATTCATGGTTCTCGCTTCGCTGATTCTGTTTTATCTCGTTTATCTGATAGTGAGTTGGCCGCCTCTTTACGGAGCATTCGGCATGATCCAGACTCCTGTTTACGCCGGCCTGTTTCTGGTTTCTTTATACCTTGCCGCTGGCGGATTTTTCTTCAGTCCCGCAGGCTCCGCCATTACACGCCATTTTGAGCGCGAAGCCGACCGGATGGCTTTTGACTTGACCGGCACGGCAAAACCCATGGTCAGCGCGCTCAAACGCCTGGCCAAAGATAATTTAAGCAATCTCCATCCTCATCCCTGGTATGTTCGGTTTTATTATTCTCATCCGCCGCTGACTGAACGTATTGAATATTTACAGGCAATGGATGATAAAAACGGCAAACCTTAAGGAGTCTCCAGTATGCCCATTTACGAATTTTACTGCAAAAAATGTAACACGATATATAATTTCTTTTCCAAATCGGTCAATACCAGCAAAGTTCCTTCCTGTCCGAAGTGTAAAAACGTAACACTTGCGCGCCAGATGTCCGTGTTTGCGGCGATTACCGGCTCAGGAAGAGACGATGCCGCGGATGATCCTTTGAGCGGCCTTGATGAAAGCAAAATGGAAAAAGCCATGATGCAGTTCGCGGCGGAAGCGGAAAAAATGAAAGACGATGATCCTCAAGCCGCGGCAAAACTGATGCGAAAATTATCGGAAACGACCGGGATGAAGCTGGGTGAAGGTTTTCAGGAAGCCCTCCAGCGCCTGGAGGCAGGCGATGATCCGGATAAAATCGATGAAGAAATGGGGGATATTCTATCGGCTGAGGATCCATTCGGGAAAAAGCAGGGTGGCAAAGCAACAGCCTTCCGTAAACCCCGCAAAGATGAAACGTTGTATGACCTCTAAACCGGTGGAAGTGATGCGATGATGATGAACATGAATTCCATAAAGCATTTTATCATTACAACAAGTTTATTTTTCATTTTTTAAATAAAGCTTGAAGCTTGTCTTTGGGATTTGCAGGCAGTGTGTTTACCTTTCCCTCGGTGACTTTGAATCTGAAGTAATCGCAAAAGTTGAAGCGGCTTTTGTCCAGGACTCGTTCTGCTTGCCCCTCCCGGCAATCATTATAGACGCCGCGCTCATAAAAGGCGCAATTCAGGCAGCAGTGAAGATCGGCTTTGCAGAAACAACACTGCTCCTGCCTGCCGATAAATTGATCGGTGGGAATTTCTTTTTGGCAATGATGACACATCTTCATGGTTGCAAGAATACAGGCAACGCGAAATTCTTGTCAAGTGACTTTCAAGGGCTTTATCCGTTTTGTTAAACGTCCCTGTCATTTAAACGTGAAATCCCAGGCGGGATGTGATATGGCATGCATCACTTGCATCCCTGTTACTTCGGAGGTTGTTATGGCGGATAAATCGAAACTCGGCATAGAGTTCCCACTTTATTCCCTTAAAGTTGAAAAAAACAAAATCGCTGAATTTGCCGCGGCTGTTGCACAGAAGGAAGACACGGATCACATTAAAGCAATTTATCGCGATGTCGATGCGGCTAAAAACGCCGGCTATGAAAACATTCCTGTCCCTCCGACTTTCCCCACCAGTTTTGTTTTCTGGACAGGTGGTGGCTTGTTGAGCATCGTTAACGCGGTGGGCGCTGATTTGAGCAAGCTGTTGCACAGCGAGGAAGACTACGAATATTTTGCGCCGATCTGCGCGGAAGATGTCATTACCCGCAAAATGAAAGTTATGGATATGTATGACAAGGGTAAAAAAGAAAGAAAAGGTAGGTATGCTCAAGTGACCATCCTGGAAACGGAATTAATCAATCAAAGAGGAGAATTGGTTGTCAAGGCGCGCACAGCTTTTATAGAAAGATAGGAACGACGAGATGACCATTAACTTCGATGCGATTCAGGTTGGAGATGCCCTACCTGCTTTCACAGCCCTACCCATAACGCGAACACAACTCGTGCGCTATGCCGGAGCATCCGGCGATTTTAATCCCCTTCATCACGATGAGACCTTTGCCAAGATGATTGGCATGGATCATGTCATTGCCCATGGCATGTTTATTATGGGTATCGCAGGCGAAGCCATCACCTCTTGGATCGATAATAAATATTTGAGAAGATTTTCCGTGCATTTTCTCAGTATGACTCAACCGGTTAATCTGGATGATTTTGAAAACACAAAAGGCCGGGCAATCATCACCGTGAGCGGCAAAGTGATCGAGAAGTATGAAGAAAACGGCGAGAAAAGAATCCATTGTGAGATTATTGCCCAGGATGCGCAAGGCAGCAGAAAACTCTCGGGTTTTTTCGTGGCCGCATTGCCCTGATATTTTTTTTCTCACGGATTCCAGCAGGTGTTTTTATGAAAGCCCGTATATTAGTTATTGATGATGACGCCGTCGCTTGTGAATTTCTTCAGGAAGTTCTTCTCCGTGAAGGATACAACGTCACCACGCTTACCTCCGCCCTCGCCGCTCTTGAACAAAACCTGTCCGAATACGATTTACTGATGTCTGACATTCGTATGCCCGGCATGGATGGTCTGCAATTCTTAGGCGAAGTTCAAAAAAAATGGCCAAAGCTGCCCGTCATCCTGATGACCGCTTACGGTTCTCTGGAAACCACCATGGAGGCGATCAGATTAGGCGCATGGGATTATATCAGCAAACCCTTTTCGCCTGAAGATTGCCGTGCGCTCGTTAAAAAAGTTCTGGAAGTACGTAAGTTACGTGAGCGACGGTCGAATGGACCGTCGGAAGCCATCGAAGAGGCGAAGCTGATTGGTTCTTCTCCCGCCATGGTTGAGTTTTATAAACAAATTGCCCGTGTCGCCGATTCCCAAGCCAGTGTGCTCATTGAAGGCGAAAGCGGCACCGGCAAGGAACTGACCGCACGTTCCCTGCATTATATGTCGTCACGCCGCCTTTTGCCTTTTGTGGTTGTGCATTGCGGTGCAATTCCCGACAACTTACTCGAATCGGAACTTTTCGGCTACGAGAGAGGATCCTTTACCGGTGCGGATCACCAGCATACAGGTCTGATTGAGTCCGCGCAGGGCGGCACCATTTTTCTGGATGAAATCACTGAAATGTCCACAGCGCTGCAAAGCAAATTTTTGCGGTTTATGCAAGATGGCGAAGTACGCAGAATTGGTGGGCATGAAGTGCGCCATGTTGCGGTTCGTGTAGTCGCGGCCGCCAATAAAAATATTGATGACGAGGTCAGTTCAGGCGGTTTCCGTCTGGATCTCCTGTATCGCTTCATTGTGCGGCTGAACATTCCTCCTTTACGGGAACGCCGAGACGATATCCCCTTGCTGATCGAGACCCTGCTGAAGAAATTGGGCTATCCCGGTGTGCGAATCTCACCTGAAGCCATGGAATTACTCATGGCCTATGACTGGCCGGGCAATGTACGCGAGCTGGAAAATGTTTTGCAGCAGACCCTGCTGCTTTCTCCTTTTGTGATTATTCTGCCGGAAAATTTGCCGGACCGGTTCCGGCAAAAGGAGGAAACGAAAAAGAGCAACGGCATGTCGGATATGACGCCGCTGGAGGAAGTGCAACGGGAGCAAATTCTTCAGACCCTCAAAGAAACTTCCTGGAATCAATCCAAGGCTGCCGAGATTTTGGGCATTGACCGCAAAACATTGCGTATGAAAATCCGTCGCTATGGCCTGCAAGATGAAAAATAACAGTTCTTTTTCTTAATCAAGAATTTCATCGGCCATCCGCAAGTAAAGGATGACGGAAGTTCCGCTGCCGGGCGTGCTTTGAATTTCCATCTGGCCGCCATGCGCCTTGACGATATCACGCACAATGGCCAGCCCCAGGCCGCGCATTCCTTCGCCCTCATGGGAGCTGAAGAACGGTTCGCAGACTTTTTTCAAAAGATCAGCCCGAATGCCCTGTCCGTTATCGGTAATCAGGATTTTGCTGGTCTTTGCCGCCCGATCATCATCAGCGGATATGGTGATTTTGCCACCGTCGGGCATGGCATCAATGGAATTTTGAATGATATTCAAAAGAGCGGTCTGAATCCGGTAGCGATCAACGTATAAAGATGCGGCAGACCGGTCAATCTGCACATCGATGGTCACGTGGTTCTTTTGTATCAGGGGCTCGACCAGCGGCAGCGTTTCGCTGAATATTTTATGCACGGTCATCAATTCAAAATGAGGTTCCGGAAGGCGCGTGGCTTTGCGGACATTTTGAATGACATTGTCCAGCCTTTGTGTCTGTTCGACGATCAAATTTAACTTATGCGCGACATCCGGCGGCCAGCCTTCCCGCTCCAGCATCAGCTTGGCCAGTCCCGCGATGGAGTGAAGCGGCGTCCCTAAATCATGGGCCAGATTTGCCGTTAAATGTCCCAGGGCGGTTAATTGTTTCAGATGATCAACCTGTTTTTGCAGTTGAACGACATTGAGCGTTTCTTCGCGGACACGATCCGCCAAATGGCCGGTCAGATCAAGATTTCTGGCCATGACATTTTGAATTTCGTCGGCCATCCGGTTGAAATGGTCAGCCAGTTGTCCCCATTCATCCCGTCGAACAATGGGAATACGCTCAACGTAGCGCCCTTTCTGAAATTCATCAATCGTTCCGATAATCAGCTTGAGCGGCCTGCCGATCATCCAACCATAGCTAATTCCCAACAGCAAAAGGATGGCCAGCAAAAGTCCGGCACTGCTGAAAAGCAGCAATTGTTGGGCGCGGCTCATGATTTCCGTATTCGCCCGTGAAAAAGCAATGATGCCGACAATAATGCGGGAATCTCTGGTTTCTCCGGAAACAGGATAGAGCAGGCCCAGCGACGGTCCCGCCTCCGTTTCCAGCTTGACATAACGGGATTTCCCTTTGGCGCTGACCTCGGCCACCATCTTATCCGGCCATTCATATTGAACTCGGCTGGCGCCGGCAACATAGTTGACATTTTTGCGTCGGATGTCGAAAATATCGATTCTGGCCAGACGTACATCCGTTTGAATGTGGTCTTTCAATGCTGAATCGAGGGTGGCGATGCCTCGTTTGGTTGGGAAGTGCTGATAAAATGTGCTGACGGTTTCGGCGACACCTTCCAGCCTTTTAACTTGTTGATCGACCAGGATTCCGTCCAGGGCGGTCAGTTGAATAACGCCCCAGATGGCCATGGTCACCGCCAGACCCGCCACCGTCAGCGCAACAAGTCTGACCCGGACGGTCAAGTTGCTGTTGTAATCGATAATTTTTGCCAGCAAATTTTTCAACATAGCGAGAAAGTTTATAACAGAAAGAAATAAAATAAACCACGATGACTTTGATTAAAACAGGGAGTTTATCCAGGGTCAGGCGCATAAAAAAAGGGATGGGTTTTCACCCATCCCTTTTTCTCGCATTTTATAAGTTGCTATAACTTATTTTGCGGCCGGAGCGCAGGAGCTGCTTCTTCAACTTTCTTTCTTCGGCTTTCTTTTCGGCTTTCTTTGCTTTCTTTGCTTTCTTTGCTTTCTTTACTTCTTTCTTCTCTGCTTTCTTCACATCAGCCTTTGCGGGCTCTGCGGGTGTTGCAGGTGTTGCGGGTGTTGCTGCAACGGCGGGAGCTGCTTTTGCGGGAGCTGCTTTGTCAGCCGGAGCTGCAATTGCCGGGGTGCTCAATGCGAAAACCACTGCTACAACAAACAATACTAAACGCTTCATCTTAAAATCCTCCTTGTTAATAGTTTTTTGATTAACCCTTAAATTATTTTAAGGGACTCCACCTATAGAAAGGCATCCTACGAATTACTTCGTAGCGGATGCTGGTTTCTCTTTAATCTGCTTTGGTTCCATTTTTACCGGGATTTTTTACTGCTCCCGGTTTGTCCACTCTGGATGCTGTCAACTTACCATCTTTAACGCTGTAATCAATTTTCACAGAATCGTTCACCGCAATACCCTGTACTGGATTCTCCAGCGCGAATTCCATGATCTCTATATCGCCTTTAATACTTCGTGCGATCTTAATGGCCTTGTCGGAAATTTCTACAACCTTTCCCCGGGCATTCATTTTAGCCGTTTTCACGTTAGTCGTTTTCAAAACGACACCCTGGTTTGTCTCTGTTGCAGTCTTGTCGGCGGCATATGCAAATGCAGCCAAAAGACAAATCACACCAGTCAAACAAACCAAAGTTTTTTTCATTCTATAGCGATCTCCCGATCATTTCTGCCCGTTATACAGCAACGAGTATGCCAACTTCAGAATCAGTCTATGAGTTGTCTATTTACCTGTAATCATGAAGAATATATTTTTGGCGGCTGTCTGCTCGTTTTCATTGGTTGGTTATGAGGGGAATAACTCCCCAGGCGATGGAGAAAAATGCATCAATTTTTAGAAATGGCCCGGACGTCTTTTTGCCTGGAGACTTTATGATCGGCAAATTGATCAATTGACCGGTTTTGCCGATCTGTGATAGCTTTTAAATTCATGGGGATGCAATGAAAAATTTAGCTAGTATGGATACCGATGTCGTTGTAATCGGTGGTGGTGCGGCCGGTCTGATGGCCGCCGGACGAGCAGCCCAACTGGGCGCTCGCGTATTACTTTTGGAAAAAACGGACAGTTGCGGTAATAAGATTCTGGTCAGCGGCAAGACGCGTTGCAATCTGACCAACGCCGCCGAACTCAAAGCGTTCATTGCGATGTATGGTCAAAACGGACGCTTTCTGCACAGCGCGTTTTCCCGCTTCTTCCGTCCGGAACTGCTTGCCTTTTTCGAACAATACGGTCTCGCCACAAAAGTGGAACGCGGCGGCAGAGTTTTTCCCGTTTCTGATGACGCCCGCGACGTGGTGCTTGTTTTTCAAAAATATCTATCTGAAAACAAAGTGCGCACGATTTTCAATGCCCGGGTAAGCTCTGTGAGACTGGATGAAAATGCTCAATTCGTCGTTGAAACAACGAGCGGTCAATATTTTTCCCGGACCGTCATTATCGCCACCGGCGGCGCTTCCTGGCCAGGTACTGGTTCGACCGGTGACGGCTATACAATAAGCGAGACGCTTGGCCATACCATTGTCAAGCCTAAGCCCGCATTGGTTCCCCTGATTGTCCACGAACTAAAACTTGCCAAGTCCATGCAGGGTGTCTCCTTGCGCAATGTCCGCGCTACCGCGTTTCAAGGCAAAGCCGTCACGGTAGATGCCGCCCTTACACCCCATGGTGACTATGGCCGCGGAGAAAAGAAAATTGCCCGGCCGCCGCTCATTGAAAGCCGTTTTGGTGAAATGCTCTTTACGCACTTTGGTCTGGGTGGACCGATTATCCTGCTCATGAGCTTAGCTGTTGTTGAAGCTATGGAAAACGGACCTGTTTCTATCCTGATCGATTTAAAACCGGCCTTGTCGAAAGAACAATTACGAAAGCGGTTGCAATCGGATTTGAACAAATTCGGCAAAAGGAAAATTGCGAGTATTCTGAAAGAATATCTGCCGGCGAAAATGATTGACCCTTTTATCGTCCTAACCGGCATGGACGAGGCAAAACAGGCGCATCAGGTAAGCGCCGACGAGCGGGAAAAAATTATCGATTTGTTCAAGGCGTTGCGTTTCAATGTAAAAGACTCGCTGCCGCTGTCTAAGGCTATCGTGACGGCGGGCGGCGTCGCGCTCGATGAAATTGATCCGCGTACCCTGTCGTCTAAAAAACGACCCGGTCTGTACTTTTGCGGCGAGGTGATGGATATTGACGCGGATACCGGCGGATATAATTTGCAGGCGGCTTTCTCGACAGGCTGCGTGGCGGGAGAAAGTGCCGCCGGGTATGTCAAGTCCCTATCCAAACAATCATGATGGATGGGCATTAGATGATTTCTGCGGGAATGTTTCCTTCACCAGAGTACTGGCTAAAAGGGCACCAAAGATAGCAACTAAGCAAACCTTGAACACGGCCGAATAAGCATCAGCGCTGTATCGACCATCGACAGCTCCGAAAAAATCCAGATACCAGCCTATCAGTGGCTGGCCCAAAGCGGCTCCGGCAAAGGGAAAAATGTTCATCAAGCCGGTGGCTGTGCCTGAAATCTGCTGCGGAAACAATTCCTTGACGGATGAATAGCCAACCGCAGCCATACCCGATAACGCAAAGCTGTAAGTAAAGCACCAGACATAGAGCATACTAGTTGGGAAATTGCCGGTAAAAAAAGCCAGCGGGATAAACACACACAGTGCGAAAATCTGGTTGAGGACGATTACTTTTTTGCGGGAGTGTAGTACGCTGTCGGAAAGCCAGCTCATGGTCGGAGAGCCAATAATCAAACCGATAGCAAACATCGATAATACAGCGCCCGCTTGTGCTCTCGGCATTCCGTAAACATGCATTAAGAAGGGACCGGCCCACAGGCCAATGAAACTCAGAGATACTCCGGCTCCCAAAAAACTACATAATGCCAACGGCCAAAACCAGGGCATTTTAATCACCATTCCAATGCCCTGCAGCATGCCGATTTTGTCTTCGGGCTTTGTTGATGTTACAGAACCGTTTAAGGGTTGAAAACCTAATTCCTCGGGGGTGTCCTTGACCAGGAGCCATACGGCCAGTGCAACGGCAAGCGTTGCCACTCCGATAACAATCATACTGCCGCGCCATCCCATCGCATCGCTAAGCAACGCCAGGGGTGTTGCCGCTGTATAGGCTCCCACACCGCCCATCGACATGAGAATACCTGTCATGCGAACGAACTTTTCCGACTCGAACCAGTTGGTAAGAATCTTCAATGTCGGCACAAAAACCATCGCCACACCGAGACCCACCAAAACCCGGGCGGCAATTGCCATGCCCACGGTTTGCGCAAAACCCAGCACAACCGATCCCACTGCGGCAAAGATAAAAAAGAAGGTTACCGACCGGCGCGGTCCCCAGGAGTCGGATAACAGGCCCGCGGGAATCTGCATCAATGCATAGGAGTAGAAATAGGCTGATGCCAGAATGCCCATCAGCGCACCGCCGGTTTTCAAATCGCGCATCATGTCCACAGCGACTATCGCCGGAGCAAGCCGGTGAAAGAAAACCAGGATGTAGGCGGCGCCCAGAATGCCGAATATCAGGTAGCGGTATTTAACAAAGCTCATATTCGTTGTGCAGAGAGGAGAATCTGTTTTGCAAATCCATAAAATTCATACAAAATACGATGATCATAATTCCGGGACACCCGATGGAATGAGACAGGCAAAAATCAAGCGCTCTTTGCCGGAATTGCGAATTTGATGCTCTTCATTGGACGGAGCAAATATCACATCCCCAGCCTGGAGAGGCTGCCATTTCCCATTTCCGTAAACTTCGCCGAACCCTGCGTGGATAAAAATTTCGTGTTCCCAGGCGTGCGTGTGCCTTGGGGAATGCCCACCGGGAGCAATTTCAAAGATGCGCATGCAAAAATGATTTGCCTCGTCACTCCTGCCGATCATGACACGGCCGGAAACGCCTTCGGCCTGGTCGTTGTCAAAATGGGTTGGGGGAACGGATGTATAATGAATAATCTTCATGATGTTTTCCTTATTGATGACGATCGCCCCTGGGTATCTTTACTGAATAGCGTCGTCAATAAAGTATTTCAAAATCGAATATTTCAACTTTTTTCCATAGTCTTATGGAATTGTATTTGCGGCCATTCTTCCATGGTATGGGAAAGCCGCCAATCGCTCAGAGCCAGATAAACCAGATTTCCTTCCGTGTCCATTGCCAAGTTTATCAGATTCTTTTTCTGGAAATCCTCCATTTTTCTGGCGTCATCGCAGGTGACCCAGCGGGTAGCCGCGTAATCAGCTTTTTCATAGTCGGCGTAAACACTATACTCGTTTTTCAGACGCGACATGGTTACATCAAATTGCAGCGAGCCTACAGCGCCCAGGATATTATCCGATCCCCATAGGGGTTTAAAGACCTGAATCGCGCCTTCTTCCGAAAGCTGAGTCAACCCTTTGTGCAAATGTTTCAGTCGCAGTGGGTCTTTGAGCCGCACCCGGCAGAAATGCTCAGGGGCGAAATGCGGAATGCCGGTAAACTTGAGCGGTTCTTTTTGCGTGAAAGTATCGCCGACTTTGATCGTACCGTGGTTATGGATACCGATAATATCGCCCGGATAAGCTTCTTCTATATTGGTGCGGTCTTGCGCCATAAAGATGGTGGCATTGGATAAAGAAACTTCCTTGCCGATACGGTGTTGCATGACGTGCATACCCCGTTCAAATTTGCCGGAACAAATCCTCATAAACGCAATGCGGTCTCGATGTGCCGGGTCCATGTTGGCCTGAATTTTGAAAACAAAGCCCGAAAAATCATCTTCATCCGGATTGACGACCCGTGTGGTGGTGGGGCGCGGGACAGGAGGCGGGGCGATTTCAACAAAAGCATCCAGCAATTCTTTCACACCGAAATTATTGATGGCGCTGCCGAAGAAAACCGGCGTCTGGCCGGCTTTTAAATA
Organism: uncultured delta proteobacterium; assembly: GCA_963726395.1. Taxonomy (GTDB): domain Bacteria; phylum Desulfobacterota; class Syntrophia; order Syntrophales; family Smithellaceae; genus UBA8904. Next base: position 30,414 of record CAVSCG010000022.1, read on the forward strand.
TTCTTTGATATCAAGAGGATTGGCCGCGCCTTCCAAGAGAGCGATTTCCTCGCGAAGTTCTTTGGCTTGGCTGTCCAGCAATTCATCAAGTAATGGATCGGACAAATCGCTGATCACAACCCCGTCTTCCGAGCGCCTCGCTTTTCCCGGTGTGAACAGATGCAGCTTTTTGTCGTACAGGTTATAGACGCCCTTGAATCGTTTGCCCATCCCGATGGGCCAAGACAAGGGCGAGCATTCAATCTGCAATTTATCTTCGATATCCGCCAGAATATCCAGCGGCGCCAGGCAGTCGCGGTCCATTTTGTTGATGAAGGTAATAATCGGTGTATTGCGCAGACGGCAGACTTCCATGAGCTTTTGCGTTTGCGTCTCTACCCCTTTGGCGCCGTCGATTACCATCAACGCGCTGTCCACTGCGGTGAGTACGCGATACGTGTCTTCGGAAAAGTCCTGGTGCCCCGGGGTGTCCAGCAGATTGATTTCGCAATCGGCATATTCAAACTTCATAACAGACGAGGTAACGGAAATGCCGCGTTCCTTTTCAATGGACATCCAGTCACTCAAGGCGTGTTTTGATGCTTTGCGGGCTTTTACTGCGCCGGCCATCTGGATGGCGCCGCCGAAAAGCAGCAGCTTTTCAGTAAGCGTCGTCTTACCCGCATCGGGATGGCTGATGATCCCGAAGGTGCGCCTTCGTTCAATTTCTTTTTGCAGTTGCTTGCTCAAAATAACCTCTAATCCCGCTGCGCTTCGCTCGTGGGATAATTCGACTTGCAAATTTCAGTGCGCTTCACTTCTGAAAATGGTGTCATTAATCCCGCTGCGCTTCGCTCGTGGGATAATTCGACTTGCAAATTCCAGTGCGCTTCACTTCTGAAATTTGAGTCTCATTAATAAAAAAACGGGCATACGCCCGACTTGCCTTCCGTATTAACCGATAAATCTCTTGCTGTCAACGGACAAGAAAACCATCGCTGGGCTCATCAGGCCTCCCCCTATCCGTTTTGTCGAAAAATTCCTTGACAAATAGCGCATGTTGAATAAAAGTCACCGGCCATGAGCGGGCGTAATTCAGTGGTAGAATGTCAGCTTCCCAAGCTGGACGTCGCCGGTTCGAGCCCGGTCGCCCGCTCCATTTAATATCAATAACTTAGAATGTTTTTTTGTTCATATAAAAACTAATATAATAATCATTTCCAACCTTCAGCGTTAAAAAAGGGGGTTTTTAGGTTCAACATTTCATTGCCCGGATAAGCCGGACGGGGGCATGGTCATATTTAAAAGCCGACCCCTCGATATCTAATCCCCTATAAAAATCCGGAAAACAAAAGAGGGTCACCAAAGTGACCAATAAACCTAATAAGTCAACTAATGCAAATGACTAATTTATCATAGGAAACATACAGGGATAGTTGACACTAAGTAACCAGAAAAAGAAATAAAAAAAGAATTGCGTTTATGGGTAGTGGGTAGGCCCGGGGGCAGAGCGTCAACGGTATGGAACCATATCCGATTTAAGGTATCCTTTAACGCTCTACACGCAAAGGGTCAAGACTTCGGTGATCTTGAAAAATCAGTGATCGGATTTCTGTTTTGTTCTTCCTCCTGTTGTTTTTCATGTTTTCCCATTTAATACGAAATTTCAATAAGAAATAATCAAATAATGGCTGAACTCTAAATGAGCATGTGTTACAAGTATCGGGGGCTGGTCAATTTAGAGATTGAAATAAAATTGCTGCCCTAAAATTGCTGGGGTTTATATGACGGTCGAAAAGACAAGAACAACGGGTATCATACTTTCTATATTTCACAGTATTCCGCTGGTCTTGCGAAAAGGTTTTTTTCGTAGTCTCTTTTTCTTGTTTTATCATTTAGGCGCGAAACACCGCATAATTGTTCTCCATAATCTCTGCCGCTCCTTTCCAGAAAAGGAACTTAAGGAACTGCAAAAGATCGCGATGGGGGTCTATCGCCATTTTGCGATCGTGGCTGCGGAGTTTTTCGACCTGCCATTTATTACACGAGAAAACATTCACGAATGGGCGGATGTGGAAGGGTTGGATAATTATCAGGCAGCTATCGCCCAAGGTAAAGGCGTATTGTCCATTGTTTCCCATTTCGGCAACTGGGAATTAATGACCATTGCCGTGCCCATGTTTGCTAAACCGATGTATATCGTCCATCGACCTTTGCGCAACCCTGTCATTGATAACCTTGTGGAGTATGTGCGGACCATCCATGGCAATGTTATGATCACAAAGGGGGGATCCGGCAAACTGATCATGGAACTCCTTACGGCGAACCATGTGATTGGAATTTTGAGTGATCAGAATGTGTCGGTGCATGAAGGGATGTTTGTTGATTTTTTCGGACGTCCTGCTTGTTCAGGCGTAGGTCTTGCGGTTATGGCACTGCGTTCAGGGGCACCTGTTATTCCAGCCTTCATGGTCAGACAGAAATCAGGGAAATACAGACTTATCCTGAAGCCGGCTGTAAAAATCATCCGGACAGGAACATACGAGATGGATTTGTTAGAAAATACACAGCAGTTCACGAAGATTGTGGAAGAGGTCGTTCGGGAATATCCGGACCAGTACTTTTGGTTTCACCAGCGGTGGAAGACGAAGAAATGTCAGATTGAGAGAAAATAATATCTACGTCGCATACCACAATTCAAATGGTAAGTGCGCCACGAGGCTGCACAAGAGATGAGGGGTGAGGGCCCTCGAAGCCGGTTTGCAGGAGCAGGCTTCAAACCACCTTGAGCTGCATTGGTAAAGAGCCATTGTGGTGAGCGTCAAGGCAAAAGGCATGGCAAAAGACCATGTCAGGTGAGGATCAGGGAGGCGAGCGCAAGCGAACTACTTCTGAGGTGTCGAAATGAATTGGACGATGTCAGAACTGGAGGTCTTACGGAACTCCAGGATAAGTCCAAGGGGTACCTGTTTACTGCTTGGGCGGCATCCGGCATAAAGGTAGCGCGAACCTGATACAGGCTCTTGTGTGGAACGTGGGAACCTGTCGTTCCGATGATAAGGGAGAAATTCAAGTGGAGGAAACCACAAGAATGAGAGTACCGATGCGGGGCACGGGGGCGGACCAACTTGTAGTAGTGTTGAAGTTCCTGTAATGGGAATGGAGCGAAGGGGTTGGATCATCTGGTCTTATTGTTTGGTCAACCAGAGATGGGAGGAGCCAGGTGATAGGGTAAAACCGCCAAGTTTAGTTTGGTGGTGGGATGATAAGAGCCGTATGACGGGAGACTGTCACGTACGGATCCGTGGGAGCGTGGGGGTGAAATTCCCCTGCGCCACCCGACTCGTCAATTCTGAAAACTGCCCATTATTGAGACTTAGGTAGGTGAAGTCTGCACTTCCGCTGATTCGTGGATCTTGAAAAATAAGTGATCGGATTCTTTTATCTATTCTTCCGGGAAATAAAGCGTCTGGCAATTTTGAAAGGCATACATCTTTCCAATTGGAAATAAACACAATTAACGTCCTACAATAAACATTGATGCTCCCCACCTTTTGTATTCAACATTCAATTGACACGCAATTTCATTCTTCATATACTCCTGCCGCGTTATCCTTTGAATGCAACTTGGTATTACGAATCGTAAAGGTCGAATATGGCACACCGCATAATCATCAAGGATTTACTGCCCTGGATTGCCGCTGTGGCCGGGGGCATTCTGGCGTTTCTGGGCTATGCCGGATTTGATCATTTTTATCTGGAATGGATATGCCTTGTGCCCATCCTGTGGGCGATTCGTGAGCAAAACCCCGTCCGAGCGTTTTTTATCGGATGGGTTGCAGGCATCACCATGCACGGCGGCGGCTTCTATTGGATCATATACATGTTCGAGCAATTCGCCGGGTTGTCATGGCCGCCGGCGCTACTGGGACTGTTGCTTCTGGCCGCGGCAAACGGCATCGTTTTAGCGATATGGGCAGGGGCCACGCGGTTCATCACCCGCGGTACCGGCTGGAGTGTGATATGGGTTTCACCCATTGTATGGACTGCACTCGAAAAATTCTGGCCTGAAATTTTTCCCAACTATCTCGGCGCCAGCCAGTATAAGCTCACTCTTTTAACGCAGATTGCAGATGTGACAGGCATTCTCGGTGTTACTTTCCTCGTCGTCTATGTTAATTCACTGATCTATGCAGTCATCGAGAGGTGGATGGAGAAGAAGCCCTTCCCCTTTCGCCCGGTGGCGGTTTTCGCTGCTGCCATTGCGTTGGTTCTAGTTTACGGGGCGGTGCGCATCTACAGCGTTGACAAGAGCGCATCCGCTGCTGAAAAGCTGACGGTCGGCTTGGTTCAGGTCAATCGTGGGGCCGGACAGAAACACGAGGACCGCGACCGTTTTCTTCACGAACATCAGGAAATGTCCAAAAAACTCATTACCGAAAACTCACTCGACCTCATCGTATGGCCCGAAGGCGTCACAACGGTCAACCTCCGCGAGACGTTGCGTGATGGGCGGATTCCGCCCGATGCGCTTGGCAATCTCGGTATACCCATATTGTTTGGCGCGATTTTGAGTATAGATCACCATAACGAAACCCGTTATTATAACAGATCGATACTTGTAAACGGGACGGGGAAAATTCTCGGTACTTACGACAAAATGGTGCTTGTGCCTTTCGGCGAGTACATACCCTTTGGTGAAACATTCCCCTGGCTGTATTCATGGTCACCCTACTCGAGCAGGTTTTGGTCCGGAAAGAATTCTGAGCCGCTCTTGCTCGGCACGCATCCGATTTCGGTGAGCATTTGCTACGAGGATATCTTTCCCGGACAGATTCGCATGCTGATGAGTGGCGGGCAAGAAGGCCGCATTCCCGAAGTGATGTTCAACCTGACGGAAGATTCCTGGTATGGCAATACGGTCGAGCCAACGGAACACCTGGCCCTCGCCAGCTTTCGGGCCATCGAGCACCGACGGCCCCTTGTGCGGTCCACGACTACTGGCATTTCCGCAATCATTGACCCCGTGGGCCGGTTTACCAAGCGCACCGGGCAATGGACAAAGGAGACGCTTGTCGGTCGGATTCCAATGATGAAGGGCCGCACTGCATATGCTGTGCTGGGCGACTGGATCGGCTGGCTGTGTGCTATCCTTGCTCTTCTCAGTATCGGCAGGGGATATCAGTTGTTCCGCAGCCGTCCCGAAAGAAAGCAAATAACTGATCGTAAAGAGAAGAAGCGTAGCAAGCGTCCAAAGAAATCCTGAACAAATGGGTGATGCCAGCAAAGCGTTCAGTAATAAATGAAGTCAAGAAGGAATCCAAATGACTCCCATTGAACAGGCGGCAAAAATCCTTTCTTCGGCCTGGAAAGGCGTGGCTTTTACGGGGGCCGGCATTTCCGCTGCCAGCGGCATATCCACCTACCGGGACACCGGCGGGTTGTGGGATCGCTTCGGATCCGAGGACATATTTAATGTCCTGGCCGAACATCCGGATAAGGCCCATGAGATCATAGAAAGTTTCTTCTCTGCCCTCGAGAAGGCCCGACCGAACCCGGCGCACCTTGCTCTGGCCAAACTCGAAGAAATGGGCCACCTTGCAGCCGTCATCACCCAGAACGTGGACAATCTCCACCGAGAAGCCGGAAGCAGGTCTGTTTACGAATTGCACGGGAACCTTTATCGGCTTCGCTGCATGACCTGCGGGAAGAAACAAGGACTGTCACGGGAGGCGCTTTTTGCGATGGTCCGCCCGGTACTGAATAAAATCGATGCGTTCTCTTTGGACGCATTATTGCAGGCATTTCCCAGATGTGAATGCGGGGGGCTTACACGGCCGGACTTCGTCAGTTTTGGGGAGGCCGTTCAGGATTTAACCGAGGCGAAAAACGCAGCCCGAACCTGCGATGCCATGTTAGTGATAGGAACCTCAGGCCTGGTTTCCCCTGCAGCCGCTCTGCCTAGAATTGCCAAGCATGCCGGGGCTCAGCTCATAGAGATTAATTGGAAGGAATCGGAACTGACCCCTTTTTGTGATCTTTCAATCCGAGCTCAGGCAACCGAGGCCCTGCCGCAGATTCTGGCATGCCTCATGCCTGCAAAAAAACCAAGAAGGATCCCGATCCTTTCTTTTGTCGGGGATTGGCTAAGGAAAAGGAAGGAACCTTTAAACCCAAAACATTAATGACCTTTAAAAGAAAGCTCTGCCTCACAGATGCGGACTATCAGAGATCAGTTACTCGCTGCAACTTTCAAATCGTAATCGATAACGCCAAAACTTTTCAAAGTCGTTTGTTTGTAGGTAAATAATTCAATATTTGCCAGCGGCTGAAAATTAAAACAGCGTTGATAACTTTTCCCGAGATTTTCTTCCTATAAGTTGCAAACCACCAACCTCAGCAAAAATTCTAGACTCAATCCGTAATAAACAAAAATCATGTCATACAAACATCGACCCTGCGCCCCATCATCTGTGCTCAAGATTGTCTCAAGATTGTCTTGACAGACAGGACCCTGTTTCCTATACTTTCGCATCACAAAAAGGAATTTATTATCAAATTGCACTATCTTCAATCATGTCCTTCCGGGGCTGCATTCGAAAGGGTATTCCAAAATTCCATGGATTGCCTGATTTATGATTTGAAAAGACAACTTACTGAAACCATATTATGCATTGAACGGTCCAGCCCGTTCTTTGATGATTATAAATGGAGTTTTATAAAAATGTAGTTTTATAAAGAGGAGAATATGGCCGAAAAGGGAAAGGTTTTTAAAAAGTCAGTCATCATCATGGTCTTGGTTCTCTTGGCAGGGACTCTTGCTTTTTATCTGTATATCAACAAAGACAAGAATGCCGTTCCGCAAGGTTTTGTGATGGGCAACGGCCGACTTGAGGCGACTGAGGTGGATATTGCAACAAAGCTTGCAGGGCGTCTCACAGAAGTCCTCGCGAAAGAAGGGGACTTAATCGATAAAAACCAGATCGTGGCCAAGATAGACACGAGCACGTTCCAAGCCCTATTGAAGCAGGCCGAGGCCGAAGTTAAACGGGCAAAACAAGCGCGCGAAACCGCCCTGTCCAGGGTCGAAGGCATTCGCGTTAAGAGGGAACTTGCGGTAAAAGAGCTTGAGCGGTCCAATACTCTCTTTGCAAAGGACATCTTTACACAACAGGAACAAGATCGTAATCAGACAGTCAAGGAGACCTATGATGCAGAATATGCAGTGGCAAAATCATTAATCGTCGAGGCCGAAGGCGCCATTGAGTCCGCAGTTGCCCAGACGGAGAGGTTGAAAGTAGAGATCAATGACTGCATGCTGAAGAGCCCCATAAAGGGACCGGTATTGTCCCGTCTTGCAGAACCAGGCGAGGTCCTGCCCAATGGAGGCAAGGTACTGACCATTATTGACCCCACGGATATTTACATGAATGTGTACCTATCCGAGCAATATGCCGGCATCATTCCCTTAGGCGGTGATGCCAAGGTTGTGCTCGATGCTATACCGGACAGGCAATTTCTGGCACGGGTGGCTTATGTCTCTGAAAAGGCACAGTTCACCCCCAAAGAGGTTGAGACAACAGAGGAGCGCCAGAAGCTTGTTTTCCGAGTGAGAATCAGTTTTCAGGAATTTAATGACCCCCGGTTGAAGCCAGGCATGCCTGGTGTTGCATATATCCGTTTGAATCCGTCCGCGAAATGGACGGAACTTTTTAAGTGAATGCCCGCATGAACGGCCATGATACAATCGCACATATTGAAGGAGTGAAACATCGCTACGGCAAGAAGATCGTCCTTGATTCAATTGATCTTCATATACCCGCCGGATGCAAGGTGGGCTTCATCGGGCCCGACGGCGTTGGCAAATCAACTCTGCTCAGTCTTATTGCAGGCCAGAAGAAGATACAGACCGGTGACATTCATGTCTTGGGCAGCACCATGCGTTCAGGTATCCACCGTCATGATGTCTGCTCGCAGATTGCTTATATTCCCCAGGGTCTTGGGCAGAATCTCTATCCAACTCTTTCAGTCTATGAGAATGTGGATTTTTTCGGACGCCTCTTCGGATTCACCAGCGTCGAGAGAAACGAGCGGATCGAACGGCTCCTGAAGGCCACAAACCTTGCACCTTTTGCCCACCGGCCGGCAGGCCAGCTTTCAGGCGGCATGAAGCAGAAACTGGGGCTATGCTGTGCCCTGATCCACAATCCTGAAGTGCTCATTATGGACGAACCCACTACCGGTGTCGATCCCCTCTCACGGCGCCAGTTCTGGGAACTCGTCACGGAAATGAGCACCCATCATGAAGGAATGAGCATCATCATCGCAACTGCCTACATGGATGAGGCTGAACACCTTGATTGGCTCGTCATGATGGAAGGCGGCCGGATCCTTGCTTCAGGAACGCCCGAAGAGTTAAAGAAAAAGACCGGCAAGACGACCATAGAAGACGCATACATCGCCATGCTGCCCGAAGAGATGCGCTATGGGCATAGGATCTTTACGACACCGCCAAGGATAGCATCGAATGACGGTTCCGCCATTGAGGCAAAACACCTTACCAAAAAGTTCGGTGACTTTACTGCGGTTGATGATGTCTCCTTCACCATACCGAGGGGCGAGATCTTCGGTTTTGTCGGATCGAACGGCTGCGGCAAGACCACCACCATGAAGATGCTCACCGGGCTTTTGCATCCCACGAATGGCCAGGCCTACATCTTCGACAGCTTTGTGGAAACCGGGAGTATCGAGCTGAAAAAGCGCATCGGATACATGTCGCAGAGCTTTTCGCTATATGGTGAGCTTACCGTGCGGCAGAATCTGGATATGCATGCACATCTCTTCGATTTGCCGAAGGAGGATGTCCCTTCAAGGGTAAAGGAAATGGCTGAGAAGTTCGGACTGAACGACGTCATGGACGACCAGACTGAACGCCTTCCCCTGGGCATCCGCCAGCGTCTCTCCCTGGCCGTTGCCGCCATTCATAAGCCCGAAATCCTGATCCTCGACGAACCTACATCAGGCGTCGATCCTGTGGCTAGAGACCACTTCTGGGAGCTCCTCATAAACCTCTCTAGGGAGAGTGGCGTAACCATCTTCGTGACCACCCATTACATGAATGAGGCCAATCGCTGCGACAGGGTCGCCCTCATGAGCATGGGCCGCGTCCTTGCCTGCGACGCACCTGAAGAGCTTGTCCGCATGCGTGGCTGCCCTACCCTCGAAGAAGCCTTTATTGCCTATATGAAGGATGATATTGCCAGAAATACCATCGCCGAGACGGATGATGAAAAACAGACCGTCCCGTTCATGCTTAAATCTGAACGTGTCAAAAAACATGGCCGCCTCTTTGATATTTACCGGTTGGCAGCCCTAGCTCGAAGAGAAGCCATCGAATTGTTCCGCGACCCGGTCAGACTCATCATCTCATTCATCGTCTCGCCCTTCCTGCTCATCGTCTTCGGCTTCGGCATATCAACAGATATCGAAAATATCAAATACAGTGTCATCGACAACGATCAGAAGATGTGTAGCCGCGATTACCTGGAATATTTCTCTAGTTCACGATACTTCAGCGAACAGAAACCCATACGCTCTCACTCCGAGCTTGACAAGGGCTTTCAGAGGTGGCGAGTTCAATATGGTCGTCGAGATCCCTCCTGGTTTCGAAAAAGACATCAAGAGGGGCAAGAGCCCTTCAGTAGGGTTCTGGATTCAAGGCACCATGCCGTTCAGGGCCGAGACCACCAAGAACTATGCAGAGGCCGTGCACCTGTCCTATCTCAAGGACCTCGTCGATCGCTCCCCCATACCTGTGGCTTCTTCATCTACTCATGTTCAGCCCCGGTACTGGTATAACCCACTGATAAAAAGCAAATATTCCATTGTACCCGGCCTGCTGGCCATTGTTCTCATGCTTGTTCCCTGCATGCTCACGGCCATCGGCGTGGTGAGGGAAAAGGAGCTGGGTTCTATCGCCAACTTCTACTCAAGTCCCATGACCAGGCTTGAATTCCTCTGGGGCAAGCAGATCCCCTACATTGTGATTACGGCAATAACCTTCATTATCCTTCTCGCAGTGATTAAATTCCTATTCAACGTCCCCTTTAAGGGCAGTTTCCCCGCCCTGGTTACCGGGGCGATGCTCTATATCATTATTACCACCGGCCTAGGCCTGCTTATCTCGACTTTCACCAAGACCCAGATCGCTTCTCTGCTTGCGGCCTTTGTTATTACACTGGTGCCTTGCTTCGATTTATCGGGGCTTACAACCCCTGCCTCAACGCTCACCGGCGGGGCCAAGTTCATGTCATTGGTCTTCCCTGCACGCTATTTCCTGAACATCAGCGTGGGTACCTTCACCAAGGGAATCGGTTTCCCGGAGCTGGTGTGGAACTTTATCTTCCTGATCATGATCTATATGACCATTCAAATCATGACGGTCTTCTTGCTGAAAAAACAGGAGAAATAGCATGATCAAAAAGCTCTGGCACATCTACCGGCTCGGTTTGAAAGAACTCATCAGCTTCCGTTATGACTATGTCCTGGTGATTATGGTTATCTATTCCTTCACGGTCATGGTCATAGTACCTGCAAAAGGTACCGGGGTGCAGGTGCGCAATTCAACCGTAGCATACGTCGATGAAGACCAGTCCCCGTTGTCTCAGAGGATAATCGACTCTATTCAACAGCCCTTTTTCCAAAAACCCCATGCCATCATATACCACGACATCAACCAGGTATTGGACAGGGCCGAATATATCTTTGTTCTTCACATACCATCAGGCTTTCAGAAAGACCTGCTCGCCGGGAAGGCACCTGATATCAGCATCGACGTCGATGCCACGGTCATCGGCCACGCCAGGCTCGGCGTGACCTACCTGAGCAGGATCATAAACCAGGAGATAAACACATTTTTGCTGGGATCCCATAAGCCTGCCGATCCTCCCATTCAGGTGAACACACGCATAATGTATAATCCAAACAATGAAAACTCCTGGTTCATGGGCTTTGTATTACTTACCCACATGATCACGCTCCTTTCCATTATCCTGCCCGCTGCAGCCCTCATCAAAGAAAAAGAGCGCGGTACAGTGGAGCATTTGCTCGTCATGCCCCTTGTCCCTCTGGAAATAACCATCGCCAAGGTCTGGGCCAGCAGTTTTATCGTGTTAATAGGTGCCATGTTCGCACTCTTTTTCTCGATCAAGTGGGTCATCGGTGCCCCTATCCACGGTTCCATGCTCCTCTTCTTTTTCGGAACCATTGTTTACCTCTATGCGACGACCGAGCTCGGCGTGTTCCTTGCCACCATCGCCAAGAATCAGCCCCAGGCAGGCCTTTTGGCCATGCCCATCATCACGCCCATCACCTTTCTCAGCGGTGGAGTAACCCCTATGGAGTCTATGCCCGGATTCCTCCAGATCATAATGCAGTTCGCCCCAACCACACACTATATGGAATTTTGCTCCCGCGTACTCATCAGGGATGCAGGAATAGGTGTCGTCTGGCCGCAGCTCCTTGCTATGGCAGCCATCGGGACCGTGCTGTTCATAGGCGCCATGATACGTTTCCGTAAGACGTTCCAGTAAAGGTTTTCCGTTCCTCCTAGGGGGAATTTCCCCCTTGACTTTCGATTTGTGTAAGAGCATTCATCGATCGTAGTTCCTCATATTATATTAGTAAACATATCCATTTAAACCTCAACCTTCTAAAGTCTGCAATGAAACGGTAAATTGGGCGAAACAGGTTTTCTAAGCACAGAATAAACAAAATCATCTACAAGTCAAACCGAAGGAGGTACCAATGGGCAAGACAGCAAGCGAGATGGTGGCCGAGGCCAAGGCAAGGGTGGAGAACCTGGACCCGATGGCGGTGGCGGAAGAGATACGCAGGGGGGCCGTGCTCGTCGACCTTCGGGAGCAGCACGAAATTAACGACAAGGGGCATATCGCAGGGTCGGTGCACATCCCCCGCGGAATGCTGGAGTTTCTTGCCGATCCCACCAACCCCCACCATCACAAGATGCTCGACCCTCGAAAACGGGTCATTCTCTATTGCGCAACCGGCAACCGGTCGCCCCTGGCAGCCGCAACCCTCCAGGATATGGGCTACACCCACGTCGCCCACCTTGCGGGTGGTATCACCGCCTGGGCCGAGCAAGGTCTCCCTGTCGACAAGAGTCGACCAGAATTGTGCATGATTAACTGTTAGTAAAAGGAGGATAAACCATGGAAGGCTGGAAAGAAGATGAAATCAGAAACAAGAATCTCATGGCGCCGTGTGGCCTGTACTGTGGCGCTTGCGGCGTATATATCGCCACGCGCGACAATAACCAGAAGTTCAAGACTGTCATGGGCAATCTATACGGTACCAAGCCTGAAGAAACTGAGTGCCTGGGTTGCATGCAGGCCGACCCACCCCAATGTATCTATGGCTACTGCCGTGAGTGCGGCATCCGCAATTGTGTTCGGTCCAAGGGTTTCTATTCTTGTCACCAGTGCACGGATTGGCCCTGTGACCAGATAAAGAACTTTGGCTTAGCCACAGGCCAAAGGGTGATGCTGCAGACCATTCCCCTTTGGCGTACTAAGGTCGCCGAACTCGGCGACGAAGAGGGCAGCGTGGCGTGGGCGCGTGCCGTATGCGAAAAGTACCATTGCTCTGCCTGCGGCAAACCGCTTTTCCGCGGCGCCCAGCGTTGCCGGTCTTGCGGTAAAGATGTCTCCACTGAACTTGACGGCGCGCTCTGATATTTTTCTTAACAACTGTAAGTCTGGATATCAAAGACAGGTAGTCTATACCACTTTAATATCTATTTGCAGTCAATAAGACCGAGTTTGAAAGAGGCGATGAAGAACCTCGAAATCAGGAAGTCACCCACACAGGTCACCCCCAGTAAAAAATAACAGTTTGTAGGTTATTGAAATCTGGAGCCGATGACCAGATTCGGACTGGTGACCTACTGATTACGAATCAGTTGCTCTACCGGCTGAGCTACATCGGCATCCATTAAAGAGATGTCGTATTTATATTATGGAATTCCCCTTGTCAACATCAATAATCTGTTCCGCCTTAATGATGATTGACTTCTATTCCATTTTCCTTTAGCTTCCGAAAACAAAGCTGATGAATATGGAAACTAAAATGATTCTTTTTCTCCTCACCTTTTTATGCCTTTACAGCGGGATTAATTTTTATCTCTTTTTCCGTGCCAAAAGCATCCTTCACTTTTCCGGTTTTCTGCAGGGCTTGATCCTGATTCTCATCATCCTGCTGATTCTCGCGCCGGTTATTGTCCGAACATTGGAATCCTTGCATTATGAGCAGCTGGCGCGTCTGGCCGCCTGCGTCGGCTATGTCTGGATGGCATTTGTTTTTCTGTTTTTCTTTTCGAGCGTTTCGCTGGAATTGATTCGAATCGTCCACAAGCTGATCGTTCCCGGAACCGTGACGCTCACGCTCAAGGCTGTCACATTCTACATGTCCGTATTTCTAGCGGCCGGCTTGGTGATCTACGGTTATTTCGACGCACAGCTAATCCGCGTGAAGAACCTGCAAATCACTACGGATCAGGTTCTCCCCGAAGACGGAAAACTCCGCATTGTCCAGATATCCGACGTACATGTGGGTATCATCGTTCGGAACAGCCGTTTAAATCAAATTTTGGAACGCATTCAGGAGGCCCGACCCGACATTCTTGTTTCCACGGGTGATCTGCTTGACGGCGAACTGGACAATATCATGGAGGACGCCAAACGTTTCGCCGCAATAAAAGTTCCCTATGGCAAATTCGCCGTTTTGGGCAATCATGAATATTACGCTGGATTAAAGCGATCCATCGAATTTACGGAAGCAGCAGGCTTCCGTCTGTTGCGTGATGACAGCATACAGACGGCGGGCATTACGATTTTCGGAGAAGACGATATTACCGGCCGGAAACCCGGCGAAACAAAGAAAAGTGAAGCCTTGCAAAAGGCGCTCACCCAAAAGATAGACGGTTTTGTCCTGCTTTTGAAGCACCAGCCCTCCATCAGCAAAGAAGCCTGTTTCAATCTACAGCTTTCCGGCCACACGCACGGCGGCCAGCTTTTCCCCTTCGGCCTCATCACGCGCTTGTATTTTCCGAAAAACTACGGTCTGCATGAGCTGGCCACAAACAAACTGTTGTATGTCAGCCGTGGCACCGGCACCTGGGGCCCGCCCGTGCGCGTCTTCGCCCCGCCGGAAATTACCGTGATTGATTTGATCGGGAAAAAATGAATTGATTCACTACCAGATTATTTTCTGAAGACAAATGTCAGAATAATTTTGCGTCCGGGTCATTGCTTTTGAAAATGATATGGGAATAAAGAACGTGGCCTGCCATGCAGACAGACCACGTCAAAATGAATTATCCCTGAAGGGCGTTAACTTTCTTTGTTAATCGTGAAATTTTGCGAGAGGCATTTTTCTTGTGGATCAGGCCTTTTGCCGCGGCTTTGGCAAGCGCGGGAACGGTTGCTTTCAGCGCATTTACCGAGTTTTCTTTGCTTTTGCCTTCAACAGCCGCGAGAACCGTTTTGACTTTTGTTTTTATCGCGGACTTGGCGGCAATATTGCGCTCCCGGCGGACTTTGCTTTGACGATCGCGTTTTTCTGCTGATTTATGTGTTGCCAAATGTATCTCCTCCTGAACTTCATTTTTTATTAAGGTGTGGGTGTTTAACGCAATTATTTCAGGCTGTCAAGCGCAATTTATTGTGCAAATTGATTGCCGGGCAGAACAGTGGGTTATTGGGGAACCTGCAGGGAATCGTTTTAATCCGTTCCCGGCAATTGCCGGCATCAAAGCCAATGAATTTGAATTGGTATCAAATCAGGAACCGAACCGAGACAGGTCGAGATACCTGTCTCGGTTCGGAGCGTATTAATCTTCGAAATACTCGTTTTTCATCGTAACAGTGAGACCGTCGCCATTGAGAAGGCGATGGGACAGGCCTTCGATCTTCGGCAATTCATAACCGAAGAAATAGCGGAACGCGGCGAGCTTGCCCTGGTAGAAATTCGTATCAGCTTCGCCCGGATTCTTCTGCAGTGCTTTTTTGGCTGCCGTGGCCTGACGGAGCCACTGCCAGGCGATCGCGATGATACCGAAAAATTCCAGATACAGCGTGGCATCGGCCAGGAACATCTCCGGGCCCTGTTTGGCAGCCACATCAAATTGATGCATAGTAACTTTTTCCAGTTGAGCCACTGCCGCGGTTAGTTTATCGGCAAACGGCTTCAATTCCGCGTCGGCTTCCGCCTCTTTGATGGCTTTGCGCACTTCCGCCAGATACAGCTGGGCGGCTTTGCCCTTCTTCATCATCATCTTGCGGCCCAGCAGGTCCATGCCCTGGATGCCAGTGGTACCTTCATGAATCGGGTGAATACGCACATCACGGTAAAGCTGTTCGAGCGGAAACTCCTCGCAGAACCCGTAGCCGCCGAGAATCTGCAACCCCTGCGAGCAGGACAGAATACCCATTTCAGAGGGATACGTTTTGGCGACTGGCGTCAGGAGTTCCAGGAGCAGGTTGTAGTTTTCGTGCTCTTCGCCTTCGGTGACATGTTCCAGGTCTTCGTAAATGCCGCACTGGAACAGCAGAGCCAGCGACCCTTCCACAACGGCTTTCTGGAACAGCAGCATGCGTCTGATGTCCGCGTGCTCGATGATCGGAATCTGCGGAGACAAGGGATCCTTGGAGGTCAGTTTACGCCCCTGCGGTCTTTCTTTCGCATATTCCAGCGAAGCATAGTAGGCGGCGGAAGAGATGACAGGCAGCGCCCAGGCCTACGTCGATTCTGGCACCGTTCATCATCTGGAACATGTAAGCCAGACCTTTGTTGGCCTCTCCGACCAGCCAGCCGCGGCAATCATCGTTTTCACCGAAAGCCAGCTGGGTGATGGGCGCGCCGCGGTAACCGAGCTTATGGTAAATGCCGGCACAGTTGACATCGTTGGGTTCAAGCGACCCGTCGGCCTTAATGCGCTTCTTCGGAATAATGAAGAGCGAGATACCTTTAATGCCGGGAGGCGCGTCTTTGATTCTGACCAGAGCCAGATGAATGATATTATCCGCTCCGTCATGATCGCCCGCGGAAATGAACAGCTTCTGGCCTTTGATTTTATAGTAGCCCTGGTCCGTCGGCGTCGCCGTGGTGGTAAGATCGGTAAGCGAACTGCCCGCCTGCGGTTCGGTCAGCGCCATGGTACCCTGCCATTCGCCGGCGATCATCTTAGGCAGATACATATCCTTCATTTCCTGCGTGCCGTAGGATGCAATAAGCCCTGCCGCACCGTGCGTCAGGCCGTGATAGACGGCGGCGGAGTAGTTGGCAGCGCCGAAAATCGCCGTCGGCAGCATGACGCCTATGGTGAACGGCAACTGCTGCCCGCCGAGGTCATAGGGGAAAGTTGACGCAATCCAGCCGCCCGCACCGCACTCCCGCATAATGTCGCGGACTTTGGGATGAACCTTGACCTCGCCATTCACATATTCAGGCGCTTTACGGTCCATTTCCTCGAAAAGGGGCTTGAAGAGATCTTTGCCCATTCTCATCGCCGTGTCTAGAATCATGTCAAAAACTTCCCGGCTGTGGTCGGCATAACGGGGATATTTCAAAAGAGCTTCCGTGTCGTTGAGCTCATACAACAAAAACTTCAAATTTCGATCACTGATAAATTTATCTGCCATATTTTTTCCTCTTTTATTTCATCAGTGTATTGTTCAAACCATTAGATTTTCAATAATCGCCGCAACACCCAATCCGCCGCCGCAGCAGGAGCTGAAGCAGCCGTATTTGCCGCCCTTCTTGATCAGCTCTCTGATCGTGAAGATGCAGATACGGGAGCCGGACGCGCCGTTGGGATGACCAATGGAAATGGCGCCGCCGTTGGGATTCCATTTTTCCCAATCGACTTTTTCACCGGTCTGTTTTTCGAGTTCCGCAGCCACCGCCAGGTTCTGAACGGCAAAGGCTTCATTACACTCAATAACATCCAACTGGCTCATCTTGATGCCGGCTCGTTTGAGCGCCTGGGGCACGGCGTAAGCGGGAGCGATGCCCATGATCTTGGGATCGACACCATAATCGCCGCCGGCCACCCACTTGGCCATCGGCTTGTAGCCTAGCTGTTCGGCTTTCTCTTTCGTCATCATCAGCAGGAACGCCGCGCCGTCGTTGCGGCCGGAGGCGTTGCCCGCCGTGACGGTTCCGTCTTTAATGAACGCAGGGGGCAGTTTGGCCAGTCCTTCCATTGTCGTATCGGGACGGGGAAATTCATCAACCTTGAATTCAATCGGGGGTTTCTTTTTTCCCTGGGGAACCATAACCGGCATAATATCCTGGGCAAGGAAACCGGATTCCTGCGCTTTTTTCATTCTCATCTGGCTGCGGTAAGAGAATTCATCCTGCGCTTCGCGCGAAATGTTGTACATTTTCTGGAGGGCTTCCGCGGTAAAACCCATGTTCATGGTTGCCGGATCTTTCGTAGGAGAAAGAGAAATAGCAATCGGCAGCGGGGGAATCATGCGGAAAGGTTCCGTGTTCATCGGGAAACGGCATGGCGCCTGGCTATAGGATTCAAAACCGCCGGCGATCATGATGTCGGCCTGATTGGCCAGGATTCTCCAGGCGGCGTGATTGATCGAGTCAATCGCGGAACCGCACTGCATTTCGATATACGAGGCCGACGTACTCTCGGGAAGACCGGAAGCCAGCACCGCCCAGCGGGACGGGTTGATCGCGCTATGGCCTCCGATGGCCGATCCCATGAAAACGGCGTCAATTACTCCGCCTTTTTCCAGAATCTTCGACCGTTCCACCAGACCTTTAATCGTCATGCCGGCCAGTTCTTCGCCCAGAATATTCCGTAAAGTTTTTCCCAATGTGCCAAAAGGCGTGCGAAGACAATCTACAAAAACAACTTCTCTGCTCATAATCCCTCCTTAATATCTTAGTTTTTTACGGTGAAATCGTTATATGAAATTTATCGAGACTTAACCCCTCAAACATGTCTCTCAAGATTAATTTCAGGCGTTATCATACCTACAAGGTCACGTCAAGCAAGCTTTCAAAAAGTTCTATTGTTTCCAATATACTTGATAATCTTGAATAAATTACGAATAATTCATTTTTTTACACGTGAGGTTTTGCCCGACCAGAAGTAAGCATGCCCCTCCATGGATATGAACCCATCTCTATTATGGCTATTAGGTGTTCTTAAAAAAATCTTCGATTAGCGGATTGACCTTGTCTGCTTCCTCATGCTGAATCCAGTGCGAAGCGTCAGGAAATTTGATGAGCTTTCCCTGTTTGCAGTAGGCCATGCTTTCATCGGCCATTTCAGCAAGCATCGCGATATCCTGTTCACCCCACATCAAAAGCATGGGCACTGTCACGTCAAAGCTTTTCGGCGGCTCTTGCTGCGTTTGAACCATGGCCCGATACCAGTTCACCATCGCCGAAAAAGCGCCCGGCTGCATGAAGGCTTTCCTGTATTCTTCGAGTTCTTCCGTTTGGAAGGCACCGGGACGGCTCGTTGTCGCCAGCAATTGCACGGGCCAGGCATAGTTGTCGGCGGAAGCGAATTTTTCCACCGCACCCGGTAGCTGAAAATAAAAGATGTACCAGCTTTTTTGCATCTGTTGGGGATTGGTAAACATGGTCTTGGCCATCACTTTGGGATGGGGCACATTCAGAATGACCAACTTCGCGATGCGGTCGGAATATTTCAACGCCACCCACCAGGACACGGACGCACCCCAGTCATGGCCAACGAGATAAATTTTTTTGCGCCCGTAAGCGTCAATCAGACCAACAATATCTTTGGCCAGTTCATCAATCTTATAGGAGACGATCCCTTGCGGCTTGTCGCTTAAGTTGTAGCCACGCTGATCGGGTGCGACGACCAGATAACCCCTATCGGCAAAATAGTCGACCTGTTTGCGCCAGGCATACCAGAATTCGGGAAAGCCGTGAAGGAACAAAATCATCGGGCCATCCGACGGCCCCGCTTCCATGACGTGCAACTTGATTCCGTTGGTTTCAATAAAGCGTTCACGCAAATCCATTTCGGCCTCCTTCATGGCTCTTGGCTGGTCATTTGTCGTTCGTAAGGTCGCGACCATTCCCTGCACAGGATTGCCTAGGGCATCTTTTGAATAATGCCGAGGAATCCGTCGGGCTTTAACGAAGCCCCGCCAACCAGCGCGCCGTCAATGTCCTCTATAGCGATTAACTCGCCGATGTTATCTTTCGTCACGCTGCCGCCGTAAAGAATTCGGACATCAGCGGCAACACAGCCATACATTTCAACGAGAAGACGGCGAATGAAATCGTGAACGTCCTCGGCCTGGGCGGGGGTGGCCACTTTGCCGGTTCCGATGGCCCAGACTGGTTCGTAGGCAATGACGACATTGCCGATGTCAGGAATACCGGCGAGAGCTCCTCTGACCTGCCGATTTACAACAGCCTGCGTAAAGCCTTTGTTTCTTTCGCCATCCGTCTCACCGACGCAGACCATCGGCTTCAAACCGGTTGCCATCGCTTTCTTCACTTTTAAATTGACGTTTTCATCGCTTTCGTTAAAATATTTACGGCGCTCGGAGTGGCCGATAATCACGTATGTGCAGCCGACATCTTTGAGCATCAGCGGAGAAACTTCGCCCGTGAATGCTCCCTTGTCTTCGTAATACATGTTTTGCGCGGCAAGAGTCACAGCGGAACTCTTGATGGCCTCACCGACGCTTCGTAGGGCGGTAAACGGCGGAGCAACAACAACCTCGCCATTTTTCAAACCGGTTGTTCCTTCTTTAATTGCATAAGCCAGCGCAACGGATTCACTGATTGTGTTGTGCATTTTCCAGTTGCCGGCAACGATCCACTTTCTCATTTGTTTCCTCCGTTTTAACCGAGCGCGGCCACTGCCGGAAGCGTCTTGCCTTCCAAAAGTTCCAGAAAGGCTCCGCCACCGGTCGAGATGTAGGATATTTGATCGCTCTTGCCTGTTTTATGGATGGCCGTATCGGTATCGCCGCCGCCCACAATGGTCAGCGCACCGGAAGCAACGACTGCATCCACCAGTTTAAACGTACCCTAGCAGAAACGGTACAAGTTCAAACATACCCAGCGGTCCGTTCCAGACAATTGTCTTGGCGGTTTTTACGGCGTCTGAAAAAGCCGCGATCGTTGCTGGACCGATGTCGAGTCCCATCCAGCCATCGGGAATATCTTTGACGGTAACAATATTTCTTTCAGCGTCTGCTGATGGCGCTTGTGCGATTACCGTGTCCACCGGCAGCAGGAACTGCACATTTTTCTGCTTTGGCTTTGTCCATGATCTTTCTGGCCAAATCCAGCATTTCCGTTTCACACAGGGATTTGCCGACATTAAAACCCTGGGCTTTCAGGAAGGTAAAGGCCATGCCGCCGCCCACGATAAGGCAATCCACTTTATCAATGACATTTTCCAAAACCTTGATCTTGTCGGAAACCTTGGCTCCGCCGATAATGGCGACAAGCGGCCGCGCAGGATTCCCCATGGCCTTGTTAAAATATTCAATTTCATTTTTCAGCAGGAAGCCTGCGGCGCAAACGGGTACAAACTTGGTGATGGCCGTATTGGATGCCGCCGCGCGGTGCGACACGGCAAACGCGTCGTTGATATATACGTCGCAAAGTTTGGCAAGCTCCTGGGCAAACGCGTCATCGTTTTTGTCTTCACCCGGATGGAAACGCAGGTTCTCCAGCAGAATTACGTCGCCTGCTTTCATATCGGCGACAGCCTGCAGAGCTTTTTCGCCGACACAATCATCGACAAAAGGAACATCTTTCTTGAGCAACCCTGACAGAATCGGCGCAACCGGTTTCAACGAGAATTCGGCAGCCCGCTTGCCTTTTGGCCGTCCGAGATGGGACGTAACAATAACTCGGGCGCCCTTTTCCCGGATATAGTTGATCGTGGCTAAACTTGCTCTTACGCGGGTATCATCCGTGACTTTGCCTGACTTGTCCATCGGCACGTTGAAATCCACGCGCACCAATACCTTCTTTCCGCTGACATCAATCTGATTTAAGTACTTCACATCCATAACCTCGCTTCACGTATTTTTATTTCATGATAAATGACAAGAGTTCCAACATGCGATTGGAAAAGCCCCATTCGTTGTCATACCATGAAAGTATTTTCACCATTTTCCCGCCGATGACGATGGTGTTGGGCAAATCCACAATCGACGAATGGGGATTGCCGTTAAAATCTTTGGAGACCAGCTCTTCTTCCGAACAGAACAAAATGCCTTTCATCGATTTCTGTGAATATTCTTTGAGTTTCTCGTTGATTTCCTGCTTGCTGGTTTCGCGCGACAGCGTCGCCACAAAATCGACGAGCGAGACATTGGGTGTGGGAACGCGAATTGCTAGGCCGTCCAGTTTGCCTTTCATCTCGGGGATCACTTCGGCAATGGCCCGAGCGGCGCCCGTTGTGGTCGGGATCATGGAAAGGGCGGCGGCGCGAGCCCTGCGCAAATCCTTATGCGCTTCGTCGATTACAACCTGATCGTTGGTATAAGAATGAATCGTTGTCATCAAACCGTATTCCACACCGAATTCCTCGTGCAAAATTTTCACAATCGGCGCCAGGCAATTGGTGGTGCAGGATCCCATGGAGATAATGTGATGTTTGTTCTTGTCGTAATCTTCCGAGTTGACACCGAAGACAAAAGTCACATCCGGTGCTTTGGCGGGGGCGGAGATGACCACTTTTTTGGCGCCGGCTTTGAGGTGTTTTTCCGCGCCGTCGCGGTCTGTGAATCTTCCCGTACTCTCCAGAACAACATCCACCCCAATATCTCTCCAGGGAAGTGTTTCCGGGTCGCGAACGGCAAATGCCTTCATCTCTTTGCCGTCAACCATGATCGCGTTGGGTGTGGATTTTACTTCAGCATTGAGAGTGCCATGAATCGAATCATATTTGAGCAGGTGAGCGAGCGTTTTTGAATCGGCCAGATCATTGACTGCCACGAATTCCACATCCTTGTTTTTATAACCGGCGCGAAATACCAGTCGGCCGATTCTTCCGAATCCGTTAATTGCAATCCTTACAGCCATATTCGCCTCCTCACAAATTTATGTAAAAAAGACTAAACAAAAGCCTAGGGGGTTGTCAACCCATTTCTCCCCCGCGATGAAGGCTTATTCGGCAAAGGAGTGTCCTAAGACATGATGGATGCAGAGGAATTTGTGATGTTGAACTAAACCCTTTTATTTGCTACAAATTGTCCTTACCTGGAGGAACGCAGTATTATTTTTTAAGGCGGTCACATCCATAAAGGAGTCTATGAAAAAAACAAAAATTGTCTGCACGATCGGACCGGCTTCCGAAAAGGAAGACGTTCTGCAAGCCCTGCTTCAAAACGGTATGAATGTGGCGCGGCTGAATTTTTCGCATGGTTCACACGAGGGCCATCTGCAAAAGATCAAAACGATTCGCGAGCTATCCAAGAAACTTGACCAGCCGGTAGCGATACTACTGGATCTAGCCGGACCGAAAATCCGTATCGGTACGATCCCTGATCCTGGCATTTTATTGACGTCGGGCCGTAAATTTATTTTAACCAATCGCGCGATTGAAGGCAACATGGAGGCGGTATCGCTTACTTACAAAGATCTGCCGCGTGAAGTCAAAGCCGGCGACAGACTACTTTTGGCCGACGGTTTGATGGAGCTGCTGGTTGAATCGTCCAATGACACGGATATTATTTGCAAAGTGGTCACCGGCGGCCTTTTGACGTCGCACAAGGGGATCAATCTGCCGACGGGTTCGATCCGCACATCATCCCTGACCCAGAAGGATCGAGATGATTTGCTGTTCGGCCTGGAAAATGCTGTTGATTTTATCGCTCTGTCTTTTGTGAAGACAGCGGATGATATTAAGGTTGTGAAGGATATTATTGCTGCAGATGGCAAGGACACGCCGGTCATCGCTAAAATCGAGAAACACGAAGCCCTGGAGAACATTGAAGCAATCATGGATATCTCCGACGGCATCATGGTCGCGCGCGGCGATTTGGGCGTGGAAATACCGTTGGAAGATGTTCCGCTGATTCAAAAGAGACTGATTGCCAAAGCCAACGCCTCCGGTAAGCCGGTCATTAGCGCCACACAGATGCTGCGTTCAATGGTTTCTTCGCCGCGCCCCACTCGCGCCGAGGCCGCTGATGTGGCCAACGCGGTGCTCGACGGCACCGACGCCGTGATGCTCTCCGAAGAAACCGCTTCCGGCGAATATCCGGTAGAAGCGGTTTTGTATATGAGCCGTCTGGTAGCAGCCGCCGAAAGCGGTTTTCCGTTTGAAGAATTTCTGGCCATGATCCCCAAGAAGGATATTTCCGAGTCCGTTGCCCATGTGTCATGCATTCTGGCCAATCATCTGGAGGCTAAGGTCATTGTAGCTCATACACAATCCGGAATGACGGCGCGTTACATTTCACGTTTTCGTCCGCGGCAGCCGATTGTCGTCCTTTCACCAAATATGAAAACGGTTCGACGTCTGGCTTTGAGCTGGGGCTGTCGTCCCCGTCTGATCGGCCAGCTGCAGAACACGGATGAGATGATTGAAAAAGCCTCTCAGGCTGCCTTGGAATCCGGTGAAGCAAAGCCGGGAGATTTGATAGTCATCACCGTCGGCCATCCCATCTGGGTGTCGGGAACGACGAATATGCTGAGAGTAAAAAACTCAAGGCGTAAAGTGCAGGGAACGGTTTCTAACCGTTCCCTACGCTTCTGACGTATCACGAACGACGAGATACGAGTTAAAGGAGGATTCATGCATATTTTAGCGTTTAACGGTTCTCCCCGTCCTCAAGGAAATACATCCGCCATCATTGCCTCCATGCTGAAGGGCGCGCGATCGCGCGGCGCCCGGACCACCGAGGTGCGGCTTCATGACATCAACTTCAAGGGCTGTCTGGGCTGCTTCGGCTGCCGGAAAAATCCAGGGCTTTGCAGCGCGAAAGATGAGTTGAGCCCCTATCTGGAGGCTATAAAGACCTGCGCGGGAATGATCATCGGCTGCCCCATTTATATGTATCGCATAGCCGGGCAGATGAAACTGTTTGTGGATCGCGTTTATTCTCTTTATGCCGATTTGCCGCAGGGTGGCTACAAGTCAATGGTGCCGAAGGGTAAAACTTACGCGCTGGCGATTTCCCAAGGTGCGCCCGATCCCTTGCAATATCAGAAATCCATTATGTATCTGACCGGTATGATCGGTAATGGTCTGGGCATGGATGTTGTGGGGGAAATTATTCATACAGATAGCGCGGAGAAGCCCGCGGCAGGAAACAGGGAGCTTCTGGAGCAGGCTTTTGATATCGGCCGTAAAATGATCAGGTAAGGATAGATTCTATGAGCGATGAAAAATTATACATTGTCCTGATGGGACTGCCGGCCCGTGGCAAATCCACGCTGGCCGTTCGTCTTCGGGAATCTTTCCATAAGGATCACATCGCCACGCGCTTATTCAACAACGGCAATCTTCGTCGAATTTAGCGGCCACTGGAGGAGACATGTGCCGAGTTTTGTTCCCCACAAACACCGCTTTGAAGCTGAGAGAAAAATTCACCCGCATGAATATGGAAAGGGCCAAAGCCTATCTGCGCGATTCCGGACAAGTGGCAATTCTGGACGCGACCAACGCAAGCCGCCAGCGCCGCGAATTGATCGAGGAATATCTTAACGACTATCCTCTGCTCTTTATCGAGTGCATCAGCGATGATGAGGATATTTTGACTTTGAGTATTCTCGAAAAAACGAAACTACCGGACTTCTCTCATCTGGAACGAAAAGCAGCCGAAGCAGAGTTTTTGAAAAGAATTCATTACTATAAAATGATTTATACTCCCTTGAAGCTAGAAAGAAATTTTGTCCGCCTAGATTCTCTGCAAAACAAGATTATCGGGGAAAAACATACCGATTCGATTCCCCTTTACGCACGCCTACGCGATTATCTGGTCACAGACGAAGTCAAAAATCTTTTTCTGATCCGTCATGCCCAAACGGAATATAACTTGGAAACGCATTGCGGCGCCCGCGCTCTTACCGCAAAAGGAAGGGAGCAGGCTAAAGCCTTGGGGCAGTTTTTCGCCAAAAAGAATATTTCCTACATCTTCACCAGCAGCAAGCTTCGCACAAAACTCACAGCGGAAGCTATCGCCCGAACACAGGATAATTGCCGGATCATCGCACTCAAAGAGTTTGATGAAATCAACGCCGGCGTCTGCGAAGGCATGACTTACGCTGAGATTGAAAAAAAAATGCCGCAGGTTTTCCGTGAGCGCGAAGTCCGTAAATACGCTTATGTGTATCCGGAAGGTGAAAGTTACGCGACGATGAAACCGAGAATAGAAGAGGGAATAAAAAAGTCGTTTTTTCTGAACCGGCACGCACGCAACATTATGATCGTTGGCCATCAGGCTGTTAATCGTTTGATCCTGTCGCATTTTCTCTACCGGCGCGATGTTGATGTTCCTTACATTTATATTCCGCAGGACCGTTTCTATCACATCGTTTCCACGCAAAACAAAAAACTGTTCGAACTGAAAAGATATGATTAATCACGCGATGGTAAAAGGCTATAGTCTATCAGCCTTAAGGATTATTTTTCCCCTTGCTCTTAAAATGTATTGTTCATATACTTAACCAAATGAAATTAAACTTTTCTTGAAGGATGGCTTTGATTTCTAGGAGGACATGATGAAAAAAACGTTTGTTTTCGTGATGGCGGTTTTAACGCTGTTTGCATTTTCCGGCTTATCACAGGCTGCTGATCCGTCCATTGTCGGCGTTTGGTCTTTACCGTTTCTTAAAGGCAAGGATAAAGGCAAGGAAAGATCAAATGTAGAAATATTCGAAAAAGACGGCGTTTACTATGGCAAAATTGTAAAGCTCTCGCCTGGTGTCCCCGCCAATGCGTTATGCATAACATGCAAAAAAGATCGAAAAGACAAACCGCTGATGGGATTGCTGGTTCTATGGGGCCTAAAAAAAGAGGCAGGCAGGTACGTTGAAGGAAAGGTTTATGATGTTGACGAAGGCAAAGAATACAAATGCAGTATGGCGCTGGTGTCCCCGGAAAAGCTGAAAGTTACGGCCAGTTTGCTGTTTATCAGCCAAAGCCATTACTGGACGAGGGTGAAATAGATTTAGATTCAATGCAAAAGGCAAAAACGAATCCTCGATGGGAAATTATTTGTGCCTTGTTGAAAAATATAAGCTGGCGTGTACGATATTTTACTTTAAGAATTTATTTTCGATAAAATCGGCGATTGCTTTTGGCTCATTGATATCCAAACAGGGAATATCTATGTCCAGTTGCACGTCCGAGGCCACAGCCATCAGGTTATTTTCTTTAGCGTTGATCAATTCCCGTTTGAGTTCGGCACGAAACACTTCTATCTTTGGATAGTCATTGACCTTGAACCCCTCGGTAAGAATGATATCCACGTCGTGAATAAATTTCTCCCGAATCTCCTCAAATGAATAATCATGATCAACATCCTGAATGAGTGCGAGCTGATGCGGTGATGAAACAACCGTGATATGCGCGCCTGCTTTTTTGTGGCGATAGCTGTCCTTGCCTTCATGGTCAATGTTAAAACCATGCTTGTTATGTTTTATTGTTGCAACGCGCCAGCCCCTGCCGACCAGATCGGCGATAAGTTTTTCCAAGAGTGTAGTTTTGCCTGTGTTGGATTTGCCTACAATGGATACGATAGGAATCATTATTTTTCTCTAAAATTTCCTTATTTTGTTGAATACATACCACAATATGAAGGGCATGCCAAATTTTAAACCGGCCATCCATGAAGATCGCTTGACATCCTGGGAAACTGTATGATATAGAACGAACGTTCTATTTATGGTATACTCATATTTTTCGGAAAGGGCTGGAAACAACGTTTAAAAAATTTGACACTTCATTAAAAAAAGGCTAGGCTTTTAAAGCCTAACTATTTGATAATAAATAATATATTTTATAGGAATGGACGTGGAAGCAGCCGTGAAAAATCGAATTATCAAAATACTGGCAACAGGCGGCGGCGCGGGTCTGTCGCCAGTTGCGCCAGGAACAGCAGGCACGTTGGTTGGTGTTCTGATCTGCCTGCTTTGTTACCCTATGCCCTGGGCTATTCGTCTGCTTTTTGTGATTGCAATATCAGTTTTCTCTATTTATGTTGCTGGACAAGCGGAAACTCTTTACGGAAAAACAGACGATCAACGGATTGTAATTGATGAAATCGCGGGCCTGCAGGTGACAATGTTGCCGGTGGCGATAACCGGCCTGCATCTGTGTCTCGCGTTTGTTCTTTTTCGGATTTTTGATATTTGGAAACCTTTTCCACTGGATCATTTCCAGAAGTTTCCCGGCGGCTGGGGCGTGGTGGCTGATGATCTCGGCGCCGGTGTATACGCCGGATTAATTTTGTTTTTATTGACGATGGCAGGTGTTTTATGAGAATCGGTATTCTGACTATAGGCAACGAATTAATGAACGGTCGCACCGCCGACACCAATTCGTCGTTTATCGCGCGGGAAATCAATTTACAGGGCTGGCACGTCGAGATCATGATGTCCGTCGGCGATGATTTCGATAAGATCAAAACCCATCTGCACTACCTGCTGACCTTTACCGATGCGGTCATTTGTACCGGTGGTTTGGGACCGACGGTCGACGACATTACAACGTCCGCGGTGGCCAAAGCATTCGATCTTTCCCTATACACGGATGAAAAGGTCCTGGCGTATCTGAAAGAGATATTCGTCCGTTTTAACCTGCGCTGGACGGACAATAACGCCAAACAGGCGGTGTTTCCGCAGGGCGCGGAAGTGATTCCCAATCCCGTCGGCACCGCCGCGGGATTTGTCTTGCCGGTTCAGGAAAAACTCGTTTTTGTCATTCCCGGTGTTCCGTCCGAAACATACCGGATGCTGCCCGAAGGCGTTATTCCCGTTTTGCACCGGTATTTCCCTCAATCCGTCCGGCATAGTATCAAGCAAACCATTAAAAGCTTCGGTCTCGGAGAGGGGACGGTGGATCAAAGACTGGCTGATGTAAATTTTAACGCTCTGGGCGTCAGCGTGGGATTTTATCCCGTATTTCCCGAAAATCATCTCGTGCTGATCGCGCGTTCCGATTCCCGGGAGCAGGCACAGAAAAATATGCAAAAGGCCGTTGATGAGGTAACGGCGCGTCTGTCCGACTCCATTTTTGGATACAGCGAACAAACGCTGGAAGAAATCATCGCCGTGGCGCTCATGGAAAAGAGGCTGACCGTTGCTGTGGCGGAATCCTGCACGGGCGGGCTCATCGCCAATCGCCTCACCGATGTTCCGGGCAGCTCGGTCTATTTTGAACGGGGCCTGGTCACCTACAGCAACGAAGCCAAAATTCAACTGCTGGGGGTGCCGGCTGAAATCATCAATCAGCACGGCGCTGTGAGCGAAGAAACGGCGCGCCTGATGGCCGAAGGCGTCCGCAGGAACGCTAAAACAGTCCTGGGTCTGTCTTCCACCGGCATTGCGGGACCGACCGGCGGCACGAAAGAAAAACCGGTTGGCACGGTTTATGTGGCGCTGGCCGACGGCGCTCAGACCATCTGCCGTCATTATGCCTACCGCTGGGACCGCAAAAGAAACAAACTCGTGTCTTCCGAAGCGGCGTTGTTTTTGCTCAAAAATTATTTACAAGGAAAAGTTTAACTCATGGCCGATCCGGAAAAAAATATTCGCGCTTTTCTAGCCATTGAACCGCCGGAAGGCATTTTACAGTCGGTGATCCGTTTGCAGGAAAAACTGAAAATGGAAATCAGCGGGCGGATAAGCTGGACAAGGCCGCAGGGGCAGCATCTGACATTGAAATTTTTTGGCGATATTTCAACGGAGGATGTAAATCATATCCGGACGGCTGTGCAAAACCGAGTTACTCCGGGATGGTCATTGAATCTGAACATTGGAAAAACGGGCGTATTCCCGGATGCCCGCAAACCACGGGTTCTCTGGTGCGGCGCAACAGGCGATGTGGAAAAACTCTCCGCCCTCCAAAAACAACTGGATACTGATTTTACGGAGATCGGTTTCCGCCGGGAAGACCGGCCGTTCAGGGCGCATCTAACATTAGGCCGGATAAAGGAGCCGCATGGTTTATCCGGACTCAGTGAAGCCTTGACAAAACACAACGCCTTTATCGCCGGAGAATTTACCTGCAAGGAATTGGTCCTGTTTCAAAGCAAGTTGACAGCGCAGGGAGCGGTTTATACAAAGCTGGCGGTTTTCCCGCTGGTCGGGTAATAAAGGGGAATGGTTTGAATAACCTTACCACCTGTGATGCCCTGAAGGGCAAGCGAGGTGGCACGAGGTCACAAGCTCGTTCCCTACCAAAAAATAGAAAACTACAGGGCGAAGGAGGGAATTGATTATGTGCGCAGATATGGACAGATCGAAAGCGGTTGATTTGGCAATTACGCAGATAGAAAGACAGTTCGGCAAGGGATCGATTATGAAACTGGGCGGCGCGGAGCCGGTTGCCGATGTTCCGGCAATTTCCACCGGATCGCTCAGTCTTGATATTGCACTAGGAACTTTTGGTGTTCCGCGTGGCAGGGTTATCGAAATATACGGGCCGGAATCAGGCGGGAAAACCACGCTGGCTCTGCACATCGTCGCCGAGGCGCAAAAGAAAAACGGGATTGCGGCTTTTATCGATGCCGAACACGCGCTGGATGTGACCTATGCCAAAAAAATCGGCGTGAACATTGATGAGCTCCTTATTTCTCAGCCGGACTCGGGCGAACAGGCGCTGGAAATTGCGGAAACGCTGGTGCGCAGCGGCGCGTTGGATGTACTGGTTGTCGATTCCGTGGCCGCGCTGGTTCCCAAGGCGGAACTGGAAGGCGAAATGGGCGACGCCCAGATGGGACTTCAGGCGCGACTCATGTCGCAGGCCTTGCGCAAACTCACCGGCAGCATCAGCAAATCCAAAACGACGGTTATTTTCATCAATCAGTTGCGTATGAAAATCGGCGTCTTCTTCGGCAATCCGGAAACGACAACCGGCGGCAACGCTCTGAAATTCTACTCATCACAGCGGCTCGATATCCGCAAAATGACTTCCATAAAGAACGGCCAGGATGTCATTGGTTTTAGAACCAGGGTTAAAGTCGTGAAAAACAAGATGGCGCCGCCCTTCCGTGAAGCGGAATTTGACATCATTTTCGGCGAGGGCATTTCACGCGAAGGCGATGTCCTGGATCTGGCGGCGGCAAACGGTATCATTGAAAAAAGCGGCGCCTGGTATTCCTACAAGGGCGACAGAATCGGCCAGGGACGCGACAATTCCCGTGTTTTCCTGAAAGAAAATCCGGAGGTCATGGCACAAATCGAAAATGATGTCCGCGACAAGCTAGGTATCGTAGCCAAAGATCAGGAAGAATAATGTGAAAGTTTTAGATCTGGCGGCAGCCAAACAAAAAGCGTATCGTCTTTTGTCTTTGCGGCCGCATTCAGAAAAAGAGTTGGAAAAAAAGCTGCGGGACAAGGGTTTCCCCGCAGCTGTCATTAAAGAAGCACTGGAAAAACTCCACGATTTGAAGTATCTCAATGACGCGTCTTTTGCCATTCAGTGGGCGCGTAATCTGGCGGCAAACAAACTCTGGGGCAATCGAAAAATAACAGCCAGCCTTCGGGAAAAAGGCGTGGCGGCCCGTTTGATCGACGATGCCATCGCATCGGCGCGTCAGGAACTATCAGAAGAAGAAGCGATAAGCCTTTTAATTAAAAAAAGGACAGCCAAAAAGAAGACGGCTGCTTTTGATGTGAAAGAAAAACAAAGAATATTTCAAAGCCTGATGGGACGAGGTTTCCCGCCGGGATTGATCTTAAATAAACTGGGAAAGGCAGCGGAGGAAGAGTTTAATGGTGAAAACGGGTGATGCGATACGGGAAAGTTTTATAAAATTTTTTGAGAGCAAAGGACATATAAGGGTTGCCAGTTCAGCGTTGATTCCCAAGGATGACCCCTCACTGCTTTTTACCAACGCAGGGATGGTGCAGTTCAAAAACGCGTTTTTAGGCCTGGAAAACCGCGGCTACACACGGGCGGTTTCCTGCCAGAAATGCGCACGCGCCGGCGGCAAGCATAACGATCTGGAAAATGTCGGCATCACCGCGCGTCATCATACCTTTTTCGAAATGCTTGGCAATTTTTCCTTCGGTGATTATTTCAAGGAAGAAGCCATCGCCTGGGCATGGGAATATCTGATTGACGTAGCCAAACTACCCAAGGAAAAACTCTGGGTGACGATTTATGAGGACGATGACGAGGCTTTCAAAATCTGGCACGAAAAAATGGAAGTGCCTAAAGACCGCATCATCCGCATGGGTGAAAAAAGCAATTTCTGGATGATGGGCGAAACCGGCCCTTGTGGCCCCTGCTCTGAAATTCTTTACGACCAGGGCGAGGGCACTGGTTGCGGACGTCCGGAATGCGACATCTATTGCGATTGCGATCGCCATCTGGAAATCTGGAATAACGTTTTCACGCAATTCGACCGCGATGAGACCGGTAAATTAACGCCGCTGCCTAAACCCAATATCGATACGGGCATGGGACTGGAGCGCCTCACCGCCGTTATTCAGGGCGTCAAGAGCAACTACGATACCGATCTCTTTACTCCGATCATCCGTTTTGTCGAAAAAATTTCCGGCAAAACCTACGGCAAAAATGCCGAAAGCGACGTTTCCATCCGGGTCATTGCCGATCACAGCCGCGCGGTCACTTTTTTAATCGGCGACGGCATTATGCCCAGTAACGAAGGACGTGGCTACGTGCTGAGACGAATCCTGCGGCGCGCCGCGCGTCACGGAAAAATGCTCGGGATCAACAAACCTTTTTTGAACGAGGCCGCAATAGTCGTCATCGACATGATGAAATACACCTATCCGGACCTTGCCGACAAAGCATCTTACATCACCAAAGTCATCCTCAACGAAGAGCAGCGTTTTATGGAAACGCTCGACGCGGGCCTGCGCATTTTACAGGAAGAAACGGCGGCGCTGAAAAAAATGGGCAAATCCGTTCTCCCTGGTGTGCTGATTTTCAAACTCTATGATACATTCGGCTTCCCTACGGATTTAACGGCAGACATCGTCAAAAAAGACAACCTATCCCTTGATATGGAAGGATTTGAAGCCGAGATGGAACGACAGCGTGAACGCGCGCGCAGCGCCTGGAAGGGCAGCGGAGAAGAAGCCGTCGCTGAATGCTACTTGAAAGTATCAAGTTCAGGAATCGCAAGCGAGTTTTGCGGTTATGAAGGCGTAACCAAAGACGAGGCAAAAGTTACGGCCATTTTTGTTGACGGCAAGCCCGCGGACGTCGCGTGCGATGGACAGAAGGCGGAGATTGTTCTGGATACCACACCTTTTTATGGCGAATCCGGCGGACAGGCAGGCGACACAGGATATCTGGAAGGCGCCGGTTTCAACTTTACCGTGGAAGACACGAAAAAACCTATCGATAAATTCATTGTCCATAAAGGCGTTGTTCGAACGGGCGAAATAAAAATAGGAACGAAGGCCCGTCTGATCGTCGATCAGGAAAGAAGAAAAGCCATTGCCGCCAACCATTCCGGTACGCACATCTTGCAGGCGGCGCTCAAGGCAGTGCTGGGCGATCACGTTAAACAATCCGGCTCGCTTGTTAATGCGCAGCGCCTGCGTTTTGATTTTACCCACTTTTCCAAAATCAGTGATGAAGAACTCCAGCGCGTGGAAACGATCGCCAATGACATGATTCGCAAAAATTTGACCGTTCAGACGGAAATCTGCGCGCTGGAAGACGCTCTTAAAACCGGCGCAACGGCGGTGTTTGATGAAAAATACGGCGCGACCGTGCGCATTGTCAAAATGGGCGAGATGAGCATGGAGCTTTGCGGCGGTACGCATGTTGCCAAGACTGGCGACATCGGCCTTCTGAAAATTGTTCATGAATCAGCCATTGCCGCGGGCGTACGTCGTCTGGAAGCCGTCACGGGCAAAGAAGCCCTTCTGCATGTTCAGAAAACGGAAGAAGAATTGAAAAGGACTGCCGGTTTATTTAAGGCTAGTCCTCTGGAAGTATATGATCGTGCCGAAAAACTTTTGAAGCAGACGCGCGAGATGGAAAAAGATATCGAATCCCTCAAAGGCAAACTTGCCGCCAAGGATTCCGGCGATTTGATGAATCAGATGAAGGAAATCGGCGGTGTGAAAGTACTCGCAACGGAAGTGAGCATTACCGACGCCAAAACGCTGCGCGACTTCGGCGACAAACTGCGCGATAAAATGGAATCCGGCGTCATTCTTCTGGGCAGCAAGGCCGATGATAAAGCATTGCTCTTGTGCATGGTTACTAAAGACCTGGCCGGAAAGTATCACGCCGGAAACATCATCAAGGAACTGGCCCCGTTCGTTGGCGGTAAGGGCGGAGGCCGCCCCGACATGGCCCAGGCCGGAGGTACGCAGCCGGAGAATTTGAGCAAAGTATTCCCGGCGCTGGAAAAGTTAATGACAAAGTAACTTTCAAACAGTAATATTATACACTCAGATCTTTATGAAATATTTTCAAGGAGGGGATCGTTCATGCCTGATTATGATGTGATTGTAATAGGCGCCGGTAACGGCGGGCTTACGGCTGCCGCCGGGCTCGCTAAAAATGGACATAAAACCCTGCTGCTCGAAAGACACAATGTCCCGGGCGGATGCGCTACAAGCTTTATAAGGGGCAGATTTGAATTTGAGGTGGCACTTCACCAGCTGAGCGGCATGGGATTTCCCGAATTTCCGGGGCCTGTCAGGGGGGTGCTGAGCGAACTGGGCGTTGTCGACAAAATTGAGTTCATACAGCAGAAAAATCTTTACCGGATTGTAGTTCCTGGAAAAATGGACATCAACTTGAAGGCCGAAAGGGTGGCAGCGGAAGAGACGTTGATGGAAAAATTTCCGGCAGAGAAAGAAGGGATCAAAAAGTTTTTTGATCTTCTCTATGCTTTCTGTATGGAAGTGGTGAGTGTGATGTTTATAAAAGACCCGGAGGCAAGCCCTGAAAAATATCCGCTCTTTTTCAAGCTTGCCCTGAAGGACACTCAGAGCATTCTTGACGAATACCTCAAGGACCGGGGCTTCCAGAACGCTATGGCCATATACTGGAGTTATAACGGGTTGCCGCCGAGCAAACTCAGTTTCATGGACTTCGCCATGACGCTCTGGGCTTATCTCGAATTGAAGCCCTGGCATATGAAAGGAGGGTCGCAGGCGATGTCCAATGCGATTTGCGACGCCTTCATCAATTTCGGAGGAGATGTAAGGTTCAATTGCGCGGCAAAGAAGATCAATGTCGAAAACGGCAAAATCAAATCCGTCATTACGGAAGACGGAGATGAGATATCAACAAAATATGTGGTTTCCAACGCCGGCCCGATAACAACCTTGATCGATATGATCGGCGCAGAAAACTGTCCGGCGGATGAACTCAAAACACTCAATGCCCGGACGGTCGGTCATGTCGGCTTTCACCGTTTACATGGGTTTCGATTGTAATCCATCCGATATGGGAATCGATAAGGCGACCAACTTCATCTGTTCAACCACGGACGCTGATTATGCTTACAAGAAGATGAAAACACTGGATGGGGCCGAATTTTCCCTGCTGACCTGCTATGACGTTGACGATCCTGACTTTTCGCCGCAGGGTTCCTGTCAGGCCTCTCTGGTTACGCTGCAGTATGCACAACCGTGGATGAAAGTTCCTCCTTCAAAATATTACGACACAAAATACCGCTTCGCCGGAAAACATGATTGACCTGGCCGAAAAGGTTTTCCCTGACATCAGGAAGCATATTGAGGAGGCCGAGCCTGCAACGCCGCTTACGCATATGCGCTATCTCGGACATCCGGGCGGTTCGATTTATGGTTCGGAACACTTTACAAGGGAGACAAGCCTGTTTGTGAAATCAAAGTCCATGATTCAGGGTTTGTATTTCGCAGGTGCATGGAACGGCTCCGGTGGTTTTCAGCCCACTCTTCAGTCGGGTGCTTCTGCAGCTAGGTCGATTTCACGACTGATTAAAAAGCAGTAGGGGAGGGAAAATATGACAAAAGAATGAGATCATGCAAAAAGTAGCCGGTTACAATGAAATAGTTGCGGAAAACGCTATTCTTGAAAAATACGGTTTTGACTATTCAGACGAAAAAGGGAGAAGTCAGAAGCCTCATAGATGCGCTCCACCCACAAAAGCTTGACCTGACCGTGTCAGAAATTGTCCAGGAAACTGCAAGCGCAAAATCCATTAAGCTTGTAAGCGAAGGCGGCTAGTCATCCGCCCTTTCAGGCTGGACAGTATATCAATGTCTTTGTGGAAACAGACGGAATCAGGACAAGCAGGCCTTACAGCATAGCATCATCTCCGGCACAGACAGGCTATTATGAGATAATGGTGAGAAGGGTAGAGGATGGATTTGTTTCTAATTACCTGCTGGACGAGTTGAAGCCCGGCGACAGACTCAGCAGCTCATCGCCGTCTGGATATTTCCATTACAATCCTCTTTTTCATGGTGATAAACTGGTGTTCATTGCAGGTGGCAGCGGAATAACACCATTCATGAGCATGATAAGAGAGCTTGCTGATAAAAATTTGAGCCGCAGGCTGCACCTGTTTTACGGGAGCAGGGTTGAGGATGATGTAATCTACAGGAAGGAGATTGACAGGATTTCATCGGTCCACAGGAACTTCACCTGGGACTTGGTCTTATCCGAACCAGCCCCTTCTTTCAAGGGACTCAAGGGATTTATCAATGCCGAGCTAATAAAAGAAAGACTTAAGGACCTTGGATGGACATTCTTTGTCTGCGGGCCGGAGGCCATGTATCAATTCTGTCTGCCCGAGCTTGAAAAACTGTCAATACCGGCAAGAAAGATAAGGGTCGAAGTAATGGGCGCGCCGAAGAACATCGTATTGAATCCCGGCTGGCCTGAAAACGTAAAAGCCGGTGATGTTTTCAAGGTTGCGATAAGAGGAAAAAAGACGATCAGCGCGCTTGCCTCGGAGCCGCTCATGATATCGCTGGAGAGGGCGGGCATGGCGATTCCCGCCCTGTGCCGCTCGGGCGAATGCAGCCTTTGTAGAACTAAGCTAATTTCGGGAAAGGTCTATCAGCCGAACGGTGTAAAGCTGAGAAAGTCCGACCGAGTCTTTGGATATATTCATCCCTGCATGGCGTATCCGATAACCGACATTGAAATATTGCTTTAGATAAATCAAAGTCAATCTGGGCATTGCCAACGGTGCTGGCTGTTTTTGGCGGCTCGATGTGCACAAGTGATTTATTCTTGTCAGTTAAACAAAATGCAAGTTAAGGTAATCACAAGAATATACTACAAATCAGCTGGACTGTAATATCCCGGCACATAAGGATGGAGGTTGAACAATGGGACTCCAGATTCGCGTCGGCACGAAGGCGGACATCGATGTTCTTGTTGAGATCATCCAGGATTCTTTTCTGAATGTGGCTGAACGCTTCGGGTTGACGCCGCAAAATAGTCCGACCCATCCTTCCAATTGCCGACCCGAGTGGCTGTTGCGCGAGATGAATCGCGGCGTCACCTTTTATATGCTGGAGAATGAGGGTCAGCCGGCGGGATGCGTCGCTCTGGAAAAAATAAGCGATGAAGTCTGTTATCTCGAGCGTCTGGCAGTTCTGCCGCGAGAGCGCAGAAAAGGATTCGGCGAAGCGCTGGTGAAGCACATCTTATCGGAAGCCCGGCTTCTTGACGTCTATCGTGTGGGAATTGGAATCATTGCTGACCATAAAGAATTGCAGGACTGGTATGAAAAGCTGGGGTTTGAAGAAGTGGAAAGTAAAAGATTTCCTCAGCTTATTTTTCGGGTTACTCTTATGGCTTACTATTTTTAAGGGTTATATCTTCGATAAACGTCGAATAGGCAGCCGTTGTTTCCTTGGGCTTTTCGATCATCGGGGCATGGCCGCAGTCTTTGAAAATCATCGTTTTATGATTCCGAATGCCTTTTTCAAAAAGATTGACACCTTCCCTATTATCCCTATATAGGAAGTTACGCATTTTAATGCCTTCCCGTATAGAATGAGTATAACACGAGTATGGACTTAATCCTCTATTTTATAGATTTTTTTATTCACCTCGACCAATATCTGCCGAAAATCATCGAGATGTTTGGTGTATGGATTTATGTGATTGTATTTGTTGTTATTTTTTGCGAAACCGGCCTTGTGGTGACTCCTATCCTGCCAGGCGATTCGCTGCTTTTTACTCTGGGCGCACTGGCCGCATTGGGATCTCTGCATATTGAAGTGCTGCTCGTTTTACTTAGTATTGCGGCGATTGCCGGTGACAGCGTCAATTATTCGATTGGCCATTTTATCG
This sequence comes from uncultured delta proteobacterium, assembly GCA_963726395.1. Taxonomy (GTDB): domain Bacteria; phylum Desulfobacterota; class Syntrophia; order Syntrophales; family Smithellaceae; genus UBA8904. The sequence continues at coordinate 67,912 of CAVSCG010000022.1, forward strand.
GGCCGAAAGTGTTTAGCTATGAAGACAGCCGTTTTTTCAAAAAAAAATATCTTCAGAGAACGCATGATTTTTATGAGAAGCATGGCGGGAAAACGATCATCATCGCCCAGTTTATGCCCATTATCCGTACTTATGCTCCTTTCGTAGCCGGTGTTGGCGCCATGACTTATTCTAAATTTATTTTGTTTAATGTCACTGGTTGCATCTCTTGGGTTTGTGTTTGTTTACTGAGCGGTTATTTTTTTGGCAATATACCCGTAGTCAAAAACAATTTTTCAATTGTGATCGTGGCTATAGTTATTATTTCCGTCATGCCGGGTTTCATTGCTTACTTCCGGCAGAAATTTCTTGACCGGCGAAAGGCGACAGCAGAAATGAAGGGTAATCAATGAGATTTAAATTTACTGCCATCATGGCCATAGCGTTTATATTCCTTCTGTCGCCATCCGTTGAAGCAAAAAATGTTTTCAAGGCCGGCAGTGATATAGCGGTGGAAGAAGGGCAAGCGGTGAACAATATTGTCTGCATCGGCGGTCAGGTCACGGTTAACGGGCTTGTTGAGCAAAATGTTCTGGCCATTGCCGGTTCTGTTGTTCTGACCAATAAAGCCGTCGTGCGGGGCAATGTGGTCGTCGTGGGCGGTGTTGTGGCCAAAGGCAGCGGCTCGCAGATATTTGGTGATATTACGGAAATAAATTCATCCACGCTGTCCGATGCCATTACTTCGGCTATGAGAGGAGAGCTGGATGGCTGGTCATTAATTTTAAATATTATTTCTCTGTGCTTTTTCGCCATTATCCTGATTATCGCGCTGATCATGACATTGTTGATCCCCCGGTCATTGGCCATTATTGCCAATGCCATTCAGACAAACAAGATAAAATCTTTGTTATGGGGTTTTCTGACAACTTTGATGATCGTACCCTTCTTTATGCTACTGGCCATATCCATTATCGGCATCTTTTTAATACCGCTGGCGTTCACAGCTCTGCTCTTGGCAGCTATTGTCGGTTTTATCGCGTTTAGTTCACTTCTGGGTAATTTTATCATCACCAAAATCTTCCACGGATATAAGAAATCACTGGTTAAGGAGACGCTGGTAGGATTAAGTTTGTTATGGATTCTAGGCTGGATACCCTTCTATATCGGAATGCTGATTAAAGTTTTAGCCATTACCTTTGGATTGGGCGGTGTCTGGCTGACGCTCACTCGCAGAAAAGCAAACCATTAGAAAAGCGCCGCCTCTATACCTGCTCCCTTTCCCCAGTTTATGCGAGCCATTAATATCAATACGCACTCTGCCGACATTGAACCTTCAATCTACAACCATTCCTCAGAAAGCGGATTGCCTTGGATGCTAATGATGACAGCTTTTAGCGGCACTTTTCTTGTCGCCTTTTGCAAGGCAGTCTGGGTAATTTGGATTAATCCCCGACAACAGGGCACTTGCATCATCACCACGGTCAGCGTGTTGATCTTGGCTTCATCCACCATCCGGCGGATTTTTTCTATATATTCATCCTGCCCCTCGTCGAGTTTGGGACAAGCAATGGCCAGGCTTTTGCCTTTTAGATACCTTGCGTGAAAATCGCCTAAGGTAAAAGCCACACAGTCCGCGGCCAACACAACATCTTTGCCTCGGAAAAAATCAGCGGCGGGATTGACGAGATGCAATTGAATCGGCCAGTGAGTCAGTTCGGATAGCTGCTCACCTGCCTGCGCTTTGCTGGGGATAGTCTGCGCCTTACGTTCAAATACGGCGTGAGCCGATCCAGGACAACCGCCTGCGGGGCTCATGGCATAAAGATTTTGCGGCGTTGATTTGCCATGATCCGATCGAGTGTCTTCCCGCTTTTTGCGGGCAATGGTTTCCTGAACCTGTTTTTCATCAAAAGAATCGGCCTCGCGTTCTTCGATGGTCAAAGCGCCTTCGGGGCACTCGCCCAGGCACGCTCCCAGTCCGTCACAAAAAACATCGTTGACCAGCCTGGCCTTCCCGTCGATGATTTTTATCGCTTCTTCATGACAACTCGGCACACACAAACCACAGCCGGTGCATTTATCTTCATCGATTTTGATAATCTTGCGTATCATGTAATTCCCCCCTGCTTTTCAGAGTGAGGTCACCGTATAAATGCGACTTGACCTCATCGCATCTTTTTCATCGCGTCCACGAGTTCCTGCACAGCGGCAGCGGACTTGTCCAATGCTTTTTTCTCATCCGCTGTCAGCCTGAAAGAAATAATCTGCTCGATACCATTTTTACCCAGTTTTACCGGCACGCCGACGAACAGGCCGGAAATGCCGTATTCACCTTCCAGATAAGCGGCACAGGGAAGAATTTTCTTTTTGTCTTTCAGGATGGATTCTGCCATTTCGACTGCTGCCGAGGCCGGCGCATAGTAGGCGCTGCCTGTTTTTAAAAGTCCGACAATTTCCGCGCCGCCGTTGCGCGTTCGTGTGGCCAGTGCTTCAATACGTTCAGGGGACATCAGTTCAGTAATAGGTATGCCCGCGACAGTGGAAAAGCGCGGCAGAGGCACCATCGTATCGCCGTGGCCGCCCAGTACCAACGCATGAACATTTTCCACGGAAACATTCAGTTCCATTGAAATAAAGGCGCGGAACCGAGCGGAATCCAGAACACCGGCCATACCGATAACCCGATTCTTCGGGAAACCACTTTCTTCCATTGCCACATGACACATGGCGTCGAGGGGATTGCTGACTATGATCAAAATGGCGTTGGGGGAATACTTGGCGACCTGACCCACTACATTTTTCATAATGCCCCGGTTGGTCGCCAGAAGATCATCGCGACTCATACCCGGTTTGCGGGGAATACCCGCTGTAATAATCACGATGTCGGAATTGGCCGAAGCCTCATAATCATTGGAACCCGTCAAATGCGCATCATGTTTTTCAATCGGCGCGGCCTCGGCTAAATCCAGGGATTTGCCCTGTGGCACGCCTTCAATGATATCGATCAGCACAACATCCGCCAGTTCTTTTTCCGCCAACCTCTGCGCCGCCGTCGCTCCGACATTGCCCGCTCCCACTACTGTAACTTTTTGATTCATGTTACTCGTTCCCTCAATACTTTTATTAATTGCTAAGATAATTTTTACTATAACAAAATATAAAATAAATCAATCGCATGAGCTCCGGGATAATGTCCGATTATGAGTAGCATGGCACAAAAACCATGCCACTCATGAATTTTAAAACTCAAAGGAAATACCCGTCTTGAAGGTTCTTCCCGGCATAGGGTAATAGCTCGAACCATAACCCCAATCAGAACCGAAGGAAGAATATTTCACGTCAGCAATATTATCGACACCCAGAAAAGCCGTCAGGTCAAGTGTTCGGAAGGTATATTTCCATAAGAGGCATAAAAATTAAGCAGTGTATGATCATCAAGTTTTTCTGCATTGTTGTCGAAATCGCCGGAAAGGAAGGCATCACTCACATACTGTATTTCAGGACTTAATGTTATATTATAGGGCAGATAAATTTCCACTCCCGCATTGGCCATATGATGGGGAACCAAGCGGCATCTCTTTTTTATTATTAACCCCATCCTCAAAAGTGGCCTTATGATACGTGTAATTTCCGAAAACCTTGAAATATTTCGGCCAGAGATAGGAAAGAAAAACTTCCACCCCATCATGGCGCGTTTTTCCGGTGTTTTGATTTATCAAGGTCGGAAAGTGTCGACTAATCGATTTCATCTTCCATATCAATCCGGAAAACCGTCAGGCCAATTTTCAGATGTTCCAGAGGATAAAATTCCGTGCCTGCTTCCATACTGATTCCTTTTTCTTCTTCAGATATCGTTAAGAAAACATCCACCTCCAAACCATTGAAATAGGCCATTTCGTCGAGAAAAGGAATACGGTAAACCGTGCTGTATTTGTGAAAACTTTCGATTTTTTGCCCACAAAGCCAGGTTAGTCCCGTTTCATAAGCTTCGGCATCATAAGTATTTTTCGTATCTGTGAAACTGTCGCCGGAATGGGAAAAATCAGTATTCGAACCATCTGATTTCTGTCCGTTCGTACCGGTAACCGGCGCTGAGAATGAGATTTTTCAAAATACTGAATTCATCGCGAATATAGTATCCCAGAGACTTACGCGTAAGATCCGCAGTGCCTGATTGTGAGGTTCTCTCCCGATCGCTGAAAATATCTTTTTTATAAGATTCGTTATAATAATCCATCCCCGCAATCACTTTATTTTGAAATCCGAAAATTTCTTTGGCCAGAATATATCTCGGCGTAATGCCGTATGTGTCGGCATATGTATCGGAAAAGCGTAAGGAAACCATGGCGCAGACCAAGACGCCATATTGCATTTGCAGATCTTTTTTACCATACAGAAAATTGATTTCGAACTGCCCCAATGATCCCCAGAATGATTTAACACCCAGATTGACATTAGCATATTTGTCCGAACCATCATCATCGGAACATCCCGGCTGATATTGCCGCCTGTCCTGCTCCATCTGTTCTTTGGTTAACGCACCCGGCAACTGATAATCACTCTATTAAAGGACACGCCCAACGGACATTCAGCAGATCGTGGGCCGCATAACCCACATCAAAGCCGCCGCCCTGCGCCGAGTATTTAGAACGGTCCCGGTAACCGGAAATATAATTATTTTCTCCGGTCACGGCATAGGTCCATTTGCCGGTTGCGCCGGTGACGCCCACACGTTCGTTGTGCAGACCGTAGCTTCCGGCCAGAATAGATGCATTAAAAACGGGTTTGCCTTTACCTTTTTTGGTGATGATGTTAATCACACCACCGATAGCCGCATCTCCGTAAAGAACACTTCCCGGTCCCCGGACAATCTCGATTTTTTCTATGGTGTTGACCGGTATCTGCATCCAGTTGATTGATGTCATATCCGTCCGGTTTAAACGGCGGCCATCCAGCAGGATCAGTGTTTTGCCAAAAGGATTATCGCCGCCGAAACCCCTTATGTCGATCATGGCCTGTGAGGCATTACCGCTGTACGTCCTAAATTGAATGCTTTCGAGTTTATCAAGCGCTTCAACAACGGTGGTTGCCCCGGAGTTTTGAATGTCCTCGGACGTAATGACCGTGACATTGGCAGGTGCCTTGCGGACTTCCTGCGTGTCGCGTGTGGCCGTGACCACGACTTCGCCCATTTTAACAGGTTCATCTTCTTTCGGGTTTTGAGCATGCGCTGGTAAAACGGAAACGAAAGACAACAACAGAACAAAAAACAGGAACTTCTTCATGGAGCTTCTCCTTTCCCCCTCGGGATTAAAGTTTATTGAGACTGTCCATAAAGTTTCCTGGCTTGCGGCGACCTACTTTCCACGCCTTCCCGACGTCAATGCGTCAGTGGCTTGTTGTGGATTTCGTTCCGCTTACAGTTGCGGGGCAGCGCCGGAATTAAACCGGCTTCCTTTATTGGCAATCTTTTCAGGTCCTCAATGTCACGCGGGGTGATCCGTCATGTGGATGCTGATCGACCCAAACATCAACATCGTAAACCTCTTGTATGTTTTGCGAGGTAAGAATTTCCGCGGGAGTCCCTATAGCATATTTTTTCCCGTTGTAAAGCAAAAGAATCTGGTCGGCGTTTTGCGCAGCCAGATTGACATCATGCGTCACAAAGATAACCGTCAAATGCTGTTCGCGGTTGAGCTGACGCAGTAAAGACAGAAACTGCGCCTGATGTTTCAAATCCAGAAAGACGGTGCTTTCATCTAGGAGCAAAATTTTCGGCTCCTGCGCCAGAGCGCGGGCAATAAGTACACGCTGTCTTTCACCGGCGGAGAGTTCATTGAAGCGGCAGTGAGCAAAGGATAGTGAATCCGTCTTTGTCATTGCTTCGTGGGCGATCCGGTAATCTTTCTTGTTTTCAAACGCCCAAGAACTTAAATAAGGGAAACGTCCCATCAGGACAATTTCTTCCGTGAAAAATGAGAAAATCGCCGGTGACTCCTGCGGAACAATCGCCACCATCCGGGCAATCTTCTGACGCGACCAATGGCGCGTATCCCGACCCTCGATGAGCATCCGGCCGGTATTCGGGAAAAGCGTGGCGTTGAGAATTTTGAGCAGCGTGGTTTTGCCTGAGCCGTTGGGCCCGATCACCGCTATGATCCGCGCCTCGTTAAAAGCAAACGACACATTGTCCAGAACGGGTTTATCCGTGTAGCAAAAAGAAACATTTTGTGCACAAATGATCGACATTACTCGCGTCCCTTCCTTCTCATCAGAAAAATAAAATAGGGAGCGCCGCAAAGGGCGGTGATCACGCCGACCGGCAATTCGGCAGGAGCGAGGATTGTCCGCGCCAGCGCATCGGCCACAACCAGAAAAGAAGCGCCAAAGAGTGCCGCCACAGGCAAAAGTAATCGATGATCGGAGCCGAACACCAGACGCATCATGTGCGGTACCATGATGCCGATAAAACCGATAATACCCGCAAGCGAAACAGCCACGGCCGTGATCAACGATGTGATGATCAGCAAAATATATTTTGTTGCCTGGACATTGACACCCAGTTGCAGGGCGGTTTCTTCACCCTGCACCATCAAGTTGAGTTTACGCGCCTGCGTGTAAAGAATGACAAAGCAGACCATCAGGCATAAAGCGGCCACGGTGATTTCCTTCAAGGCCGCGCGGGAAAGATCGCCCATCAACCAGAAACTGATGCTGTGTAGCTCCATGCTGTTTACGATAGACAGAGCAAAAAGAATGGCCGCTGAAAAAAAGGAGTTAACTACCACGCCGGCTAGCAATAGCGAATTATCCAGCAGCACGCCTTTGGAGCCGCCCGCCACGATAAAAACCAGAAAAACGGTAATCAGCGCGCCGCCAAAAGCCAGAAACGGCACGCCCAGATAGAAGGAAGAGGCGCCGATAACAATGCCGATGATGGCTCCCAGCGCCGAACCACCAGAAATACCTAGAATATAAGGATCGGCCAGGGGATTGCGTAAAAGCGCCTGAAAAACCACGCCGCCCAATGATAAAGACGCGCCCACAATTCCGGCAAATAAAATTCTCGGCAGACGCACTGAAAATAAAATCAGTTCTTCTTCGGAGGGCGTAGATGCTTTGCCGAGAAGCGCGTTGGCTATGGCCCCGACCACATCAGCAAAAGCGATATGGATCGCGCCAAGGCAAAGCGCGGCAAGGCTAAGGACCACAAACAATAAAAACAAAAGCGCACTGATTCGTATCACGCGCGATAAGGTCACCCGACGATAAATAAGTCTTATCCTCCATGTTCTAAAGGATGATTTCCGAGATTTTCGATACGCTTTACAAAGTATTAAATCAAGCGAATTTTACCTTTTCCCCACCGGGACCAGATAGATCGTGAACTCCTCATCGCCGTCCACGCCGAGCAGCTCATCGCAAGCCTCCTGGTCATAAGCGGCAATGGCGCAACATCCGGCACCGATCGACTGACAGGCTAGATAAAGGTTCTGGCCGACATGACCTGCGTCAATGGCAATAACCTTGTGCGCGGCCAGATCATAGCGCCACTCCATCCGCCCGGGGATTGCCGTCCAGAAAAACGTCACAGCGGCAGTGGCGATAAAGCCCTGACCGAAACAGGCAATCGCAGCCTTGCGTCCCATCTGCTCTTCGAGCTTCAGTTGTGCAAGTTGGCCTTCAACAGGCAGGTAACGGTAAAGGCCTGCGGGTAATGTTTCGACGCGATTGACCACCAGGTAAGTTTCAAAGCTATGGCGCGCGCCCGCCGAAGGCACGGTGCGCAAAGCGGTCTCCGGGCTGATGATCTGCCGGATTCCCTGTGTCGCCCACAGCAGGGCGGAAAGTTCTTCCACGGTCATCGGCTTTGTCTTATATTCACGAACGCTTTCACGCGAAGCGATGGTTTCGCCAACCGGCGTTCGCGCCAGACGCATGAGCGCTTTCGCGCCGTCCGGCAGATCAATCTTAAGCACATTCTTCGCGCATGGTTTTTGTACGGGCGGTGCGGGCAGACCCAGGCTCTGCGATGTCTGAGAAAAATTGATTTGCTTGCGAATCGTGTCTTTAAGAAAAAACCTGTTTGATTCAAATTTTTTTGACGGCATCAGGGGATTCTCCATCTATTTGCCGGTCGACTGCCTCATCACCTTTTTGGAAATGCTTGCTGCAGTGCTTCTGGGGGCCAGTCTGTTGCTGAATGCGAGTAATGAATTCCAATTACCGGCAATCAGAGAGAGTTTTTTTGCGAACAGAGCGTTAACACCGATTTCAGCGACTTCCCGGGGGTCCATGAGATTGCTTTTCTTCCAGACCCCCTTCTTTATTTCATGAAGCCCCTCAACACCGAACTCATCAAAGAAGTTTGTATCCGTGGGGCCCGGCGATAAACAGGTCACAACAACATTATAATCTTCCAGCTCCTTGGCCAGTGCCTCAGAAAAATTAAGAACATAACTTTTTGTCGCGCCATAAACCGTGGTATAGGGTGTAGGCTGATAAGCCGCCGTTGAAGCGACATTCAGAATATATCCTTTTCTCTTCTTTTTCATTTTCTGGCCGAACAGCGAGCACAACTCTGTGAGCGTGGTTACATTCAGCTGAATCATCTCTTCCACTTTTTGCCTATCCAGATCAACATGTTCACCGGCTATTCCAAACCCGGCGTTATTGACCAGCACATTAATATCCATCTTACGGGAAATCGTTTCTTCATAAACTCTGCCCGCTGATGAAGGTTTGGCCAGGTCAATGGCCATTGTTACCACACCAATGCCATGGCGGTCTTCAAGCTTTTTCTTGATACTGTCCATCTTTTCCCGGTTACGGCTTGCCAGAAAAAGGTCATAACCCCTTTCCGCAAAAACATGGGCAAAATCATTTCCAATTCCGGATGTCGCACCGGTAATCAATACGGTCTCTCTTTTTGTTTTCATATTATCTCCGGCAGCTTCTTATTTTTTGTCGACTTTGACAAAGTCGGTCATTTCTTTCCATAAAGAGCCGTCCGCGTGAAACGGCCAGTCGTTGTGGCCTGCCCCCTGGATCACCCACATGCGCTTTTTGCCTTCGGGCAGATTCGCGAATAAATTGTGCGCGTGCCGGATGGGCAGGATTTCGTCTTGTTCAGCGCCGACCACGGCAATGTTCCTCTGGAACGATTGCAGATTGCCGATGCTGTCATACTTATCGGTCAGCAGCATGGTCACTGGCAGAAAGGGAAACAAGAGATTTAGCCACGGCCGCCAGCGTGTCCCAGGGCGTAATAAGAATGATCCCGGCGATGGGCGTGGATGTTTGTTTGGCGACAGCGGCAGCGACACCGCAGCCCAGCGATTCCCCCAGAAGATAAAGCGGTTCTCCATATTGTTCAAACGCGTGCCGAACCGTTTCCAGGCCGTCGGCGACAAATGGTTTTTCTCCCACCTTCCCCGGTCGGCCTCCGTATTGCGGATATTCAGCTAGAATAACCCGGAAACCCAGTTCCGTCAGAGGCTCCAGATAAAAGCTCCGGTCATAAGCCGTTCCGCCGTTGCCGTGGAACAGGACAATTGTTCCACTGGGCGTGGGTGCATTGCTTACGGAAATCAAGCCCCGGAAATCCGAACCGGTTGCCTGCCACAGCGCCAGATTCTCCGCCGCCAGCATCGCCTCCGACGGCCATTCGTCATTGGGAAAATAGAGAAACTTATTTTGCATATTACAGCCTCCCAAAAATACTACTATGACTAGAAATAACCACTGTTTTCTCATGACAAGTAATGACGAACCTCACTTTTTTCCGATCACTGTATCAAACGTAACACATCTTATTATTTTGTAAAGCATAATAGTTTAATGAAACTAAATAAATAGACAGCTATCCTATGTTGATTCCCAAACAAATATGCATCATTTTTATAGCATTAAATTCCCGTTTCAGTTAAGTAGCTCTCCATGAACACGAATTGGCTATTGGTGAACACGCCCGAAGCCGCTCGGCGCGCCGCCGAGCATTTGCGTAAGGCTTCGATATTGGGCATTGATACGGAATATGATTCATTCCGATATTTTAGGGAAAAACTCTGTTTGATCCAGGTTTACGCCCCGATGACTACTTATGTCCTTGATGCAACGGCTGATCTGGATTTATCATTTTTAGCCCGACCCTTTAAAAGCAAGTCCATTGTGAAAATTCTCCATGCGGCGGATAACGATATCCGCTTGCTGAAAAGAGACTATGGCTTTGAATTTCAAAATATTTTTGATACGCACCGAGCGGCAATGCTGTTGGGATTTCGGCAACTCTCTCTGGATAAAATGATTAAGGAATTCCTCGATGTGGATCTGAAAAAAAGTAAAAAGATGCAGCGTTCGCGTTGGGATCATCGCCCGCTAACGGAGGAGCAATTGGAGTATGCCGTTCAGGATGTGACTCTGTTGCCTGCGCTTTATGAAAAACAGAGGATCGGCTTGCGTGAACAAGGGCTGGAGAGCGCGGCCAGAGAGGCTTTTGCAAAAATCGCCGCCGCCAGTTGGCAGGAAAGAACTTTCGACCGACACGGTTACTCGAAAATCAAAGGATATTATGCACTGGCACGCGAACAAAAAGAGCTGCTTAAAAAGCTCTATATCTGGCGCTTTGAGCAAGCCAAGGAAGCCAACTGTGCGGTGTTCATGTTTCTGCCGGATGAAAAGTTGGCCGAACTGGTGCAAAAAAAGGACAGTCTCCAGGACATTTTATCACCTGAAAAATACAGACGATACAGAAGTGAGATTGAAAAAATTCTTCAATTGGAAGCAGGGAACTCTCCATTGACCTAAATATTGCTGAGGTGACTCGCTGCTAATTCCATAAAAGAAAACCCCCGGCTGACAGTGAAAAACGTTCGCCGGGGGTTTTTAAAATTATTTAGAATAGAATCCTTTTCCTTCTTTTGCCAGTTTTTCCAGAAGCGGCGAAGGTGTCCAGTATTCGGCGCCGACCATATCCTTGTATTTCAGGATGGCGTCATACACTTTCTTCAATCCCACCGTATCGGCATAGAACATCGGACCGCCCAGATAGATCGGGAAGCCGTAACCGTAGAGCCATACCACATCGATGTCCAGCGGTCTGGCGGCAATGCCTTCTTCCAGAATCTTCGCGCCTTCGTTGATCATGGAATAAATCGCGCGTTCGATAATTTCCTGATCGGTGATGGTGCGCCGTTTAATGCCGACTTCTTGAGAGTGCTTGATGATGAGTTCTTCAATTAAAGGATCGGGCGTCGCATTGCGTTTTTCGTCATACTTGTAGAAACCGGAACCGGTCTTCTGGCCGAAACGTCCCATTTCGCAGATTTTATCAAGAATGTTACATTTCTTTTCGCGGGGGGTCAGCACATCCATCTTGGCCTTGCGGTTGCGCCAGCCGACATCGAGGCCCGCCATGTCACCCATCGCGTAGGGGCCCATCGGGAAACCGAAATTGTAAATGACTTTGTCAATCTGCCAGGGCAGCGCGCCTTCTTCCAGCATAAAGCCACATTCGCGTGTACGCTTGGCCAGCATGCGGTTGCCGACAAATCCGTCGCAAACGCCAACCAGAACCGGCACCTTGCCAATGGTCTTGCCGACTTTCATAGCCGTGGCGTAAACATCGGGCGACGTTTTCGCGCCGCGCACGTTTTCCAAAAGCCGCATGACGTTGGCCGGGCTGAAGAAATGCATGCCCATGACATCCTGCGGACGTTTGGTGATAGCAGCGATATCGTTCACATTCAGATAGGACGTATTGGTTGCGAGAATCACTCCCGGCTTGCAGACGGCGTCCAGTTTCGTGAAGACTTCCTTCTTAATGGCCATGTCTTCAAAGACGGCTTCGATGACGAGATCGACATCTTTTAGATCGTCATAGGCCAACGTGGGCTTGATCAGCGACAGGCGCTTGTCCATAACCTCTTGTTTAAGTTTGCCTTTGGCCACGGTGTTGGCGTAATTCTTTTTGATAACGGCCATACCTTTGTCGATAAATTCCTGCTTGACGTCCAACAGCATGACCGGAATACCGGCATTGGCAAAACACATGGCAATGCCGCCGCCCATGGTTCCCGCACCCAGGATACCGACGGATTTGATCTCACGGGTGGGCTGATCATCGGGAAGCCCCGGAATGCGGACGACTTCACGCTCTGCAAAGAATACGTGCCGCTGGGCTTTGGACTGATCAGAAGCCTGCAATTCCATAAATATTGCGCGTTCGCGCTTCATGCCTTCAGGAAAAGGCAATTCCGTGGCGGCCTTGACGGCTTCAATGCACTTAAATGGCGCGATAAAGCCACGCGACTTGCGTGCAATACTTTTGGCGAAATCATCAAATACACTTGGAGAATCGGCCTTCGCCACAAGTGAACTAACTCTGCGGATGGGAAGCTTTTCATCGACCACTTTTTTGGCATAGGCCATTGCCGCCGCTTTCAGATCGCCTTCAATAATTTCATCAAGAATACCAATGGCTTTAGCCTTGGCTGCCGCAATCGGTGTGCCAGAGGTGATCATCTCCAGGGCCGCCTGCACGCCTGCCACGCGGGGCAGCCTCTGTGTACCGCCTGCGCCCGGTAAAAGCCCCAGTTTGACTTCCGGCAGGCCTACTTTTGCGGTGGCAACCGCAATTCGAAAGTGACAGCTAAGCGGAATTTCGAGACCGCCGCCCAGAGCCGTACCATGAATCGCCGCGATAACAGGCTTTGGGGAATCTTCAATGAATTGGCACACGTCCGGTAAATGGGGTTCCATGGGCGCCTTCCCGAATTCACGGATGTCCGCGCCTGCGATGAAGGTGCGACCATCACAGATAATGATCATGGCGGCTATATCCGAATCGGCAATGCCTTTTTCTATGCCGGATCTAATTCCTGCGCGAACGGCCTGGGACAAGGCGTTCACCGGGGGATTGTTCACGGTAATCAGACCAATATTGCCTTCTTTGGAAAAACCGACGATCTCTGCCATAAGTCAATCTCCTTTATATTGATTTTGTATTATTTTTAAAAAAAGGGATGGCACGTTGCCGGCCATTTGTCAAGATGCCAAGGCCTTTCCCCCGGTCGGTTTCTTCTCAATGCCGTCTTGATAAGTTTAAGAAAATAAGATACTTTGCGACAGCAAGGCGAAAGGATAAATATGACGATGTTTTATAAGAAAAATGATGAAGGCTATCATTCCCGGGTTAAAGGGATCGATCAAAAAACTCTCGTGTATGGAGAGAGAACACTACTGACGGAATTTTTATTGAAGAAAGGGAGCATCATACCGAAACATTCCCATCCTTATGAGCAGACCGGTTATTTGGTGAGCGGTCATATGGTCTTTAGAGTGGGCAACGAGCGATATGATATTCAAGTCGGCGACAGCTGGTGCATCCCGATGAATAGTTGAGCACAGCGCAGAAATCCTGGAGGACTCGGTTGCTGTGGAGGTGTTTTCTCCAGCTAGGGAAGACTATTTACCGGATAAAAAATACTATGCCTGATATACAATAAGGGGAGGGACATCATCCATGAGACAATTGTCACTGACGCCGGCTGCCGGCAAAAGACTAATCGGCAAAGCCATCGCCAAACATTCCGAAGTGCTGAACGCACTCAAAGGCGGAACGGTTGTGGTCATCGCCGGGACAACCAACAGCTATGTGGCTGAAGAGCTGCTTGCGATTATTGGGCAGTCCAAGGATTTTCGGAGGGATCATTTTTTCCGAGGCATTGTTTTGCCACCGGCCACACGAAAAAGGAAGATGGACGGTCTCCCGATGAAAGCGGTTTCCCCGGTGATGTGGTGATTCAAGACGGCGTTTGGCAAAAAGGTAAAACCATTTTTGATGTCGCCGCTGAATTGAAGGAAGGCGACATCATTCTGAAAGGCGCTAATGCTGTTGATTTAGAGACAAGTCGGGCGGCCATTTTGATCGGCCATCCGCACGCGGGAACTATCGGCGCATCGCTCCCGGCCTACTATGGCAGACGCGTGCGTCTGATCATTCCAGTCGGTTTGGAAAAACGCGTTTCCGGGAATCTTGATGAATTTGCGGCAAAGATCAATGAGCCGGGAGCCCACGGCCCGCGTCTGTTGCCTGTACCCGGTGAAGTTATAACGGAAATCGAAGCCATTGCCTTGTTGACGGGGGCAAAAGCGCAATTGGTCGCGGCAGGCGGCGTGGCCGGCGCGGAAGGCAGCGTGTGGCTGGCGATCAGCGGCGAACCCTCACAGGAAAAAAACACGATGGCATTGCTTCAGTCGGTAGCGGCGGAACCTGCTTTTACTCTTTAATACGGTGTTCTCGCCGCCCGGTTGGCCGTGGAAATCCTATCAGTCTTCGATAACACTTTTAAGCGCCGCTTCAATATCCGGATAGCGAAATTTAAAACTCGCATCAAGTAAGCGGCGGGGAATCACACGCTGGCCTCTGAGCAAGACAGAACCAAACTCTCCAAGAATCAGCTCGATCATAAAGCCTGGCGCGGGCAAAAAAGAGGGACGGTGTAAAACCTTGCCGATAGCCTTTCCCAGATCCTTATTCCGGACGGGATTGGGCGAGCAGAGATTGATCGCCCCGGAAATTTCTTTGTGTGCCAGAAGAAAGATAAACGCCTGGGCCAGGTCGGCCATGTGCACCCACGAAAACCACTGGCGTCCGCTGCCCAATGGGCCGCCTATGAAATATTTGAAAAGTGGTATCATCTGGCCCAACGCGCCGCCATTTTTACCCAGCACGATGCCGAAGCGGGTCAGAATCACGCGAGCACCCTTGGTTTGCGCGCGTAGCGCTTCGACTTCCCAGTCGCGCGCCAGGTGCGCCAGAAAATCATCGCCGGCTGGGGAAGATTCGGTGAGTTCCTCATCTTCGTGAAATCCATAATAGCCGACAGCTGATGTACTGAAAAAAGTGATGTGCTTTGAATCGTTCGGCAGGGCTTCGACCAGATGCCGTGTCGTGTCTATCCGACTTGAGAGCAGAATTTTTTTCTGTGCCTCCGTCCATCGGCTGAAGATAGAAGCGCCGGCCAGATTAATGATAACCTCATGAGCCCTGACGGATTCCTGCCAGGGGCCTTTGATGGTCGGATTGCCCGCTAGATAGGTCAACCCCTCCATTTTTAATTCCGCCCCTGTAAGAGACGGTGTCAGTATCGTGACCTTGTGCCCTTCCCTGATGAGCTGCCCGGCCAGATAAGTTCCCACGAAACCTGTGCCGCCTGTCATGAAGATTTTCATGATTTATGCCTCCCTGGGAAATTCGTAGAGAGCACAACGCAGGACCTAAAGCTCACGCGTCTTGCCTCTACGATGCCTAACATTATTCTCCGCCGCCAATCAGCGGCAAGACTTTATCCAGGTGAAAATAGATCAGAAATTTAGAGCCGCTCTTGTATTTGCCTTCCACTTCGGGGTATTTCTTCCTGCGAATTTCATCAATCAGGGGGCTGTCTTTCTCTTCGCGCAGCTTTGTGATATAGAGCCTGCGGCCTTCATAATGTCCAGCTTCTTTAAAGATATAGACAGCATGAGGATTCACTTGAAGATTGGCGTGAGTCAGCTTGTCGGCGGCAATAAACGCGACCGTTTTTTCATCCATAAAGTGCGGTCTTCCGTATATGGCCGCATCAACCTTGCCGCCTTGATCCGCCGTGGCAAGAACTCCAAATCCATCAGCTTTATCAAAATATTCGCTCAGCTTCATATTTCCCCCTTTGATTTTAAAATACTTTCGGTTAAACTAAGCCATCGGCGATGAATTGTAAAGAGGAAGGATGATCTGAACATGAAAAAATTTATCATTATTTTTGCTGTGTTGGTTGTGGGTTGCGTCGGAATACCGGATGGCGTAAAACCGGTCGATCGTTTTCAGATTGAGAGGTATCTGGGGAAGTGGCATGAAATTGCCCGGCTGGATCATTCTTTTGAGCGGGGATTAACCCATGTAACAGCTGAGTATAGTGTACGTGAAGACGGAGGCGTCCGTGTCCTTAACCGTGGTTACTTGGTCAAAGAAAGAAAATGGAAGGAAGCCGAAGGCAAGGCGTATTTTGTTAATCACCCGAATCAGGGATTTCTAAAAGTTTCCTTTTTCGGTCCGTTTTACGGGTCTTACGTGATTCTTGAACTGGATCAGCAAAACTATTCCTATGCGTTGGTCTGCGGCCCAGACAAATCCTATCTGTGGATTCTGGCCAGAAACCCGCGCCTTGATGAAGAAATCAAAAAGCGTCTGCTTGCTAAAGCGGCCACATCGGGTTTTGACACCAGCAAGCTAATCTACGTGCACCATGACTGAAATAACAGGAAAACAATATAACGTACAAAATTTTAGGCATCTCCGGTAGCCCGGTAAAAAAGGCAATGTTGAAACGTTGCTCAATCGCGCGATCGAAAGCCTGCCTGCGAAAATGTCGAGTGTGATATTGTCCATCTCTCCGGCTTGAAAGTGAAGGATTGGATCCATTGCAATTTTTGCTTGACCAAACAGACAAAGGGCAAATACTGTTCAATCAAGGATGACGCCCAAGCTGCCTTTGAAAAAGCCGAGACGGCAGATATCCTCGTGCTGGCCAGCCCCGTATATTTTATGCGTCCCTCCGCGCGGATGGCAGCTCTGATCGATCGGTTCCGTGTGTTTGTTTTCGGCAACTTAACGGCGGGCCGCATGAAAAATAAAATCGGCGTGAGCATGGCAGCTGCCTGGCTTCGGCATGGCGGCTTCGAAACAACTCACCTGACAAATATCCTGACGTTTCTGACCCTTGAGATGATTCCTGCCAGCACGCACAAAAGCGTCAGCCCCCTGGGGGCGTCGGTCCTGACTGGTCTTCCTGCTCAGGAAAATGCCGATTCACATGTGTTTTTGGGCATGGAAAATGACGAGACGGGCATTCAGTCCGCGCGGCTGATTATACAACGGGCACTAGAATTGACCAAGTTGACGCATACGCTTCGAAAAGATGTATCTATCCTATTAAGAAAAAAGGAGGAAAGACAATGAGAACAATCTTTAAAGGTGCGTTGCTATTATTTATCTTTATTATGGCATTATCGGTGATGTCGTGCGCAAAGACAAAGGATAATGAATTGTTTGTTCACAAATCACCCGATTTCACTTTGACCGTTCCCAAATGGGTTGATCAAAAAGCCTCGCAGGATCCGTATAATATTTTCAGGAGGCAGCCCTACGCCGGGTCGGGGACAACTCTTGATGTTGCGTTAAAAGATATTCCCGCTGGCAGGACTTATAAGGAGACGCCAACTGCATTTAAAAAGGGCCTTGAGAGCCTGTGGAAGGGCTCCGATGTTAAAATACTTTATGAAAGAGAAATTAAACTGAAGGATGGTACACAGGCATACGAGTTTGAGGTGAAATGGAAAGTTGGAATGTGGCCTTTACGTTCCTATGTTGTAGCTGTTTTTAAAGATAATAAAGCAATATTGGCTGTCGTCACCTCATTATTGTGGGTCGGAGACAACCTGAAGCAGTATCCTCTTTCTCTGACATTGAAATAGTGGGAAGCTCAAAACATCATAAAAGAATAAAATGGAAACCAACCAAAATCGCTTCGTGTATCTGGATAATATTAGAAACTTTCTAGTGTACAATGTTGTCCTATTGCACGTTATTTCAATGTTCGCCTATCCGCTATCGTTCTGGTGGGCTGTCATTGATAAAGAGGGGTCATCCAGATTTTATGAGACATCTCTGATTCCGATGGACATTTATTTGATGCCCTGCCTGCTATTTATTGCCGCACTATTCATCTTTCCATCATTGAAAAAAAGCACTCCCCTTGAGTACATAAAAAATAGATTTATGCGGCTTTGTGTGCCGGTCATCGTTTTTCTCTTTTGTGCCGGTGATGTCTTTAGTCAGCTCCGCTTAAAAAGGTTGAACCCTGTCAGCCCGGACTATTTAGAGACATTTCTTAATTTCTGGGGTGCATTTGTTAATATGCCGGGAATATATCTAACCAGTTCCCAAAAAACATTGAATACTGTTGATTTTAGCTTTTCGCATACCTGGTTTTTGACCTTGCTCTTTTTTATAACACTGGTGGTTGTTTTATTGAGTCTGCCTTTTAAAAGAAAAAACAGTGAACCGAAAAAAGTGAACAGCCGGAAAAGAATTATACTTCAAACAATAATCTTTGCTGTGGTTCTTAGCATTGTCTATGCCGTCGCCATGATAAATTATGTGATTCATCATATTGATCTTGGTTCATGGATCATTATAGGCAAAGTGATACAGTTTAATCTCGGTAAAATCTGGATACTTCTCCCTCTGTTTTTATTCGGCTTGTATGCTTACAAAAAAGAGTGGCTCACCAGGGGTGATATCGGAACTGGAAGATGTGGGGAGTGCTGGCATTTATTCCTCTCGCACTATATGTTCTATTATACCATATCGGAATCCTGCCCGCATTGACGAAATATTAAAAGTTGCTGAGCATAATATGCAATTTGACAATAAAATAGCTGTGCCGGTTGTGGATCGTTCCGTTCAGTTTTCATTTTTGTGCACCTGGATTTTATTACCGCCAGCTTGCGTTTTTCTTTTGATGTTTTTCCTTTCTTTTGCAAAAAGATTCTTCAATAAACCAAATCTGATAACGTTCTTTTGTTCAAAACATTCCATCAATGTCTATATTCTTCATTATACCCCTGTTCTTATTTTGCAATATACTTTCCTGAATGTGCCAATTACACCGATGATAAAAGTTATATTGATGACAATCATCATTATTCCCGCGTGTCTGTGGTTGAGCCATCGTCTGGTGTATCCGTATCCTAAAATAGCTATTGCGTTCTTTGTCGCGCTGAAGCTGGTCGCGCTTGCTGCCGGATTTGCCTTTTACTACTACGCTCTGCTTGTCTTGATTTTCATTTCCTTTGCCGGAGCTGTATATGAATCAGCAAGATTCATGGTTGCCCAAAAGACCGGTCTGAAACCAGCATGATGCAGACAAAGAGGTTGGCCTTCCCTTTCATGCACATTTCATCTGCTAATGGTTACTGCTTTTTTCTTCAGACTGACAGCCTAATCCCCTATTTCATGTTTTTT